>NZ_SSOM01000084.1:123142-174754 GCF_029871235.1 Pseudomonas sp. BN411
GTACAGCGCGAAGCGCTGGCCGGATAGACCTAAACCGGTGTCCAGTTTTACTTGACCACTTCAACACCAACCTACGGGAGGTTTGCGTGAGGCGTCGGCACTCATTTGTGGGGGCGAATTCATTCGCCAGGCGGGACGTGTCCCGCCGTAGGTTGGTCCGAGGAACGAGGCCCAACAGCGGACTTCCGGCAATCGTTGGGTTTCGCTGCGCTCTACACCAACCTACGGGAGGTTTGAGTGAGGCGTCGGCACTCATTTGTAGGGGCGAATTCATTCGCCAAGCAGGCCGCAGGTCTGCCCATCGGATTTGCGGGGATCAATGCCCCTTCGCCTTCCTGATCCGCAGGACGATCGCGCCCAGGATCAGCGCCACCACCGGCGTCATCACCAGAATCGCGGTCTTCGGTGATACGTCCAGGCCGAGGGTGTGCAGGCCGCCGTAGAACAGCTTGAACAGGCTCAGCAGGTAGTAGCTGATGGCGATGATCGACAGGCCTTCCACCGCCTTCTGGATCTTGATCTGCGTATCGGCGCGGGCGTTCAGGCTGCGCAGGATTTCCGAGTTCTGTTCTTCCACTTCCACATTGACCCGTGCCCGCAGCAGGTCACTGAGATTCGCCACGCTCTGGCCCAGGCGCACCAGGCGCTGGTCGGTGGCCGCACAGTAGCGCACCGTGGGGCGGAAGCGCCGTTCGATGAACACCCCCAGCCGCTGGCAATCGTCGATATGGGATTCACGCAGCTCGTTGATGCGCTCGAATACGATCTGCGCGTAGGCCTCCGTGGCGCTGAAGCGCTGGCGGGTGCGGGCGGTGCTGCGCACGATGCGGGCGGAGAGGGCGGCGATATCCGTCGACAGCTCCTTGGCGCTGCCCTTGCCCTCGGCATTGCGGTCGGAGAGGTTGGTCAGCTCCTTGTCGTACTCCTTCAACTGCAGGCTCACCGCCTGGGCCACCGGCAGGGTGAGGGAGGCCATCATGCGGTAGGTCTCGATTTCCAGCAGGCGGCGGATCATCCGGCCCAGGCGGTAGGCATTGAGCCGACGGTTGACCAGCAGGATGCGGTTGACGCCGCCCTCGGTGAGGCGGAAGTCCGACCAGGCGATGGCATCGCCACCTCCCAGGGTGGACCCGGAAGGGTCCTTGAAGCCGTAGGCCGCCGTGTCACCCGCCCAGTTCGCATCCGACTCCACCAGCACCTGATCGGCATTGATCAGCAGATTGCGGTGCTCGCTCACCAGGCTTTCCAGCGCTTCCGGCAGCGGCGGCCACAACGGGTCGCCCGGCGCACGCGGCACCACCAGGGTGAGGGTGAAGAACTCGGTATGGCGTTCCCATTTCAGGGTGTTCTCGCCCATGCGCAGCAGGCCTTGGGAGCCATTACTGGCCAGTGGTGCGTCGGCAGCCTGGTTGAGGCGATCCACCAGGGCGTCGCAGACGTCCTCGGCATCGGAAAAGGCGAAGTGATAGACGTTGGCCGGATCCCGGAAGTAGATCGACGGCCGCGAGTGCAGCTCGTTGTGCAGCGCTTTGCGAAGTGGATGCATGGGGACTTCTGTGGGCAGGGAGGTTTTCTTCGATGACGCGGCCTGCCTGGGCGGCGGTCACACTTGCGCTGCTGGAAAACTGAAGTGCCACCGACCAGTCGGGACGGATAGTCCTTCAGGCCGGTGGCGACGGGGAGTGGCGGACAGGCCGCCCAAGAGCGCGTCAGGGCCTTGTGAGCCCTAGGCGCGAAACTGCTGCATCAGCCCCTGCTGATGGTTGGCCAGGTCATTGAGCTGGCGACTGACCTGCGCTGACTGCTCGGCCTGGCCGGACAGGGATTCGGTCACGTCGCGGATGGCCTCGACGTTGCGGTTGATTTCATCTGCGACGCTGCTTTGCTCCTCGGCGGCACTAGCAATTTGCAGATTCATCTCGGTGATCAGGTTGACCGCGTGGCCGATGCGTTCCAGCGCGGTTACCGCCTGCTGCACCTGACTGACGTTTTCCTGGGCCAGGCCATGGCTGCCTTGCATGGCCTGGGTCACATCGCGGGTACCGTTCTGCAGGTCGTCGATCACTTGGCGGATCTCTTCCACCGAGTCCTGGGTGCGGCGCGCCAGGCTGCGCACCTCGTCGGCCACCACGGCGAAGCCGCGTCCGGCGTCACCGGCGCGGGCCGCTTCGATGGCGGCGTTCAACGCCAGCAGGTTGGTTTGCCCGGCGATGGAGAGGATCACCTCCAGCACCGAACCGATCTGCTCGCTGCTCTGGGCCAGTGTCTGCAGCTGGTCCATGGCCTGGCCCATATCCCGCGCCTGGGCGTGGATGGCGTTGGTGGTGCGGGTGATTACGTCCAGGCCTTCGCGGCTGGCCTGGTCAGCGTTGCGTGCGGCGTCGGCAGCCTGCGCCGCGCTCTGGGCCGAGGCGTTGGCCGTTGCGGACATTTCATGCAGGGCAGTGGCGACCTGATCGATCTCGCGGAACTGTTGCTGCATGCCTTCGCTGGTGTGGCGGGCGATCAGCGCTGACTGGTCAGCGGTGTCGCGGGCGTCTCGCACCGAGCCCTGGACCTTGGCGATCACCGGTTGCAGCTTGTCGAGGAAGCGATTGAAAGCCAGCGCCAGGCGGCCCAGCTCGTCGTGCCGGACGTAGGTCAGGCGTCGGGTGAGATCGCCTTCACCGTCAGCAATGTTTTCCAGCATGGCGGCCAGGCGTAGCAGCGGGCGGGTGACGCCACGGGCGGCCAGCCAGATCATGGCAACTCCGAGCAGCGCCGCGACGGAGCCGAGGGTGAACTCCAGCGCCGAGCTTTGCAGGCGCTCGTCGTCCATCTGCACCTTCAAGGCTTCGGCAGGTGCCAGCAGCACTCGTTGCGGCACGCCCAGCAGCACGCCCCAAGGCTTGGCCCCGGCGATAGGGGAGAGCGGCTCCAGTACGCTGATCTGGCCCTTGTCGATGAACGCATGGGGTTCGTTGCGGCCGAGGAAGTCCAGGACCCCGGTTGCCTGCTCCGGCAGCACGGCTTGCAGGCGTTTGCCCAGCTGGCCGGCATCCTGGCTGTGACCGGCGACCACGCCCGACGGGCTGATGATGCTGACGCGACCGTTGCCTTCATAGAGCTCGCGGCTACTGGCCAGGGCGTCCTGTTGCAGGCTGTCGAGGCTGATGTCCAGGCCGATCACCGCCAGCACCTTGCCGTTCTCCAGCAGCGGGAAGGCGACGCTGGTGACCAGCTTGCGGCTGCCTGAGGATTCGTCGAAGTAGGGCTCCAGCAAGCACAGTTGCCCGCTGTCTCGCGGGCAGGTGAAGAACGCGTTGAAGGGCGCGCCGCTGGGACCGGGGGCAGTATCGGCCAGCAGCTTTTCGTCGCCCGGCACGGCTTGCAACTCGCCCGGCTTGGCTTGCAGCCAATACAGCGCGAAGCGCCCGGCGTCGTTGCTACCGAGGTCACCGCGGCCTTTGAACTCGGCGTCACGACCATCAAGGGCATCGGGCTGGAAGATCAGGAACAGGCCGAGCAGTTCCGGGCGTTGCTCGACAGCCTTGCGCAGTTCGCCGGCCAGTTCGGAACGCAGGGTTTCGGAATTGATCTCGCCACGGGCGGCGCGTTCACGCAGGTAGAGCAGGTGCCGCGCGAGTCCCAGGCCGTATTCGTGGGTGCGGGTGAAGCTGCGCTGGATCTGCAGGGCCTGTACCTTGCCCTGGGCCTGCAGGTTGAGGCGCGCGGCTTCGGCCAGCATGGCTCCACTGGAATCCTTGACCCGTTCGGTACTGGCGCGGGTCTGGTAGAGCGACAGGCCGACCAGCAGGCCCACCACCAGGATCAGGCAGAGGCTCGCCAGCAGGGTGATCTTGCTTTGGATGCTGAGGCTGGGGCTGGACATGGGACACAATCGCGAAAGGAACCGGGGCGTTGCCGCCCCGGATGGGTTCAGAAGGTGGTGACAAACACCAACTGACTGTAGAGGTTGCTGTCGTTGCTACCGAGCTGGGTGCCGCCTTCTTCCGCGCTGCGGTCAGGCTTGTAGAGGCCGACCAGGGGCATGACGATCAGGTTGTCGCTCACCGCCCACTCGGCGTAGAGGTCCAGTTCGCGGCCGTCGGTATTGCCCAGGTCGCGGTCCAGGGTGTTGAAGTCGAACCACAGGGCGCCGAGGCTCAGGTTTTCCAGCGGCGACACCTTGAAGGCGACGTGGTGGACCTGGGTGTTGGTGTTGAACGGGCCGGCGTAGTTGGCCGCCACTTCACCCTGGAACCAGGTGCCGTAGCCACGGCTGAAGCCAGTGAACAGCGCGTCGTAACCTTCCGAGAAGCGGCTGTAGCGGTAGCTGACATTCGGACTCCAGGCCACATCGGAGAAGGTCCAACCGGCTTCCAGGTACCAGGCGTTCTCGTCGTCGACGTCCTTTTTGTCCTGCCAGGCGTATTCACCGGAGAGGAACAGGTTATCGACCCCGGCGTTGCCCTGGCCGCGCACGCTATAGGTCTTCATGCCGTCGCGCTCAGCCTGGAAGGGCGATGCGAATTCTTCGTCGACATCGCTGATGTCGATGGCGGTCAGGCCCAGGGTGCCGGCTTCGGATACATGCTCCAGGTTGCCGACCACCATCTCGGTCTTGGCCTGGGCGCGGTTGTCGGATTTCAGCCACATCAGGTCGCCGCGCAGGCCATCCTTGCCGCCGAGACGCAGCACGGCGGTCTGGTCGAACGCCTTGCGTGCAGCCAGCCAGTAGGCGCCACCGCGGTTGAACTCGCCATCGGCAAGGCCGTTGCCGAGGTTCAGGGCATCGCCGTTGATGAGGAAGCCGTCGCCGATCATCAGGTTCTGGCGGCCGAAGGAGAAGTCCACGCCGTCTTCGCCCAGTGCCTCGAACAACTGGCCGGAACGCCAGCCGAGGTAGGCGTCTTCGATCTTGGTGGTGCGCTCGGAACCATCGGTGAAGCCCGCCGCGTCACCGTCACCCCAGGTGCCCGAGCTGAGCATGTTGAAGGCGCCATAGCCGGTGCCGGCCCCCGCCAGCCCTTGGTCGAAGCTGATGCCGTACTTGGCATAACCCTCGCGCCAGGACGACGAACCCTCGCTCTTCGAGCCAGCGATGGCGTAGTTCTCCTGGCTATGGAAGAAGCCGTACACGGCCTCCAGGGTAGCGTTCAGGTGAGTGTCTTCGTCGGCGTACAGCTCATAGGCGCCCGCCTGGGTAGCGGCGCCCACCAGCAGCGCGAGAGTGGAGAGTCGGAACAGGTTCGACCGGGACATCGCAATGCTTCCTTTTTCTTGATATTGGCAGGGGAGCGTTTCTTCGTTCGGATACTAAGGAGTTGCCGAGTGCCGGCCTTGTGCCTGCTTGCCAAGGGCTTGAGCCTGCGTGCCAGAATCAGCACGGACTGCCGGTGTGGCTTTTGCTGTGGGGGCGAATTCATGCGCTATGCGGGACGCAGTCCCGCCGTAGGTTGGTCCGAGGAACGAGGCCCAACGAGTGGGAGCGCGCGTTGGGCTTCGCTTCGCTCTGCCGCAACCTACAGCCGCACGCGATGTACTCGCACTCATCTGTAGGGGCGAATTCATTCGCCGAGCGGGACGCAGTCCCGCCGTAGGTTGGTCCGAGGAATGAGGCCCAACGAGTCGGATCACGCGTTGGGCTTCGCTGCGCTCTGCCGCAATCTACAGCCGCACGCGATGTACTCGCACTCATCTGTAGGGGCGAATTCATTCGCTATGCGGGACGTAGTCCCGCCGTAGGTTGGTCCGAGGAACGAGGCCCAACGAGTGGGAGCGCGCGTTGGGCTTCGCTTCGCTCTGCCGCAACCTACAGCCGCACGCGATGTACTCGCACTCATCTGTAGGGGCGAATTCATTCGCCGAGCGGGACGCAGTCCCGCCGTAGGTTGGTCCGAGGAACGAGGCCCAACAGCGGACTTCCGGGGAACGTTGGGTTTCGCTGCGCTCTACACCAACCTACGGGAGGTTCGAGCAGGCAAAAAAAACCGGCCCTAAGGCCGGTCATAAACTCACGCAGCGACTCGGTTCACACCGCCTCGGGGCGTTTCAGCACCAGGGTGAGGATGTCGTAGCTGGCGACCAGCTCGCCGTTCTGGTTGGTGACTTCCACATCCCAGGCCACCACGCCTTGCGGCTCGCCCTTCGGGCTCTTCTTGCCCTGGTCGATCTTGCGCTTGCAGGTCAGGCGAGCCTGGATGGTGTCGCCGATGCCCACCGGGGTGATGAAGCGCAGGCTGTCCAGGCCGTAGTTGGCCAGTACCGGGCCGGGGGCCGGGGAGACGAACAGGCCGGCGGCGGCCGACAGCACGAAGTAGCCGTGGGCAATGCGCTTGCCGAACTGGGATTCCTTGGCGGCAAGCTCATCGAAGTGCATGTAGAAGTGGTCGCCCGACAGGCAACCGAAGTTGACGATGTCGGCTTCGGTCACGGTGCGGCGGTGGGTCAGCAGGGATTCGCCGATCTGCAGCTCGTCGAAGTAGCGACGGAACGGGTGTACTTCGGTCTCGATCACCTTGGCGCCGCGCACGTATTCGCGGGTCACGGCAGCCAGCATGGTGGGCGAACCCTGGACCGCGGCGCGTTGCAGGTAGTGCTTCACCGCGCGCAGGCCGCCCAGTTCTTCACCACCACCGGCGCGGCCTGGGCCGCCGTGCTTGAGTACCGGCAGGGGCGAGCCGTGGCCAGTGGATTCGGCGGCAGATTCGCGGTCGAGGATGTGCAGGCGGCCGTGCAGGGCGGCGGCTTGCGGTACCACGCGGGCGGCGACGGCCGGGTCCTTGGTGACCAGGCTGGCCACCAGGCTGCCCTTGCCACGGGCGGCCAGGGCGATGGCTTCGTCGATGTCGTCGTAGGCCATCAGGGTGCTCACCGGGCCGAAGGCCTCGATGTCGTGGGCACCGCCTTCGGCGTGCGGGTCACGGGAGCGCAGCAGGGTGGGTGCGAAGAAGGCACCTTCGTTCACGCCGTCGCCGCGCGGGGCGAAACCGTCACGGGCACCGAACAGCAGGTCGCTGCTGGCAAGCAGGGCGTCCAGGCGCTCGGCCACGTCGGCCTGCTGGGCGTGGGAGGCCAGGGCGCCCATCTTCACGCCTTCCACGGCCGGGTCGCCGACTACCACCTTGGACAGGCGATCACGCAGGCGTTCGGCCACGGCGTCGATGTGCTTGGCGGGGACGATGGCACGGCGGATGGCGGTGCACTTCTGGCCCGCCTTGACGGTCATCTCGCGGGCCACTTCCTTGACGAAGAGGTCGAACTCCGGATCGTCCGGGGTGATTTCCGGGGCGAGGATGGCGCAGTTCAGCGAGTCCGCTTCTGCGTTGAAGGGCACGGAGTTGCGAATCAGGTTGGCGTTCACGCGCAGCTTGGCGGCGGTGTCGGCGGAGCCGGTGAAGGTCACCACGTCCTGGCCTTGCAGGCGGTCCAGCAGGTCGCCGGTGCTGCCGATGATCAGTTGCAGGCTGCCTTCCGGGAGCAGGCCGGATTCGTGCATCAGGCGCACGGCGGCTTCGGTCAGGTAGCTGGTGGCAGTGGCCGGCTTGACGATGCAGGGCATGCCGGCGAGGAAGCTGGGGGCGAATTTTTCCAGCATCCCCCAGATGGGGAAGTTGAAGGCGTTGATGTGCACGGCCAGGCCGCCACGGGGCACCAGGATGTGAGTGCCGGCGAAGGTGCCTTGCTTGCCCAGCGGCATGGCCGGGCCTTCGTGGACGATGTTGCCGGAGGGCAGCTCACGGGCGCCGACGCCGGCATAGCTGAACAGGGTGGCGGCGCCGCCCTCGATGTCGATCCAGCTGTCGGCGCGGGTAGCGCCGCTGTGGCGGGACATCGTGTAGAGCTGTTCCTTGTGTTCGGTCAGGTACAGCGCCAGGGCCTTGAGGCGCGCCGCGCGCTGCTGGAAGTCCATGGCCATGAGGCTGGCGATGCCGCGCTTGCGGCCATGTTCGACGGCTTCGGAGAAGTCCAGGGCTTCCTCGTGGGTGCGGAAGAGGGTGCTGCCGTCGATGGCGCTGCGCAGTCCCTGGGAACCGTGTTGGCCGATCCAGCGGCCGCCGATGAAGCTTTGCAGCGTGGGGGCGTTACTCATGAGGAAATCTCCGTGAAGGGGGCCGGCGCAGAGCACCGGCGTTCATTCTTGGTTCGTAGGAGCGAGCTTGCTCGCGAATCGCCGTTGTTCGCGGGCAAGCCCGCTCCTACAGGTTGGGTGCCTTACCAGAGGGCCAGCGTGTAGCCGAGGATCAGGCGGTTTTCATCGATATCGGTATTCAGTCCGTTGCCGGACCTGAAGGTGACGTTGCGCCAGCGCAGACTGAGGCCCTTCACCGGGCCGCTCTGGATCACGTAGGCGAGGTCGCTGTCGCGTTCCCATTCTTCGCCTTCGTCGCCGGTTGCGGTCTTGACGTTGCTGCCGTCGACATAACGGGTCATGAAGGTCAGGCCCGGAATGCCGAGGGCGGCGAAGTCGTAGTCGTAACGCAGTTGCCAGGCGTCTTCCTCGGCGCGGGTGAAGGTATTGAAAGTCACCAGGTTGACCACGTAAGGGTCGCCGCCGTTGAGGAAGGGGAAGGCGCTGTCGCCGGACATGCGCTGGAACGCCGCGCTGAACCGGTGGGCGCCCTTGCCCAGGCTGAACATGCCGTTGAAGTTGCGGTTGTCGATCTCACCTGCACGCTCGACGCCATCGCCGCGGCTGTCGAAGTAGCGGATGTCGCTCTTCAGATTGAAGCCCCCGGAGAGCGGTAGCGTGTGCACCAGTCCGACGAACTGCTGGCGGTAGATCTCGTCCAGCAGGCCGTAGTAGTAGCTCACTGCCAGCTGCGGGTTGATGGCGTAAGTGCCGCCAGCGAAGTCGAAGGCATCGCTGGTGGCGGCACCTAAACCGATGTCGTCGCGGGCAGAGGAGTCGCGCAGGTTGGTGCGGGTCAGGCGGCCGCCATTGAAGGTCAGGCCGGCCAGCTCCTGGCTGGTCAGCATGCCGCCCTGGAAGGTGGAAGAGAGCAGGCGGGTGTCGTTATAGGAGGCCACTGGCAGCAGCGGCTGCAGGGTACCCAGGCGCAGGACGCTTTTCGACGCACGCAGCTTGGCGGTCAGGCCCAGCTCGCTGTAGTCGTCCACCGGCTCTTTGGTCGCCGGGTCGAACGGCAGCAGGCCGGTGCCACGGCGGTCGCGGCTGGAATCCAGCTTCACACCCAGTTCGCCAATGGCATCGAGGCCGACGCCGACCGTGCCCTCGGTGAAACCGGATTCGAGGCGCGCGGTAAAGCCCTGGCCCCATTCCTCGGCCTTGGACTGGGCGGCGCCGTCCTGGCGGAAGTCGCGATTGATGTAGACGTTGCGCAGCTCCAGGCTGCCTTTGCTGTCTTCGATGAAACCCGCCAGCGCCGAGGTGGCAAAGGGCAGGGTGAGCGCCGCAAGCAGCGGCGCAGTGGTACGGCTTTGGGTCATTGTTCTTCTATCCATCGTCCGGTTGTTCAGGGCTCAGTGGCGGCTGGCGGCGGCTGCGCCGATACCAGTCATGGAGCGGATGAACTGGGCCAGATAACGGCCGCGCTCTTCCTTGGCACGCTCGGAGGCATCGGTCACCGAAAGCAGCCAGGCGCTGAAGAAGGCCAGGCCCATGGAGAACAGTGCCGGGTTGGAGTAGGGGAACAGCGCCTTGTCGTGGTGCAGCACGTTGACCCAGACAGCGGGGCTCAGTACCAGCAGGACGATGGCGGACAGCAGGCCGGCAACACTGCCGGCGACCGCGCCACGGGTGGTCAGGCCTTTCCAGAACATGGAGAGGAACAGCACCGGGAAGTTGACCGAGGCGGCGATGGCCAGCACCAGGCCGGAGAGGAAGGCGATGTTCTGCGACTCGAACAGCAGGCCGAGGATCACCGCCAGCACGCCGATGCAGAGGGTGGCGATACGCGACACGCGCATTTCCTCACGCTCGCTGGCCTTGCCCTTGCGGATTACGCAGGCATAGAGGTCGTGGGAAACAGCCGAGGCACCGGACAGCGCGAGGCCAGCCACCACCGCCAGGATGGTGGCGAAGCCCACGGCGGAGATGAAGCCAAGGAACAGGCTGCCGCCGACCGCGTGGGACAGGTGCACCGCAACCATGTTGCCGCCGCCGATGATGGCGCCGGCCGCGTCGCGGAACTCAGGATTGGTGCCGACCATCACGATGGAACCGAAGCCGACCACGATCAGCAACAGGTAGAAGTAGCCAATGAAGCCGGTGGCGTAGAACACCGATTTGCGGGCTTCCTTGGCGTCGCTCACGGTGAAGAAGCGCATCAGGATGTGCGGCAGGCCGGCGGTGCCGAACATCATGCCGAGGCCGAGGGAGATCGCGTCGATGGGGTTCGACAGCAGGCCGCCCGGCGCCATGATGGCCGCGCCCTTGGCGTGGACGGAGGCGGCGGCGGAGAACATGGCTTCGGTGCTGAATCCAAAGTGCTTGAGCACCATGAAGGCCATGAAGGTGGTGCCGGAGAGCAGCAGCACGGCCTTGATGATCTGCACCCAGGTGGTGGCCAGCATGCCGCCGAAGGTCACGTAGCAGACCATCAGTACGCCGACCAGCATCACGGCCTGGGCGTAGGAGAGACCGAACAGCAGCTCGATCAACTTGCCAGCGCCGACCATCTGCGCCACGAGGTACATCAGCGCCACGGTCAGGGTGCCGAAGGCCGCGGTGATGCGGATCGGGCTTTGTTCAAGGCGGTAGGACACCACGTCGGCGAAGGTGTACTTGCCGAGGTTGCGCAGGCGTTCGGCGATCAGGAACAGGATGATCGGCCAGCCGGCAAGCACGCCCAGGGCGTACAGCAGGCCGTCGTAGCCGTTCATGAACATCATCGCGGAAATGCCGAGGAAGGACGCCGCGCTGATCATGTCACCGGCGATCGCCAGGCCATTCTGGAAGCCGGTGAGGCCGCCGCCGGCGGTATAGAAGTCCGCGGCCGAACGGGTGCGCAGGGCGGCCCAGCGGGTGATGCCGAGGGTGAAGAGCACGAACGCCAGAAACATGTAGATGGCGTTCCAGTTCAGCGGACGCGCGGCGGCGTCGGCGGCGAAGGCGCTCTGGGAGACCAGGAGGCCGGCGGCGAGCAGCAGGGAAGCGAGGGCTTTCATTGGCCGCACTCCTGCCGGACCTTGTCGTTCAGCGGGTCGAGGACGTTGGTGCGCTTCACGTAGATACCGGTGAGCGCGAAGGAGAGCAGGATGATGACCACGCCCACCAGCATGCCCACGCTGGTGACGCCCCCATTGAGGGATTGGCCGAGCACGCTGGGGGCGAAGGCCACCAGCAGCACGAATCCGTAGTAGATCACCAGCATAGCGGCGGTCAGCGACCAGGTCAGGCGCTGCTTGCGGCGGACCAGCTGGATGAAGTCCGGGTTTTCCCGAATGCGATCGAGGTCTTGCGGGGTCATTGGTTGCTCTCTCTTTTTGTGATTGTCGAGGCGCCCGTTCAACGGCCGACGGCAAGGCTGCTTGTGTCGAACGGGGGTATTGCTGGTACTGCTTGTAGGAGCCAGCTTGCTGGCGAACGGGTTCGGCCAAAAAGCTTCGCGAGCAAGCTCGCTCCTACGGGTGTCGCTTACAGGCTGTAGGGTGGGCTTCAGCCCACCGCTTCTTTCAGAGCTGGTCGAAGTCCAGGACGACTTTTTCGCTGACCGGGTAGGTCTGGCAGGACAGCACGTAGCCGGCGGCCACTTCGTAGTCCTCCAGGGCGAAGTTGCTGTCCATCTCCACCTCACCTTCGACCACCTTGCACTTGCAGGTCGAGCACACGCCGGCCTTGCAGGAGTAGGGCAGTTCCATGCCCTGGGCATTACCGGCGTCGAGCACGCTGACGCTGTTGCGCGGCAGCTCGAAGGTCATTTCGCGGCCATCGCTGATCACGGTGACCTGGCTGCTGGCGCCGTCAGTGGCGCGGGCGGCTTCGCGGGCTTCACGCTTGGCGCTGCTGCCGGCAGCGGCGAACAGCTCGAAGTGGATGCGCTCGGCGGACATGCCGTTGGCCTTGAGCTGATCGCGCACGGTTTCGGTCATGGCCTGCGGGCCGCAGATGAAGGCGGCGTCCAGGGCCTTGGCGTCGATCCAGCGGGAGAACAGCTGGCCGCACTTGTCGGCGTCGATCCGGCCGTTGTAGAGGTCCACGTCCTGCTGTTCGCGGCTGAATACGAAGATCAGGTTCAGGCGCTGCAGGTAGGTGTTTTTCAGATCTTCCAGCTGCTCGCGGAACAGTGCCGAGGCGCTGGAGCGGTTGCCGTAGATCAGCGTGAAGCGGCTGTGTGGCTCGGTTTCCAGGGTGGTCTTGATGATCGACAGGATCGGCGTGATGCCGCTGCCGGCTGCCACTGCCAGGTAATTGCCGTGGCGCGCGGCGTCCAGCTCGACGAAGAAGTGGCCGGACGGCGGCATCACTTCCAGGCTCTGGCCGGCTTTCAGGCTTTCATTGGCGTAGGCGGAGAAACGGCCGCCGGCCACGCGCTTGATCGCCACCCGCAGCTCGCCGTCGTTGACGCCAGTGCAGATGGAATAGGAGCGGCGCACTTCCTCGCCGTCCATCTGGGTGCGCATCACCAGGTGCTGGCCCTGGGTAAAGCGGAACGCCTCGGTCAGGTCGGCAGGAATGTCGAAGGCGATGGACACCGCATCGCGGGTTTCCGGGCGCACTTCCTTGATTTTCAGGCTATGGAACTTGCTCATTGTTCTTCTCCGACGGCGACGCCGTTCAGATGCACTTGAAATAGTCGAAAGGCTCACGGCACTCAATGCAGCGATACAGAGCCTTGCAGGCCGTGGAGCCGAATTGGCTTAGCTGCTCGGTATGGGCACTGCCGCACTGCGGGCAACACACTTCCGGAGACTCGCCCATCAGGCTGCGCTTGCTGGTGCTGCCGGCCGGCGGGGCGATGCCGTAGGCGCGCAGGCGCTCGCGGCCGTCGGTGCTGATCCAGTCAGTGGTCCAGGCCGGCGTCAGGCGGCGCTCCAGTTTCGGCGCGGCAAAACCGGCGCCTTCCAGAGCCTGCTCGATGTCGTGCTCGATCACCTCAGTGGCCGGGCAGCCGGAGTAGGTCGGGGTGACCACCACATGCAGGTGGCCGTCCTGCCAGTCGAGGCCACGGACGATGCCGAGGTCGACCACGCTGACCACCGGCACTTCCGGGTCCATCACCTCGCCCAGCACCGACCAGGCGCGCGCCAGATCATCTGGCGCGCCGGGCCTGGCGCCACGGTCACTGGTAATCAGCTCACCAGGACGCATCGGGGTAGGCCCGCTGGAGGAATTGCATTTCGGCCAGCAGCAGACCGAGGTGCTCGGTGTGCAGGCCCTTGCGGCCGTTCAGGTAGAAGTAGCTGGCCGGTTCCGGCATCGGCAGGGTGGCGCTGGCGAAGATATCGGCCACCTTGGACTTCCAGGCAGCGGCGATTTCCGCCGGGTTCGGCGCAATGCCGGCCTCGAACAGACGCTGTTCCACGTCGTCGCCATTCACCAGTTCCACGGTGAAGCGCCAAATATCGCGGATGGCTGCCAGCATGCGCTGGTGGCTTTCCTCGGTGCCGTCGCCCAGGCGCTCGACCCACTCGCCGGAGCGGCGCAGGTGGTAGGTGACTTCCTTCAGGGCCTTGGCGGCGATGCCGGCGACGCGCTCGTCGCTGGACTGAGCCAGGCCGTGCAGCATCTGGAAGTGCCAGGCATCAAACAGGAACTGCTTGGTGATGGTCACCGCGTAGTCGCCGTTGGGTTGCTCTACCAGCAGCAGGTTGCGGTAGGCGCGCTCGTCGCGGCGAAACGCCAGGTGGTCGGCATCACGGCCGTCGTCCAGCAGCTCGGCGGCGTAGTCCAGCCAGTTGCGGGCCTGGCCCACCAGGTCGAGGCCGACGTTCATCAGCGCCAGCTCTTCTTCCAGTGCCGGGGCACGGCCGCACCATTCGCACAGGCGCTGGCCCTGGATCAGGGCGCTGTCGCCGAGGCGCAGCAGGTATTGAATGAGGTCTTCGCGTTGAGTCATGGCAGCGGCCTCACATGTGGCCGACTTCGGCCGGCAGCTCGTAGAAGCTGGCGTGGCGATAGACCTTGTCCTGGGACGGGTCGAACAGCGGCTCTTTCTCGTCCGGGGAGGAGGCGGTGATCAGTGCGGACGGCACCACCCACAGGCTCACGCCTTCGTTGCGGCGGGTGTACAGCTCGCGGGCGTTCTCGATGGCCATGCGCGCATCGGCGGCATGCACGCTGCCGACATGCTTGTGGTTCAGGCCGTGCTTGCTGCGCACGAAGACTTCAAAAAGGGTCCACTCAGACATGATTCTTATCTCCTCGAGACGGCTCAGGCGGCGTCGCGTTTCTGTTGTTGTTTGCGGGCATGGGCGACAGCGGCTTCGCGGACCCAGGCGCCGTCTTCGATGGCCTTGCGGCGGGTGGCGACGCGCTCGACGTTGCACGGGCCGTTGCCCTTGAGCACTTCGTAGAACTCTTCCCACTGAATGTCGCCGAAGTCGTAGTGGCCGCGCTCCTCGTTCCACTTCAGGTCCGGGTCCGGGGCGGTGCAGCCGAGCAGTTCCAGTTGCGGAACGGTCTGGTCGATGAAGCGCTGACGCAGTTCGTCGTTGCTCTGGCGCTTGATCTTCCAGGCCATGGACTGGGCGCTGTTGGGGGAGTCGGCGTCGCTCGGGCCGAACATCATCAGCGACGGCCACCAGAGGCGGTTGATGGCGTCCTGGACCATGTCCTTCTGGGCCTGGGTGCCGTTGCGCATCATGTGCAGGAGGATTTCGTAGCCCTGACGCTGGTGGAAGGACTCTTCCTTGCAGATACGGATCATGGCGCGGGAGTAAGGGCCATAGGAGGTCCGCTGCAGCACCACCTGGTTGACGATGGCGGCGCCATCCACCAGCCAGCCCACTGCGCCCATGTCGGCCCAGGTCAGGGTGGGGTAGTTGAAGATGCTCGAATACTTGGCCTTGCCGCTGTGCAGCTTGGCGACCTCGGTGTCGCGATCAGCACCCAGGGTTTCCATGGCGCTGTAGAGGTAGAGGCCGTGACCGGCTTCGTCCTGGATCTTGGCCATCAGCTGCAGCTTGCGCTTCAGGGTCGGGGCGCGGGTCACCCAGTTGCCCTCGGGCAGCATGCCGACGATCTCGGAGTGAGCGTGCTGGGAAATCTGGCGGATCAGCGTCTGCCGGTAAGCCTCCGGCATCCAGTTCTTCGCTTCGATCTTGATCTCCGCGTCGATCTTTTCCTGGAAGGCGCGTTCTTCAGGAGTCATCTCCTCCAGCGCTTTCACGCGCTTCACGCCGGTCTCAACCAATTGTGCGTACATGCCGTTCTCCAGCCATGCAGGGTTCGTGGGGTGGCTTGGCCATGGCGCTATTTTTAAATGATACGAAAACAAATATCAAACACTAAAACGTGTATCGAATATAGTTTTTGTATCGAATTGACGATCGGTCAAGGGGCATCCGCGCATAAGGGATAGGTTGAGGGAAGGGGTTTTGTGGTGTCTGTGGATGCCAGGGAGAGCGCGGTTGAGGGCCTGGTTGCGGGGCTTGCGGCGGAGTGCGGTGGTGGGAGAGGGCGCTCGATTCAGGCTAAAGCTGGAAAGCGATACGCACATGTAGAGATTGTGTGTTTTGGTGTTCTGTTTCGTTGGGCGGGTAGGAAAGCCTCCGAGCCTTCGGCGGGCTGGGGCGTGGACGCAGCCAACCCCCTCTCGCAGGACGGGTTACTGCGAGGTGGCTTTGAGGCAAGTCACTGACCGAAGCCAGGACTCGTGAACATCACAGAGTGCGGATCATTGAAGCGGATCACCACCCCGCGAGTCCGGACGCGGTGATCGAAACGATGGTCAAAGCGCGGATCCACGATGAAGAACCGCGAATTCGTCTTGCCGAAGCCGTGACTCCGGTGGAATCCGTTGAAGTTGTGGTGGTGATGCCTGAACCCGTGGTGGTGATGAGAATTGAAACCGTGGTGATGATGTCTGAAGCCCATGTGGCTGCTGCGGTGGTGGAAGCCGCCGAAGTGACTGCCGCCGCGCCCGCCGGCCAGCATCATGGCATCGCGGGTGTCGTTGCTGGGCCAGGGTGACCCGGCAGTTGCCTGGCTCCCGCCGAAGCAGGCTAGGAGCAGGACCAGAAGTTTGAGGATGCGCATGGCGAACCCTCCACACTCAATTCCCCCGGAACTTACCCCCGTACCACTCATTATAGTTTTCGACGGGTGCCCCCCGACGCGGGGCGACGGACCGGCGTCGCGATTGAGGGCGCCGGGGCATGCCAATGCAATCCTGCATCTGTGGGGCGAATTCATTCGCTAAGGGCGGTGCAGCCGCCCCCTTCAGCACCCGATGGCGAACCTTCGGTCCGCTTGGCGATTGAAATCGCCCCCACAGGGTTTGTGCCAGGGCTTGGCTCTCCCTTATGGGGGTGATTTTCCCGGTAGGGTGCGCCGTGCGCACCGTCTTGCTCGAATAGCTGTGCTTCGCTGTGGGGGCGAATTCATTCGCTAAGGGTGGCGCAGCCGCCCCCTTCAGGCCCCCATAGCGAACCTCCGGTCCGCTCAGCGATTGAAATCGCCCCCACAGGTCCGGTGGATTGCCGGGGGCGTGATTCCGTGGGCTCGTCTAGAGTTCCTGGCGACGCACGGAGGAGGTCGGATCATGGGATGTCCGCAGGTCTGCAGCGGGGCGACGCTGCAATGCAGTTTCGGAGTGGCGCCGACGGTGCTGAATGTGCTGCCGGTGAATCGCACCCTCACGGGCGGGATGCCGGCGGCGAACATCATGGATCACATCCCGCTGGTGAACATTCCCACCTTCGGCATGTGCCAGAGCCTGGCCAATCCAACCGTGGCCGCCGCCACTGCCGCCGCCCTCGGCGCGTTGACCCCCATGCCCTGCATCCCCGCCACGGCGACGCCCTGGATTCCCGGTGGCGCACCCACCGTGCTGTTGGGCAGCATGCCGGCGCTGGACTCCAACAGCACACTGATGTGCACCTGGGGCGGGGTGATCAAGATCCAGATGCCTGGCCAGGTGCAGATGCAGATTCCCTGAGCCGGCGAATGGCTGGCCCGGTTCGCGAGCAAGCTCGCTCCTACAGGCGTGGGGTCAGGCTTCGGCCGGTTCGGTCCAGCGCTTCCACCACCAGCGCAGCCGGGACATGGGCTTGCCCTCGGCGTTCAATGGGCGACCGTCTTCGGTGAAGGGTTGGCCAGGCTCCAGCAACTGGCCCTTGAGATAACGGCTGCGCAGTGCGAGCTGGCCGTTGCCGTGGAAACGCTGGTAGGCCCCGTCGCGCACCCCGTCGCGATAGTGCTCGACTTCAGCCACGCCGCCGTCGGGGAAATAGCTGGTGGCCTCGCCGTGCATCAGGCCTTGGCGGTAACTCACCTTGCGCTGCAGCCAGCCCTCCGGCGCATGGAAGGTCGCCACGCCGTGGAGCTTGCCGCGCACATAGGGCATCTGCGCCGAGACCTTGCCGTTGGGGTGGAAGAGGGTGACCGGTCCGTTCAGCTCGCCCTGGCTGTAGCTGAGCTGCGCCTGGGGCCGGCCCGCTTCCTCGATGCGTACGGGACCTTCCAGTTCGCCGTCCTGCAACTGGCCCTGCATGCGGCTGTCACCGCGGGTGAGGTCGAGCTTGCCGCCGTTCGCCATGTTCAGTTCACCTTCACCAGTCCGCCCTTGATGGTCAGCATGCCGCCGCCGTCCACCGTCTGCTCGGCGCTGGCCTTGTTGGTCAGGCTGATGCCGGCATCGTTGGTCAGGGTGGTACCGGCCTTGTTGTCCAGAGAGGTGCCCGCCTGGTTGGTCAGGGACGTTCCAGCCTTCTGGGTGATGGAGGTGCCGGCCTGGGCGGCGAGGTCGGCATCACTCTTGATGGTCAGGCTGCCGCCGCTTTGCAAGGTAAGGGTGCCGCTGACCTTGATCGTCAGGTTGCCGTCCACGGTGAGCTCGTAGTTGCCCGTCACCTTGTGGCTGTAGTTGCCGCCGGTGCTGTGGGTCTGGTCGGCGCCCACCTTCACCGTGCGGCTGTCTTTCACATCCAGGGTGTCGCTGCCGGTCTGGATGGTTACGGAGCGCTTGCCCTTTTCCAGGGTGATGGTCTCGTCGCCTTCCTTCACCGTGCGGGTGCGGGCATTCTGCACCGTGAGGGTTTCGTCGTGGCCGATGGTGGCGGTGCTGTCGTTGAGCACATTCACCTTCATGTCCTTCTGCGCCTGCAGGAACACTTCCTCAGCGTCCTTCTTGTCCTCGAAACGCAGCTCGTTGAAACCGCCGCCGCCCTTGGAGGAATTGGTCTTGATGCCGGATTGCGTCTGGTTGTCCGGCAGGGCGTAGGGCAGGGTGTTGTCGCCGTTATAGACGCAGCCGGTGACCAGCGGGCGGTCCGGGTCGCCGTCGATGAAGGTAACGATCACCTCCTGGCCGATACGCGGGATGAACTGCATGCCGAAGCCCTTTCCGCTCCAGGGAAGCACCACCCGCACCCAGCAGGACGAGGTTTCGTCGTTGTTGCCCAGGCGGTCCCAGGGGAACTGGATCTTGATGCGGCCGTACTGGTCGGTCCAGATTTCCTCGCCGCTCTTGCCCACCACCACCGCCGTCTGGGTGTGCATGCGCGGCTTGAGCGTGGTGCGCGGCGGGCGGTAGTGGGTGGCCTTGGGAATGGCTTCGAAGCGGTTGCGGTAATGCTCGTGGCTGGCTTCGTGGGTAACCGAGGTCACCACCCAGTCGATATTCAGCGACTCGTCGTCATGCCCGTCCAGGGTGAACCAGTGTCCCGGCACCAGCCAGCGACAGTCGCTCTCGCCAATGAAGCGCCTCTCCTGGCTGCGCAGTTCATCCACCCGTTGCTTGGACAGCGCATCGCCGCGCGCCTTGGCGGTATAGCCGCCGGGATGCTCGTACATCGAAAGGGGGCCAGCCACCGCTTCGGCCTGACTGTAGAGCGAGGTGGTAGGCGTGGTGAATTCGTAGTCCGTGGCGCTGTACACCCCGGCCACCGCCTGCAGGCAGAGCTGCCCGGAACGCACCCCATGCAACTCGCGCACGCCAATGCCCTGACCCAGATAAGGCACCTTCGGCCCATTGGGAATCTGCGGGAAGGCATCGTTGCTGTCCCCCAGCACCAGCGTGTGCTTGCTGTCCTCATGGGTGAAGAACCAGAAGATCCCTTCCTCCTCCAGCAGCCGCGAAACGAAGGCGAAATCGGTTTCGCCGTACTGCACGCAATACTCGCGGGGCTCGTAGCTGCCGCTGAGCTTCAACTGGTAATCGGTAAAACCATGGTCCGAGAAGATGCCGGTGACGATGTCGCTGGTGGTCTTGTTCTGGAACACCCGGTTGTTGCTCGCCAGGGTCAGCCACCAGAGCCAGGGGCGCAGTACCAGTTGATAGCGCTCGGCGGTGGCGTCGGCGGGGAGCTGGTGGATTTCGGCGACAAGGGCATCGAGGGGGCGTTGGTTGGCGTCGTTGTGGAGGGTGGTGGTGAGGTGGGTTGCGACTGCGCTGGTCAGGGTGAGAGCGGTGGTGCTGTGGCCGTGCAGGTTCAGCTTGCTGAGGCCATTCAGCGACTCGCTGCCGGTAATGATCTCCGGGCTGAGGCCGCTCACCGTCGCGCTGCCAAGCACGAGACTGGAACTGGAAAGTGTCATTCGGAGCTTCGCTGAGTAAGCAAGGCGTTTGATTTCACGGACAAGGCGTCACATCCCCTGGTTTTCTGGATATCTCTTCTGTCATGAAACAGTCCATCGATTAGACGAAGCTGTTGCGTAGTTCCTGCATGACGCTGTTGAAGTTAGCCCTGGTTTGACTGCTGGGACCCGAAAGAGTGGAGAGCGTCGGAGTCGCGAGTTGGTCTGAGATGTTCCCAAAGGTGCAGTTCGATTTCTTTATTTCTTCGTAGACCTCAAGCCAAATCAATTTATAGACCTGATCGGTAGGGTGGGCCTGATCTATGGTTGCCAAGTGTGCAATGGCGTTGCTGGCCGTATAGCTTGCTGAACTGACGTGGGCGGCATCAGCAGTCGCTGCTCCTTCCTTGAGTCGGTAGTTGCCCTTGACAAGTTGACGGATGGTTTCTTCGCTCAGACAGCTGCCAATCTCGACCAGTCCATCTCCATTTCTTCGAGTGTGAAGTGCCAGCGCAAGGTTGTAGTTAATTACACCTAGTTCCAGGGATTTTATTTCTGCTACTGCTTTCTTCAGTTCGATGAATTCCTTGAGTTGTTGATTGGAAGATTTCTGGTCAAGCGCGGTTTGCATCGCTGCCTGTGCATGCCAGATACCTCCTTTGAATCTCTGAGGGTTCACTACCATTTCGATCACGTCTTTTGGCATCGCAGCATTCAAAAGCTTTTGCTCTGCTTGTTTGAGTCTGAGCGCGTACCTTACCGAACTGAGTGGCCTGGCCAGATTGATAAAAATGAACTTGGATCGTCCATTCTTCAGTGCAACGAAATCCCTCAGTACGTTGCGTTGGATATTTGCGACTTTGTCAGCTGCGGTGGCCATGCCCGCTGGGTCGCGGTCAGCGGTGTAAAGGTCGTTAGCGCCAAACCAGACAATGAATAGTGTATTTCCAAGTGTGATGTTGTTGCTGTTGCAGTCGGTCTTGAATGCTTTGATCTGGTCGTCAAATGTTCCCAGGAAATTTCCCAGGCGAACTGGAGTGTCCCCGCACGCTCCACCCTCTGCATAGTTTGCATATTGGAAGTTATTGAATCCCTGCCCGTTGTTGAGGCCAAGAGACTGTGCGTTCAGCATGCTCTTGTTGCTTAGGGTCGTGTGTCTGTTGCTGAGTTCAATTGTCGTTTGCGCGGTATTGGCAATCATTGTTCGCTGAGTCGCCTCCTCGAACATGAAGTCTGTCCAATTTCGGCAGTCGCTGAATCTGCCGGAAGGGCTGACTGACATTTGTCCTGTTGCTCTGGCCATTCGGCCACTCTTTGTCACCCATTTTTTTCCGATGTCAGACAGGCTGTCGCCAAATACGACCACGGTATCTATTTGCATGATCGCCACCTTCCAATTGGTTAGAAATGTCCGTTGGGTTGCAAGTTGCTCACTCCAGCACCCACTCCGCCAACTTCCCCGTCACCTGCGCCATCAGCACATTCTCGATATCCCGCGCCCCGGCCGAACTGCACTTGGCCAGTACCGCTTTCAAGATGGCCGGGTCGAAGTCGAAGTGTTTGCCGGTGGCGGCCTTGTAGCGGCCCTGGAGTTTCTCCAGCTTGGCGATGACGATGCCTTCCAGCGTCGCTTCGTCCAGCGGGCGGTAGGGCACCACGGTCATACGGGCGAGGAAGGCGGGGCGGAAGGCTTGTAGCAGGACCTTGCGCAGGCGTTCGTTGAAGGCGTCGCTGCCGAGCTGGTCGGGCGCGGTGTCCAGCACCAGTTCGGCGCCGACGTTGCTGGTGGCGAGCATCACGGTGTTCTTGAAGTCCACCACCAGGCCGGTGCCGTCTTCCATCACGCCCTTGTCGAAGACGTTGTAGAAGGCTTCCAGTACATCCGGGTGGGCTTTTTCTATTTCGTCCAGCAGCACCACGGAGTAGGGGCGGCGACGTACGGCTTCGGTGAGCACGCCGCCCGAGCCGTAGCCGACATAGCCCGGCGGGGCGCCCTTGAGTTGGCTGACGGTGTGGGCTTCCTGGTACTCGGACAGGTTGATGCTGATGAGGTTGCGCTCGCCGCCGTAGAGGGCGTCGGCCAGGGCGTAGGCGGTTTCGGTCTTGCCGACGCCGGTGGGGCCCACCAGCAGGAACACGCCGACGGGTTTGGCCGGGTCGGTGAGGCCGGCGCGGTAGGCCTGGATGCGCTGGGCGATGGTGCCGAGCGCGGCGTTCTGCCCCATGACTCGCTGGCCCATGCGTTGGCCGAGGGTGCGTACGGCGTGGGCTTCGTCGGCGAGCATCTTGCCGATGGGGATGCCTGTCCAGCCGGCGATCACTGCGGCCACGGTCTTGGAATCCACCTGCTCCGGCACCAGCGGGTCGTCCTGGCGGATCGCGTCGAGGCCGGCTTCCAGGCGCGCCAGTTCGGCGGCCAGGTGGTCGATGCGGTCGTCCAGTTCCTCGTTGGGTTTGCTGGCGTCGACGCTGTCGGAAAGGGCCAGCAGTTCGCGGCGGGCCTCCAGCAGTTCGCGCACGGCTTCCCGTTCCTCGCCCCAGCGGGTTTCCAGCTCGCGGATGGCGACGACGTTGCTGCGGGATTCGGTTTCCAGGGCGGTGATGCGTTCGCGGTGGTCGAGGCCGGTGGCCTGTTCACGGCGCAACCGTTGCAGCTCTTCTTCCAGGGCCTGTTCGCGATGGCGCAGGCTTTCCAGCGGCGGCGGCACATCGTGCTGGCCCAGGGCGACGCGGGCGCAGGCGGTGTCCAGCACGCTGATGGCCTTGTCCGGCAGTTGCCGGCCGGAGATGTAGCGATGGGACAGCTTCACCGCGTCGTGGATCGCGGCGTCCAGCACCTGCACGCCGTGGTGCTGTTCCAGCTTGGCGGCGACCCCGCGCAGCATTTCGACCGCAGTGGCTTCGTCGGGCTCTTCCACCTGCACCAGCTGGAAGCGCCGGGCGAGCGCCGGGTCCTTCTCGAAGTACTTCTTGTATTCCAGCCAGGTGGTGGCGGCCAGGGTGCGCAGTTCGCCCCGGGCCAGGGCCGGCTTGAGCAGGTTGGCGGCGTCGCTCTGGCCTTCGGCGGCGCCGGCTCCGATCAGCGTATGAGCTTCGTCGATGAACAGGATGATCGGCTTCTCGGCACTGCGAACACCGTCGATCACGCCTTTCAGGCGCTGTTCGAACTCACCTTTGACCCCGGCGCCAGCCTGCAACAGACCGAGGTCGAGCACTCGCAGGCTGACGTCCTGCAGGGGCGGCGGTACGTCTCCGGCAGCGATGCGCAGGGCCAGCCCTTCGACCACGGCTGTCTTGCCCACGCCGGGAGCGCCGACGAGGATCGGGTTGTTCTGCCGGCGGCGCAGGAGGATGTCGATGCTCTGGCGGATCTCGCTGTCGCGCCCGACGATGGGATCGATGCGCCCGGCGTGTGCATCGGCGGTGAGGTCCTGGGTGTACTGGTCGAGAATGGAGTCCTGGGCACCGGCCGGGGCTGGCTTGCCCTTGCTGGCCTGGGGCGAGGCGGGTTGTTCGCGGGAGGCCTGGGTCCATTCCTGCAGGTTCTGGCGCAGCGCCTCGCGAGGAATGCGCAGCAACGAAGAAGCGCTATTGAGCAGCAGCGTGCGGCGTTCGTCGCGATCGAGCAGGGCGAGCAGCAGCAGGCCGGAACGGATGCTCTGCTGGCCCAGCACGCTGGCTTGCACCACCGCATCTTCCAGCAGGCCCACGGTCTGCGCCGAGAGCGCCGGGGTGCGGGTGTTGCCGGCCTTGAACAGCTCCAGCGCCTGGTTGATCTCCGTTGCCACTGCATCGCGTTCCAAGCCGAAACGCGGCAGCAGGTAGGCCAGGTCGCCGCCCTCGATGTCCATCAGCTCCAGCAGCAGGTGCTCGATCTCCACGTAATGGTGGGTGCGTTGCAGGCAGCGCTGCGCGGCCCGTTCCAGGGCGCGGCGGCTTTGTGCGTTGAGGCGTCCGATCAGGCTGCCGAGTTCCATGGTCAGGCCACCTCCGTCTGGCGCAAGCGAGTGTCGATCTGTTGCAGGGCTTCGCCGCGCAATTGCAGCCCACCGCTCCAGCGCAGGCGCGGCGGTTGGGTGCGGTCCAGGCACAGCGGGGAGCCGGGGCGGACCAGCAGGCGCAAGGCGCAGTCCAGGTCCGGCCCGAAATAGAGTGCGGCCAGGCTGGCGAGCCGCACGTGCTCGCTGCCGCCGGGGAGAAAGTCCCGTGCGCGTGCATTGCTCAGGGGGCCGAGAGTCAGGCGGATACCCGCATGCTCGTCCCACACGCGGGTGCCGGCGATGGCGTCGCGACCCAGCCCCAGGTTGCGGCCCTTGCGTTGCAGGAGGCTGCGGCTGGCCGGCGGGATTTCGCGCCAGCCGCCCTGGTACGCCTCGTAGCGCACGGCGACATTGAATTGGTGGCGCACCAGCGCGGCGAAGCCGGCCAGGGAGCGGCGGCCGCCAGCGAACAACGCGGCGCGCGCGGTCACCGCAGCGTCCGGCAGGGCCAGGCGGTGCTGCAGGGCATCGGGCAGCAGGCCGCAGAGGGCCAGCAACTGGTTGTGGGCCGGCGAGTCATCGGGAGCGCGGAAGCCCAGGGCCAGGCGATGCTTGCCCAGCACCCGGTAGAGCAGGCTGAGCAGGCGGTGCTGGAACAGGTCGAGGAATTCCGCCGGCGCGTGATCCTTCTGCTTCGCCTGTTGCTGTAACCACTCCTGATACGCATAGGGCAAGGGGCCGTCGGGGCCGCCAAGGCCGAACACCGGAGTGGTCAGGACAGGCGGTTGGCCGGCTGCTTCCTCCAGGCGCTCCACCTGGCTGGCGGCGAAGGTGGGCGTGAGCGGGCCGCGCAGGCGCAGTGCTTCACTCTGGGGGGCGCTGCTGCGGCCGAGTGAGTCGGCGTCCGGCCGTTCGCGCTCCAGCAGCAGGAGTGCCTGCATGAACTCGAAGGCCTGCGGCTCGTCGCGCAGGCGGCGGCTCAGAGGGATAGGGGCATGCCGGCCTGGGGTTGCCACGTCCTGACCTCCTTGTCGCCATCGACCAGCACGGTTCGCACGAAGCGATTGGCGGTCGCGTAAAGGGAAAAGAACTGCGCCAGTACGGCGGAAAACAGCACCGCGCTGGCGCCGGCGAAATGCTGCGGGTCGAGGCTGAGCCGCACTTCGAGACCATTGCGCCAGCCACGCCAGGCGTCGTCGCCGACCCGCGCCACCACCCGCTCGCAGACAAGCCGGGCGATGCCTTCGATCTGCCGGCGGGCGCTGCCTTCGTCGCGCAGGTTGTGCAGGTTGAGCATTTCTCGCAGGGCGTCCAGCGCCTGGGGGCCTTCCACCAGGGACAGGTGGTTGAGGGTGAGTTGCGAGACCATGCGCCAGCGCGATTCGCCGGTCAGGCGCGGCAGGCTCTGCGGGCTGGGCGGATTGCGCAGGGTGGCGCGGGCGACAGGGCCGGGGCGCTCGAAGCCAAGGCGGGTGCCGGCCTGCAGGTTCTCCGCCAGGTGCCGGTTGGTGCACAGCAGCTCGGCGGTCAGGCTGTATTCGGGGGCGTCCAGCAGCGGGTCGAAGCCGGTGTCCACCAGGCTCAGCAGCATGTCGGTGCCACGGCGGTTCGGGCTCATGCCCTGCACTCGGCGGGCGTGCCAGTAGAGTCCGGCACCTGGAGCTCCTGCGCCGTGGGCATGGCCGTAGTAGGCCGGCACGGGGCTCACGCCGCGCGGTGAGGCGGCGCGCACGGAGCGAATGCTGTGGATCTCCACGCTGCTTTCACGGTGGGCGTCGGCCACCAGGCGGTACTCGCTGCGGGTGCCGTCCGGGCGCAAGGGTTCGGAGGTACGCGGGAACAGATTGATGACGGGCGCGCACCCCAGGCGCAGGTCATCGGCCTGCAGGTGCGGGCGGCCGGCCGGGGCGCGGTCGAAGGCGATCACCAGCATGCAGTCGCGACCGCCCGTTGCTGGTGGCTGGATCGGGATATCGAAGAAGGCGAACTTGTCGGGAAAGGTGAAGTACTCGGCCAAGAGCCGCAGGCCAGGATGTTGGCCATCTTCCTCGGGGAGCAGCGCCTGGTCGTCGGCAAAGCCCACCAGCTGCAGTTCTCCGGGGCAGGGCAGCAGCGGCTGGCCGGGCACGCCGCAGTGAATGCCGAGGCTGTGCGCGCCGAGCAGATCGAAGAGCGCGGCATTGGTCACCGGTGATGCGGCCAGGTGCAGGCGCAGCTGGCGGACGGGCAATTGCGCCCAGTCGAACTCGCCCAGGCAGTGCAATTCCAAACGCAGGGCCGCGCGGGCATCGGGTCGCCCGGTCAGCGCCACCGCCTCGTCGCCGTCCAGCAGGGTTGCGCCGCCGATACGTATGGGCCACAGCACCGCCTCGGCCGTGGTGCGCAAGTGCACGCTGGCGCCCTGGCTGGTGGTGACGAACAGCGGCGTATCGCGTGGCATCCGGTAGCCCTCGGCCAGGCTGCCCTGGGTCGGGTCCGGCTCGAACTGGACGATGGCGCAGGAGGGGATTGGCCGCAGGGCCAACGGGTAAAGCTGTTCCAGCAGGGCGTCGCTGAACTCGGCGTAGTCGTCGTCGAGACGGCGTTGCAGGCGAGCGGTCAGCAGGGAGAAGCCTTCGAGCAGGCGCTCCACGTGGGGGTCAGGGCATTCGCCAGGGGCCAGTTCCAGGCGCCGGGCGACCTTGGGGTAGCGGGCGGCGAAGCTGGCGCCGGCATGGCGCAGCCAGGTGAGTTCGCGCTGGTAGTAGTCCAGCAGTTCCGGGTCAATCGAGTCGCTCATGGCGCACCTCGAGGCCCTCGTCGTCGTTGTCGATGATGAACACCGCCGGCCAGGTACGCTGGCCGCTGCGCAGGCTGCCGCCAAGACGGATGCGCAGCCGCTGGGGCTGGCCGGGCGCTGGGTCGGCTTCCACTGAGGTCAGTTGCAGGCGGGGTTCAAAGTGCTGCACGGCGGCGCGGATGTCCCGCACCAGTTGGCGCCGGTCATCACCACGGCCCGCCTGCAGGGCGCTCCAGTCGCCGATGCCGTAGTCGAGGATGGTCAGCGGGCGGCCGCTCCTGGCGCTGGCGCGGCGGGTGTTGAGCAACCGCACCAGCTCCAGGCGGACGGACTCCGCCAGGGCCTCGCGGTCGAAGGCCGGCGCCTCGTCCGCCTGGGCGGAGAGGCGCTCGAACAGCGGCGCAAGCAGGCCGGCATCCGACATGGCAGGGCGCCGCGCTTACTTGGCCACCTTGTTGGCCGCCAGGTCCCAGGTGGAGGCGGCGGTGCCTTCCTTGGTGCCGTCGTCCTTCTGTGCGGTGAGCTCCCATTTGATCTTGGTGAAATTCAGCGACAGGGTTTCCACCGGCTTGCCACCGGCGCCGCCGCTGACGCTGACGTTGGACAGCACCACGTTGTCCAGGGTGTAGACGATGAAGGGCAGGATCTTGCCGTCGCCTTCGGCAGCGTTGCGGCCGATGGTGACCTTCGCCGTGGTGATGGGCTTGCCGGCGCAGCAGTATTCGTTCAGCGACGGGGTGGAGGTGTCGATGAACTTGGTCACGGTGAATTCACCGATGTGCGGGCGGCCGGAGGTGCGTTCCGAGTTGCTGACGTCGTTGGTGACCTGCATGGCCACGTTGTGGCTGTAGGACATCAGTTCGATCTTGTCGGTGAAGCCTTCGAGCAGACTGTCGCCTTTGATGTCGTCGCCGAGGTCGAGAATGATCGCGTCCATTGAGTGGAACTCCTGAATCTGGAATGTCTGGACTGGAGGTTGGGGCCCGCCCGTCGGGTCTGCCGGCGGGCGGCTCGGGTCAGGCTGCTACCGGCGGTGGCAGGCTGGCCACCAGGCGGATCGAGGCGGTCAGCTCCTCCAGCTGGAAGTGCGGGCGGAGGAACACCGTCGCCCGGTACGCGCCCGGCTTGCCGGCCACTTCCGAGACATCCACCCGCGCCTCGCGCAGCGGGTACTGGGCCTTGATCTCCTGCGGCGCGTTGTCGTTGATCAGCACGTAGTCGGCGATCCAGTTGTTCAGGTAGGTCTGCACGTTGTCGCGGGTCATGAAGCTACCCACCTTGTCGCGCATGATCACCTTCAGGTAGTGGGCGAAGCGCGAAGCGGCGAGCACGTAGGGCAGCATGGCCGAGATGCGTGCGTTGGCGTTGGCTTCGTTGGTGTTGTAGAGCTTGGCCTTGTTGGTGGTCTGGCCGCCGAAGAACACCGCGAGGTCGCTGTTCTTCTTGTGGCACAGGGCAATGAAGCCGAGGTCGTTGAGCTCTTTCTCGCGGCGGTCGGTGATGGCCACCTCGGTCGGGCACTTCAGCGACAGGTCGCCGGAGCTGGTGCGGAAGGTGTGGGCCGGCAGGCCTTCCACCGCGCCACCGCCTTCAGCGCCACGGATTGCCGCGCACCAGCCGTACTGGGCGAAGGCCTCGGTGATGCGCTGCGCCAGCGCCCAGGCGGCGTTGCCCCAGAGGTACTTGGAGTGGTCGGTGCCGTTGACGTCTTCCACGTAGTTCATGCCGTCCACCGGCAGGGTGTCCGGGCCGTAGGGCAGGCGCAGGAGGAAGTGCGGCAGCACCAGGGAGACATAGCGCGAGTCTTCGCTCTCGCGGAAGCTGCGCCACTTGATCAGCTCCTGGCTCTCGAAGACCTTCGCCAGGTCACGGGGCACGGCCAGCTCGGTGAAGGCGTTCATGTCGAACAGCTTCGGGTTGGCCGCGGCAATGAAGGGCGCGTGGGCCGCAGCGGCGACGTTGGAGAGTTTCTCCAGCAGGGCCACGTCCTGGGGGTGACGGCCGAAGCTGTAGTCGCCCACCAGCAGGCTGAAGGGATGGCCGCCGAAGGTGCCGTATTCCTCTTCGTAGATCTTCTTGAACAGCGCGCTCTGGTCGAACTCGACGGCCTTCTCCAGGTCGGTCTGCAGTTCCTTCTGGGTGACGTTGAGCAGGCGCAGTTTCAGGCGGGTGCTGGTTTCGGTGTTCTGCACCAGCAGGTGCAGGCCGCGCCAGGAGGCTTCCAGTTTCTGCAGCTCGGGGTGGTGCAGCACTTCGTTGAGCTGGGCGCTGATCAGCTCGTCGATCTGGCTGATGCGGTCGTTGATCATGGCCACGGTGTCCTTGTCGATGGCCATGCCTTCGTCGAGTACCTGGGTGGCGAACTCAGCGAGCATGTCGCGGGCGTAATCCTGCTGGCTGTCGTCATGGGCCATGCGGCCCTCGGCGATGATGCGGTCGAGCAGGGTCAGGGTCTGAGTGGTGCTCTCGCTGTTGGCACCGGCTTCTGTTGCCATGGGCTATTCCTCCGGGAAGTCGCGCTGCGGATCAGGCCTGGGGTTCGGCCGGTGCTTCGCCTTCGCCCTCGGGCGCGGCGGCTTCGGATTCGGGGCGGGCAGACTTGATCTCCTGCAGGCCGTCGGTGTTGCTCACCACTTCCTGCAGCAGCTTGTCGAGGTCGTCGTTGCCGTCGAGCTTGGTGAGCAGGTCGCGCAGGCGCTGGCGCGCCTCGAACAGGCGGCGCAGGGGAGTGATCTGCTTGACGATGTTCACCGGCTCGAAATCGTCCATGTCCTTGAAGCGCAGCTCGACGTTCAGCTTGCTGCCGTCACCGGTGATGGTGTTGTCCACCTGCAGGGTGGCGCGCGGCGCGATGGAGTGGAGGACCTGGTTGAAGTTGTCGCGGTCGATCTCGGTGAAGCGACGCTCGGCGAGCTTGGGCAGGGGATTTTCAGGTTTGCCGGAGAGGTCGGCGAGAATGCCCACGACCAGCGGCAGCTCCTTCTTCTCGATGGCGTCGCCGATTTCGACGTCGTAGGTGATCTGTACGCGGGGCGGGCGAACCCGGTCCAGTTTGTGCTGCGTGCTTTCGGCCATGTTGGTGGGCTCCGGTGCATTGAAACGAGCGCAATGCATCGGACTTGTCCTGTCATCGCACTCCCTTGCTGGATCACGACGCGACAGGGGGGAACTACACGCAAGCCTGTCCTTGGCGATCCCTCTAGTTCGTCTGTCCGACGAACTACTCAGACACGCTAGAACAGGTCTATAAATTTGCAAACGCAAACCGGAATCAGACCACCATGAAGCAGGGACGTTTCATTTCCACCTCGAAATTCGTGTTGTTGGCCGCTGCGATCCTGTTGGGAGGCTGCTCCGATCTTCTCGGTCCGCGTGTCCAACTGGACAACCTGACCCTGGACGTCGCCGAGCGCGCCAACGACGACACGCCCATCGCCGTCGACTTCATCGCCGTGCGCGATCCCGAGTTGCTCAAGGTGCTTTCCGGCATCACTGCGCGGCAGTGGTTCACCGATCGCGAGCAGTACCGTCGCGACTACCAGAAGCAGTTTTCCGTCTGGAGCCTGGAGCTGGTTCCCGGGCAATTCATGGAGGCTCGCGAGTTCCCGCTGGCGGGGGATAGCGCGGCTGGACTTTTGGTCTTTGCCGGCTATAACACACCCGGTGCTCACCGCCTGAGGCTGGATGAGCAGAGCCGTGCCTGGCTCCGGTTCGATAGCAGGGAAATGCGCTTGCTGAGCGAGAACGAGCATTGACGGAAGGCCCCTGAAGCAGCAGGGCGTCGAGCTCGCGACAACGTCGGACGTCGAAGGGGAGTGGTATGAAAGTTCTGCCTGACGCGGTGTGCTGGCATGAGGGCATGCAGTTGCTGCCCCAGCATTTCCAGCTGCAAGGGTTGCGCGCGGAAGTGCTCGCCGCCCATTTCGCCCAAGCCGGCAATCCCTGGTTCTGGGGTGTCTCCCAACTCGAACTCGACCCGGCTGCCCTCAGCGCCGGCCTGGTGCGCGTACTCGCCCTCGAAGCCATCCTGCCCGACGGCCTGCCAGTGAGCATCAAGCCCGGTGAAGGCACGGTCCTGGAGCTGGACGTGAGCGCCGCCATCGCTCAGTCCGCGACCGCCAGCGCCACCGTCTTTCTCGCCGTCAATCCGCTTGGCCGTGGCGGCCAGGTACTGCCGTTGCGTGGTCGCCTGCAATCGGCGGTAGGCGACGCGGTGCCGGATCTGGCCAGCGGCGAGCATCCCGAACCTATCCTCGTCTGGCGGCCCGCCGCGCGGCTGGTGACCGAGACAGGCCGCGCCGACTCCGTCTGCCTGCCGCTGCTGCGCATCGCCAAGGAGGGCGGCGGCTTCGTCCGCCAATCCTATGTGGCGCCAACGCCGCGCATTCTTCCCGAATCCATCCTGGGCCGATCGGTCGCCGCGCTCTGCGCCCGCACCCGGGAGAAGTGCCTGTTCCTCGCCGGCCGCCTGCGTCAGGCCGAGCAGGCCGGCAACCATGACGACATGGCCGAAACCCGTCGACAGCTGACCGCGCTCTGGGCGCGCCTGCCGGAAGTGGAGGCGGCGCTGAACAGCCGGGAGGCGGCGCCGGACCGCCTGCACGGACTGCTGGCAGGCATGGCCGGTGCCTGGTGCGCCCTGGACCCGGTGGCCGGCGTGCCGGCCTTCTCGCCCCTGGATTACCTCGACCTCAAGCGCGGCTACGACGAAGTGCTGGACTGGCTGGAGCATGCCTTGACCCGCGTGCGGGTTGGCTATCGCACCCTGGCGTTCGACCAGATGGAGCAGGGTTTCGCCATCCAGTTGCCCGATACCCAGTCGCGTCGCCAGCGCCTGGTGATCGGCCTGCGCATGCCGGCCGGGGCGGGCGAGCAGTCGGCCTTCTACTGGCTGGGGCAGGCCATCATCGCCTCCCAGTGCCAGGTGTCCACCCTCGCGCGCCAGCGCATGAGCGGCCTGGCGCACCAATCCATGAGCCGCGCCGAGCAGGTCGCCTACAGCGTGGGTGAAGACACTCGCCTGTTCGTGGTCCAGGCCGCCGGAGAGTGGTTCGATCCCGAGCAGAAACTCTGCATCGTGGTGCCCGGCCAGGCGGCGCTGGTGGGGCCCTGGCAAGTGGTGCTGTTCGAAGCCAACACACACGAATTTGCCTGACCAGACAAGGACGCGTAGATGCCGGAACGGATTGCGGCCCTGTATCCACCGGAGTTCGGTGAGGCGCCCCTGAGCCTCGCCTTCCGCCAGGCCTGGCTGGAGTGGCGCGACGCCTGGGATGAACTGGAAGACGCCGACGACAACGACGGCCAGTTGGTGGACCGCACCGCCGAGACGGCGACGCGCATCGTCCGCCGCCTCTGGCGCAGCGCCTTCGCCAGTGTTGGCGACTCGGCGGCGGTCCAGGTCAAGGCGATGGTCTACGCCTTCGTCGCGCTGCTGGATGAGACGCTGGTATTCGGCAACTGGGCCGGTCAGCTGGCCTGGCAGGAGCGCCCGCTGGAAGCGCGGCTGTACGGCTCGCGCAATGCCGGCGAGCGGGTGCCCGCGGCCATTCGCAGCCTGCTCAAGGAACGCGCCCCGGCCACTCGCGACCTGGCCAACGTCTACCTTCAATGCCTGGTGCTCGGCTTCCACGGCCAACTGCGGGGTGAGCGAGGGCAGGCCATGCACGAGCGCTGGCGACAGGCGCTGTTCACCTTTGCCTGGCAGCGTGAACCCGCCTCGGCTGGTGCCTTGCAGAGCCTCGCGCGTCCAACCAGGTCGGCGCCGCTGCGCATGCCCCTGCGCAGGGCGCTGCCGGACGGCCTGCGCCTGGGGCTGGCGATTCTCGGCTTCGCGCTGTTGCTGAGTGCGTTGGGGCATTGGCTGTGGAGCGACATCCGGTCCGAACTGGAACCCGTGCTGCACCTGGCGGCCACCCAGGATGATGGGGAGCAGGCGGAATGAGCGGCTTCGCTATCGCCCTGATCGTCTTCGCGATCCTGCTGGTCCTGGTTGCCTTGGCGGCGCTCTGGTGGTGGTTGCGTACCCAGTCCGGCGCGGCCATCCGCAGCTTCTACAACGCCGTCCGCAAGATGGAGCACGACCAGGGCAGCCAGGATCGTTACCAGACGCCCTGGCTGATGCTGGTGGGTGACCCGCGCGAAGGCAGCCAGCTCTGCGTCGATTGGCAATTGGCCCCGGTGGGCCGAGCGGCCTGGTTCGGGCGCTGGTGGGCCGATCCGGATGGTTCGCTGCTGGTGGTGCCCCAGGGCTTGTTCCTGCCGGAGGAAGGCGGCGCCGTGCCGGCCTTCGCCTGGCGCCGGCTGCTGGGCATGCTGCTGCGCCTGCGCGGTCAGCGACCGCTGGATGGGGTGATCTGGACCATACCCGTGGCGCGCCTGCTGGACGATGCGCAACTGGCGACCGATGCCATTGCCCTGCGCCGCCGCTTTGGCGAGTTGCTGCAGCGGCTCGGACTGAGCCTGCCGGTGCATGTGCTGGTCACCGGGCTGGAGGAATTACCGGGGTTCCAGGAGCTGGTGGCTGCACTGCCGGAAGAGGGGCGCGAGCGGGCCCTGGGCTGGTCGTCGCCCTATGCCCTGGAAGCGGGCTGGCAAGGCTACTGGCTGGACGATGCCCTAGACGAGGTAGTGCAGGCGCTCCAGGCGGCGATCCTGGAAGTTGGTGCGCTCCGCGGCGATCTGGGGGAAGACCTCTACCGCCTGCCGGGGCAGGTGGATGGCCTGCGGGGCAACCTGCGCGCCCTGCTCGAAGCAGTGTTCCAGGGCAACGCCCAGGGCGAGGCGCCCCGGCTGCGCGGTCTGTTCTTCAGCTCTGCGCAGGTGCTCGGGGACGTCGCCGATCCGTGGGACATTCCCACCGGCGAGCAGCCGCGCACTCGGGGCGTGTTCTCCGCCGGTTTGTGGAGTCAGCGCTTTCTCGCCGAGCAGGGGCTGGCCCAGGCGGTGCCGCGCATCCTGCGCCTGCGGCGGCGCTGGCAACAGGTGGTTGCTGGGACGGCAGCGGTCGTCGGCGCCTTCTGGCTACTGGGCATGCTCTGGGCCTGGCATGACGGCCAGCGCGACGCCCGCGAGCTGACCCGGGTTCTGCAGGTGGCACAGAGCACCCATGTGGAGCTGAAAGACCCGGCGCGCAGCCAGGAACAGGCACGGCGCAATGTCCAGGGCTTCTGGAACCTGCTGCGGGATGCGCCGCGCTGGCATTTCGCTTCGCTGGCCTTTCCCACCTCCTGGTTCTCCCCCCTCAACGACGAGATGGACGACGTGCTGCGCGCCATGGCCCGCAGCGAGGCCATGCAGCCCCTGGCGCGGATGCAGCAGGTGGAGCTGGATCGGCTCCTGGCGATCCGTCCCGCCGACCGGCGCACCGAAGTGGTGGGCGAGGTGCCGGAGGAATGGCCCAACTACGTCAAGGCACACAAGCTGGCCTATGGCGCCACCAGCTTGGAGCAACAGAACCGCTGGTTCAGCGAAGCCCTGAAAGGCGACAAGGGCGTGCTGGAACCTCTGGCGCAACTGGCCAACGGCGCCCTTGGCATGGAACTCAACACTTCCGCGCTGCGGCGACGGGCCTATTACGACCGGGTGCTGGTCGACCTGGCCGCCCCCGGGCTGCAGCCTCTGGACCTGCAATCGCGGCGGCAGGTGCTTACCGAGCAGTTCCAGGCGCTGATGAAAATCTGGCTGACCCAGTATTTCCTCGCGGACAACTTCGTCCGTCCGGCGGGCTACCTCAAGCTGCATCTGGACATCCTGCAGGCGGGGCAGGGCAACTCCCTCGCCGAGCTGGAAGAGATCAATGCCCAGGTTGACGACCTGGAAAGCCTGCTGGCGCTGACCAATTCCTCCTGGAGCCACAGCAACGGCGAAGAGCTGGTAGGCGGCTATCGCGAACTGCTGGAAACCGTGCGGCAGAGCAGTCTCCTGGGCGCGACGGTGGAGCAGAACCTGAACAGCGAGGCCAGCCGCTTGCGCCGGGATTTCCATGGGCAGTGGATCGCGACCGTCGGCACCCGCTCGAACCTGCTGCAGCGCCAGCCAGGCGGCACGCTGGCGCTACAGGACCATGTCAGTGCCCTGAGCCGGGCGATCAAGGGCCTGCTCAAGCGCGACTTCGTGGTGACGGCCCTGCGCCAGGACACGGCAGAGCCCGATGCACGTACCTTGCGCAATGTCGACGCCAGCGCCCTGGGCAAATCCCTTGGCTACATCGATAGCTATCGCGCCTTCGTGACCCAGGAGCTGGCGCAGATCCCGCCGGACTACCGCGATGGCATGCTCAAGGCTGCCGGGGAAGCCGGGGCACGGGCCATCTGGGCCAGCCTGGCCGGTTCCACCGAACCTCGCACCGGGGCGGGTGCCCAGGCCTTCGAGGTGACGGCAGACCAGGCCGGGCAGGTGCTGCGAGCCCTGCAACTCCTGGGGCGCAATGACCTCGCCGGTGCCTTGCAGGGCTTGCTCAATCGCCAGGCGCTGCAGGATGTGAGCAACGCCCTGGCAGGCATCGACGCCATGCCGATCTTTACTCAGCGCTACGACATCACCCAATGGGACGGCAGCCGCGATCTTGGCTTGCGCCTGTTCCGTGCCACCGATGTACCGGACCTGAAGGGCAGCCTTGCCCAGCAGTTCGCCGCCATGCAGACCGCCAGCGACAACGCCGCCCCGGCCCTGGCCTGGCTGCAGGAACAGCGCGGCCTGGGCATGGCGGAGCAGGAGCGGGTCAATCGCCTGGCGGCCATCAACGAAGAACTGGTCAAGTACAAGGCGCAGAACCCCACCAGCTCACCGGCGCTGTTCGAGCAACTGGTGAGTCGAGATTTCGTCGAGATGGATCGCGATTCCTGCTCCCAGGTGCTGACCACCGCGGCCGTGTCCCAGGGGGTGGGCGACCTGGCGCAGCGCACCCGTGTGCTCCGGGATCAGGCATCGCAACGCTGCAGTCAGCTCCAGCAGCAACGTGCGGCGCTGGCCTGGAACGATCTGGCCGACTATTTCAACCAGTACCTGGCGGATCGCTTCCCCTTCGCCTACAGCCTCAAGGCCGACGATGCCGACCCAGCGCGGGTGCAGCATCTGGTGGAACTGATCGACAGCCGCCTGGCCCAGGCCGAAGAGGGGCTTAAATGGGGCAACCCCGGCGACCGTCCGGCGGCGGAGGACTTCCTGGCCCGCCTGAAACAGGCGCGCACCTGGCTCGGGCCGCTGTTCCTGCGCGACCCGGCCGGCTCGCTGGGCGTCGAGCTGGACGTGCGCTGGCGTACCGACCGTGACGCCGAGCGCGGCGCCGACCAGGTGATCGCCTGGGGCCTGCACGCCGGCGAACGTCAGATCGGCTTCCCCGGTGAAGCGCAGCGCCTGCACTGGAATGTCGGCGATCCGATGCAGCTGTTGTTGCGCTGGGCCAAGGACGGCAGCCAGCGGCCGAGCATCGACCCCCTGCAACCGAGCATGGCGGTGGCCGACCTTGAGGCCGGCTGGGAATATCGCGGCCCTTGGGCGCTGCTGCGCCTGATGCGCTCCCACGTGGTGCTGCAGCGCCAGCCGAGCATGGACTACACCGACTTCCCGTTGACCCTGCAGGTGCCGGTGCGCGGTGCGCCGAGCAACAGCGAGCCGGCCCTGATGTTCATGCGCCTGTCGCTGATGACCCAGGGCGGCAAGCTCCCGCTGTCGATCCAGCCACTGCCGGTGAAGGCGCCGCGCTCGCCATTCTCCACTACCCATGCCAGTTCCCTGGTGAGCGCCGAGGTGACGCCATGACCCTGTCGATAACCGAGAGTCCGGCCAGCGACTTGCTGGAGCCCATTCCCGGCGCCGAGCCCTGTGGCCCCAGCCTGCGCTACGACCCGGCCTGGGACCGCCTGCGCGAACTGCGCCGCGAGGACGACGCCAGCCTGCCTGCGGGTGTCTGGCAGGCAGAGCTCAAACGCGGGGATTGGGCTGCGGTGGAGCGCCTGGCCGAAGAACTGCTGCGCGAACGCAGCAAGGACCTGATGATTGCCGCCTGGCTCGGTGAAGCCTGGCTGCTGCGCAGTGGTCTCGACGGACTGACCCCGGCGCTGGGATTGCTGGCGGGACTGTGCGAGCGCTACCCGGACGAACTGCATCCGCAGCCGGAAGAGGGCGACCGTTCCTGGCGAGTGGCGCCGTTGGAATGGATGGGTCGCCGCTATGGCGAAATCGTCCTGACCCGCTGTGCGCTGTTCGGCGCCGAGCATGCCGATCTTGCCCACCTCACCCTGCATGGCTGGCAGCAACTCCAGCAGCGCCAGGTGCAGGCTAGCGACAGCAAGGCGGACAAGGTCGCCGCCGAGGCGGCCCGGCTGGAACAGCGCAAGCTGGACGAAGTCCTCAGGCAATTGCCCATCGCCAGTTTCGTTCGGGTTCGCCAGGGCGCGGACACGGCGCTGGCCGAGCTTAAACGCCTGGATACCTGGTGCGACGGCTGGCTCGGTGACCTTGCCCCCAGCTTCGCCACCTTGCAGCAGATCCTGAACGCCATCCGCTCGCTCATGCAGGAGTTCATCCCCATGCAGTCCCACACGCCGCCCGCCGTGGCGCCGGCTCCCGAGGTGGCGGCCGAGCCCGCTGCCGCCGAGGTGGAAGTGCCAGCAGCCTTCTCCGGCATTCCTGCCAGCCGCGAGGATGCCTACCGCCAACTGGCCCTGATTGCCGACTACCTGGCCCGTACCGAACCCCACAGCCCGGTGCCCTATGTGATCCGCCGCGCGGTGGAATGGGGCAACCAGCCCCTGGGTGAGTTGCTGGAAGAACTGATCACCGCCGATGCCGAAGCCCGGAGGTTGTGGAAGTTGCTGGGGGTGTTGAAGTAGGGGCAAACCTGCGGGGCCCGGCCCTTTGTTGTGGGGGCGAATTTATTCGCTAAGGGTGGCGCAGCCGCCCCCTTCAGGGGCCAATGGCGAACCTTCGGTCCGCTCAGCGATTGAAATCGCCCCCACAGGTTTTGTGCCGGGCTCAGTGCTTCGTTGTGGGGGCGAATTCATTCGCCAAGGGTGGCGCAGCCGCCCCCTTCAGGAGCCAAGGGCGAACCTTCGGTCCGCTTGGCGATTGAAATCGCCCCCACAGGGCCTGTGCCGGACTCATTGCTTTGTTGTGGGGGCGAATTCATTCGCCAAGGGTGGCGCAGCCGCCCCCTTCAGGAGCCAAGGGCGAACCTTCGGTCCGCTTAGCGATTGAAATCGCCCCCACAGGGTTTGTGCCAGGCTCAGTGTCTTGTTGTAGGGGCGAATTCATTCGCCAAGGGCAGCGCAGCTGCCCCCGGCCAACCGCCCGATCAGGCCGTCACCAGCACCTCGAACCCGCCAAAGATCATCCGCTGCCCATCGAAGGGCATGGTCTCCGGGCTGGGTTGCATGCGCGGGTCTTCCATCGCTTTCTTCATGCCGGCATCCCTGGCTTGCTTGGACGGCCAGGTGATCCAGGAGAAGACCACGGTTTCGCCTTCCTTCAGCTTCACGGCCATGGGGAAGGACGTCACCTTGCCTTCGGGCACATCATCGCCCCAGCACTCGACGACGCTGAGGGCGCCGCACTCCTTGAAGACGCCGGCGGCCATTTCGGCCACCTTGCGGTAGGCCTCACGGCTCGCGGTGGGGACGGGTACCAGAAATCCATCTACGTAGCTCATATCCATTCTCCTTTCTGGATGGTGTGATAGGGCATCGCCTGTCGTATCCCGAGCGCGCAGGGATCACGCGCCCGACTCCCTAATGAGTCGATCTGGATAGCGTCGGTTCGACAGACCTGCCAATTGGAGGGCGCTTACGCCGACCAGCGGTCAACACGCCGAGATGCAATTAGAATCCCGCAACCCGCCCAGACAGCCGGCCGCCAGCTTCCTTGCGAGATATAGCCAACAAAAAAGCCCCGATCAGGTCGGGGCTTTTTTGTTGGCGCGAGGCTTACTTGCCGCGGTTGTCGTACACGTGGCAGGCCTTGCCTTCGGAGCGCTTCAGCGAGTAGCTGGGGCGCAGGACGATGCGCGAGCTGATGCCGATGTAGGTCTTGATGTACTTGCCCAGCTCGTTGCACAGCGCCTGTTGCTGGCTTTCGCCCAGGCCGTCGTGCTCGTGCTTGAGTTCGACGTGGACTTCAATGCTGTCCAGGTTGCCGTTGCGGAACAGATGGATCTCGTAGTTCTCGGACAGCTGCTTGACCTTCAGCACCTGCTCCTCGATCTGGGTCGGGAACACGTTCACGCCACGGATGATCAGCATGTCGTCGCTGCGGCCGGTGATCTTGTCCATGCGACGCATCGGGCGCGCGGTGCCCGGCAGCAGGCGGGTCAGGTCGCGGGTGCGGTAGCGAATCATTGGCAGCGCTTCTTTCGACAGCGAGGTGAACACCAGCTCGCCCATCTGGCCGTCGGGCAGTACTTCGCCGGTCACCGGGTCGATGATCTCGGGGTAGAAGTGGTCTTCCCAGATGGTCGGGCCGTCTTTGGTTTCCGCGCATTCCATGGCCACGCCCGGGCCCATGATTTCCGACAGGCCGTAGATGTCGAGGGCGGTGATGCCCATGCGCTCTTCGATGGCGCGGCGCAGCTCGGCGGTCCAGGGCTCGGCGCCGAAGATGCCGAGGCGCAGGGCCAGCTTGTGCGGGTCGATGCCCTGGCGCTCGATCTCGTCCGCGAGGTTCAGCATGTAGGACGGGGTAACCATGATGATGTCCGGCTGGAAGTCGCGGATCAGCTGGACTTGCTTCTCGGTCTGGCCGCCGGACATCGGGATCACGGTGCAACCCAGGCGCTCGGCGCCGTAGTGGGCGCCCAGGCCGCCAGTGAACAGGCCGTAGCCGTAGGAGATGTGCACCTTGTCACCCTTGCGGCCGCCAGCGGCGCGGATCGAGCGCGCGACCACGTTGGCCCAGGTGTCGATGTCGTTCTGGGTGTAGCCGACCACGGTGGGTTTGCCGGTGGTGCCGCTGGAGGCGTGGATACGCACGATCTCGCTCTGCGGCACGGCGAACATGCCGTAGGGGTAGTTGTCGCGCAGGTCATTCTTGCCAGTGAAGGGGAACTTCGCCAGGTCTTCCAGGGATTTCAGGTCATCCGGGTGCACGCCTTTTTCGTCGAAGCGCTGGCGGTACAGCGGGACGTTTTCGTAGGCGTGCTTGAGGCTCCAGCGCAGGCGCTCCAGTTGGTGCTGGCGCAGCTGGTCGACGCTGGCGGTCTCCATCGGGTCAAGCAAGGCGGTGTTGGCAATCATGTTCATAGTTCACTCGAATTGTTTTTGTACGGAAGCCGTGGGCTTCTGAGTGCTGACGGAGAGGATACTCCTCACCCGTTTTTCAGATCTCGGTTGTTGCGTTTCAGAGCCTTTCAATGATCAGGGCGATGCCCTGACCCACGCCGATGCACATGGTGCAGAGGGCGTAGCGGCCCTGGCGTTCTTCCAGTTCGTGCAGCGCGGTGGTCACCAGACGCGCACCGCTCATGCCCAGCGGGTGGCCGAGGGCAATGGCGCCGCCGTTGGGGTTCACACGCGGGTCGTTGTCGGACAGGCCCAGTTCGCGCAGGACGGCGAGGCCCTGGGCGGCGAAGGCTTCGTTGAGTTCGATGACGTCCATATCGGCCAGCGACAGGCCGGTCAGTTCCAGCACCTTGCGGGTTGCCGGTACCGGGCCGATGCCCATGATGCGCGGCTCGACGCCAGCGGTAGCCATGGCCACCACGCGGGCGCGGGCCTTGAGGCCGTGGGCCTTGGCCGCGGCACTGCTGGCCAGCAGCAGGGCGCAGGCGCCGTCGTTCACACCCGAGGCGTTGCCGGCGGTGACGCTGCCGCCCTGGCGGAACGGCGTGCCCAGCTTGGCCAGCTGTTCCAGGGTGGTGTCGCCGCGCGGGTGCTCATCCTGCTCGACGATCTTCGCCGGGCCTTTGCGCTGGGGAATCTCCACCGGGACGATTTCCTTCGCCAGTCGGCCATTGGCCTGGGCGGCGGCGGCGCGCTGCTGGCTGCGCAGGGCGAAGGCATCCTGGTCTTCGCGGGAAATGTTGAACTGCTCGGCCACGTTCTCGGCGGTTTCCGGCATGGAGTCGATGCCGAACTGCGCCTTCATCAGCGGGTTGACGAAGCGCCAGCCGATGGTGGTGTCGAAGATTTCCGCCTGGCGGGAGAAGGCGCTGTCCGCCTTGCCCATCACAAAGGGTGCGCGGGACATGGATTCCACGCCACCGGCGATCATCAGGCCGGCTTCGCCACAGCGCAGGGCACGGGCGGCGTTGCCGATGGCGTCCAGGCCGGAGCCGCAGAGGCGGTTCAGGGTGGTGCCCGGCACGGTCACCGGCAGGCCGGCGAGCAGGGCGGACATGCGCGCGACGTTGCGGTTGTCTTCGCCGGCCTGGTTGGCGCAGCCGTAGATCACGTCGTCGATGGCGCTCCAGTCCAGTTCAGGGTTGCGCTGCATCAGGGCGCGCATGGGCACGGCGCCGAGGTCGTCGGCGCGCACCGCGGACAGGGCACCGGCGTAGCGGCCGATAGGCGTACGCACGGCGTCGATAATCAGGGCGTCATTCATCAGGGGTCTCCTGCGCGAGTACCGAGCCGCGCACTTTGTAGGACTTGCCGTGGAAGAGGGCGATCAATTGCCCGTTCTGGTTTTCGATGCGTACGTCGTAGTTACCGGTGCGGCCGCTGCGGCTTTGTTCGATGGCCTGGGCGGTGAGGGTGTCGCCCAGGCGCGCCGGGGCCACGTAGTCGATGCTGCAGCCGATGGCGACGGTGGCCTCGTTGTAGGTGTTGCAGGCGAAGGCGAAGGCCGAGTCGGCCAGGGCGAACAGGTAGCCGCCGTGGCAGGTGCCGTGGCCCTGGACCATGTCGTCGCGCACGCTCATGCCGACGCGGGCCTGGCCCGGCGCCACGGAGAGCAGGCGCATGCCCATGGCCTGGCTGGCGTTGTCGCGCTCGAACAGCTCGCTCGCGCAGGCTTCTGCAAGGGAAAGGGCTTCGTGGTTAGTCACGGAAATTCCTCCCTTCGGCGACCTGGCGACGCAGCAGCAGGGAAGGGCGGTAGCGCTCTTCGCCGTAGGCCGCCTGGAGGTTTTCCAGGGTGCGCAGTACCGCCGGCAGGCCAATGGCGTCGGCCCAGGCCAGCGGGCCTTGCGGATAGTTCACGCCAGCACGCATGGCCAGATCGATGTCGCCGGCCGAGCCCACGCCTTGCAGCACGGCATCGGCGCCTTCGTTGGCGAGCATGGACACGGTGCGCAGCACGGCGAGGCCGGGGATGTCGCTGAGCTGGCTGACCTTGAGGCCAGCGCGTTGCAGCAGCGCCACCACCTGGTCACGAGCCTGTTCCGAGGTGCCGGCAGCGCAAGCGATACCGAGGCGGCTGGCCTTGGCGTAGTCGAGGGCAAGGTCGATCAGCACCAGGTTGGTGATGCCGTCCTCGCGGGAACGTTGGCTGGCCAGGCGGCCGTCGGACAGGGCGATCACGGCGTCGCCGACTCGCAGCACGCCGGCGCCGTCACGACGGACCACATTCACGCCGGCGTCTGCCAGGCGTTGCAGCAGCGGTTCGGCAACACCGAGGCTGCCTTCAACCACGCAGGATTCCACGCTGGCGTCGCTGGTCAGTTCGGCTGCTTGCGGGCGCTCGGCGCCTTCGGCGTAGCTGTAGAAACCGTGACCGCTCTTGCGGCCCAGGCGGCCGGCGTCCACCAGCTCCTTCTGGATCAGCGAGGGCTGGAAGCGGAAGTCGCCGTAGTAGGCATCGAACACCGAGCAGGTGACGGCGTAGTTGACGTCATGGCCGATCAGGTCGGTCAGTTCGAAGGCGCCCATGCGGAAGCCGCCCGCGTCACGCATCAGCGCGTCGAGGGTGGCGCAATCGGCGGCGCCTTCCTGCAGCAGGCGCAGGCTTTCGGCATAGAAGGGGCGCGCCACGCGGTTGACGATGAAGCCCGGCGTGGACTTGGTGTGTACCGGCTGCTTGCCCCAGGCCTTGGCGGTTTCGTACAGGCCTTCGGCCAGGTCGCGGTCGCTGGCGAGGCCGGAAACGATTTCCACCAGGGCCATCAGCGGCGCCGGGTTGAAGAAGTGCATGCCGACCACCCGGCCAGGATGCTTGAGGCCGGCAGCCAGGCTGGTGATGGACAGGGACGAAGTGTTGCTGGCGAGGATGCAATCCGCGCTGCACAGCTCTTCCAGCTGGCGCAGCAGGCCGCGCTTGACCTCCAGGTTCTCGACGATGGCTTCGATCACCAGGCTGGAATCGGTCAGGGCCTCGATGGCCTCAACCGGTTGCAGGCGGGCCACGATAGCGGCGCGGGCCTCGGCGGTGAGTTTGTTCTTCTCCACCAGGCGGCCGAGTTGGCGATCGATGCCTTCTATAGCCTGGGCGGAAGCGCCGGGGCGGTTGTCATAGAGCTTGACCGGGTGGCCAGCCTGGGCGGCGACCTGGGCGATACCGGCACCCATGGCGCCGGCGCCGATCACGGCGACAGGGGCGGAAGTGTGAAGGGCAGGCATGAGCTCAGCGTCCTTTGAAGGCCGGGGTGCGCTTTTCCATGAAGGCGCTGACGCCTTCACGGTAGTCCTCGCTGCGGCCGGCAAGGCGTTGCAGGTCGCGTTCGACGTCCAGTTGCTCGTCGAAGCTGTTGTTCAGGCTGGCATTGAGGCTGCGCTTGATCAGGGCCAGGCCGTAGGTGGGCTGGGTGGCCAGGTGGCGGGCGAGCTTCAGTGCTTCTTCGCGGAGGCTGGCGTCGTCCACCACACGGTAGATCAGGCCCCACTGCTCGGCCTGCTCGGCGGTCAGGCGGTCACCCAGCAGGGTCAGGGCCTTGGCGCGGGCCATGCCGACCAGGCGGGGGAGGGTCCAGGTACCACCGGAATCCGGGATCAGGCCGATCTTGCAGAAGGCCTGGATGAAGCTGGCGGAACGGCCGGCCAGGACCAGGTCGCAGGCCAGCGGGATGTTGGCGCCGGCACCGGCGGCCACACCGTTGACCGCGCAGATCACCGGCAGCGGCAGGTCGCGCAGGGCACGGATCAGCGGGTTGTAGAACTTCTCGATGGACTCGCCCAGGTCCGGCGCGGCGGCACCGGGGGCCACGTTGCGGTCGCCCAGGTCCTGGCCGGCGCAGAAGCCACGGCCTTCGCCGGTCAGCAGCAGGACGCGGACTTCAGAGTTCTGGCGCACCTGCTTGAGGGCTTCGCGGACTTCGCCATGCATCTTGGCGTTGAAGCTGTTCAGCTGCTCCGGGCGGTTGAGGCTGAGGGTGGCAACGCCAGCCTCGATGGAAAACAGGATGTGCTCGAAGTTCATGGCTCTGGCGCTCTATGGAGTTCGAAGGGGCGGACGGTCAGTGCTTACTGGCCGGTGAATTCGGGGCGGCGCTTTTCCTGGAAGGCGCGGATGCCTTCCTCGCGGTCGCGGGTGCCGGCCAACAGGGTGAAAGCGTGGCGCTCGAAGCGCAGGCCGCTGGCCAGGTCGGTGTCTTCGGCCTTCAGCAGTGCTTCCTTGGCGAGACGGACTGCCAGTGGCGCCTTCTGGGCGATGACGCGGCCAATGGCGATGGCGCGCTCGACGGTGAATTCGGGTTGGGTCACTTCGCTGACCAGGCCGGCGCGCTGGGCATGACGGGCATCGATGGCTTCGCCAGTGAGCACCATCTGCATGGCCAGGGACTTGCCGACCGCGCGCAACAGGCGCTGGGTACCACCGGCACCGGGCATGATCCCGAGGTTGATTTCCGGCTGGCCGAAGCGGGCGTCTTCGCCGGCGATGAGGATGTCGGCGTGCATGGCCAGCTCGCAGCCTCCGCCCAGGCAGAAGCCATTGATGGCGGCGATCAGCGGCTTGCTGAAGCGGGTGATGCGCTGCCAGTGGGCCAGGCGCGGGTCATTGAGGATGCCCACGAGGTCGCGCTCGGCCATTTCCTTGATATCGGCGCCGGCGGCAAAGGCCTTGCGGCTGCCGGTGATGACCACGACGCGGGTCTCGGCGTCCTGCTCGGCGGCATCCAGTTCAGCAGCCAGCTCACCCAACAGCTCGGTATTGAGCGCGTTGAGCGCTTCCGGGCGCTGCAGGGTGATCAGACGGACACCCTGCTCGGGCGGCAGGACAGCAAGGGTACGAGGCATGTCGACTCTTCCTCAGGTGCACGCGCGGCTTTTACGAGCCGCTCTTATAAGTGGGTTCGGGGTGGAGTCCGTTCCTGTGTCTGCCGCGCTGAGGGCGGGGCGACTTTGGCCGGAGTATAACCACAAAGCGATACAAAACAAGAACGACAGATATGATTTATGTGTCTCATGAGTTGCGTCTTTGCTACCAAAGGACAGATTGCCAGGTGCTGTCTCGCCTATGTTAATGCCGTATTTAAAGGGTTTTTCCGGTTATTCAGGGCGTGTAATGCGCGCCGATGACCGGTCGTCATCTGATACAGGTTGATGAGCTTTTATGTTGTTGAATGATGTGATACAAAATTCACCATCAAGCGAATCGCTTTGCGCCACCTTGTGGCTTCATCTGCTTTGTTGAGGAGTTGTTCCATGTCGACCACCGCCCGCGCCGCCGCCCTCGAACTGTTCGAGCACCATCGCAGCACCCTCGAGCGCGCCGTCCAGGCCATCAGCGAGCGCGGCTACTGGTCGCCCTTCCCGGAAAGCCTCAAGCAGTACCCGGAAGAAGCAGTGAAGGGTGCCCAGGCGGCCTTCGAAGCGTTGCTCGGCCAGCACTTTGCGCTGGTGGGTCCGGAGTCGGTTGGTCGTGTGGGTGCCGAACGTTCGCCCTACGGCTTCGACCTGAACGTGAGCTACGACCAGTACGACGCCGACGCGCTGCTTTCGCGCCAACAGGCGGCGCTGCCGGCCTGGCGTGATGCCGGTCCGAAGGCACGGGTCGGTGCGTGCCTGGAAATCCTCCAGCGCCTGAACGCCCTCAGCCCGACCCTGGCCCATGCCGTGATGCACACCAGCGGCCAGGCCTACATGATGGCCTTCCAGGCTGGCGGCCCCCACGCGCAGGACCGTGGCCTGGAAGTGCTGGCCTACGCCTGGCGCGCCATGGCTGATGTGCCGGAAGCGGCGCGCTGGACCAAGCCCCAGGGCAAGCAGGACCCGCTGGTGCTGGACAAGCGCTGGCACATCGTTCCGCGCGGCCTGTCCCTGGTGATCGCCTGCTCGACCTTCCCCACCTGGAACACCTATCCCGGCCTGTTCGCCAGCCTGGCGACCGGCAACCCGGTGCTGGTCAAGGCGCACCCCGGCTCCATCCTGCCGGTGGCCATGAGCGTCAAGGTTGCTCAGGACGTGTTGGCGGAACTGGGCTTCGATCCGGCTCTGGTGAGCCTGGTGGTGGACACCCCGGAAGCGCCCGTAAGCCAGCGTCTGGCCCTGGACCCGCGCGTGAAACTGGTGGACTTCACCGGCTCCAGCGCCTTTGGCAACTGGCTGGAAGACAACGCCCGCCAGGCCCAGGTCTTCACCGAGAAGGCCGGCATCAACAGCGTGATCATCGACAGCGTGCGTGACATCAAGGCCGTTGCACGCAACCTGGCCTTCTCCCTGAGCCTCTATTCCGGCCAGATGTGCACCACCACCCAGGCCATCTATTTACCGCGCGGCGGTATCCGCAACGGTGACGAGCAACTGAGCTTCGACGAGGTCGCCCAGACCCTGGCCGGCGCCGTGAAGAGCTTCCTCGCCGACAACGAGCGTGCCTGTGCGGTAATCGGCGCCATCCAGTCCGAGGCCACCGCCCAGCGCATCCAGGCTTGCCGCCAACTGGGCGAAGTGCTGCTGGACAGCGAGGCCCGCGAGCATCCGCAGTTCCCCGGCGCGCGTGTCCATACGCCGCTGCTGCTGAAGGTGGATGCCGCCGACCGCGATGCCTACTCCGAAGAGCGCTTCGGTCCCATCGCCTTCGTCGTCGCCACCGACGACACCGCGCACAGCCTGCGCCTGGCCGGTGAGGTGATCGCCGAGAAGGGCGCCCTGACCCTGGGCGTGTACTCCACTGACGAGGCGGTTCTGGACCAGGCCGAGCAGCTGTCCCAGGACGTCGCCGTGGCCCTGTCGGTCAACTTCGACGGCGGTGTATTCGTCAACCAGTCCGCGGCCTTCAGCGACTTCCACGCCAGCGGCGGCAACCCGGCGGCGAACGCCTCGATCACCGATGGTGCCTTCGTCGCCCGTCGCTTCGTCACCGTGCAGAGCCGCCGCCACGGCGCGGCGTGAGCCTATAAGAAGAAGGAGCCCTGCGATGACCTGCTACAGCCTCGATGGCGTGACCCCGGTAGTACATCCCACCGCCTACGTGCACCCCAGCGCCGTACTGATCGGTGACGTGATCATCGGGCCGGGCTGTTACGTCGGCCCCCTGGCCAGCCTGCGGGGCGACTTCGGCCGGATCATCCTGGAGGAGGGCGCCAACATCCAGGACACCTGCGTGATGCACGGCTTCCCCGAGAGCGACACGGTAGTCGAGCGCAATGGCCATATCGGCCACGGTGCCGTGCTGCACGGTTGCCGCATCGGTGAAGACGCGCTGGTGGGAATGAACGCGGTGGTGATGGACGGCGCGCGGATTGGTGCGCGCTCCTTCGTGTCTGCCACCGCCTTCGTCAAGGCCGGTTTCAGCTGCGAGGCGCAATCCCTGGTGATGGGCGCGCCGGCGCAGGTCAAGCGCAGCCTCAGCGATGAAGAAGTGGCCTGGAAGCAGGCGGGTACCCGCGAGTACCAGGCGCTGGCCCAGCGTTGCCTGGAGAATATGGTGGCGTGCGAGCCGCTGTCCGAGGTGGAGGCTGACCGGGCGCGCATAACCGATCGGGGCCTGCGCCCGAAAGGCAGTTCGTCGCAATGAGTGCGGTCTTCGCACAACGGGGATGTTCCCCGATGGTCATGCCGATGAGCCTGCGGGTATATTCGGCATCTTTTCCGTTTCCAGAATGCCCATGACTTCGCTTGTGCCCTTGGATCAACTCGTCACCCGCTTCCAGCAGCAGACGCCCATTCGTGCCAGCTCGCTGATCATCACCCTCTACGGCGATGCCATCGAACCGCACGGCGGCACTGTCTGGCTGGGTAGCCTGATCCAGTTGCTGGAGCCCATGGGCATCAACGAACGGCTGATCCGCACGTCCATCTTCCGCCTGACCAAGGAAGGCTGGCTGAGTGCCGAGAAGGTCGGCCGACGCAGTTACTACAGCCTGACCGGCACCGGTCGTCGGCGGTTCGAGAAGGCCTTCAAGCGGGTCTACAGCTCCAGCGTTCCGGCCTGGGACGGTGCCTGGTCCCTGGTGGTGCTGTCGCAGCTGCCCCAGGACAAGCGCAAACAGGTGCGTGAAGAGCTGGAGTGGCAAGGTTTTGGTGCGATTTCGCCCACCGTGCTGGCCAATCCGCGCTGCGACCGGGTGGACCTGACCGCGACCCTGCAGGAACTGGATGCCGTTGAAGACAGCATCATTTTCGAGACCCGTTCCCAGGACGTGCTGGCCTCCAAGGCCCTGCGCATGCAGGTTCGCGAGAGCTGGAACATCGACGAACTGGGTACGCATTACAGCGAGTTCATCCAGCTGTTCCGCCCGCTCTGGCAGGCCCTGCGCGAGCAGGAGAACCTGCAGCCGGCCGACTGCTTCCTGGCTCGAACCTTGCTGATCCACGAATACCGCAAATTGCTGCTGCGTGACCCGCAATTGCCCGACGAACTCCTTCCGGGCGATTGGGAAGGCCGCGCGGCGCGCCAGCTGTGCCGCAATATCTACCGACTCATCTTCGCCAAGGCGGAGGAATGGCTGAACACGGCACTGGAAACCGCGGATGGTCCGTTGCCCGATGCCGGAGAGAGCTTTTATCAGCGATTCGGTGGATTGAGGTAAAGCAGTCGCCCCAAGCGGGCGGCAGTCACGGACGAGGTGAACCCGGCAGCGCCGGATAACAAGAACAACGCCTAGCGTGAGGCTGAGAAAGCCATGATGACAGCACAATCAGTGAGGGCAGACCGCTTCGACGAGTGGCTGCAGGGTATCAACCAGGTCTGCGGGCGTTTCGGCGCCAAGCTGCTGGGCTCGGAGTTTTCCGGATCCATCCGCGAGCACAAGGCCGGCGCGATCAAGCTGAGCTTCGTCGACGTGGCCCAGGCACGCCTGTACCGCACCCCGAAGGAAGTGGCGCAGAGCGAAGGCAAGCATTTCTACCTCGCCTTCCAGTTGGCCGGCCGTGCCGGCATGGAACAGGCCGGCAACAGCATCGAACTGGCGCCCGGCGACATCACCCTGATCGACTCCACCCTGCCCAGCGACTTCGTCTACCACGAGAACTCCCGCCAGCTCTCGTTGATCGTGCCTCGCCACATCGTGGAGCAGGGGCTGCGCTTCTCGGGTGTGCGCTGCGCCCAGCGCATCCCGGCCAGTTCGCCGGTGGCGATGATGGCCAACCGGCTGATCATCGAATCCACACACCAGAACAGTCTCAGCCTGCCCGAGAGCGAAGCGACCCTGGAAGCGATGGTGAGCCTGCTGCGTCCGGCCCTGTGCGCCGCCGAAGTGGAGCAGGACGCCCACGAGCGTCTGTTCCGCAAGACCCTGCGCTTCATCGACGAGAACATCTGCGCCGAGGAACTCTGCCCGGAAACCATCGCCCGCGAGGTGGGGGTTTCGGTGCGTGGCCTGTACCGCATGTTCGCCAAGAAGGGCCTGGTGGTCGCGCAGTACATCAAGAACCGCCGCCTGGATTTCTGTGCCGAAAGCCTGCGCCACTCCACCGGCGAGCAGAAACTCTCGGCCCTTGGCTACGCCTGGGGTTTCACCGATTCCAGCTACTTCTCCACCGCCTTCAAGGCGCGCTTCGGCGTGTCCCCCAGCGAGTACCGTAAGCAGTACAGCCAGGGTTGATCGCGATCCGCTCAGGGGCGATCTCCCTGTAGGGGCGATTTCAATCGCCAAGGGCAGCGCAGTTGCCCCTGAGGCAGGACTGCGTCCTGCTTAGCGAATGAATTCGCCCCCACAGGAGACACAGGTTACTCGCAGGCCAGCACTGTCAGCCCCCTCTCCCTCTGGGAGAGGGTTGGGGTGAGGGAAGCCAGAGTCTGCAGGAATGTGACTGTGTTGTTGGGCCTCGTTCCTCGGACCAACCTACAACAGGACTGCGTCCTGCTTGGCGAATGAATTCGCCCCTACAGATTTCTTCATCCCCGTGCGACCTGTCTGGCAGCCCTGCCAACACGACTGGCACAGACAAAAAAACCTCGATTCCTCCCAACACAGAGAATCCGGACATCGGCCCTGATTCCGCGCGTGCCATTGCCGCCGCGCGGGGCGGGCCTGTGGACGATCGAGGTGGTGAGTTGATGCACAAACGCAAGATGGGCCTGCTGTCTGGCCTCCTGGTACTGCTGGCGGTGCAATCGGCACTGGCTGCAGATTGCGCGCCGGAGCTGGTGCAGAAGGGCGAGGCGCTGTTCGGCAGCGACTGCTCGGTGTGCCATTCGGCCAAACAAGGCGGCCCGGCCATGATGGGGCCCAACCTGCATGGTGTATATGGCCGCAAATCCGGCAGCCTGGCCGGTTTCAGCTACTCCCAGGCGATGAAGACCAAAGCGGTGGAATGGAAGCTGGACAGCCTGGAGCAGTTCATCGCCCAGCCCCAGTCCTTCGTCGCCGGTACCTACATGCCCTATGCCGGGATGGCTGATGCTGACGGCCGTCACGCGGTCGGCTGCTTCCTGGGCGCACAGAAATAATGATGGCGCCGGGCAAGCGCCCGGCCCACGGATAATGAGGATCGAGCATGAGCAAGGTTGAAATCCTGCCGCAGGTGGCGGCATTCCTGGAGCGCCGCCACGGTTGCTTCATCGACGGCCAGTGGGTACTGCCGGAAGGCGCGACCACCCCGGTACTGAACCCGGCCACCGGCGAAGCCATCTCCCACGTGCCTGACGCGCCGCTGGAGTACCTGGATCGCGCCGTGAAGTCCGCCCACCAGGCATTCAAGTCCCGCGTCTGGTCCGGCCTGCGCCCGGCCGACCGCGAGCGCATCCTGCTGCGTTTCGCCGCCCTGGTGGAAGAAAACGCCGAGGAACTGGCCCAGCTGGAAACCCTGAGCCAGGGCAAGTCGATCAACATGTCGCGCATGCTGGACGTCGGCGCCACCGTCGAGTTCATGCGCTACATGGCCGGCTGGGCGACCAAGATCGAAGGCCAGACCATGGACGTGTCGATCCCGATCCCGCCGGGCTCGCGCTTCACCGCCTTCGCCCGGCGTGAGCCGGTGGGCGTGGTCGCTGGCATCGTGCCGTGGAACTTCCCGCTGATGATCACCACCTGGAAGGCCATGCCCGCGCTGGCCACCGGCTGCACCGTGGTCATCAAGCCCGCCAGCGAAACCCCGCTGACCGCCCTGCGCCTGGCCGAGCTGGCCTTCGAGGCGGGCATCCCGGCCGGCGTGTTCAACGTCGTCACCGGCGGCGGCAGCACCGTGGGCAACGCCCTGGCGTCGCACCCGCTGATCAGCAAGGTGTCCTTCACCGGTTCCACCGCCGTGGGCAAGAGCGTCGGCGTGGCCTGCATGGAGAACATGACCCGCTTCGCCCTGGAGCTGGGCGGCAAGAACCCGATGATCCTGCTGGCCGACGCCGACGTGGAGAAGGCCGTGCAGGGCGCGCTGCTCGGCGGCCTGCTGAACAACGGCCAGGTCTGCGCCGCGGCCTCGCGCTTCTACGTGCACCAGTCCATCTACGAGCCCTTCGTCGAGGGCCTGGCGGCGGCGGTGAAAGGCCTGTCCATCGGTCCGGGCATGGACCAGAACGCGGCGATCAACCCGCTGGTGTCGCGCAAGCAGCAGCTGAACGTGCTCAAGCACATCGACCTGGCCCGCCAGGAAGGCGCCCGCGTAGTCGCCGGTGGCGAGCGTCTGGAGGGCGACGGCTTCTTCGTCCAGCCCACCGTGCTGGCCGACGTGAACCACGCGATGACTGTGTCGCGCGAAGAAGTCTTCGGCCCGGTGCTGTCGGTGATCCCCTTCACCGATGAGGACGCGATGATCGAACTGGCCAACGACAGCGTGTACGGCCTGGCGGCGAGCCTGTGGACCAACGACCTGTCCAAGGCGATGAACCTGGTGCCGCGCATCGAAGCCGGCACCGTGTGGGTCAACGCCCACGTGCTGCTGGACCCGAACATGCCCTTCGGCGGCGTCAAGCAGTCCGGCATGGGCCGCGAGTTCGGCCGCGCGGTGATCGAGGCGTACACCGAGCTGAAGTCGGTCTGCATC
>NZ_SSOM01000085.1:0-45340 GCF_029871235.1 Pseudomonas sp. BN411
TACCCCCACCAGGGTGATGTGGTTGCCACCGATGGTGACCAGAGTGTCCGCCCCGACATCGGTGATCGATACGCGGGTTGCGAAGTTCGCCGCGGTGATGCCCGGCACTGTCAGTTGCATCAGGTCCTGGCCACCTGCCGGGTTGGCGTCGAAGTCCAGGATATTGTCGTTGCCAAAGCCTGCGGCAAACACGAAGGTGTCATTACCGAGACCGCCAGTCATGAAGTCGTTACCGGCCCCACCGATCAGCCGGTCATTACCGAGGCCTCCAGTCAGTGCGTCGTTGCTCGCACCGCCGCTGAGAGTATCGTTACCCGCACCACCACTCAGGCTGTCATTACCGGCGCCGCCGATGATCATGTTATTCAGGTCATTGCCAATCCCCGCGAACGCGCCCGCCCCAAGGTTGGTGAGGTTCTCGAGGTTCGCGCCCAGCACATAGCCCGATCGTGTGGCCTGAACCAGGTCGATACCTTCACCAGCGAGTTCGGTCACGACATCCGGGGTGTTGTCGATGAGATAGACGTCATTACCCGCACCGCCGACCAAGGAATCAGTGCCGGCGTCGCCACGTAAACTATCCGCACCGGAACCGCCAACCAAGGTGTCGTTGCCACCGCCACCGCTTAGGCTGTTATTACCTGCCCCCCCCGTGATCACGTTATCGAGCCCATTGCCAATCCCCGCGAATGCCCCTGCGCCCGTGTAGGTGAGGTTCTCGACGTTCACGCCCAGCGCATAGCCCGATCGTGTGGTCTGAACCAGGTCGGTACCCTCACCACCCAGTTCGATCACGGCGTCCAGGGTATTGTCGATGAGATAGACATCATTCCCCGCACCACCGGCCAGGGCATCGATGCCTGCGCCGCCGTTGAGTGAGTCATCCCCTGCGCCCCCGTTCAGGTTGTCATTCCCACTGCCGCCAATAAGCACATCGTTGCCGACACCACCAACCAGCGAGTCGCCGCTCGCACCACCAATCAGGGTATCGTTACCGTCACCACCGCTTAGGCTGTTACCAGCTGCGCCGCCGGTGATCACGTTATCCAGCCCATTGCCAATCCCCGCGAATGCCCCTGCGCCCGTGTAGGTGAGGTTCTCGACGTTCGCGCCCAACACATAGCCTGACCGCGTGCTCCGAACCAGGTCGACACCTTCGCCAACAAGTTCGGTCACGACATCCAGAGTGCCGTCGATGAGATAGATATCATTCCCCGTGCCGCCGATAAGCGTATCGACGCCAAGGCCACCATTGAGCGTGTCATCGCCATCACCGCCGATGAGCACGTCAGCTCCAGCCAGGCCATTCAGGGTGTCATTACCAGCAAGCCCCTGAATCTCATCGATTCCTGCCGTGCCGTTAAGCACGTCGTCCCCTGCCGTACCGACGATCAGTGTCCCCACCGCCGTCGTTGCCGCCGAGGCCACCGACTCCGCGGTGCCGCCGTCATCCGTAAAGCTCGCCACCACCCGCAGCAGTTGCCCCAGCTGCGCCGCCCCGACCGTGAAGCTCGTCCCCGTGGCGCTGGCAATATTGTCCCAGGTCGCCCCGCCATTGGTGGAGAACTGCCACTGGAAGCTGAACACCGAGGTAGCGGTGCCATCCGCGTCGGCGATGGTCCCGCGAGTCGCCGTCAACACCTGGCCCAGGCTCGGCGTGGTATCGCTGATCGCCGGCGCACCCGTCGGCGCATCGTTTGACGGAGTCGCCGAAACCAAATCCGTCACGTTCGACAGCACGGTCTCCAGCACACCATTGGCGTCCTTGTAGATGGCCATCACCCGCAAGGCCAGGCCGGCCAGGTCGGCGGTGACGCGGAAGCTGCGGCCCGTGGCGCGGGAGACCTCGCCGGCGGCGACGAAGGTGATGTCGTCGAAGATGCCGCTGCCCGCGTTGGTTTCCACCTGCCAGTAGTAGGACACCGCTCCGGTGATGGTGCCGCCGGCATTGTCGGCATCGGTTACGCCAGCCAGGGAAGCGGTGAGCAGCGTGCCGACTTCAGGTGTAGCGTCGTTGATGCTCACCGCGCCTACCGGGCGTGCGTCGACGCCGGACAGGTCGATGACGCCGTCGGTGAACTGCAGGCGCTCGATGCTGTTCAGTTGGTCGGTACCGTCACGTCCAGCCACCGAGTCAGTCACGGTGACCGTGCCATCGGCATTGACCACGAAGTCGTACTCCGACGACAGGCCGCGGTACGCCGCCGTATCCAGCGCGGCAGTGCCTTGCAGGAGCTCCCGCACGATCACCAGTTGCCCGGCGTGATAGGTACCGTTGACCATCAGCGGCACCATCTCGGTCATGTTGTTGAAGCTCGCGATCTCCGCGCCGCTGCCATCGAGGTTGGCCCGCACGCTGATGCGTACGTTCAGCCATCTGTCGCCATCGATCAGGTCATCGCCACCCCGTCCCATGATGATGTCGCTGCCGCTGCCGCCGAGCATGATGTTGCCGCCGTCGAAGAAGGCCACGGACGGCACGGCCACGGTACCGAGCATCTGGTTGAGGAAGCCCTGGAGCCCGGAGATCAGCGCGATGTTGGTCAGCACGCTGCCCTTGGCGCCGGCCACCGGCAACGAAGCGGCATCGGAATCGTCACCGCTCAGCACGTCACCGAAGGCGGAACCCGACAGACCTTCGACGAAGTCGAAGCGGGACAGTACCGAGGCACCTGAACCCGGCTGTTGCGGCTGGTCGAAGAAGCGGTCACTGATGTCGATGGTGACACCGCGGGTATCGTTCTTGAAGGTCGCCCAGTCGTAACCGGAGGAACCGATGTAACGGTCACCCTGGCCAGCGCTGCCGACCATGATGTCGTCACCGCCCTCGGCGTTGAACTTGTCGTTTTCGCCGCTGCCGACGTAGACGTCGTTGCCGGCGATCGGGTCGTTGCCAGCCGGATCGAAGTTGTCGCCAGGGGCGCCGTCCGAGGTACCGGCTTCCAGCCAGTCATCACCCTCGTTGCCCATGTCCTGCTCGTTGGCTTTGGAGCCCAGGATGAAGTCGTTGCCCTGGCCGCCGAAGGCTTCGCTGGCGTCTTCACCGGTGATGATGAAGTCGTTGCCGAAGCCGCCGAGGATCAGGTTGACGCCGTTGCCACCCTGGATCACGTCGTTGCCGTTGTCACCCTTGATGTTGTCGTCGCCACCCACGTCCGTGATGATGTCGTCGTTGTCGCCACCATTGATGAAGTCATTGCCGTAGCCGCCATCCAGACGGTCATCTCCGCCGTCGCCGTAGAGGGTGTCGTCGCCCTCGCTGGAGCGCAGGATGTCGTTGCCGGCACTGCCGCCCAGTACCACATGGTCCGGACCGCGATACATCAGGTAGTTGGTGTCCAGCCCGGCAGTCGCCGGATTGTCGCGATCCACCAGCGGCAGCAGCGGGTTGTCACCCAGCGGGTCGGAGTTGCCGGCTATGGCATCGGTGCCGACCACATCATCCAGGGTGCCCTGGATGCCATCCGCGCCGGCATCATTGAGGCCGGTGTGCTGCACCAGCGGATTGACCTCAAGGGTAAAGGCCGGGGTCAGGAAGACCACGCCCGGCAGGTGGGTGGCATGGGTGTTGGCCATGATCAGCTTGGCGAACGAGTTGCCTTCCAGCTCAGCGTTGAAGTTCAGGCCGGCGGTACGTTCCAGGTAGTAGAAGCGGTCGCCGTCCTGGAGTTTCTCCAGCTGGTTCTCGAACACGAAGTTGAAGGTCGAGCCCAGCATGCCGCCGAACGGCGTGACCTTCTCGGCCAGGCCACCGATCCAGAAGTCCACCAGGTTGAGGCCGGTTTCCACGCCGGTCCATGCGCCAGTGCCATTGAGGAAGTCCAGCCGGTCGGCAGGTGCCGCTGCCCCGCCCAGGACGATGGCGGTCGCCGCGGCGCGCTTCTCGGCCAGGGTAGTCGCCGTTACGTCGATGGAGTCATGGGTACCGTAGGCCGCGATGAAGTTGATCAGCGACTCCGGATGCTTCAGGTGCATCACCATGTCGGCCCAGCTCACGTAGGGCTTCAGGTTGGCGTCGCCGGTAGCGTCGTAGAACGAGGCCCGGGCATGGTTGAGGCTCGGCACGCCGGTGTCGCGGCCACGGGCGATGTTCAGCGCTGCCAGGTCCAGCGGCAGGCCCACCAGGTTGTTGCGCAGCGCCTCGGTGACGAACTCGTCGATCTGGTTGCCCACGGTACGGGTCACGCCACGCACGATGGCACTGGTAGCGTCTTCCGGGGTCACGCCGCTGGCGGCATAGGCCAGCGGGTTGAGGAAGGCGGCGATCAGGCCCAGTTGCTGGTCGTTGGTCGGGTGCAGCGGGTCAGCGACGATCGGGTTGAAGTTGGCGTCGAAGCGATCGACTGTCTCGGTCAGCATCGAGTGGCCGAAACGGTAAACCGTGTGGGCGAACTCGGCGACGATCGACGGATCGAGGTTGACGTCATAGACCTGGGTCGGCGCGAAGAACGGGTCGACGTTGGGCTGGATGGTCCGCGCGAACTCTTCGAATACCAGGTGCTGGTACTGCATTTCAGTACCGAACTTGGCGGTCTGGAACAGCCGCTCGCCATTCCACTGCAGGGCATTGATGTCGGCCGCGGTGGTCGGGAAGGCAGCCGGAGCCGTACCCGGCAGCAGCCACTCGGCGAGGAACGCCAGGTCGTTGCTGGCCAGCACGGTGGACTTGGTCTGTGCCACCAGGCGATTGTGCTCGGAGTGGAAGATCGCGTGGACGGAGGTCAGGCCGATGTTCTCGTTGACCCGGCCGTCGCCGGCCATGTAGTGCGCGTCGAGCAGCTCGTTGTCGTAGGTTCCCGCTGCCGGCGGGGTGCCCACGTTGACGATGTTGTCGGCGTCGGCGGTCAGGCCGCCGGTGGGATCTGCGCTGTGGGCGATGTCGATGAGGAACTGGTGACCGGTGCTCACTGCACCTACCAGGCTGATACCCAGGCCGCCGTTGGCAGCCGGGTTGCCCTCCACCAGCTCGTCGTCGGCAGTACCCACAATACCGTCCGCGCCGGGGAACACCACTTGCGGGAAGCCGTTCGCCCCCTTGATGAAGTTGCCGTAGTCGTCGGTGGCCAGCAGCGGCACATCGAACACGTTGGCATCGGTCAGGTTGATCCCGAGGATGTCACGAGCCTGGGCCTTGACCACTGCCCAGGTGGCCATGCCACCGATTTCCACGTCGTCGGCTGTGCCGAACTCGCCATCGGCACCCAGGTTGCGGTTGGTGATCAGTTCACCGGTCGCCTTGGGCCCAGTCGGGGTGGAGATGTACTCACGCAGGAACACCTGGTGCGACGGGTGCGAGCTGTAGGTCTGGTTCTGGTCGACGAAGGGCGAGGTGGTGTTCTCGTTCTGCCCCGGTACGCCGCCCACCTGGGTAGCGCGGGTGAGGACCATGAAGTTGGTCGGGCTGCCCGCGACGAAGCGCGGATCATCCGGCTGCAGCGGGATGAACACGGTGCCGCTGCCACCCTTGGTCACCAGGTCCAGGCCGTGGTCGAAGAACTGCCCGAAGAAGGTCATCCAGGCGTTGAACGGAGCGGTCAGGCCAGCATCCGGCATGGTGTTGGCGATGAAGTTCACCTGCTGGTCATCGCCCGTGCCGAACAGACCGTCCAGTCCAGGACTGGTCACGACCAGATTGCCGTCCTTCAACACATCGTCGGCTGTCCCGAGAATCCCGTCCACGCCAGGATCGAAGGTCGACGCCACCGCCGCCGGGTTGTTGGCGGTCTGGTCGACGATCAGATTGCTGATGGTGCGCGGGTCGCTGTCCACCACACTGACGGAGCTGTTGTAGTTGGTGTTGGTGACGCCGTTGAAGGCGGCCTCATCGTTCTCATTGGTGAATTCAGGCGGCAACAGGCGCGGGAAGGTGTTGTCGGCTGCACCGAACTGGCTCTGGTCGATACCGGAGAAGTTCAGCAGGTTGTTGAACTCACCGGTGACCGTGCGCAGGCCCATGGAGGCGCGGATGTTCGGCAGCAGGGACAGCAGGTCGGCACCGCCAGCATGAGCCTCGGCGATGCGGATCTGATCGAGGATGAAGTTCAGGTCCCCGCGCACCAGCTGGATGCCTGGTCCGCTCTGGGTAACACCCGGCCCCACATCGACCACCGGAGTGGGCGGCGGCGGAGTGAAGGCCGCCACGGCGGCGGACGGTGCGGAGAACACCTGCTCGGTGACGCCGCCGGCATCCTGGTAGACGCCCTTGACCCGGATCGACAGACCCGCGAGGTCCGGAGTGATCCGGAAGCGGATGCCGTTGGCGCTCTGGAAGGCCAGGTCGCCCGCCGGTGCGGCAATGATGTCCTCGAATACGCCGCTGCCCGGAACGCGCTCGACCTGCCAGACATAGTTGACGTCGGTGATGTCGCCACCAGGGTTGTCACCGTCGTTGACGCCGGCCGCGGAGACGGTGAGGAAATCACCCACCTCCAGGGCGCCACCGTTGGTATCGCCGATGGTCAGCAGTCCCGTCGGCTCGGCATTGAGACCGGCGACCAGCACCTGCCTGCTGTCGGAGAACTGGATACGCTCGACGTTGGTCAGGCGATCGATGCCGTCACGGCCAGCCACCGAGTCGGTCACGGTGACGGAGCCGTCGGCATTGGTTACCACCGTGTAATCGGCAGCACGGCCTTGGTAGTTGGCGGTGTCGAAGCCGGCACCGCTATCGAGCAGTTCACGCACCGCCACCAGCTGACCGGGGTTGAAGGTGTGGTTCAGCATCAGGGGGATCAGGTCCACCATGCTGTCGAAGGTGGCGATTTCCGCGCCGGTGCCGTCGGCATTGGCACGTACGCTGATGCGCACGTTCAGCATCAGGTCGCCATCGATCAGGTCGTTGCCGCCGCGACCTTCCATGATGTCGCTGCCGCCACCGCCGAGGATGATGTTGCCGCCGACGAAGGTGTCCACCAGGTCGTCCGCGGTGCCGAGGATGCCGTCCGCACCTACCGCGGCCTGGTCACCGAGGAAGGCCCGCAGGCCGGTGATCAGGTCGAGGTTGGTCAAGGCACCGCCGGTAGCGCCGCCGTGGTTGATGATGGTGGTCGGGTCCACGTCGTCGCCGCGCAGGATGTCGGCGAAGGCGGAACCGGACAGGCCTTCCACTTCGGCGAAGCGGTCGAAGATCGAAGCCGGCGACTGTGCCACCGGGAAGGCGATGTGGTCGCCCACTTCACCGATGCCGAGGAAGGCCGCCAGCGCCAGGTCGACGGTGACGCCGATGTTGTCGTTCTTGTAGGTGACCCAGTCATAGCCGGACATGCCGTCCATCTTGTCCTGGGCATCGCTGCCCACGAAGATGTCGTCGCCGCCCTCCCCGATCATTTCATCGAAACCGCCGCCGCCGATGAAGATGTCGTGGCCGATCACGTTGTCAGCCAGCAGAGGCGCGAAGTTGTCGCCGGGCGCGCCGTCCTGGGTACCCCACTCGATCCAGTCGTTACCCTCGTTGCCGGTGGGCGGCAGGCTGGTCTTGGCGCTGTAGATGAAGTCGTCGCCCTGGCCGCCGAAGGTGGTGGACATGTCTTCGATGGTGACGATGAAATCCTTGCCGTTGCCGCCGAGGATCAGGTTGCCGGCGCCGCCGGCCATCATGTTGCCGACTTCGATCACGTCGTTGCCGTCGCCACCTTCCATGCGGTTGTCGCCACCCATATCGGTGAGGACATCGTCACCGGCGCCACCCATGACGGTGTCGTTGCCGTACCCGCCTTCGAGTTCGTCGTTGCCGCCATCGCCGTAGAGGGTGTCGTCGCCGTCGCCGGAGATGAGGGTGTCGTCAAGCGCTGTGCCACCGAGCACTATGTGGTCTTCCCCGGTGTAGCGCAGGTAGTTGGTTTCCACGGCAGCGGTATTGGGATTGTCGCGGATCACCAGCGGGGTGATTTCAATACCGTTGATGACGATACCGCCGGTGGGGTCGGAGTTGCCGGCGATACCGTCTGCGCCGACCACATCATCCGCCGTGCCCTGGATGCCGTCCGCGCCGGCGTCGTTCAGGCCGGTGTGCTGCGCGGCCTGGTTGACCTCAAGGGTCCAGGTCGGTGTGGAGAAGATCGCGTTGGACAGGTGAGTGGCATCGGTGTTGAGCATCACCAGTTTGGCGAAGGAGTTGTTCTCCAGCTCGGTGCCGAAGTTCATCCCCGCAGTACGCGACAGGTAATAGAAGCGGTCACCGTTCTGCAGGGACTCCAACTGGGTCTCGAACACGAAGTTGAAGGTCGAGCCCAGCTTGCCGCCGAACGGCATCTTCTCTTCGGCCAGGCCGCCGATCCACAAGTCCACCAGGTCCAGGCCGGTAGTGGTCACGCCATCGGCGCCGCTGGCCCAGGCCCCGGTGCTGTGCAGGAAGTCCAGGCGGTCAGTCGGTTCGCCGGCGCCGCCCAGCACCAGCAGGGTCGCAGCGGCACGTTTGGCCGCCAGGGTAGTAGCGCCGGTGATGCTGGTATGGGTGCCGTAGGCGGCGATGAAGTTGATCAGCGATTCCGGGTGTTTCAGGTGATCGAGGAAGTCCACCCAACTGGTGTAGGGGTTCAGTTGCTCGTCGCCGGTCATGTGGTAGAACTCGCGGCGCGCGGCGTTCAGCGAGGGAATGCCGGCATCGCGGCCACGGGCGATGTTGATGGCGGCGAGGTCCAGCGGCAGGCCTACCAGGTTGTTGCGCAAGGCCTCGGTGACGAATTCGTCGATCTCGTTGCCCACGGTGCGGGTCACACCACGGACGATGGCGCCGGCCGCAGCTTCCGCAGTCGGGCCACTGGCGGCGAAGGCCAGCGGGTTGAGGAAGGCGGCGATCAGGCCCAGTTGCTGGTCATTGGTCGGGTGCAATGGGTCGACTGTGACCGGGTTGAAGTTCGGATCGAAGCGATCGATGGTCTCAGTCAGCATCGAGTGGCCGAAGCGGTAAACCGTGTGGGCGAACTCGGCGACGATGGACGGATCGATGGTGGTGTCATAGCCCGATGGCGCCAGGAATTCGTCCACCTGCGGCTGGATGGTACGGGCGAACTCTTCGAACACCAGGTGCTGGTACTGCATCTCGGTGCCGAACTTGGCGGCCTGGAACAGACGCTCGCCGTTCCAGTCCAGGGCAGCGATATCGGCCGCAGTGGTCGGGAATACGGTTGGTGCCGTACCCGGCATCAGCCAGGGAGTCAGCTCCGCCAGGTTGCCGGAAGCCAGCAGTGTGCTCTTGGTCTGTTCCACCAGGCGGTTGTGCTCGGAGTGGAACACGTGGTGCACGGTGGTCAGGCCGATGTTTTCGTTGACCCGGCCGTCACCGGCCATGAAGTGCGCGTCCAGCAGCTCGTTGTCGTAGGTCCCGGCTGCGGGCGCGGTTCCCACGTTGATGATGTTGTCGGCGTCGGCGGTCAGGCCGCCGGTGGGGTCGGCGCTGTGGGCGATGTCGATGAGGAACTGGTGACCGGTACCGACCGCATTGGTCAGGTCGATCGGTGCCAGCGGGTTGCCTTCCACCAGGACGTCGTCGGCGGTGCCGGCCAGGCCGTCGACCCCTTTCATCACCACCTGCGGGAAGCCATTCGGCCCCTTGATGAAGTTGCCATAGGCATCGGTGGCCAGCAGCGGCACGTCAAACACGTTGGCATCGGTCAGGTTGATCCCGAGGATGTCGCGGGCCTGCGCCTTGACCACCGCCCAGGTGGCCATGCCGCCGATTTCCACGTCGTCAGCGGTGCCGAATTCGCCATCGGCCCCCAGGGCACGGTTGGTGATCAGCTTGCCGGTGGCATGGGGATGACCATCGGCACCGATCTCGTAGGCACGCAGGAACACCTGGTGCGACGGGTGCGAGCTGTAGGTCTGGTTCTGGTCGACGAAGGGCGAGGTGGTGTTCTGGTTCAGGCCAGGGCCGCCGAACTGGGTGGCGCGGGTCACGACCATGAAGTTGGTCGGACTGCCGGCAACGAAGCGCGGGTCGTCCGATTGCAGCGGGATGAAGATGATGTCGTTGCCGCCTTTGGTGACCAGGTCCAGGCCGTGGTCGAAGAACTGACCGAAGAAGGTCATCCAGGCGTTGAAGGGTGCGGACAGGCCGGCATCCGACGCAACGTTGGGAATGAAGAAGGTCGGCTTGTCATCTGCCGTGCCGAACAACCCGTCAAGGCCGGGGCTGGTCACGATCTGGGCGCCGTCCTTCAGCACGTCGTCGGGCGTTCCGAGAATCCCATCCACGCCAGGGTCAAAGGCCGTCGCGACTGCCGCCGGGTTGCTGGCGGTGTCATCGACGATCAGGTTGCTGATGATGCGCGGCTGGGCGTCGATTACCGTCCCGGTCGTCTGCGCGTAGGACGTGCCGGCATCGGCTGGCCGGAACACCGGGTCCAGCAGACGCGGGAAAAGGTTGTCCGCGGAACCGAACTCGGTCTGGCCGGCGAACAGGTTGTTGAACGAGCCGTCTATGGTGCGCAGGCCGAAGGGCACCTGCACGTTGGGCAGCAAGTCAATGAGCTCCTCGCCATTGGCGTGGGCTTCAGCGATGAGAATCTGCTGGAGAATGAAATCCAGGTCCGCGAGGTTGAAATTGGCCATTTGCTGATTCCTCAATTCCGACTGCGTAAGGGCGTGCGCCATGGCAGCAAGGACAGGGCTCCACGCTTTCGACTTGACTTCGGGATTTGGGGGACTAGATGACGCCTACCTTGAAGCGACGCTGGTGCTAGCGCGATTCACGCTCTTCAGCAGGAGGTTCTATCCCTGAGGGTGCCGGCAATATCGTGCCGACACCGGGGCGTCATCCGCCCGGCGGACCGTGAAATTCGGAAAGATGCTGCGAGACGGGCGAAAACGCCCCTGGTGATGCGGTGTGCGAAACAGTGCTCATGACGTTCTCCCTAGCGTTCATTGTTTCTCGGCTAAGGCTGCAACGCCCTCACGATGCAGCTATCCGCATTGCGAAACAATTTCTTACATACCTGACTAAAGATTCGCCAAAAAACACTGTCAAGCGTCCGTCATTCCCACCAAATTCGACCGTTTATATCATTTAAGTCATTGTTTTTAATCGCATTATCCATGAAATATGTTCTTACAAAGGCAATTCCGAGGGGCACTCCGGGGCCATCTCCACCCATTTCGGGGGCCATCCCCAATTGCTGGAACACCCGTTCTAGAGCGCTTCGCGACTGACGCTTCCGTTAATCCGCTGTTTGCCACCGCCCGGAGGAGCCGGGCCTAGCCTTGCAAAATCCGCGACTTCATGAGTCAAAAAACCGTGCTTTTTGCCTGAATGGGCAGCAGGAGTGGAATTTGTGTAGGAGCGAGCTTGCTCGCGAAGTGGCGGCTCAGGAGGTTCGCGAGCAAGCTCGCTCCTACAGTCCGCTTGCGCCCCGGGATGAGGCGCGGGAAATGGGATCAAGCCAGGCGAACGCCGGGGGTGCTATGGGCGACTTCCAACTCGCCAATCTTCTCCAGCCGCGCCCTTACGATGTTGCGGCTGATGCCCAGCAGGCGGGCGGTCTGTAACTGGTTGCCGTGGCAGAAGCGGTAGGCGGTGCGGAACAGGCGTTCCTCGATGTGTTCGTAGAGATCCGGCCGGTTCTCCTCGAATAGCGCCTCCAGCGCGGCTTCCAGGCCAACGGGCTGGAGCGGCTGGTCCTGGCGGATGGAGGCCAGGCGAATGTCCACCAGGTGCAGGTCGGCCGGTTGTACCTGGCGGTTGCGGCACACCAGCAGCGCGTGGTGGATAGCGTTTTCCAGTTCACGGATGTTGCCCGGCCAGCCATGGGCGAGCAGCTTGCGCTCGGCTTCCGGACTCAGGCTCGCCGGGGTGTAGCCCAGGCGTCGGCAATGTTCTTCGAGGAAGAATGCCGCCAGGGGCAGGATGTCCCCCTTGCGCTCGCGCAGCGGCGGCAACTGGATCTTGGCCACATGCAGCCGGTAGAAGAGGTCCTCGCGGAAATGTCCGGCGATGACCGCATCCGCCAGGTTGACGTTGGTCGCCGCCACCAGGCGCACGTCAATGGGGATCGGTGTGCGCGAGCCGAGCCGCACCACTTCCCGCTCCTGCAGCACCCGCAGGAGCTTCACCTGCATGTTCAACGGCAGGTCACCGATTTCGTCGAGGAACAGGGTGCCGCCGTTGGCCGCCTCGAACCAACCGGCCTTGCTCTGCGTGGCGCCGGTGAAGGCCCCCTTCTCGTGACCGAAGAGCTCGCTCTCCACCAGGGTTTCCGCGAAGGCGCCACAGTTCACCGCCACGAACGGACCACCGGAGCGGCGACTGAGGTTGTGGATATGCCGGGCCACCAGTTCCTTGCCAGTGCCGGTTTCCCCGACGATCAAGGCGTTGGCCTCGCTGGGAGCCAGGCGCTCGATGCGGCCGAGCAGGTCACGGGAGGCCGGGTCCTCGAAAACCAGCACGGTGGCCCGTACGGACTTGGTCAATTCACGGGCATTGGGGAGGGTAAGCAGAGACATGGTGCATTCCTGGCATCCGAAAGCGCAGAGGAATGATGCCCGATGCCCATATAGATAAAAAAATTATCTATTCGCATTTATATATTCCAATTTTACATATACGAGAACACCCCATCGCCAGCAGAGGTGTTGCCAGGGCAACACCCAAGCAACACAACTGCTGCCCATCAGCCAGAGAACATCCGCAAAACATCACCGAACTGCCCTGATTCCGCACACTTTGCGCTTTGGTACGCCCCTTGCTCTGTCCTGCTGCACACCCAGCAACATCACAAGGGATACCTCATGAGCAAGTCGATCAAAGTGGTCGCTGTTACCGGCAGCACCTTCCGTCCTTCCCGCACCCTGGTGCTGATCCAGGCCATCGTCGCCGAGCTGGGCAGGCACCTGCCCATCCAGAGCCACCTGATCGAACTGGGCGACATCGCCCGCTCGGTGGGCGGCGCGCTGTCGCGCAAGGAACTGCCGGAGACCGTCGAGCACGAACTGCGCGCCATCGAGAATGCCGACCTGCTGGTGGTGGCCACTCCGGTCTATCGCGGCACCTATCCGGGCCAGTTCAAGCACCTGTTCGACCTGATCGACCAGAGCGCGCTGATCGACACCCCGGTGCTGCTCGCCGCCACCGGTGGCAGCGAGCGCCATGCGCTGGTCCTCGACCACCAACTGCGTCCGCTGTTCAGCTTCTTCCAGTCGCTGACCCTGCCCATCGGGGTCTACGCCTCCGAGTCCGATTTCGACAACTACCAGATCAGCAGTGACGCGCTGAAAGCCCGCATCCAGCTCGCCGCCGAACGTGCAGCGCCTCTATTCCCCGGCGCTGCCGCCGACCTGCTGAAGATCGCCTGAAGGACCTGACATGAACGTTTTCTGGTTTCTCCCCACCCACGGCGATGGCCATTTCCTCGGCACCACCCAGGGCGCCCGGCCGGTCTCCCTGCCCTACCTCAAGCAAGTGGCGCAGGCCGCCGACAGCCTCGGCTACCACGGCGTGTTGATCCCCACCGGCCGCTCCTGCGAGGACTCCTGGGTGGTCGCCTCGGCCCTGGCGCCGCTGACCGAGCGTCTGCGCTACCTGGTGGCAATCCGTCCGGGGATCATCTCCCCCACCGTCTCCGCGCGCATGGCCGCTACCCTCGACCGTCTCTCCGGCGGACGCCTGCTGATCAATGTGGTCACCGGCGGCGACCCGGACGAAAACCGCGGCGATGGCATCCACCTGAGCCATGCCGAACGCTACGAGGTCACCGACGAGTTCCTGCGCATCTGGCGCCGCGTGTTGCAGGGCGAGTCGGTTGATTTCGAGGGCAAGCACATCCAGGTGGAAAACGCCAAGGCGCTCTACCCGCCGCTCCAGCAGCCCTATCCGCCGCTGTACTTCGGCGGCTCTTCCGACGCAGCCCATGACCTGGCCGCCGAGCAGGTGGACGTCTACCTGACCTGGGGCGAACCGCCTGCAGCAGTGGCGAAGAAGATTGCCGACGTACGCGAACGCGCCGCCCGCCATGGCCGCACCGTGAAGTTCGGCATTCGCCTGCACGTGATCGTGCGTGAAACGGCGGAAGAAGCCTGGCGCGCCGCCAGCAAGCTGATCGAGCACATTTCCGACGACACCATCGCCGCCGCCCAGCAGTCCTTCGCCCGTTTCGATTCCGAAGGCCAACGGCGCATGGCCGCGCTGCATGGCGGACGCCGCGACAACCTGGAAATCGCCCCGAACCTCTGGGCCGGCGTCGGACTGGTGCGTGGTGGCGCCGGCACCGCCCTGGTGGGCGACCCGCAGCAGGTGGCGACGCGCATCAAGGAATACGCCGACCTCGGCATCGAGAGCTTCATCTTTTCCGGCTACCCGCACCTGGAAGAGGCCTACCGCTTCGCCGAACTGGTGTTCCCGCTGCTGCCCGAGCCCTACGCCAGTCTGGCCGGTCGCGGCGTCACCAACCTCACCGGCCCGTTCGGCGAAATGATCGCCAACGACGTATTGCCCAAGGCCGCTGCGAGCTGAGCCTGCCCGCCCCTTCTCGCCAAGGGGCGTCCCAACAAGAATCTCACCTGAAGAGGTATCCCGCGTGAATGCCCTGCAGCATCTCCCCCATCCCTCGCCGCTGGAAATTGCCCGCGAGCTGGCGGCCGGCTTTGCCGAAACGGCCGCCGAGCGCGACGCCCGTGGCGGTACACCCAAGGCCGAACGCGATGCCATCCGCCAGAGCGGCCTGCTGTCACTGATCATTCCCGAGCAATACGGCGGACTCGGCCAGGACTGGCAAACCACCCTGGACGTGGTACGCGAATTCGCCCGCGTGGACAGCTCCATCGCCCACGTCTTCGCCTTCCAGCACCTGATGCTCGCGACCGTGCGGCTGTTCTCCCGCCCCGAGCAATGGCAGCCCTGGTTCCAGCTCACCGCACGCAGCCAATGGTTCTGGGGCAACGCGCTGAACCCGCTGGACACCCGAACGACGGTGAAGCGCTTCGACGGCTGGCGAGAATTCTCCGGCAAGAAGAGCTTCTGCTCCGGTGCCCTCGATTCGCAGATGCTGATCGCCTCTGGCCTGGACGAAGAAACCGGCAAGCTGCTGATCGCTGCCATCCCCACGGCCCGCAGCGGCATCAGCCTGGCAGACGACTGGGACAACATCGGCCAGCGCCAGACCGACAGCGGCAGCGCCATCTTCGAGCGGGTGCGGGTCGAGGAAAACGAACTGCTGCTGGACCCGGGCCCGCTGAGCACACCCTTCGCCTGTCTGCGCCCGCTGATTGCGCAACTGATCTTCACCCATATCTACCTGGGCATCGCCGAAGGCTCCTTCGAGGAGGCCCGCGCCTACACGCTCAAGGAAGCCCGCCCCTGGTTCAAATCGCCGGCCAGCCACATCGGTGAAGATCCCTACGTGCTGGCCCATTACGGCGAGTTCTGGGTTGGCCTGGAAGGCGTCCGCGCCCTGGTGAGGCGCGCCACCGCCCTGCTGGACGCAGCCTGGAACCAGGGCCCCGACCTCGGTGATGCCCAGCGGGGCGAACTGGCCCTGGCCATCGCCACCGCCAAGGTAGCGGCCACCCGCACCGGCCTCGACCTGTGCAGCCGCCTGTTCGAGGTGACCGGCGCGCGCTCCACCCATGCCGCCCTGCGCCTGGACCGCCACTGGCGCAACCTGCGCACCCAGACCCTGCACGACCCGGTGGACTACAAGGTCCGCGAACTGGGCGAGTGGGCCCTCAACCAGACCCTGCCGAAGCCGACCTTCTACTCATGAAAGCACCGCGCCAAGCCCCTTCCGGCCTGCTCACCCTCCCCCCGTCCCCGGCCCTGGCCACATCCGTGCGAGCCACCGCCCAGGTGTTCGAAGACCCCAAGTCCCAGGCGCTGCTGGCGCACCTGCAGCAGGTTGCGCCGAGTGAGGCCAGCGTGCTGATCATCGGCGAAACCGGTACCGGCAAAGAGCTGGTGGCGCGCCACGTGCACAACCTCAGCAGTCGCCGTGACGGCCCCTTCGTGGCGGTCAACTGCGGCGCGTTTTCCGAGTCCCTGGTGGAGGCCGAACTGTTCGGCCATGAGAAAGGCGCCTTCACCGGCGCGCTGGCGGCCAAGGCCGGCTGGTTCGAAGCGGCCAACGGCGGCACCCTGTTCCTCGATGAGATCGGCGACCTGCCCATGCCCATCCAGGTCAAGCTGCTGCGGGTGCTGCAGGAGCGGGAGGTTGTGCGCCTGGGTTCGCGCAAGAGCATCCCCATCGACGTGCGGGTGCTGGCCGCCACCAACGTGCAACTGGAAAAGGCCATCAATGCCGGGCATTTCCGCGAAGACCTGTACTACCGGCTCAACGTCGTCAGCCTGGAACTCAGCCCCCTGCGCGAGCGGCCCGGCGACATCCTGCCGCTGACCCGCCACTTCATCGACGAATACAGCCGCCGCCTCGGTTACGGCCGCAGCGAACTCAGCGCCGAAGCCGAGCACAAGCTGCGCGGCTATTCCTGGCCGGGCAACATCCGCGAGCTGGAGAACGTCATCCACCACACCCTGCTGATCTGCCGCGACGGGCTGATCCAGGCCGCCGACCTGCACCTGTCGAACCTGCGTATCGACCGCCCGGAGGAACCCCGTGCCCACGAAGGCGGCGCCGAGGCGCAATTGCAGCAGGCGTTCCAGCGCCTGTTCGCGGAGCAGGCCGACAACCTGCACCAGAAGGTGGAAGACGCCCTGCTCCGCGCGGCCTACCGCCACTGCCACTACAACCAGGTGCACACGGCCAACCTGCTCGGGCTCAGCCGCAACGTCACCCGCAGTCGCCTGATCGCCATCGGTGAACTGGTGGTGAGCCGGCGCGGCGTGCAACGCATCGACGGCCAGCGCGAGGTGCAGCTATCGGTCTGATGGCTCAGCTCGGCCGCAAACCCTGAGTGGGCAACGCCGCGGGACCGCAGCATTCGCCCGTCTCCGGCGAAGAATCGTCGGTGGCGCTGACCTGTCGTCCCTCGGCATCCAGCCCGACAACGCCCACCACCCGGTAGCAGTCGACGTCATCTTCCAGCGGAATGGCAAACAGCCGCACCGTTTCATCCAGGGCGAAGTGGTGCACCTCCTCGCCTACCGCAACACCATCGCGATAAGCCTGCAGGTACAGCTCGGCGGCCACCGCGTCGCCTTCTTCGGCACGGCTGAGCACGCCGACCAGGCTGTCCTCGTCGTCCACCACCTGCAGCCAGTGCCCACGCAGATGCACCTCGGCCGCCCACACCGGGGCGGCGGCCAGCCCTAGCAGGCAGCAGATCGCCAATGCCCGCAGCGGAAATCCCATCAGCGGCTGCTCAACTGGCTGTAGTCGTCGGGTGTCGGCAGACCCAGCCATTCCTGCCAGCGCTGCAGGTCGCCACGGGCACTTTCGAACAGGGCACTGGCCTTCATCTTGTCCAGGGAACTCACGCACTCCTCCAGCGGCGCCTCCTCGCGCAGGCAGGGGTTGCCCGGCGGCAGCTGGGTTCCCGCCAGGTACGACACCAGGAAGTAGGTGGCCGCGTTGTCGGTGGGGAAGATGTGCCGGCCGCCGGTACGCAGCCAGCCGCGCAGGGCTTCGGTCAGGTTGTCGGCATAGGCCTTGGCGTCGGGGGTGAAATCGACTTCGGTGCAGTCCTTCAGGTAGAGATTGCTTGCGGTTTCATCGCTGACCTTGCCGTACACGGTGCAATAGAGGTCGACGTATTTGCCCTCGACTACCGGCTCGGAGAATTTCTTCGGATCGCTATGGAGTTCCGCCTGCACGTTGAACATGTCGTTGGCGCCGGGCAGCTCCAGGATCACGTCATCGGCATAGTCGATGCGAACGGCCAGGACTTCGCCGGTAACGATGAGCTTGCGCCCCCTGAAGAAGGGATCGACCGCCTCGTCGTCACCTTCATACAGCCGCGCCAGCTTCGAGCTGGGCATGCGCTCCACCGGGTTGACCATCGACAGCGCGTTCAGCGCCGACTTCCCCCCGGCCAGGGCAACCAGGTAGTCCTGCTCCATGATGTGGCGAAAGAAGTTCAGGGCGCCCGGGTCCACCTTCGGGTGATCGCCACTCTCCTGCCTGGACAGGGCATCGCCATCCTTGGCCTGCAGCGCGGGAGCGGGCGCCGAGACCAGTTCCCTGGCGGTGGTACTGATGTGCACGCCGAGAAGGAACAGCGGCACCGCGAGAATGGCCACGGCGACACTGCTGCCGGCTTTCCCGGTGAGGCTTTCGATCGCGCACCAGGACGCCGGGCACAGCCAGATCGCACCGGACAGCATCAGCAATCCGCCGATGATGGAACTGCCCATGACCCCGAAAGACGCGGCAACCAGGACCGAACAGACGATCCAGCAGATCGGCCGGATGACAGGTACGAACTTCATTCAATGCCCCTTCTCGTAGCAAGACTGGTCCCGGATGTTCCCGGAAGGCCGTGACCCTCCCCGGGTCATCGACCTCGGGACAGCAGGATTCTTGGAGGGGGAAGGCGGAAATCAAAATCAGCAATCTTCATTTCCCGTCAGCAATGCGCCGCCTGCGGATTCCGGGGATTGAAGGGTATGTCTGCGTTAGTGGTTGCGACGTTGGCGGGAGCCTTCTTGCACACGACTTCCAAGCTCAGCCGCCAGTCTGATTCAACCCTCTCCCCCGGCCCCTCTCCCGCAGGCGGGCGAGGGGTGACTCGCGCTGGCGCGGCATAAGCCATCCTGAGGCAGCCAGCGGCCTGAAACCGGGTAGAAGCGGTGGGGCGGCGACTCCGCCCCTTCAGGAGGCCGAGCGGAATCATTGTGGAGGGGGACGAGCGGCATGGATGCCGCGAGAGGCGTGTGGGGCCATGGATGGCCCCTCTCGCCGTGCCCCCGGAACAACGATGGAGGGAGGGCACCCCGGCGAAGCCGGGGCCGGATGCAGGGGCAAGCCTTTTGGTTCCTTTTTGGCGTTTGAAAAAGGGACTCGCCTGGGAAGGCGAAACCAAAACCATCCGCAGAACTCGGCAAGCGGCTTGGCTCAGGAATCTCTAGCAACCCTTAACACGGACATCGTCTTTTCAAACGGGCCATGGCGATAGCTCCCACGCTTTGAGCAGCACCGGCAGCAATGACCATTTTTGATTCGCATCAGGCGCGGAGCGGCTTCGACAATCGGCGGCGTGACAACTTCAGTGGAGCGTTTGAAATGCTGGTCCTGTGTCGAAACGTCGGGGAATCCCTGGTCATCCAGCAGACGCCGGAGACCCTCACTCGCATCAAGGTCATTCGCACGGAGCGGCCCACGGTCATCCTGAGCGTGGAAACCCGAACCCTGGATGGACAACTCATGGAGCGGACCGAGCTGCACCTGCCGGAAACCGCCTGACAGGGACGGGCGTCGGAGAGCGGTCCGCCCGAGGCCGCCGCTCCGCCCCGGCCTGGGACTCAACGGTTGAGACAACGGACGTTGTCGATCTCGCGGGCGTAGTAGCAGATCACCCTGTCATCGGGCACCGGCAGGAATTCCAGGCGCAGTGTCGCCCCTGTCGCCAGACCGTACTGTCGCCCGAAGAACACATCGGGAATCTCGCTCAGCTGTTGCAACGGCTTGGCACGGCTGGTCTGGGCTTTCTGCAACTGGAGTTCGAGACTGCGGGGACCGACATGAACGACGTCCGCCAGCAGGGACGCGTAGTTCACCTCCGAGCCGACCCGCTCCATGGCGGCAAAGCTCAGCACATCACCGATGATGACCCGCTCTTCCGAACGTATCAGGCTGCCGTCGTTGAGCACGATGCGATTCGCGCCATGGTAGGAAACCCCGCGCGAATAGGCCGCGTGATCGAACGCCAGTCCGGCCACCGCCAGCAGGGCAAGGCCACCGAGGATGAAGGCATGCTTGTAGCGGCGCAGCATCATGGCCAGCCCCTCATGCAGCGGCGGACCATCTCCAGTTGCAGATTGGCCATTGGGTTGTCCTCCAGAAAGATCAGGTTCTCCGTCGCGCCATCGGTACGGACGCAACTGAGGTCGTAGAGACGGTTGGAGCGGTTGATCCAGATGTGCCCGGCCAATCCATCCTCACGGGCGTCCAGCGCCGGCTTGAACGCTTCGCGGCTACGGGCGATCTCCTCTGCACTGTCACCGACGAAATGGAAGGTCGTCGGCCCCGCCACCACGTCCTCGACCACCAGGTCGGACGCGGCGCCATCGAATACGCCCAGGCGATACAACGCCACCAGGGCGAGCAGGCAGAGCATCGCCCCATAGGCCGGCACCAGCAGCTTCGGCGAGCGCAGCAGGCGCGCCAGCCGATTTTCGCGAGCGGTGATTGGCGCAGCCGACGCAGGCACAGATTCCACCGGCTCAATAGCGGTTGGCGCATCGGCAACGGCCGCTGCGGACTCAGGTGCGGAATCGTCCACCACGTACTGCGCATTGAACCGATAGCCCCGGCGCGGGACCGTCTGCAGCAGTTCGTGGTCGGTGCCGTCTTCGATCAGATTGCGCAGGGTGAATATCGCCTGGTTGAGACTTCCAGCGGCAACGACGCGATTGTCCCAGGCGTATTCCATTATTTCGTTGCGACTGCGGGTTTCCCCGGGACTATCCAGCAGAAGTTGCAACAGGCGCGATTCCGAATAGGACAAGGTCACCGCACGCGGATCGCCGGAAGTCAAACTTATATGTAACTGATTATTCGCGGCATCGAATACTGCAGTGCCGCCACTTTTCAGCTGAAACTTGAACTGGCTTTTCATGAAAGTTTTCTGAGCTTATTGATTTCATTACCCGCAGGAGAGACTGCGAATTCTCTCGCACATCGACTTACCGCTGCACGCTCCACGGCATAAATAACGATTTTTGATTCTTGTTTTCCGCGCCCCTGCTTCAGAGTGCCAGGGCGCCGGAAAAGGCGCGGCAGCGCGGCGTTGCAGTTCTCCTCCCCTCCTGGCGGCACGCCGCGCTGCCACTTTCGAAGCCGGTACCGGCGAGCCTTTGCCGGTCTCAGGCGCGCGCATGCCGACGCGTCTTCAACAGGAATCCCCATGCATTTCAAAGAACTTTCCATCCTTGCGCTTTCGACAGCGCTGTTCGGTTGTTCAATGGCGCCGAGCATCGACCCCTCGATAGTTTCAGGAAAACAGACCGATGTGCTGATGAAAGTCATCGAACGAGATGACAGCACAATTGCCTGGAAAAAATACCCGGCACCTTTTTCCAACAACCATGACAAGGTCGTTTTCATCGACTTGCCAAAAACCTCTTCATTCGCCAGCAGCGACTTGGAGCTCGGCGCGTCCAATACGGATATCAACAAACTGCTCCTCCACTTCCGTGGCCAACTGGAACGGCAACTGACATCCGCCGGCTACCGCCTGGTGGCACGCCCCACACCGGGGGCTCTGTCGTTGCGCGTGTCGATCAGCGACCTGGAACGTACACCGCGCGATCCGAGCGTCATGGAATACATCCCCATCGGCTTCCTGGTCGGCCTCTCCCTGCACGCCACCGGCGTACGCGACGAGACCCTCTACGTGTTCTTCGACAGCGAGGTCCGTGACGGCCTGACCGGCGAAACCCTCGGCCGCGCCGTCGACCGGGCCAAGGGCCGCAATCTCGGGCAGTCCGACAAGCCCGTGGTCGAGGACATCTACCCCGCCATGGACGCGGCGGTGCTGCGCATCCGCGAGCGCCTGGACCGCGAGTTCCAGCGCAAGGGACCGGCCTGATCCCTCCATTCCCATTCCAACCAACAAACCATGCAGGACCACAGATGAAATTCGGAAAACACCTTGCAGCTGCCTTCCTTGCCTTCAGCACCCTCAACGCCGTCGCGGATGACCGCGGCTTCTACGTGGGTGGCGGCGTGACCAAGGTAGAAACCGACGAGCACAGCCTCGGTGACGACGACAACGCCTACAAGGCCTACATCGGCTACCGCCTGAACCCCTACCTGGCCTTCGAAGGCGCCTGGGTCGACCTCGGTAGCTTCGAGGGCGAGCGTGGCGACTTCGACGGCCACTCCGTACAGGCCGCCGCCCACTTCGGCGTACCGGTGGGTGACCGTGTGCGCCTGTTCGCCAGCGCCGGCGTCCATGCCTGGGATGCCGACGCAGACGTCGCCGGCGACAGCAACGATCTGGACCTGACCTACGGCCTCGGCGTCGAGCTGGATGTATTCCGCAACGTCGGCGTGCGCCTGGAACAGGAAGTGCTGAAGGTCGGCGACATCGAGCTCGACCAGACCACCGCCAGCGCCTACCTGCTCTTCTGACGCCCTTCGCGGCCCCTGCCCCGGCAGTGGGCCGCGCCCTCCTCAGATTCCCTCCAGCCTGCCCAGCATCCTTGCCGGCTGTGCTTCCTCCCGGTCCCGGGCGAACTTGTAGGCGATGTAGTACTTGTACACGTTGCTCACATAGTCGATGGGCTCGCGGCCCAGCTCCCTCGCCACCACCGCCTCCACATGGCCAAACCAGCGGTCCGGGTCCAGGCCGCTTTCCCGCGCCATGCGCCTGGCCTTCTGCAGGTTGCCCGGCCCGGCGTTGTACGCCGCCAGCAGCATGAACATGCGATCGTCCGGATCGAGCGCCGGATCGTCGAGATAGGTGTCGGCGAGAAAGCGCAGGTACTTGCTGGCCGCCTCGACGTTCCGTTCCGCGCTATTGCGCACACCCGCCACCCCTACGTTGGGGTCGGCCGCCGTGCTCGGCAGCACCTGCATCACGCCCACCGCGCCCTGGCTGCTGCGTGCGCGCTGGTTGAAGCGGGACTCGTGGAAGGCCTGGGCCATCAGCATCAGCGGGTCCAGGTCGTAGCGTCCGGCGGATGCAACGAAGGCCTGGTTGAGCTGACGGAAACGGCGCAGCTCCTCAGCCGATGCCGGTTCGCCGAGAAAGCGTCCCGGATCGCGTCTGCCATTGCGCAGGTCCCGTCCGAGGCGGCTGCCGCGATCCTGTTCGGCGAGGAATTCCGCCAGCACTGCATGCAGCTCGGGATTGTTCTGGCGCACCGCCCAGGCGTAATGGCCGCCCCAATCGAGCTCCACTGGCCGCTGGATTGCGATCCGGCCCAGGGTCGGCTGCCAGGCCTGGGCCACGCGCCGATCCACCACGGCGGCGGCATGGACGCCGGCATCCACCAGCGCCAGCAGTTCTTCAGGCTCGGTCCCTTCGGCCAGGGGCACCACGTGGATCGGCGCCAGACCGCGCTCGATGAAGGTCCGGTTCAGCGCCAGCAGTTCCCAGAAATCATTGCCAAGTGCCGGCACCGCCACTTCCTTGCCGGACAGGTCATCGAGACTGCCGATCGGCTCGCCAGCCGGGCCGGTCACCAGCACCGGGTCGGCGCGGAACGAACCGGGGGCGGTGACCACCTGCCCGCCAAAGCGCGCGGTCTCCCCTTCCACCAGCCCGCCCGCGGCGATATCGCCGACGCCCCGGACCAGGCTGGGCAGCAGCTGTTCGCGGCTTACCGGAATGAACATCACATGCCAGCGGCGCTTGCCGGCCTGGCGCGGGTAGCGCTGGTTCAGCCAGCGTTCGAAGGCGAGGCCAACCTCGTGGCTCACGCCTTTCTGGCGGCCCTGGTCGATGTGGAAGAAGGTTCGGCTATAGGGCACCAGGATGCGGATGCTGCGGCGCTCGCGGAGGCAGTCGAAATCGTCCGTGCGATCCGGCGGCGGCTCGGGGGCGAGAATCGGCACCGCAATCCGCGAGGCTTCCTGCTGCATGGCATTGGCCAGGGCCACCTGCAATGGCAGCAACCCCATCAGCAAGCCGGCCGGAAGGGCAAGCGATCCCATCAGAGAGCGCAGCGGTCCGCGCCGTGTTCGAGTTCCCATCGGGGTTCCTGTCGTCTGGTTCGTGGAGCGTATCGCTCCGCCCCAGGCCGGACAGGTCGGTCTGAGAGCGGCGATGCACGCAAGGCAAGGGTCAGCGCCCGTGTGTCGGGTCAGTATTTTTCTTCGATGTAACGGAAGGGATAGTCGGGCGACTGGTAGGGCCCCAGCTTGCCGCGCTTCGGCAGCCTGACTTTCTTCTCATCGGGGACGTCCTGGTAGGGCACCTGGTCCAGGATGTGCCGGATGACATTGAGGCGCACCCGGCGCTTGTCCTCGGAGCGGGCGATGTGCCAGGGCGCCCAGGACGTATCGGTGGCGATGAACATTTCATCGCGGGCGCGGGTGTATTCATCCCAGCGGCCAAAGGAGCGGATGTCCATCGGCGACAGCTTCCAGGTCTTGCGGCCGTCGTTGATCCGGTCTTCGAGCCGACGCTGCTGTTCCTCCGGGCTGACTTCCAGCCAGTACTTCAGGAGGATGATCCCCGACTCCACCACCGCTCGCTCGAACAGGGGCGTGAAGGCAAAGAACTTCTGCACGTCCTTTTCACTGCAGAACCCCATGACCCGTTCGACGCCGGCGCGGTTGTACCAGCTGCGGTCGAAGATCACGACCTCCCCGCCCGCCGGAAAGTGGCTGATGTAGCGCTGCACGTATATCTGCGACTTCTCCCGCTCGGTGGGCGTCGGCAGCGCGACGCTTCGGAAGATGCGCGAGCTGGTGCGTTCGGTCAGCGCCTTGATCACGCCGCCCTTGCCCGCTCCGTCCCGCCCTTCGAAGACGATGCAGATGCGCATGCCTTCCTGGACGACCCAGCGTTGCAGCTTCACCAGTTCGACATGCAGTCGCTTCAGCTCCGCCTCGTATTCCTTGCGCGGCATTCTGGGCGCTTTGCTTGATTCCCTGGATTTGTCGGATTTCCCGGTCATACATCCCTCTCTCTTCCAGACATCCGGACTCCGCAGGGCGGAATCCAGCCGATTGTCCGGACACGCTCGGGTACTCCCTGTGACCGTCCCGCATCCGGCCGGCGGGAACGTCCCGCCAGTCCTTGAAACCGGAGGGCGGCAAACCGTTGCGCCGCCCAAGCCGGATTTCCCGCAGCCAAAAAAAATCACCTGCCCGTCGCCCCGGCACCCGCAAGGGGCTCCGAGACGAAAGGCAGGTGCAACGCTCAATGGAAGGGGAAGATGTAGTTCATCCAGGCCGCCATGCGCAGGAGGATCTTGCGCATCACCGCCACATGATGGAAATGCTCGCTGTAGAGCGCCGCCTGGCCGTAGGCGCCGCCGGGCATCAGGGCCGCGTACTGGGCATAGTCCGGGTCGGTGATCTCGACGATCACCGGCACCCGGCCAGGAGGCGGCGTGCCGGTGAAGCTGAGCAGGTTGCCGGAGGGTTGCACCTGGCCTTCGCCGATCACCGAAATCACCTGTTTCACCTTGCCCTTGAACACCTGGCCCGGGATGCCGTCGAAAGCCACTTCGGCCTCGTCACCGGGGGTCAGGCGCAATTGGCTGTTCTGGCGCATCCAGGCGGCGATGTAGTGCCCCTCGTCCGGGATGAACACCATCGAGGGACGCAGCGGCAACCGCGTGGCCATCATTCCCGGGCGCAGCGACACATGGGTCACGAAGCCCTTGCTCGGCGCGCGCACCACGGTGTGATCCAGGTCGAACTGGGCGATGTTCAGCTGCGCCTGCAGGTCATCCACCCGCGCCGTGGTGAGGTCCACGTCGCGGCGGTTGCCGACATTGCGCGCCGCCAGCTCACGAGCGCGGGATTGGTCGGCGCGGGCCGACACCAGCTGCGCCTTGATGGATTTGACCTTGTTCTCGAACGGCGTCGGGTCGATGCGGAACAGCACATCGCCCTTCTCCAGGGGCTGGTTGGTCTTGACCGGCACCTCCACCACCTGGCCGCTGACCGTCGGAATCACCGGCGTCGACACGAAGTAGCTGCGCGCCACTTCGGAGTACGGGTGGTTGTAGTTCATCAGGAAGATCAGCGTCCCGATCAGAACCACGCCGCCCAGCGCGGCAGTGGGCACCGACCACTTGTTCAGCGGAATCTTGAAGATCTTGAAGATGGCGACGCAGATAGCCGTGTAGGTGAGGATCAGCAACAGGTCCATATCAGGCCTCCTCTACCGCGCGGGCCGAACGGGACGCGCCCTGCCCTTCGAGGCGTTCGAGGCGCCAGCGCATCTCGGCCAGTTGCTGCTCCAGCTCCGCCTTCGGCGTGCCGAAGCCCCAGCCACGATCGTCGCGGTACAACATTGCCCAGATCCACAGGAACGGCCAGATCGCATGCAGGGTGAACAGGCTCACCCAGCCAGCGGCATGGATCGCGTCCTGGTGCGGGTGGTTGCGCCGCTTGGAGATTTCATAAGGGATGTCGTGGATCACGATGATGCCGTAGAACAGCACGATCACGACGAAGAACAGCACGCCAAGGGCGAAGTAATCGAGAATCCCGTCACTTACCATTTCATCACCTGGTTTTCGGGGGGAGGACATCCGCATCCGGTTGGGTTGTGCAAGGCGCCGGACTTGTTGCGGATTTGTGGCCAGGCCGTCGCGCACCAGGGTTTCCGGCACACGCGAAAGGGAACCGGCCATCGACCGGTTCCCGCCTGGAGGTTTATCGGGGGAGGCCCGTCAGGGCCTGAAGTCGCGCGCGTCCCGCGCCCAGTCGTCGAGCACCGGCTTGAGGTCATCCAGGACCAGCGGCGTCTTGCGGTTTTCCAGGCTCAATCCCTGTCCCTTGCGCACCGCCCTGACGACGGGCTTGCCGCTGGCCGCGTCCACCGCTTCCACTTCGGCGTAGATGGCCACTTCCTGGTCGCGCGTTCCCGCCGCCGTGGTGGTGGCAGCCGCCAGCAGGGCAATCGGAATGACCTCGTAGGCCTTCAGGTGCTCGGTGGAGATCGCCACGGCAGAGATGGACGGACGCACGATCAGCGTGTCCGCCTCCGGTGTGCCGACCAGACGGGCCTTGCCGATCAGCTCGCGCTGCAGCGCCAGGCGCATGTAGGTGGCGATCTGGTCCATGGTCTGCTGGCTCATCTGGTCGCTGGGGGCCGGGGCCGGGGCCGGATGGAACACCGGCTTTTCCACCAGGAGCGTGCCGTAGCGCTTCGCGTCGAAGCCCGGCGCCGTCCAGCGCAGCACGGGCTGGCCGCTGGCAGACATCTTCTCTTCGAGCTGCGAGTAATCCCTCAGGAAGCCCGAATACTCCTCGGGCTGGGTGACCTTGCTGGAACAGCCGCTGGCCAGCATAACGATCGCTGCCAGCGCAAATCCGAATAGCGGTTTCACCATAGAAGACTCCAGGTTTGACGGGGTTGAACCTGCGGGTTGCACCCCTCTTCTGACTGGCGGCAAAGCCTATGGATGAGCGCTTTTCAGCACTTCGCATTTCACGACAGTTATTTAGCACTTCATGACAGTGTGACGGGGTTCCTTGCAACAAAACGTGTCGCCCCACTGGAACACCGTTGTCGAACGGATCATGCAACCCAGCGCGGGTGGCACCGGGTTGCATGGGGGATGGGACGGGATGGAGTGGCGCTCCGACCTCCAAGGGAGCGCCGGGCGGTGGAGCTTCAGACGACGCCGATGAAGTCACTCGCTGCCAGGGCGACGTGCCCGACGAGGTCGATCTGGAAGTCGGCGGCATTGTTGTTGTTCACATTGCCCTCCACATAGGTGTGCTCTACACCGCCGACGTTGACGTAATGGAACCTCAGCTGGGCCTGTCCATTGAATTCGTTGCCAGCGCCATTCCATTCACCCAGGAAGCTGAAGTCCTGATTCCCTGCATTGCCAGGTCCGGTCGTCCTCGCATCGATCTGGCCGAGGTCGATGCGATCACTCCCCTGCTGGAAGTCGTTGATCACATCCCGGGTACCGCTGCTGGTACCCGAGTCGCTGAGCACGGCGAAAACGAAGGTATCGGCATCCGCACCGCCGCTGAGCAGGTCGCGTCCCGCACCGCCGGCCAGGACATCGGCACCGACACCGCCACTGAGGACGTCGTCGCCACCACCCCCGGCAAGCTGGTTGGCCAGTGCATCACCGGTCAGGGTATCGGCACCCGATCCGCCTATCACGCTCTCGATACCGCTCAACAGGTCACTGCCAATCTGACTGCTGCTGGCCGCCCCCGTGGCCAGGTTGACCACGGCTGCAGCTCCGGTGGCGGAAAGGTCGTAGGTATTCAGGCCGTCGTTACCTGCATAGACGTCATTGCCGTCGAACAGGCTGGCAATGAATCGGTCGTCACCCTGGCCACCGCTGGCACTGTCATTGCCCTGTCCTCCCACCAGTACGTCGTTACCCCCTGCACCCGCCAGGTTGTCATTGCCGCTTAGTCCTTCGAGGCGGTTGTCGGCCGAGCTGCCGGTGATCTGGTTGGCGCCGCTGCTGCCCAGGACGTTCTCGATGGATACCAGCACATCATTGCCGGTCTGCGCGCTGCTGGCGGTACCAGCGGTCAGGTCGACGCTGGCGTTGGCGGACGTGCCGGAGAGGTCATAGGTGTCCACACCGTCGCCGCCGTCGTAGTGGTCGTTGCCGTCGCCCACTGTCGCCACGAGGGTGTCGCTCCCCGCGCCGCCTTGCACGCTATCGTTGCCAGCCTGACCAATGAGCCGGTTGTTGCCGGTGTTACCCACCAGCAGGTTGTCCAGCCCGTTGCCCACACCATTGATGTTGGCGGTGCCGGTCAGCACCAGGTTTTCGACGTTGGCCGCGAGGTTGTAACTCACCGAGGACTGCACCGTGTCGCTACCACCGTTCAGGGCCTCGTTCACCGCGTCGCCGGTGGAGCCAACCACGTAGGTGTCGTTGCCCGCACCGCCGCTCATGCTGTCATTGCCACTGCCACCATCCAGCAGGTCGCTGCCGTCGCCGCCGCTAAGTACATCGTTGCCGGCATAGCCGAGCATGACGTCCTGGAAGGCCGTCCCCACCAGAGCCGCGCGATCCAGGAAACCGCCCAGGCCGTTGTCGTTAAGGGAAGTGCCTTCGATGAAGCGCCCGACCGCTTCGGTGGGATCGGAGTAGACCGTCTCCACTACCCCGTGGTTGTCGGTGAAGCTGACCGCTACCCGCAACTGCTGCCCGACCTGCGCGGCCACCGGTGCATAGGTCGAGGCAGTGGCGCCATTGATGGCAGCCCAGACGGCCCCCGAAAGTACCTGCCACTGGAAGCTGAACGCGCCAGCACCGGAGGGAATGCCATCGGCGTCCTGGATGGCAACGGTGCTGGCGGTCAGGCGGTACTGCATCGGCAATGGCCGGCTGGGGGTGGTTGGAGCCGTGGCGAAGCCGGAAACCAGCGGTTTACCGGTAGGCAGCTGGTTATTGACGTCCAGGCTGACAGTGCGGTCCGCGAAGCGGACTTTCTCGATGCCGACGAGGATGTCGGTTGCATCGAGGTTGGCGGCACCGACGCGCTTGTCAGTGATCCTGAAGCCGCGAATCTCGTTGCTTCCCGAATTGGTATCGCTGATCAGGGTAATGCTGTAGTCGGCGAAATTGCCGCTGTAGACCGCCTCGTCAGCAACACCATCCGCCGTTCCACCGGCGTGGTTGTCGCCGAGTACGAAGCCCGAACGTGCGGCCTGCAGCCCGGTGAAGTGCTGGGCGAAACCCTGGGCGGCCAACAGGTGGTTGAGGTCGGCCAGGCCAATGGAGTCACCCACCAGCACATCGTTGCCGGCATTCCCCTGCACCACGTCGTCGCCGCTGCCGCCCACCAGCCAGTTCTCGTTGCCATCACCGATCAGGCCCGCCGTCGGGTTGGCAGGACTGGCGGGATTGGCCCGTGCGTCACTGAAGCGCGAACCGACCAGGCCTTCGATGTTCGCCAGCAAGGCGTTGAACGGCTGGAATAGCACGGCGGTGCCCGGCGCCGCGACGATGTTCTGCTGGTTCAGGTTTGCAGCGGCATCCAGCTGGATGTTCACATCGCTGAACGCTGCGATATCGAAGCCGACATCGCCGAGCGCTTCATCCCCGTCACCCTGTCCCGGCGCACCGCCGATACCCGGCAGGAGAATGTCGTCGCCCTCTTCCCCGAACAGCTGGTCGCCGGTCGAGCCGCCGGAAATGATGTCGTCCCCGGCTTCGGCAAAGAGGATGTCCGGCCCGTCGCCACCGTAGATTTCGTCGCTGCCATCGCCGCCGTGGACCAGGTCCGTGTCACCACCGGCGTCGATGTAGTCGTTGCCGGCGCCGCCGTAGAGCTCGTCGATCCCTGCCTCGCCGTAGAGATGGTCATTGCCATTGCCGCCGATGACGATGTCGATGGCGCCCGCACTGGTACCGGCATAGACGATGTCATCGCCGTCACCGCCGTCGAGGAAGTCCTCGATGTCACCGCCGTAGATCACGTCATTGCCATTGCCGCCGTAGAGGTGGTCGGCGCCGGCCTTGCCGTCGAGGATGTCGTTTCCATCCTCGCCATAGCCGGTGTCGTCGCCATCACCCAGGTCCAGCCAGTCGGCATAGTCGGTCCCGGCTACCACCTCGTGGGAGTTGTAGCCCACCGCTGCGGTGCCATCCGGATTCTCGCCCTGGTCAGGACGGTAGTCACGGATGAATGTGCTGGACGCATGGGTTTCCGGGTTGATCAGGCTGAGCAGCAGGCCGTTCCCGCCGATCCCCCCGGAGCCACCGGTGGAGTAGACGCCCATTTGGTTGGCATCCACCAACCGGCCGTACTTGTGCTCGCTCTTGTAGGCAGTAGCAGTCGCCCCGGAGTCCTGGTAACTGAGCTCGATGTAGCTGTCCATGTAGCCGAACACATCACCCGCCAGGTGCCGGGCATCGGTGGTGCGCTCGATGATGTCCTTGAACTGTTCGGTGACCACTTGCTCGTTGAGGTTGGTCATGCCCGGCAGGCCGAGGTCGAGACGGAACAGGTAGTAGAAGCGGTCGCCATCCATGAGCCGCTCCATCTGGTCTTCGAATATGGCGTTGAAGGTGGTGCCGAGCTGGCCGGTGTAGACGTGTTTCTCTGCCAGTCCGCCAATCCACAGGTCGATGTGGTTGAAGCCATCGGAACCTGCGACGAAGTTTCCGTTCTGGTCGGCGGCATTGGACAGGAAGCGCGCTGCGTCTTCGGCGGTCACCACGCCACCGGCCCAGCTGACGTCTATCCCGGTCTGGTCGGCATCGATGATGGCCTGGGCATGCGCCACGTCGCCATCGAAGGAATACGCGCCGATGAAGTTCACCAGGGACTCAGGGTGGATCATGTTGTTGGCGAAGTCGCTCCAGCTCGTATAAGGCGTCAGCGCATCCACGATCAGGTTGGTGTGGTGCTGGGAGCCGGCCGGCGTTTGCCGCTCGGCGATCAGCGCATCGTGGATCTGCTGACGCGCCGCATTGAGCGTCGGTAGCCCCAGGTCACGGCCGCGCGCCAGGTTGATGGTGGCCAGGTCCAGCGGCTGGCCCAGCAGCCCCTGCTGCAGCGCCGGGGTGACAAGCTCGTCGATCTCGTTGCTTACCTGCCGCGTCATACCGAGGGCGATGGCGGTCGGGCCGATATCGGCGAAGCCGCCGGGGTTGAGGAAGGCTTTCTCCAGGGCGTAGCGGGTTATGGCGCCAGTAAGGTCATAGACGCCGCTGGCATCGCGCTCCAGTGCGTCGATGGTTTCACGCAACTGCGAGTGCCCGAAGCGGAATGCCGCCTGGCCATACTCCAGGGAGATATTGGCGTTGATGCCGGAGTCGTAGGTGACGAACTCTGGCAGGTCGGGCGTGATCAGCCGCGCGTACTGGTCAATGGCAACGTGCTGGTACTCCATTTCCACCACCAGCTTGGCCCCCTGGAACAGCAGGTCATGGTTCCAGGAAACAGTCACGCCATCAGTCAGCGTGTAGTTGCCGGCCGCGTCGGTGTAGTAACCCCCGGCTCCGTTGTCGATGCCGACCTGCCAATTGTGGCGAACCCCAACATCGGCCTGGAGAATCTCCTGTTGCAGGTTGATCAACTGAACGTTGTGGTCTTCGTGGAAGACATGGTGCATGGCGGTCAGACCGAAGTTCTCGTTGGCACGGCCGTCGCCCGCGATGTAGTGGTCACCCACCGATTCCAGCAACAGCTCATTGGCAACCGCGTAATCGGCAGTGCCCGGATCGGCAAAGATCGAGAAATCAGAGGGATTGACCAGACCGAACAGGGACTTGGTCGGGCCGTTGTCGTAGTGGAACAGGATCCCGTAGGGGTTCGTCGGGTCGAAGGTCACGCCCAGCAGGTGACTGTCCAGGGCCATGAGGCGCGCCACATCGATGTGCACGTCGTCGAAGTGCGGGTTCATGTCCAGCAACAGGGCCTCGCGGGCATGGACCGCCTGGACGCCGGAAGTGGAAGGGTCCGCGTCCAGCACATGCCCTGCGTCGTCGCGCACGCGGAAATTGGCCAGGTCATCCCAGGTCAGGTCATCGCGCCCAGTGGCCACGATATGGGCGCGTAACTCGTTCAGGGTTGGCAGTGTCTGGTGGGTGAGCACGCCATTGAGCGTCCAGGCGGCCTCATCGCTCAGGGTAGTGCCATCGAACAGGCGAGCTCCCGGCCGGAACTGTCCAGGGTTGGACGGGTCAGCCACCCATTCGCGCAGCAGCTGAGTGACAGTGGCCTCGGAACCGTAAGTCTGGTTCTGGTCGATGTAAGGCGAGTCCAGGTTGAGGTATTGCGGATTGCCTGCGGCATCGACGCTGCCCACGCTGGCCCTGTGGACGGTGATCGAATGCACCGGCTGGCCGTCCGGGCCGATGGAGCCGTAGAGCGGGTCGTCGGGTGCCAGAGGAATGGTGATGGTGGCGGTCCGGCTCGGCTTGTCGATGAAGTCCAGGCCGTGGTCGAAGAACTGGCCGAACAGCGTGAACCAGCCGGTGGTCGAGGGGTCGCCGGAAACCGTGTTGAGATTGCGGATGAAGTACTGACCGCTACTGGGGGAGGTCGGATCGGCTTCGCCCAGTTGGCCGAGCAACCCCGGGTCGCTGACCACCGCCACACCATTGGCGTCATGCAGGATGTGGCCCATGGCGTCAGTGGCGAAGACCACGCCGCCACTGACGATGGTCTGGCTGACCATCCTCGGCGTGTAGTCCACCAGCGAGGCGAACGGGTCGGCGTAGGAAGCCGGCGTGCCCAACTCGGCGCCAGGGTGACTGGAGAGGTAATCCTGCCAGGCCGCGTTGTCGGCGTTCTGCTGCACGTACTGGCTGTAGTCCGGCAGGGTCAGGCGGATGAAGTCCTGGCCGAAGCTGCCCCAGGCATGGCCATCATGCGTGAGGTTGTTGAAAAAACCGGACACGTTGCGCAGGCCGATAGGGTCGCGCGCGCCGTTGTACCAGACGCTCTCTCCGGCTGGGATGGCCAGGGGATCGAAGCTGCCATCAGTACCCAGCACATGCACCGAACCATCCGATCCCGTGTAACCGAACAGGGGGGTTCCATCGACCGTGTAACCCACCACGCGCAGGGTGGGGAAGCTGACCTGCTGCAACAGGTAGCTAATATCCTTCAGGTTGAGCGTGAAGCTTTTCAGGCTGTACATAACGATCTCCCACTGCCCTGTCCGGGCATTGCCAGGGGCCTGGGAGAAAGCATCGAGGAGTCCGGCGAATGCCCGCAGATGCGAAGGTCGAACCAAATCAGCAGACCTTGGGACAAGTCGGCGCCCCGACTTTGGTCCAACCCGACCCCGGACCAATGTCGGGGCCGCACCGCTCCTGGGGAAGCCGTATGCGCCAGCGGATTCGCCAGCTGAAGCGCTCCACTCAGTTCGTCATCGCCGCCAGCCTGATCCTCGGCCTGACCATGAGCCTGGTGGGCAACCTGGTGAGCCAGCGCATCGAGCGGGCGGCCGTGCAGTCGGCGGCGCAGGCCGGTGCCGTCTACATGGAAAGCTTCCTCGAACCCTTCGTGCAGGAGCTGGCGAGAACCCAGGACATTCCCCCGGAAAGCGCGGCGGCCATCGACCGGCTGATCATCAACAGCAGCCTCAACCGCCACGTGGCTTCGGTGAAGATCTGGCGCCCGGATGGGACTGTGATCTACAGCACCGACAAGTCGGTAGTGCACCGCAAGTTCCCTACCGATGAGATCGACGAGGCATTGCAGGGCCAAATCGTCACCGACCTGGAAGACCTCGGCCAGGACGAGAACGCGTTCGAGCGCAGTCTCAAGGTGCCCCTCTACGAAATCTACGCGCCCCTGCGGGAAACCGGCTCGGGCAAGGTGGTAGCGGTGGGTGAGTTCTATGAACGCGCTGACCAGTTGGAACGGGAAATCCGCACCGTGCGCCTGCAGGTCTGGGCAGTGGTTGGCTCTGCCACGCTGGCGATGCTGGGCTTGCTCTTCTTCGTGGTACGCCGCGGCGAGCGCATCATCGAGCGCCAGCAGATAGCCTTGAAACAGCGGATGGTCGAACAGGCACGCCTGCATGCCCGCAATACCCAACTGCAGCGCCGCATCACCACTGCCAACCAGGAATTCTCGCGCATCAGTGAACTGACCCTGCGACGCCTGGGTGCCGACCTGCATGACGGCCCGGCACAGTTGCTGACACTCATCCTGGTCCGCCTGGATGAACTCGCCCAACTACGCGAGCGCCTGCAACAGCAAGGCGAACCATTCGACGGCGATGCCCTGGAAACCTTGCGCAGTGCCGGTCAGGATGCCCTCCGCGAAATCCGCGACATTTCCCGTGGACTGGCGGTCCCTGAAATCAGCGAACTGGGGCTGGAACAGGTGCTGCGCCTGGTGGTGCAGCGCCACGAACAGCGCACCGATACCCAGGTGGAGCTGGATATCCAGCCGTTGCCTGCCGACGCCACGATGTCACTGAAGATCTGCCTCTATCGCTTCACCCAGGAAGCCCTGAACAATGCCGTGATGCACGCAGGTGGCCAAGGCCAGAAACTCTCGGCCCGTATGGTTGAGGGGCAACTGGAGGTACAGGTGGCCGACTCGGGCAATGGTTTCGTCCCCAGCGACCAGGCCAGCAATGGGCAAGGCCGCCGCCGACTGGGGCTCGCCGGCATGCGTTACCGAGTGGAAGCACTGGGTGGGCAGTTCGACATCCATTCAGCGCCAGGCGAAGGCACCCGCGTCAGTGCCCGCTTCAGGATGGACGACGTAGCGGCCGGCTAGCGCGCCTTGCCCTGCATATCGAGCGATTGCTCGTGGTCTTCATCCCATTGGCGCCGCAGGGCGGTGACGGCTTCCACGCGATTGCGTGCATGGAGTTTCTGCATCACGTTGGTCATGTAGTACTTCACGGTCTTCTCGCTCAGCTTTAGCTTGTCGGCCACTTCGCGATTGGTCAGGCCGTTGGCCACTTCTCGGATGATCTGCTCCTCGCGGTGCGTCAGCTCGATCCTGTGCCGCTCCACATCCTGCCGATGCCGCATTCGCCCCAGTAGCCGGCTGGCGAAGGCCGGCGTGATGAAGCTTTCGCCTCCGGCCACGGTGCGGATCGCCTGCACCAGCTCAGGCCCGCTGACACCCTTGAGCACATACCCCTGGGCCCCGGCTTCCAGTGCCGCATAGGCATCGTCTTCGCTTTCCGAAACGGTCAGCATCAGTACCCGCACGCCCGTCGCCTCGGCGGTGATTCGGCGCACGGCGGCAAAGCAGTCGCCCGGCATGTTCACATCCATCAGCAGCACGTCGGGTCGAAGGCGCAGGGCAATATCCACAGCATCCTCCGAGCAGGCGCCCTGCTCCACGACCTGGAAGTCCCCGATACGCTTGAGTGCGGAGGCCACGCCTTGCCTGAGCAGGGGATGGTCGTCAACGATGCCGATCCTGATCCTGGCTTCCACGAAAGGTTACTCCCCGAGTGACGCAGGCCCACCTCACCGGCGGCAGCAAGCCAGCGGAGGCGGGATTGGGGACTGCCCCGATGGCGAGGCGTACGTCCCCCGACAACCCTGAGTAGTAGCAGCGCCCTGCCTCCCATGCCGATGAGGGGTCGCAGCCCCCGCCGAATGCGCGGTTTTCCAGAACGGACGGTACTCCGGGCGACGGGCGGCACCCTCATCCATCTCCCTACCGCCGAAACTCGCCAGGAGCTCGAAAGAGCGCTGTCAGCTTATCGCCGTTGGCAATAAACCGATGCCAGATAATTCCTTTGCTTCATCAATCGAGCGTGATCAGCTCTACCCGCAGGATTTTTGTGGGAAATTCGACGACTGCCTGTTCGCCAATGCCCTTCCACCTGCTAAAAAAAGGAAGCGGGCGGGGAAAGTCCGCACATCATCGGCATCCGCAGTACGCTTATGACCGGAAGCAACCACGACACACCTTTCACGCCCTACCCGCCGCTGCTCGATCAGCCGGCGCAACTCACCCGCGCCGAACTGCTCGCCTCCCTGGAAAACACCATGGCCCGCCATCGCGGCGGTCCGGTCTGGCTGTTCGCCTACGGCTCGCTGATCTGGCGGCCGGAATGTCCCACGGAAGAAAGCCGCCGCGCGCGCATCCACGGCTACCATCGCGGGCTTTACCTCTGGTCCCTGATCCATCGCGGCACTCCGGAATCGCCAGGGCTGGTGCTCGGCCTGGACCGTGGCGGCTCCTGTGCAGGTTTCGCCTACCGACTGCCGGAGGAACAGCTGCAGGAACACCTGATCGCCCTTTGGCAGCGGGAAATGCCCGATGCGGCCTACGAGCCCAAATGGCTCAACTGCCAACTGGAGAGAGGCCCCAAGGTGAAGGCCCTGGGATTCGTGCTGCGTCGCGACTTCGCCTGCTATGCCGGCGCACTGCCGGACCACGTGCTGCGCCAGGTCTTCGACGGCGCCAGCGGTCACTACGGCAGCACACGGGACTATGTGGAAAAGACCGCGAACATCCTGCGAGCCCACGCCATGCCCGACCGCAAGCTGGAGGAAGCCCTGGTGCGCTGCTGCAAACAGGGTGCGCTGAGTTTCAGCTGATCGCTGTGGGTCCAACCTCTCGCCTGCGATCGCTGCCTGGCGCCTCGGATTCCTTATCGATAACACGAAAAATCACACAATGTGTTTGCCTTGAATCCCTACAGGTCCCGTGCGTAGCGTTTCGAGCCCGCCAGCAGCTACGAGCACCCCGCACATGACTTCGCATCGCTTTCCCACCCTGGAAGACTTCCCCATCGACGTTCTGGATGTGCACGCCGACGCCAGCCCCGAGGATTGCCACCGGCTGGGCGACTACCGCCTGGTTCAGGTTTCCAGCCTGATCGAGCGCCTGCGCCACGAGCGGAACGCCGGCGCATCCGGCCAGCTGCGCCAGGAGGTCCTGCTATCGACAATGGAAGCGCTGCTGATGGATGCCCACCTGATGTACGCGCGGGCTCATGCGCGGGCCGGTAGCAAGGCCTAGCCCGAGCTGGCACCTCTTTTGTTTTGTGGGGGCGAATTCATTCGCGAAAGGGATTGGCACCACGCTGACCTGACACCGCCCTCACCCCAACCCTCTCCCAGAGGGAGAGGGAGAGGGAGCCGTCCGTGCCAGCCCGGCAGCAACGTAGGATGGGTGGAGCGGAGCGATACCCATGCTGTTCGTTGGAGCCGATGGGTATCGCTTCGCTCCAGCGGAACGCCGCCCGCCACATCCTACGAACGTCTTCCTGTTTCCTGGGTAGCCCAATCGTCACAGGCAGAGCCGATGACTCAGGACCACGTCCTCGGGACGTGGTTTCCCAAGTCCAAATGAACTCACTCCACAGAGTTAGCTCCCCCTCAACAAGCGTCGCGAACGTCGGGACTACTCCACCCCAAGCTCCACCACATCCCCTTGCAACCTGACCGGCCATACACGCAGCTTCTGCTCCGGATACTCCAGGCAAGAACCGTCCTCCAGGCGGTAGTGCTGCTTGTAGAGCGGCGAGGCGATCACCAGGGAGCCGCCCAGGTGGCCGACGATGCCACGGCCGATCACGTTGGCATGGGCCATTGGGTCGTGGTTCTGCACCGCGAACAACTGCTCGCCCTCCTCGCCGTTCAGATAGAAGAGCGCCACCTGGATATTGCTCACCCAGGCCACCACGCCCGAGTTGGGCACCAGGTCTTCCCGGCGGCAGACGGGCTGCCAGCGGCCCCGGACTTCACTGCGTTGCAGGCTTGCTTCGATCATCAGACCACCTCCTCGGCTACAGGGATCAGCGTGAGCTCGGCCGCCGTCACCGGACGGATCTGCCCACGTTCATTGACGAAATGGATATCCGGATCACCGCGCCCGTCGTTGACGAAGGTGCGGAAGCGCTTGAGCTTCTCCGGGTCCTTGATGGCGTTGGCCCACTCGCATTCGTAGCGGTCCACCACCAGTTGCATCTGTGCTTCGAGCTCCGCACCCAGTCCCAGGCTGTCGTCGATGATCACCGCCTTGAGGTAATCCAGGCCGCCCTCCAGGCTCTCACGCCAGACCGAGGTGCGCTGCAGCTTGTCGGCGGTGCGGATGTAGAACATCAGGAAGCGGTCGATGTAGCGGATCAGGGTTTCGTCATCGAGATCGGTGGCGAACAGCTCGGCGTGGCGCGGACGCATGCCGCCGTTGCCGCAGACGTAGAGGTTCCAGCCCTTCTCAGTGGCGATCACACCCACGTCCTTGCTTTGCGCCTCGGCGCATTCGCGGGTGCAGCCGGACACGGCGAACTTCAGCTTGTGCGGCGAGCGCAGGCCCTTGTAGCGATTCTCGATGTCCAGGGCCATCTTCACGCTGTCCTGGACGCCGTAGCGGCACCAGGTGCTGCCCACGCAGGACTTCACGGTACGGGTGGACTTGCCATAGGCGTGGCCGGTTTCAAATCCGGCGGCGATCAGCTCGCCCCAGATATCCGGCAACTCGTGGAGCTGGGCGCCGAACAGGTCGATGCGCTGGCCGCCGGTGATCTTGGTGTAGAGCTTGTACTTCTTCGCCACCTCGCCAATGGCGATCAGGCCTTCCGGGGTGATCTCGCCGCCGGGGATGCGTGGTACCACCGAATAGGTGCCGTTCTTCTGCATGTTGGCCATGAAGGTGTCGTTGGTGTCCTGCAGCGGCACCAGCCAGGGGTTCTGGATCGGCCGGTTCCAGCAGGAAGCGAGGATGGAGCCGATGGCCGGCTTGCAGATCTCGCAGCCGACGTGGCCACGGCCATGCTTGGCGAGCATCTCCTCGAAGGTCTCGATGCCTTCCACCCGCACCAGTGCATAGAGCTCCTGGCGGGTGTAGGCGAAGTGCTCGCAGAGGCTCTTGTCCACAGCCACGCCACGGGCCGACAGTTCGTGCTCGACCACCTGCTTGAGCAGTGCCGCGCAGCCGCCGCAACCGGTGGCCGCCTTGGTGCAGGCCTTGACCCCGGCGACGTCGGTGCAGCCACTGTCGATGGCGGAGCAGATGGCGCCCTTGCTGACGTTGTGGCAGGAGCAGACGGTGGCGGTGGCCGGCAGTGCATCGGCGCCCAGGGCCGGCGCGCCCTCACCCACCGGCAGGATCAGGCTGGACGGGTCGGCCGGCAGCTTGATGCCGTTCTGCACGTACTGCAGCAGGGTGTCGTAGTAGCTGTTGTCACCCACCAGCACCGCACCCAGGGCCTGCTTGCCGTCGGCGGAAACCACCAGGCGGCGATAGCTGGAGGTGGCTTCGTCGATGAAGCGGTAGCTGCGGGCGCCCGGCAGCGCACCGTGAGCGTCGCCGATGGAGCCCACGTCCACGCCCAGCAGCTTCAGCTTGGTGGACATATCGGCACCGATGAAGGGATCGGCGTCTTCACCACAGAGCTGCGCTGCGACGCTGCGGGCCATCTGGTAACCGGGGGCGACCAGGCCAAAGATGCTGCCGTTCCAGGCGGCGCACTCACCAATGGCGTAGATGTCCGCGTCCGAGGTCAGGCATTGGCCGTCGATGGCCACGCCGCCGCGCGCGCCCAGTTCCAGGCCGCACTGGCGGGCCAGGGCGTCCTGCGGGCGGATGCCGGCAGAGAAGACGATCAGGTCGGTTTCGAGGAAATCCTCACCGGCGAAGTTCATCCGGTAACGGTATTCCTCGCCGGCACTGATGGACTGGGTCGCCTTCGAGAGATGCACCCCCACGCCGAGGTCTTCGATGCGAGCCTTGAGCGCCTGGCCGCCCTGGTCATCGAGCTGCACCGGCATCAGGCGCGGGGCGAACTCCACCACATGGGCGTCGAGCCCCAGGGACTTCAGCGCGTTGGCGGCTTCCAGGCCCAGCAGGCCGCCGCCCACCACCACACCACGGCGAGCCTGGGCGGCAGCGGCGCGGATGGTGTCGAGATCGGCCAAGGTGCGGTAGACCAGGCGCGAGTCGCCTTCGGCCCCTTCAATGGGAGGCACGAAGGGATAGGAACCCGTCGCCAGTACCAGCTTGTCGTAGGCCAGGCTGCCATTGGCAGTGATCACCTCACGACGCTCGCGGTCGATCTCCAGTACCGGCACGCCCAGGTGCAGGGTCACGCCCGGCGTCTGATAGAGGCTGGCCTCGCTCAGGGCCAGGGATTCGGCATCGCGGCCCGTGAAGTATTCGGAGAGGTGCACGCGGTCATAGGCGCGCAGCGGCTCCTCGCTGAAGACTTCGATGCGATAGCGATCCAGGGCGCCGCGCTCGACCAGTTGCTCCACACAGTGGTGGCCGACCATGCCGTTGCCGATGACGACCAGCGTTTGCACATCAGGAGTGGAAGTGTTCATAGGTAGCACCCGACCCAAGCCAATCACGTTTTCTGGGGGCAAAAAAAAGCGCCTGGGACTCGCCGTCCCAGGCGCCTTTGCCTGTTCGTTCATGGGTGCTGCCGGGCCACACTGCCTGGCGCACCTGTCAACCCGGGGAAGTGATCGCCATTGATCTGCCGGGCCGCCCGCCACGCTGTTCGTGGTGAGCCTGGAACTGCCTATGCAGTGGCTGTGCCAGATTGCCGAACCGCGCTTCCCTCTCTCTCCCCAACGCCAGAAACGACGCGGCTTCCAGCAGATCCGGCAGCTGCCTCGACCGTTGCCACTGGAGAATCCAGCAAGCATCCGGACAAGAACCAAAACGGTGCGAATGCACCGTCCGCGCCCCATCCTGAAGCTCATCCAGCACATTGCGAATCAAGCGGGAATTTACCCGCAAGCAGCGTCCCGCCAAGCCTTCACGCGCATCACAGGGGACTTGGCATGTGCCTTGCGATAGCTGCAACAAGGCAATCAATGCCGATTGCCCTACCCCACGACAAAGGCGCCGTGTCTCCCCCGTTCCGACGGTGGGTGGCATGGCGCTTTTTCGTTTCTGCGCAAGGTACGGATATGGCGAACAAGACAGTGCGAAGCGTGTGTCCCTATTGCGGCGTCGGCTGCGGCATCGTCATGGAGGTGGCGGACAACCGCGTGGTCAAGGTGAGCGGCGACAAGTCCCACCCGACCAACTTCGGCCGCCTCTGCACCAAGGGGAACACCTGCGCCCAGCCGTTGACCGACTCGGGCCGCATGGAGCATGCCTACCTGCGCCACGAACGCAGCCGCGACCCGGTGCGCGCAGGCATCGACCAGGCCATCGGCGACACCGCCCGGCGCCTGCGCGAGCTGCTCGACGCCCACGGCCCGGACGCCATTTCCTTTTATGTGTCCGGGCAGATGTCCCTGGAGGCCCAGTACCTGGCCAACAAGCTGGCCAAGGGATTCATCCGCACCCGTCACATCGAATCCAACTCCCGGCTGTGCATGGCCAGCGCGGGCAGCGGCTACAAGCTCTCCCTCGGCTCGGATGGCCCGCCCGGCTCCTATCAGGATTTCGACAAGGCCGACCTGTTCCTCGTGACCGGCGCCAACATGGCCGACTGCCACCCGATCCTCTTCCTGCGCATGATGGACAGGGTCAAGGCCGGGGCGAAGCTGATTGTGGTCGACCCACGCCGCACCGCCACCGCCGACAAGGCCAGCCTTTACCTGCCGATCAGGCCGGGCACCGACCTCGCCCTGCTCAACGGCCTGCTCCACCTGCTGCACAGGAACGGCCATACCGACCCGGCCTTCATCGCCGCCCATACCCGGGGCTGGGAGGCCATGCCGGACTTCCTCGCGGACTACACGCCGGATCGCGTCGCCGCCATCACCGGGCTGCCCGAAGCGGATATCCGCAAGGCCGCCCAGTGGATCGGCGAAGCACGGGACTGGATGAGCTGCTGGACCATGGGCCTCAACCAGAGCACCCATGGCACCTGGAACACCAACGCCCTGTGCAACCTGCACCTGGCCACCGGCGCCATCTGCCGGCCGGGCAGCGGCCCTTTCTCCCTCACCGGCCAGCCCAACGCCATGGGCGGACGCGAAATGGGCTACATGGGCCCCGGCCTGCCCGGCCAGCGCTCGTTGCTGGTGGACGCCGACCGGGCCTTCATCGAAGACCTGTGGCAGCTACCGCACGGCCACCTGCGCCAGGACGGCGGCAACGGCACCGTTGCCATGTTCGAGGCCATGGGCGCAGGCGACATCAAGGCCTGCTGGATCATCTGCACCAACCCGGCGGCCACCGTGCCCAACCGTCGCCTGGCCATCGAAGGCCTGCAGGCGGCCGAACTGGTGATCACCCAGGACGCCTTCCTCGATACCGAAACAAACCGCTACGCCGACATCCTCCTGCCCGGTGCCCTCTGGGCCGAGGCGGAAGGCGTGATGATCAACTCCGAGCGTACCCTCACCCTCACCCAGAAGGCCGTGGACGCCCCCGGCGACAGCCTGCCGGACTGGCAGATCATCGCCCGCGTCGCCTGCGCCATGGGCTTCGAAGAGGCCTTCAGCTACGCCTCCGCCGCCGAGGTGTTCGAGGAAATCAAACGGGCATGGAACCCGAAGACCGGCTACGACATCCGCGGCGCCAGCCATGAACTGCTGCGCCAGGGACCGATGCAATGGCCCTGTGCGCCGGGCAGCTCCGCCAACGCGCGCAACCCCGTCCGCTACCTCAACGACGGCGCCAGCCAGGCGCCCAGGACCGATACCGACAGCAATCGCCCGGCCATCGCCTTCGCCACCGAAGACGGCAAGGGCGTGTTCCTGGCCCGCCCCCACATGGAGCCGGCGGACCTGCCCGACGACGAGTTTCCCCTGATACTCAACACCGGGCGCGTGCAGCACCAGTGGCACACCCTGACCAAGACCGGCAAGGTCGCCACCCTGAACAAGCTCAACCCCGGCCCCTTCGTGGAGATCCACCCGAGCGATGCCAGCCGCCTCGGCATCGTCGACAAGGGCCAGGTGGAAGTGCGCTCCCGCCGTGGCCGCGCGGTGCTGCCGGCGGTGGTCAGCGACCGGGTGCTGCCGGGCAACTGCTTCGCGCCCTTCCACTGGAACGACCGCTACGGCGACGACCTGGCGATCAACGCGGTAACCAGCGACGCCATCGACCCCATTTCGCTGCAGCCGGAGTTCAAGTACAGCGCCGTTGCCCTGGCACCCGTCGCTCCGACCAGCCCCCAGCTCATCCCCTTGGTAGAAGTCGAGCCGGTCGCGGCCAGCGCCGCTGCCGGTTTTCCGGAGGAACTCGCCGACATGCCGATCAACGCCTTCGCCCGTCTGCTGAACCTCGATGTCAGCGCCGAGCTCTGCCTGGCGCCCACCGAACAGCGCTACCTCCAGGGTTACCTGCTCGGCCTGCGCAGCGAAGAGAGCCGCAAGCTGGGTGGCGTGCCCACCTTGCCGACCTGCGCTCCACTTGCCCCGGAAACCCGCCTGCTGCTGGACGGCATCCTCGCCGGGCTGTTCTCCCGTAGCTGGGAGGCGCCCGCGCCTGTAGCAGCCGAGGCACCGGTTGCGGAAAAGCCGCTGCTGGTGCTCTGGTGCTCGCAAACCGGCAATGCGGAAAGCTTCGCCACCCTCTGCGCCGACAGCTTCAAGGCCGACGGCCGCACGGTACAGGTACGCTCCATGGACCTTGCCCAACCTGCCGATCTGGCTGGCGTCGGTGCCGCGCTGCTGATCGCCAGCACCTTCGGCGACGGCGACCCGTCCGACAATGGCGCCGCCTTCTGGGACGCCCTGAATACGGACGGTGTCCCCTCACTGTCCGGGCTGGACTTTGCCGTGCTGGCCATGGGTGACTCCAACTACGACCAGTTCTGCGGCTTTGGCCGCAAGCTCGACGCCCGCCTCGAAGCCCTCGGCGCGCGCCGCCTTGCGCCACGGGTGGACTGCGAACCGGAGTACGAAGAACCGGCGCAGGCCTGGCTGGACAACGTCCGCGCCGCCCTGGCCGGTAACTTGGTCACGCAACCCGTGCCGGAAACCATCGGAGCACCGTCGGAGGAAGCCGATGCGCCCACCTACAGCCGCCAGCGCCCCCTGGTGTCCCGCCTGCTGCGCAACCCGGTGCTGAATGCGCCTGGCTCCAGCAAGGAAACCCGGCAGATCGTGCTCGACCTCAAGGGCAGCGGCTTGCGCTATCAGGCCGGCGATGCCCTGGGGGTGTGGCCGAGCAACTGCCCGAATCTGGTGAACGAAGTGCTGGCCGCACTGAAGCTGGACGGTGACCAGCCGGTGGAGGTGAAAGACCAGGGCGCGATGCCACTGTCGACCGCCCTGGGTCGCCACTTCGACATCGCGAAGATCACTCCCGACCTGCTGCGCTTCGTCGCCGAACGTTCGGCGAGCGGCGAACTCACGGCCCTGCTGGAACCAGCGAACAAGGCCGGGCTGGACGACTGGCTCTGGGGACGGCAACTGGCCGACCTGCTACGCGCCCATTCCGTCCGGATCAGCGCGGATGAACTGCTGGGCCGGCTGAAACGCCTGCAACCGCGCCTCTACTCCATCGCATCCAGTCCCCTGGCGACGCCGGATGAGGTGCATCTGACAGTGTCTACTGTGCGCTACCAGTGCGAGGGCCAGGACCGCGCCGGCATCTGCTCGGCCTTCCTCGCCGACCGCGCGGGCCAGGGCGATGTGTCGATCTTCATCCAGAAGTCAGCCCACTTCCGCGTACCAGCCGACCCCGAGCGGCCGATGATCATGGTCGGCCCCGGCACCGGCATCGCCCCTTTCCGCGCCTTCCTCCAGGAACGCCAGGCATCGGGCGCCAGAGGCCGCAACTGGCTGTTCTTCGGCGAACAGCGGGAAGCCACCGACTTCTACTACCGCGACGAGCTGGAAGCCTGGCAGGCCTCCGGCCACCTGCACCGCCTGGACACCGCCTTCTCCCGCGACCAGGCGGAGAAGGTCTATGTGCAGCAACGCATGCTGGAACAAGGCGCCGAGCTGTGGCGCTGGCTGGAGGACGGCGCGCATTTCTATGTCTGTGGCGACGCCAGTCGCATGGCCAAGGACGTGGACGCGGCGCTCAAGGCGGTGGTGCGGGAGCACGGCGGGATGAGCGCAGCACAAGCCGAGGCCTACGTCAGCGCCCTGGCCAGGGACAAGCGCTATGTGCGGGATGTGTATTGAGGGCGGACCTGCGACCCGTTTGGCGAGTAAACATCCACGTTCGTAGAACGTGGACTTACTTTTGGCCCCCTATAAGGGGGCATCTCGGAGCGGGCTGAGCAATCGTAGCTCGGCTGCAATCCAGGAGCGGCGGTGGGATAGCCCCGGATTTCATCCAGGCTACGGACTGCTGGCTGCCGCATAACC
>NZ_SSOM01000085.1:45390-257809 GCF_029871235.1 Pseudomonas sp. BN411
TCCGTAGGATGGGTGGAGCGGAGCGATACCCATGCGGACAGAGCTGATGGGTATCGCAAGCTCGCGGAACGCCGCCCGAACCATCCGACAAGAGCCCCGACTTCAGCCTGCCACTCGGAGCATTTCGATCGTCACAGGCAGAGCCGATGACTCATGACCACGCCCTAAGGACGTGGTTTCCCGAGTTCAAATGAATTCGCCCCCACAGGAGGGGGCGCGCCCCACTACACCCCAATCGCCGCCAACACTTCCTCGGTCGTCAGGATGGCGTGCGCGTAAGTCGGCCCATTCAGCTCATGGGCCGCGTGCATCGCTTCCGGGGAAAACGCTGCGGTGGCGTCCCGCACCAGCGTCACGTGGTAACCCAACTCCGCCGCGAAGCGCCCGGTGGATTCGATGCAGGTATTGGCCAGCATGCCAACGAGGATCACCTGCTGCACGCCGTGCTGCTTGAGCTGGTAATCGAGGTCGGTATTGGCGAAACCGCTGCCGCCCCAGTGCTCATGCACCAGCACGTCACCTTCCCGGGGCTGGAAGTCCGGGTGCCATTCACCGCCCCAGGTTCCGGCGGCGAACACCTGGGCGCGGGCGGCGCCGATCTGGTAGGGGCTGGGGTGTTTCCAGGTCTTGAGATCGTCGGGGCGGGCGCGATGGTGGGGCACGTAGAACAGTTGGATACCCGCCTTGCGTACCGCCGCCACGACCTTGCGCAGGTTGTCCAGCGTGCCCACGGCGTCAGCCACGGGTTTGGCCAGACCATGGAGCTTGCCGCCCTCGCTGAGGAAGTCGTTATACGGGTCCACCAGCAACAGGCCGGTGCTTTCGCGTGGATAGGTCATGACGCGGCCCTTCAATGCGGTCGATAACCTGTGCCAGTGTAGAGCGCCCTGGCCGAATCGCCCTGCGACTACGGCATGCCGCCGCCATTCATTGATTGAAGCAGGAGTCGTCGCGCTGGAAGTGCAGCAGTGAACCTTTATAGGTTTCGCCGTTGTTCATCACGCGATTCATGCAGGTGATCTGCGACGCGTATTCGAGTTCTGCCATTTCCCTGCAGAACTTCGAGCGGTTCGGGCGATTGGGATCGACGATGTAGACATCCACCAGATCCGCCGAATGCCGGTCGATGAAGTCGGCGAGCTGCGCCGGTTGTTCGTGCTCGTAAATGACGTCACTGCCGATGATCATGTCGAACAGCCCGAGGTCGTCATTGATGTCGGACCATTTGGCGGCCTGGTAATTGATCGGTCCGAGATCGTTCAGGCGCAGGTTTTCCGCCAGGAAGTCCGGAATCAGCGGGTGATAGTCACTGGCCGTTACGTCGCCGCCGCGCCGGTGCAGGACAAGGCTGGCCAGGGCCAGGCCAGCCCCCACTTCGAGAATGCGCTTACCCTGCAGTTCCATCGTCAGCATGGTGTGCGCCAGGACCTGCCCAGACGGCCAGACCTGACCGAACAAGGGCCAGCTTTCGGGGGATATTCCGAGATTCTCCGCCTCGAGCTCCGGATCGTGATACTGCTGATGATCGAGTAATGAGCGGATATGAAAATCCATATCCCCTACTGATATATCCTGAAATCTGACTTGATAGCCCGGCATGCAGAACTCTTCAATGCAGCGAGTGATGCCGCCAGAAGCACGAAACAAAATAATTTGTTTGCAACTACCAATGATTCATGGAGGCGATGAATGACAGGAGAATGGCCACCAGCGATATGTGCTGGCGAAACTTTCTGGAGTTTTCAGGAGATATAAATAGAAAAGCCCCGCGTTTGCGGGGCTCTTCGAACGGAAAAGTATCAGACTACCTGAACTTTGTCCGCTTGCAGGCCTTTCTGGCCACGTACGACTTCGAAAGTCACTTGCTGGCCTTCGCTGAGGCTCTTGAAGCCGGTGCTTTCGATCGAACGGTAGTGAACGAACAGATCAGCGCCTTCTGCCGGGGTGATGAAGCCGAAGCCTTTTTCATCGTTGAACCACTTGACGGTGCCGGATTGACGATTGGACATTTCATATCTCCAGAATAAAAATAAATAACCCTGATAATTAATCAGGAATTACTGAAGTGCTAAAGCTGTAACGAATCGAGGAGATGAAATAACTTCAATCAGAACATCGAGCCAAGTATCGCAGAGACAATTGCAGCGCAGTGGGCGGGACTATACGCGGTTCAGCCAGGAAGTACAGGTTTATTTTCCGCTGAATACTTCGAGCGGCTGAATACGCTTGGCATTCATACGCTTAGGCGGGAAACCCAGAAACGCCCGCAGGCGGGACTCCACGCATCGCCGGTTTCCCGCCCTCGCCCAGTCATCACACCGACTGCATCAGCTCCAGGATCTGCGCGTGCAGGCGCGGGTCGCCACAGGCGATGACATCACCACCGTTCTGCGCATCGCCGCCATCCCAGCGTGTCACCACCCCACCGGCACCCTGGATGATCGGCATCAGCGCCTGGATGTCGTACGGCTTGAGGCCCGGGTCGAGGACGATATCCACCAGCCCTAGCGCGAGCATGCAGTAGGCGTAGCAATCGCCGCTGTAGCGCACCAGGCGCACGTCGCTCGACAGCTTGCTGAACACATCGCTGTAGGGCGGCTTCTGGAAATGCTCCGGGCTGGTGACCATCAGGGTCGCGTCGGCCAGGTTGCGGCAGGCACGGGTCTGGATCGGCCGGCCGTTGAGCGAGGCCGTGCTGCCGTCGCCGATGAAGCGCTCGCGGGTGAAGGGCTGGTCCATTACGCCCAGCGCCGGGCGGGTACCGTCGTTGAGTGCGATCAGGGTGCCCCAGAGCGGGATGCCGCTGATGAAGGAGCGGGTGCCGTCCACCGGGTCCAACACCCAGGTCCAGGGCTCTTCACCCGCGATGTTTTCCTCTTCCTCGCCCAGTACGCCGTGGCCGGGGAAGCGCTGGGCGATCAGGTCACGCATGGCGCGCTCGGCGCCCTTGTCGGCGAGGGTCACGGGGTCGAAGCGCTCGGCCTCCTTGTTCTCCACCTCCAGGGGCAGGCGGAAGTAGGTCAGGGTGACCTTCGCCGCTGCATCCGCCAGTTCTTCGGCGAATTCCAGGTAATCGGGAGGAAGGGTCTGGTCGTTCATGGGCACTCCGGTTCGGACGTATCAGCAGAATTTCAGCTGGGAATAGTAGAGCGAATTGCCGTCCGTATCGATGTACCTGTTGCACAGAGGGTCCACGTTCCGCAGGCCGAAGCCGGCCTGCGGAACGTGGCGATTGCCTTACCGGGCCTGCTGCGCCAGGTATTCGTCGGTGGACACCACCTTGGCGTAGGCAAAGGCCAGGGCGGCCATGAATGCGCCGTGGACCTGCTCGGCGGGGATGGTCTTGCCCTGGAACTCCAGGTCCCGCGTGGCGCAGGCATCGTGGATCACGGTGACTTCGTAGCCGAAGTCGGCCGCCGCACGGGTGACTCCGTCGACGCACATGTGGCTCATGCTGCCGACCACGGTCAGCTTGTCCACGTCGCTGCCCTCAAGGATGTCCTTCAGATTGGTTTCCCGGAAGGAGTTGACGAAGTGCTTCAGGACCACTGGCTCGCCGTCGGCGTTGAGCACCTTGGGATGGATCTCCGCCCCCTCGGAGCCGGGCCGGAAGAACGGCGCCTCCGGGCTGGTGAACTCGTGGCGGATATGCACCACCAGGTCGCCTGCCTCACGGGCTGCGGCAATGATCCGGGCGGCGTTGTCGGCAGCGGCGTCAGCACCGCTCAGGGTCCACAGACCACCGGGGAAATAGTCCTTCTGGATGTCGACTACGATGACGGCTTGCTTGCTCATGATTTTCACCTCAGGTTGTGGGAGTGGAGACGTGGGGCCTAAGGTGCTCCTCCCGGCGCCGGATGGGGATCGGCGCAACCGACAAATTCGCAGGAAAAACTGACAATGAAAACGATGCTGGAGATCGGCCTCCTGCTCTATCCCGGCGCCCAGCTGGCAGCCGCCCACGGCCTCTCCGATCTGTTCGCGGTCGCCAATCGCCTGGCCGCCGAGCATGCCGACGCCGACCTGCCCGCGCTGCGGGTACGGCACTGGAGCGCCGACGCGGATGGCGAAATCCGTTGCACCTGGGACAGCCACCCGGACGCCGAAAGCCGGCCCTCAGTGGTGATTGCTCTGCCCTGCATCGGCGCCCTGCCCCCGGCCGAAACCCTGCAACCCTTCGTCGACTGGCTCAGCCTTCGGCACGCTGCCGGCGTCACCCTCTGTTCGGTGTGCGCTGGCGCCTTCGTGCTGGCCCAGACCGGGCTGCTCGCCGGGCGTCCGCTGACCACCCACTGGAGCCTGGCCAAGGACCTCGGCGAGCGCTACCCGGAGGTGAAGGTGGACGCCGACAAACTGGTGGTGGACGACGGCGACATCATCACCGCCGGGGGCGTGATGGCCTGGACCGACCTGGGCCTGACCCTGGTGGACCGCCTGCTGGGGCCGACCATCGCCGCGAATACCGCCAGCTTCCTCGCCCTCGACCTGACCCGGCACTCGCAGCAGTACTTCCGCCGCTTCACCCCGCGCCTCACCCACGGCGACGAGGCGGTGCTCAAAGTGCAGCGCTGGCTGCAACGCCAGGACGCGCGCCAGGTCAGCCTCCCCGCCATGGCCGCCGAAGCCGGGCTGGGCGAACGCACCTTCCTGCGCCGCTTCCAGCAGGCCACTGGCCTGCGACCCACCGAGTACTGCCAGCAACTGCGCGCGGCCAAGGCCCGCGAGCTGCTGGAGCTGACCAACCGCTCGGTGGACCAGATCGCCTGGGAAGTCGGCTACCAGGACCCAGCAGCCTTCCGGAAGGTGTTCAACAAGATGGTCGGGCTATCGCCCACGGATTATCGGCGGCGGTTCGGGCGTAGGAGCCTGGCGGACACCTGACGGTCATTTTTGTGGGGGCGAATTCATTCGCCCCCACAAGCTCCGCCTCAATCACTGCAGTAGTCTCCGTCGCACATCGGCTCGCTCCCCTCCCCGTCGCGCACCTCCACATCCCGATACACCCCCAGCTCCGGGTCGAAGCTGCGGATCAGTACCTGCGGCTTCTCGGTGCTGACGCGCGGCAGTTGGGCATCGCGGAACTGGTGGTACTCGGGCACCACCACGAAAGGCTGCGGTGGCAGGTCGGCGAAGGGCCGGGGTGGCGGCGAGACATAGGGTTGCAGGGGACTGCTGGGATAGTAGGCAGTGCCCAGGTACGGCCCGAACCCGTAGTACGAGTCGCCATAGCCAGTGGCCCAGGCGCCCGGTGCGGCCAGGACCAGCAGCAGGATTCCGAGGCGTCCCATGACGGCGCCCTCCACGGTGAATCCCCCAAGGTGTTCAGTTATAGCACCCGCTCCGCACCCGCCACGCTGCCAGCGGTCCAATGCCTTGTCGTCGCCGATCGAAGGGGTGATCCGCCATGTCACGCTCCCGCACGCTGCTCCTCGCGCTCGTCGGCACCCTCGCCTACCTGGGCCTGGCCGTCCTCGGCTGGGGCGGGTTCATGGCCTTCTTCAGCGAGCCGCCGCTGGTGGCACTGACCCTGGTGCTGTTCATCCTCTCGGGAGTGGCCCCTTTCACTCGCGGCAACCTCAGCAGCGGCGTGCGCGAGGACCGGCGCAATCGCTGGGTGTTGCCGGTATTCGGCATCATCGCCCTGCTCAGCGCTTTCCTCCCCGCCTACACCGACCGCCTGGACGTCTGGACGTCTGGACCTTCGGTGGCGACGGCATGCGCTGGCTGGGTGTGTTCCTGTTCGCCGTGGGCGGTGCACTGCGGATGTGGCCGGTGTTCGTGCTGGGCAATCGCTTCAGCGGCCTGGTGGCCATCCAGCCCGGCCACCGGCTGGTGACCGATGGCATCTACGGCATGATCCGCCATCCCAGCTACCTGGGCCTGATGATCGCTTCTATCGGCTGGGCCCTGGCCTTCCGCTCCGGCGTCGGTCTGGTCCTGGTGGCACTGACATTGCCGCCGCTGCTGGCGCGTATCCAGGCTGAAGAAGCACTGCTGCGCACGGAGTTCGGCGAGGAGTACGAGGCTTATTGCGCGCGCACGTCGCGGTTGATTCCCGGCCTCTACTGATCCATTCGGTCCAGGCAGATCCTGATGCCGTTGCGCCCGGCGCGGGCGCTCAGCCATCCACCCTGAATCGCGCACGGTAATCGCTTGGCGTTACCCCCAGGCGCCGCAGGAAGGCGCGGCGGAAGCCATCGACGTTGGCGTAGCCCACTTCGTCGGCCAGGCGTTTCAGGGGAAGGTCCGACTCCTCCGCCAGGCGCCGGGCAGCGTCGATGCGGGCCAGTTCGACGAACTCTGCGGGGGTGGAACCGGACTCCTGCTTGAAGACCCGGGCGAAGTTGCGCTCGCTCATGCCGGCCCTTGCAGCCAGGGACGGGACGCCGAGATCGCCCTTGAGGTTGGCCAGCACGTGGTCCTGGATATCCCTTATCACCGACCGCTCGGCGGTCTGCGCCGCCAGGTGGGCGCTGAACTGTGACTGCCCGCCAGGGCGTTTGAAGAACATCACCATCTCCCGCGCCACCCGCAACGCAAGCTCGCGTCCGTGGTCCTCCTCCACCATGGCCAGCGCCAGGTCCATGCCTGCGGTGACGCCGGCGGAGGTGTAGAGGTTGCCGTCTTTGACGTAGATGCTGTCGGCCTCGACCTGGGTGTCGGGGTTCTCCTCGGACAGGCGTGCGCTGCTGTTCCAGTGAGTAGTCACGCGACGCCCACGCAGCATGCCGGCAGCGGCCAGGACGAAGGCACCGCTGCACACCGAGCCGATGCGCCTGACCGAGCCCGCCTGCTGGCGCAGCCACTGCTGCAACGCCGGGTTGCCGGTGATCTCGTCGACCCGCGGTCCACCGGCCACCAGCAGGGTGTCGAGCTTGCCCTTGTGGGTATCCACGGTGGCGTCCACCGCCAGGCGCAAGCCGTTACTGGCCTTGATCAAGCCGGCTTGGGTGCCTATCACCTCGACTCGGTAGGCGCGGGGATTGCCCAGTTGCTTCGCCGCCTCGGCGAAGACATCGGCCGGGCCGACGATGTCCAGCAATTGCACGCGGGGAAAGGCCAGCAGAGCGATGCGCATGGGAGATGTCCGTCGCTGTCGAAAGGTTGGCTGAATTCGTCGTAACAAGACTATTCAAGCCAAATTCAGCTTGGCAGAAACTAACTCCAACGACAAATCCAGCCCAATGGAGTCTGCCATGAACACTGTATTCATTCCCCCGCTCGAAGCAGCACAGGCCAAGCCGGCAAGCACCTCTTCGATCAAGAATCTCCCGGTCAACCTGTTCGGCTCCGTGATGGGTCTGGCCGGGCTCGGCATCGGCTGGCGCCTGGCCCACCAGTATTTCGGCGTAAGCCCCGTGATCGGAGAAGCCATCGGCCTGTTCGCCGCACTGGTATTCGTCGTACTGGCCGCCGGTTATCTGGTCAAAGTGGCGCGCCATCGCCAGGCCGTCATCAACGAGTTCACCCATCCCATCGCCGGCAACTTCTTCGGCACCATCGTCATCGCCATCCTGTTGCTGTCGGTGGTCGCAGGCCCCTACGACGAACTGCTGGCCCAGGGATTGTGGTCCCTTGGCAGCGTACTGACGGTGGCGCTCGGTGGCCTGGTGCTGTCGCGGCTGTTCAAGGGCAAGCAGGACCTGCAACACGCCGTGCCGGCCTGGCTGATTCCGGGCGTCGCCACCCTCGATATCGCCGTCACCGGCGGCCACATGCCCATGGCCTGGGCGGCTGAGCTGAACCTCTTCGCCATGGCAGTGGGTGCGGCTCTGGCGCTGATCTTCTTCACCAGCATCTTCCCGCGCCTGGTCCACCAGGAGCCGCTGGCCAAAGCCATGGTGCCGTCGCTGATGATCCTGGTGGCGCCGTTCGAAGTCGGCTTCCTGGCCTACGCGAACCTGTTCGGGATCGACCGCTTTGCCGCCCTGCTCTTCTACTTCGGCCTGTTCCTGGCCGTGGTCCTGGGCTTCAAGGTATTCCGCCGCGACGTGCCCTTCGCTCCGTCCTGGTGGGCCATCAGCTTCCCCCTGGCTGCGCTGGCCAACGCAGCACTGAAGTACGCCCACGCACAAGGCAGCCTGCCGCTGCAGGTGATCGCCTGGTCCATCCTGCTGTTCCTCACCGTGGCCCTGGCGGTACTGACCTGGAAAACCCTGGGCAGCCTGGTGTGCGGCAAGCTGCTCGCCGGCTGAGAGATTCTCTCCCCCACTTTGCGAGCCCTGCGGGGCTCGTTCTTTTTTCTGAGATGAGAGGTACCCGATGACCCCGACAAGCTCCTGGCTGATGCTGCTCGCCGCTGGCGTTCTGGAAGTGGCCTTTGCGCTCGGACTGAAGAGCGCCAATGGCCTGCAGCGCCCCTGGATTCTGGCCGGCACGCTGCTGGTACTTACCGGCAGCCTGGCCCTGCTGACCCTGGCCCTGCGCCATCTGCCAGTGGGTACCGCCTATGCCGTATGGACGGGCATAGGCGCAGTGGGAACCGCCCTGGCAGGCGTGATCTGGATGGGGGACTCCGCCTCCATCAGCCGGCTGGCCTGCATGGGGCTGATTGTCGGTGGAGTGATGGGGCTGCGCTGGCTGCCCTGAGCCCGACCGTCAGACCCGCCGGCGCTCCGCGCTGATTTCCGGCAGATCGGTGCGACGCAGGTAGACCAGCAAGGGGTCGCACAGGTTGAGGCGGTCGTTGATGTTCTGTTCCAGGAGAATCTGCAGGCATTCGCGGCTCAGGGTCATCACCTGGTCGGTCTTCGCCGTCCAGACGAACTCGCAGGCCGGCATGATGCTGTCATCGGGTACGTCCATGCCGAAGGAGTCTTCGCTGAAGCGCACGATGTACTTGCCCAGCTTGCGGTTGAAGCCGACGAATCCCTTGAGGGCGTCGGCGGCGTTGCAGATGTCGGTGGAGGTGATGCTCATGCTGTACTTCCCTGGTCGGATCGAGGCGGGTTGTGCACGCATGGAAGGCAGGGATGCTCCCACTCTGGCCGGTGGGTAGGCCGGCATTCTGCCAGCCCCGGCGCGCATCGGCGGTGGGCGTGTTGTCGCACCCTGGGGCTGCGATGACAGCCCCAGGGTGAAGACATCAGTGCGCCGGCTGGACGATGGCGTTGCCGGGCAGCGCCGGCAGCCGTGCCAGGTGCAAGGCCACGGCCACTGCGATCACCAGCAGACCGCCGATGAACAGGCCGACGCCCTGCCAGCCGTAGTGGTGCCAGAACAGGCCACCGAGGGTACCGGCCAGGCTGGAGCCGACGTAGTAACTGAACAGATAGAGGGACGAAGCCTGGCCCTTGGCCCGCTGGGCGCGACGGCCGATCCAGCTGCTGGCCACCGAGTGGGCGCCGAAGAAGCCGAAGGTGAAGATCGCCATGCCGGCCAGGATCACCCCCAGCGGGCTGAACAGGGTCAGCACCAGGCCGCCGAGCATCAGCAGGATGGCTGCCCAGAGCACTTTGCGCCGACCCACCTTGTCCGCGAGGGAACCCACCCAGGCCGAGCTGTAGATGCCGGACAGGTAGACCACCGAGAGCACGCCCACCAGGGCCTGGCTCATCTGGTAGGGCGAGGCCAGCAGGCGGTAGCCGATGTAGTTGAACAGGGTGACGAAGGCGCCCATCAGCAGGAAGCCGGTGAGGAACAACCAGGGCAGGCCGGCGTCGCGGAAGTGCAGGCGATAGCCTTCCACCAACGTGGACGGCCGGAGCGGCTGCGGGCGGAAGTGTTTCGACTCGGGCAACACGCGCCAGAACACCAGGCCGGCCACCAGCGCCAGGCCGCCGAGCGCCGCCAGGGCGGCATGCCAGGAAACGAAGTCCACCAGCACACCGCTGATCAGGCGCCCGCTCATGCCACCGATGGCGTTACCACCGATGTAGAGCCCCATGGAAAGGCCGAGGTGGTGCGGATGGATTTCTTCGCTCAGGTAAGTCATGGCCACGGCAGCGAGGCCGCTCAGGGCCAGGCCCACCAGGGCGCGCATCACCAGCACGCCTTCCCAGGTCGGCATGGCGGCGCTGGCCAGGGTGAACAGGGCGGCAGCGATCAATGACACCACCATCACCGGCTTGCGGCCGATGGCGTCGGACAGCGGACCGGTCACCAGCAGGCCGAGGGCGAGCATGGCGGTGGAAACGGAGAGCGCCAGGCTGCTCTGGGCGGCGGAGATGGAGAAGTCCCTGGACAGGACCGGCATCATCGGCTGGATGCAGTACAGCAGGGCAAAGGTGGCGAAACCGCCGGAGAACAGCGCCAGGGAGGTGCGCATGAACTGCGGCGTGCCCTTCCTGATATAGGTGGGGAGTTCAGGATCGTTGGCGGCGGCGTCCGGCAGCTCGGTGGCTGGGGCACGGGCCGCCTCGCTAAACGCGGGATCGTCTTCGGTCTTGAGTACTGCCTGGGATTTGCTCACGGGGCACCTTCGGGCATTTGCGGCGAGCAGGCACAACGAGGCCGTGCCGCCTGGATCAGGGGCTGGAATATTCGTTGTTGGGGTTATGGGCCGAAGGATATCGAGCGTTTTATATTATCTCCAATATATTATTCGACACATTTGATATGTTCTGGATATCAATAGGCATCCCATGGAACTGAGACACCTGCGCTACTTCATCGCCGTGGCCGAGGAGCTGCATTTCGGCCGCGCCGCCGAGCAACTGGGCATTTCCCAACCCCCGCTGAGCCAGCAGATCCAGGCGCTGGAGGAGGAAATCGGTGCGCGCCTGCTGGAACGCACCAACCGTCGGGTCGAGCTGACCGAAGCCGGCCGCCGCTTCCTCGACGAGGCCCGCCAAGTGCTGGCCCAGGTGAACAAGGCCGTGGAGATCGCGCGCCGCGCCCACCGTGGCGAACTGGGCGAGTTGAAGGTGGGCTTCACTTCATCCGCCCCCTTCACCTCCACCATTCCCCGCAGCATCCGCGCCTTTCGCCAGGCCTACCCGGACGTTCACCTGGAACTCACCGAGGGCAGCAGCGCGGAAACGGTCAGGGCGCTCCAGGAAGAAAGCATGCAGGTCGGCGTGATCCGCCCCCTCAACCTGCCGGACAACCTCCTGGCGGTGGAACTGTTCCGCGAGCCGCTGGTGGCCATCCTGCGCGCCGACCACCCATTGGCTGCCGGCAGCGAAGACGGCATCCACTTCAGCGCCCTGGCCGACGAACCCTTCGTATTCTTCCCGCGCACCTTCGGTACCGGCCTCTACGACCAGATGCTCGCCCTCGCCCGCGACGCCGGCTTCACGCCGCGGGTTTCCCAGGAAGCCAGCGAAGCCATGACCATCATCGGCCTGGTGTCCGCCGGGCTGGGCGTATCGGTGCTGCCCGCCTCCTTTCGCCGCACCCGCGTCGATGGCGTGGTCTACCGCACCCTGCTCGACCCAGGCGCTACCACCGCCGTCTGGCTGGTGCGCCGACGGGACGAACGCTCGCCCCTGGCGCTGTCATTCATCGACCTGGTGACTCGCGAGGCCGCGGCCATTCGCGAGCGCCGGTAGGCAACCTTGTGGGGGCGAACTCTTTCGCGAATGGAGATGGCACCGAGCGGTGCTTGCCCCCTCACCCTGTGGGGGCGATTTCAATCGCCAAGCAGGGCGCAGCCCTGCCCGGTGGGAGCGAATACATCCTGCGCACCCCGGAGAAGCTGGTGGGCCTCATGCTGCCCAACCGACCAATTTCTGCCCGCGTAGACGAAACAGCCCGACACATCTCGGCGTCGCCACAGGGCGCCATTCGACGTTTTCTTCACATTCCCTCTGGCAATGTCCGACGCTTTCGGCGGACCAACTGGAACCACTGTGCCATCAGGTGATCTACTTACCCCCGGCATCGTTCAGCTCCAGATGCCGCCCCGCCCTGAGTAGACCATTGGATGCTTGATCGCATGACCGCACAGGAACCCGTCGCCACCCGGCAGTCCTCGTTCAACCTGGACACCCCTACCGTCAAGAGCCACCTGGCTTTCACCCTGCTCAGCGCCGGTGCGCTGCTGGTGATGTACAGCCTGCTGCGAGTGGCGCTGCTGGTGTACAACAGCGACCAGATTGGCGACAGCCCGGCGTCGGTGTTCGTCGAGTCCTTCTACAACGGCCTGCGCTTCGACCTGCGCGTGGTGGTATTCGCCCTGGTTCCGCTGCTTCTGTCGCTGCTCAGCGTCCGCGCCATGGCCGCCCGGGGTGTGCATCGCATCTGGCTGACCCTCTTCGCCAGCCTCACCCTGTTCCTCGGCATCAGCGAACTGGACTTCTACCGCGAGTTCCACCAGCGCCTCAACAGCCTGGTGTTCCAGTACCTGCAGGAAGACCTGGGCACCGTCGCCAGCATGATCTGGAACGGCTTCCCGGTGGGTCGCTACCTGATCGCCTGGGCCCTGGCCACTGCCCTGCTCTACCTGATGTTCCGTAGCCTGGACCTGCTCAGCCGTCCGCGCACCGGCGCCAGCACCAAGCCCATCGCCCGCAAAACCGCGCCCTGGTTCAGCCGCGTGGCGATTTTCATGGTCTGCCTGGTGGTGGCCGTGGTTGCCGTTCGTGGCCATCTGCGCCAAGGCCCGCCGCTGCGCTGGGGTGACGCCTATACCACCGACTCCATGTTCGCCAACCAGTTGGGCCTGAACGGCACTCTGACCCTGGTGGACGCGGCCAAGAGCAACTTCTCCTCCCACCGCGACAACGCCTGGAAGGCCACCCTGCCTGAAGACGAAGCCGTGGCGACCGTGCGCGAGATGTTACTCACCCCCAACGACAAGCTGGTGGATGCCGACACGGCCGCCATCCGTCGCGATTTCACCCCGCCGGCCGAAGGCACCCTGCCGATCCGCAACGTAGTGGTGATTCTGATGGAGAGCTTCGCGGGGCGTTACGTCGGCGCCCTGGGCAGCCAGGAAGGCGTCACGCCGTACTTCGACAAATTGGCCAAGGAGGGACTGCTGTTCGACCGCTTCTTCTCCAACGGCACCCATACCCACCAGGGAATGTTCGCCACCATGGCCTGCTTCCCCAACCTGCCAAGCTTCGAGTACCTGATGCGCACCCCCGAGGGCTCGCACCAGTTCTCCGGGCTGCCGCAACTGCTCAGCGCCCGCGACTACAACGACCTGTATGTCTACAACGGCAACTTCCAGTGGGATAACCAGTCCGGCTTCTTCAGCAACCAGGGCATGACCCGTTTCATCGGCCGCGAAGACTTCGTCAACCCGGTGTTCATGGACAAGACCTGGGGCGTGTCCGACCAGGACATGTTCGACCGTGGCGCCGCCGAACTGGCGAAGATGCCCACCGACAAGCCGTTCTACGCGCTGTTGCAGACCCTCTCCAACCACACGCCTTACGCCCTGCCGGCCGATCTGCCGGTGGAAAAGGTCACCGGCCACGGCGCCCATGACGAACACCTGACCGCCATGCGCTACGCCGACTGGGCCCTCGGCCAGTTCTTCGAGAAGGCGCGCAAGGAGCCCTACTTCAAGGACACGCTGTTCGTCGTAGTGGGCGACCACGGCTTCGGTAGCGACAAGCAGCTCACCGAAATGGACCTGTTCCGCTTCAACGTACCGCTGCTGCTGATCGGCCCCGGCGTGCAAGAGAAGTTCGGCAACATCAACCACAACGTCGCCACTCAGATCGACATCGTGCCCACCATCATGGGCCGCCTGGGCGGCGAAGTACGCCACCAGTGCTGGGGACGTGACCTGCTCAACCTGCCGGCCAATGACCCGGGTATCGGTGTGATCAAGCCGTCCGGCGGCGAACAGACCGTGGCCATCGTCAGCGCCGACCGCATCCTGATCCAGCCCAAGGACTTCCCGGCGCGCCTGTACCAGTACCAGCTGGGCGCCGATGCCAAGGCCGAACGCGTCCCCGGCGATAGCGACCCGCGCCTGCAGAAGTACCTGGAAGCCTTCCTGCAAACCGCCACCGGCAGCCTGTTGAACAACACAGCCGGCGTCCAGGACGCGAAACAGAACCAGTGATGTACCAGGCCCCGCTCGATGCGGGGCCTTCTTTTTCTGGCCTCTGAATTCATTCGCCAAGGGCAGCACAGCTGCCCCGTAGGATGGATGTCGCTCTTTACATCCACCAACGGAGTACGGGTGAGCCACGACCGGTGGATCGATGGAGCGTGATCCACCCTACAGGCAAGCGAGTGAACACGGGATTGTTGTCGGGTGATCCGCTCCCTCACCCCCAGCCCCTCTCCCTGAAGAGGAGAGGGGTGACTCGCGACGGCGAGGTCCAAACAATCCTGAAGCAGATTGCGGCCTGAAACTGAGCAACCGAGGTGGGGCAGCGACTCCGCCCCTTCAGGAGGCCGAGCGGAATCGTTGTGCAGGGGGATGAGCGGCATGGATGCCGCGAGAGGCGTGTGGGGCCATGGATGGCCCCTCTCGCCGTGCCCCCGGCGCAATGATGGAGCGAGGGAAGTCCGGCGAAGCCGGACCCGGATGCAGGGGCAAGTTTTTTGGTTCCTTTTCAACGACTGGAAAAGGGACTCGCCTGGGAAGGCGAAACCAGAAACATCCGCAGAACTCGGCAAGCAGCCTGGCGAAGGACGTTCCAGCAACACTTAACGCAGACATAGCGAATAAATTCACCCCCACAGGCTTTCCTCGCTCCGCTCGCCGCTTGACAGCCCCGCCCCCAGCCCGCAAATTACGCAAAGTGTAAATTGATTACGAAAACAATAATGCTGGCGCCCGGACTTCACACCGGAACGCCTGCCGCCGAGCGATTGCCATGGACCTCTATACCTATTACCGCTCCACCTCTTCCTACCGGGTGCGCATTGCCCTGGCGCTGAAGGGCCTGGAAGCCCGGCATATCCCGGTGAACCTGATCCAGGACGGCGGCCAGCAGCACAAGCCCGAGTACAAGGCGCTCAATCCGCAAGGCCGTGTTCCCAGCCTGCGCCTCGACGACGGCCAGGTCCTGACCCAATCCCCCGCGATTATCGAATACCTCGAAGAGCGCCATCCGCAGCCCGCCCTCCTGCCCCAAGGCCTGGAAGCCCGTGCCCAACAGCGCGCGGTGGCGGCCATCATCGGCTGCGATATCCATCCGCTGCACAACGTCGCGGTGCTCAACCGCCTGCGCGGCCTGAAGGTGGAGGAAGCCGAGGTGATGAACTGGATTCGTCACTGGATCGCAGAAGGCTTCAATGCGGTCGAAGCCCTTATAGGAGACGAAGGTTTCTGCTTCGGCGAACCGGGTCTGGCTGACGTCTATCTGCTACCGCAGGTCTATGCCGCCCGCCGTTTCGAACTGGACCTGTCACACTATCCAAAGATCGCCCGGGTCGAACGCCTTGCCCTTGTGCATCCGGCCTTCATCCAGGCGCACCCTGACCAGCAAGCCGACAAGCCGGCCTGAGGCAACGTCCATGCAAAGCCTCGGATTCAAAGTCACCATCGGCGACTACCTCGCCCGCAGCGTACGCGGCATTTCCTGCGCGCCACCGGCAGCCACCTCGCATTGACCCATACTTCCAATCAAATGCTCGAGGTGCCAAAAAATGGCTGACATGTTCGAAAACCCCATGGGCCTGCAGGGCTTTGAATTCATCGAATTCGCCTCGCCCACCCCGAATACCCTGGAACCCATCTTCGCCATCATGGGCTTCACCAAGGTCGCGACTCACCGTTCCAAGGACGTGCACCTGTACCGCCAGGGCGAGATCAACCTGATCCTCAACAACGAGCCCAAGAGCCAGGCCGCCTACTTCGCCGCCGAGCACGGCCCGTCCGTCTGCGGCATGGCCTTCCGTGTGAAGAATGCCCACCAGGCCTATGCCCGTGCCCTGGAGCTGGGTGCCCAGCCCATCGAAATCCCCACTGGCCCGATGGAACTACGCCTGCCGGCGATCAAGGGCATCGGCGGCGCGCCGCTGTACCTGATCGACCGCTTCGGCGAAGGCTCCTCGATCTACGACATCGACTTCGAGTTCATCGAAGGCGTCGACCGTCACCCGAAAGGTGCCGGCCTGAAGTTCATCGACCACCTGACCCACAACGTGTACCGCGGCCGCATGGCCTACTGGGCGGACTTCTACGAGAAACTGTTCAACTTCCGCGAGATCCGCTACTTCGACATCAAGGGCGAGTACACCGGCCTGACCTCCAAGGCCATGACCGCGCCGGACGGCATGATCCGCATCCCGCTGAACGAAGAGTCCTCCAAGGGCGCGGGCCAGATCGAAGAGTTCCTGATGCAGTTCAACGGCGAAGGCATCCAGCACGTGGCCTTCTTCACCGACGACCTGGTCAAGACCTGGGACGCGCTGAAGGCCCTCGGCATGCGCTTCATGACCGCGCCGCCGGCCACCTACTACGAGATGCTCCAGGGCCGCCTGCCGGACCACGGCGAGCCAGAAGGCGAACTGCAATCGCGCGGCATCCTGCTGGACGGCACCACCGAAGGCGGCAGCAAGCGCCTGCTGCTGCAGATCTTCTCGGAAACCCTGATGGGCCCGGTGTTCTTCGAGTTCATCCAGCGCAAGGGTGACGACGGCTTCGGCGAGGGCAACTTCAAGGCCCTGTTCGAATCCATCGAGCGCGACCAGATCCGTCGCGGTGTGCTGAGCACCGAATAAGGCGCTATCCGCTACGAAAAACCCGGCTTCTGCCGGGTTTTTCATTTCAGACGATCACCTGTCCGTCTAGTGTCGGCGACGCCGCGCCCTGCCCCCTGACTATGCTTGTTCCATGGGGGTTGGAGGCGCGCCACATGCAACTCGTCAGCGTCAGCATCGACAAGCCGGAGTCGATCAACTTCATCTTCGGCCAGACCCACTTCATCAAATCCGTCGAAGACATCCACGAAACCCTGGTGGGTGCCGTACCCGGCATCCGCTTCGGGCTGGCCTTCTGCGAAGCCTCGGGCAGCTGTCTGGTGCGTTGCTCCGGCACCGACGACGCCATGCTCGAACTGGCCAGCAGTAATGCCCTGGCCATCGGCGCCGGGCACAGCTTCATCATCTTCCTCGGCGAAGGCTTCTACCCGGTCAACGTGCTCAACAGCCTGAAGCTGGTGCCAGAGGTCTGCCGCATCTACTGCGCCACCGCCAATCCGACCCAAGTGATCCTGGCCGAAACCGACCAGGGACGCGGCGTGCTGGGTGTCGTGGACGGCTTCTCGCCCCGTGGCGTGGAAGGCGAAGAAGACATCGCCTGGCGCAAGGGCCTGCTACGGCAGATCGGCTACAAGCTCTGAGCCCACGCGACGATCGGCAGGTGCGCGATGCCCATCTGCCATGCCGGCCGACAGCAAAAAGCGCGCAAAAAAAAAGCTGCCATCGCCGGCAGCTTCAGTTTGCACCCTGGCACTTCCTGTGCCCTTTCTGTTCCTGCAAGCAGGATGCCCTGTGCGGATGACATCCCTGTGTCAGCGGGATGAAGGCTTGTCGACAGGCGCGCAAGGCGTCTTCAGGGTCCCTTAAGACTTCCCGCGGATACTGCCTCTCATTAAGCCAAGCGCCCGGAGGGCATCGATGAACAGCGTCGAGTGGAACGCCCTGTTCCCATTCCGTTTCGGTCACAAGTCGCAGCAACACTACCTGTCCCTGCTGTTGGCCGGTGACACAGGGCGTGGCCAGGTCGAGGACTTCGTCCATCGCCGCTTTCTCAGCGCCCACGGTGCCGATATCCACCAGTACATGCCGGAGCTGCTGAGCATGCGCAACTTCCACGGAGCCCTCAGCGCCGTGGCCGGCATCCGCCTCGCCGAGCAGGAGACGCTGTTCCTCGAGCAGTACCTGGAAGCGCCGGTGGAAACCCGGATCGCCAGCCTGACCGGCCTCCCGGTGGAGCGCCGGCAGGTCGTGGAAGTGGGCAACCTGGCGTCGATAAGCGCCGGCAATGCGCGCCTGATCATCGTCGCGGTCACCTGGCTGCTGCACCAGCGTGGCCTGGAGTGGGTGGTGTTCACCGGCGCTCCCGGCCTGATCAACAGTTTCCACCGCCTCGGCCTGGAACCCCTGCACCTCGGCGAGGCCAACCCCAGCAGCCTGGGCCACAACCAGGAGCAATGGGGTTCCTACTACGAGCAGAAGCCCCAGGTGTTCACCGGCAACATCCACCTCGGCTTCGAGCAGTTGCAACGCAACGGTGTCATCGGGCGCCTGGGTTTCCCTGAAGCCGACGAGGCGGCCCACCATGCAGCCTGAAGCCTTTCGCGAGGTCCTGCGCAAGCACGCCAGCCACCTGCCGCAACCCCTGGCCCTGCGCGGCGATACCCGACGCTACACCTATGCCCAGTTGCTGGCCGAAGTGGAACGGCGGGAAGGCCTGCTGCACGCAGAACCCGAAGGCGTACTCGCCCTCGGCCTGGACAATGGCCCGGAGGCGCTGATCTGGGACCTGGCAGCGCTCTTCAGCGGGCGCCCCTGCCTGATCCTGCCGCCCTTCTTCAGCCCCGCGCAGCGCGCCCACTGCCTGGAGCAATGCCAGGTCGGCCTGGCGGTGCTGGACGCCGGCTTCGCCAACGAGCTGGAAGGCGCCGGCTTCCGGTCGGACGGCACCTTCTGGCGCAAACCCGGACAGGGCCAGGCAGCCCTGCCCGCCGGCACCCTCAAGATCACCTACACCTCGGGCACCACCGGCCAGCCCAAGGGCGTCTGTCTGGGCGCCGACGCCTTGCTGCGGGTCGCCCATGAACTGGAAGTCGCCAGCCGCCCCTGTGCACCGGCCCACTACCTGGCGGTGCTGCCGATGGCGGTGCTGCTGGAGAACCTCGGCACCTATGCGGCGTTGTTGGCCGGCGCCTGCGTCACCCTGCTGCCGCAGCGGCAGATGGGCATCCAGGGCGCCAGCGGCGTGGACTGGCCGAAGCTGCTGGCCACCGTCGTCCTCAGCAGCGCCCAGAGCCTGATCCTGGTGCCGCAGCTGTTGCTGGGCCTGGTCACCGCCATCGAGCAGGGCCACCTGGGCGCCGCGCAATTCCGCTTCGTCGCCGTGGGCGGGGCAAGGGTCTCGCCGGACCTGCTGGCTCGCGCCGCGCGGGTCGGGCTGCCGGTGTTCGAAGGCTATGGCCTTTCCGAATGCGCCTCGGTCGTCTGCCTGAATCGCCCCGGCGCCGTGCGGCCGGGCAGCGTCGGCCAGCCCCTGCCCCATGTCCAGGTACGCCTGGCGGACGACGGCGAAGTACAGGTCAGTGGTTCCACCCTGCTCGGCTACCTGGGCGAAGCGCCCTTTGCCGGCGGCTGGTGGCCCACGGGTGACCTGGGCGAGTTCGACGCCGACGGCTACCTGCACCTCAAGGGTCGCAAGAAGCACCAATTCATCACCAGCTTCGGCCGCAACGTGAACCCGGACTGGGTGGAGGCCGAGTTGACCCAGCGCGGCGTGATCGCCCAGGCCTTCGTCCACGGCGAGGGCCTGCCCGGCAACCTTGCCCTGCTCTGGCCGCTGGACCCGAACTGCGATGCACAGACCCTTTCCGATGCCGTGGCCTGCGCCAATGCCGCCCTGCCCGACTATGCGCGGATCAGGGCCTGGCATCGTCTGGAAACACCCTTGAACGCCGCCGACGGGCTGCTCACCAGCAATGGTCGCCTGCGCCGCGAGGCCATCCTCGCGCGCTACCGCGACACCCTGCTCGAACTTCAGAACGAGGCAAGACCATGAGTTTCTTCGACCAACTGCAAGCCGCCACTGCCCGTGAACGCGAGGCGCTGTTCAGCGTCCCGGTGATACGCGAAGCGCTGGCCGGCCAGGTCAGCCTGGAGGGCTACCGTGCCTTCCTCGGTCAGGCTTACCACCACGTACGCCACACCGTGCCGCTGATGATGGCCTGTGGCGCGCGTCTGCCTTCGCGGCTGGAATGGCTCCGCGGCGCGGTGTGCGAATACATCGACGAAGAATACGGCCACGAACGCTGGATCCTGAACGACATCGCTGCCTGCGGCGGTGACCCTGAAGCCGTCAGCAGCAGCCGTCCCTCGCTGCCCATCGAACTGATGGTGGCCTTCCTCTACGACCAGATCGCCCGCAGCAATCCGGTGGGCCTGTTCGGCATGGTCAACGTGCTGGAAGGCACCAGCATCGCCCTGGCCACCCACGCCGCCGGCAGCATCCGCGAGAGCCTCGGCCTGCCAGCCGACGCCTTTAGCTACCTGTCCTCCCACGGCGAACTCGACCAGGACCACATGGCCACCTATCGCGGGCTGATGGATCGCCTGGACGACGAAGGCGACCAGCAGGCGGTGATCCATGCCGCCAAGGTGGTCTACCAGCTCTACGCCGACATGTTCCGCGGCCTGCCCCGCGCCAGCGAGGTGTCCCATGCGACTCGCTGATTGCCGCGTACTGCTCACCGGTGCCAGCGGCGGCATCGGCCTGGCCCTGGCCGAACAGCTCTGCGCACGCGGTGCCCAGGTGATGGCCGTGAGCCGGCAGCCGGAAGCCCTGGCGCCCCTGCGCGCACGCTATCGGCAGCAACTGGCCTGGACCGGTGCCGACCTGCGCCAGGCCCAGGGACGCCAGCGGGTGCTGGAAGTCGCCCGAGGCATGGGCGGCATCGATGTCCTGGTGAATGCCGCCGGGGTCAATTGCTTCGCCATGCTGGAACAGGTGGAAGACGACCAGATCGAGGACATGCTCGCCCTCAACGTCACCGCCACCGTGCAACTGACCCGTGCCCTGCTGCCGCTGCTGCGCCAGCAGAACCATGCCCTGGTGGTCAACGTCGGCTCCATCTACGGCTCCATCGGCTATCCCGGCTACGCTGTCTATTGCGCCAGCAAGTTCGCCCTGCGCGGCTTCTCCGAGGCCCTGCGCCGGGAGCTGGCGGACACCCCGGTGAACGTCCTCTACGTCGCCCCGCGCGCCACCCGCACCGGCATGAACAGCCAGGCTGCCATGGCGCTGAATGCCGAACTCAAGGTCGGCGTGGACGAGCCGGACCAGGTGGCCCGGGCGGTGATGGCGGCCATCGAGAAGGACCTCAGCGAGCTCTACCTGGGTTGGCCGGAGAAGTTCTTCGTCCGCCTCAACGGCATGCTGCCCGGCGTGGTGGATCGGGCGCTGTCCAAGCAACTGCCGATCATCCGCCGCTTCAGCGGTGCCCACCACGGCAAGGACCATCCATGATGAACAAGCTCATCGGCACCTTCGGCCTGTTCCTGATCCTCAGCATCCCCGCCTGGGCCCTGGACGACACCGGCAATCAGCGCCTGGCCGCGATCCAGCAGCGCTGGGCGGAAATCCAGTACCAGGTGATGGAGCAGCAGCGCGCCGCCGAATTCGAGAAGCTCGCCGCCCAGAGCGGCGCGTTCACCCGCAGCGCCCCGAACGCCGCCGAAGCCTGGATCTGGCACGGCATCGTCACCAGCAGCTGGGCCGGCGCCGAAGGCGGCCTGGGCGCCCTGGGCAAGGTCAAGGACGCCCGCGACGCCCTGGAGCGCGCCATCCAGCTCGACCCGAACGCCTTGCAGGGCTCGGCCTACACCAGCCTCGGCGCGCTGTACGACCGGGTGCCTGGCTGGCCGGTCAGCTTCGGCGATGAAGACAAGGCCGACCAGTTGCTGCGCAAGGCCCTGGAGATCAATCCGGCGGGTATCGACAGCCTGTATTTCTGGGGCGACCACCTCTACCGCCAGGGCCACGCCCAGCAGGCGCGCGAAGCCTTGCTCAAGGCCAAGACCGCCGCCCCGCGACCCGGTCGCGAGCTGGCCGACCAGGGCCGTCGGCGGGAAATCGATGCTTTACTGCAGGAAATCGGCAACCCCTGAAGGACGCCCATGCGACTGCTTCTCGTCGAAGACGACAACGCCCTTGGGGCCGGCGTACGCGCCGGCCTGCGCCAGGAAGGCTACACAATCGACTGGCTGACCGACGGCGCCAGCGCCCTGCACGCCCTGCAGACCGAAGAATTCGACCTGGCGATCCTCGACCTCGGCTTGCCGCGCCTGGACGGCCTGCAGGTCCTGCAGCAACTGCGCACCGGCGGCTCCACCCTGCCGGTGCTGGTGCTCACCGCCCGCGACGCAACCGAGGACCGAATCCTCGGCCTGGACGCGGGGGCGGACGACTACCTGGTCAAACCCTTCGACCTCAATGAGCTCAAGGCCCGCCTGCGCGCCCTGCTGCGCCGCAGCGCCGGCCGGCCGCAAGTGCTGATCGAACACAACGGCGTGGTGCTCGACCCCACCAGCCAGCAGGTCAGCTACCAGGGCAGCCCGGTCGCCCTGACGCCCAAGGAGTACCAGTTGCTCCACGAATTGCTCTCGCAACCGGGCAAGGTCATCACCCGCGAGCGCCTGGTGCAGACCCTCTACGGCTGGGACGAGGAAGCCGAAAGCAACACCCTGGAAGTGCATATCCACCACCTGCGCAAGAAGCTCTCCAGCGACCTCATCCGCACTGTGCGCGGCATCGGCTACCTCGTGGACGGCCGTCCATGACGTCATTGCGCCGCCGCACCCTGTGGCTGGTGATGGTTTTGTTGCTCCTCGGCACCCTGCTCATTGCCTACTTCAACTACCGCGACAGCAGCCACGAGATTGAAGAGATCTATGACGCCCATCTGGCGCAGAACGCGCGCCTGCTGATGGGTGTGATGCGCATGCCCCTGGCCAAACCCGAACAGGACGAGTTGTACCGCGCCTTCAACAACGCCCTGAGCAGCGCCGTCCCGCGCAAGGTCGGACACCCTTACGAGAGCAAGATGGCCTTCCACGTCTGGAGCAAGGACGGCCGAAGCCTGGTGCAATCGCCCAGCGCCCCGCCCTTTGACCACGCGCCGGTGAAAACCGGCTTCCACAACATCGAACTGGCCGGCCACCACTGGCGCGGCTTCGTCCTGCCGGATACGGAGCAGGGCCTGCTGATCTGGGTGGGTGAACGCGACGACGTGCGCCAGGACCTGGTGCAGCGCATCGTCCGCCATACCCTGGGGCCCAACATGGTGGGCATTCTCGTCCTCGCGGCGCTGGTCTGGCTGGCCATCGGCTGGGGCCTGCTGCCGCTGCAGAACATGGCGCGGGTGATCCGCAGCCGCCACGCCGAATCCCTGGCACCGCTGCAGATCGTGCCATTGCCGAAGGAACTGGAACCCATGCAGGCGTCGATCAACCGCCTGTTGGCACAGATCGAGCTGATGCTCCAGCGCGAACGGCGCTTCATCGGCGACGCCGCCCACGAGATGCGCACCCCGTTGGCGGTGCTGCGCCTGCACGCGCAGAACGCGCTCGAAGCCACCAGCGACGAGCAGCGCGCCGAAGCCCTGCGCTTTCTGACAGTGGGCGTCGACCGCCTGACGCGGGTGGTCCACCAGTTGCTCACCATGGCGCGGGTGGAGCCTGAACTGGCGCGGCAGAAATGGCAGCGCCTGGATCTGGGACACCTGGTCCGCGAGCACCTGGCCGAGCTGACGCCCCTGTTGCTGGACAAGGGCCTGGAACTGGCCCTGGAAGTAACCGACGACGACTTCCACACCACCAGCGACGCCGCCGCCATCGGCATCGCCCTGCAGAACCTGGTGACCAACGCCACCAACTTCTCCCCGCCCGGCGGCGAGGTGAAGGTCAGCCTGCTGCCAGACGGCCGGGACTTCTTCCTGCTGCGCGTGGAAGACCAGGGCCCCGGTATCGAAGAAACCCGGCTGGAACGCCTGTTTGAGCGCTTCTACAGCCAGGACAATCCCCAGGGCGCAGGCCTTGGCCTGGCCATCGTGCAGATGATCGCCACCCGCCTGGGCGGCAGCATCACCCTGTACAACCGTGAAGGCGGCGGAACCTGCGCCGACCTCAAACTGCCCCGACTGGCGCCCGGATAACGCCAGACCGGGCCTACCGCTCCGCGGAATCGCAGCAGCTGCGCGCAAAATCGGCTGTACTGAAATACCACACCCTCTTCGCCAAGGGAGGCAACGCCATGCGCACTCCTCGTCTTCCTGTTCTCCTGGCTGCCATGTTCCTGCTGGTTTCGGCAGGCGCATCCTGGGCCACCGAGCAGGCCCAACAGCGCCGCGCCGCGCGGGAAGTCCGCCAGGAAACCCGCCAGGATGCACGCCAGATCAAACAGGACTGCCGCGCCGCCGACATGCAGTACAACGCCGAATGCCGCCAGGACAAGCGGCAGACCAAGCAGCAAGGGCGCGAAAGAGCGCGGGATATCAAGTACTGAGCGGCACTCCTCAACCCTCGGGGCGGATCTGACCCTGTAGGGGCGATTTCAATCGCCAAGCAGACCGAAGGTCTGCCCTCGGGAGCTCGTCGGGGCAACTGCGTTGCCCTTGGCGAATGAATTCGCCCCTACAAGGAAATGGGCTCGCCGGATTGTTCGAGCCAGCCCATATCCCCCTCCTCCGAACGCGGCCCGCCCCTGTAGGGGCGATTTCAATCGCCAAGCAGGCCGAAGGTCTGCCCTCGGGAGTTCGTTGGGGCAACTGCGTTGCCCTTGGCGAATGAATTCGCCCCTACAAGGAAATGGGCTCGCCGGATGGTTCGAGCCAGCCCATATCCCCCTCCTCCGAACGCGGCCCTGCTCTTGTGGGGGCGATTTCAATCGCCAAGCAGGCCGAAGGACTGCCCTTCGCAGTCGAAGGGGGATCAGTGCCTCAGGCAATAACCCGCTCACGCAATCGCGCCAGCATCCCCAGCAGGCTGCCGACACGCTGGTTCTCACTGGCTTCCTTCGGGGCATCCGCCGCACGCGGGACCATTTCCAGCGGCTGCGCGCGCCACAGGAAGGACTGCTCGGCGGCCGCCTTCAGGCCCTTTTCGAACAGGCCGCGGCGGATCGGTTTGGGCAGGTAGCGGAAGATCTGCGCTTCGTTGATCAGCTTGAGCAGCGCCTGGGTGTCGCGGAACGGCGTCACCACCAGGCTGAGCAGCCGCGGGTGGGCCTGGGCCAGGGATTTCAGCAGCGGCGCCATGTCCTCGCCGCCCAGCTTGAGGTCGCTGACCAGCAGGTCCACCGGTTCCAGGTTCAGGGTCACCAGCGCCTCGCTCAGGTTGTGGGCGCGCAGCAGGCGATGGCCGCCGGATTGGCAGAAGGCCTGGACGCAGTGCAGGGTTTCCGGATCGTCATCCAGCAGCAGCAGGTTCAGCGGAGCCGCCAGGTTGCTGGTGGCGGTGGTGACCGGCGCGGCGGCCTGGCGCAGGGCGATCTCCGCCGCCTGGCGCAGGGTGAAGGCCATTTCCTGCGGGTCCCAGGGCTTGGTCAGGTAGCGGAAGATACCGCCGTTGTTCAGCGCTTCCACCGCGGCATCCAGGTCGGAGTAGCCGGTGAGCAGGATGCGCAGGCATTCCGGCGCGATCTCCCGCGAACGTGCCAACAGCTCGGCACCGCTCATACCCGGCATGCGCTGGTCGCTGACGATGATATGCACCGACTCTTCCTTGAGCCGTTCCAGCGCGCGCAGCGGGTCGCTCTCGGTGATCACCTCGTACTGGCGGCGGAACTGCAGCGCCAGGCTGCGCAGAATGCGTTCCTCGTCATCGACGAAGAGAATGCGGACGGAAGACGACATGGACTCAGGCACTCCGTTTCAGTTCGACCGCCGGATTGCGCGGCAGGCTGATGAGAAAGCGCGTTCCGCGCCCCGGCTCCGAGGCCACGCGGATGCTGCCGCCATGGTCACGGATGATCTTGTAGCTGATGGACAACCCCAGCCCGGTCCCCTCGCCCACCGGCTTGGTGGTGAAGAAGGGATCGAAGATGCGTCGCATGACGTCCGGTGGCATCCCGCGACCGCTGTCCTGCACTGAAATGAACACGCCGGCCTCGTCGGCCCAGCTGCGTACCTGGATGCGCCCCGGTTCGTCCATGGCCTGGGCGGCATTGGTGAAGAGGTTGAGCAAGACCTGGTTGATCTGCGACGGGGCACAGGTGACACGGGGCAGCTCGCCCAGCATCTGGAACACCTCGGCCTTGTCCTTGATGTTGTTGCGGGCGATCAGCAAGGCACTGCGGATGCACTCGTTGAGGTCCACTTCCTCGCTCATGGCGCGGTCGAGGCGGGCGAAATCCTTGAGGCCGGAAACCAGCTCGGCGATCTGGCCGATGCCATACAGCGTGTCACCGAACAACTGGCGCAGATCGCCAGCCAGCAGCTCGGGAGCGGCCTCCTCGCGGCTGGCGGCAGCGCGTTCCAGGGCATCGGCCAGGCGGTTCTCGTCGCAGGCCGGGTCTTCCAGGCAGGCGGCCAGCGCGGCCTGGCTCTCGGCCAGGGCGAACAACGGCGTGGTCAGCTCTTCCATCAGCTGCACGTTGTTCTTCACGTAGCCCAGCGGGGTGTTCAGCTCATGGGCGACGCCGGCCACCATCTGGCCGAGGGACGCCATCTTTTCCGATTGCACCAGCTGGGTCTGGGATTCCTTCAGGTCCACCAGCGCCTGGCGCAGCACCCGGTTGCGCTGGGCGATACGCATTTCCATGGCTTTCAGCAGGTCCAGCACCGTACCGAGTCCCAAGTAGCGTCCCTGCTCGTCCACCAGGATGAAATCTTCGGTAATCGGGTACTGCAATTGCCCGGTGACCTGCTTGGCCGCCAGCTCCAGGCCACTGGCCAGGGCGACGGTGAGCGGTGCCGGGTTCATCACGTCGGACGCCGGACGACGGCCCCAGAGGTCGCGGCCGAAGCGCTGCATGAAGATGTCCTGCAACGTGTAGCGGCTGACCAGGCCCAGCGGCATCCCCTGCCCGTCCACCACCGGTAGGGACAGGAAGGCCTTGTGTTCACGGGTCAGCAGGCGATCGGCCACATCACTGATGCTCATGTCCGGGGTCAAGGGTTCCACGGTCTTGAGCAGGCGAGCCAGACTGCTTTCGGCTGCCATGATCGATACTCCGGGCGGCTGATGAGTGCCGGGCATTCAAGCAGCGTCAGGTTGCCATCATGTGACAGATGTCTCACGAGAGAGACAGATGAAAAAATGGCGCGGTTGCCCGGAAGCGACAACACTGAATCTCAATACCCCCAGGAGCTCATCGATATGCCCGGAAAAGCCGCCGCCCCGAGTCCCCGCACGGGGTTGCTGCTCCGACTGCTGCGCTGGCTGTCGTGGTTGCTGATCATCGTCGCGCTGGTAGGAGTGGCGGTCTACCTGGCCTTCGGCCCCGCGCACCTTGTCGACCGGTTGATGCCCCCACCACCGGCGTTCCCCGAAGAGGTGATCGAGGAGCCCGCCGCGGCGGCGAAGCCGGTCGCCGCGCCGCCCCCCACCGCCATGCAGCACGCGCCGGCCGACTCTCAGGAGCTGACCAAACTGATGCTGGAGAGCATCGAGGACATTTGGGGCGAATTTCTCGCCCGCGCCGACTTCTCCTACAAACGACCCAAGTTGGTGAGCTTCCGCGACCGGCTGGAGTCGCCCTGCCAGCTCAAGGGCACCTTCAGCGGACCGCTGTATTGCTCCAGCACGTCTCAGCTCTATCTCGACATGGCCTACCTGGACGACCTGCAGAAGAACGCTCCGCAGGTGGGCGACCTCGCACGCAGCTATGTGGTGGCCCACGCCGCCGCACACCATATCCAGAAGCTGGTGGGCGTGGTGGGGTGGTTCAAGGATCTCAATACCGACATGGACCCGGCCCACAGCAGCGAGAACCTGCGGGTAACCCAGGAACTGGTGGCGGACTGTCTGGTGGGCAGCTGGATCAGCTATGCGCGGCGCAAGTACGCCTGGCTGGAACCCGAGCAGCTGGATGCAGCGCTCAAGGCCGTGCGCGAACGCGACGCCGCACGCGCCGGCGCGGGCCTGCCGTCCATGGCCGACCCGCTGGACCTGTCCGATTCGGCGACACGCCTGCGCTGGTTGAACGTCGGCATCGACACCGGCGACCCGAGGGAATGCAGCAAGTTGTTCACGATCAACGAGTAGAGCCGGTAGGCGGCGAACTGCTTACGCCGGCTGCCGCCCACCCATCCTCAGGCTGATGGCTTCGGCCGCCCGGTGCAGACGCTCGGCGGCGGAGCCTTCGGTATCGGCGCTGAACACACTGGCCGCTCCCACCACCGTGATTACGCCGGCGAGCTTGCTGCCCGTCGCGAACAGCGGCGCCGACAGCGCATTCACGCCCGGCATCAGCAGGCCATGCACCGGGTGCAACCCAGTGGCACGGATCTGCGCCATCTGCTCCTTCAGCTCGGCAGCGGCGGGCGCCCCTGGCTGGGCCATTTCCTCGTCCCGCAGAAAGGCGGTTTCACCCTCGGGCAGGTAGGTGTTGAACACCAGCCCCGTGGACGAACCCAGCAACGGCAATACCGAGCCCACCTGGGTCACCAGGGTCACGGCACGCAGGGCCTGTTCGACGTGAACCACTGTCGGCCCCTTGTTGCCCCAAACAGCAAGGAAGCAGGTTTCGTTCAGCGAGTCGCGCAGCTCCGCCAGGTGCGGCATGGACACCTTCACCACGTCCAACCGCCCAATGGCGGCCAATCCGACCAGCAGCGCCTCGCGGCCGAGACCATAGTGATTGGTGGTGGCGTCCTGCTCGGCGAAGCCGCTGGCGATCAGCGCCTGCAGATAGCGATGCACCTTGCTCGCCGGCATGCCGACGTGCTCGGCCAACTTCGACAGCGAGGTGGCCGGCGCCAGTTCCGCCAACCCCTTGAGGATGTCAGTGCCCACTTCGGCGGCCTGCACCTTCTGCCGCCGCGGTGCACCCGCGCTGTCGTTCTCGCTCGTCATGTCATGGCCTTGGTCGGTGTGGAGGCCGCTGTTATAGCTTGACCCCTTTTCCCTTTCAAATTACGTTATGCGTAATCAAATTACAAAAACAGCGAGGTCACCATGGTCTCCCCTGCTCCGCTCACCTACCAGTCCGGTTTCAACAACGAGTTCAGCAGCGAAGCGCTGCCGGGCGCCCTGCCCGTCGGCCAGAACTCCCCGCAGAAAGTGCCCTACGGCCTGTACGCCGAGCTGCTTTCCGGAACCGCCTTCACCGTGCCGCGTAGCGAGGCCCGGCGTACCTGGATGTACCGCATCAAGCCTTCGGCCAACCACCCGCAGTACCAGCGCCTGGAGCGCCAGATCGCCGGCAACCGCCTGGGTCCGGTGACGCCCAACCGCCTGCGCTGGAATCCGCAGGACATTCCCGCCGAACGCACTGACTTCATCGACGGCCTGCTGACCATCGCCGCCACCAGCGATGCCGAACAGGCCTCGGGCGTCAGCGTGCACCTGTTCCGCGCCAACGCCTCGATGCAGCGGGTGTTCTTCAATGCCGATGGCGAACTGCTGATCGTTCCCGAGCAGGGTCGCCTGCGCATCGCGACCGAGCTGGGCCTGCTGGATGTGGAGCCCCTGGAAATCGCGGTGATCCCGCGCGGCATGAAATTCCGTGTCGAGCTGCTGGATGCCACCGCCCGTGGCTATATCTGCGAGAACCACGGCGCCGCGCTGCGCCTGCCGGACCTCGGCCCCATCGGCAGCAACGGCCTGGCCAACCCCCGAGACTTCCTCGCCCCGGTGGCCCATTACGAAGAAATCGATGGAAAGGTAGAGCTGGTGCAGAAGTTCCTCGGCGAACTCTGGGCCACCACCCTCGACCACTCGCCGCTGGACGTGGTCGCCTGGCACGGCAACAACGTGCCCTACAAGTACGACCTGCGCCGCTTCAACACCATCGGCACGGTGAGCTACGACCACCCGGACCCGTCGATCTTTACCGTGCTCACCTCGCCCGGCGAAACCTTTGGTCAGGCCAACGTCGACTTCGTGATCTTCCCGCCGCGCTGGATGGTGGCCGAGAGCACCTTCCGTCCGCCGTGGTTCCACCGCAACCTGATGAACGAATTCATGGGCCTGATCCAGGGCGCTTACGACGCCAAGGCAGAAGGCTTCGCCCCGGGCGGCGCCTCGCTGCACAATTGCATGAGCGCCCACGGCCCGGACAACGCCACCACCACCGCCGCCATCGCCGCCGATCTGAAACCCCACAAGATCGACAACACCATGGCCTTCATGTTCGAGACCAGCCGCGTGCTGCGCCCCAGCCAATACGCGCTGGAATGCCCGCAGCTGCAGAGCGACTACGATGCATGCTGGGCCGGCATGGCCAAGACCTTCGACAAGGGCAGGATCTGACATGACCCAGACAGACAATCGCCGTAGCTGGATCGCCTCCGCCAACGGCCACCCGGATTTCCCCCTGCAGAACCTGCCGCTGGGCGTCTTCAGCCCGGCGAGCGCCTCGCCGCGTGGCGGCGTAGCCATTGGCGACGCGATCTTCGACCTCAAGGTCGCTGCCGATGCAGGGCTGTTCAGCGGCGAAGCGGCCGAAGCGGCGCAGTCCGCCTGCGGTGACAGCCTGAACGCCTTCTTCGCCCTCGGCGCCTCCGCCCGCCGCGCCCTGCGCGCGCAGCTTCAAGACCTGCTGGCCGAAGGCAGCAGCGCCCAGGAACGCCTGGAAGCCATGGGCCAGGCCCTGCTGCCGGCCGCGTCCACCTGCCAACTGCACCTGCCGGCGAAAGTGGGCGACTACACCGACTTCTATGTGGGCATCCACCACGCCAACAACGTCGGCCGCCTGTTCCGCCCGGACAACCCGCTGCTGCCCAACTACAAGTACGTGCCCATCGGCTACCACGGCCGCGCGTCCACCGTCTGCGTGTCCGGCACCCCGGTGCGCCGCCCGCTGGGCCAGACCATGCCACCGGGCAACGAAGTGCCGAACTTCGGCCCGAGCAAGCGCCTGGACTACGAACTGGAACTGGGTATCTGGATCGGCCAGGGCAACGAGATGGGCGAGTCCATCGCCATTAGCGATGCCCAACAGCACATCGCCGGCTACTGCCTGCTCAACGACTGGTCCGCCCGCGACGTGCAGGCCTGGGAATACCAGCCCCTCGGCCCGTTCCTGGCGAAGAACTTCGGCACCACGGTTTCCCCCTGGGTGGTTACGGCTGAAGCCCTGGAACCCTTCCGCGCCGCCCAGCCGGCCCGTCCGGAAGGCGACCCGCAGCCCCTGCCCTACCTGCTGGACGAAGCCGACCAGGCCAAAGGCGCCTTCGACATCGAGCTGGAAGTGCTGGTCCTCACCCCCGCCATGCGCGAGCAGGGTATGGCGCCCCATCGCCTGGCGCTGAGCAACACCCTGAACATGTACTGGACCGTGGCGCAGATGGTTGCCCACCACAGCGTGGGCGGTTGCAAGCTGCAGGCCGGCGACCTGTTCGGCTCCGGAACCCTCTCCGGTCCGGAACCGCAGGCCTTCGGCAGCCTGCTGGAGAGCACCTTCGGCGGTAAGCAGCCGATCACCCTGCCCGGCGGCGAGCAGCGCACCTTCCTGGAAGACGGCGACGAAGTGATCCTGCGCGCCCGTTGCCAGCGGGAGGGCTATCCGAGCATCGGCTTCGGCGAATGCCGAGGTGTGTTGCTGGCGGCACACTGAATGAAAAAGGGGCAACCAACTGGTTGCCCCTTTCATTTCCAGCGATGTCTCTAGCGATGGCTCTTGCCGTCGTTCTTGCTCGACGAGGCCTCGGCCTGGGAACGTCCATGGGCGTTGTGATCGCCCGGGGTCGTCTCAGACACGGCACGGGCATTGGCCAGGCCGCGGCTGTCCTTGTCACGGGCGACGGCGGAAGTCGCCACGCCATGGCCGTTGTCATCGTTGCGCAGGCTGCCGTAACTGTGGCCCTTGTCCTCACCATTGCGAGTGGCCTTGCCAGTGTGGTCGGCGTCCTTGCCGTAGCCATGGCCCTTGCCGTCGTGAGTGCCGGCATGGCCACCACCCACGCCACCGCCGATACCACCGCCATGGCCGCCGCCATGACCACCACCGTTGCCGCCACCATTTCCTCCGCCATTTCCGCCACCGTTGCCTCGGGCGTAGGCGGAGTCGACCAGGGATGCACCGCCGGGCAGGACGGTACCCGCCGCAAGGACCATCGCACAGGTGGCTGCGGCCAACAGGGTTTTCTTATTGATCAATTTGGAGCCTCCACAGGCTTTACTTCACGATATGCGGTGAGACTCCTTTCCCCTAAGCTGGTTCGCCGCCGGAAGACGAGCGGCAGGTTCGGTCGACGTCCGGCTTGAAAAGCATGAACGCCGTCACAAAACCGCACACTTCAAGCCAGAGAAATTTCTGCAATAGTTGCGGCACTCGCCCCTGCTTTCGCAGTCCATCAGCAAAGGGAAAAGCCCCATGGAGGCCAAGGACATGACTACAACCCGCACCCTGATCGCCGCACTCACCAGTATTGCGCTCGTCGCCGGCTCACCCGCCCTGCTGGCGGACCCCGGCAAAGGCAAGGGGCATGACAAGGGCCAATCCAGCGCCCAAGGCAACAACTGGTCCGGCAGCCCGCAGGTGGATATCGGCGGCATCCGCGTCATCCTCGACGACAATCGCGACTATTGGGGTCCGGCCCAGGCCCTGCCGCCGGGTATCCAGAAGAACCTGGCACGCGGCAAGCCGCTGCCACCGGGGATCGCCAAGAAGCTCGACGGCCGGCTGGTCAACCGCCTGCCCCACTACGAAGGTTACGACTGGGTCCGGGCCGGCACCGACCTGATCCTGGTCGCAGTGGCCACCGGGATCATCTACGAAGTGCTGCAGGACGTGATGGATTGAGAATCCGCCCCTCTCCCGCAATAGGAGAGGGGAAACCCCGCCCCAATCTGCGGGGCGATTTCATTCGTGATATCCCCCTCGCTTCACGTATCTCTCTGATTTAAAAGCACTTCACAGACTATCAACGGCGTCGATGATCCCTATCGCGCGTGTTCACTTTTTAATCGACTCCCCGTCCGTAAGATTGGCTCCGTACCCGGTTTCCAGCCCCCCACGAGGAGCCCACGATCATGAAAACCCAAGCCTTCGCCGCCCTGTTCATCGCCGCCCTGAGCACCAGCGTGTTTGCCCTGCCGTCGGATTCCCAGCCGGTTCTGGGCGAGTCGAAGGAAGGCACCTACATCCAGGTCATCGACCCGGTTGCCGCTGAAGGTAGCTTCATGGTCCTGGACCGCGTGGCCGAAGGTGGTTCTGATCGCACCGGCGCCAACCGCATCGCCGAAAGCGGTGCCGACCGTACTGGCGCCAACCGCGTCGCCGAAAGCGGTGCCGACCGCACTGGCGCCAACCGCATCGCTGAAAGCGGTGCCGACCGCACCGGCGCCAACCGCGTCGCCGAAAGTGGCTCTGACCGTACTGGCGCCAACCGCGTCGCTGAAAGCGGTGCCGACCGCACCGGCGCCAACCGCGTCGTCTGATGGCGGACTGCAAAACCTCAAAGCCCGGCAGATGCCGGGCTTTGTGTTTTCTGTAGGGGCGAATTCATTCGCCAAGCAGGCCGCAGGTCTGCCCCTTGAGAGCCCCAACTGCCCTCTCCCCAACCCTCTCCCGCAAGCGGGAGAGGGGGCTATCCGTGCCGCATAGCAGCCCTGTAGTTTGGGCTTCCGGATGCGCGTGGCCTACGCCCGCTTGTTCAATAACCGCGCCAGACGATCCCCGCCGAACTGGATCAGGGTCACCAGCACCACCAGCAGGATGATCACCGTCAGCATGATCTGCGTGTCGAAGCGCTGGTAACCGTAGCGATAGGCCAGATCCCCCAACCCGCCCGCCCCAATGGCGCCGGCCATGGCAGACGAGTTGATCATGGTCACCAGGGTGATGGTGAAGCCGCCGACGATGCCCGGCCGCGCTTCCGGCAACAGCACGTTCCAGATGATGTGGCGCCGCTGGCAGCCCATCGCCTGGGCCGCCTCCACCAGGCCGAAATCCACCTCGCGCAGGCTGACTTCGGCAATGCGCGCGAAAAACGGCGTGGCGGCGATCGTCAGCGGCACCACCGCCGCCCATACCCCGTAGCTGGTGCCGACAATCAGGCGAGTAAAGGGGATCAACGCCACCATCAGGATCAGGAACGGGATCGAACGCAGCACGTTCACCACACTGCCCAGCGTGCGGTTCAACGTGCGGGCTTCGAAGATGCCACCGGGGCCGGTGGTCACCAGCACCAGGGCCAGGGGAATCCCCACCAGGAACACGATCAACGAGGACGCGCCGATCATCAGCAAGGTGTCGAGGATGCCCTGCAGCAGCCGGTCAAGCATGGGCGACATAGCCGAGCACCTCCGCCTTGTCCGCCAGGGGCCGCGCCCGCTCCAGCAGGTCCAGCCCGCCCTCTCCCGCCAGCGTCGCGCTGAGCAGCAGATGCCCCTGGGCGCGCCCCTGGATGCGGTCGATGCCGCCATGCACCAGGCTCACCCGCGTGCCAAGCGCCTGGGCGATGGCCAACAGATCCGGCTCACGGCCACTGGCGCCGGTGAAATGCAGATCCAGCAGCAGTGCATTGGCACCTTCAGCCGGCTGACTGACCAGCCGCGCCAGCAGGTCGTCCGGCAGGTCGTGGCGCAGGGTGCCCAGCAAGGTCCGGGTGACCTCGTGCTGCGGATCGCCGAACACACGCCAGACCTCTCCGTGCTCCACCACCTGGCCGCGCTCCAGCACGACCACGCGATCGCAGATTTCGCGGATCACCGCCATCTCGTGGGTGATCAGCACGATGGTCAGCCCCAGGCGCTTGTTGATATCGCGCAGCAGGGCAAGGATGGCCTGGGTGCTTTCCGGGTCCAGCGCCGAAGTGGCTTCGTCGCAGAGCAGGATTTCCGGCTGATGCACCAGCGCGCGGGCAATGCCGACGCGCTGCTTCTGCCCACCCGAAAGTTGCGCCGGGTAGGCATCGCGCTTGTCCGCGAGCCCCACCAATTCCAGCAGTTCGCTGACCTTGCGCTCGATATCGGCCTTGGGGACGCCGGCAACTTTCAGCGGCAGCGCAACGTTCTGCCAGACGGTTTTGGCCGACATCAGGTTGAAGTGCTGGAAGATCATGCCGACGCGGCGGCGCAGGAGCACAAGCTGCTTCTCGTCGAACTGGCCGATGTCTTCTTCGTCGATCACCACCTGGCCGCTGGTGGGTTTTTCCAGGCGGTTGAGGGTGCGGATCAGCGACGACTTGCCCGCGCCGCTGCGGCCAATGATGCCGAACACTTCACCCCGACGGATTTCCAGGTCGATGCCTTGCAGCGCCTGCACTGGCCCCTTGCTGCCCTGATAGGCCTTGCCCAGTGCCTGCAGGCGAATATGCGGCAGGTCCAGGCTGATGTTGCGGTTGAAACTGACCATATAGGGCCTCTCGATTCGGTATTCCTTGAAGGCACAAACCTGTAGGGGCGAATTCATTCGCCAAGGAGCGCGCAGCGCTCCCCCGGACATCCCATGGCAGACCTTCGGCCTGCTTGGCGAATGAATTCGCCCCTACAAAGTCATCACCCCCCCTGTTAATTCCAACCGGGCTGATAGAGCTTGCCGTGTGCCTTATCCAGCGCAGCGCGCACCTGCGGCGAGTGCTGGTAGATGTCAACGAACTCGCCCAGGCGGCCGTCGTCCTGGTAATCGGCGCGGGTGACGAACTGGATGATGTATTCCTTGTTCTCGATGCCATCGAACAGCAGGGCGCTGTTGGCATCGAGGGTGCCGGCCAGGCGGATGTAGTGCGGGTAGCCCTGGGCCAGGTCGACGTCATCCAGGGCACGCACCAGTTGCACGGCCTCCAGCTCGATGATGTCGATCTTTTTCGGGTTCTCGACGATGTCGTCCAGGGTCGCCTTGTAGCCGACGCCATCCTTGAGCTTCAGCAGCCCGGCCTTCTGCAGCAGTTGCAGGCCGCGACCACCGTTGATGGGGTCGTTGGCGATGGCCACCTTGGCGCCTTCCGGCAGATCAGCGATTGCCTTGTACTTCTTCGAGTACAGGCCGACGTTGTTGATCACGCCGGGCGCGAAGGGCTTGAGGGCAAAGCCGCCTTCCTTCTTGGCGTTTTCCAGGAATGGCGTGTGCTGGAAGTAGTTCACGTCGATGTCGCCGGCAGCCAGGGTGATGTTCGGCGAGTTCCAGTCGGTGAATTCCACCAGTTCCACTTTCAGGCCTTTCTTCGCGGCCTCTTCCACCGCCACTTCCAGCGGCGGGGCGAAGGCAGCGGTGGTGCCGACCTTGAGGACCTTGGAGTCGGCGGCATGGGCGATACCGGAGGCCAGGAGCAGGCCGAGGGTGAGGGTTTTGAGGAGGTGCTTGGGCATGTCTTTAGTCCTTGAGTAACGGGGGAATGGGTTGGCAATTACCTTGTGGGGGCGAATTCATTCGCTGAGGAGCGCGCAGCGCTCCCTGGTTTTCTGAGGGGCAGACCTTCGGCCTGCTTGGCGAATGAATTCGCCCCTACAGGAGAAATTTGCCCCGAGGAAAAGCGAGCGCCCGGGTGGTTGTCGGGAAGGCGATCCCCCTGGCCAAACAACTTCCGCCGCAAGGTGCCTTCGGCATACGCCGTCTTGTACGCGCCGCGTGCCTGAAGCTCCGGCACCACCAGGTCGATGAAGTCGGCGTAGCTTTCCGGGGTGACGATGCGGGTGAGGTTGAAGCCGTCGAGACCGGTCTCCTCCACCCAGCTCAGTAGCTCGTCGGCTACCTGGGTGGGCGAGCCCACCAGCAGGATGTAGCGCCCGCCCAGGGCGTGCTGTTCCAGCAATTGACGACGGGTCAGGCTGTTGTCCTTGAGCTTGCTGGCGGCCGATTCGATGGCGTTGGTTTTCACATACGGAATCGGCTCATCCAGGCCGAAACGGGAGAAGTCGATGCCGGTGGAGCTGGCGAAGTGCGCCACGCCTGCCTCGGCGCTGGCGTGGGCCAGGTACTCGGCGTGCTTGGCGCGCGCTTCGGCCTCAGTGGGCGCGACTATCACGCTGATGCCCATGAACACCTTCACCGCGTGCGGATCGCGGCCAGCGGCCTGGGCCGCTGCGCGCACCTTGTCCACCTGGGCGCGGGTGGCGGCCTTGTTGTTGCCGCTGATGAACACGCATTCGGCATGCTCGCCGGCAAAACGCAGCCCGCGCGCGGAGGAACCGGCCTGGAACAGCACCGGGGTGCGCTGCGGCGAAGGTTCGCAGAGGTGGTAGCCCTCGACGTTGAAGAACTCACCCTGGTGGCGAACTTTGTGCACCTTGTCCGCCTGGGCGTAGATGCGTCGCTGCCGGTCATTGACCACGGCGCCCTCCTCCCAGCTGCCCTGCCAGAGCTTGTAGAGCACCTCCAGGTACTCGTCGGCCTGGTCATAGCGGCGGTCATGCTCCACCTGCTGCGTCAGCCCCATGGCGCGGGCGGCGCTCTCCAGGTAGCCGGTGACGATGTTCCAGCCCACCCGACCATCAGTCAGGTGATCCAGCGTCGACATGCGTCGGGCGAACAGGTACGGCGCGTCGTAGCTGAGGTTGGCGGTCAGGCCGAAACCCAGGTGGCGCGTCACGCCCGCCATGGCCGAGACCAGCAACAGCGGGTCGTTGACCGGAAGCTGGATGCTTTCCTTCAAGGTCAGGTCGACGTTGCCCTGGTAGACGTCGTAGACACCGACTATGTCCGCCAGGAACAGGCCGTCGAACAACCCCCGCTCCAGCAACTGCGCCAACTCGGTCCAGTAGGACAGCTTGCGGTAGTCGGCCGAACGGTCGCGCGGGTGGGTCCAGAGCCCGTGGTTGATGTGCCCCACGCAGTTCATGTTGAAGGCGTTGAGGAGAATCTGCTTGCGCGCCATCAGATCGTCCCCCGGCGCGGTGGCAGTTTGTCATTGAGGTAGAAGTTGCCCACGGCGTGGTACTTCCAGCGCACAGGGTCGTGCAGCGTGTGCACGCGGGCGTTGCGCCAGTGACGGTCGAGGTTGTGTTCGGCCAGGCTGGCGCGGGTGCCGGACAGCTCGAACAGCTTGCTGCCGGCGGCCAGCGACACCTCTGTGGTCAGGGCACGGGCCTCGGCCACACCGATGGACGCAGCGGCCACGCTGTCGGCGTTGGGTTGGGCAGTGGCGGCATCCAGCAGGCGGCCGGCGCGGTCGAGGATGGCCTCGGCGGCATGCAGACGGATGGCCAGGCGACCGAACTCCTGGATGGTCAGCGGATCGTCGCTGGCCTTGTCCACGCCGGAGTCGATCCACGGCCGCGAGCGGGTACGCACGAACTCCAGTGCATCTTCATAGGCGGCGCGGGCGATGCCGGCATCGATGGCGGCATGGAGGATCTGCGCGAAGGGGCCGACAGTGGTCGGACGGTCGAAGGCATCCTGGAAGGACACCAGGTCCTCGGAGCGCACCGGCACGTTCTCGAACACTACCGAGCCGCTGCCGGTGGTGCGCTGGCCGAACCCGGACCAGTCATCGATGACCGTCAACCCGGGAGCATTGCGCGGGACGAAGGCGAGGTACTGGTGCCCATCCTCGGCCACCACCAGGGTCGGTACCCGATCGGCATAGAGGGCGCCGGTGCAATAGAACTTGCGGCCATTGATGCGGTAGCCCGCGCCTTCCCGGATCAGCCGGGTATTGCGGTCATTGGCGGTGCGCGTGCCGATTTCCGCCAGTGCGTTACCAAAGCGCTGGCCCGCCAGGGCGGCGGCGAACAGGCGTCGCTGCTGGGCCTTGCTGCCATTCACGCGAAGGACTTCAAGGGCATAGAAATGGTTCTGCGGAATCTGCCCGAGGGAGGCGTCGGCGGCGCTGATGATGGCGATGACCCGGGCCAGGGTCACCCGCGATACACCAGCGCCACCAAATTCACGGGGCACGCTGATGCCCCAGAGACCGGAACGGCTGAAAGCCTCGAGCTCTTCATGGGGCAGGCGGCGGTCGCGGTCACGCTCGGCGGCGCCGGGCTTGAACTCGGCGGCGATGCGGTGGGCCACCTCGATGGCCTCGGCGTCGTCACGAATGATGGCGACGCTGAGAGCCGGTGCAGGTTGCGGCAATGTCATGGAGAACTCCTCAGATCCAGGAATGACGGGCCGGCTTGGCGCCGTTGAGGTGATAGGCGCCGACTGCCTGGACCTTCCAGCGCACCGGGTCGTGCAGGGTGTGGACGCGGGCGTTGCGCCAGTGGCGGTCGAGGTTGAACTCGGCGAGGCTGGCGCGGCTGCCGGCCAGCTCGAAGAGCTTTTCGCTGGCGAGCAGGCTGATTTCCGTCGTCAGCACCTTGGCCTCGGCCACGGCAATGGAGGCGCGGGCAGCGGACTCGTCATCGATGGGCGCAGCGGCCACTTCGTCCAGCACCTGGCCGGCGCGTTCCAGCAGCGCGTTGGCGGCATTCAGCTCGGTCTTCAGGCGGCCGATCTCAGCGATGGTGTAGAGCTCCTCGCTGGCGCGCTCGACGCCGGCATCCACCCAGGGCCGCGAGCGTTCGCGGATGAAGGCGATGGCGTCGTCGATGGCCGCCTCGGCGATACCGGCATCGATGGCGGCCTGGATCAGTTGCGACACCGCGCCCTGGATGCTCGGCACCTCGGCCAGCCGGCTATTGTGGAAAACCAGGTCGTCGGCGACCGGCGCCTGGTCCAGCAGCACGGTGCCGCTGGCGGTGGTGCGCTGGCCGAAACCGGACCAGTCATCGACGATGCGCAGCCCCGGTACACCGCGCTCAACGAGGCCAAGCACGCCGACGCCGTTGTCGTCGATGGCCTTGACCGCCACCCAGTGGGCGAACAGCGCGCCGGTGGAATAGAACTTCTCGCCGCTGACCCTGAGTCCCTCGTCGTTACGAGTGATGCGCGCCTTGATCTCCAGGGTGTGCTTCGTGTTGCGCTCGGGGCCAGCATTGGCCAGCCGGCGACCGGCGAGGATGCCGCCGAACACCTTGCGCTTCTGCGCTTCGCTGCCGACGTTCTCGACCACGTTGAGCAGGCCGAACTGGTTCTGCGGAATCTGCCCCAGTGCCGGGTCGGCGGCGCAGATGATGCGGAACACTTCAGCCAGGGTGACGTGGGAGACCTCGGCCCCGCCGTATTGGCGCGGAATGCGTATGCCCCCCAGCCCCAGGCGGGTGAAAAGCTCCAGCTCGCGCCAGGGCAGCAGGCGGTCGCGGTCACGCTGTGAGGCATTTTTCCTGGCCAGCTTCGCCACCTCGTGAGCGGCTTGCAGGGCCTGCGCATCGTTTTCGATCAGCGCCGCCGGGAGTAATGGCGGGGCTTCATCACGAAATGCGTTGTGGGTGGTTTCGTTTTTCATGCGGTGTGGCCTTCAGCAATGGAGCGGATCGGGCTTCCCTCACCCCAGCCCTCTCCCCAAGGGAGAGGGGGTCATCCGAGCGAGAGGGGGGCAATGCGTGAGTCAGAACGCCGGGGCGATCTGGCCCTTGTAGCGGGTGACGATGAACTGGCGGACTTCCGGCGAGTTCAGGGCCTTGGCCAGCTTCTGCAGGCCCGGGTCCTGGAGGTTGTCCGGACGGGCGACGAGGAACTCGGCGTAGAGGTCCTTGCCCTTCTCGACGATCAGCGCGCTGTTGGTGTCGATGCCGGCTTCCAGTGCGTAGTTGGCGAAGACGAAGGCCAGGTCCACCTGGCTCACGGATCGGGCCAGCAGCGCACCTTCCAGTTCGCGGATCTTCAGCTTCTTCGGGTTCTCGGCGATGTCGCGCTGGGTGGCCAGGGTGTTGCTCGGGTCCTTGAGCTTGATCAGCCCGGCTTCGTGCAGCAGCACCAGGGCGCGGCCGGTGTTCACCGGGTCGTTGGGGATGGCGACGGAAGCGCCGTCTTTCAGTTCGTCGAGTTTCTTGATCTTGGTGGAGTAGGCGCCGAAGGGTTCGATGTGGATGCCCACCACCGGCACCAGGTTGGTGTGGCGGCTCTTGTTGAACTCATCGAGGAACGGCCGGTACTGGTAGTAGTTGGCGTCGAGGTTCTTCTCCGCCAGTTGCACGTTGGGCTGGATGAAGTCGGTGAAGACCTTGATGTCCAGGTCCACGCCTTCCTTGGCCAGGGTGGGTTTGACGAACTCGAGGATTTCCGCGTGGGGAACCGGAGTGGCGCCGACTACGAGCTTCTCGCCAGCTTGGGCTGAGAAGGCGACGACGGCGGCCAGAATGGCGATAGCCTTTTTCATTGCAAGTGCTCCTGGGCAGTATTGGGTTGGCCGTCGTGGGGTGAACGTGAGGCCTTGGGTGGGCAGCGAAAGCCGGCTGCCCTGCGGCGGGATTTCAGCGGCGGCTGTAGCGGATCACGAGGCGGTCGCCGCTCATTTGCAGCGCCTGCACCAGCAGGATCAGCAGGGCCACGGTGACCACCATCACGTCGGTCTGGAAACGCTGGTAGCCGAAGCGGATGGCGAGGTCGCCGAGGCCCCCGCCGCCGATCACGCCGGCCATGGCGGTGTAGTCCACCAGCACGATGGCGGTGACGGTCACGGCGGCGATCAGCCCGGTGCGGGCCTCCGGCAGCAGGGTGTGCCAGATGATCTGCCAGGTGCTGGCACCCATGGACTGGGTAGCCTCCACCAGTCCGCGGTCCACCTCGCGCAGCGCGGTTTCCACCAGCCGTGCGAAAAACGGGGTGCAGCCGGCCACCAGCGGCGGGATGGCCCCGGCGACGCCGAGGGACGTGCCGGTGAGCAGCGTGGTCAGCGGGATCATCACGATCAGCAGGATGATGAAAGGCAGCGAACGCAGCATGTTCACCACGGCCGAAGCGAAGCGGTAGAAACCGGGCTTCTCGTGCATCTGCTTCTTGCCAGTCAGGTAGAGCAGCACACCCAGCGGCAGGCCGAGCAACACGGTAAAGCCGAGCGCCAAGGCGAGCATGGTCAGGGTGTCGATGCAGGCCTGGCCGATTTCCACCCAGTCGAGGTTGGCGAGCAGCTCGTTCATCGCCCTGCCCTCTTGCGCAACTGCGCAGCCGGGTGCGGCTCGGCAAGACGGTCGCCCTCACCGAACAGCTTGTGGCGCAGGCTGCCGTCTTCGTAGTCGCGCTTGAACAAGCCGCGCGCCTGCAACTCGGGCACCAGCAGGTCAACGATATCCACAAAGGTTTCCGGCGCGACGATGCTGGACAGGTTGAAGCCGTCCACGTCGGTCTCTTCCACCCAGGCCTGCAACTCGTCGGCCACGCTTTGCGGCGACCCCACCAGCAACGGGCCGTCGCCACCCAGGGCGCAGTAGTCGGCGATCTCGGCAGTGGTCCAGGTACGGCTCGGGTCCGCCGCGGTGAAGGCATCCACCGCCGACTGGATTGCGTTGCTCTCGACCTGACGCAACACCTGATCCGGCGCGTACTGGCCAAAGTCGATGCCGGTCCAGCCGGACATCAGCGTCAGGGCGCCGTCATGACTGGCGAACTCGCGGTACTCGCGCCATTTCGCCTGGGCCTCAGCATCAGTGGGAGCGACGATGACGGTGAGCTGGTTGAACACCTTGATGTCGCTGCCCTTGCGGCCCGCCAGCTCGGCCTGGCGACGCAGGTCCGCCACCTGGTTGCGCAGGATGTGGCGGGTGGGCGCGGCGACAAACACGCACTCGGCATTGCCAGCAGCGAAGGCCTTGCCACGGCTGGAGGCGCCGGCCTGGTAGAGCACCGGCGTGCGCTGCGGCGATGGTTCGCTGAGGTGGAAGCCGGGCACCTCGAAGTGCGCGCCCTTGTGCGCAATGGGGTGCACCTTGGCCGGGTCCGCATAGACACCACGCTCGGTGTCGGCGACCACTGCGTCCTCATCCCAGCTGGCCTCCCAGAGCTTGTAGCAGACCTCCAGGTATTCCCCGGCCAGGGCATAGCGCTGCTCATGGTTGAGCTGCTGCTTGAGACCGATATTGCGTGCGCCGCTTTCCAGGTAGGAGGTGACGATGTTCCAGCCGGCACGGCCGCCGGTGAGGTGGTCCAGCGTGCTCATGCGCCGGGCGAACGGGTATGGGTGTTCGAAGGACACCGAAGCGGTGACGCCGAAACCCAGGTGCCGGGTGGCGGCGGCCATGGCCGGCACCAGCAGCAGCGGGTCGTTCACCGGCACCTGGGCGGCATTGCGCAGGGCCTGCTCCGGGCCACCCTGGTAGACGTCGTAGACACCCAGCACGTCGGCGAGGAACAGGCCGTCAATCTTGCCGCGTTCCAGGGTTTGCGCCAGCTCGATCCAGTAGTGGATGTCGGTGTAGCGCCGCGCCTGATCGCGCGGGTGGCGCCAGAGGCCGGGGGACAGGTGGCCCACGGCGTTCATGGCAAAGGCGTTGAGGCGGATCTGCTTGCTCATGTCGCGCGCCTCAGGACCAGTCGTGACGCGGCGGCTTCACGCCGTTGAGCAGCCAGTTGCCGACCACGTGGTACTTCCAGCGCACCGGGTCGTGCAGCGTGTGCACGCGGGCATTGCGCCAGTGACGATCATGGTTGTGGCGCGCCAGCGTGGAGCGGGTGCCACCCAGTTCGAACAGCTTGTTGGAGGCTTCGATGGCGATTTCGGTGGTCAGCACCTTCGCCTTGGCCACGGCAACCGAAGCGGCGGCCACATTGTCCTCGTCCGGTGCAGGGCGAGCGGCGTCCATCACCTTACCGGCACGTTCCAGCAGCGCTTCGGCGGCCTCCAGGCGAATGCCCAGGTTGCCCACCTGGATGATGGTCAGCGGGTCCTCGCTGGCCTTCTCCACCCCGGCATCGATCCAGGGGCGGGCGTGCTCACGGACGAAGGCGATGGTGTCGCGCAGGGCCGCACGGGCGATCCCGGCATCGATGGCAGCGGTGGTGATCTGGGCGAACGGGCCGGCCAGGGTCGGGCTCTCGTAGGAGCGGTAGGTGGGGAACAGGTTCGCCGACGGCAAGCGCAGATCCTCGGCCAGCACCGAGCCGCTGGAGGTGTTGCGCTGGCCAATGCTGGACCAGTCGTCGACGATCACCAGTCCTTCGCTGCCGCGCGGGACGAAGGCCAGCTGGGCCTTGTCGTCCTCGTCCACGGCCAGCACCGCCAGCCAGTGGGCATAGAGCGAGCCGGTGCAGTAGCCCTTGCGACCGTTGATGACATGGGCGTCCCCCTTGCGACGGATGCGGGTCTGGATGTCCTGCACGTTCTTGCCGCCGGTTTCCGACAGCGCATTGGCAAAGCGGTTGCCCTTCAGCGCCAGGCCGAAGAAGAAGCGCTTCTGCTCATAGGTGCCTTGCAGGCGGATGTCTTCCAGCAGGCAGTAGTGGTTCTGCGGAATCTGTCCGAGGGAGGCGTCGGCGGCCGAGATGATGGCGATCACTTCGGCCAGGGTGGCGTAGCTCACCTCGGCGCCGCCGAACACCTTGGGCACGGTGATGCCCCAGAGACCGCTATTGGAAAACACGTCCACCACTTCCGAGGGGACCTGGCGGGTGCGATCGCGCTCGGCATCACCCTCCAGCAGGAAGGCTGCGACGCGATGGGCCACTTCTATGGCCTGGGCATCGCTACGGATGATCTGGGCGTCGGGGATACCGATGGGGTACTGGGCGGAAATCGGGGATTGCGACATGGGGCTCTCTGCACTGCTGTTTCGCCGCGAACAGTCGCGACCTTGCTTGCAGAGGGATAAAGCAGCACCCGTGCCAGTTTTGTTTTTCCTTATAAATCAATGGCTTGATAATTTTAATCAACAGCCAGGCCTGAATTAAGCAGGCAACTTGCTGGTCAGGTGTTGCTGGAGCAACACCTGACCTTGTCTGACTTCAGGTCAGTTGCGCTGCGCTTTCGTCGGAGCGGGTACGGGCAGTGCCGCGCATGGCGACCACCACCATCACCAGCAACACCGCAGCCAGGATCGCGGAAGAGCCGACAGTGCCAAAGCCCAGCCCGCCCTTGTCCGGCATCTTGGTCAGCACATCACCGAGGGTTGCACCGAAGGGCCGGGTCAGGACGAAGGCGATCCAGAACAGCGCCACCGGGGAAATTTTCGTGACATAGCGGGCCACCGCCACCACGGCGATCAGGCTACCCACCAGCAAGGCCCCTCCGGCAAAACCCAGGCCGGAGTCATCCGCCAGGTAATCGCCCAGTGCTGTCCCCAGAGTGTTGGAGAAGAGGATGGCTACCCAATAGAAGAGTTCGCCCTTGCGGCTGGCGATACGTTCCACCGACAGGGAGCCTTCGCTGAAGCGCCAGACCGCGAAAACCGTCAGCAGGATGCCGATCAGGATTGCCGAACCGGTGGCATAACCCAGCCCCAGCGTGCGATCCATGAAGTCCGACATGGTGGTGCCGGCAGTGCTTGTGGCGAGGATCACCAGCCAGTAGAGCCCCGGGTTGTAGCGACGGGACATCAGTTGCCCGGTCAGGGCGATCAGAAAGAGGCTGAACAGAATCAGCGAGCTCATGGCGTAACCGACGTCGAGTGTCATGGACAGCAAGTCGCCGGCTGTTTCCCCCAAGGTCGTGGCGCAAATCTTCATCACCCAGAAAGCCAGGGTGATCTGAGGCAATTTGTTCATTGGTGTGGCTCCTGAATCCAAGGATGGGCCGCCGCCAGCCCTCCACCTATCCCCCAGCGGTACGGCTGTCTCCAGCGAGCAGGCATCTGCCTGCGAGCCAACCCTAAGCAGCGGCAGGTGAAAAAGGAGTCAAGAATTCATCACGAGAACGTTCAGCGTCTCATTTGGAATGCCGCGCCTTTAATCAGGTTTTATTGCACTTAAGCTGCAATAACATTCATTAGCCCGCTATTCAGGCATCCCTTAGCATTCCCGCCATCCCCGACGCCCGGCCCGGCGAGGGTCTGCATGAGCAGCCCCCTCCGAGGAACCGTGCGCGAGAAAAAGACGTTTCCATATCCAAGGATGGAGCCCCCACTTCGGTGGGATTGAGAGGACCAGGGGCCTGTACGAAAAGCCGTCCGGCTTCGGCACTTTCCGTACAGCGCCTCCGGCCTCTCCCTTTATCAACTGCCTAGTGTCATGCCCATGCCCCAGAACCCTTTGCGTCTCTGGCTGCAACGCCTGCTGCCGGACGCCAGCAACGCCCCTCCCCGGGAGTGGCTGCGCGCCGCCATTGGCGGCTGCATCGCCGTTTTCCTCGCCGCGCTGGTGTGCAGCCAGCTCTACGGTACCGACCTGGCCTTGCGCCTGATCGCGCCGTTCTCCGCCTCCGCGCTGCTGCTGTTCGCTGTTACCTCCAGCCCAGTTGCCCAGCCCTGGCCGGTGGTCGCCGGCAACGTGCTGGCGGCAGCCATCGGCTTGCTGGTCAGCCACTGGGGCCTGCCCCCGTTGGCCACCGCCGCAACCGCCTTCGGCCTGGCCCTGGTGGGCATGCAGGCCCTGCGTTGCCTGCACCCGCCCAGCTGCGCCATCGCCCTGGGGGCTGCGCTCGGTGGACCGGTCTTCTCCGCGCTGGGTTGGCATCTGCTGTTGCCGGTTCTGCTGGGTTCAGTGGTACTGGTGAACACCGCACTGCTGTTCAACAACCTCAGTGGCGTCCCCTACCCACGCAAACTCGCGCATCCGGCCGCCGGCCCGCACCTGACCGCCGACCCGTTGCCGAGCGAGCGCAACGGCATCGCCGAGGTTGACCTGGACCGGGCCCTGTCCGAGTTCGGCAGCTTCGTCGACGTGACCCGCGATGACCTCCAGCGCCTGCTCCAGCTCACCGAAAAGCATGCATTGCGCCGCACCATGGGTGACCTGCGGGCGGCACGGATCATGTCCCGCGACCTGCGCACCATCGCGCCCGATGCACCGGTCAGCGAAGCCTGGAAACTGCTCGATCGGCACCACCTGAAAGCCCTGCCGGTGCTGGATGACAAGCAGCACCTGGTGGGCATCCTGACCCTCTCCGACCTGCTCGGCCACGCCGCCAGTGCCGCACCACGCAGTCTCGCCGACCGTTTCCGTGTGCGCCGCGAAGCGCCGGTGTCACGCCTGATGACCCGCCCGGTGCGCTGCGTGACCGTGGATACGCCGGTGGTTGAACTGGTGTCGCTGCTGTCCGACCAGGGCCTGCATTGCCTGCCGGTGCTGGACGACGGCGGCCGCGTGGTGGGCATCGTCAGCCAGAGCGACCTGATCGCCGCGCTCTACCGCAACTGGCTGCAGGACCTGCACCAGCAACCGGCGTTGCAGCTGGCGAGTTGACCTGTAGGAGCGAGGGGGACGCCGAGTTCTTGCTCGCGAACAGTTCGAGCGCGATCTTTCGCGAGCAAGCTCGCTCCTACAATCGAAACCCAAGGCTCAGACCGGGTCCCAGTCCGTGGATGTGGCGGGCGGCGTTCCGCTAGAGCGCAGCGAAACCCATCGCCCCCGAAATGATGGGTTTCGTACCTCTACCCATCCTACGATGTGCTGATCGCGACCATTGCGACTCAGATCGGGTCCCAGCGCCGGGACCAGTCGATGTCCTCGGCCACGACTTCCCGCAGCAGGTCGATGGCCTGGCGCAAGGCTGGGGAATCCTTCTCGCGGGAATAGACCAGGTAGGTGGGATAGGTGAACTCCGGCGCCTTCTCCACCCGTTCCAGCTCGCCGTTTTCCAGGTGCCCCTGCACCACGCGAGCGCGGAAGTAGCCAGAGCCGCCGCATTGCAGGATGTAATGCAGGGCCAACGGGCCGAGGTTGGTGGCCAGCACGGCGCTGGCCTTGTCCGGGAGCGCGGCGTCGTGGCGCTGGCGGAATTCCGGCCCCCAGTCGTTGTAGATGTAAGGCTCGGGATTGGTCGTCGAACGCACCTGGATCAGCTTTTCCTCCATCAGCAGTTCCACCTGCAGGCCCGGCCAGTAATCGGGGCGGTAGACCAGCGCGGCATCCAGCAGACCGCTCTGTAGCTGCTGCTGCAGATGGCCGGCCTCGCCGACCTCCGCGCGCACGGCGTGGGACGGCATGCGTTCACGCAGGCGGATCACCCAACTGAGCACCAGCGGACTGCACAGGCTCACCTCGCCGCCGAGGTTGAGCACGTCGCGGTAGCCCTCCGGCAACGGCAGGTCGCGCCGCGCCGCCTCCCAGGTCTCCACCAGTTTGTTGGCGTAGGCAACGAACACCTCGCCGTCGGCGGTCAGCCGCGCTCCGGCGCGGTTGCGCACGAAGAGCCGGCAATCCAGTTGCTGCTCCAGGTTCTGCACCCGCGCGGTGATGGTGGTCTGGGTGACGTGCAGGCGCTCGGCGGCGGCGACGAAGCTGCCGGTGCGGACGATCTCCAGGAAGGTACGCGCCAGGTCGATATCCATGGGCTTGCTCGGGTGCTGAAAGGTTGGCCGAGTTTACCGGCTGACGCGTCGTGTCGTGTGTAGGAGCGAGGGGGACGCCGAGTTCTTGCTCGCGAAAAGATCGTGCACGGACTGTTCGCGAGCAAGCTCGCTCCTACGTGTCCCGGTCCGTGGCTGAAGCCCACCCTACGGGCCGCAACCGCGTCCGGGGTCAGGGCTGGAGATCGAACAGGGCGTTGCCGCTTTCCATATCGAAGGGCGCGGAGAAGTGCTCGTGGACGATCTTCCACGTGCCGCCGCGCTTGACGTAGCCCTGGGTGCCGCGCATCCAGCTGGTCTTCACCACGCCGTCCTGCTCGCCGCCGCAACGGATCAGGCAGTGCACGAAGGCCACGCTGGTATCGGCGTGGATAGTCGGCTCGGCGGGTTCGAAAATGCCGTCGCCGGCGCACAACTCCATGCAATAACGCCAGTGCTGGCCGTAGGCGTCGAGGCCCTTGAACTGCAACTTGAGGATGGCGTCGTAGGCGATCACGTCGTCCGCGTAACAGGCCAGGATCGCGTCCACATTCTTGGCACGGGCGGCCCTCAGCCATTGGTTGAAGACTTCGTGCACTTCCAGTTCGGTGGTGGCCTTCAAGGTTTCGCTGCTCATGGTACGTCTCCAGGTTTTCGCCAGGGCTGCACCGGCTGCATGCCGGTGGATTCACCTCTGGTCGAGGGCCGTCATCCGGCTTCGACATCCGTTTCGCCACGACCGACGAACGGTGCCGTCACGCCTCCAGTTCACGCAGGCGCTTCTCGATGAAGCGCCGCTCGGGTTCCTGCCGCACCAGCGCCAATGCGCTGTGATAGGCCGCCCGCGCTTCGTCCTTGCGCCCAAGGCGCCGGCAGAAGTCGGCCCGGGCGGCATGGGCCAGGTGGTAGTCACGCAATTCGCCGCTTTCCAGCAAGGCATCCACCTCCGCCAGGCCCGCTTCCGGCCCGTCATGCATGGCGACCGCCACGGCGCGATTGAGGGTCACCACCGGCGACGGCACGAGGCGTTGGAGGACGTCGTAGAGGCCGACGATCTGCCCCCAGTCGGTGCTCGCGGCATCCGGTGCCTGGGCATGCACGGCGGAAATGGCGGCCTGCAACAGGTAGACACCGACGCGCCGGCTGGCCAGCGCCTGGGTCACCAGGGCCAGGCCTTCGGCGATCTGTGCCCGGTCCCACAGGGTGCGGTCCTGCTCGTCCAGCAGGATCAGTTCGCCGTCCGCGTTGGCACGGGCGGTGCGGCGCGAGTCGTGCAACAGCATCAGCGCCAGCAGGCCCATCACTTCCGGGTCCGGCAACAGTTCCAGCAGCAGCCGCGCCAGGCGGATGGCCTCGGCGGAGAGGTCGGTTCGGGTCAGGGAATCCCCGGAGGTGGCCGAGTAGCCTTCGTTGAACACCAGGTAGATGACCCGCAGGACGTTATCCAGCCGCTCCGGTAGTTCGGCGAGGGCCGGCACCTGATAGGGGATGCGCGCATCGCGGATCTTCGCCTTGGCCCGCACGATGCGCTGGGCGATGGTGGACGGGGTGCTGAGGAAGGCGCGGGCGATTTCCTCGGTTTTCAGGTCGCAGACCTCACGCAGGGTCAGCGGCACCTGGGCGTCGGCCGGCAACGCCGGGTGGCAGCAGGTGAAGATCAGCCGCAGGCGGTCATCCTCCACATCCTCACCCTCCTCGAAGGCGCTGGCGGCCTCTTCCAGTTCGGCCACCAGGTGACGCTTCGACGCGTCGAAGCGGGCGCGCCGGCGCAGGCTGTCGATGGCCTTGAAGCGACCCGCCGACACCAGCCAGGCGCGCGGGTTGGCGGGAATGCCATCCCGCGGCCATTGCTGCACCGCAGCGATGAAGGCGTCGTGCAGGGCTTCCTCGGCCAGGTCGAAATCCCCCAGGAGGCGGATCAGCGTGGCGAGGACACGGCGCGAGTCACTGCGGTAGATCGACTCGACCCGCTGGCGCAGCTCGGCCTCGTCCATCAGGCCCTCCCAGGCATCACGAGGCGACGCCCAGGGTCGGCCGCACTTCGGGTTCGCGTACCGGGCGCACTTCGATGCAACCCAGGCGGGCCGGCGGAATCTTCGAGGCGATCTGCAGGGCTTCATTGAGATCGCGGGCTTCGATCAGGTAGAAGCCGCCAAGTTGCTCCTTGGTTTCCGCGAAGGGCCCGTCGGTCATGGACACCCGCCCGCCCTGGATGCGCAGGGTGGTGGCGGCGCGTACCGATTCCAGGGCATTGGATGCCAGGTAATGGCCGCTGGCGGTGAGTTGCTCGGTGTAGTCCACGCATTCGCCGGCGATGGCCTGGTAATCGGCATCGGTCAGGGTGGCGAGCTTGGCTTCTTCGATATAGATCAGGCACAGGTATTTCATGATGGGTTCCTCGGGTGGCTGCGGGGTACTGACACCCATTGGTCGTTCGGCCGCGTCGGGAATCGACAAGGCCGGCGGAAAATTCCTTTCTTCATCAGGATTGACCATGCCCTGTGGGCGCGAATTCATTCACGAATGAACTCGCGCCCACAGGAAAGGGATCAGGATAGCCCCGCTCCGTCACCTTGCCCGTCGAGGGGCCGAGCGGTCCGTTTCAGGCTACTTCTCGGCGGCGGCCTTGAGGTTGTTCAGGCCCTGGTCGAACTTGCTGCCCACCATGTCATCCATGTCGAAGAACACCTGCATCAGCCGGTGGGTGTAGGGCGAAGGCCCGTACATGGCCCAGGTGACCTGGGTGCCGCCGCCGTGGGGTTGGAGGACGAATTCGGCGGTGTTGTGGGCCTCGAAGGGCATCTGGAAGTCCAGCTTGATCTCCACCTTGGATACCGGCTCGCTCTGAGTGATTTCCATGCGCCCGGTGCCTACCTCGTTGTTGCCCTGCCAGGCATAGGCGGCGCCCACGCCTTCCTTCGGTCCGCTGTAGTTGCGCTTGAGGGCGGGGTCGATCTTTTCCCAGGGTGACCAGGCCGTCCACTGACGGAAGTCGTTGATCAGCGGGAAGACCTTTTCCGGCGGCGCGGCAATGGTGGTCGTACGCTCGATGCGGAAGTGATCCGGGCTGATTGCGGCGTATCCCAGCACGCCGAGTAACGCGACGACGATGATGACGAGGATGGCTTTGACCATGGCGCCCTCCAGGGGCTTGCAGGCAGGTGGACTGGCACTTCGGCAGTACTGCCAGAACAAGGTTAGCCGCTCTGAGCAGCGGTGCTCGGCAGCCTGATGTGACGCCCCAGCTCTTCGAACAGGGTGGTGACCGAGCGCAACGCGCGGCAGTCCGGACGGGTCAGCAGCCAGAGGGCACTGGTACAGCCAGGCAAGTCTTTTTCCAGCACCTTGAGCCCCTTTTCACCACGCACCAGAAACTCCGGCAGCGCCGCCACACCGAGGCCCGCGCGTACGAGTTGCACCACCGACAGTGTGCTGTTGCAGCGATAGGCCGGTTGCACCTCGGGGTGATGCTGGCGCCGCCAGACCACGCTGGGGTGGTTGGGCAGGAAGTCGTCCGGGGCTATCCAGGCCATTTTCGCCGGGTCGGTTTCGGACGAACGAACCAGGTAGCTGTCCGCCGCGCAGAGCACGTAGGGCACGGCCCCCAGGCAGCGTCCCACAAGATGGCCGGGCGGCGCGGTGGTCAGGCGCAAGGCGACATCGGCGTCGCGCCGGCTGAGGTTGGCGAAGTCGTTGGAAGTGGTCAGCTCCAGTTCCAGCGCCGGGTAGGCGGGCATGAAGCGCGCCAGGGCGGGCAGCAGCAGGCCATGGAGGACGGCGTCGGTGCAGGTCAGGCGCAGGGTGCCGCTGACGGCCTCGCGGCCCTGCTCCAGTCCCAGGCGTGCGGCCTCCAGCGCCCGTTCCGCCAGTTCGGCCTGTTGCGCCAGCAGTTGCGCCGCGGCATTGGGCACATAGCCGGCGCGGCTCTTCTCGAACAGCACACTGCCAAGCGCTTTTTCCAGACGCCGCAGGGATCGGAACACGGTGGAAACGTCCACCTTGAGCAGCTCGGCGGCGCGCGCCAGGGTGCCGCCACGGACCAGCGCCAGCACCAGGGACAGGTCCGAGTGATCGATTTCGTATTGCATCAACGCAATCCCGCCTTGCCAAATCGCCAATATTGATTGCTTCAGCGCAACTATATAGTCCACTGGAACCGGCGCAATCCGCGCCACTCATCGGAGGACAGAGATGAAGCAACTGCGCATCGGCCTGGTTGGCGACAGGGACGACAGCATCACCGCCCACCGCGCCATTCCGCGCGCCCTGGATCTCGCGGCCCAAGCGACCGGGAGGGCGGTGCAGGGCATCTGGCTGGCGACGGACGACCTCGGTGAAACCCGCTTCGACGACTTCCACGGCCTCTGGTGCGTCCCCGGCAGCCCCTACCGCAACACCGAAGGCGCCCTGGGTGCCATCACCCATGCGCGGCGCACTGCCCTGCCCTTCCTCGGCACCTGCGGCGGTTTCCAGCACGCGCTGCTGGAATATGCGCGCAACGTGCTTGGCTGGGCCGATGCCGAACACGCTGAAACCGCTCCCGATGCCCAGCGTGCGGTGATCAGCCCCCTGCCCTGCGCCCTGCGGGAAACCCTGGAGCGCATCCAGCTACTCGCCAACTCGCGCCTGGCCGCGGCCTATGGCGCGCCTGAAGCCTTCGAGGGCTACCACTGCGGATATGGCCTGAATCCGGCCTTTCGCGAAGCGCTCACCCAGGGGCCGCTGCGGGTCGCGGCCACCGACGCCGCCGGTGCGGTCAGGGCGGTGGAGCTGGAGGACCATCCGTTCTTCGTCGCCACCCTGTTCCAACCGGAACGCGCCGCACTGATCGGCCGCCTGCCACCGCTGGTCGCGGCCTTCGTCAACGCCTGCCAGGAGCACGGCCAATGATCGCCCGCACGCCCGAGCCGCCCTACTACGCGGTGATCTTCACCTCCCTGCGCAGCGACACCGAGCAGGACTACGCCGCCACCGCCGAACGCATGCTGGAACTGGCGCGGGAGCAACCGGGCTTCCTCGGCGTGGAATCGGCCCGTGGTGCCGACGGGTTGGGGATAACGGTGTCGTACTGGCGCGATGAGGAGTCCATCCGCACCTGGCGCGTCCAGGCCGAGCACCGGGAAGCGCAGCGGCGTGGGCGGGCCGAGTGGTATCGGGCATTCCGTACCCGGGTGGCCTATGTCGAGCGCGACTACGGGCTGGAGTGAGGCCCCTGCTCAGGCGGCCCGCTGCGACTCCAGCACCAGCTCCTGCTCACCACCGCGCTTGAGCGCGGCGTAGATCACCCCGGTCACCAGGCTGCCGGCAACTATGGCCAGCAGGTAGAGCAAGGCGTGGTTGATGGCGTTGGGGATCAGCAACACGAACAGGCCGCCGTGGGGCGCCATCAGCTTGCAGCCGAAGTACATGGACAGCGCGCCGGTCAGGGCACCGCCGGCGATGCTGGCCGGGATCACCCGCAGCGGGTCCTTGGCGGCGAAGGGAATCGCGCCTTCGGAAATGAAGCACAGCCCCAGCACCAGCGCCGCCTTGCCGGCTTCACGTTCGCTCTGGGCGAACTTGCGGCGCATCAGCAGGGTGGCGATGCCCATGCCGATGGGCGGCACCATGCCAGCAGCCATGGTAGCGGCCATCGGCGCGTAGCTCTGGGAGGCCAGCAGGCCCACGGAGAACGCGTAGGCCGCCTTGTTGATGGGGCCGCCGAGGTCCACGCACATCATCCCGCCCAGCAGCAGACCCAGGAGGATGGCGTTGGAGGTGCCCATGTTGTCGAGGAAGTGGGTAAGGCTGGCGAGCATGCCGGCCACCGGCTTGCCCACCACGTAGATCATCACCAGACCAGTGAACAGGCTGGAGAGCAGCGGGATGATCAGGATCGGCTTCAGCGCCTCGACGCTCTGCGGCAGGTTCAGGTGGCGGTTGATGGCGCGTGCCGAGTAACCGGCGAGAAAGCCAGCGATGATGCCGCCGATGAAGCCCGCGCCGAGGGTGCTGGCCAGCAGCCCGCCGATCATGCCCGGCGCAAGGCCAGGCCGGTCGGCGATGGAATAGGCGATGTAGCCGGCCAGCAACGGCACCATCAGCTTGAACGCCGCCTCACCGCCGATCTGCATCAGCGCGGCGGCCAGGGTGCCCTCCTCCTTGAATGCCTCGATACCGAAGACGAAGGACAGGGCGATCAGCAAGCCTCCCGCCACCACCATCGGCAGCATGTAGGAAACCCCGGTGAGCAGGTGCTTGTAGGCGCCCTTGGGTTCAGCCTTGGCCTTGCCGGCCTGGCTGTCGCCACCGGCCTTCGCGTCCAGCAACTGGCCCTCGTTGAGGGCGCGCTGGAGGGTCGCCTCGGCGTGCTTGAGGGCGACGCCGGTGCCGCAGCGGAACACTCTCCTGCCAACGAAACGGGCGGTGTCCACCTCGATATCAGTGGCCAGCAACACCACATCGGCGGCAGCGATAGCGTCGGGGCTCAACGGGTCGCGTGCGCCCACCGAGCCCTGGGTTTCCACCTGCAGGTCCATCCCCAGGCGTTGGGCCGCCTGTTTCAAGGCTTCGGCAGCCATGAAGGTGTGGGCCACGCCGGTTGGGCAGGCGGTGACCGCAACGACGCGCGGCCGGGCAGCTGAAACAACTGCGGGCACAGCCGGCTCAGCCTGCTGCTCACGGGCCTCGACGGCAGCGCGCAGGAGGAAGGCTTCGCTGTCGCGCAGGGCCTCGCCAGGACTGGCGATGAACAGGCGCTTGCCGGCGAAGCGCGAGAGGTCCAGCGCGCCACTCTTCACCACCAGCACCCAGTCGGCAGCCTCCAGGGTGGCGGCGGACAGCGCGTTCTCCGGATGTTGCGGGTCCACGATTTCGACGCTGGTGCTCCAGCCCAGGCGCTGGGCGGCGGCATCCAGCAAGCGTGCGCAGAGCACGCTGGTGACCATGCCATTGGGGCAGGCGGTGACTATGGCGAGTTTCATCGGGACACCTCTTGTTGTTCTGGCAGCGCCTGGACCGCGACGGCGCCTTCGAGCTGTTGCAGTTGCGCGGCATCAAGGATGCCGAAGCCCACCTGGGTCACCGCCTGCGCGGCGATAGCGGTGGCGTGGCGCAAGGTGCGCTCGGCCGCCCAGCCGCTGAGCAGGCCATGGACCATGCCGGCCAGCAGGGAATCGCCCGCGCCTACGGTGCTGGCCACGGCCACCCGCGGCGGCTGGGCATGCAGGGCGAGACCGGGGCCGAACCAGTTCACGCCAGCGGCCCCCTGGGAAATGACGATCTGCTCGATCCCTTGCGCCTGGAGCCGGTGGGCCTCTTCGCGCTGGGAGGCAATGTCATGCACAGCCCGGCCACGGAGTTCGCCCAGCTCATCGGTGTTCGGCTTGATCAGCCAGGGCGCGGCGAGCAGGCCGGCGCGCAGCGCCTCGCCGCTGGTGTCCAGCGCCACCTTCAGGCCGAGGCGCTTGAGCCGGGTGATCAGTTCGGCGAGATAGCCCGGCGCAACGCCACGGGGCAGGCTGCCGGCCACCACCGCCAGGTCATGGCCCGGCGCAACGCTGTCCAGCCGAGCCATCAGCTCATTCTGGGCAGCGGTATCGATCACTGGGCCGGGGCCGTTGATATCGGTGATGCGCCCATCCGCTTCCGCCAGCTTGATATTGCTGCGGGTTTCGCCCGGCACACGGACGAAGGCATCGACGAAGCCGCGCCGGGCGAACAGCGTTTCGAAGGCTTCGGCGTTGTCCGCGCCCAGGAAGCCCGAGACGCTGAGGCTGTGGCCAAGGTCCGCCAGCACCTGGGCGACGTTCACGCCCTTGCCGGCGGCATGGCTGACCTGGGCCAGGCTGCGGTTGACCTGGCCTGGCTCCAGGCGGTCGAGGCGCAGAGTCAGGTCCAGGGCGGGGTTCAGGGTAAGGGTGAGAATGCGAGCCATCAGAAGCGCTCCGCCAGTTCGCGCACGGCAGCCGCGCTTTCCAGGGTCAGGGCGTCCTGGGCCAGCTCGCGGGCGGCGCTGAGGCTGAACTCACGCACCCGTGCCTTGACCTCGGCAATGCCACCGGCAGACAGGCTCAATTCGTCCACCCCCAGGCCCACCAGCAGCGGCACCGCCAGCGGGTCGCCGGCCAGTTCGCCGCAGACGCCCACCCATTTGCCCTGGGCATGGGCCGCGCGCACGGTGAGGTCGATCAGCTGCAGCACCGCCGGATGCAGGCCATCGGCCTGGGCGGACAGCGTCGGGTGGCCACGGTCGATGGCCATGCAGTACTGGGTCAGGTCGTTGGTGCCGATGCTGAAGAAGTCCACTTCGCGGGCCAGTACGGGGGCGATCAGCGCGGCGGACGGCACCTCGACCATGATCCCCAGCTGCAGGTCCGCCTGGGGAATTTCGCCTGCCACCTTCAATGCCATGTCGCGCGCCTGGCGCCACTCGTCGACCGTGCCGACCATGGGGAACATGATGCGCAGCGGCCGGCCCTGGCTGGCCTGCATCAGCGCGCGCAACTGGGTTTCCATCAGGTGTGGGCGCTGCAGGGTCAGGCGCACGCCGCGTACGCCGAGGAAGGGGTTTTCCTCTTCCGCGACCGGCCAGTAGGGCAAGGGTTTGTCGCCGCCGACGTCCAGGGTGCGGGCCACCAGTGGGCGGCCGTCCAGGGCGTCGAACACGCGCCGGTACTCGGTCTCCTGGGTGGCCAGGTCCGGCGCCTGCGGGAGAGACATGAAGATGAACTCGGTACGCAGCAGGCCCACGCCTTCAGCTCCCTGGGCCACCGCCTTGGCCGCACCCGCGCTGTCGCCCAGGTTGGCGCAGATCTCCACCCGATGACCGTCACGGGTCAGGGCCGGTTCCAGCTTGTGGGTATCGGCCAGTTGCAGCCGGCGCTGCCGGCTTTCCTGCTCCTGGTGGGCACGTTGCAGTTGCCCTTCATCCGGGCAGACGACCAGGCGACCACGCTGGCCGTCCAGCAGCAGCGGCGTGCGCGCTTCCAGCAGCAGCACGCCGGCCCCGGCCCCCACCAGCGCGGGAATGCCCAGGGCGCGGGCGACGATGGCGCTGTGGGAGGTAGCCCCGCCACGGGCGGTGAGGATGCCGGCGACGCGGTTGCGATCCAGGCGTGCTACGTCCGAGGGCGCCATTTCGTCCATCACCAGGATGTAGGGCTCGTCCGGTTCGGGAGCCTCTTCCACGCCGCAGAGCTGGGCCAGCACACGACGGCCGATATCCCGCAGGTCGGCGGCGCGCTCGGCCAGCAGGGCGTCGTGCAGGCCTTCCTGCTGGGTGGCGGCGCTCTCCACCACCGCCATCCAGGCGGCGGCCGCGCTTTCGCCCTGTTTCAGGCGGGCGTCCACTTCGTCGCCCAGTTCCGGGTCGGCGAGCATTTCCAGGTGGGTGATGAAGATGTCGCGAATGGCTTTTGCCTCGCTGCGCAGCACCAGGCCCTCGATGTCGACGCGCACATGGCCGATGGCCTGTTGCAGGCGCTCACGCTCGAAACCGGGGGACTCGCCACGCAGCGGATAGTCGAATTCCTTGCGCAGGTGGATATGCGCCGGCCCCACCGCGATGCCGGGTGCCGCGGGCACCGCCTGGAGCTGGCTGCCGGCGGCTGGCGCGGTGGGGGCCGGGGTTTCGCACAACTCTTGCGACACAGCCGCATCGGCAGTCGGCAAGGGTTCGACCTCCTCGCCCAACCCCTGCTCGATGGCGGCCTTGAGCGCCGGCAACGCGGCATCGGCGATGGCCGGCTCGGCGAGCAGTTCGATCACCTGGCCACGACGAACACCCAGGCCCAGCAGCTTGCTCAGGCTCTTGGCGGACACGGCAGCGACAGCGCTGTCCGCCACCCGCAGGCGGATCTCGCCGTCGAAGGTCTTGGCCAGTTGCACCAGTTCCTTGGCCGGACGCGCGTGCAGGCCATGGGCATTGGCCAGCACCAGGCGCAGGCTGGGCCAGTCGGGCTGGACCTCGCCGCCGAGGGCTTCGAGCACCGCGCGACGCTGCGTGGCGCGGGCCAGCTCACGGCCACGGCCCTCGATCAGCAAGGCGCACAGGCGCTCCAGCAGGGCCAGGTGGGCATCGCCCAGGCTGGCCAGGCAGAACAGGCCGTTGAGGGGCTGGTCGAGGTAGCGCAGGGGCTTTTCCGGGGTCAGGTAGGCAAGGCCGGGGCGTTGCACCGCCTGGTCGCTGTGCAGCCACCAGAGGCCATCGCCCAGCGGCAGCGGCTCGCCCTGCAGCAGGGCGGCGGCAAAGCTGCCCCCCACGCATTCGGCACGGCGCAGCAGGCGGCCGCCCTGCAGAACCAGCTCGTCGTAGTCCTCCACCGGTACACCGAGGCCGATCAACTGGTCGTCCAGCGCCAACTCCTGAGGGGCGCTCTGCAGCAGCTTGAGGATGTCATCCGGGGTTTCGGCGCGGCGCAGTTCGCTGCCGAGGTCTGCCTCACCCAGGGCACGGGTGAGGACCTGCAACAGGCGCAGGTGTTCGTCGGACCGGGCGGCGATACCGATGGCGAGGTAGACGATCTGCTCGCCGCCCCAGTCCACACCGTCTGGGAACTGCATCAGGCGCACGCCGGTGGTGATCACCAGGTCGCGGGTCTGCGGCGTGCCGTGGGGAATGGCAATGCCCTGGCCGAGGAAGGTGCTGCCCTGGGCTTCGCGTGCTTCAAGGCCGGCGAGGTAACCCGGCGTTACCAGGCCGTCACCCTCCAGCAGCTCCGCCAGCAGGCGCAACGCGGACGCCTTGTCCGCCGCCACCAGGCCCATGGAAATCTGCCCTGCGGTCAGTTCGAGCATCGCATCACCTCTCCGGGCCTTGCGCCCTTCTTATCGTTGTCACCTGCCATCAGCAGCGTTTCCAATCGTCGTCCCGATTGGCAAAAGCGTAGACAGAACGCTTGCTGAATCGTTTCACTAAACTGAGCAAGCACGTTACTCGATAATCTTCGATTCTTGAAGCCCGCCCGATGAAACACATACGCATAACAGGAGTCGTCAACTTGAAGCTCAGCGATATCGCCCGCCTGGCCGGTGTTTCGGTGACCACCGCCAGCTACGTGATCAACGGCAAGGCCGAGCAGAAACGCATCAGCCCGGCGACCGTGGAGCGCGTACAGGCGGTGGTCGACGAGCATGGTTTCAAGCCCAACCCGCAGGCCGCCGGCCTGCGCAGCCGGCAGACACGCACCCTGGGCTTCATCCTTCCGGACCTGGAAAACCCCAGCTATGCCCGTCTGGCCAAACTGCTGGAACAGGGCGCGCGGGCGCGGGGCTACCAGTTGCTGATCGCCAGCTCCGACGACGAGCCGGACAGCGAGCGGCAATTGCTCAAGCTGTTCCGTGCGCGCCGCTGCGACGCGTTGATCGTCGCCAGCTGCCTTCCGCCGGAGGACGACAGCCTGGAACAACTGCTGGACGAAGGCCTGCCGGTGATCGCCGTCGACCGGGTGCGCAATCCGCAACGCTTCTGCACGGTGGTCAGCGATGACCGCCAGGCCAGCCAGCAACTCACCCGCAGCCTGCTGGAACCCAGGCCGCGTCGCGTCGCCCTGCTCGGCGCGCGTCCAGACCTGCCCATCAGCGCCGAGCGCAGCGCGGGCTTTCACGACGCCCTGCAAGGACTCGGGTGCGAGGCGCTGGAACTCCAGGGCGAAGAGTTCAGCCGCGAGTGCGGCCGGCGCCTGATGGGCGACCTGCTGCAACGAGGTGAGCTGCCGGATGTGCTGATCACCACCGCCTACGTGCTGCTGGCCGGCGTGCTCGACGCCCTGCGCGAGCACGGCGACTGGCCTCTGCGGATGCGCGTGGGCACTTTCGGCGACACGCAGTTGCTGGACTTCCTGCCCCTGCCGGTGAATTCCATGTACCAGCAGCATGAGCTGATCGCCGAACAGGTGCTGGGGCTGGCCCTGGCAGCGGTGGAACAGGCGCGCTACGAACCCGGCGTGCGCGGTGTGGCGCGCCGGCTAAAGGAGCGCTGAAGGCTTTGGCTATTTCTGTGTGGAGTGTTGCAAGAAAGTCCTGAGCCAGGCTGCTTGCCGAGTTCTGCGGATGTTTCTGGTTTCGCCTTCCCAGGCGAGTCCCTTTCTCAAACGCCAGAAAGGAACCAAAGGGCTTGCCCCTGCATCCGGGTCCGGCTTCGCCGGACTTCCCTCCCTCCATCGTTGCGCCGGGGGCACGGCGAGAGGGGCCATCCATGGCCCCACACGCCTCTCGCGGCATCCATGCCGCTCGTCGCCCTCTGCAACGATTCCGCTCGGCCTCCTGAAGGGGCGGAGTCGCTGCCCCACCTCGGTTGCTCAGTTTCAGGCCGCAAGCTGCTTCAGGATTGTTTGGACCTCGCCGGCGCGAGTCACCCCTCTCCTCTTCAGGGGTGAAGAGGCACGCTTTCGGAAGCACCGCTTCCGGTGCCGATGAACGCCTGAGCGCGAAGCGATCAGGCCGGGGCGCAGAGCGGGGGCGGGGGTGAGGGCTATACCAGGCTGGCGCGGAGTCGGGGAAAACCCTCGCTAGAAAGATCGCTTCAACATTGCAACAGCCGACGCCAGAGGAGCCAATGCGTTGACACCACGCCCTGCCTCCATCCTCAAACCGACGAAAAACAGTTATCCACAAAGAGGTGCGCCCCGCTGACAAAGGACGCCTCGTCCGACGCCAGGAACAGCGCGGCACGCGCCACTTCCTCCGGCTCGCACAAGCGCCCCTGCTGCGCAGCAATGGCAGCCTCGCTGGCATCCACACCCATCGCCTGCAGTTCCTTCATCTCGCGAATGCCGTGGGCCGTGCGGATGAAGCCCGGCGCGACGGCGTTGCAACGGATGCCACGATCCCGGAACTCGACGGCGATGGCCCTGGCGAACATCTGGCAGGCGCCTTTGGTGGCGTTGTAGACCACCTCGCCGGGCGTGGCGTACTCCGCCGAGATGGACGAGGTGCAGATGATGCTGCCCTTACCCTTGGCCAGCATCTGCGGGAGTACGGCGCGGGTCATCAGGTACATGCTCTTGACGTTGACCGCCATCAGCCAGTCCCACTCGTCCTCCTCGACATCAAGAAAGGGTTTCACGATCAGCGTGCCGGCGTGATTGAACAGCACATCCGCGCCACCGAACGCGGCCTCCCCCGCCGCCACCGCCGACCGCACCTGGTCGGCACGGGAAACATCGGCCCCCACGCCAATCGCCTCTCCGCCATCTGCCTTGATCTGCCTGACCACTTCCATGGCGGCATCGGCATTACGGTCGACTATCACCACCCTGGCGCCCTCGGCGGCGAACAGCCGGCTGGCGGCTTCGCCACAACCACCCGCACCGCCGCTGATGATGGCGACCTTGTTGAGCAGGCGCTGACCTTGAGCGTGCATGGCGTACACCTCGCGACGATGGGGGCTGTCAAACCAGCCTAGCCCACAACCGCAGCGGTTACGGGCAGCGTCAGCCCGCGAACGCGCTGGCTCGGTAATCCCGCGGCGACTGCTCGAAATGCTTCTTGAAGGTGCGGCTGAAATGCGCCGAATCGGTAAAGCCCCAGCGGAAGGCGATGTCGGTGATGGACTCGTTGCGCAGGCGCGGGTTGGCCAGGTCGGCGGCGCTGCGCTTGAGGCGGGCGCGCTGGATGAAACGGCAGACGCTGTCGCCCTGGTCCTCGAACAGTCGGTAGAGCTGGCGTACGGAGATGTTCAGTTGCCTGGCCAAGGCCAACGGCGTCAGGCCGGGCTCCGAAAGCGACTGGTCGATCAGTTGCTGGGCCAGGCTGCGCATGCCGGCATTGTGGGAGCCGTCGAGTTCGCTGGTGGTCTGCCCGGCCCGTTGCCGCAGGGTCGGCGCCAGCAGGGCGATCAGCGCTTCCTGAAGGGCATCACCCTCCTCCAGGCCGGCGCAATGATCCAGCTCGCCGCCACAGATCTGTTCCACCAGGGTGCGCAGGACACGGCCGCTGGCGCAGTGCTGGGAGAGCTTGCCGAACGTCGGCCGCCCCTCCGGCATATGGCGGCAGACGTCTTCGCGGGACAGGTGGAAAGAGGCGTGCTCGATCAGGCCATGGGGGAGAATTTCGCAGGCGCGGGCCGAATCCATCAGGGCCATTTCGCCGGGGCCGAGCTCGACGCTTTCACCGTTCTGGCGCAATTCGGCACGGCCGCTGCGCTGGACGATGAGGAAGCAGTGACGGTCGTCATCCTGGTCGATGGACGTGCGCTGGCGGCTGATCGACCCCGCATTGGTGCGGATCTGCGCCACTTCCAGGCCAGAGAGGTCCTGGCGGGCAATCTCGCCGATGAACAGGCCGTGACCCAATGCAGGGCGCGACTCGAATCGGCCGCAGACGCCCCGCAATGAACGGAGCCAGGAATCGAAATCAGGGGAGCGGACAGCTTGTGCAACCATCGGAAACCTCCGGATCGGGCTGACGCCACATTGTTTTTATGGCGACATTATTAACATGTTATCTATTTGCCCGACAAGGAAGCTGCCAGGCCCGAATAGATCGTTAATGCCTTAGCCAGAGGTACGTCCAATCGACGCCTTCAGTGACTGCCGAGAATCGCCTTGAGCACGTGCAACGCCTGCAGCAGATGCTCGCGCTGCTCGGGATTCAGGCGTATGTAGCGGCGGAAGCCGGGCATCCGGTTCACCACTTCGCTGGCGCCCATGTGTTCCAGGCGAACCGTCCACCGCCCGCCTTCGCGCTCAATCGACAGTCGCTTGAAGTCCAGTGGCATCAGTGCCGCCAGAAGCGCCGCGTCTCCCTGCAGGCGGGTGGTCAGCCCGCCCAGGGCCTTGGCATCGCCAGCACGAATCCGGCAGGCGATGCCCTGGCGATGAATCGCCCCACGATGATTCAGATCGATACGTACATGGCCCGCGCCTACCGAGGGCACCTGCAGGACGAATTCGGTCAGCACCAGGTGCATGAGGAATTGCGCCTCGACCACCTCCCTGGCGTCGAACGCCAACTCGCCGTCTGCGCTGGTGAAACGCATCGACGTCGCTCCCTCCGGCTCGGCGCCCAGGAATGGCAGGTCGCGTGCCACCCGCGCCAGCGTTGCCCCCGGCCGGTAGCCGGAGGGCGGTCGCCGCCAGTATTCAGACAGCCTTGGAAACATGGCCGAAATGCTCCACGGAGTGAACGCCGGGTTCGCTGCTGAACTCCTTCTCCAGCACCTCTTCCACCGGCACCGGCCGGAACGGATTGACCTTCTGCACCACCAGCGTCCAGAACAGCGCATAGGCGGCGGTCATCGCCAGCATCACGCCGAAGGGAACGTACACATCGCGCGGGTTCATGCCCGGCGGGGTGATGAACCAGAGGCCGATGAGGATGCCGACGCTGGAGACGATCTGCGGCAACGGGAACCAGGGCGAGCGATAGGCGCGCGGCAGGTCCGGACGGCGAATGCGCAGGATCACCACCGACAGGGTCACCAGCAGGTATGCGGTGCTCCAGGCACAGACCGCAGCCAGCACCAGGTTGAAGATGCCGTCGGTGTTGCCGCCCAGCCACCAGGCGTGCAGGCAGGGAATCGCCACCGCCACGGCGATGCACAGCAGGGGTGTCTTGAAGCGCGGGTGCAGGTAGGTAAAGGCCTTCGGCAGTGCGCCATCCACCGCCATCCCGTACATGATGCGCGGCAGGCCGGCCATCAGGGTGTTGATGGTGGCGGCGCCGGCGAAGAGAAAACCGATACCCAACCAGATCGGGCCGATGTCGCCCATTACCGCCTGGGCGAACTGAGGAATCGCCATCGGGGTATCCAGCAGGTGCACGCCAGTGGCTTCGTCGAGCAGCACGTTCTCCACCTGGCGCTTCATCGCCGCGCCGTAGATGAACATGCAGGACGCCACGCCCAGCAGCCCCAGGGCCATGGCGCGCGGCAAGGTCCAGGCGGAGCGGCGCACCTCAGGAGCCAGCGGGGTGACGAACTCGCAACCGACGAACATGAACATCGCCATCCCCACCAGAGACAGGATGGTGGTCAGGTCGGCACCGATCAGCGAGGCGCCGAACCAGCCGTCCAGCTCCACCCCGGGCGCGGCGAACAGCCCCGCCAGGCCGAAGATCATCAGGGTGGTCCACATGCCGAAGGTGAGGATCACCTCGGCCTTGCTGAACACGCTGATGCCGAATGCATTGAGGATGCCGAAGGTGATCACGAAGCCGACGCCCAGCAACCAGGAGCCGCCAGCGGACTCGGCCAGCGTGTTGAGATGCTCGAAGTTCACCAGGGCCATGACGCCGGCGAGGATCGTCTCGGCGGTGCCGGCGAACACATGCACGATCAGGTAGGCCGAAATGGTGCCGGTAATGGCGAAGAAGCGCCCCATGCCGCAGGAGATGTAGTCGTACACCGAACCGCTGGTGGGCAGGATCGATGCCGCCTCGGCGAAGGTAGTGGATTGCGCCAGCATCATCACGGCGGCGATCAGCATGGCCACGGCGAAGGCGCCGCCGCCGATGCCGAAGCCCATGGTGGCGGTGAGGATCACCGGGCTGGCCATGATCAGGCCGATGGTGCTGGCCAGCGCGGTGGGAAACCCGACCGAGCCGCGCTCCAGGTGTGCTGCGAGTCTTGCGTTGATGGACATGGTGCGAACCTCGAAGTCGATGTTGTCGTTGTTGGGTTCAAGGCATGTGGAAAAGCCGGCCGCCACGACGGGCCGGCAAAGGTCATCGGAGGCGCCGCGCTGGCGGGCGCACTCCTGTTGCGGAACTCAGTAGGCGATGCACACCGACTTGTTCTCGGTGAAGGCTTCGATGGCCGCATGGCCCATCTCGCGGCCGATGCCGGACTGCTTGAAACCGCCGAAGGGCATGGACGGGTCCAGCAGGTTGTGGGCGTTGACCCAGACGGTGCCGGCCTTCAGGCGCGGGATCAGGCCCATCACCTGTTTCAGGTCGTTGGACCAGATGCTCGCCGCCAACCCGTAGGGGGTGTCGTTGGCCAATCGCACCACTTCGTCGATCTCGTCGAAGGCAGTGGCGACCAGCACCGGGCCGAAGATTTCTTCCCGCACCACCTGCATGTCCGGACGCACATTGGCGATCACCGTCGGCTTGACGAAGAAGCCCTGCTCACCGTGCGCCTCGCCACCGCAAATGACGCTGGCGCCCTGGGCCCGGCCGCTGTCGATCATGCCCAGCACCCGGCGCTGCTGCTTGGCGGAAATCAGCGGGTTGATCTGCGCGGATGGGTCCAGGCCCGGCCCGATGCTGAGTGAACCGGCGATGCCGTGGAGGCGCTCCAGCACCTGGTCGAAGGACTTGCGCTGCACGTAGAGACGCGAGCCGGCGGTGCACACCTGGCCCTGGTTGAAGAAGATGGCCCCGGCAGCACCGGCGGCGGCGTTGTCCAGAGCGGTGTCGTCGAGCACGATCACCGGCGACTTGCCACCCAGCTCCAGGGTGAAGCGGGTCATGTTCTCCACCGCCGCATGACCGATCAGCTTGCCCACCGGGGTGGAGCCGGTGAAGGCCAGCTTGTCGATGCCCGGATGCGCCGCCAGCGCCGCGCCGGCCTCGGCACCCACGCCCGTGACGATGTTCACCACACCCGGCGGAATGCCTGCTTCCAGGCACAGCTGACCCAGGCGCAGGGCGGTGAGCGGTGTCTCGTCCGCCGGCTTCAGCACCACGGTGCAGCCGCAGGCCAGGGCCGGTACGACCTTCCACAAGGCCATCATCAGCGGGAAGTTCCAGGGCACGATGGCGCCCACGACGCCCACCGGTTCCGGCACCGTGTAGGCGCGGTACTTGCCGCCGGGAATGGCGCCGATGGAGACATCCAGGCTCTTGCCTTCGATCTTGGTGGCCCAGCCGGCCATATAGCGGGTGTATTCCACGCCCGCCCCCACTTCGATGGCACGGGACAGGTTGATGGACTTGCCGTTGTTCAGGGTTTCCAGTTGCGCCAGCTCTTCGCCATGGACCTCCAGCAGGTCGGCCAACTTCAACAGCAGGCGCTCACGGTCCGCCGGGCGCTGGGCGGCCCAACTGCCCTCGAAGGCGCGGCGCGCAGCGGCGACCGCCTGGTCCACATCGGCCTTGGCGGCCACGGCGACTCGCGCCAGTTCCTCACCCGTGGCCGGGTTGTGCACCGCCATTTCGGCGCCGGACAGCGCGGGACGGGACTGCCCGTCGATCAACAGGCCGTGGCGGGCCTGGACAAAGGCCGCCACACGGGGGTCAAGGGCAATGCTCATCTCGGTTCCTCTTCTCGCACGGCCGCCGCAGCGACCGGGTATCTCGGATAGTCGAGAGGCACTGTGCGCCAAGCCCGGTGAACGATCTTGATCCTGGCTGCCGCCGGACTTGCCAATGGCTGCCAGTTCGCTGGCAGGAAAAGGCAAGCCCGCTGGCAGGCAGGTGCAAGTAATCGGCGGCGCCTTGAGGCACAAATGGAGCCACGCAGCTTGCACCGCTGCCCTAGAGGAGAATTCACATGACCACGACCACCCGCGACAACGCCTTCTGGCATCCCATGCTGCACCCCAACGAAATGAAGCAGCGCGAGCCCATCCGCATCCTCCGTGGCGAGGGTTGCTTCGTCTTCGATGACAAGGGCAACCGCCTGGTGGATGGCGTGGCGGGGTTGTGGAACGTCAACGTCGGCCACGGCCGCGCGGAGATCAAGGCAGCCATCACGACACAGCTGGACGAGCTGGAGTACTTCCAGCTGTTCGACGGCATCAGCCATCCCCGCGCCGAAGAACTGGCCGCCAAGGTGATCGGCATGCTGGAACCGGAAGGCATGCGCCGCGTGGCCTTCAGCTCCGGCGGTTCGGACTCGGTGGAAACCGCACTCAAGCTGGCCCGCCAGTACTGGAAGTTGCAGGGCCAGGCAGACCGCACCAAGTTCATTTCCCTGCGCCAGGGCTACCACGGCACCCACTTCGGCGGCGCCTCGGTGAACGGCAACACCGTCTTCCGTCGCAACTACGAGCCGCTGCTGCCGGGCTGTTTCCACGTCGACACACCCTGGCTCTACCGCAACCCCTACAGCCAGGACCCGGAAGAACTCGGCCAGATCTGCGCCGACCTGCTGGAGCGGGAAATCCAGTTCCAGAGCCCGGATACCGTGGCCGCCTTCATCGCCGAACCGATCCAGGGCGCCGGTGGCGTGATCGTGCCGCCGGAGAACTACTGGCCGCTGATCCGCAAGGTCTGCGACAAATACGGCGTACTGCTGATCGCCGATGAGATCGTCACCGGCTTCGGCCGCTCGGGCTCCATGTTCGGCAGCCGCCTGTGGGGCGTGAAGCCCGACATCATGTGCCTGGCCAAGGGCATCTCCTCGGGCTACATCCCCCTCGGCGCCACCGTGGTCAACGAACGCATCGAGCAGGCCTTCGCCAACAACGGCAACTTCACCGGCGCAATCATGCACGGCTACACCTACTCCGGGCATCCGGTGGCCTGCGCCGCGGCCCTGGCCAACCTGGACATCGTCGAGAAGGAAAACCTGCCGGCCAATGCGGCGAAACAGGGTGACTACCTGCTGAAAAGCCTGGCCTCGTTCTCCGAGCGTTTCGCTGCAGTGGGTGAGGTGCGCGGCAAGGGCCTGATGGTGGCCCTGGACCTGGTAAGCGACAAGGCCACCCGCGAACCGATCGACCCCATGGGTGGCTACGCCAACCGCGTCGCCGAAATCGCCCGCGCCAACGGCGTGATGGTGCGCCCGGTGGGCACCAAGATCATCCTCTCGCCACCGCTGGTGATCGAGCAGGAGGAGATCGATACCATCGTCAATGCCCTCGCGATAGGTTTCCAGGAAGCCCATCTGTAACCCTTCGGAGCGCGGCCCATGCCGCGCTCCTCCGTTTTCGGGAGCAGCGCCATGCACGACGACTTCGGCCTGCACTGCCTGCAGGCCTTCAGCCGGGTTGTCCCGGCCTCCTGCTTCGCCTTCTACCTGGTCGACCCACACCTGCGCGCCCGCGACTTCCAGCTCCTGCGTATGGACGCCCGGACCCACCGCGACTACCTCGACCACTACCGCGACTTCGACCCGCTGCAGCCCGCCCTTTGCCGCGACGAACGCCGCGCCGTGGTGTCACTGCGGGAAGCCATGGCACGCCAGGCCGACAATGCGCGGCGCATCTACCAAGGCTTCCTGGTCCGCCATGGCATCCGCGACGTGGTGGAGGTGATCGCCCATGTTCGCCAGCGACCGGTGGCGGGCGTCTCCCTGCTGCGCCTGAGCACCCAGCAGCCCTTCGATGCCGATGAACTGCAGCGCCTGGATGGCCTGCGCGGCCTGCTCGACCTCGCCGTGCGCCAACTGCCGGACGCTCCAGCGGAGAACGATGGGCTGACCGGCTTCACCCCTCGGGAACAGGAAATCGCCCTGCTCCTACGCGAAGGCCTGTCCAACAAGGACCTCGCCCGGCAGCTCGATATGGGGCTGGCCACGGTGAAGACCCACCTTATCCACCTGTTCCGCAAGACCGGTGCACGCAGCCGTACAGAATTGGTGAGAAAGCTCTTCCCGTAGGATGGGGCGGGCGGCGTTCCGCGAGCTGAGCGAAACCTATCAATCACCGTGTCAGACCGATGGGTATCGCAAGCTCCACCCATCCTACGATCTGAACGTGCCACCTCCACCTTCCGGTTGATACCGCCCCACCCCCATCCGACCGAGCATGGCGCCATCCCAACCCACGGAGATGAGCCATGACTACCCAACCCGAATGGATCACTGTCGGCGCCCTCGCCGACGGCTTCGCCCCGGAAGCCTTCATCCTGCCCAGCCTGGCGGACCTTGCCGACCGCACCTTCACCCTGCACTTCGCCAACGGCTGGCGGATCGAGCATCGCTTCGGCGCCGAGCAGCTCGCCTGGTCATTGCAAGACGGCAGCGGCGGCGAGGCTCCCTACCGCGCCACGTCGGTGCGCGAGGGTCTGTACCTGGTGGACTTCCTCAAGCAGGAGAACGGCCGCACGGTCTCGGTGAGCCTGGTGCTGGATATCACCAACGCCGCCTTCACCGCCGTGCTCGGGCGCATGCCCAGCGAGGCGGAATGCCGGGGCGACCTGTTCGGCAAGGCCCTCGCCGGTGGCGAGCTGACGTCGGTGAAGGCGGAATTCCTCCACGGCAGCCTCGATCGCCCCTGGCGCGAAGGCGCCTGCCCCCACGCGCCGAGTCTCGAGCTGGTAGGCCTGCGCAACCTCTACCGCTATAGCCCCAGCGAGGTCTACGAGCACCTCTACCTCAACGAGAACTTCTACAGTTGGCAGTGCCTGCAGGGCGTCGAACAAGGCCTGGCGGACACCGACCGCTGCCACACCCTGAAGATCGCCGAGTCGCTCTACCTCTTCGTCTGGCGGGAGAAGATCATCCCCACCCTCGGCGTGGTGCTGATCGACCTGCAGCACCATCGCAGCGACGGCAAGATCTGCGGCTATGCCGGCGGCGACTTCGGCCAGTTGTCGAACTTCCCGGTGAGTTCCCACTGCAGCGTGCTGAACCGCACGGAGTATCCGCTGTGAAGGGCCGCACCGTGCTCATCACCGGAGCCGGCAGTGGCATAGGCGCGGTCTGTGCGCAACGTCTCGCCCACGACGGCGCGCAACTGGTGCTGGTGGGAAGGCGTCGCGAACCGCTGGAGGACGTAGCCGCCGGGACCGGCGGCCTGGTGCTCTGCGGGGATGCCGCCAGCAGCGCCGACTGGGCCCGCTTCATCCCGGCCATCCGCGAGCGCTTCGGTGGCCTCGACGGGGTGATCGCCAACGCCGGCAGCCATGGCCTGGGCAGCGCCACCGAAACCTCGGACAAGGACTGGCAGGCGGCAATGCGCGCCAACCTGGACAGCGCCTTCTACACCGCCCGCGCCTGCCTGCCGCTGCTGGTACAGCGGCGCGGCGCCCTGGTGCTGATGGCCTCCCTCGCCGCCCTGGCGGCCGGCGAAGGCGTTTGCGGCTACACCACCGCCAAGCACGCCCTCCTCGGCCTCACCCGCTCCCTGGCACGGGACTACGGCCCGCAAGGCGTGCGGGTGAATGCCGTCTGCCCGGGCTGGGTGCGCACGCCCATGGCCGACGCCGAGATGCAGCCGTTGATGGAGCGCCATGACGAAGACCTGGAGGCGGCCTATGCGCGGGTTACCGCCGAGGTGCCACTGCGCCGCCCGGCCAAGCCGGAGGAAATCGCCAGCGTCTGCCGCTTCCTGCTCTCGGACGAAGCCTCCATCATCACTGGCGCCAGCCTGGTGGCCGATGGCGGGTCGAGCATCGTGGACGTGCCGACCTTGGCGTTCGGGCGCATTTGAGGCTCCATCCGTTCCCCTGCTCGGCGAAGCCACGTAGTGTGGATGGCGCTTTTCCATCCACCAACGGCTCTATGCCGGGCCTCGAACGGTGGACCGGTGAAGCGTGGTCCACCCTTGGTTATGGAAATAGGCGCCGGGGGCACGGGGAAGTACGTTAAGATATTAACATTCTACTTTCGCCTGCCCTTGGCTGCCCCAATGCCTGATTCCCGCCCTTGGCCCGCTGCCATCCGCGCCCTGCGCCACCGCAACTTTCGCCTGTACTTCGCCGGCCAGGCGGTATCCACCCTGGGTAGCTGGCTGCAACAGGTCGCCCTTGCCTGGCTGATCTATCGCCTCACCGGCTCGGCGGCCCTGCTCGGCATCACCACCTTCGCCTCGCTGTTGCCGCAATTGCTGGTGGGCCCTCTGGCCGGAGCCTGGATCGATCGCCACGACAAGCGCCGCCTGCTGATCGGCGTGCAGGGCCTGCTCGGCCTTCAGGCCATCGCCCTCGCGGCACTCACCGCCAGCGACCTGATCGGGCCGACGCTGATCGTCGCCATGGCCGCGCTGCTGGGCGTCCTCAACGCTTTCGATACCCCGCTGCGGCAGTCGCTGCTGAGCCAGTTCGTCAGCGGCAAAGAGGACCTGCCCAACGCCCTGGCGCTCAATGCCATGCTGTTCAACAGTTCGCGCTTCGTCGGTCCGCCCCTGGCCGGCCTGCTGCTGGGGTTCACCAGCGAGGCGGCCTGCTTCGCCCTCAATGCCCTCTCCTATCTGGGGCTGGCGGCGGGGCTGCTGGTGATCCGCATGGCGCCCACGCCGCGCGCCGCCGGCTCCACCGGGGATGTGTTTCGTGAAGGACTGGCCTATGTCGCCGGCAGGCCGACCATCCGCCTGATGATGCTCAGCGTGCTGGTGGTCAACCTCACCGCCTCCAGCTACGCCGTGCTGCTCCCGGTGTTCGCCAAGGACATCTTCAATGGTGACGCACGTACGCTCGGCTGGCTCTGGGGGGCGGCAGGCCTTGGCTCATTGCTGGGCACGCTATTCCTCGCCAATCGCCACGCCCTGCCGAGCCTGGTCAGGAGCATCATGGCCTGCGCCCTGGCCGGGGGTGCGGGACTGCTGGCCTTCGCCGCCAGCCAGCAGCTGGCCGTCTCGTTGTTGGCCATGGCCGTGCTCGGCTTCGCCATCACCAACTGCAACGTCGGTACCAATATCCTCTTGCAGAGCCTGGCCCCGGAGAGCCTGAGGGGGCGCGTTGTGTCCCTCTACACCTCGACGCGATTCGGCTTCGACGCCATCGGCGGACTGCTGGCGGGCGTACTCGCCGAACACTTCGGTGCACCTGCCGCCATGGCCTGCGCCGGCGTGCTGCTGCTCGGTTATTGCGCCTGGCTATTTCCGCGCCAGCGCCTGCTGGGCCGGGATATTGCCGCGAGCAGCGAGGGCCCGCGCTGACCCTATCCTGCATCTGTAGGATGGCGGCTCCTTCAGGCGAACCTGATACTCGCTCCAGGCCCTGCCCCGTCGCAAAGACGAAAGGCCATGACTCGAACCTGTGACAGAACAAAAACAACGTCGCACACGGGGATACCGCATGAGCAGGAACGACCAGGCTGATCGAACGATCACCACCGCATTGCTGGAGGCATTCAGCAACACCGTGCTGGAACTCCAGCGCCTGGCCAGGGACAGGTCCATCGAGCGCTTCCACGCCCTCGCACTGACGCAGCTCCAGCAGTTGCTGCCCTTCGACAAGGCCTGGTGGGGCCGTGCCGCGATGATCGACGGCCTGCCGGAAGAACACAGCTCGCATCTGTTCAACCTGCCGCCGCACTACCTGGAAGACTGGCAGTCGATCCGTCACGAGGACGTGACCGTCGGCCTGGTCAGCGCCGCGCCCGACAAGTCGGTGATCGTCGACAGCGCCAACAGCACACCAGGCCTGCAATGGCTGGGGGAGCGCCACGGCTTCCGTGAGTTCCTCTGCGTCATCCATTCCGATCCGCAGACCGGCCTGGTAGACCACCTGACCCTCTACCGCTCGCCGACGTCCGCCCCCTTCAACGACCAGGATCAACTGCTGATGGACCAGTTGATGCGGCACCTCGCCGCCGCCGTCTCGGCCAACCAGATCCGCACCCTGGTGGCCAAGCGGGAAAGCCTGTCCAACCCACGCAACCTCGCGCTGGCCGTATGCGACGCCCGCGGCACCCTGCATTGTGCCGAGCGCGGCTTCGTCGACCTGCTGCTCACCGAGTGGCCCGACTGGACCGGTCCGCAGTTGCCCGAGAGCATCAGCCCCGAGGGTTATCAGGGTGAGCGCCTGTTGCTGGAAGTCTCCGCGGTGGGCGACCTGCATCTCCTCGCCGCGCGCAGCCACAGCCCGCTGCAACAGCTCAGCGCGCGCGAGAACGATGTGGCCCTTCGCTTCGGGGAAGGCAAGACCTACAAGGAAATCGCCCGCGACCTGGGCCTGGCGCCCAATACCGTGCGCCACCACATACGCACCATCTATTCCAAGCTCGGCGTGAAGGACAAGGCGAGCATCGCCCACCTCCTCCACTCGCCACCCGACTGATTCCCGCTTTCCCAGCCGCCTGAACTCCGGCTGCCCCACATGGGCGGCAGGGCGGCGTCTTGCCCGAAGAAACCCACCGCACCCAGAAAAAGAGATGCAACGCCCATGACCCGCACCCGCTCCTTCCGTCACGCCCTACTCGGCAGCGTGCTGTTACCCCTCGCCGCGCAGGCCGCCGACATGAACGCCCGCGACTTCTTCTCCGCCCCCTCGGGCACCCAGCTCGGCGTGCTCTACCTGCCCACCAATCGCGCCAACGACTTCCACGGTCCGGCCGACCGAACCGGCAAGGCGGACCTGGAGGTCAACGCCCTGGCCTACCGCCATGTGCTCTTCACCGATGCCTGCGGCACCCTCTGCACGCCGCAGTTCATCGTGCCCTACGTCGACATCGATGCCCGCCTTCCCGGCGCCACCGGCCACACCAGCGAGCGCGGCATCGGCGACCCGCAGATGGGCGGCACGTTGTTCATCATCAACGACCCAGCCACCCGCACCTACAGTGGCCTGCTGACCCTGGTCACCGTTCCGGTGGGCGAGTACCACGGCAACAACCCGGATGTATCTCCCGGCGCCAACCGCTGGGGCCTGACCTTCAATTACAACTACACCCAGGGCGTCGGCGAGAAGTGGGTGCTGGAAGCCAACCTCGAAGCCCAGATCTACGGCAAGAACGACGACTACTACGGCATGGACCTGGAGCAGGACCCCCTCTATCGCCTGCAAGCCTTCGCCTCCTATGACATCTCCCCGTCTACCTACGGCGCCCTGCGCCTGGTGCATGCCGACGGCGGCGAACTCAGCCTGAACGACCGCACCCTCGACGACACCCACCAGCGTTACACCCAGCTGGGTGTGGAGCTCGGCCACTGGCTGGACCAGCAGAACCAACTGATGGTTGCCCTCTCCCACAACGTCGACACCGACAACGGCTACCACGGCGCCCAGGCCCTGCTTCGCCTGGCCCACGTGTTCTGATCCAGGAGACAACGCCATGACCTTCCAATCCAGGCAGCCGCTGGCGCTGCAGGCCGCCATCGTCGTGTTCGCCGCCATCACCTCGGCGGTACTGCTCACCGCCCCCGCCATTGCCACCCGCCTCGCCGTCGAGCTGGGCCTGAACCCGGAGCAGATCGGCAACCTGTTCTCCATCGAACTGGGCGCCATGAGCCTCGCCACCCTGCCCTCCTTCTGGTGGCTGAAGCGGGTCGACTGCCGTCGCGCGGCGCTGATCGCCGCCCTGCTGTTCATCGCCGGCAATCTCGCCTCTGCGGCGACGGCGAGCTACCTGCCTCTGGCTGCGCTGCGCTTCGTCACTGCCCTGGCCGGCGGCTCGCTGATGGTGCTCTGCCTGTCCTGCGCGGCGACACTGCCCAATCCGAGCCGCGCCTATGGCTTCTGGGTGTTGGGCCAGCTGGTGCTCGGCGCCATCGGTCTGAGCCTGCTGCCACGCCTGTTCGAGGCCTACGGCCTGGGCGTTGTTTACCTGCTGCTGGCCACCCTGACACTGCTCGGCCTGCCTCTGGTACGCGCCTTCCCTGCGGCCCATCGGGCGCCCGAACGTCCCGCGCGCAGCGGTTCGGCATCGCGCTGGAAAGTCGCGGCGGCGATCCTCGGTCTGCTGGGTTTCTACGTCGCCCTCAGCGCCGTCTGGACCTTCATCGGGGCCATCGGCGCCCAGGCCGGCCTGAACGCCCAGGCGAGCGGCGACATCCTCGCCATCGCCACCCTCATGGGCATTGCCGGAGCCGGCTGCGCGACCCTGATCGGCGAGCGCCTGCCGCGCACGCCACTGCTGTGCAGCGGCTTCGGCCTGATGGTGGCCGCCACCCTTCTGCTGCTCGACCAGCCCCTTCTGGCGCGCTTCGCCGTGGCCGTCCTGCTGTTCAAGTTCACCTGGACCTACGTGCTGCCCTTCATCCTCGCCAGCCTGGTGGAGCTTGATGAATCCGGCCGCCTGATGAGCCTGAGCAACCTGGTGATCGGCTCCGGTCTAGCCCTGGGCCCAGCCATGGCGGGCCACCTGCTCGGCGACAGCGGCGACTTCCGCTCCCTGCTTCTGGCCGCCGGCACCCTGACCACCCTGTCCCTGCTCGCCACCCTCGGCAGCCGCCTGCGCCCCGCTTCCCTCACCACCGCCCAATCCCTGTAAGCCAAGGAGTAACTCGCCATGAGCCGCCGTACTGCCTTCTTCTTCGACGAACTGTCCCTCTGGCACAGCGCCAGCCAGCACGCCCTGATCCTTCCGGTGGGAGGCTGGGTGCAGCCGCCCTCGGCTGCCGGCCACGCCGAATCCCCGGAAACCAAGCGCCGCCTGAAGAACCTGATGGATGTCTCCGGCCTCACCACCCGGCTCGATCTGCGCAGCGCCCCGGCCGCCAGCGAGGAGGACCTGCTGCGCGTGCATCCGGAGCACTACCTGAATCGCTTCAAGGCCCTGAGCGACGCCGGCGGCGGCAACCTCGGCGAGCACGCGCCCATCGGCCCGGGCAGCTACGAGATCGCCAAGCTCTCCGCTGGCCTCGCCATGGCGGCGGTGGATGCCGTGCTCAAGGGCGAAGCCGACAACGCCTATTCCCTGTCGCGCCCGCCGGGTCACCACTGCCTACCGGACCAGGCCATGGGTTTCTGCTTCCTGGCCAACATCCCGGTGGCCATCGAAGCGGCCAAGGCCCGTCACGGGCTGGGCAAGGTGGCGGTAATCGACTGGGACGTGCACCACGGCAATGGCACACAGGCGATCTACTACAACCGACCGGACGTGCTGACCATCTCCCTGCACCAGGACGGCTGCTTCCCGCCGGGCTACAGCGGCACGGACGATCGCGGCGAAGGTGCGGGGCTGGGCAGCAACATCAACATCCCACTGCTTGCCGGCAGTGGCCATGACGCCTACCTCGAAGCCATGGAACGGATCGTGATTCCAGCCCTGGAACGCTTCGAGCCGGAGCTGATCGTGGTCGCCTGCGGCTACGACGCCAACGCCGTGGACCCGCTGGCGCGCATGCTGCTGCACAGCGACAGCTTCCGCGCCATGACCCGCCTGGTCCGCGAAGCCGCCGAGCACCTGTGCCAGGGCCGCCTGGTACTGGTCCACGAAGGCGGTTATGCCGAAGCCTACGTGCCCTTCTGTGGCCTGGCGGTGATGGAGGAACTGTCCGGCATCCGCACCGAGGTACAGGACCCGCTCTGTGACTTCATCGGCCTGCAACAGCCCGGCAAAGCCCAGCGCCAGTTGCAGAGCCGATTGATCGGCGAGATGGCGGAGGCATTCGGCCGCGCACCGTAGGGGCACGATGGCAGCACATTCTCCTGTGGGGAAGATTTCAGCGTTAGTGTTGCTAGAAAGCCCTGAACCAGGCTGCTTGCCGAGTTCTGCGGATGTTTCTGGTTTCGCCTTCCCAGGCGCCTCCCTTTGGCAAACGCCCCAAAGGAAGCAAAAGGCTTGCCCCTGCATCCGGCCCCGGCTTCGCCGGGGTTCCCTCCCTCCATCGTTGCGCCGTGGGCACGGCGCGAGGGGCCATCCATGACCCCGCACGCCTCTCGCGGCATCCATGCCGCTCGTCCCCTCTGCAACGATTCCGCTCGGCCTCCTGAAGGGGCGGAATCCCCGCCCCACCTACTCCGCTCAGTTTCAAGCGGCGTATGGGTTTCAGGATTGCTTCGGCCTCACCGACGCGAGTCACCCCTCTCCGCTTCAGGGAGAGGGGCCGGGGGTGAGGGGGATGGCTGGCGCGAACGTTTAGGAGGCCAGCAGCCGAAAAGCTCCATTCAACGTCGCAACAGTTAATGCAGATAAAGCCGTTTCAATCGCCAAGCGGAACGCAGCCCCCAACCTCGCACCGCCGGGTAAATCGAATGCTCGCCAGGGGCCGCTTCGCGGCCCTTTTTCGAATGAATTCGAACCCACAGGAGCTGGACCTACCTTCGCCCGTTGGGTTTCGCTTCGCGCTTCCCAACCTACCGGTCGGCTATGCCTGCTGGGCTCGCACCGGTGCGTACGGCCAGGCGCGAGGACACAAAAGCGCCAACACCGCAGAGGGCGACCACCAGGCTCATGGGCATTGGTGAGCCGTCATGCAGCACGCCCACCAGGAGGCTGGCCAGGGCGCCGAGGCCGAACTGCCCGGCCACCGCCAGGGCGGCGGCGGCACCGGCGCGTTGCGGGAAGAGCGCCATCAGGCTGGCGATGGCGTTGGCGCCGAGCATCCCGGTGACGCTGACAAACAGCAGCAGCGCCAGTGCAATGGCCGGCCAGCCGGACGCCGGCAGGCCGGCCGCCAGCAACAGCCCCAGTCCGGCCAGAGCCGACACTTGGGAACCCCGACGCAGCATGGCTTCCGGACCTAGACGCCCCACCAGGCGGGCATTGAGGAACGTGGCGACTATCACACCGGCGATGTTGGCGCCGAACAACAGCGCGTATTGCTGCGGGCTGAAGCCGAAATGCTCGATGAAGACGAAGGGCGAGCCGGTGATGTAGGCGAACATGCCGGCGAAGGACAGCTCCATGCACAGCATCAGCCCCACCGCGCGCGGATTGCCGAGAATCGAGAGATAGGCAGCGAACGCGCTGCCCAGGGAGTGCCCACGGGCTTCTCCTTGATGGGTCTCCGGTACCCGTAGCCAGACCGCCAGGCCACAGAGCGTGGCGAAGCCGAGCAGGCCGATGAAGATCGAGCGCCAGCCGGCCACTTCCATCAGGTAACTGCCAAGCAGGGGCGCCACCAGCGTGGCGAGCATGGTCACCAGGTGCATCAGCGACAGCACCCGGGCTGCCTGCTGCAAGGGAAAGAGATCCCGCACGATGGCCCGCGCCAGCACCGAAGCCGCAGCGCCACCGAGGGCCTGCAGGCCACGCCATATGAGCAACTGGTCGGCAGTGGCTACCCATGAACAGCCGACGCTGGCGACCACGTACAGGACGATGCCGCCGAGCAGCAAGGGGCGACGACCGAAGCGGTCCGACAGCGGGCCGTAGAACAGCATGCCGATGCACAAGCCCACCAGGAACACGCTGATGCTGTGCTGAATCTGGGCTTGGGTAGCCACAAGCTCCCGCGCCAGGGTCGGCAGGCTGGGCAGGTACATGTCGATGGACAGGGGAGCGAACGCCACCAGGGCGGCCAGCAGAACGATCCGGCCTCGGCCGACCGGGGTGGACTGGGTCATCGGGGACTCCGCAACGGCAGGGAAGGCGCGGGCCGCAGGGCGGCCCGCGAAGATCACAGGCTCAGCAGCCAGAGGCACACTCCGGGGAAGGCGACCAGCAGGACGATGCGCAGCAGGTCGGAGGCGAGGAACGGCAGCACGCCCTTGGCGGTTTCCAGGTAAGGCACGTCGCGCGCCACCTTGTTGACGATGAACAGGTTCATGCCCAACGGCGGGTGGATCAGGCCGATCTCCACCACCATCAGCGCAAGGATGCCGAACCAGATCGACTTCTGGACTTCAGTGAGGCCGTAGAAGTCCAGGCCCATGATCACCGGGTAGAAGATCGGGATGGTCAGCAGGATCATCGCCAGGGAGTCCATCACGCAGCCCAGCAACAGGTACAGCAGCAGGATGGCGCAGAGCACCAGTATGGGGGCGAGCCCGCTCTGCTTGACCCACTCGGCCAGCTCGGTGGGCATCTGGGTCAGCGCCAGGCCGGAGTTCAGCAGGTCGGCGCCCAGCAGCACGAGGAAGATCATTGCCGTGGTTTCGGCAGTGCCCAGCAGGCTCTGGCGCAAGCCGGCGCCCCGCATGCCGCCCTGGAAGAATGCCAGCAGGCCGCAGGCCGCGGCGCCGATGGAAGCCGCTTCGGTGGGGTTCGCCCAACCGCCGTAGATGCCGACGATCACCACCAGGAATACGCCCAGTACAGGCAGCACCTGGAGGAACGCCTTGAATCGTTCGGCGGCACTGGCCGGTTCGCTACGGCTATGACCCTCCGGCTCCCGCGCCACCATCAGGCGTACCACGACCAAGTAGCCGACTGCTGCCAGCAGGCCCGGCACCACGGCGGCGACGAACAGCTTGGCGATGGATTCCTGGGTCAGCACCGCGTAGATGATCAGCGGCACCGAAGGCGGGATGAGGATACCCAGGGTGCCGCCCGCCGCCACGGTGGCAGTGGCCAGGCGCCCGGAATAGTTGTGCCGGCGCAGTTCCGGTAGCGCCACCTGGCTCATGGTGGCCGACGTGGCCAGCGACGAGCCGCAGATGGCACCGAATCCGGCGCAGGCGCCGATGGCGGACATGCCGATACCACCACGCAGATGACCGACGAAGGCCGCGGCGCAGCGGAATATCGCCTTGGACAGACCGCCATGGGTGGCGAACTGGCCCATCAGCACGAACAGCGGGATCACCGCCAGGTCGTAGTTGGAGAGACGCGACCAGGCCAGGTTGTTGAGGCTGAACAGCAGCGCCGAGAGGTCGCCATCGTTCACCGCGAGAAAGCACAAGGCGCCGCCGACCATCATGGTCAGGCCGATGTGTATCCGCAGCACCAGCAGCGTGAAGGTGGCGGCCAATGCCAACAGGCCGAGACTGAGACCGCTCATGGACGTTGCTCCCGGGTGAGGCATTGACGGGTTCGGGCGCCAGCGGTGACCGCCAGCAGCAGGAGGCTCGGGACGATGCCCAGCAGCGGTATCCACAGCGGCACCGAGAGCAGCGTGGAGACTTCGCCGTATTCACGGCTTTCCAGCACCTGCAGGCTGGTGCGCCAGGCCAGCAACAGCGCAACCAGCAGGCACAGGAAGTGGGCACTGGCGTCCAGCCAGGCCTGGACCCGAACCGGCAGCTTCAGGGTGAAGGCGTCCACCTTGATGTGCTGGCCACGCAGTTCGCAGAGCGGCAGGAACGCGGCAATGGCGACCGCCGCGCCAATCTCCATCAGCTCGATATCACCCTGAATGGGTGTGGCGAACAGCTTGCGGCCTATGATCGAGACCAGCGACATGGCCACCAGGGCCAGCAGGATGCAGCCGCCCCCCAGGGCGAACCCCTGGGCGGTACGCTGCAGTGCCCGGCTGGCCAGACCAACCCCCTCGACGGGGGAAGACTCGAAGGACAGGGACTCGTTCATGATCGATCACCGGGCGTTGCTGGAGAGCGACCGGGCGCCTTCAAGCAGCGCCTTGCCGTCGAGGCCCTTCTCGGTGGCGGCGCTGGCCCAGTCGTCGGCTACCGGAGCAGTGGCCTGGCGCATCACGCCGTAGGCAGTTGCGTCGATGGCGACCATCTGGTCGGAAGGTGTGCGGGTACGGGCTTCGTCCAGGGCCTTGTCCCAGGCGATGGCAAAGCGTTCGTTCAGGGCCGGGCCGCTGTTGCGCTCGATGATTGCGCGCAGGTCCTCGGGCAGGCTGTTGAACTTGCGCTCGTTCATCAGCATTGCCAGCACGGTGTAGGAGAACGCCGGCTGGCCAGCAGGAATGGCCGAGTGGTGATCGGTCACCTCGTCCAGCTTGGTCGGCGGCACCACTTCCCAGGAGGCCAGCGCACCGTCGACGACACCCTTGGAGATGGATTCGGTCATCTGTGCCGGCGGCATGCTCACCGGAGTGGCGCCCAGGGCTTCGACCAGCCTCGCGGCCGTGCGGCTGGAGGCGCGCAGCTTGAGGTTCTTCAGGTCTTCCAGGGTGGCGACACCCTTGCCGCGGGTGTGGATGTCCATGCCGCCGTCACCGTGCACGGACAGCACCTTGTAGCCCTTGAAGTCATCGCGGGCGAACTGTTCGTAGTACTGCCAGATGATCGGATTGCTCGCCCTGGCACCGGGAGGAAGCATGAACGGCAGCTCCATGGCTTCGATGCGCGGGAACTTGCCCGCCGAATAGGCCGGCGCGGTCCAGACGACATCGGCGACACCATTGCGGGCCATGTCGGCCAGCTTGGCCGGCGTTCCGCCCAACTGCATCGATGGATAGAACTGGCACTTGATGCGTCCGGCGGATTCCTCGCCGAGCTGCTGGCACCAGGGTTCGATGATGTTGCGCTGGGCATTGGAGTTGGCGGGAAGGAAGTGAGCGACCTTGAGGGTGTAGGTGGTTTCCGCGAGGGCCGCAGCGGAAGTGCAGGCGGCAGCGAAGAGGACGGCGAGCTTGGACATCTTCATGGGTGGGTGAGCCTCGTTGTTCTTGTTCTCATGTGCGCCTGCCAACCCGCGATGCAGCATCGGCGGCGGCGATCTTGTTAACACATTCAAGATCTCGTTAACACATTAATCTTTAAAACGCCCCTGTCAACCACAGACAACTCGACATGTCTGTCACAGGCTCACCGCCATCTCAATATAAATTTATTAATATCAATAACTTATAAATAGAAAACAAAATCCACGGATCAGCATCGAGAAAGTTCGCGTGGCAGGGATAAGCAAAAACAATATTGTTAAAATGTTAATCAAATGCTAACAATCCGCTCCGCCATTGGCCGCTGAAGCGGCCTGGAGCCCACACAACGGCCAAAAGGAGATAAGAACAATGACCCGGCCCCATCCGTCCCGCGCCCTTCCCCGCCACGCGATCACCGTGCTGGCGCTCGCATGCAGCGCTCACGCCTCGGCCGATTTCGCCGGCGACAGCAAGGCCAGCCTCGAGCTGCGCAACGTCTACATAAACCGCGACTTCCGCCAGGATGGAGCGCCCCAGTCCAAGGCTGCCGAATGGGGACAGGGCTTCATCGCCCGCTTCGAGTCCGGATTCACCGACGGCACCATCGGCGTCGGCCTGGACGCCCTGGGGGAACTGGGAGTGAAGCTGGATTCCAGTCGCGACCGCCGCGGCACCGGTCTGCTGCCCTTCGGCCCCAGCAGCAAGGAGCCGGTGGACGATTACAGCGAGCTGGGCCTGACCGCCAAGCTGCGCGCCTCGAAGAGCACCCTGCGCCTGGGCACCCTGATGCCCACCTTGCCGATAGCCATGTACAACGACACCCGCCTGCTGCCCTCCACCTTCTCCGGCGGCATGCTCACCAGCCAGGAATTCGACGGCCTGACCCTGAACGCCGGGCGCCTCACCGAAACCAACCTGCGGGACTCATCCAGCCGTGACGACATCGGTTTCGCCGGCCAGACCAGCGACCACTTTGACTTCGCCGGCGGCACTTGGGCGCTGGACCAGAGCCTTGCCCTGACCGCCTACACCTCGGAACTGGAAGACATCTACCGCCAGCACTTCGCCGGCCTGGTGCATACCCTGCCCCTGGGCGAGGGCATGAGCCTGAAGAGCGACCTGCGTTATTTCGACAGCCGGGACAGCGGCGCCGGTAAGGCAGGACGTGTGGATAACCGCAATTTCAACGGCATGCTCAGCCTCACCGCCGGCGCCCAGCGCTTCTCGGTGGCCTGGCAGCAACTGTCCGGCGACAGCGCCTTCCCCTTCCTGACCGGCGGCGATCCCTACGTGGTCAACCTCGTGACGTTCAACACCTTCACCAAGCCCGAGGAAGACTCCTGGCAGGTGCGCTACGACTACGACTTCGCCAGCCTGGGGATTCCGGGGCTGAGCTTCATGACCCGCTACATCAGCGGCGATGGCGTGGAACAGGGTGCCGTGCGCGACGGCCGCGAATGGGAGCGCGACACTGACTTGGCCTACGTCATACAGAGCGGAAGCCTGCGCGGCTTCAACATCCGCCTGCGCAACGTCACCTTCCGTTCCGGGGATGGGCTGACCCAGGATCTCGACGAGAACCGCATCATCCTGGGGTACACGCTGGCGTTGTGGTAGCAAGCAGATCGGCTTTCGGGGGCCGCTTCGCGGCCCTTTTTCGAATGAACTCGAACCCACATCCATGCGGCGACCTGGGTCGCTCCTGTAGGGGCGAATTCATTGGCTTTGTCCGCATTAAGTGTTGCAACTGGCTGGATTGCCCGTAGGAGCTGGCTTGCCAGCGAATGGCCCCGTTTCGCTAGCAAGCTAGCTCCTACAAGGCCCCTGGACCGATGACCGATCTCTGGCAACAGCTAACGCAGACATAGCCAACTCGAACCCACAATGCCCCTCAACGCCAGGCCTCTTCCTTGTCTTCAGCCTTGCGCTGGCGATAGTCGCTCGGGGTCATGCCAGCATTGCGGGCGAAGAAGCGGCTGAAGTAAGCCGGGTCCTTGAAACCCAGCAGGTAGCAGATCTCGTTGGCCGAGCTGCCGGTGAACAGCAGCAGGCGCTTGGCCTCCTGCATCACCCGGTCATGGATCAGGCGCTTGGAAGGCAGGTCGGCAATGCGCCGGCAGATGTCGTTGAGCCGCGCCTCGGTCACCCCCATCTGTCCGGCGTACTGCGCCAGCGACCAGTGCTCGCGGTAATGCCCCTCGATCAGGCCATTGAAGCGATGGAACACCTGCAGGTCCTCGTGGCGCGCCGGTTGGGCCTTGAGCGAACGCGCCGACAGGCGCAGCAGGCTGATGAAGATCAGGCGGGTCAGCGCCGACAGCGCCTCCTCGCGCCCCGGTCGGTTGGCGGCGAATTCGCTGCGCAGCTGATCGAACAACAGGTCCAGGCGCTGCACCTCTTCGCGCAATTCCTCTCCCAGTTCAGCGAATGCCACACACACGGGCGAAATCTGCTGCCCATCGGCCAGGCCCTGCCCCGCTTCCAGCAATGACCAGACCAGCTGCTGACGCACGGTCAGCACATGGCCGTCGGCATCCTGTTCGGTGACGAAGGCATGGGGAATGGTGGGCGGGGTGAGGAAGAACAACGGCCCTTCCTGACGGTATTGCTGCTCGTCGAGGTAGACCCGCACCGCCCCGCTCTTCACGTAATGCACCTGGAAGAAGCGGTCGTGGCGGTGAACCGGCATGTTGCGACCGAAGAAATCCGCGAGCTTGCCGAGGGCCTCGTAGTGCACCTCGGCGTCGGCGTACCGCTGGTCGTAGACCTGGCCGATATTGATGTTGGGAATGGGCTGGCGCTCTGCCATGGCGACCTTTCTCCGTTGCCTTCGCACACCTTCGATGACGGAAGGTGAAGACGCAAGGCTTGACGATCATTAACATGTTAAATATAACGTTAACACATTAACGAAATCCTCGTTACGGGTGGCGCTCCTGTCACGGCCCACCCGCTTTTTTCTGCTACAGGAGACGACCATGCGCCCCGCACTCGACCAAGTCGCCACCGGCACCCTGTTCGGCGTCGCGCTGAACTACCGGGGCCTGCTGGAAAGCCGCCTGGAGGAATTCCAGCAACCGCCCTACCAGAAGCCGCCGGTCAAGCCGGTGCTGTTCATCAAGACCCCGAACACCCGCAACGGCCACGGCCAGCCGGTGGTCTACCCGCAAGGCGTCGAGCGCCTGCAGCCGGGCCCGGCGCTCGGCGTAGTGATTGGCAAGAGCGCCAGCCGCGTAAACGCCGCCGACGCCCTGGCACATGTGGCCGGCTATGTGATCGTCAACGAATTCAGCCTGCCGGAAGAGAGCTACTACCGCCCGGCGGTCAAGGCCAAGTGCCGCGACGGCTTCTGCCCCATCGGTCCGGAACTCGTACCCGCTGCCGACGTGCAGGACCCGCACGCCCTGACCCTCAAGCTCTTCGTCAACGGCGAACTGCGCCAGGAGAACAGCACCGCCAACCTGGTGCGCGACATCCCCCGGCTGATCGAGGAAATCAGCGAGTTCATGACCCTGCACGAGGGCGACGTGCTGATCACCGGCACCCCGGAAGGCCGCGTCGACGTGCAGCCGGGCGATGTCGTGGAAGTGGAAATCACCGGCCTCGGCCGCCTCGCCAACACCGTGGTTGCGGAATAAGGAGCCCGAGATGAAACACGCACGCATCCGTTACCAGGGCGACGTCCACGCCGTGACCGTGGAAGAAGGCAACGCCGTCCGCCTCGCCGATGGCCGCCTGCTGGCCGAGGACCAGGTCCAGTGGTTGCCGCCAGCCACCGGCAGCATGTTCGCCCTGGGACTGAACTACGCCGACCACGCCGCCGAACTGGCCTTCAAGGCACCCACCGAGCCGCTGGCCTTCATCAAGTCGCCGGGCACCTACACCGGCCACAACCAGGTCACCTGGCGCCCGGACAACGTCGCCTACATGCACTACGAGTGCGAGCTGGTGGCGGTGATCGGCAAGCCGGCGCGCAATGTGAAACGCGAAGACGCCCTCGCCTACCTGGCCGGCTACACGGTCTGCAATGACTACGCCATCCGCGACTATCTGGAGAATTACTACCGCCCCAACCTGCGGGTGAAGAACCGCGACGCCACCACCCCGGTCGGCCCGTGGATCGTCGACGCTGCCGATGTGGCCGACCCGATGAAGCTGAAGCTGCGCACCTGGGTGAACGGCGAGCTGAAGCAGGAAGGCACCACCGCGGACATGATTTTCGACATCCCCTACCTGATCGAACACTTCTCCAGCTTCATGACCCTGCAACCGGGCGACATGATCGCCACCGGCACGCCGGAGGGCCTGGCCGACGTGGTGCCGGGCGATGAAGTGGTAGTGGAAGTGGAAGGCGTGGGCCGCCTGGTCAACCGAATCATCAGCGAAGGCGAGTTCTTCGCCCGCAAGCAAGAGGCGTGAACAGCATGATCAAGCACTGGATCAACGGCCAGGAAGTCGAAAGCAAAGAGACTTTCGTCAACTACAACCCGGCCACCATGGACGCCATCGGTGAAGTCGCCAGCGGTGGTGCCGAAGAAATCGCCGCCGCCGTGGCCGCCGCCAAGGAAGCCTTCCCCAAGTGGGCCAATACCCCGGCCAAGGAACGCGCGAAGCTGATGCGCAAGCTGGGTGAACTGATCGACCAGAACGTGCCGCACCTGGCCGAGCTGGAAACCCTGGACACCGGCCTGCCGATCCACCAGACCAAGAACGTGCTGATCCCCCGTGCCTCGCACAACTTCGAGTTCTTCGCCGAGGTCTGCACCCGCATGGACGGCCACAGCTACCCGGTGGACGACCAGATGCTCAACTACACCCTGTACCAGCCGGTGGGTGTGTGTGGCCTGGTCTCCCCGTGGAACGTGCCGTTCATGACCGCCACCTGGAAGACCGCACCCTGCCTGGCCCTGGGCAACACCGCGGTACTGAAGATGAGCGAGCTGTCGCCGCTGACCGCCAACGAACTGGGCCGTCTAGCCCTGGAAGCCGGCATCCCGAAAGGCGTGCTGAACGTGGTGCAGGGCTACGGCGCCACCGCCGGCGATGCCCTGGTCCGTCACCCTGACGTGCGCGCCATTTCGTTCACCGGCGGCACCGCCACCGGGCGCAAGATCATGCAGACCGCCGGTCTGAAGAAGTACTCCATGGAGCTGGGCGGCAAGTCACCGGTGCTGATCTTCGACGACGCCGACCTCGACCGCGCCCTGGACGCCGCGCTGTTCACCATCTTCTCGCTGAACGGCGAGCGCTGCACCGCAGGCAGCCGGATCTTCATCCAGGAGAGCGTCTACGACCAGTTCGTCGCCGAGTTCGCCGCCCGTGCCAAGCGCCTGATCGTCGGTGATCCGCAGGACCCGAAAACCCAGGTCGGCTCGATGATCACCCAAGCGCACTACGACAAGGTCACCGGCTACATCCGCATCGGCATCGAGGAAGGCGCCACCCTGCTGGCCGGCGGCCTGGAGCGCCCGGCGAACCTTCCGGCGCACCTGTCCAAGGGGCAGTTCATCCAGCCCACGGTGTTCGCCGATGTGGATAACCGCATGCGCATCGCCCAGGAAGAAATCTTCGGCCCGGTGGTCTGCCTGATGAAGTTCAAGGACGAAGCCGAAGCGCTGCGACTCGCCAACGACACCGAGTACGGCCTGGCCTCCTACATCTGGACCCAGGACATCGGCAAGGCCCACCGCCTGGCCCGTGGCATCGAAGCCGGCATGGTCTTCATCAACAGCCAGAACGTGCGCGACCTGCGCCAGCCGTTCGGCGGCGTGAAGGGCTCGGGCACCGGCCGCGAAGGTGGTCAGTACAGCTTCGAAGTCTTCGCCGAGATCAAGAACGTGTGCATTTCCATGGGGAGCCACCACATCCCGCGCTGGGGTGTGTGAGATAACTGCTAATCCATAAAGAGGGGAGTCCGACTCCCCTCCCCGTGCCGGCGTGCAACCGACCGACAACAAGACCAGGAGTTACCGTCATGGGCAAACTTGCTCTGGCTGCCAAGATCACCCACGTTCCGTCCATGTACCTGTCCGAGCTGCCGGGCCCGCGCCAGGGCTTCCGTCAGGCCGCTATCGACGGACACATTGAAATCGGCCGCCGCTGCCGCGAGCTGAACGTTGACACCATCGTCGTGTTCGACACCCACTGGCTGGTCAACGCCAACTACCACATCAATTGCGGCGCCCAATTCCAGGGCCTGTACACCAGCAACGAGCTGCCGCACTTCATCAGCAACATGGAATACGGGTTCCCCGGCAACCCCGAACTGGGTCGCCTGCTGGCCGAGGAATGCAACCGCTACGGCGTGGAGACCATGGCCCACGACGCGACCACCCTGGCCCCGGAATACGGCACCCTGGTGCCCATGCGCTACATGAACGCAGACCAGCACTTCAAGGTGATCTCGGTCTCGGCGCTGTGCACCTCCCACTACCTGAACGACAGCGCCCGCCTTGGCTGGGCCATGCGCAAGGCCGTGGAAGAACACTACGACGGCACGGTGGCCTTCCTTGCCAGCGGGTCGCTGTCCCACCGTTTCGCCCAGAACGGCCAGGCACCCGAGTTCGCCACGAAAGTGTGGAGCCCCTTCCTGGAAACCCTCGATCACCGTGTGGTGCAGATGTGGGAAGACGGCAACTGGGAAGACTTCTGCGCCATGCTCCCGGAGTACGCGGTCAAGGGCCACGGCGAAGGCTTCATGCACGACACCGCCATGCTGCTGGGCGCCCTGGGCTGGTCGAAGTACGACGGCAAGGCCGAAGTCGTCACCCCCTACTTCGGTTCCTCCGGCACTGGCCAGATCAACGCCGTGTTCCCGGTCACCCCGCAGGACGGTTCCGCCATTCCCGCCGCCCAGGCGTCGAACCCGGCCGGCATCGCCTCCACCAGCCGTCTCTGAGGGGCAGCGCCATGCCGCACTTCATCGTCGAATACACCCACAACATCGAGGCCGAGGCTGACCTGCCGGGCCTCTTCGAGAAGGTCCACGCCTGCCTGGGCGCCTCGGGGGTCTTTCCCCTCGGGGGCATCCGCAGCCGCGCCATGCGCCTGGATACCTGGCGCATGGCGGACGGCAAGCACGACTACGCGTTCGTCCACATGACCCTGAAGGTCGGTGCCGGCCGTGACTTGGAGACCCGTCGCCAGGTGGCCGACGAGCTGTTCGAGACGATCTCCCAGCACTTCGCCGGACTCCAGGCGCGCCGTTTGCTGGCCCTCTCCTTCGAGATGACCGAGCTGGATGCCGAGCTCAATTACAAGCTCAACAACGTGCATGCATTCCTGAGGGGCCAGGGCGGCTGAAGCCGCCCCACCTTCCGCCCGCTCTCATTCAGAAAAAGTACAAGACCATGAGCACAATCGATTCCGTTTGCCCTGCCGGCGCCGAACACGCCACCCGCGACGCGACCCATCGCGCCGTCACCTGGCGGCTGATGCCGCTGCTGCTGGTGTGCTACCTGTTTGCCCACCTCGACCGTATCAATATCGGCTTCGCCAAGATGCAGCTGAGCGCTGACCTGCAGTTCAGCGACACCGTCTACGGCCTCGGCGCCGGTCTGTTCTTCATTGCCTACGCCCTGTTTGGCGTGCCCAGCAACCTGGCCCTGGAACGGGTCGGCCCACGCCGCTGGATAGCGTTCCTGATGGTGGTGTGGGGCTTCCTGTCCAGCGGCATGTTCCTGATCCAGGACGCCACCGGCTTCTACGTGCTGCGCTTCCTTCTTGGCGTGGCCGAAGCCGGCTTCTTCCCCGGCATTCTGGTGTACCTCAACCGCTGGTACCCGGCGCGTCGGCGCGCCCAGATCACCGCCCTGTTCGCCATCGCCGTGCCCATGGCTGGGGTGATAGGCGGGCCGCTGTCTGGCGCCATACTCGAAGGTTTCCACGACCACCTTGGCCTGCGCGGTTGGCAGTGGATGTTCCTGCTGGAAGGTTCCCCCGTGGTCCTCCTTGGCCTGGTTGTGTGGTTCAACCTGCCGGAGCGCTTTGATGCGGTTGCATGGTTGAGCGATGAGCAGAAGCGCTGCTTGCGGGAGGACATGGCGATCGAGGAGCAGCGCAAGCCCATCACCTCCTTCGCCGGGATCTTGCGCGATCGCTGGGTGTGGCTCCTGGTGGCGATCTACTTCGCGGTCATGCTGGCGGTGAATACCCTGGCCTTCTGGATGCCCACCCTGATCCACGGCACCGGCATCGCCCGGGACAGCCAGGTTGGACTGCTCAGCGCCATCCCTTATGTGGCTGGTGTTTGCTTCATGCTGGCCTGCGGCCGTTCCTCGGACCGTCACCGCGAACGTCGCTGGCACCTGTGCGTTCCGCTGTTGATGTGCGCCGCCGGCATTGCCATCAGCGGGCTGTTACCCGGCAGCACCGTCCCCGTCCTGGCCGGACTGATCATCGCCGGCATGGGCGCCAGCGCTGCCCTGCCGATGTTCTGGCAGTTACCACCCGCCTTCCTCTCTTTCCGCACCCAGGCTGCCGGGATCGGTCTGATCAGCTCCTTCGGCAGCGTTGCCGCTTTTCTCGCGCCCTACCTGATCGGCTGGATGCGCGACACCACTCAGAGCGCCAGCCTCGCGCTGTTCGTCCTGGCCGTATTCATCGCCCTCGGCGCCGCGCTGGTGCTTCGCACGCCCGCCGAACTCGTCAATCCTCGTTAGAGAACCCCGTCATGCTCGACCCTACTCTGATCCAACAGGCCGCCGCCCGTCTCGACGCCGCCGAGCGTTCCCGCGAACAGGTGCGTCAGTTCTCCCTCGATTACCCGTCCATCAGCATCGACGACGCCTATGCCATCCAGCGCGCCTGGGTGGCCCAGAAGATCCGTGACGGCCGCAAGCTGGTCGGCCACAAGATCGGCCTGACCTCCCGCGCCATGCAGGTGTCGTCCAATATCACCGAGCCGGATTACGGCGCGCTGCTGGACGACATGCTGTTCGAGGAAGGCAGCGACATCCCGTTCGAGCGCTTCATCGTCCCGCGCGTGGAAGTGGAACTGGCCTTCATCCTCGGCAAGCCCCTGCGCGGCCCGAACTGCACGGTTTTCGACGTGCTCGATGCCACCGAGTGGGTGATTCCCGCGCTGGAGATCATCGACGCCCGCATCCAGCAGGTGGACCCCGATACCAAAGTGACACGCAAGGTGTTCGACACCATCTCCGACAACGCCGCGAACGCCGGCGTGGTGATGGGCGGCCGCGCCGTGCGCCCCACCGAGATCGACCTGCGCCGCGTGCCGGCCATCCTCTACCGCAATGGCGTGATCGAGGAATCCGGTGTGTCTGCTGCCGTGCTCAACCATCCGGCCAAGGGTGTGGCGTGGCTGGCCAACAAGCTGGCGCCCTACGACGTCACCCTGGAAGCCGGCCAGATCATCCTCGGCGGCTCCTTCACTCGTCCTGTGGCGGCAAACCCCGGCGACACCTTCCACGTCGACTACGACCAGTTGGGCTCCATCGCCTGCCGCTTCGTCTGACGCGCCCCTGTAGGAGCGAGCTTGCTCGCGAAGTGCTTCGCCAGCAGAGCTGGCTCCTACATTCAATGCCTGCCAAGGAGTCCTCCATGGACCTGCCGATCAACACGTTCAAACAGCGCCTGCAATCCGGCCAACCCCAGATCGGCCTCTGGCTCGGCCTTGCCGATGCCTATTGCGCGGAGCTGGCAGCCAACGCCGGCTTCGACTGGCTGCTGCTCGACGGCGAGCACGCGCCCAACGACCTGCGCACCCTGCTGGCCCAATTGCAGGCCATTGCGCCCTACCCGTCCCAGCCGATCATCCGCCCGCCCATTGGTGACGCGGTGCTGATCAAGCAACTGCTGGACATCGGCGCCCAGACCCTGCTCGTGCCCATGGTGGAGTCGGCCGAACAGGCCGCCGAGCTGGTCCGTGCCATGCGCTACCCGCCCTTCGGCATCCGCGGCGTCGGCAGCGCCCTGGCCCGTGCCTCGCGCTGGAACAGCATCCCCGGCTACCTCGACCAGGCTGACGAGCAGATGTGCCTGTTGGTGCAGATCGAGAACCTCGAAGGCCTGGCCAACCTGGACGTGATCGCTGCCGTTGAGGGCGTTGATGGCGTGTTCATCGGACCTGCCGATCTCTCCGCCGCCATGGGCCATCGCGGCAACCCCGGCCACCCGGAAGTCCAGGCCGCCATCGAAGATGCCATCGCCCGCATCCGCGCTGCCGGCAAGGCCGCCGGCATTCTCTCCGCCGACCAGACCCTGGCGCGCCGCTACATCGAACTGGGCGCCGCCTTCGTCGCCGTTGGTGTGGATACCACAGTGCTGATGCGTGGGTTGCAGAGCCTGGCAGGTGCGTTCAAGGGAACGGCCACTCCGGTGAGTGGGGGTGGCGGGGTGTATTGATTGCCCCTGGCAATGGAAGAAGCCGGCTCCTTGAGCCGGCTTTTTTGTATCCTCCGCTCAAACACCTGCCGCCTGGCAAATCCCTGTAGGGGCGAATTCATTCGCCAAGCAGGACGCAGTCCTGCCATAGGTTGGTGCTGAGGAACGAAGCCCAACGTCCCAGACTCGCCCCTGAATCGTTGGGCTTCGCAAAGCTCAGCCACAACCTACAAAAAAAAATGGCGCCCACTTGGGGCGCCATTCTCATCGCAACGCAAGCCATTCAGCCCAACGCAATCACCGCCTTGAGCACCTGTTTGAAGGTTTCCACCTGCTCCTCGCCGAACTGAGCGAACACCTTCTCCTGTTGTTCTCGAGCAATGCGCCAGAGCGCGTCAGCCTGCTCGACACCAGCGGGGGTCAGCACGTAGCGATCCTCCGCGTCGGCCACCATGCCCTTGCGTTTGAGGATGGCCACGGCCTCCTCGATTTCGCGCATGGGCATCGCCACCTCACGCTGCAGATCGCACAAGCCGAGGCCTGCATCGTTCTCCAGCACCATGAGCATGCGCGCTTCACTGGTGCGCAGGCCGGTGGACAGCTGTTTGGGCTGGTAATCGGCCTGGTAGCCACGTACCGCCTGGGTCATCAGGTAGTAGAGGTTGTGGGACAGGCGCCCCTGAAAGGCGCTCGAAGCCGGCTGGCCATCGGCCTTCTGCGTCATGCGGGTATGTGGCAGGACCATGGAGTAGGCGCCCTGGTGGTAGAGCAGCGGCGAACGGCCGAAGTCGTCGAAGCGCACCACCTTGCCGATGAGAATCCAGTGATCGCCACCTTCCACGCGCTGGTGCATTTCACATTCGAAGCGTGCCGCACAGTCGGGCAGCAGCGGTACGCCACCGATGCCGGACTCCGCCGCCACGCCTTCGAACTTGTCGTCACGGGGACGAGCGAACTGATTGGACAGGTCGATCTGGTCGGCCGCGAGGATGTTCACCGCGAAGTGGCTGGCCCGCTCGAACACCGCCAGGCTGCTGGAGCGCTTGTCGATACTCCAGAGGATCAGCGGCGGCTCCAGCGACACCGAGTTGAAGCTGTTGGCGGTGACGCCCACACGGGTGCCATCGGGCGCGGTGGCGGTCATCACCGTCACCCCGGTGGCGAAATTGCCCAGGGCACGGCGGAAGGCACGGGAATCGAAGAGGGTTTCTTGAGAGGACATGGCGCAGCTCCTGGCGGCCGCCTCCGAAGGACGGCCGCGCGATTGTTCTGATTGGGCGGCACAGGGCCGCCCGGCACGCAGGTGAGCGATGAAGAGCGAAGGATCAAACCATCGAGGGATCAGGCTCCAGGCCCATCAGCTCGCGGCCGAGGATCTGCGCGCAGACGTCATAGTCGGTGTAGGCGTGGGCGCCGGTCATGTGGGAGTCGCGGAACAGACGCTGCATCTCGTTGTTCTCGAACCAGCTGGTGCCACCGGCCGCCTCGAACAAACGGTCCACGGACTGGATGCACATCTTCACGGCGTAGGCCTGATTGGTGCGCCAGAAGGCCAGGGTTTCGCGGCTGGGGTACTGGTGGCGCTCGCCATGCTCGGCGTGCTCCTGCCAGGTCTTCTCCAGGAAGGCGCGGGCTGCGGCAACCTGATGGGTGGACTCGGCCAGGCGCATCAGCGCCGGGGTGGCGGTGCCGACACTGACGCCGGTGTAGGCGCGCACGCGGTTCTTCGTCTTCTCCTTGTAGGCCTCCAGCATGCGCTCGGCGATACCGAGGCTGATGGCGGCGAAGCCGCTGGCGAAGTACGGGCGGTAGGGCGAGTAGAAGATCTTGCTGTCCGGATACAGACCGAAGCCATCGGACCGGCCTTCCATCATGTCCTTGGCGGCCTGGATGCGGTAATTCGGGACGAAGGCGTCCTTGATGATCAGCGTCTTGGTGCCGCTGCCCTTCATGCCCGCGGCGTACCAGTCATCACGAATCTCGTAGTCGCTGCGAGGCAGCACCGCGAAGCAGTAGACCAGTTCGCCGTCGGCATTCTTGCGCCGGCATCCGACGATGGCCCATTCGGCATGGTCGCTACCACTGCTCCAGCCCATCTCGCCGCTGAACAGAACCCCACCCTCGACTTCCTCGACTTTGCCGAACGGTGCGATAGAACTGCTGGCGGTGGCATTGGAATCCTCGCCCCAGATCTCCTCCTGCAGGCGTGCAGAGAACATCGCCAGCTGATGACTGTGGGTGCACAACAGAGTGAAAGCCCAGGCGGTGCTGGCGCAGGCGCCGGCCAGGGCGACCACGCAATCGGCGAACTCGGGCAGGGAGATTTCCATGCCGCCGTATTTCTTGGGCTGTAGCGCGCGATGCAGGCCAATGCCCTTGAGCATGGCGATGTTCTCCTCCGGCACCTGGCGCAATTGCTCGGCTTTCGAGGCATTGGCAGCGATGGCCGGGAGGATGGCCTTGAGGTCGTCGAGAAGGGAGTTTGGCTTTTTCATGTCGAGGCCCTGCTTATTGTTAGTACTTGGAAAAGGCCAGGCGGGTAGCTCGCCGCGCCGGATAAAGCCGCGGGAAACCAGAACCTGAAACGGATACCCCAAGTGGGTGCAGGGCGATTATGGGACGGGGCATCAACCCCAAGAATGGACGTTACGGAGTCTCGATTGCACTTTTCATGGAGGGCATGAAGCGCGCGCAGGATGGGTCGAACAGGGCGATTCCCATCCTGCAGAAAGCTGAACCGATCAGGGCTTGATCTGTTTCAGTTCGTTGAGCAGTTCGATCAGTTGCTTGAGCTTGTCCTCGCCGAACTGCTCCTGGATCTTCTGGTAGTTGGCTTCCATGCCCTCGCTCATGGAGAGAAAGCACTGGTGGCCTTTTTCAGTCAGGTTCACCAGCACGCGGCGCTGGTCCTGCGGCGCCTTGCGGCGCACCACTACTCCATCGCGCTCAAGGCGTGCCAGCACGCCGGTCATGCTCGGCTTGAGGATGCAGGCGAGGTCCGCCAACTGGTAGCTCTCCAGCTCGCCGTGCTGGCGCAGCAGCCGAATCACCCGCCATTGCTGCTCGGTCAGGTCGTGCTGGTTGAGCAACGGGCGGAAGAAGCTCATGGCCGCTTCGCGGGCCTGGAGCAGGGTCAGGGTCAGGGAAGGTCTTGGGCTGGGCATGATCGGGTGGGCCAGGAGTTCATTCATGAAGAGTTTAACGAAAAACCCGTGACCCGCCCAAGGTCCTGTGAGCGAACGTGTCGACCGGCCCACACCGGATCGGCGACACGTTTGCAGGCCGGTCAATCCACGCAGCGCAGCTCGAAGTGCCGCTTCTTGCCCAGGCTCAGCCGACGTGACGAATCCGCCGGTTGCAGCGGCGCGTCCACATCGCTCACCGCGACGCCATCCAGACGCACCCCACCGCCGGCTGCCAGGCGCCGCGCTGCACCCCGCGACGGTTGCAGGCCTTCGCGCAGCAGCAGGTCAGCCAGGGAAAAACCACCGGCCAGTTCGGTGGCGCTGATCTCCAGCGACACCAGCCCGGCGCCTGCCGCACCCTCCTCGAACACGCCGCGCGCAGCTTCTTGCGCCGTGCGCGCGGCCTCCTCGCCGTGGGCCAGGGCAGTGGCCGCGTTGGCCAGGATCACCTTGGCCTGGTTCAGTTCGGCGCCCTCCACCGTCGCCAGGCGGCGCACCTCGTCCATCGGCAACTCGGTGAACAGGGCGAGAAAGCGCCCCACGTCGCGGTCGTCGCAATTGCGCCAGAACTGCCAGAAGTCGAAGGGCGTGAGGCGATCGGCGTTGAGCCAGACCGCCCCGTTGGCCGACTTGCCCATCTTGCGGCCGTCGCTGGTGGTGAGCAGCGGCATGGTCAGGCCGAACAGGCGAGCCCCACCCTGCCGTCGCGACAGTTCCACGCCATTGATGATGTTGGCCCATTGGTCGGCGCCGCCCAGTTGCAGGGTGCAACCGTGACGCTGCGCCAGTTCAGTGAAGTCATGGGCCTGCAACAAGGTGTAGCCGAACTCCTGGAAGGACAGCGAATGCTCGCGGTCCAGACGCTGGCGCACGGCATCGAACGTCAACAGGCGATTGACCGAGAAGTGCCGCCCGACCTGGTTGAGGAACTGCAGGTAGCCGATACCGTCGAGCCACTCGGCGTTATCCACCACCAGACCCCCACCCTCCCCCAGCGCCACGTAGCGCGAGAAGCAGCCGGTGATGCCGGCGATGTTTCGCTGGATCTGCTCTTCAGTGAGCATGGGCCGGCTTTCATCACGGAAGCTGGGGTCGCCGATGCGCGTGGTGGCGCCACCAATCAGCAGGATCGGTCGATGCCCGGCCTTTTGCAGCCAACGCATCAGCATCAGGCCTTGCAGGTGGCCGACGTGCAGACTGTCGGCGGTGGCGTCGAAGCCCAGATAAACGGTAACCGGCCCCTGCACCAGGTGTTCGCGCAGGCCGTCGAGGTCCGTGCACTGGTGCACGAAGCCACGTTCCTGGAGCAGGTCAATCAGGTCGGTTCGGGGGTCTTGCATGGTGGTCTCCTTGAGGGTCGTTTCCCGAGGAGACCGGGGTTTTGAGTTGCACCGAGCCGCCTCAGGCGGTTTCGGGCATGCGCGCAGCAGCTACCGCCTCGTGATGAAGGGCAGATAGCGGTAATACGCGCGGAGGGAGTTCGTTAACTTATTCATGAAATGGGAATTTACCGAAATTCCGGAGGGAGTCAAGGACTCTGGGATACGCCACCAGGAAGCGCATCGGCCCCGACCGGCAGCTATCCGAATCGCCCCGAAACTCTTTGCTTCAGGCCTGAAACGACAACGCCCGACTCTTCAGGCCGGGCGTCGGAAACAACTTCAGGTATATATCAACCGTTACTGCAACCCTGACCGAATACCACGTACTCCAGGCGATGAACTTTGCCCTGGTGATCCTCATACGTCATATAAGCCGGAACTACGCCACAGACATCGGGGATTTCACTGCGGGAAATGACCCGGGCGATGTCAAGTTCCATTCCGTAGTGGTACTGCTCGACAACGGGTTCCCCGGTAACAGCGGCTTCCACCGGTTCTTCGGCCAAGGCGAAGGCAGACATGCCGGCGAGCGCCAGCAAGGCGAGAGCTTTCATTGGATAGTTTTCCGAGTGCTTGGAAGTTGGAACTTCGACCAGCTCTCCACGAACTGGTCGAAGGTACAGCGCAACACCTTTCGGTGATGTTTACGGCAGCAAGCGCCTCGTCGTGGGAGGCGGGATAATTTTATTGCCGGAGCAACTTTCCAAACAGCGCCATATACAACAAGGACTATTTACTGCGCGAACAACAATCGGTTGAGCAGGCCGGAAGTTTCCGGCGCCCTGCCCTCCTCGCCAATCACCACGGTGCAGGTCATGCCGGCGGCCAGCAGCACGCCCTCCGGCACCTCGTCGAGGTGGATGCGCACTGGCACGCGCTGGGCCAGGCGCACCCAGTTGAAGGTGGGGTTCACATCGGCGATCAACTCGCGGCTTTCCGGGTTGTCGCGGTCGTAGATGCCACGGGCGATGCTGTCCACATGGCCAGTGAGGCGCTCGCCGCTCATCAGGCGCAGCTCGGCACGGTCGCCCACCTTGATGTGTGGCAGGCGCGTCTCTTCGAAGTAGCCGTTGACGTAGAAGGAGCTGTCATCCACCAGCGCCATGCTCGCTTCACCGCGTTCTGCGAAGTCGCCCTTGTAGACGTTGAGGTTGGTGATGTGGCCGGACACCGGCGCGCGCACTTCGGTGCGTGCCAGGTTGAGCTTCGCGGCATCCAGGGCGGCGACCGCCTCCTGGTATTCGGCCAGGGCGGAGGCGGCCAGGTGACCGGCATCCTCACGGCTCTCACGGGAGACCACCAGGTCGTCCATGTCGGCGCGGCGGTCGGCATTCACCTTGCGCATGTCCAGCGCGGCCTTGCGCGCCGCCACCAGGGCTTCGGCCTGTTTCACCGCCACCTGGTAATGGGCGGGGTCGATGCGCAGCAGCAGGTCCCCGGCCTTCACGTTCTGGTTGTCCCGAACCTGCACGTCGGCCACCAGCCCGGCCACGTCCGGGGCGATGTTGATCACGTCGGCGCGCACGCGGCCGTCGCGGGTCCAGGGGGAATCCATGTAGTGCAGCCAAAGGGTGCGCACCAGCACGACCGCCACGGTGAGGATGAGCAGGGTCGCGCCGACACTGATGATGCGTTTCAGGGACATGGGGGCCTCAACGGTAGATGGTCAGCGCCAGGGCGCAGTACAGGCAGGTGAACAGGCCGACGCGCAGCAGCGCCGGGTGCCAGGCGTGGCGGTACAGGCCGCACCAGGCGAACAGGCGGTCCAGCCCCCAACTGAGCAGGAAGGCCACCAGGAACAGCAGGGTCAGGCTCGGCATATAGACGCCGTGCAGGACGATCTCACGCGGCATGGGCGGCTCCTTGCAGGCGTGCCGGCACGGCGTCGCCGGCCAGTGGGGTCTGCGGGTCCAGCAGGGACGTGCGGATGAAGTGCAGGTAGCTCTGCAACCTGCGCAGGGGGGATGTGTCGAACTGCGGTGCGCAGGGCTCGGCGGTGCTGCGCACGCTGTCGATAGCCTGTTCCACGGCAGACAGGGCACGCTGGCGGTTGGCTTCCGAGGGTTGGATGAACAGCCGCACCAGCGCACGCCCCATGGCACGGATGGCGTTGCGCCAGGGCATGGACTCGGCGTAGCAGGACAGCGCCGGCAAGCGCGCCTGTTCCAGGCGCAGCTCGATCACCGCATGCCCCACTTCCTGCACCAGGAACATCCAGCGCAGCAGCTGGCGCTGCACATCCGGGCGGCCGGCGGAATACAGGTAGGCCTGGTTCAGCAGATCGCGGGTGCCGCTTTCGAAGCCGGACACCAGCCCCTTCATCCGACCACTCACGGCGCGTACCACGCACATGCGCAGGTCGTGTTCCAGGCGACGCCAGAGCCAGGGCCGGTTGGGTGGCAGCAGCACGGCAGCCGCCGCAGTGGCCAACGCCATGGACAGCACCGAGGCGAGGTACTCGTTGAGCACCCGATGGGGATCGAACAGGGTCTGGTTGGCCGGCATGGAGGTCATGGCAAACCACACCAGCAGGCCCAGGCCGGCACCGGCCACTTGCGGCCGCGCGAGCATCCAGGCGCCCAGGGCGACCACAGGTGCCAATGCACAGCAGAGCAGCGCGAAGCCGTCGATTTCGGGCAACACCCGGAAGGTCATGAAGATGCCGAGGCAGGCGCCAGCGGAAGCGCCCAGGGTGAGCTGCAACGACAGGCGTCGGGGATTGGACGAGGACGACGCCAGGGCCGAAACCATGCCGATGGTCATGGCGAAAGTTCCGCCACTGGGCCAGGCGGTGGCCATCCAGAACACACTGAGCACCAGGATCAGCAGGCTGCTGCGCAACCCCGCCACGGCGGCGGCCACGGCGTTGGCGCGAGGCCGGAAGTTCTCCTTCCACTGCTCGCGCGCGTGGTGGTCGTCCAGTAGCGAGGCGTGGGTCTGGGCGTAGTTGTGCAGGTCGTCGGCGAAGCGATAGAGCAGTTCGGCGGCGGTGTCGTAGTCCAGGCTCTGGGCTTCGCTGGGTTGCTGCATGGCGAGCTGCGCCCGACCGCTGCGGATCAGCTGCATCAGCTCTTGCTTGCAGGCCTCCAGTCGGATGGCGAGCTGCGCCGCATCGGCTTCGCTGCTGAGGCGATCGCGCAGAGGTGCGAGCAGGCCGGCGATTTCGGCCAGGCACGGCTGCAATGAAGCGAGCACGATCCCACCGTAGGAGCCAGCTCTGCTGGCGAACGCTTCCAGCTCCGAACCTTCGCGAGCAGAGCCCGCTCCTACATCAGGTGCAGGCGCGCTGGCCAGGCGCCGAAGCAACTGGTGCAGGCCGTGGAAACGGGTGGAGAGCACCATGAACTCATTGTTCAGCCGCGCCAGTCGTCCGCTGCGCATGCGCATGTGCGGGTCTTCGAAGGCGGTGGCGCTGCGCATGTTCTCCAGGCTCACGGCGGCGGCGGCAAAGCGCGCGGTGCTGGCGTCGAAGCGCGCGGTATCCAGACCGCCGGCCAGCCCTTCGCAGGCAAAGGCGGCGAAATCGCGGAAGCGTCCATGCAAGGTGTTTCGCAGGTCGGTACTGGTGCTCTGCGGCAGGATCAGGCCGTTGACCAGGCCGGTGCAGAGAATGCCCAGGCTGATTTCCAGCACCCGCCAGAGCGCGAGCATGAAAGCGTCGTCGGGATGGGTAGTGGCCGGCAGGCCGATCATCACCGCCGTGTAGCCGGCAAGCACGCAGGCGTAGCCGCGGAAGTCGCGATAGCGCGCGGCGCCGGCTGTGCACAGGCCGATCCAGATCGCCAGGCAGAGCATGAAGAGCACCCGTTCCTGGTTGAACAGGGCGATCAGCGCCACCATCACCGTCAGCCCCAGCAAGGTGCCGATGATGCGGTAGAAGCTCTTGGCCAGGACCTGCCCGCTCTGCGGCTGCATGACGATGAACACGGTCACCAGCACTGTTCCCGGCTGCGGCAGTTCCAGGCGATAGGCCAGCCACAGCGCCAGGAAGGCAGTGAGCAGCGCCTTGAAGATGAAGGCCCAGGTCAGGCCGTCACTGCGCGCCCAGTCGGCCAGCGCGCGGTTGAAGGTTTGAACCATGAAGGGACCTCAGGACTTGGGAAGAAAACGCAGGCGCGGTTCCTGCGGCGCCAGGCCGGCGTCGGACGGACCGCCTGGCTCGGGCAACACGCCGCCGCCAAGGGCCAGCAGCAGGTCGGCCTGGGCGCCGAGCAGCGCCGCGCGGACTTGCTGTTGCTGGAGTTGGCGCTGGAACAATTCGGGCTGGGTTTCCAGCACCGTATCGAAGTCGGTCAGGCCGCGTTGCTGGGCCAACAGGGCGAGGTCGCAGGTCTTCTGCGCGGCGGCCACCGCTTCGGCGGCCAGTGCCTGCTGCTGACTCAGCGACTTGATGCGCACCAGGGCATCGGCCACCTGTTGCAGCGCGGCGACCAGTGTCTGGTTGTACTGCTCCACGGCCAGGTCGTATTCGGCAGCAGCGGCGCCGAGTTCACCACGGCGCAGGCCGCCGTCGAACACCGGCAGACTGAGGGCCGGGCCGAGGTTGTAGGTGAGCTTGTCGTAGCGCAGGAAATCCAGCACGCCGCCCTGGGTGGCGTTGGAGCCGATGCCGCCCAGCAGGTTGACGTTGGGATAGAAGCCGGCCTTGGCGACTTCGATGCCACGCGCCTGCGCCGCCACCTGCCAGCGGCTGGCCACCAGATCCGGCCGGCGCCCGAGCAGTTCCAGCGGCAGCTGCGCCGGCAGGCCGGGCAGGTTCTGCAGATCGAGTGCGGGACGCTGCAAGCGTTCGCCCTCCCCCGGTCCCTTGCCGGCCAGGGCGGCGAGCTGGTTGCGGGTCAGGGCGATGGATTCGTCCAGCGCGTCGATCTGCCGATGGCTTTCCGGCAGGGGTGCCTCGGCGCGGCTGACGTCCAGGCGCGTGCCGATACCATCGCGCAAGCGACGCTCGGCCAGATGCAGGACTTGTTCCTGCTGGGAAAGATTGGCCCGGGCGACATCCATCTCCGCGTGCAACAGTGCCAGCCGGATATAGCTGCGCACCAGGTTGCCCTGCAGTTCCAGCGCAGCCAGGCGCGCCTCGGCCACCGCTACGCGGGTCTGGTCCAGGGCCTGGTGGCTGCGGCTGCGCTCACGGCCCCACAGGTCGAGGTCGTAAGAGAAGCCCAGCAGGCTGGTGTTGTTCCAACTGGTGGTGCGGGCGAGTTCGCCGGGGCCGTAGAAATAATCGTCGGGCCAACGCTTGCGCTGCAGGTTGGCATCGAAGTTGACCTGGGGCTGCTCGGCCGACTCCACCACCCCGGCCAGGGCGCGGGCCTGACGTACGCGGGCAGCGGCCATGGCCAGGCTGGGGCTGTCGGCCAGTGCCTGCTCCATCCAGGCGTCCAGCTGCGGGTCGCCATAGGCGCGCCACCACTGGGTGCTTGGCCAGGCAGCATCTCGCTCGGCGCGGCGAATGGCCGAACCGGGGTCCAATTGGGTGGCGTCCAAGCGCTCGGCCTGGGGGGCTATGCCCTGACTATCGATACAAGCGGAGATGAGCGAAACGACGGCGAACAGACTGGCGCGGGCGACGCCGGGCCAAGGATTGCGGTGCACTGCGGCATATCCTGAATGCTGGGTAACCAGGGCTGATGCCTGGAACGGCGGCGATTCTAGAACTGGGCACTCTCGGCGATAAGGCGACGGATAGATAAAGGATTGTGTACTGAATCAGCCATAATCCACCGACATACTTCGTGACAAAATTCGGCTCCCCTCCGGGCCAGGACCCTACATGGACATCCTCTTCAACATGCGCGCCTTCGTCTGCGTGGCGGAGACCGGCAGCTTTACCGCCGCTGCCCAGCGCATGGACCTCACGACCTCGTACATTTCCCGCGCCGTCGCCACCCTCGAAACCCATCTGCGCACCCGCCTGCTGCACCGCACCACCCGCCGCATCGCCCTGACCGAAGCCGGCCAGCGCTACCTGCTGCGCTGCGAGCAGATCCTTGGCTATATCGAAGAAGCCGAGGCCGAGGCCAGCGAGGCCCATGCGCGGCCGGTGGGCAACCTCAAGGTGCATGCCATGACCGGCATCGGCCAGCACTACCTGATCAAGGCCATCGCCGGGTACAGCGAGAAGTACCCGGATGTGAGCTTCGACCTGACCCTGGCCAACCGCACCACCGACATCCTCGACGAGGGTTACGACATCTCGGTGGTGATCGCCCAGGAACTGCCGGACTCGGGGTTCATTTCCAAGCAGCTCGGCACCACCTACAGCGTGCTCTGCGCATCGCCCGGCTACATCGAGAAACACGGCGCCCCCCGCCTGCCCGCCGAGCTGGCGAAGCACCGCTGCCTGCGCCTGGTGAACAACGTGATGTCCCTGGACAAGTGGCTGTTCGAGGGCCCGGACGGCCAGGAGATGGTCAGCGTCAACCAGACGCCCTTCCAGGTGAATACGGCCGATGCGATGACCGAAGCCATCAAGGCCGGAATAGGGGTTGGCGTGGTGCCGGTGTACTCAGCCATCAGCGGCCTGAGGGACGGCAGCCTGGTGCGCGTGCTGCCCAATCACAGCCTCTTTCCCCTCGGCATCTACGCCCTCTACCCGTCGCGGCAATTCCTCGACGCGAAGATCCGCACCTGGGTGGAGTTCCTTCGGGAATTCCTGCCGGAGCGGGTCGCGGCGGATGAAAAGGCGGTGGCGGAGTACAGCTTGAGGTTGGGGGGGCGGTAGCGGCTTGGCTTTCGCGCTAGCCTGAAGGCACCCTCACCCCCGGCCCCTCTCCCTGAAGAGGAGAGGGGTGACTCGCGCCGGCCGGTCCCTGCCTCAGCACATTCCCTGTGGGGGCGAATTCATTCGCCAAGCAGAACACAGTTCTGCCGTAGGTTGGTGCTGAGGAACGAAGCCCAACATTTCCCTGCCCTGCTCCGAGCCATCAGCCGCTCTCCCGGAGGTAGGAAGGTGGCGGAACTACTTGCCGTACCCCTTCACCGCCTCCAGCCAGTCCAGGTCCAGACGGTTCTGCTCCACTTCCAGCCCTTGTGCCTCCATCGCCCCGCGGTGCTGGTTGATCTCATGCACGTGGTGGCTGAGGTCGGCGCTGTTGCCGTCTAGCTGGTGCATCTGGGTCAGGCCCAGGTGGTAGAAGCGCAGCAGCTTCATCGCCGCCGGATCTCCCGCTGCCACTCCCGCCTTGACCTTGTGCATGACGTTGGTGACGCGCATCAGGCTGCGCTTGAGCTGCCAGCCATAAACGGCCGGGGCCATCCAGGGGCGCGGCCAGAGCTGGATGCGCACCACCGCGACGGTAATCGCCAGCCCGGCGAGGACGCCGATCAGGTTCCAGCGGAAGTTATCGCCGCCGGACGTGCCGAACACCTGCACGCAGAAGGTGGACAACAGCAGCGCCAGGGCGATGAAGATCGCCGCGACCACCAGGGTGATGCGGCGGGTCTGCTTGCGGTAGAGCTCGGGGCTCATGGGACGGATTTCGAAGGGCTCACTCATCAGGCTTCTACCTGGCTCCACTGTTTGTTCAGGCGCTTATCGGACACCGCCATCTTCGTGCCCAGCTGCTGGGCGAACAGCGAGACGCGGTATTCCTCCAGCATCCAGCGATAGAGCACCAGCTCCGGGTCGCGCTTGCCTTCCTGGGCGTGCTTGGCCAGGCGGGCCTTGTACTGCTCCCAGTAGCCGGCCAGCTCGCCGGACCAGACGCGGTCGCGTTGCAACTGTGCGGCGATCTTGTCGAAACGCTGCTCGATGGCCTTGAGGTAACGCGGCAGTTCCTTCAGCCACTCCGCCGGAGTCTCGCGGACAAAGCCCGGATAGACGAGGTTGCCCAGCTGCGCCTTGATGTCGTTCAGCGCCACCGCCTGGGCCAGGTCGATGCGGCCCTTGAAGCGTTTCTGCAGGGCATGCCAGAGCTTGAGGATTTCCAGCGTCAGGCGCGCCAGGCGCTCAGCGTGCTCGGCCCAGGCGCCGCGCTTCTTCTCCGCGAGCGAGGCCAGGGCCGCGCCGTCGCGGGGCAGACTGGCTTCGCCGTCGAGGATGCAGCTGTCCAGGCTGGCCAGGAGAATATCCTCCACCAGCGCATCGACGCGGCCCATGTCGCGGTACAGCAGGCCAAGCTCAGTGAGGCCCGGCAGCTTGCCACGGAGGAACTTGGCGGGCTCACCAAGCTGTTGCAGCAGCAGGCGCTGCAGGGCACGGCGGTGTTGCCATTCGGCTTCGGCCTGGGTCGGGAAGCGGCTTTCCTTGACGCTGCCACCCTCCTCCACCAGCGCCGGGTACACGGTCATGGAGAGACCGGCGACCTTTTGCTGGGTCTTTTCCGCGACCTGGGCGAAGCCCTTGGCCTCCACCGGCTTCTGTTCCTTCTGCGCCTGCGGAATGGCCAGGGCGGCCTGGCTGGCTTCGGCAAAGCGCGCGGTGATCTCGGCCAGGTCGCGGCCTTCGCCGAGGAACTTGCCGCGGGCATCCACCACTTCCAGGTTCATCTTCAGGTGGCCTTCCAGCTGGGCGGCCGCCTCGACCCAGGCTTCTTCCGGCACGCGGGCGCCAGTCATGCGCTGCAGCTCACGGCCGAGCGCTTCCGGCAACGAGCCCTGGGCGAACACCAGCTTCGCCAGGGCCGCCTTGACGAAGTCCGGCACCGGCACGAAGTTTTTGCGGATGGCCTTGGGCAGGTTGCGCACCAGGGCCACACATTTGGTTTCCAGCAGGCCCGGCACCAGCCATTCAAGGCGCTCCGGCGGCAGCTGCGGCAGCAACGGCGCGGGTACGCGCAGGGTCACGCCGTCGCGGACGTGACCGGGCTCGAAGTGGTAGGACAGCGGCAGCTCCAGCTCGCCCAAGCGCAGCTTGTCCGGGTACTGCGCGGCGGTGACCTCGCTGGCTTCGCGGGCCAGCACGTCTTCCTCGCGCATGATCAGTAGGTTCGGGTTCTTCGCCCGCTCCCGCTCGTACCAGTTTTCGAAGCTGGCAGTCTGGTAGATGTCCGCCGGCAGGCGCGCCGCGTAGTAGGCGAAGAGGGTTTCCTCGTCGGCCAGGATGTCGCGCCGGCGGGCCTTGGCTTCCAGTTCGTCGAGCTTCTCCAGCAACTGGCGGTTGGCGGTGAGGCACTTCGCCTTGCTGTGGATTTCGCCGCGTACCAGGCCTTCGCGGATGAACAGCTCACGGGAAACTTCCGGGTCCACCGGGCCGAAATGCACGGCGCGTCGGCCGACGATGATCAGGCCGTAGAGGGTGATCTGCTCGAAGGCCACGACCTGGCCACGACGCTTCTCCCAGTGGGGCTCCAGGTGGTTCTTCTTCACCAGGTGACCGGCCAGGGGCTCCAGCCAGTCCGGCTCGATCTTCGCCACCATCCGCGCGAACAGCTTGGTGGTTTCCACCAGTTCGGCGGTCATCACCCACTGCGGGCGCTTCCGGGCGATGGCGGTGCCGGGGTGAATCCAGAAGCGCCGCTGACGCGCGCCGAGGTAATCGCCTTCCTCGGTCTTCTGGCCAATCTGGCTCAGCAGGCCGCAGAGGATCGCCTTGTGCACCTTGGCGTAGTCGATGCTGCGCTGTTGCTGTTCGGCCTTGGCGGCGGCATCACGCGGACCTTCGGCAGGACTGCTTTTCGTAGGATGGCGCTGAGCGGAGCGATGCCCATCGTTTCGACCAGCATGGGTATCGCTACGCTCCACCCATCCTACGGGGGCTTCGGCGCGCTGGGTTTTACTCCGTTCGGGGAAGAGCTTCAGCTCGCGGCAGATCAGCACCAGTTGGCGGTGGGCGTCGCGCCATTCGCGCAGGCGCAAGTAGTTGAGGAAGTTCTTCCGGCACCAGTTGCGCAGGGGGTTGGAGCCCAGCGCCTGGCGCTGTTCCTCGAAGCCGCGCCAGAGGTTGATCAGTGCGGCGAAATCAGAGTCCACATCCTTCCATTGCGCGTGCGCCTGGTCGGCAGCCTGCTGGCGTTCGATCGGCCGCTCACGCGGGTCCTGCACCGACAGCGCGGCGGTGATCACCAGCACTTCGTCGAGGCTGCCTTGGCGGGCGCCTTCCAGCACCATGCGCCCCAGGCGCGGGTCGATGGGCAGGCGCGCCAGTTGGCGGCCAATGGGGGTGAGCTGGCTCTCGCGGTTCACCGCCGAGAGCTCCTGCAACAGGGTGAAGCCGTCCTTGATCGCCTTGCCGTCCGGCGGCTCGATGAAGGGGAAGGCTCCGATATCGCCCAGGCGCAGGTGGAGCATCTGCAGGATCACCGCCGCGAGGTTGGTGCGCAGGATCTCCGGATCGGTGAAGGTCGGGCGGGAAAGGAAATCTTCCTCGCTGTAGAGGCGCACGCAGATGCCCGGCTCGACCCGGCCGCAACGGCCCTTGCGCTGGTTGGCGCTGGCCTGGGACACCGCTTCCACCGGCAGGCGCTGGACCTTGGCGCGGTAGCTGTAGCGGCTGATGCGCGCGGTGCCGCTGTCGATCACGTAGCGGATGCCCGGCACTGTCAGCGAGGTTTCCGCGACGTTGGTGGACAGGACGATCTTGCGGCCCGGCATGGGCTGGAAGATTTTCTGCTGCTCGGCCGGCGTCAGGCGCGCGTACAGCGGCAGCACTTCGGTGTGTTTGAGTTGAGCCTTGCGCAGTACTTCGGCGCAGTCGCGGATTTCCCGCTCGCCGGGGAGGAACACCAGCACGTCGCCGGGGCGCTTGCCCACTTCGCGCTCGTGCGCGGCGATCTCGTCCAGGGCGCGGAGGATGCCCTGGTCCACGGACAGGTCGTCGAACAGCGCCTCGCCATCCTCGTCCACCTCGGCGGCCAGCGGCCGGTACCAGGTGTCTACCGGGTAGGTGCGGCCCGAGACTTCGATGATCGGCGCATCTCCAAAATGCTTCGAGAAGCGCTCCAGGTCGATGGTGGCCGAGGTGATGATCAACTTGAGGTCGGGGCGGCGCGGCAGCAGGGTTTTCAGGTAGCCGAGGAGGAAGTCGATGTTCAGGCTGCGCTCGTGGGCCTCGTCGACGATGATGGTGTCGTAGCGTTCGAGGAAGCGGTCGTGCTGGGTTTCGGCCAGCAGGATGCCGTCGGTCATCAGCTTGATCAGGCTGCGCTCGTTGGACTGGTCCTCGAAGCGCACCTGGTAGCCCACCAGCTCGCCCAGGGGGCTGCCGATCTCTTCCGCAACTCGCGTGGCCACGCTGCGTGCCGCCAGTCGGCGCGGCTGGGTATGGCCGATCAGGCCGTGGGTGCCTCGACCGATCTCCAGGCAGATCTTCGGCAACTGGGTGGTCTTGCCCGAACCGGTTTCACCGGCGATCACCAGCACCTGGTGCTTTTCCAGGGCCGCCTTGATTTCGTCGCGCTTGGCGGCGATGGGCAGGGCATCGTCATAGCGCATCACCGGCACGCTGGCCCGCCGCGCCTCCGCCCGCGCCACCGAGGCCTGGAAGCGCTCGGCCCATTGCGCCAGCTTGGTGGCATCCGGCTGCTTGCGCAGCTCATGGAGCTGCCGGCGCAGGCGATGCCGGTCGGCGCCCATGGCCTGGTCGAGGCGTTGCAGGAGTTGTTCGGGGCTGGGGGATTGCTCGCTCATCGGTTCCGCTGATTCTGCTGTCGTTTTCGGCAAGGGCGGAATTGTCGCAGATTTCCCCCGGCGCGGGCTTGGACCTGTAGGGGCGAATTCATTCGCCAAGCCCGTAGGATGGGTTGAGGTACGAAACCCATGCGGGCCGCGCTGGATGGGTTTCGCAAGCTCTACCCATCCTACGAATCCGAATCCCCCTCACTGTAGAGCGATGCTTCGCAGCCCGGAAACGACAAGGCCCCGCGAGTGCGGGGCCTTGTCGGGTGGTTCGGCGGGATCAGGCCTGGGCCTTTTCCTGCTTCGCCTTGAGCTTCTTCAGCTCTTCGTCACGCAGTTCGCGGCGCAGGATCTTGCCGACGTTGGTGGTCGGCAGCGCATCGCGGAACTCGATGGCGCGCGGCACCTTGTAACCGGTGACGTTGCTGCGCATGTGCTCCATCACCTGCTCCTTGGTGAGGCTGACGCCGGGCTTGGCCACCACGAACATCTTGATCGCCTCGCCGGATTTCTCGTCCGGCACGCCAATGGCGGCGCACTGCAGCACGCCCGGCAGGGTCGCCAGCACGTCTTCCAGTTCGTTCGGGTACACGTTGAAGCCGGACACCAGAATCATGTCCTTCTTGCGGTCGACGATGCGCATGAAGCCGTCGTCCTGGATCACCGCGACGTCGCCGGTCTTCAGCCAGCCGTCGGCATCGAGGATTTCGTCGGTGGCTTCCTGGCGCTGCCAGTAGCCTTTCATCACCTGCGGGCCTTTCACGCACAGCTCGCCGGGTGCGCCCAGGCCGACGTCCTTGCCCTCTTCGTCCACCACCTTGCACTGGGTGGACGGGACCGGGATGCCGATGGTGCCGATCTGGATGCTCTGGAAGGGGTTCACCGATACCACCGGGCTGGTCTCGGTCATGCCGTAGCCTTCGCTGATGGCGCAACCGGTGACCTGCTTCCAGCGCTCGGCAGTGGCCAGTTGCAGGGCCATACCGCCGGACAGGGTCAGCTTCAGCGCGGAGAAGTCCAGCTTGCGGAAGCCCTCGTTGTTGCACAGGGCAACGAACAGGGTGTTCAGGCCGACGAAACCGGTGAACTTGTACTTCGACAGTTCCTTGGTCATGGCCGGCAGGTCGCGCGGGTTGGAAATGAGGATGTTGTGGTTGCCGGTCAGCATCATCGCCATGCAATGGAAGGTGAAGGCGTAGATGTGATAGAGCGGCAGCGGGGTGATGAGGATCTCGCAGCCTTCGTTCAGGTTGGCGCCCATCAGTGCCTTGCACTGCAGCATGTTGGCGATCAGGTTGCGGTGGGTCAGCATCGCGCCCTTGGCCACACCGGTGGTGCCGCCGGTGTATTGCAGCACGGCGATGTCGCCGCTCTGCGGGCTGACTTCGCGGACGGCGCGGCCACGGCCCTTGGCCAGGGCATCGTTGAGCTTGACCGCTTTCGGCAGGCTGAACGGCGGCACCATCTTCTTCACGTGCTTGATCACGGCGTTGACCAGCAGGCGCTTGAAGGTCGGCAGCAGGTCGCCGACTTCGGTGACGATGACGTGCTTCACGCCGGTGCGGGGCAGCACTTCCTCGGCCAGGTGGGCCATGTTGGCCAGGCAGACCAGCGCCTTGGCGCCCGCGTCGTTGAACTGGTGCTCCATTTCCCGCGCGGTGTACAGCGGGTTGGTGTTGACCACGATCAGGCCGGCACGCATGGCGCCGAAGACCACTACCGGGTACTGCAGGATGTTCGGCAGTTGCACGGCGATGCGGTCGCCGGGCTTGAGGTCGGTGTGGTTCTGCAGGTAGGCGGCGAAGGCACCGGAAAGCTCGTAGAGCTCACTGTAGGTGAGGGTCTTGCCCAGGTTGCTGAATGCGGGCTTGTCGGCAAAGCGTTGGCAGGACTCCTTCAATACCGCCTGGACGTTGGGGTATTGGTCGGCGTTGATCTCGGCAGGAACGCCCGCTGGATATTTGTCCTTCCAGAAGTTTTCGGTCATGGAGGCCCACTCCTAAGCAACAGCTGATTTCACTGTCCTCCAAGGGACAGTTGTTTGTTGTGTTCTGTGCGATTGTGCGCCCGAACGGGCAAAAAAACGCGCCGAGAGTATCAGCTTTAAAAGAGGCTCACCAGCACCAAACCAGCCCTTACCAGTCATAAAAGTGACCCAAAGCAGTGCAATTGGTCATATTTGGAGTCTGAACTCTAATTCGCCGACAAACGGCGTATTCCGCGGCTTTCACGGGTTCTCAAGGAAGAGATCGGACTGTCGGACAAGCCGTCCGTGCAAAAAGCGGGGGGAAGATGGGGCGGGCGGAGCGAGGGCAGGACGGAGGACCCGCCCTGCCCTTTCGGTCAGGCGATATCGCGCAGTTCGCGACGCAGGATCTTGCCTACCGGGGTCATCGGCAGGGCGTCCTTCAGCACGATGTGTTTGGGCACCTTGTAGCCGGTGAAGTTTTCCTTGCAGTAGGCCTTCAGCTCCTCGACGCTGACGCCGCCTTCGCGCGGCACCACGAAGAGCTTCACCGCCTCGCCGGATTTCTCGTCCGGCACACCAATGGCCGCGCAGTTGGCGACCTTCGGGTGGGCCATGACCACGTCTTCGATCTCGTTCGGGTAGACGTTGAAGCCGGAGACGATGATCAGGTCCTTCTTGCGGTCGACGATGCGCACGAAGCCGTCCGGGTCGATCACCGCGATGTCGCCGGTCTTCAGCCAGCCGTCAGCGTCCAGCACCTCGGCGGTCGCTTCAGGTCGCTGCCAGTAGCCCTTCATCACCTGCGGGCCCTTGATGCACAGCTCGCCGCGCTCGCCCAGGGGCAGTTCGTTGCCCGCGTCATCAATGGTCTTGAAAGCGGTGCCCGGCACCGGGATGCCCACGGTGCCCAGGCGCGCCTGGTTGCCGTAGGGGTTGGTGCTGGCCACGGGCGAGGTTTCGGTCAGTCCGTAGCCTTCCACCACCGAGCAACCGGTGAGGGACTGCCAGCGTTCGGCGGTGGCCTTGACCAGCGCGGTACCGCCGGAGTTGGTGACCTTGAGGTTGGAGAAGTCGAGGCTCTTGAACTCGGGGTGATCCATCAGCGCCACGAACAGGGTGTTCAGACCCAGCAGCGCGGAGAAGCGCCACTTCTTGAGCTCCTTGATGAAGCCGCCGATGTCGCGCGGGTTGGTGATGAGAATGTTGTGGTGGCCGTTGACCATCATGCACATGCAGTTCGCGGTGAAGGCATAGATGTGGTACAGCGGCAGCGGCGCAATCATGATCTCCTGGCCCTGCTTCATCAGCGGCGAACCATCCGGGCCGAGCTGCGACAGGCAGGCGTCCACCTGCTGCATGTTGGACACCAGGTTGCCGTGGGTCAGCATCGCACCCTTGGCCACGCCGGTGGTGCCGCCGGTGTACTGCAGCACGGCGATGTCTTCCAGGCTCACCCGCACCGGTTTCAGCGCATGGCCCTGGCCCTGCCTCAGCACGTCCTTGAAGTGGACCGCCTGGGGCAAGTGGTAGTCCGGGACCATCTTCTTCAGCGACTTCACCACGGTATTGACCAGCCATCCCTTCAGGCTCGGCAGCAGGTCACCCATGCGCGCTTCGATCAGGTATTCGATCTCGGTATCGGGCAGCACCTCTTCGACCAGCTTGCCGAACAGGTTGATGTAGACCAGCGCACGCACCCCGGCGTCCTTGAACTGGTGACGCATCTCGCGCGCGGTGTACAGCGGGTTGGTGTTGACCACGATGAGCCCGGCGCGCAGGGCGCCGAACACGGCGATGGGGTATTGCAGGACGTTGGGCATCTGCACGGCGATGCGGTCGCCGGGCTTGAGGTCGGTGTTCTTCTGCAGGTAGGCGGCGAAGGAGGCGGACAGGCGGTCCAGCTCGGCATAGGTCAGGGTCACGCCCAGGTTGCTGAAGGCGGGACGGTCGGCGAATTTCTTGCAGGATCGCTCGAACACCTCGATCACTGACTTGTAGGCGGCCAGATCGATTTGGTTGGGCACGCCGGCCGGGCGTTTGTCGCTCCAGAAATCAGGTTGCATTGTTCTTATCCTCATAGCCCTGAAATTGTCTGGCCCGCACTGCGGGACTGCCCGGAACTTAGCAGCTCCCGGGCGCAGCGCAAATATGCGACCGGGTGTCATTGACCACGTGAATCTTGCCGATAGTCCAGTTAGATTCGCCTAGCATTCGAACAAGAACATGACATCTGGATTACCTATCACCCATGCGTCTCCCTCTGCCCCTGTGGGCACTGCTGTCCTGCCTGCTCCTCAGCTGCGGCGTCCGCGCCGATCTGCGCCTGGCGACCCTGGAATATCCGCCCTATTGCTCGCAGTCCCTGCCACAGGGCGGCAGCATCATCGAACTCACCACCCGCGCCTTTGCCACCCAGGGCTACAAGATCCAGGTGGACTTCATGCCCTGGGCGCGTGTTCGCGCCGCCCTGCACAGCGGCCACTACCAGGGCGCCTTGGCGCTCTGGCCGCGGGAAGTGGTGGAGGAAAAGCTCCATGCATCGCGCCCGCTGTTCTATAGCGAGCTGGGATTCTTCGTGCGCAAGGACACGCCGATCGAATTCAAGGACCTGGCCGAACTCAAGGGACGCAAGGTAGGCGTGGTCAGGGGCTACGGCTATCCGACCGGTGTGCTGCACTCGGGATTCAGCCCCGAAGAGGCGGTGGACGACATCTCCAACCTGCGCAAGCTGGATGCCCGGCGTTTCGACCTGGTGCTGCTGGAGCGCGCGGTGGGCCAGTACCTGATCGCCACGGACGAGCACCTGCGCGGCAAGCTCCAATGGCAGCCGCCGGCGCTGGAACGCGTTCCCCTGCTGGCGGGTTTCACCACGCCGCGCCTCGGACAACCGGACTGGGCGCAAGTCTACGAGCGTGGCCTCCGAGACCTGTTGGCCAGCGGCGAGTACAGGCGCATCCTCGAACGCCATAACGTCGCCCCCAACTGAGCAGGCTTTGCGCCACCCCCGCGCCCGTGCACAATGCGCCGATTCCCCGGCAAAAGGATCGGCCATGCGCCACGATGCCTTCTGGCTCGACGCCAGCGATGCAGTGCCCCTGTACGTCAACCACTGGTCCGGCGAAGCCCCGCCAAGGGCGGTGGTCATGCTCTCCCACGGCATGGCCGAACATGGCGGCCGCTATGCGCGGCTGGGCGAGGCGCTGGTGGCCGCCGGCTTCGAGCTTTACGCACTGGACCAGCGCGGCCACGGCCGCAGCGCCGAGCATGGCGTCCTCGGCCAGTACGCCGCGGATGATGGCTGGAACAAGGTCATCGGCGACCTGGCCAGCCTCAACCACCACATCCGCCAGCAGCACCCGCAAGCGCCGATCTTCCTGCTGGGCCACAGCATGGGCAGCTACATCGGCCAGGCCTACCTGATGCAGCACAGCTCCAGCCTGCAGGGCGCCATCCTGTCCGGCTCCAACTACCAGCCGGCGGCGCTGTACAAGGTGGCCGCCCTGGTGGCCCGCTTCGAGCGCTGGCGCCGAGGCAAGGAAGGCCGCAGCGCGCTGATCGAGTTCCTCTCGTTCGGCTCCTTCAACAAGGCCTTCAAGCCCAACCGCACGGCCTTCGACTGGCTGAGCCGCGACCCGGTGGAAGTGGACAAGTACGTGGGCGACCCGCTCTGCGGCTTCCGCTGCACCAACCAGTTGTGGCTCGACCTGCTCGGCGGGCTTCAGAACATCACCCCGCCCAAGCACCTGGCGCAGATCGACCCCGACCTGCCGCTGCTGGTGATCGGCGGCGAGCGCGACCCGGTCAGCGAAGGCCGGCGCCTGCAGGATCTGGCCCAGGCCTTGCGCCGGGCCGGCATCAGGGACGTGCAACTGAACATCTACCCCGACGCCCGCCACGAGCTGCTCAACGAGAGCAACCGCGACGAGGTGACCAACGACCTGATCGACTGGCTGGAACAGGCCCTTGCCCACAGCCGGCACCACCCAACGCAAGCCAAGGAGACCGCATGAGCCAGGTAACCAACTTCACTTACGACGCCCTGGAAGTCGGCCAGAAAGCCACCTTCTCCACCGCCGTCGAAGAGCGTCACATCCAGCTGTTCGCCGCCGTCTCCGGCGACCGCAACCCGGTGCACCTGGACGCTGAATACGCCGCCACCACCATGTTCAAGGAGCGCATCGCCCACGGCATGTTCACCGGCGCCCTGATCAGCGCCGCCATCGCCTGCGAAATGCCCGGCCCGGGCAGCATCTACCTCGGCCAGCAGCTCAAGTTCACCCGTCCGGTGAAGCTGGGCGACACCCTGACCGTGGAACTGGAAATCCTCGAGAAGCTGCCGAAGAACCGCGTGCGCATCGCCACCCGCGTGTTCAACCAGAACTCCGACCAGGTGGTAGACGGCGAAGCCGAAGTGCTGGCACCCAAGCAGCAGCTCTCCGTGGAACTGCCGGAGCTGCCGCCGATCACGATCGGCTGATTGCGCTGGATACGAAAAAGCCCGGATGAGTCCGGGCTTTTTTGTGGGCATTCGTCTGCCCTCACCCCAACCCTCTCCCGCAAGCGGGAGAGGGAGCAGTTTGTGCCCGCCGGGCAGTCGTCCGCTTTTCCTGTAGGGGCGAATTCATTCGCCAAGCAGGACGTAGTCCTGCCGTAGGTTGGTGCTGAGGAACGAAGCCCAACGAATCGGCCCCGCCCTACTCCTCCACCGTCACACTCGCCGTCATCCCAGCGCTCAGGGTCACGTCGTCCGGCACCTTGTCCAGCTTGATCCGCACCGGAATCCGCTGGGCCAGGCGCACCCAGTTGAAGGTCGGCTCGACGTTCGCCAGCAACTGGGTATCCGGAATCGCGTTGCGGTCGGTGATGCCGCGGCTGATGCTTTCCACCTTGCCGGCGAGCGGTTCGCCCGCGCTCATCAGCCAGACCTTTACCGGTGCGCCGACCTTGATGCGCGACAGCTTGGTTTCCTCGAAATAGGCCTGGACATAGAAGGAGCCGTCATCCACCAGCGCCATGACCGGCTGGCCAGCGCCGACGTAGTTGCCCTGGGCGAGGCGCAGGTTGGTGACCTGGCCATTGCGGGGCGCGCGCAGTTCGCTGCGGGCCAGGTTCAGTTCGGCCACCTTCACTTCCGCCTGGGCCTCGCGGAACTCGGCGCGGGCCACGTCGGCAGTGATCAAGGCGTTCTCGCGCAATTCCGCGCTGATGGCCTGAGGTCCCAGGTGCTCGCGGCGGGACGCCTCGTGTTCACGCAGGCGCAGTTGGTGCTGGCGCGTGTCGGCCACAGCACGGGCCTTCTCCAGCGCCGCCTGGTAGCGCTCGCGGTCGATGCTCAGCAACAGGTCGCCAGCCTTCACCTGCTGGTTGTCCTGGACCTTGAGCTCCATGACCCAGCCGGACACATCCGGCGATATCACCACCACATCGGCGCGCACCCGCGCATCGCGGGTCCAGGGTGCAAGCATGTAGTGCTGCCAGAGACCATAGCCGGACACCAGGGCCACCACGACCAGGGTGAGGGTTACCAGCACACGCAACATCGAACGCATCTTTCTCTCCTTCACCAGTGCCCGGTCAGCGCGACCAGCGCGGCCAGTACACAGACATACAGGGCACAGTCGAACAAAGCCTCGTGCCAGATCCAGCGCGCCAGCCCGACTCGCGCCAGGCCAACGCGCAGCACGCCGGTCACCAGCAGTGCCAGCAGTGCATAAAGCAGAAAGGGGCTGAGCAACACGCCGCCCAGGGACCATTCACGCAAGCCCATGGCTCGCCTCCTGTTGTTCACACCATTGTCGCCAGCTCTGCTGCAACTGCAGCACCGCCGCCTGGGCCAGGCGGCGGTCGATGCTGCGGCCCGCTCCACGCAGGGCCTCCAGCAACTCACTGACGGGTTCGTCGAGGGCCTGGGCGCGACCGGGCGCCGGCCCCTGCATCAGGACGCGCTCAAGGTTGCGCAGGAAGCGGTCCTCGGAAACGCCCAGTGATCGGTCTGCTGCCGCCAGGCAACGGCGCAGGTGCAGCAGTTCGTCGCCCAGGTCCAGGCTGGCGATGCCGTCGTCCCAGCGGCTGCGGCTCTGCTCCGGCAACACCGGATACAACCGCGCCAGTTGCAGCAGGCGGTCGGCCATACGGCCGCCAAACCAGTTCTCCGCACCGGCCAGTCGCACACCGGTGAGGCGTGCCAGGTCGGACAGCGATGCCTTGAGCAGGCGCCGACCGTGCCACACCGGGTTGCGCAGGGGAATCAGGCGGAAGGTGAACACCGCGAAGCCAACCCCCAGCAGCATGGAAATCGCCTCATTGAAGAACAGGCCGACGTCGAAGCGCATCACGTTCTGCGGCGCGCAGAGCACGATGAAGTGCAGGCAGAAGGAAGTGGCCGTCGCACCCAAGGCCGGTTTGGCCATGCCCAGCGCGCCGAAGAACAGCGGCACGCCGAGGGCCATGCAGAGCATCGGAAATCCGCTGAGCTGGGGCAGGAACACCTGGCCGACGATGAAGGCCACCGGCAATGCATAGACGATTCCGCGCAGGAACATCATGCCGATCTGCTCGGCATTCTCGCGGCTGGCGAACAGGCCGCAGATCACGCAGGTCAGGGTCAGCGCGCCGACGGCCGAAGTCCAGGCGGTGGCCAGCCAGAAGGCCGACAGGCCGAGAAAGGCCAGAGCGCTGCGCAGGCCATAGATGGCGGCGGTCTGCACGTCGCGGTGGGTCGACAGCGGCGGCGGCGCATCCGCCGGGGCCTGTCCTTGCTCCACCGCGTGCATGGCGATCACGGCGGCGGAAGCCTGGCGCATCACCATCGCCATGCGGCCCAGACAGTACTGCTGCACGGTGGACAACGCCTCATCTTCGGATGCCAGCAGCAAGCGATCGCGCACGTCATCCAGGCGAGCGGTGTCGGGGTCGGCCAGGGTCAGTTCCACTTCTTCCAGCCAGGGCCGCAACTGCTCGACCTCGCCCTCCCCCAGCTGGCGCCACTGTCGCGCCACGCCACGAGCCAGGCGCAACAGACTGAGCAGATCGCGGCTGAGCACCTGCAACGCCACCGCGCGCTGGCGGCCACGGTTGCCCTCGAACCAGGCGTGCTCACGCTGGGTGTCCACGGCCACTATGCGTCCGAGCACACCGAGCAGGCCCTGGCGCTCCTGGCGCTCCCCTTTCAGGGCGGAGAGCGACGCCTGAATGCCGCATTGCCAGGCATCCCGCGCCTGGCGGGCCAGCTGGCGCTCCACCCGCTGCGGCCAGAGCAGCGCACTGGTGAGCGTGGCGCAGAGAATTCCCAGGCAGATTTCCGTGGAGCGCGCCACCGCCTGGTCGAACACCGTCAGCGGATGGGCGATGGCCGGCAGGCCGATGATGGCGACCGTGTAACCGGCCAGCACGAAGGAGTAGGACCAGGCGCTGCGCATCATGGTGGACGCGGCGGTGCAGATGCCCAGCCAGGTGGCCAGCGCCAGCAGGAACAGCCACGGCGTCTGGGCAAAGAGGCCGACGATGGTCACCGACATGACCGTCCCCACCAGGGTGCCGAGCAACCGTGCCAGCCCCTTCTGCACCACCATGCCGGACAGCGGCTGGGCCACGATGAAGGCCGTCATCAATGCCCACTGCGGCTGCTGGAGGTCGAAGCGGAAGGCGCACCAGAGCGCGAGCGCGCCGCCCAGCAGGGTCTTGATCGCGAACTGCAGCGCCGGGATGTCGGGCGCCACGAAGGCACGCAGGGTATCGCGCACGGGCAAGGTCCAAAGAAGGTGAGTGTGAAATTGAAGATAGCCCGCCGGAGTCGGCAGGCTATATGCAAGGCTTATTATTAGCCTCCTAATATAATGCCGTCCAGAGGCGACTTTTACGTTCGTCGGCTTCCGGTTGTTAATTAATTAAATGGCTATTTAAATAAGTCATCCCACTTGTCCGGAGATGGTTACCGTGACCCGCCCCCGTTCCCCAGGCCGCCCCACAGGCGAATCCCAGCTCCAGCGCGAACGCCTGCTGGACGCCGCCACCGACGCCTTCGCCCACATCGGCATCCACGCCGCGAGCCTGCGTGGCATTGCCCAGCAGGCCGGCGTGACCCCGGCCCTCGTCAACTACTACTTCGGCAACAAGGAACGCCTGGTGGATGCCCTGGTGGAAGAGCGTCTGCTCCCCCTGTTCCAAGGCATGGCCGAGCGCCTGCAACAGGTCGGCGACGATCCGCTGGATCTGGTCAGCGCCTTCGTGCGCGGCATGAGCGCCAACCTCAGCCGCAATCCCTGGCTGCCACCGCTGTGGGTGCGTGAAGTGCTCTGCGAAGGCGGCGCCCTGCGCGACATGCTCGCCAGCCGCTTCGCGCCGATGGTGCCGGTCCTGCTGGCCGAGCGCTTCGCCAAGGCCCAGGCCGGTGGCCGCCTGAATCCCGACATCGACCCGCGCCTGCTGGTGGTCTCGCTGGTGGGCATGGTGATGCTGCCCTACGCCGCCGGCCCGATCTGGCGCGGCATCTTCGCCACCCCGGAACTGGGCGACGAAGCCATGGTGAAACACATACTGGCGCTGCTCGAACGGGGCCTGGAGGTGAAACCATGAAACGCCTGCTCCCCTGCCTGCTGGCCTTCACCCTGCTCGCCGGCTGCGAAGACCCCGCCCAGCAAGCGCTGCTCGGCACCCTGGAATGGGATCGCATCGGCCTGCCCGCCGAAGCCTCGGAAACCATCCTTGCCTGGCGCGTGGCCGAGGGCGACCAAGTACAGGAAGGTCAGCTGCTGCTGGAACTGGACCCGCGCCGCCTCGACGCCCGCGTCAAGGAAGCCGAAGGTGATGTCGGCCAGGCCCGGGCGCGGCTGGACGAACTGAGCAACGGCGCCCGCAGCGAGACCGTGGACGCCGCTCGCGCCACCCTCAATCGCAACCACGCGGAGCTGACCGACGCCGAGCGCAACTTCCAGCGCATCGCCTCCCTCTACCAGCGCCGCCAGGTGGCCATCGCCGAACTGGACCGCGCCCGCGCCGCCCGCGACCAGGCCAGCGCTGCTGTGAAGAACGCCGATGCCCAGCTCCGCGAACTCACCAACGGCACCCGCCCGGAGCAGATCGAGCAGGCGACCGCACTGCTCCAGGCCGCCCAGGGCCGTCTGGCGCAATTGAAAGTCACCCGCGAACACCTCAGCCTGCGCGCGCCCCGTGCCGGACGGGTCGACGCCCTGCCCTTCAAGCCCGGCGACCAGCCGCCGCTGAACGCCGAGCTGGTCAGCCTGCTGGTGGGCGATGCGCCCTATGCACGGGTTTATGTGCCGGCCTCCGTGCGGCCGAACATCGCCATCGGCGACTCCCTCAAGGTGAAAGTGGAAGGTGTGGACGAACCCTTCGAAGCGACCGTGCGCAGCATCGCCAGCGAGTCCAGCTTCACTCCCTACTTCGCCCTGACCGGCGAAGACGCCAGCCGCCTGGTCTATCGCGCCGAGCTGGTGCTCAAGGGCGATGCGGCGCGCAAGCTGCCCGCCGGCCTGCCGGTGCAGGCGGAGCGAGTGAGCCATGAACAGTAACGAAGCTGTCATTCGCGCGAACGGCCTGACCAAGCGTTTCGGCCAGCTCACCGCCGTTGATGGGCTGAACCTGCACGTCAACCGCGCCGAGGTTTTCGGCTTCCTCGGCCCCAATGGCTGCGGCAAGTCCACCACCATCCGCATGCTCTGCGGCCTGCTACTGCCCAGCGCCGGCGAGATCGAAGTGCTCGGCTGCCGCATTCCCCAGGACGCCGAACCGCTGAAGCGGCGCATCGGCTACATGACCCAGAAGTTCTCCCTGTACGAAGACCTCACCGTGGGCGAGAACCTGGAATTCCTCGCCACCGTCCAGGGACTGGACCGCCGCCAGGCCCGCCAGCGCATCGATGAACTGCTGGAGCGCTACTGGCTGGCAGACCGTCGCAAGCAACTCGCCGGCACCATGAGCGGTGGCCAGAAGCAGCGCCTGGCGCTGGCCGGCGCGGTGCTGCACAAGCCCGACCTGCTGCTGCTCGACGAGCCCACCAGCGCCGTGGACCCGCAGTCGCGCCGGGAATTCTGGGACTCGTTGTTCGAACTGGCCGAAGCCGGCACCACCCTGCTGGTCTCCACCCACTACATGGACGAAGCCGAACGCTGCACCCGCCTCGGCATCCTCGACGCCGGCCGCCTGGTGGCCGATGGCAGCCCCGCCGAACTGATGGCCGCCCTACCCGGCCGCCCATTGGTGGTGGAGTGCGCCCAGCCGCGCCAGGCCCAGCGCGCCCTGCAAGGCGCCGAGGAAGTCATCGCCATGGCGCAGATCGGTGCCACGCTGCGGGTGCTCAGCGCCGTCGACGACGCCCACGAGCGCATCGCCCGGCGCCTGGCCGAACAGGCCGTCGAGGCCGAGGTGAAGCCCACCGACGCCAACCTCGAAGACGTCTTCGTCGCCGTCACCCACCGCCCGCTGGAGCGGGCCGGAGCCTCGTCATGAACCTGCGCCGCCTGGGGGCCATCGTCCTCAAGGAACTGCGCCAGCTGCGCCGCGACCGCCTGACCTTCGCCATGATCGTCGGCATCCCGATCATGCAACTGGTGCTCTTCGGCTATGCCATCAACATGGACGTGCGCGGCCTGCACGCCGCCGTGCTGGACCAGGCGGACACCGCCCGCTCCCGCGAAGTGGTGGCCGAACTCGGCGCCAGCCAGGTGCTGGACTTCCGCTACCAGCTCGCCACGCCCCAGGAACTGGACAAGCTGCTGCGCGAAGGCAGCATCAGCGCCGCCCTGGTGGTGCCGCCGGACTTCGAAGCACGCCTGCAACGCAAGGACCGCCCACCCCTGCAACTGGTGGTGGATGGCTCCGACCAGGTGGTGCAAGCCTCGGCGCGGCAACTGGCGGCCTATCCCCTGCCCGGCTGGCCGAACCTGATCGGCGTGCAGGTGGTGAACTTCTACAACCCGGAACGTCTGGCGCCGCTGAACACCGTGCCGGGGCTGATCGGCGTGATCCTGACCATGACCATGGTGCTGTTCACCGCCATCGCCCTGGTGCGCGAGCGGGAGCGCGGCAACATGGAGCTGCTGATCACCACGCCGGTTTCCCCCTGGGAACTGACCCTGGGCAAAGTGCTGCCCTTCGTCGGCATTGGCCTGGTGCAGGTGACGGTGATCCTGCTGGTGGGGCTGTGGCTGTTCGAGGTTCCAGTGCGTGGTTCGCTGCTGGAGCTCTACGGCGCGTCCCTGGTGTTCATCTTCGCCAGCCTGACCCTGGGCGTGTTCATCTCCACCCTCGCGCGCAGCCAGTTCCAGGCGATGCAGATGGCCTTCTTCACCTTCCTGCCGCAGATCCTGCTGTCGGGTTTCATGTTCCCCTTCGCCGGCATGCCACAGGCGGCGCAGTGGATCGCCGAGATACTGCCACTGACCCACTTCCTGCGCCTGACCCGCGGCATCATGCTGCGCGGCGCGGGCCTTGCCGACCTCTGGCTGGAACTGGTGGTGCTGATGGTGTTCACGCTGGTGATGCTTACCGTCGCGGTGATGCGGGTGCATAAGCGGTTGGATTGAGAAATACCCAGTTGGGGCGCTTCTCTGTAGGGGCGAATTCATTCGCCAAGCAGGCCGAAGGTCTGCCCAGAAAACTGTCAGGGGGCAGCTGCGCCGCCCTTGGCGAATGAATTCGCCCCTACAAGGTTTCCGGGAGTTCGGATTCACTGCCTTGCCCCATTTCGTTGGGCCTCGTTCCTCGGACCAACCTACGGGAGGCCTATGGCCTCCATCGCGAATGAATTCGCCCCCACAAGATCAAGCCAGAGGCGCGGATGCATAAGCGGCTGGATTGAACCCCGAAATCCGGGCCGCTTTTCGTAGGTTGGGTCGGGCGGCGTTCCGCGAGCGAAGCGAAACCCAACGATTCACAGCCCGGCCATATTTCGTTGGGCCTCGTTCCTCGGACCAACCTACGGTCTCTCACCTCTACCGGATCAAGCCAGCAACCCCGCCATCGTCCGCTCACCCAGCGCCGGGCCGATGCTCATGCCGACACCGCTGTGCATCAGCACCGCCGTCACGCCAGGAGCGGCCTTGAGTACCGAGAACGGGCCGGGGCCACGTGCGCCGTAGACGCCCTGCCAGCGCTCCACCACCGTCAGGCGGGTGCCCAGGGTGTGCTCGGCCAGCGCCAGCATGATGTCGTCCACCGCTTCGGCGTTGAAGGGCGAGGCATCACTGCCGTAGTGGTGAGAATCGCCGACGATCAGCTCGCCATAAGGCGTCGGGCTGACCAGCAGGTGGATACCGTTTTCCTCCAACTCAGGCTGCTCGCTCTGGATCTGCTCGCGGATGGCTTCGGCCTCCGGCAGGTCGGCGAAGGCGCCGTAGTGCACGCAAGAGAGGCCGGTGAGCACTGCCTGTTTCAGACCGAAGTCTCGCTCCGGGCGTACGCGCAGCATCTGCAGACGGCACACCTGGGGTTGCAGCGGAGCGATGTGTTCGGCCAGCAGAGTCTGGTAGTCGTGCCCCGAGCAGATAACGATCTGCTCTGCGCGGCAGCTGCCTTTGGTGCTGTGGATAACCCCCGGTTCGACGTCGCGCACCAGGGTGGAGAAATGGAATTCGACGCTGTGTTCGCGGCGCAGGTAGTCCACCAGCGCGGGAATAGCCTCGCGGGAATAGATCTGCTGGTCGTCCAGCCCCAATAGCGCGGCGCGGTGGTGGCTGAACTGGCCCTGGTAGAGGTTGTGCAGGTGCTCGCCGCGCAACAACTCAACGCGATAGCCGTGCTCGGGGGCGCGCACTTCGCAAAAGGCTTCCAGCAGCTCCTCTTCGGCGCGGGTACGGGCGAACAGCAGGGAGCCGTTGCGGCGGATGTCGAAACCGGCGGCCTCGGCCCAGCCCGCCCAGATTTCGCGACTGGCGCGGGCCAGCGCATGCATGGGGCCCGGCGGTTGGCCGGTGACCAGGGCCTGGCCGAAGTTGCGCACCGACGCGCCCAGCGGCGTGGCGCTGCGCTCGAAGACGCTGACGCGCAGGCCGCGACGGGCGGCGGCGTAAGCGTGGGAAAGGCCGAGGATGCCGGCGCCGACGATGGCGATATCGGTGTCTTGCAGGGGCATGAGTGACTCCTTGGATTCGAGCGGGGCCCAGCTTCCCTCACCCCGGCCCCGCTCCGCGCCCCTGCCTGGCGCTTCGCGCTCAGGCGCTCATAGGCACTGGAAGCAGTGCTTCCAAAAGCGTGCCTATTCGCCCCAGAGGGAGAGGGGGAAAAGAGCGAGGGAGCGGGCTGATACTTCGGGTTACTGCGGCAGCTTCTCGGACTTGCCGTCGTAGCGCTTACGCCACTCGGCCAGGATCTGGTCGCGGTTCTGCGAGGCCCAGGCGAAGTCGTTCTTGATCAGGCGCTGCTCGTAGTCGGCCGGCAGTTCGGTCTGCGGTTTGGCGATGCCCGGAGCGGCGAGGACGGCGAAGTTCTCCTTGTACAGATCCATGGCAGCCGGGCTGGCGGAGAAGTCGGCGAGTTTCTTCGCCGCTTCCATCTGAGCGGTGCCTTTCACGATGCCGGTGGCTTCGATTTCCCAGCCCAGGCCTTCTTTCGGCAGGACGATGTCCAGCGGGGCGCCCTGGCGCTTGAGTTGCACGGCCGGGTATTCGAAGGAGATGCCGATGGGGAACTCGCCGGCGGCGGCCAGTTTGCACGGCTTGGAACCGGAATGGACGTACTGGCCGATGTTCTGGTGCAGGCCGTCCATGTAGGCCCAGCCCTGCTTCTCGCCGAAGGTCTGCAGCCAGGCGCTCACATCGAGGAAGCCGGTACCGGAGGACGCCGGGTTCGGCATCACGATCTTGCCCTTGTACTCGGGCTTGGTCAGGTCCTCCCAGCTGCCCGGCTTGGCCAGGCCCTGTTTCTCGGCTTCCACGGTGTTGAAGCAGATGGTCGCGGCCCACACGTCCATGCCCACCCAGGCCGGCGGGTTGGCGGCGTCACGGTAGTTGGCGCCGATGGTGTCCAGGTGCTTGGGCGCGTACTTCTCCAGCATGCCCTGCTGGTCCAGGATGGCCAGGCTGGAAGCGGCCAGGCCCCACACGGCGTCGGCCTGCGGGCGGTCTTTCTCGGCCAGCAGCTTGGCGGTGATGATGCCGGTGGAATCACGCACCCACTTGATCTCGATGTCCGGGTTCTGCGCTTCGAAGGCCTTCTTGTAGGCCGACAGCTGTTCGGCTTCCAGGGCGGTATACACGGTCAGCTCGGTGGCGGCCTGGGCCTGGAAGCTGAAGCCGGCCACAACGGCAGCGGCGAGGGCGAGGCGTTTGAACATGGAAAGCTCCTTGTCGGGGTTGGCTTGCGGTTTGTGGTTGTTCAACGGTTGGTTCAGGCGGTGGCCGGCGAGCCCCGGCGCCACGCCTGGGAGCGGCGCAACAGGCCGCGCGAAGCCCAGGCCAGCAGCAGGGACACCGCAGCGGAAGTCAGCAGGATCAGGGTCGACATGGCGGCCGCACCGCCCACGTTGCCGGCGTCGTCCATGTTCAATACGGCCACGGCGGCGAGGATGCTGTCGGGGCTGTAGAGGAAGATGGCGGCGGACACCGTGGTCATGGCCGAAACGAACAGGTAGCGAATGATGTCCAGCAGCGCCGGCAGGCAGATCGGTACGGTCACTCGCAGGTAGTGGCGCCAGAGCGGCGCCTTGAGCGACAGCGCGGCGGCTTCGAACTCGCCGTCCAGCTGGCGCAGCGCGGTAGTGGCGGTCATCTGCGCGGTGGTCAGGAAGTGCGCAATGGAGCAGATCACCAGCAGGGCCATGCTGCCGTAGAGCGCATGCAGTGGATTGCCCGGCAGGTTGAAGAAGAACACGTAGCCAAGGCCTAGCACGAGGCCGGGCACCGCCATGGGCACGAAGCTGAGCAGGCGCAGCGCCTGGTTGAACCACTGCTGGCCACGGGTCTTCTCCATCAGGTAGGCGCCGGTGAAGATCAGCGCGCTGCCGAAGATGGCCGTGCAAGTAGCCAGGGTCAGGCTGTTGCGGTACGCCAGCCAGCCGCCGCCCGCGGTTTCTTCGAAGGCGTAGTGACGCAGGGACAGTGACAGGTTGTAGGGCCAGAACTTCACCAGCGACGAATACACCGCCATGCCCAGCACCAGCAGGAGAATCGCGCAGACCACCAGCACCAGGGCCAGGAAGCAGGCATCGCGGACCTTCGACGGTGCCGGGTGAAAGACCTGGGCGCGGCCGCTCATGGCCTCGCCCTGGCGGCGGCGCAGCCAGGCATCGACGCCGAAGCTGAGCAGCGCGGGCAGCAGCAGCACCATGCCGATCAACGCACCACGGCCGAACTGCTGCTGGCCGACCACGGCCTTGTAGGCCTCCAGCGCCAGCACCTGGTAGTCGCCGCCGACCACCACGGGCACGCCGAAATCGGTGATGGTCAAGGTGAACACCAGACAGAACGCGGCGAACACAGCCTGGCGCGTGGCCGGCCAGGTGATGCTGCGGAAGGCCTTCCACGGACCGGCGCCCATGCTGGCGGCAGCGTCGAACAGGCGCGCATCGGCCATCGACAGTGCCGAGAGCAGCACCATCAGCGCATGGGGGAAGGTGTAGATGGCTTCTCCGAGGACGATGCCCCAGAAGCCATAGATGTTGTCCGGCAGCCAGTCGCGCAGCAGGCCCTGGTTGCCGAACAGGTAGATCAGCGCGATGCCCGGCAGCATCGAGGGCGCCAGCAGCGGCAGCAGGGAAATCCCCCGCCACAGGCCCTTGGCCGGAATCAGCGTGCGCTGCAAGGCATAGGCGAACAGGTAGGCCGTGGGCACCACGATGGCGGCGACACTGAGGGATACCTTCAGGCTGTTGCCCAGCAGCCAGTGGAAGTTGGCGCTGGCGAACAGCTCACGGGCCGCGACGAAGCCGCCGCCCTGCCCCGCTTCACCGCTGAAACCGCGCCAGAAGATCGCCAGCAGCGGCAGCAGTACCGCGAGGATCAGCAGACCGAGGAACAGGTACTTGCCGCCGGTCACGAAGAGGCGGTCGCCGAGGTCGCCGCGCGTAGCGCCCTTGGCCGGAACGTTATCCAGCTTGATCACGGATTCCATCTCAGGCGAACACCTGCAGGCTGCGAGACGGCAGGGCCACCCAGATATCCGGGGTGCCGAGGCGCGGCAGGCTTTCCGGGTCCAATTCGGCCAGCAGCGAATGGCCTGGCAGTTGCTCCAGCTCGAAGCTCATGCGGCAGCGGTTGCCGAGGAAGGTGATTTCCCGCACCTGGGCACGGAAGCGATTGTCCTGCTGCTCGGAGGGGTTGATGGCGATAGCTTCGGGGCGGCAGAACAGGCGACCGCTGGTGGCACTGCCCGCGGTTTCCGGCAGGCGCAGGTCGAGGTTGCCGACACGGGCATGGCCGTTCTGGCTCGAGTCGAAGGGCAGCCAATTACCCTGGCCGACGAACTCCGCAACGAAGGGCGTCGCCGGCTGGCGATAGATGTCCTGGGGCGAACCGTATTGCTCGACGCGGCCCTGGTTCATCACCGCGATGCGGTCGGCCATCAGCATGGCCTCGTCCTGGTTGTGGGTCACCATCAGCGTGGTGATGCCCAGGCGCTTCTGCAGTTGGCGCAGCTCGGTGCACAGGTGCTCGCGGACGCGGGCGTCCAGCGCCGACATCGGCTCGTCCAGCAACAGCAGTGAAGGCGCGGGAGCCAGGGCGCGGGCCAGGGCTACGCGCTGTTGCTGGCCACCGGATAGCTGGCCGGGGAATTTCTTCTCGCTACCCGCCAGGCCCACCAGCTCCAGCATCTCGATGACGCGGGCACGAACCTGCTCGCGGCCGCTACCGGACAGGCCGTAAGCGATGTTCTGCTCGACGGTCAGGTTGGGGAACAGCGCATAGGACTGGAACAGAATGCCGTAGTCACGGGCCTGGGGCGGCAGACGAGAGATATCCCGCGAGCCGATGTGGAGCGTGCCGCTGTCCTGCTGTTCCAGACCGGCGATGCAGCGCAGCAGCGTGGTCTTGCCACAGCCCGACGGCCCCAGCAGGCACACCAGTTCGCCTTCGGCGATATCCAGGGACACCCCACCCAACGCGGTGAAATGGCCGAAGCGCTTGTGGATATCTCGCACCCGCATATGGGTGGCTTGGTGGTCGGCTGGGGTCATGGCGGTACCTCGTTAAGCAGTTGGCGTGCACAGGTGCACGGCTCGACGAGGTTGATGCTAGGGAGGCATTACGAACACCAGATGGCGTTTGGGCAAATTACGCCGATAGTGTCATTGGCGGATTTGGGATAGGGGATCGGAGCGTCAGGGAACACCAACGGCGCCATGCCGAACTCCAATGGTGGATCGATGAAGCGTGATCCACCCTACGACTCCGACGTGCTTTTCGTAGGGTGGATGTCGCTCTTTACATCCACCTTTCCTACTCGGTGCTTTCCCGCGCCACCGCCAGGAACGCCGCCGGAAGCCGTGCCTGGCGTCGTTCCTTGAGGCAGTAGAGGTATTCGTCGATCTGCGGCGCGCCCTTGAGTTCGATAACCCGCAGTTCCGGGTTATCCGGCACTTCATGGCGGGCGATGATGCTGATGCCGAGATTGCGGATCACCGCCTCGCGGATGGATTCGCGGCTGCCGATTTCCAGCAAGGGGCCGATGGAGATTCCGGCGTCCTTGAGCATGTCCTCGGTGAGCTGGCGGGTGGTCGAACCGGGCTCGCGCATCAGCAGGCAGTGGCCCTTCAGGTCCTCCAGGCTCACCGACTTGCGCCGTGCCAGGGGGTGTTCACGGTGTACGGCCAACACCAGCGGGTCGCTGCCCAGCACCATGCGCACCAGGCGGGCGTCGTCCAGTTTCTGCGAGGAGGCGGCGAGGTCGACGCGATACTCCTCCAGGGCTTCAACCACCTGCTGGGAGTTGCCGATATCCAGGGAAACATCGATCTGCGGAAAGCGTTCGCGGAAGGTGCGCACCAGGTCGAGGATGTAGTACGGCGCTGTGGCACCGATGCGCAGGGTGCCCTGCATCTGACCGCAGTTGCGCAGGAAGAACTCGATGTCGGCCTCCTGCTGCAGTAGCACCTTGACCATGGGCAGCAACTTCGCCCCCTCTTCGCTCACCGTCAGGCGGCGCCCTCCACGATGGAACAGCTCCACGCCGTACTGGCCTTCCAGATTGCGGATCTGGGTGGTCACGGTCGGCTGGCTGAGGCCGAGCTTCTTCGCCGCCTGGGTGATGCTGCCCAGGCGGGCAACCATATAGAAGGCCTTGAGCTCAGCGGCGAGCATGGGGATGGAACCTCGGAACGGGGAAGTCCAGGCATTCTGCCCGTGGCCGGGTGAGCTGCACAGTGGCGGAGGAAACCTGTGGAAGCGAATTCAATCGCGATGCAGGACGCGGCCCTACTCGCCTACGCGTTCCACCCGTGCCCTTTCCTGCAGGCGGAAGGCAGCAGGTGAAATGCCGAAGCGCTTGCGGAACAACCTCGCCAGGTGGCTGGTATCCACTGCGCCAATCTCATCGGCGATCAGCGCCAGGCTGTGGTTGGAGTTCAGCAGGCGCCACTTCGCGTGGTTCAGGCGCATCTCGGTCCAGTAGGCCTTCACTGTCATGCCCTGGCTGGCCTGAAACAGCCGGTCCAGCTGGCGGCGGCTGATGCCAACCACATCAGACAGTTCGTCAGCACCGGTCGCCGAAGCCATCAACTGCCTCATCAGGGCGATGGCGCGATCCACTTGCCGCCCGTGCATGACTTCGGCCTCCCGCGAACGCAACCGGTGCTCGCTGCTGCGGCTTTCATCCACCAGCATGTCGGCCAGCCCCTTGAGTGCCTTGGTGCGGCCGCACGCTCGGGACAACAATTCCACCGCCAGATCGATGGCAGCAGCGCCGCCGGCGCAGGAAATACGATTGCCGTCGAGCCAGTAGAGCCGGTCCCGCTGCAACTGGATGCGCGGAAACGAGGCACGGAATTCGGCCTCGTGCCGCCAGTGCACCACCACCTTGTGGCCAGACAGCAGGCCGCAGGCGGCGAACAGGAAGCTCGCGTTGTCGATGCAGACCAGTTTCACGCCCTGCGCAGCCGCCTTGCGCAGGAGCGGCCGGTAGCGCGGGGCGAGCGCCTCGGTGGCGCCCGCACTGCGCCCGCCGAACACCACCAGGTAGTCGTATTCGGCGAGGGTCACCTCGTCCGCACTGGCATCCACCTGGAGCGCGGCCCCGCTGCTGGACAGGACATGCCCGTGCTCAAGACCGAGGATCGTCCAGCTGCAGTAGCGCTGGCGGCTGTAGTCTTCCTCATCGCCGGTGAAACGCAGCTTGTCGAGAAAGCCACCGAAGGGCAGCAGGCTGAATTCGGGAAGCGGCAGCAACAGGAAGCGAACGTCGGGCTGGAGGGTGTCGTCATGCATGGTCGGTATGTCCTGAAACTACCCGTCAATGTCCAGAAAATACCTCATGCAATCACCTTGTGCCCCTAGACTGGCCCCAGCCTTCAACGAGGACCTACACATGGCACTGGAAACCTGGCTGATCTACTTCATCGCCACCATCGGCCTCTCGCTCACCCCCGGCCCGAACAGCCTGCTCGCCCTGACCCACGGGGCGCTGCATGGAGCGAAACGGACGCTGTTCACCATCGTCGGCGGGGTTACCGGCTTCAGCCTGTTGATCGCCCTGGCGATGTTCGGGCTGGGCGCTCTGCTGGAAGCCTCTTCAGCCGCGCTGACGGTGCTCAAGTGGGTGGGTGGTGCCTATCTGGTGTGGCTGGGCATCCAGCTCTGGAGATCGCCGCCGCTTCGCCTGAATCCCCTGACCGGAGCGGCTACGCCCCCGGCCTCCAGCCTGTTCCGCCAGGGCTTCCTGTCCGCCATTGCCAACCCCAAGGTGCTGCTCTTCTACGGGGCCTTCCTGCCGCAGTTCATCGACCTGCAGCGTTCGCTGGTTGCCCAGTTCGTGGTGATGGCGGCGACCTTCGCCGCAACGGAGTTCCTGGTGGAGTATCTGCTGGCACGCCTGGCGTTCAGGGTCCGCCCCTGGCTGGAGCGTGGCGGCAAGGGCTTCAATCGCGGCTGCGGGACACTGTTCGCGCTGATCGGCGCGGCGCTGCCAATGACTCGCTGATCGCTGAAGGTGCCTGCAACGGGCACCAGACATGAAAAGCCCCGCACCAGGCGGGGCTCGTTCGCGCTAGTAACCGCCGCCGCCTCCGCCGCCGCCGCCCATGGGCTCGCTCTGTTGCGAGCCACCGCCACCACCGCTGCCGCCATCGCAAGACGAGCCACTGATCGCGATGAACAACGCCACCATTAACAAGGGGATCAAGCGCTTGAGCATCTGAGTTCTCCCGTGAGGTGAGCCCCCATCTTTCAGTCAAGCGCGCAGCACAAGGCGCCGCAAGCACAGGCGGCAAGCGGTATGGAGCGATGAGGAGTCATGAAAAATGGCGTCCCAGAGTGGGTTCGAACCACCAACCTTCCCCTTAGGAGGGGGATGCTCTATCCAATTGAGCTACTGGGACGCGGGGCTTGCCAATTGCTGGCAAGGTCCGGAGGACGGGCGGCATGTTAGCGACGTCCGCACGTTTTGTCATGCCTCGCGGGACCAGTGTCCCGCGAGGCATTCACCTCAGCGGCCGAAGCGCTCTTCGGCCAGGCGATCCGCCACGGCAGTGGTGGTACGGCCTTCGCTGTCGGCGCGGGCGAAGATTTCCCGCAGGGTCTCACCGATGCCTTCGACGTGCTGGCGCAGCGCGGTTTCGCTGCCGTTGCTGCGCTCGTACCAGACGTCGATGATGCCGCCGGCATTGATGGCGTAGTCCGGTGCGTAGAGGGTGCCGCGACGACGCAGCTCCTCGGCCAGGCCCGCGTCGGCCAGCTGGTTGTTGGCGGCGCCGGCGATGATGGGCGCGCGCAGGGCTTCGAGGGTCTGCGGGTTGATGATGCCGCCCATGGCGCACGGCGCGAAGACGTCCACATCGAGGCCGTAGATTTCGTTCTGCCCTACCACCTGGGCGCCCAGTTGCTCGGCGGCTTTACGGGCGTTGGCTTCGTGGATATCGCAAACCCAGAGCTGGGCGCCCGCCTCCTTGAGGTACTGGGCCAGGCTGAAGCCCACCTGGCCAACGCCCTGGATGGCCACGCGCAGGCCGGTCAGGTCGTCACGGCCGAGGCGATGCTTGGCCGCCACGCGGATGCCGACGAAGGTGCCGTAGGCGGTGGACGGCGACGGGTTGCCGTCACGCACGCCGCCACCCAAGGCCTCGCGGGTGCCGGCGCCGGCCACGTGGCGGCTGCGCTCGGCCATGATGCGCATCTCGGTGACGCCAGTGCCGGAGTCGGCGGCGGTGATGTAGCGGCCACCCAGGCTGTCGACGAAATCGCCCATGGCCTGGAACAGCGCTTCGCTCTTGTCGCGGTGCGGGTCGCCGATGATCACGGCCTTGCCGCCACCCAGCGGCAGGTTGGCCAGGGCGGATTTGTAGGTCATGCCACGGGACAGGCGCAGCACGTCGCGCAGGGCCTGTTCGTCGTTCAGGTAGGGCCACATGCGGCAGCCGCCGAGGGCCGGACCGAGGTTGCTGTTGTGGACGGCAATGATGGCCTTGAGGCCGGTGGCCTTGTCGTGGCCGAAGACCACCTGCTCGTGATGATCGAACTCGACATGGGTGAAGACGGACATGGAGGTACCTCTGATTCGGTATGGACGTGTTTCAAGTCGAAGAGCGCCCTCCCCCCGGCCCCTCTACCGCAAGCGGGAAAGGGGGGAGGTCTGAGGGCGTAATTGGGTTCAGGCAGCCGGGTCGAACAGGTGCAACACCTGGATGTCGCTGGCAGTAAGGCGGGCGCGGAGCTGCTTCTCCTGCTCGCGGACCTTGGCCAGGGCGCGCTCCTTCACCGGGCCGTAGCCACGGATCTGCTCCGGCAGTTCGGCGAGGGCGACGGCTGCGGCGTAGTTGCTTGGCTTGAGTTCCTTGATGAGCAGGTCGACCGTGGCTTCGTACCCGGCGATCAGCTCGCGCTCGACCTTACGCTCCTCGCTATGGCCGAAGGGGTCGAAGGTGGTGCCTCGCAGGAACTTGAAGCGCGCCAGCACGCCGAACGCCTTGAGCATCCAGGGGCCGAAGCGGCGCTTGCGCGGTTCGCCGGTGAGCGGGTCGGGCTTGGCCAGCCAGGACGGCGCCAGGTAGAACTCCAGGTGGAAGTCACCCTCGAACTGGGCTTCGAGCTGCTTGCGGAAGGCGTCGGCGCTGTAGAGGCGCGCCACTTCGTACTCATCCTTGTAGGCCAGCAGCTTGGCGTAGTACCGGGCAACGGCGCGGCTCAGGGCCTTGTCTTCACCGCTGTCGGCCTGACGCACGCGCTCCACCAGAGCACGGTAGCGCTCCGCGTAGTCGGCATTCTGGTAGGCACGCAGGTGATCGGCACGGTGCTGGACGATTTCTTCCAGGGTTTCGCAGCGCGGTGCTTCCACTTCTGCCGGTTTGGCCAGCTTTTCCACCGCCACGAGGTCGTGGGCGGCACGGCGGCCCCAGAGGAACGCCTGCTGGTTGAGAGCGACGGACACACCGTTGAGCTCGATGGCCTTGTCGATGGCCTCGGCGGAGATCGGCACCAGACCGCGCTGGTAAGCGAAGCCCAGCATGAACAGGTTGGTGGCAATGCTGTCGCCCAACAGGCGGGTGGCCAGGCGGGTAGCGTCGACGAAGTGGGTCTTGGCGCTGCCAACCGCTTCTGCCAGCGCGTCGCGCATGGCCTGGCCGGGCACCTGGGCATCGGGATTGCGGGTGAACTCGGCGGTGGCGGCCTCATGGCTGTTGACCACGGCGTGGGCGATGCGGTCGTTGAGCTTGGCCAGGGCCTCTTCGCTTGCGGCTACCACCAGATCGCAACCCAGCAGCAGATCGGTCTCACCAGCGGCGATACGCACGGCGTAGATGTCGTCCTGCTTGGCGGCGATGCGGATGTGGGTGATCACCGGGCCGAACTTCTGCGCCAGGCCGGCCTGGTCGAGTACGGTGCAGCCCTTGCCTTCGATGTGCGCGGCCATGCCGAGCAGCGCGCCGACGGTGGTCACGCCACTGCCGCCAACGCCCGGCAGGAGGATGTTCCAGGGACGCTCCAGGCTCGGCTGGCGCGGCTCCGGCAGAGCCACGAAGAGCGCCTTGGCACCGGCCGCTTCGGGCTTGCGCAGGCTGCCGCCATGCACGGTGACGAAGCTCGGGCAGAAGCCTTCGACGCAGGAGAAGTCCTTGTTGCAGGCGTTCTGGTCGATCTGGCGCTTGCGGCCCAGTTCGGTTTCCAGTGGCAGCACGGACAGGCAGTTGGATTTGACGCTGCAGTCGCCGCAGCCTTCACACACGGCCGGGTTGATGAACGCGCGCTTGGCCGGGTCCACCAGCTTGCCGCGCTTGCGACGGCGACGCTTTTCGGTGGCGCAGGTCTGGTCGTAGATCAGCACCGACACGCCCTTGAACTCGCGCAGCTCGCGCTGCACGGCATCCAGTTCGCGGCGATGGTGGAAGGTGACGATGGGCGCGAAGGTATCGCGAGTCGGGTACTTCTCCGGCTCGTCGGTGACCAGGGCGATGCGCTTCACGCCTTCGGCGAAGACCTGATGGCTGAGCTGGTCGACGCGCAACTCGCCGTCGATGGGCTGGCCGCCAGTCATGGCCACGGCGTCGTTGTAGAGGATCTTGTAGGTGATGTTGACCCCGGCGGCGACGGCCGCGCGCAGGGCCAACTGGCCGGAGTGGAAATAGGTGCCGTCACCCAGGTTCTGGAAGATATGCGGGGTATCGGTGAAGGGGGCCTGGCCGATCCAGGTGGCACCCTCCCCGCCCATCTGGGTGTAGGTGTCGGTGTTGCGGTCCATCCACTGGGTCATGTAGTGGCAGCCGATACCGCCCTGGGCGCGGCTGCCCTCGGGCAGTTTGGTGGAGCTGTTGTGCGGGCAGCCGGAGCAGAAGTGCGGCGTGCGGGTGGTCGTGTGCTTGGGCGCGGCCAGGGCCTTTTCCTTGGCGGCGAGGAAGGCCAGGCGGGATTCGATCTGCTCGCTGGAGTAGATGGGAGCCAGGCGCTTGGCGATGACGCGGGCGATCATCGCCGGGGTCAGTTCGCTGAGGTTGGGCAGCAGCGATACGCCGTCTTCGTCGAACTCGCCCACGACGCGCGGGCGCTTGTCCACGGGCCAGTTGTAGAGCTGGCCGGTGACCTGGTCCTCGATGACGCTGCGCTTCTCTTCCACCACCAGGATTTCATCCAGGCCTTCAGCGAATTCGTGGACGGAGACCGGTTCCAGCGGCCAGCTCATGCCGACCTTGAGCACCCGCAGGCCGACCTTGGCGCACAGCTCTTCGTCCAGGCCCAGGTCATTCAGGGCCTGACGCACGTCGAGGTAGGACTTACCGGTGGTGATGATGCCGAGGCGCGGACTGGGCGAATCCAGCATCACCTGGTTGAGATTGTTGGCGCGGGCGAAGGCGCGGGCGGCGTAAATCTTGTACATGTTCAGGCGCTTTTCCTGCGCCAGGGGCGGGTCCGGCCAGCGGATGTGCACGCCATCTTCCGGCAGGACGAAGTCTTGCGGAATCTGGACATCCACGCGCAGCGGGTCCACTTCCACTACCGCGGAGGAGTCGACGTTCTCGGCGATGGTCTTGAGCGCTACCCAGCAGCCGCTGTAGCGCGACAGCTCCCAGCCGATGATTCCGTAGTCGAGGATTTCCTGGACGTTGGACGGATTCAGTACGGGAATGGAGGCGCCGATGAAGGCGTGCTCGCTCTGGTTGGCGATGCTGGAGGATTTGCAGCCGTGGTCGTCGCCGGCCAGCAGCAGCACGCCGCCGTGGGGCGAAACGCCCGCGGAGTTACCGTGCTTGAAGACATCGCCGCAGCGATCCACACCTGGGCCCTTGCCGTACCACATGGAGAACACGCCGTCGTAGCGGGCACCAGGGAACAGGCTGGTCTGCTGGCTGCCCCAGCAAGCGGTCGCGGCCAGTTCTTCGTTGACGCCTGGCTGGAAGTGGACGTGGTTTTCCTTGAGGAAGGACTTGGCTTCCCAGAGGCTCTTGTCGAGGTTGCCGAGGGGCGAACCGCGATAGCCGGAGATGAAGCAGGCGGTGTTCAGGCCGTGGGCCTTGTCGCGTTGCTTCTGCAGCATCGGCAAGCGGGTAAGCGCTTGGGTGCCGGTGAGGTAGAGGTGACCGGTTTCGAGGCGGTATTTGTCATCCAGGCGGATCTCGGCCAGAGACATGCAGGCGCTCCTTTTATTTTTATGGCGACCTTGATGGCAACGGTGGGTGCCATCTTGTGTTCAGCCCGAAGCAGGATCGCTGCCTCGGACGCGTGCCAAGACTATGACCGGACAGTGCTGATTTTTTCTTTCTATTTTCGGGCTCCAACGCCAGACTTGCGCATGATCCTTCCAACAAAAACAAAATTTCGGACTGACTCATGCAGAACTCTCTGAGCCCCATCGACCGCAAGATTTTGCGCTTGCTGCAACACGATGCCGACCTCTCCGCCGCTGAAGTGGCCGAAAGGGTGGAGCTGTCGCAGTCACCGTGCTGGCGGCGGATTCATCGCATGCAAGAGGAAGGGCTGATCGAACGCAAAGTAGCCCTGCTCAATCCGAAGCTGCTGGGCTTCTCGATCACGGTGTTCGTCAACATCAAGCTGTCCGCCCACGGCCGCAACAACCTCACCGAGTTCGAGGAGGCCATCGTCGGCTATCCGGAAGTGCTGGAGTGCTACACCATGGCCGGCGGCTCGGACTACCTGCTGAAGGTGGTGGCCAAGGACATCGCCAGCTATGAGCGCTTTCTGCGGGACCAGCTGCTGCAACGGCCCCATGTGCTGGAGGCGCACTCGAACATCGCCATGAGCGAGGTCAAGCGCACCACGGAGCTGCCGCTGGATTGAGGGTCAGGCTGAGTCGGGCCAGGCCAGGGGCCGGTGATCTTCGATGAGCTGCAGCAGGCGCTGGCAGGTCTCGGTGATGGAGCCGGAATTGTTCAGCAGACAGAGGTCGGCGTTCTCGCCAGCCAGCAGGGTGTCGGCAAACCCGGCGTTGCGCGCCAGGCGGGCTTCGATCTCTTCCGCCGACTCACGGCCACGGGCATGCAGGCGTGTGCGCAGGACGCCATCCTCCACCGTCAGTAGCACTGCCAGCAGGTGTGGATAACGCCGACGCGCTTCCGGCAGGTAGCCACGGGAGCCGTTTACCAGCACGTCGTCGCCCGCAGCGAGCCAATCGTCGATCACTCGGGGAATGCCATAGGAAAGACCATTGGCGTACCAGCTCATGGCGAAGTCGCCACGGGCCTCGCGTTCGGCGAACACTTCGGGACTGACGGCTTCCGCCAGCTCCCCCTTGGCCTCTGCAGAACGCGTGATGACCCGGCGCGCAACACGGCAGCCCTGCCCGCCCAAGCCCTCTCGCACGGCATCCAGAAGGCTGTCCTTACCGGAACCGGACGGGCCGATGAGATAGATGAGCCTGCCTGTCATGGATGCACCTGGTGGGAATGTGTGGCGAACGATGGTCACGACGGAGAGTCATGAGAACTGGTACGAAAATTTTGAACCGCTTTTATGACAGCGCAAAGGATTCTTTTGCGAAGGGCGTGGTCTGACAACTGCAGCTACCCTTTAGTGTGATGGCCAGACAGCATCATGATGCCTTCATGGACCTTGAATAGGGCTTCGAGGGGCAATGCGGTTGTCGGACTGTGCTCAATGAGGGATTTAGAGCGGTAGAAGCAGCATCTGGGAATTGTCTGGAAAGTGTTTAGCTACTCGCAATTCGGACAATTGGTGCTGGCCAAAAGCCGCTATAACGATCACAATCTGACACCAATTTGACGTCAAGGAAACGTTTTGCTGACCTTAGGGTCATACCGATTCGAATCGCGAAACTGGCTGAACAATTGCTGCCAAGAACAGTCAAACCGGTGACAATCTTGCGGCTCATTGCCAGCATCGCTTTCCTGAACTAACCGGTTGAATGTATGCGCCCTATGAAACAGGCTATCTATTCCAGTCGCACGGCTGACAAATTCGTCGTTCGTCTCCCCGAGGGTATGCGAGAGCGCATTGCTGTCGTGGCCCGCAACCACCATCGCAGCATGAACTCCGAGATAATCGCCCGCCTTGAGCAGAGCATGCTCCAGGAAGGCGCGCTGGACGAAGGCGTTTCCATGCGCCTGGACAGCCCAGAGCTGAGCCTGCACGAACGCGAGCTGCTGCAACGTTTCCGTCAACTCTCCCGGCGTCAGCAAAACGCACTGGTTGCGCTGATCGCCCACGATGCGGAACTGGCTGCCGAGGAGTCGTGAGACTGCCTCGCATTCATTGAAGAAGCCGGCAATTGCCGGTTTTTTCATGCCTCCGATTCGAGGTTCGGAGCGGCGGCTGCATTTCCTGCTGCCATAGAAACGAAAAAGCCGCCCTTGTAAGGCGGCTTCTTCGTTTGTGCCCTGGTCAGAGCAGGAACAGGGTGGCAAGCCCGAGGAAGATGAAGAAGCCACCACTGTCGGTCATGGCCGTGATCATCACGCTGGAGCCCATGGCCGGGTCACGCCCCATGCGCGTCAGGGTCATGGGAATCAGCACTCCCATCAGTGCCGCGAGCAACAGGTTCAGCGTCATGGCGCCCGTCATCACCGCGCCCAATGACCAACTGCCGTACAGGGAGTAGGCCACCAGGCCAATCACCCCGCCCCAGATCAGGCCGTTGATGAGCGCCACGCCCAGTTCCTTGCGTAGCAGGCGCGAGGTGTTGCCCGTCCCGACCTGGTCGAGTGCCATGGCGCGGACGATCATGGTAATGGTCTGATTGCCGGAGTTGCCGCCAATACCAGCGACGATGGGCATCAGTGCGGCAAGGGCCACCAGCTTCTCGATGGAACCTTCGAACAGGCCGATGACACGGGAGGCGATGAAGGCGGTGACCAGGTTGACCGCCAGCCAGGCCCAGCGGTTGCCCACCGATTTCCAGACCGAGGCGAAGATGTCTTCCTCTTCGCGCAGACCGGCCATGTTGAGGACTTCGTTCTCGCTTTCCTCACGAATCAGGTCGACCATCTCGTCGATGGTCAGACGGCCGATCAGCTTGCCGTTCTTGTCCACCACCGGCGCCGACACCAGGTCGTAGCGCTCGAACGCCTGGGCGGCATCGTAGGCATCCTCATCCGGATGGAAGCTCACCGGGTCGGTGGCCATTACTTCGGCCACTTCCTTGTCCGGGTCGTTCACCAGCAGACGTTTGATGGGCAGGACGCCCTTGAGGATGCCGTCGTAGTCCACCACGAAAAGCTTGTCGGTGTGGCCGGGCAGTTCCTTGAGGCGGCGCAGGTAGCGCAACACCACTTCCAGGGCCACGTCATCACGGATGGTGACCATCTCGAAGTCCATCAGCGCGCCGACCTGGTCCTCCTCATAAGACAGCACGGAGCGAACGCGCTCGCGCTGCTGCGCATCGAGGGACTCCATCAGCTCGTGGATCACATCTCGCGGCAACTCAGGCGCGAGATCGGCCAGCTCGTCGGCGTCCATTTCCTTGGCCGCAGCGAGCAGCTCGTGATCGTCCATGTCGGCGATCAGCGACTCTCGAACGGCGTCGGATACTTCGAGGAGGATGTCGCCGTCACGCTCCGCCTTGACCAGCTGCCAGACCGTCAAGCGGTCATTCAGCGGCAGGGCTTCAAGGATGTGGGCGATGTCGGCAGGGTGCAGCTCGTCCAGCTTGCGCTGAAGCTCGGCAAGGTTCTGCCGATGGACGAGGTTTTCAACGAGGTCGCGATGCTGGCCTTCCTGACGGTGGGTCAGGTCTTCTACCAGCTTGTGGCGATGCAGCAGATCGATAACCTGGGCCAGGCGGTCCTGCAGGCTCTCTTGCGGCTTTTTGGCTTCTACTTCAGTCATATAGCGCGCTCCACCCCCAGCGGCGGGGCGCGCCGAAATGGGGTCAGACAGTCATTTCGCGATTGTGCAATCGGGATTCTGAGTAACTACTGGGTAAGTCCATGATGGTTGTCCGAATGCCCCGGCGGGGCTGACCGCGCAATGATAACACCGCCATTCGGCCCACGCGTTACAAAATCGTGGAAAGAACAATCGCTTGCATCGCATAGTTGGGATTGCCTTCACCCTGGTGCGACGAAAGCAACCCCCTGTAGGACACGCCCACGCAAAGAAATTCACCGGATACGCTCGAGAGCCCATGCCAAGGAGAAGGCACCATGAAACGACTCTCGATCCTCGCTCTCATCACCCTGCCCTGCTTGCCGCAAACCCCGCTGAATGCGGCATTCGTCTTCCGCTGCAGCGACTCCGAAGGCAACGTCAGCTTCAACCAGCATGGCTGCCCGCCGGACAGCCAGGTCGAGCATCAACGCACCGGCACGCCAAACCTACTGAGCAGCGAGCCGATACCAGAGGAAATCGGCGGCCAGTACTTTCCGAGTCAGAAATGGGAAAGCCCCGAACGCTCCACGGAAATAGTAGTTGTCGGTGAACGAGAAGAAGTGTGCGGCAACCTGATTTCGCCGCAGGAACGGCGCAAGGCGATCATTCGCAAGCAGATCCGCAAAGGCATGACCCGCGCCGACGTCGAAAGTGCCCTGGGCAAGCCGGACCGCATTAGCGGCACCAACGGCCAGGTCCGGTACCACTACAAAGCGAAGAAAGGAACCGGCCAGCAAGTAGCGTTCGACGAGGACGGCTGCGTGAAAGGCGGACGCTGAATGCAAAAAGAAAAAGGGCCTGCATTTCTGCAGGCCCTTTCGGTATGGCGCACTCAGGAGGATTCGAACCTCCGACCGCCCGGTTCGTAGCCGGGTACTCTATCCAGCTGAGCTATGAGTGCGTAGTTGGTGTTTTTAGACCAGATCACCGCTGGTTTCTTCATGACCCTGGCTACGCCGAGAGCCTTGAAAGATGGCGCACTCAGGAGGATTCGAACCTCCGACCGCCCGGTTCGTAGCCGGGTACTCTATCCAGCTGAGCTATGAGTGCGTTGTGGGCGCGCATTATAGGGAACTTTCAGCCTTGGTCAACTGTTTTTTCGAGAAGTTTCAATAACTTATCGATCTACCGCTGACCACCCTACAACACGAAATATGGCGGAGAAGGGGGGATTCGAACCCCCGACACCCTTTTGAGGTGTACTCCCTTAGCAGGGGAGCGCCTTCGGCCACTCGGCCACCTCTCCGCAACACGGGGCGCATGATATCCATGTTTTCCCCGTTTGCAAAGCAAAAAATGCAGAAAAATTAGTGGCTTGGTTCCTGGTCTTTCTCTTTCTGTATGCGCTGGTAGATTTCTTCGCGATGCACGGCAACCTCCTTGGGAGCATTGACACCAATGCGCACCTGATTACCTTTCACGCCAAGCACGGTCACAGTGACATCGTCACCCACCATCAGGGTCTCTCCGACCCGGCGAGTCAGAATCAGCATTCCTTTCTCCTTACGGATTCGTTTCGGGACAACAGTCTGCAAAAAAGAAATGGTTACGGCCCCGGCACAGAATTACCGCTGGAGCTTACACCCAAGTATTGACCAGCCCCGGCAAAAGGAAAGTTCCACCGTAGCGGCCAAAAACGACAAAAGGCGCGGGATGAGCCGCGCCTTTTGGAATTTGCCTTACTCGCCCTGTCGAGACGGGGCGTCCAGCTCGAACGCGGTGTGCAGCGCACGGACCGCCAGCTCCAGATATTTCTCTTCGATCACCACGGAAACCTTGATTTCCGAAGTGGAGATCATCTGGATGTTGATGGTTTCCTTGGCCAGGGCTTCGAACATGCGGCTGGCTACACCCGCGTGGGAACGCATGCCAACGCCGACGATGGAGACCTTGGCGATCTTGGTGTCGCCGATCACTTCACGGGCGCCGAGTTCGCTAGCGGTCTGCTCCAGTACGCGCTGAGCGTTCTGGTAGTCATTGCGGTGCACGGTGAAGGTGAAATCGGTGGTGTTATCGTGCGCGACGTTCTGCACGATCATGTCCACTTCGATGTTGGCGGCACTGATCGGGCCCAGAATCTTGAATGCCACGCCGGGGATGTCCGGCACGCCACGGATGGTCAGCTTGGCTTCGTCGCGGTTGAAGGCGATGCCGGAGATGATCGGCTGTTCCATGGATTCCTCTTCATCAAGGGTAATGAGGGTGCCCGGACCCTCCTGGAAGCTGTGCAGCACGCGCAGCGGGACGTTGTATTTGCCGGCGAACTCCACCGAGCGAATCTGCAGCACCTTGGAGCCGAGGCTGGCCATTTCCAGCATCTCTTCGAAGGTGATCTTGTCCAGGCGCTGGGCCTGGGGCACCACGCGCGGATCGGTGGTGTAGACGCCATCTACATCGGTGTAGATCTGGCACTCGTCGGCCTTCAGGGCCGCTGCCAGGGCTACGCCGGTGGTGTCGGAACCGCCACGACCGAGGGTAGTGATGTTGCCGTGCTCATCCACGCCCTGGAAGCCGGCGACCACGACCACGCGGCCGGCCTTGAGGTCGGCACGGATCTTCTGGTCGTCGATCTGCAGGATGCGCGCCTTGTTGTGGGCGCTGTCGGTGAGGATGCGCACCTGGTTACCGGTATAGGAAACCGCCGGCACGCCGCGCTTGATCAGCGCCATGGCCAGCAGGGCGATGGTCACCTGTTCACCGGTGGAGACCATCACGTCCAGTTCGCGCGGTACCGGCTGCTCGCTGATCTGCTTGGCCAGATCGATCAGGCGGTTGGTTTCGCCGCTCATGGCGGAAACCACGACCACGATGTCATCACCGCCTTCGCGGAACTTCTTCACCTTCTCGGCCACCTGCTCGATGCGCTCGACAGTGCCGACCGAGGTCCCCCCAAACTTCTGTACGATCAAAGCCATTTCAAAAGCCGCCTAATCCCGTGAAGGGCGCCCATTAAACAATCAACGCAGAACACTGCCAAGGTCCGCCGGGCGTGGGGCGGACCGCTGGCGGCGGGCCTCAGAGGCCCTGTTCGACGAACGGTGCGGCCAGGGCCAGAGCCTGCTCCAGGGCCGCAGCGTCGGTACCGCCGCCGCGTGCCATGTCAGGGCGACCACCGCCCTTGCCGCCAACCGCTGCCGCGGCCTGCTTCATCAGATCGCCGGCTTTGAGTTGGCCGGTCAGGTCCTGGGTGACGCCGGCGACCAGTGTCACCTTGCCCTCCAGCGCACTGCCGAGCAGGATCACCGCGCGGCCGAGCTTGTTCTTCAATTGGTCGACCAGCGCCAGCAGCGCGTCGCCGTCCAGTCCGTCCAGTCGCGCCGCCAGCACCTTCACGCCTTTGATATCGATGGCGGAAGAAGCCAGGTCGTCGCCGGCAGCACTGGCCGCCTTGGCCTTGAGCTGCTCCAGCTCTTTCTCCAGCTGGCGGTTGCGCTCCAGCAGCGCGGACAGTTTGTCCAGCAGGTTGTCGCGGCTGCCCTTGACCAGGCCCGCGGCTTCCTTGAGTTGTTCTTCGGCGCCGTTCAGGTAGGCCAGGGCAGCAGCCCCGCTCACGGCTTCGATACGACGCACGCCAGCCGCGACACCGCCTTCGCTGGTGATCTTGAACAGGCCGATGTCGCCGGTGCGGGATACGTGGGTACCACCGCAGAGTTCGACAGAGAAATCGCCGCCCATGGTCAGAACGCGCACCTGGTCGCCGTACTTCTCGCCGAACAGGGCCATGGCGCCTTTCGCCTTGGCGGTGTCGATGTCGGTCTCTTCGGTCTCGACTTCGCTGTTCTTGCGGATTTCGGCGTTGACGATGTCTTCCAGGGCCTTCAGCTGTTCAGGCTTGATGGCCTCGAAGTGGCTGAAGTCGAAGCGCAGGCGCTGGCTGTCCACCAGAGAGCCCTTCTGCTGGACGTGGTCGCCCAGCACGCGGCGCAGGGCGGCGTGCAGCAGGTGGGTGGCGGAGTGATTGAGGGCGGTTGCCTGACGAACGGTGGCATCCACCTGAGCGGTGACAGCGCTGCCAACGCGAAGGACGCCGTGATCGACCACGCCGTGGTGGAGGAAGGCGCCACCCGCCTTGGTGGTGTCACGCACGTCGAAACGCAGGCCGCTGGCGGCGATGAAGCCGCAGTCGCCCACCTGGCCACCGGACTCGGCGTAGAACGGAGTGCGATCCAGGACCAGCACGCCCTCCTCGCCTTCGGCGAGTTGCTCGACGGCCTGGCCGTCCTTGAACAGGGCGACGACATTGGCATCGCCGTGGGTGCAGACGTAGCCGGTGAAATCGGTATCGGCGTCGACCTTGACCAGGGCGTTGTAATCCATGCCGAAGGCGCTGGAGGCGCGGGACATTTCGCGCTGCTTCTCCATCTCGCGCTCGAAGCCTTCCTCGTCGAGGGTCAGGCCGCGCTCACGGGCGATGTCGCCAGTCAGGTCCATGGGGAAGCCGTAGGTGTCATAGAGCTTGAACACCACATCACCCGGGATCACGGTGCCGGACAGGCCGGCCAGATCCTGCTCGAGGATGCGCAGGCCCTGCTCCAGGGTCTTGGCGAACTGCTCTTCCTCGGTCTTCAGCACGCGCTCGATGTGCGCTTGCTGCTGCTTGAGCTCGGGGAAGGCTTCGCCCATTTCGCCCACGAGGGCTGCGACGATCTTGTGGAAGAAGCTGCCTGTGGCGCCCAGCTTGTTACCGTGGCGGCAAGCGCGACGGATGATGCGGCGCAGCACGTAGCCACGGCCTTCGTTGGACGGCAGCACGCCATCGGCGATGAGGAAGCTGCAGGAACGGATGTGGTCAGCCACCACTTTCAGCGACGGGGCGTCGTCATTGGCGCAGCCGATGGCTTCGGCGGACGCCTTGAGCAGGCTCTGGAACAGGTCGATCTCGTAGTTCGAGTGCACGTGCTGCAGCACGGCGCTGATGCGCTCCAGACCCATACCGGTGTCCACGCTGGGCGCCGGCAGCGGGTGCATCACGCCGTCAGCCGTGCGGTTGAACTGCATGAACACGTTGTTCCAGATTTCGATGTAGCGGTCGCCGTCCTCTTCCGGCGAGCCGGGCGGGCCGCCCCAGATTTCAGGACCGTGGTCGAAGAAGATTTCGGTGCAGGGACCGCAAGGGCCGGTATCGCCCATGGCCCAGAAGTTGTCGGAAGCGTACGGCGCACCCTTGTTGTCGCCGATGCGCACCATGCGCTCGTGGGGAATGCCGACTTCCTTAGTCCAGATGTCGTAGGCCTCGTCGTCGCTGGCGTAGACGGTTACCCAGAGTTTCTCTTTCGGCAGCTTCAGCCAGTTGTCGCCGGTGAGGAATTCCCAGGCGTAGTGAATGGCGTCGCGCTTGAAGTAGTCGCCGAAGCTGAAGTTGCCCAGCATTTCGAAGAAGGTGTGGTGGCGCGCGGTGTAGCCGACGTTTTCCAGGTCGTTGTGCTTGCCACCGGCACGCACGCATTTCTGGCTGGTGGTGGCACGGGTGTAGGCGCGCTTTTCCAGGCCAAGGAAGCAGTCCTTGAACTGGTTCATCCCCGCGTTGGTGAACAGCAGGGTCGGGTCGTTGCCCGGAATCAGGGAGCTGGAAGCGACACGGGTATGCCCCTTCTCTTCGAAGAAGCTCAGGAAGGCTTCACGGATTTCTGCGCTTTTCATAGGTTCTTCCACGGAAACTGCGGCCACGACGGCGGTGCAAATCGTTATCGGCGAAGGACGGCAAGTGGAAATCGACGAAAAAGCAGCAGGTTTTCAAGAAAATTCCGGCAGTTCCCGCCTATTTCCAACATTGCGCGCGAAACTCGCAGCCGTCTGGCGACAGGCATACGAATCACCGGCAAAGGGCCGCATTATATCGGCCCTGCGCCAGCGGGATAGTCTCTTTGTGCGATAGAAGGCGGCTATTTATGCACGCCGTCGATTCAGGCGCGTCGGAATGCCGCGAAAGCCTCGATTACGCGGGTGATATCGGCGGCCTGCACGTCCAGGTGGGTCACCAGGCGCAGGCGCGCGGCCGGGCTGACGCGGATACCCTGACCAGCGAGGAACTCGCCCAGGGCACGAGCCTGATCGCCGATCTGCACGTAGACCATGTTGGTCTGCACCGGCTCGATGTCATAGCCCAGCTCCCGCAGCCCAGCACCCAGGCGCTCGGCATTGGCGTGATCGTCCGCCAGGCGCTCGACCTGGTGATCCAGCGCATAAAGCCCGGCCGCTGCCAACAATCCGGCCTGGCGCATGCCGCCGCCGACCATCTTGCGCAGACGCCGCGCCTTGCCGATGAGCCCTGTACTACCACAGAGCACCGAACCCACCGGCGCGCCGAGCCCCTTGGACAGGCACACGGAAACCGAGTCGAAGTGCTGGGTGATCTCGCGGGCATCCACGCCCTGCTTCACCACCGCGTTGTACAGCCGGGCGCCGTCCAGGTGCAGAGCCAAACCACGACGGCGAGTCAGCTCACGCGCCGCAGCCAGGTACTCCAGCGGCAGGACCTTGCCCTGCATGGTGTTTTCCAGGGCCAGAAGACGGGTGCGGGCGAAGTGGAAGTCATCCTGCTTGATGGCGGCCTCGACCTTACCGAGATCCAGGCTGCCGTCGGCCTCGCCCTCGATGGGCTGGGGCTGGATGGAGCCCAGTACGGCGGCACCACCACCCTCGTATTTATAGGTGTGGGCCTGCTGGCCGACGATGTATTCGTCGCCGCGTTCGCAATGGGCCATCAGCCCCAGCAGGTTGCTCATGGTGCCGGTCGGCACGAACAGCGCAGCCTCGAAGCCCAGTCGCTCGGCCAGGCTCGCTTCCAGGCGGTTCACGGTGGGGTCTTCGCCATAGACATCGTCGCCAAGCTCGGCGCGCTGCATGGCTTCGCGCATGCCGGCGGTGGGTTGGGTGACGGTGTCGCTGCGCAGGTCGATCAGGCTCATTCCGGGCTCCTTGGATGGGCGAAGAGCCCGATCCTAAAGCCCGGCGCCATATGGGTACAGGTACAGAAAGGGAAGAATCGTCAGACGTCGGCGGGAACGATGAGAATCCCGGCCCGCAGGCCGTTCTTCACCCTCGGATTGGGGAAGATGATGCGGGCGCCCTGCTCTTCCACGACCCAGCGGGTGCCAGCGATGTCTTCGGCCAGCAGATAGCCCACGGGCAATTCGCTGAAGTTCTCGATATCTGGCGCCAGGTGCAGTTGGAAGGATTCGCTGTGCTTAATGATCTCGCGCGATACCGAGAACAGTTGCAGCCCGTCCAGGCTGTCGCCGTCGGTCTTCGGCTCACTCCCTTCGATCAGCGACTTCAGCCGCGTTTCGAGGCGGTCGAGATTGACCTCCTGGTTGCTGCCGAAAGGCCGTGCCTTGCCCAGCTCCAGGGTAAAGGCCTCTGCATCCAGACTGGCGTAGGTGTAGGAGCTGAAGGTGATACCGGTCTTGTTCTGCAGCAGCACGGCATCGATGCCGGCGTCCCGCAGACGAGCCAGTTCCTGGCGCGAATGCTCACGCCCCTCCACATAGGGATAGAGGGCGAACTGTTCGATCTTCGAGCCACGGATGGCGGTGTGCAGGTCGTAATGCAGGCGGGCACGATCGGGCTTGCTGAAGAAGGCAGCGGCGTAGCGCTCCAGCTCTCCAGCGCGCATGGCTTCGAAACCGCTGGATTCGGCGTGGCGACCATTGAACAGGCGATTGACGTCCTGCTCGACGAAACGCTCCCCGCGACGAATGGCTTCGGGATTGCCCAGCAGGAAGAGAATGCGGGCGCGCGGCTTGAGATGTCCCCGGGCGATGGCCTGGACCAGGCGGTCCAGCAGTTCGATCGGAGCGGTTTCGTTGCCGTGCACCCCGGCCGAAAGCAGCAGGTCGAGCCCGTTGTCTTCGGCGGCCGGCGGGGTGACGTCCAGCGCCCCCTCGCCCAGCCAGTGCAGGCGCACGCCCCCGGATGTCAGCTGGATCTTCTCGGTCGGCTCGCGGCCGGCGAGGGTCAGTTCGAGCAGTTTTCCGAGGGCTAGCATCCTGTTACCTCAATCGTGATCGCAGTCGGGACCATGTACATGGTCATCGTCGTCGCCAGCGGCGTCGGCCGGTTCCATTTCCAGCTCCAGGCTGACCAGGTTGGTGGCCAGCGGACGCAGCAGCAGGTTGGCGTACTCGGTGTCGTCTTCCTCGACGTCCACACCGATCAGCAGTTGGCCGTTGCCAGCCTGCTGGATCCAGACTTCCTTGCCCTGCCAGACGACGGCAAACCGGGTGCAGGAGGTTTCGAGCTGGGTGCCGTCGGTATCTTCGAGGATGAGTTGCAGGGCGTCGGACATTTCAGGGTTCTCAGTTGAGCTGGAAGGGATAAACAGCGCCCAGTTTAAGGATCTGCGTCAGTTCATCCAATGCCGTCCGGCACTCCACCAGCAATTGCGGGTCGGCCAGGTCGGACTCGCTGAGGCGGTCACGGTAGTGCTTCTCGACCCAGGTGGTCAGGGTGGCGTGGAGTTCCGGGGTCATCATCACCCCCTGGTTCACCGCCGCCAGCTCATTTTCCTTCAGCGCCACGCGCAGTCGCAGGCAGGCCGGACCACCGCCGTTCTGCATGCTCTGCTTGAGGTCGAAGACCTTCACTTCGCGGATCGGACCCTGGCCCGAGGTCAGCTCGCTCAGGTAGTTCCAGACGTTGGCGTTGGCACGGCACTCTTCCGGCACGATCAGCAGCATGCTGCCATCGGCACGGCTGAGCAGCTGGCTGTTGAACAGGTAGGAGCGCACCGCGTCCTCCACAGCCACCGCGCTGCGCGGCACGCGAACCGCCTGGAAGCGGCCACCACGTTTGCCCAGCTTGCCGTCCAGCTCGGCCAGAACCTTGTCGGTCTCGAGGAAAGCATCCTCGTGGTAGAACAGCACTTCGCCGTTACCCACCGAGATCACGTCGTTGTGGAACACGCCCTGATCGATCACTGCCGGGTTCTGTTGAGCGTAGACCACGCCCTCCGCGCTCAGCCCATGCAGGCGAGCGACCGCATGGCAGGCTTCCAGAGTCTGCCGCGCCGGGTAACGCTGCGGAGACGGGAAACGGCTGTCGAAGGCACTGCGGCCAAAGACGAAGAATTCGACACCGGCTTCACCGTAACCGTTGCAGAAACGGGTGTGGTTGGCGGCACCTTCGTCGCCGAACTGGCCGACCGCCGGCAGGGCTGCGTGGTGAGCGAAGAACTTGTCGTTGGCGAACATGGCGCCCAGCACGCGACTGGTGGTCGGGTGCTCGATGGAGCGATGGAACTTGCAATTCAGGTTGGCGGCGGTGAAGTGCACACGGCCGTCCGCAGTGTCGGCGCTGGGGCTGACGGTGCAGGAGTTGGCTGTCCACATGCTGGAAGCCGAGCTGCAGGCGGCCAGCAGCGGCATGGCTTCCTTGGCAGCCTTGGCGATGACTTCCGCATCGGTACCGGAGAAACCCAGGCTGCGCAGGGCTGCGACGTCCTGGCGCTCCTGCGGAGCGAACACGCCCTGCTTGAAGCCCATTTCCATCAGCGCCTTCATCTTGCCCAGGCCCTGCAGTGCAGCTTCCTTCGGGTTGGAGGCCGCCTGGCTGTTGCTCTGCGAGGCGACGTTACCGTAGGACAGGCCGCCGTAGTTGTGGGTCGGGCCGACCAGTCCGTCGAAGTTCACTTCATAGGCGTTCACAGGCTGACTCCTGGAGTAAGGGTTGCAGGCAGGGCAAGGGTTTCGCTTTCCAGCGAGGCCACCGGATAGGCGCAGTAATCAGCGGCGTAGTACGCGCTGGCACGATGGTTGCCGGAGGCGCCGACACCACCGAAGGGCGCACTGCTGGCGGCACCGGTCAGCTGCTTGTTCCAGTTGACGATGCCGGCGCGGCTCTCGATGAGGAACTGCTGGTAGCGCTCGGCGGAGTCCGACAGCAGGCCGGCGGCCAGGCCGTACTGGGTGGCATTGGCTTCGGCGATGGCGGCGTCGAAATCGCGGTAGCGGATCACCTGCAGCAGTGGGCCGAAGAATTCTTCATCCGGACGATCCGCCACGGCAGTCACGTCGAGGATGCCCGGGGTCAGCAGCGCGGCATTTTCCAGCGGCTGGGACATGGCCAGCAGCGCCACCGCACCGCCGGCGATCAGGTGCTCCTGGGCCTTGAGCAGGTGACGCGCCGCGTCCAGGGAGATCACCGAGCCCATGAAGGGCGCGGGCTGGGCGTCGAAGGCACCAACCTTGATGGAGCTGGCGACACTCACCAGGCGCGCCAGCAGGGCGTCGCCCCAGGCACCTTCGGGCACCAGCAGGCGGCGGGCGCAGGTGCAGCGCTGGCCGGCGGAAATGAAGGCCGACTGGATGATGGTGTAGACAGCGGCATCCACGTCCTGGACCTGGTCTACCACCAGCGGGTTGTTGCCGCCCATTTCCAGGGCGAGGATCTTGTCCGGACGACCGGCGAACTGCTGGTGCAGCAGGTTGCCGGTGCGGCTGGAGCCGGTGAAGAACAGTCCGTCTATACCCGGATTGCCGGCCAGGGCCACGCCGGTTTCACGGGCGCCCTGCACCAGGTTCAGTACACCTGCGGGCAGGCCGGCCTCGACCCAGCATTTCACCGTCAGCTCGGCAACCTTCGGGGTCAGCTCACTGGGCTTGAAGATCACCGCATTACCCGCCAGCAGAGCCGGGACGATATGGCCGTTCGGCAGATGGCCGGGGAAGTTGTAGGGACCGAATACCGCCACCACGCCGTGGGGCTTGTGGCGCAGAATCGCCGTGGCATCGGCCAGGGGGCCGCTCTTCTCGCCGGTGCGCTCACGGTAGCTCTGGATGGAGATGGCGACCTTGTTGACCATGCTGGTCACTTCGGTGGCCGACTCCCACAGGGGCTTGCCGGTTTCTTCGCCGATGCTGCGAGCCAACTCGTCGGCATGGTTGCGCAGGGTCACAGCGAACTGTTCGAGGATGGCGATGCGCTCTTCCAGCGGGCGACGGGCCCAGGCCGGGAAAGCTGCGCGGGCGGCCTTCACAGCTTCGTCCACCTGGGTGGCATTGGCGCCACGACCAGACCAGACGGCTGCCTGGGTTACCGGGTTCAGCGAATCGAAGGCCTCGCCCTGCCCTGCCTGCCAGTTACCAGCGATGAAATGGGTGCTCATTTATACGGACTCCTTGGCCGACAGCGGTACGGCGCGAACCGAAGCGCCGGCGGAGAGTTTCAGGCGCTTGGCGGTCAGCGCATCCACCACCAGGGTGCCGGCCGCCAGGCGGGCCGGAGCGGCGGTGATGCGGCAGTCTTCGCGCTTGCGGTTGTGAATCAGGAAAGGCGTGGCGTCGTCACCCGGAGTACCGACGGCCAGGACCAGGTTCTGGCTGTCGCGCACAGCGCGGATCTTCGACGTTTCGCATTCGATGGCCGGGCCGGCGTCGAAGATGTCGACGTAGCCCTGGTAGCTGAATCCTTCCCCTTTGAGCATGGCCAGCGCCGGCTCGGTGTCGTTGTGCACGCGACCGATGACGTTGCGCGCGGCTTCGGAGAGGAAGCAGGTGTAGAGCGGGAACTTGGGCATCAGTTCGGCGATGAATGCCTTGTTGCCGACGCCGGTAAGGTAGTCGGCGCGGGAGAATTCCATCTTGAAGAAATGCCGGCCGAGGCTTTCCCAGAACGGGGAAACGCCATTGCCATCGGACATGCCACGCATCTCGGCGATCACCTTGTCACCGAACAGCTCCGGGAACTCGGCGATGAACAGGAAGCGCGCCTTGGACAGCAGACGACCTTTCAGGCCGGTACGATGGCCGGCATGCAGGAACAGCGAGCAGAGCTCGGAATTGCCGGTCAGGTCGTTGGCCAGGAACAGGGTGGGAATCTGGCGGTGGATGTGCAGCTCCTGGGAGGCACTGACGGTCAGGCCAACCCGGTAGTTGTACCAGGGCTCACGCAGGCCCACGGCGCCGGCCACAGCGGAAATGCCGATGACGGTGCCATCGTCGTCCTCAAGCACGAAGAGGTAATCCGCATCGGCCCGCTCGGCTTCGCCACGGAATGCCTTCTCCGCCCAGCCGACGCGATGCGACAGGCGCGCCTCATTGGCCGGCAGCGTGGTCAGGCCCGCGCCGGTGCTGCGCGCCAGGTCGATCAGGGCCGGTAAATCGGCGCTGCGTACGGGACGAACGATCATAGTGCCTCCAGAAATTTCGCTCCCTTCCGTCCGGGAAGGCAGCCAGGGAGAGGGCTGTGCCCTCATCCGGCCCCATCAGGGGCCACCTCCTCCCGGCGGGAGGAGGGTCAAAGACTCAAACGGCGATCAGACGGACGCTGGCGCCTTCACCGACACCCAGGGCCTCGGCGGCTTCTTCGCCAAGCACCACTGGCTTGCCGGGCACCCAGTCGAGTTCGGCGACGATGGCCCGGAAATCCTGCAACTGACCGTTGCACACCAGGTACTGGCGGCCACCCTTGCCCTGCTCGCCCAGCTTCACCGGCACCATGCGGCTCTGCGCGATGGAGCGGATGCTCGAGGTGCGGGCATGGAGGGTCGGGCCACCATCGAAAATGTCGATGTAGTTGTCGGTCTCGAAGCCTTCGCGCATCAGGATGTCGAAGGTGATCTGCGCACGCGGGTGCACCTGCCCCATGGATTCCTGGGCTTCATCCGGCAGCAGCGGCACGTAGATCGGGTAATGCGGCATCAGTTCGGCGAGGAAGGTGCGGCTCTTCAGGCCGGACAGGCGCTCGGCCTCGGTGTAGTTGAGGTCGAAGAAGTTGCGCCCCACGGCATCCCAGAACGGCGACTCGCCGTGCTCGTCGCTGTATCCGACTATCTCCACCACTACGGCATCGGCGAAGCGCTCCGGATGGCTGGCCATGAACAGCAGGCGGCTACGGGAGTTGAGCTCGGCGATGGGGGTGTTCACCAGGTCGCGCTGGACATAGAAGCTGGTCAGCAGGCTGTTGCCGGTCAGGTCGTGGCAGAGCGAGAGGACGTGGATCTTGTTGTGGATCTTCAGCTCCCGCGAGGCATGCACGAAGGTCTCGTTGCGGAAGCTGTAGAAGGGTTCGGAGAAGCCGGCAGAGGCGACGATCGCCGAGCAGCCCGCCAGGCGGCCGGTCGCCGTGTCCTCAAGGACGAAGAAATAGCTCTCTTCGCCGTTGAAGCTCACCTCGGCGGAGAAAGATGCCTCGGACGCGGCGATCTTCTCGCCCAGCACCTCGGCGTCATCCGGCAACGAGGTGACACCCACGGGGCTATCCGCGGCCAGACGCTGGACTTCAGCGAGATCGGCCATTTGCGCGGGGCGCATCACCAACATGGGGGTCACTCCTTTTTCTTGTTGAAAACTCCGAACGAACCAGTGATTCCATCCGGAGAAAAGCCGGGCCCCGATGGCCCGCACTCATACATGAATCTGTTCCGTCCCTGGGATCGCAGCGCAGCGCTTCCCTGCGCTGCGTCCAGCAGAGGCTTACGCCTGAGTCAGCTTGGCGACGGCGCGCTCGAAGCGGTCGAGGCCTTCGTCGATGTCCGCATCCGGGATCACCAGGCTGGGCGCGAAGCGCACCACGTCCGGGCTGGCCTGCAGAACCATCACGGCTTCCTTCTCGGCGGCGTTCAGCACGTCTTTCGCCTTGCCCTTCCAGGCATCGGAGAGGACGGCGCCGATCAGCAGGCCCAGGCCGCGAACTTCGGTGAAGATGCCGTACTTGGCACCGATGGCGTCGAGGCGGGCCTTGAAGCGGTCATGCTTGGCATTGATGCCGCGCAGCACTTCCGGGGTGTTGATCACATCCAGCACAGCCTCGGCTACGGCGCACGCCAGCGGGTTGCCGCCGTAGGTGGTGCCGTGGGTGCCAACCGACAGGTGCTTGGCGATTTCGGTGGTGGTCAGCATGGCGCCGATGGGGAAACCACCGCCCAGGCTCTTGGCGCTGGAGAGGATGTCCGGGGTCACGCCGTAGTGCTCGTAGGCGAACAGGTGGCCGCTACGGCCCATGCCGCTCTGCACTTCGTCGAAGATCAGCAGTGCGTTGTGTTCGTCGCACAGCTTGCGGGCACCTTCCAGATAGGCCTTGTCCGCCGGCAGCACGCCGCCTTCGCCCTGCACGGGCTCCAGGACAACGGCGCAGGTCTTGCCGGAGATGGCAGCCTTCAGGGCGTCCAGGTCGTTGAAGGGCACATGGCTGATGCCTTCCATCTTCGGACCGAAGCCGTCGGAGTACTTCGGCTGGCCGCCAACGGTCACGGTGAACAGGGTACGACCGTGGAAGCTGTTGGTGGCGGAGATGATTTCGTGCTTCTGCGGGCCATAGACGTCATGGGCATAACGACGGGCCAGTTTGAAAGCCGCTTCGTTGGCCTCGGCACCGGAGTTGGCGAGGAATACGCGCTCGGCAAAAGTAGCGTCTACCAGCTTCTTGGCCAGGCGCAGGGCCGGCTCGTTGGTGAAGACGTTGGATACATGCCAGATCTTGTTGGCTTGTTCGGTCAGCGCATTGACCAGCGCGGGGTGCGCATGGCCCAGGGAGTTCACTGCGATACCGCCGGCAAAATCGATCAGCTCGCGACCGGACTGGTCCCAGACTCGGGAACCCTGGCCACGCACCGGAATGAAAGCGGCGGGGGCGTAGTTGGGAACCATCACCTTGTCGAAATCGGCGCGCTCGACCTGCGCATGCTCAACGGACATCAGTTTCTCCTGCCATGAACGGCTAGTGATGAAAGGATTGTAGGGACTGATTCGGGGTTGGCATTGCCGCCATGCGACAACTTCTTACAGCGCCAACCCCGCGAAAACCGGCGCTTATGGAAATGCGACAGAAAGCGTCGGGAAGGCGCAGTTTAAACGCTGATCGCCGCTGCTATGCACCCGCCGGGAAAATTTCTCCACGGGGTGACTGGTGGGTATCGGCTGGCAAGCAATGGGTGGTCCGGCAAGGAACACTTGTAGGTTGGCGCAGAGCGCAGCGAAGCCCAACAACGGGTCCACACCAAGCGTTGGGCTTCGTTCCTCAGCACCAACCTACGGGGCAGCTACGCTGCCCTTGGCGAATGAATTCGCCCCCACAAGAAAAGCAGGAGTGAAAAGAGAAGGGTCAGCTCCGCTCCGCCACTGGGGTCGGTGCCGGCTGCGGGGTTTCGAAGGGGCTGGTGCCGCGACGCTGGTTGCGGTCTTCGCGCGGGGTGACGCCGAAGAAATTGCGGTAGGCGCTGGAGAAGTGCGGGCCGGAGGAGAAGCCGCAGGACAGGCCGATCTGGATGATCGATTTGCTGGTCTGCATCAGCATCTGCCGTGCCTTGTTCAGGCGCAGCTCCAGGTAGTACTGGCTGGGCACGCGATTGAGGTACTGCTTGAAGATGCGCTCCAGCTGGCGACGGGACACGCAGACGTGCTGGGCAATCTCGTCGGTGGTCAGCGGCTCTTCGATATTGGCTTCCATCAACAGTACGGCCTGGGTCAGCTTCGGGTGGCTGGAGCCCAGACGGTTCTGCAGCGGAATGCGCTGGCGCTCGCCGCCTTCACGGATGCGTTCCACGACGAGCTCTTCAGAGACCGCACCTGCCAACTCGGCGCCATGGTCGCGGGCCAGCACGGCCAGCAGCAGATCGAGCACCGCCAAGCCGCCGCAAGCAGTGAGGCGGTCGCGATCCCAGTCGAACAGATGGCTGGTGGCGATCACCTTGGGGAAACGCTCGGCGAAATCGTCCTGCCAGCGCCAGTGCACCGCCGCGCGATAGCCATCCAGCAGGCCAAGGTGCGCCAGGGGATAAACACCAGCGGAAAGGCCGCCGACCACGCAACCGGCACGCACCGAATGCTTGATCGCAGCGGAAAGTGCCGGGGATATCTGCGCCGGCGGCTCGTCGGCCACCAGGAACAGACGCTGCAGGCCATCCAGCTTGCCGGTCCAGGCCTCGCCCGGCAGGCGCCAGGCACCCTCGGCGGCCGGTTCGGCCTGCAGGAAGGAGATCTCGTAAACCACTTCCGGATGCAGTCGCTGGGCGACACGCAGGGCTTCCTCGGCCAGCGCCAGGGTCAGCGCCTTGGTACCGGGCCAGAGGAGAAAAGCGATTCGATGGGCAGTCATGGCAGGCAGCTTAGCAGACCCCGGCTAAAGGAAAGGGACAAGGCGAAACAGGGTTTCGAATGCGGTGCGGCGGCCCTGGGGCCGCCGCGTCGTGGATCACTTCAGGCTGCCGGAGAGGAACTGCTTGAGGCGATCGGATTGCGGGTTGGCCAGCACTTCCTTCGGGCAACCGCGCTCTTCTACCAGGCCCTTGTGCAGGAACACCAGTTGGTTGGACACCTCGCGGGCGAAGCCCATCTCGTGGGTCACCACCACCATGGTGCGGCCTTCCACGGCCAGGTCCTTCATCACCTTGAGCACTTCGCCCACCAGCTCCGGGTCCAGTGCCGAAGTGGGCTCGTCGAACAGCATTACCTCCGGCTCCATGGCCAGGGCACGGGCGATGGCCACGCGCTGCTGCTCGCCACCGGACATGTGTGCCGGATAGGCATCCTTGCGATGGGCCACGCCCACTTTGGCCAGGTAGTGCTCGGCCTTCTCGATGGCTTCCTTCTTCGGCACGCCGAGCACATGCACCGGCGCTTCGATCACGTTCTCCAGGGCGCTCATGTGCGACCACAGGTTGAAGTGCTGGAACACCATCGCCAGCCGCGAACGCATGCGTTGCAGCTGCTTCGGATCGGACGCCTTGAGGCCGCCGTCGCGGTTGGCCACGAGCTTCAGCTCTTCGCCATTGAGGAGGATCTTGCCGCCGTGGGGCTGCTCCAGCATGTTGATGCAGCGCAGGAAGGTACTTTTGCCCGAGCCGCTCGAGCCGATGATGCTGATGACGTCACCGGCCTTGGCCGCCAGGGACACGCCCTTGAGCACTTCGTGGCTGCCGTAGCGCTTGTGCAGGTCTTGGACTTCCAGTTTGTACATGGTGAGGGCTCTCTGTGCGATTCGTGGAAAGTCAGGCCTTGCGCGGGGCCAGGTAGGCCAGGTAGCGGCGCTCGGCGGCCTTGAACAGGCGCACCAGGATGAAGGTCAGGCAGAGGTAGAACAGGCCGGCGGTGATGAAGGCCTCGAACGGCAGGTAGTACTGCGAGTTCACGGTACGCGCGGCGCCGGTGATGTCGATCAGGGTGACGATGGACGCCAGGCTGGTGGTGTGCAGCATCATGATGACTTCGTTGCTGTACTGCGGCAGCGCGCGACGCAGGGCCGACGGCAGCAGGATGCGGCGGTAGAGCTTGGCGCGGGACATGCCCATGGCCTTGGCCGCCTCGATTTCGCCGTGGGGCGTGGCCTTGATGCTGCCGGCGAGGATTTCTGCGGTATAGGCGCTGGTGTTGATGGCAAAGGCCAGGCAGGCGCAGAAGGTCGCGTTGGACAGGTAGGGCCAGAACGCACTCTCGCGCACCCACTCGAACTGGGCCAGGCCGTAGTAGATGAGGAACAGCTGCACCAGCATCGGAGTGCCGCGGATCACGTAGGTGTAAAGCCAGGCGGGCAAGTTCACCCACGGCTGCTTCGACACTCGCATCAGCGCCAGCGGCACGGCCGAGGCCAGACCAAGGGCGAGGGAAATCGCCAGGAGCTTGAGGGTAACCAGCACGCCACCGAAGTAGAGCGGCAAGCTCTCCCAGATCACGTTGTAGTCGAAGATCATAGTTCAGCCGCCTTGATGCCTACGGAGTAGCGCCGCTCCATGAAGCGCAGGGCCAGCAGGGAAATGCTGGTCAGCACCAGGTAGAGCGCGGCAACCGCGAGATAGAAGGTGAAGGGTTCACGGGTCGCGTCCGCTGCACTCTTGGCCTTGAACATCATGTCCTGCAGGCCGACCACCGAGATCAGCGCAGTGGCCTTGGTCATCACCAGCCAGTTGTTGGTGAAACCGGGAATCGCCAGGCGGATCATCTGCGGCACCAGGATACGGAAGAACACCTTGGTCCCGCTCATGCCATAGGCCAGGCCCGCCTCGCCCTGCCCTTTCGGGATCGCCATGAAGGCGCCACGGAAGGTCTCGGACAGATACGCGCCGAAGATGAAGCCGAGGGTGAAGACGCCGGACCAGAACGGGTCGAGGTCGATGTAGTCCTCATAGCCGACCATGGGCGCCACGACGTTCACCAATTGCTGGCCGCCGTAGAAGATCAGCAGGATCAGCACCAGGTCGGGGATACCACGGATCACGGTGGCATAGGTCTCGCCCATCAGGGCCAGCCACTTGATCGGCGAAAGCCGGAAGGCCGCACCCACCAGGCCGAGCACCGCCGCCAGGGATATGGAAGACAGGGCCAGCAGCAGGGTGAGCCAGGCACCATCGAGAATGGTCGAGCCGTAGCCGTTGAGCATGATCAGATCCTCATGCAGCGCGCCGGGTTGCACCGGGCGGCACCGCCACAACGAAAAAGTGGCACAAACCGCAATCTGAAGTTTGTGCCACTTTCAGGGAAAAGCGATTACTCGCCGTAGACGTCGAAGGTGAAGTACTTGTCCTGTACTTCCTTGTACTTGCCATTGGCACGGATGGCGGCAATGGCGGCAGTAATTTTGTCGGCCAGAGCCTTGTCGCCCTTGCGCACGGCGATACCGGCGCCTTCACCGAAGTACTTCTGCTCGGTGTAGTCCGGACCAACCAGGGCGAAGCCCTTGCCGGCGTCGGTCTTGAGGAAGCCGTCGTCGATGTTCACGGCGTCGGCCAGGGTGGCATCCAGGCGGCCGGCGGTCATGTCCAGGAAGATTTCGTTCTGCGAGCTGTAGCGCACCACTTCGACACCAGCGGGTGCGAAGACGTCGGTTGCGTAGCGGTCGTAGACGGAAGCGCGCTGCACGCCGACTTTCTTGCCCTTCAGGTCCGCCAGCGGGTCGTTGATCACGGTGCCGGCCTTCATCGCCAGCTTGACCGGGGTCTGGTAGTACTTGCCGGTGAAGTCCACGGACTTCTTGCGCTCTTCGGTAATGGTCATGGACGAGAGTACGGCGTCGAACTTGCGTACTTTCAGGGCCGGGATCAGGCCGTCGAACTCCTGCTCGATCCACTGGCACTTGACCTTCATCTCTTCGCACAGGGCGTTGCCGATGTCGTAGTCGAAGCCGGTGATCTTGCCGTCCGGGGTCTTGAAGGCGAAGGGCGGGTAAGCGGCTTCGATACCAATGCGCAGAGGCTTGGCGTCGTCAGCGATAGCAGCCAGCGGCGACAACAGGGACAGCGCCATGGCGCCGAGAAGTGCAATCTTCTTCATGTTATGACTCCTTCAAAGGGATATGGCTTCTGTTGGCAGCGTGAGAGTTCGCCCAGACGGTCCACGAAATTGTAGAAAGAGTCGTCGTCTTTGCTGGCTGAAGGCCGTGTGCAAAAGGCTCCGACTGGGTGTGCGGCATTCTAGCCACACCCCTTAAGTCGATATTTCTTCAATGCGACAACAAATTACAGAAGCGCAGGAGAGAGGGAGAAACAGCATTGACAGGCACTGAGAAAAGTGCCGGGAAGATCAAGCACAGAACCTATGAACAAAGCAATTATCGGACCACAAATTCCTTAAGCCTTTTATTTCGCGGCCTGGCGAATTTCCTCTTGTTCTTCGGCGCACAAAAAACACCTTGAATGAGCGCGACTCGTTCCCGATGGAACCAGCTCGGCGCGCGCCGTAACCACGACTGTTACTTGCCCTCTCCTCCCCCTCCCGAAATCCGATACGAATTCGGTATTTGCCATCGAAAGCAGATAAACCGCCTCGCGAATTTCAGACAGACAGAAATGCAAAACCCCGCCGCGGCTTGTGGCCGGGGCGGGGTTTTGCCGCAGGCTCCGATCAGGCGGCCTGCATGGTGCGATGAGTATCGATGAGGTGTTGCACCACTCCGGGATCAGCCAGGGTGGAGATGTCGCCGAGGGCGTCGTATTCGGCGACGGCGATCTTGCGCAGGATACGGCGCATGATCTTGCCCGAGCGGGTCTTCGGAAGGCCCGGAGCCCACTGGATCACATCCGGGGTAGCGATCGGACCGATCTCCTTGCGCACCCAGGCTCTGAGTTCCTGACGCAGCTGCTCGGAGGCTTCCTCGCCAGCATTCAGGGTGACGTAGACGTAGATGCCCTGCCCCTTGATGTCGTGCGGCACGCCTACTACCGCGGCCTCGGCCACCTTCGAGTGGGCAACCATGGCGCTCTCGATTTCGGCGGTTCCCATGCGGTGGCCGGAGACGTTCAGCACATCATCCACGCGACCGGTGATCCAGAAGTAGCCGTCTTCATCGCGACGGGCGCCGTCACCGGTGAAGTACATGCCTTTGAAGGTCTTGAAGTAGGTGTCGACGAAGCGGTCGTGATCGCCGAACAGGGTACGGGCCTGGCCCGGCCAGGAGTCGATGATCACCAGGTTGCCTTCAGCCGGGCCGTCGATGAGGTTGCCCAGGTTGTCCACCAGCGCCGGCTGCACGCCAAAGAAAGGACGCGCGGCGGAGCCCGGTTTCAGCGCATGGGCGCCCGGCAGCGGAGTCATCAGGCAGGCGCCGGTCTCGGTCTGCCACCAGGTGTCGACGATCGGGCAGCGACCCTGGCCGACGTTCTCGTAGTACCAGTGCCAGGCTTCCGGGTTGATCGGCTCACCCACCGAGCCCAGCAAGCGCAGGCTGGAACCATCGGCACCTTCGACCGCAGCCTTGCCCTCGGCCATCATGGCGCGAATGGCGGTCGGCGCGGTGTAGAGGATGTTCACCTTGTGCTTGTCGACGATCTTCGCCACGCGGGTGACATCCGGGTAGTTCGGCACGCCTTCGAACATCAGGGTAGTGGCGCCATTGGCCAGAGGGCCGTAGACCAGATAGGTGTGGCCGGTCACCCAGCCGATGTCGGCGGTGCACCAGAAGACTTCGCCCGGGCGGTAATCGAACACGCGCTCATGGGTCAGCGAGGCGTAGACCAGATAGCCGCCAGTGGTGTGCAGCACGCCCTTGGGCTTACCGGTGGAGCCGGAGGTGTAGAGGATGAACAGCGGGTCCTCGGCGCCCATTTCCTTCGGAATGCAGTGGCTGGAAGCGACCTTCATCAGGTCCTCGTACCAGACGTCGCGATGCTGGTTCCACTTGATGTCGGCACCGGTGCGCTTGACCACAACGATCTTCTGCACACTGCAGGTTTCAGGGTTGGTCAGGGCGTCATCGACGTTGGCCTTGAGCGGTACCTTCTTGCCACCGCGCACACCTTCGTCGGAGGTGATCACCACCTTGGACTTGCAGTCGATGATGCGACCGGCCAGGGCTTCAGGAGAGAAACCGCCGAATACCACGGAGTGGATCGCGCCAATGCGGGTACAGGCCAGCATGGCGACCACGGCTTCCGGGATCATCGGCATGTAGATGGTCACCACGTCACCACGGTGCACGTCCTGGCCGCGCAGGGCGTTGGCGAATTTGCAGACGCGCTCGTGGAGGTCGCGGTAGGTGATGACTTCGTGCTCGGCCGGGTCATCGCCTTCCCAGATGATCGCAGGCTGGTCGCCGCGCTCGGCGAGATGGCGATCCAGGCAGTTGGCGGAGACGTTGAGGCTGCCGTCGGCGAACCACTTGATGTCGACGTGGTGATCGTCGAAGGAGGTCTGCTTCACCTTGGTGAAGGGCTTGATCCAGTCCAGGCGCTTGGCCTGCTCGCGCCAGAATCCGTCTGGGTTGATCACGGACTGCTGGTACATGGCTTTGTAGGTCGCTTCGTCGGTGAGGGACTGGGCGGCCACTTCAGGGCGGACCGGATAAAGAGAAGCAGCACTCATTGGGTCTTACCTCGGTGGGTAGTTGTTTTTGTATGACGTCTTTTGTATCCCCCACCCTTCTACACGGCCATTCGACCATGGTCTTACCAAACCCGGACTATGGTCGAAGCACCGAAAATCGCGTAGTGCCGGACAGGCACGCATTCACTTATCCACAGGGCAAAAAAAACCGGCCCATATCCAGGGACATGGGCCGGCGAAGCACTATCGGGTCGTTGGTGAGAGCCCGGGATCAACCCGGAGCACGGCACGCGGACGACCGGCCGCGTGCCGCACAGTGTCAGACGTGGGCGTCCTGGTATTCCTTCTCGGCTTCGTCGAAGCGCTTGATCATCGCAGCCGACGGGCCATTGCCGATGCGGCTGAAGATCAGGATGCCGAGGGTGCAGAGAATGAAGCCCGGAATAATTTCGTACAGACCGGTCCAGCCGAAGAAGTTCTTCCAGAGCACGACGGTGACGGCACCGAGGATCATGCCGGCCAGAGCGCCGTTACGGGTCATGCCTTTCCAGATCAGGGACAGAATCACCACCGGGCCGAAGGCGGCACCGAAGCCGGCCCAGGCGTAGGACACCAGGCCCAGCACCTTGCTGTCCGGATCAGCGGCGATGACGATGGAAATCACGGCCACCAGCAGCACCATGGCGCGGCCGACCCAGACCAGTTCGGCCTGGCTGGCGTTCTTGCGGAAGAAGGCCTTGTAGAAGTCTTCGGTCAGGGCGCTGGAGCACACCAGCAGTTGGCAGCTCAGGGTGGACATCACGGCCGCCAGGATGGCGGACAGCAGCACACCGGCGATCCACGGGTTGAAGAGGATCTTGGCCAGCTCGATGAATACGCGCTCGTGGTTAGCGGTAACGGCGCCAGCCTGCTCCGGATGGGCGGAGAAGTAGGCGATACCGAAGAAGCCCACGGCTACGGCGCCGGCCAGGCAGAAGATCATCCAGGCCATGGAGATGCGGCGAGCGTTCGGGATGGACTTGACCGAGTCGGCAGCCATGAAGCGCGCCAGGATGTGCGGCTGGCCGAAGTAGCCAAGGCCCCAGGCGAGCAGGGAGATCACGCCAACGAAGCTGGCACCCTTGAGCATGTCGAAGTTGGCGGCGTCCTTCATTTCGATAGCCATGAAGGTGGTGTCCATGCCGCCAGTGGCGATCATCACGATGATCGGGGTGAGGATCAGGGCGAAGATCATCAGGCTGGCCTGGACAGTGTCAGTCCAGCTCACAGCCAGGAAGCCACCGACGAAGGTGTAGCAGATGGTGGCGGCAGCGCCGGCCCACAGGGCGGTTTCGTAGGAAATGCCGAAGGTGCTCTCGAACAGACGGGCACCAGCCACAACGCCGGAGGCGCAGTAGATGGTGAAGAACACCAGGATTACCACGGCGGAGAAGATGCGCAGGATGCGGCTGTTGTCTTCGAAGCGGTTGGTGAAGTAGTCCGGCAGGGTCAGGGCGTTGCCGTTGTGCTCGGTCTGCACGCGCAGACGGCCGGCAACCAGCAGCCAGTTGAGGTAGGCACCGATGATCAGGCCAATGGCGATCCAGCTTTCGGAGAGACCGGAGAGGTAGACGGCACCCGGCAGGCCCATCAGCAGCCAGCCGCTCATGTCGGAGGCGCCGGCGGACAGTGCGGTAACGAAGCTACCGAGGCTGCGGCCACCCAGGATGTAGTCGGAAAGGTTATTGGTGGAGCGATAGGCGGCGAAGCCGATCAGCACCATGGCCGCGATATAGATCACGAAGGTGATCAGCATCGGGTTGCTCATACTCATGGGGGTCTCCCCTGCTCGTTTGTTTTTATTCGGGGGCGGCGGGTAATCCGCTCCCTTGGTTGCTATTTGGCGGGCGCTCGTGGCGACCACCGGTTTTCTTCCCGACCACCTCGGCCATGGGGCCAATGCAATCCCGATCGGGCAATTGACGCAGGGCATCCGGCCCCACCAATGCGACGACGGACCAGCCCCGGTGGACCTGGCCCATCGCACGAATCCAAGACACTCCCGCAAACCTGCAAACAGCGCTATTGCTCGGTCTAGTACATCCATCCGGGCTCGCAAGAACGATTCCCATTTGGACCCCGGAAGGCGAGTGCGGAATTTAGAGATATGGCACTCCGCCTTTCTTGTCAGATTCTCTGATTTATTTGCAGAAAGCTCTGATTAAGGGAACTTTCCGCCAAAAGGTGCAACCCGGCGCCAAGCGCCTGAAATGGCACATTCAGCAAAATCAGGCAGGTGAATCGATAAAGGGCGGTTGCGCCCGACAGGTACAACCATCCCGAGCATGGAAGAACCGGTTGCACCCAATCAGCAACTCCACCCTGGCGACCCGCTGCAGTGGCTGGCGAGGGGATTTATTCGTTGCCGCGCAGTCGCTTGGGGGTAAGCCCCAGGTAGCGGCGCATGGCAGTGGTCAGCGCGCTCTGGCTGGAGAAACCGCATTCTTCGGCAATGCGCACCAGCGGCTGATCGCTTTCCCGCAGCAGGCGCGCGGCGTGATCGAGGCGGGTCTTGAGCAGGTACTGGTGGGGCGTCAGGCCCAGGCTGTCCTTGAACTGGGCATGGAAGTGGCTCGGGCTCAGGCACGCTACCTGGGCCAGTTCCGCCACGCTGATCCGGCGCGACAGGTTGTCCTGGATGTAGCCGTCCAGGCGCTCGACATCGAGGCTGCCCACCGGCCGTCGACTCACCTCGCCAAACAGGCGCAGGTACAGGGCGCGCAGCAGGATGCCGCCGAGGGAACGGGCCAGCATCGGGTCGCTGCCATAGCGGGCGAGTTCAGCGCCGGCGTAGCTCAGGAGGTTCTGGAAGTCGGCGTCCAGCTCGGGATAGCGCGGCGCCTCGAACAGGCGGCCGAGCAGCTCCTGGTCTTCGGCGGAGGTGCCCTGCTGATCCAGGTCGAGGATCAACATGCGGTTCTCGCCCACACCGGCAAATTCGTGCCCGGCATCCCCCGGCACCAGGCACGCACGCATCCGGCAAACCTCGCCGCCACGGCCATCCACCTCGAACTCGGCGCGGCCGGCAAGGGACATCACCAACTGGTGATGGTCATGGGCGTGATGGTGGGCCTGATCGTCCAGGCGCAGGAGGCGAGCTTCGAACATGGGGCGGATTGATCAAAAGTTGCGCATTCTAGCCGTCGCAACCCGGGTTGCACAGCGCCATCCGGCAGAGGCGCACCCTAGCGGGCGGTTGAAAAGCCTCCCGCCCTGCCCCATCTAGCCTGGGTAAGCCAACTGCCAGGTGCCCCCATGAGCGATCAGGACATCAACGCCGACATCGTCGAAGAAGCCACTTCAAGCCAGCGGACAGGCCTGGTGTTGCCCGGCCAGACCCTGCCCGACAAGGTCTACATCATTCCTATCCACAACCGCCCGTTCTTCCCGGCTCAGGTGCTGCCGGTGATCGTCAATGAAGAGCCCTGGGCGGAGACCCTGGAGCTGGTGGCCAAGACCGAGCATCGCAGCCTGGCACTGTTCTTCATGGAGAACCCGCCGGAAGATCCGCGCCATTTCGATCCCAACACCCTGCCGGAACACGGCACCCTGGTGCGCGTGCACCACGCCAGCCGCGAGGGCGGCAAACTGCAGTTCGTGGCCCAGGGCTTGTCGCGCGTACGCATTCGCGGCTGGCTCAAGCGCCATCGCCCTCCCTTCCTGGTGGAGGTGGATTATCCACAGAGCCCCCAGGACCCTCGAGACGAGGTGAAGGCCTATGGCATGGCGCTGATCAACGCGATCAAGGAGCTGCTGCCGCTCAACCCGCTGTACAGCGAAGAACTGAAGAACTACCTCAATCGCTTCAGCCCCAACGATCCGTCGCCGCTGACCGACTTCGCCGCCGCCCTGACCACCGCGCCCGCACGAGAATTGCAGGAAGTGCTGGACACGGTGCCGATCCTCAAGCGCATGGAGAAGGTGCTGCCGCTGCTGCGCAAGGAAGTGGAAGTGGCGCGGTTGCAAAGCGAACTTTCCGCCGAGGTGAACCGCAAGATCGGCCAGCACCAGCGCGAATTCTTCCTCAAGGAACAGCTCAAGCTGATCCAGCAGGAACTGGGCATCACCAAGGACGACCGCAGCGCCGACAGCGAGCAGTTCGCCCAGCGCCTGGAAGGCAAGGTCCTGCCCGACCAGGCGAAGAAGCGCATCGACGAAGAGATGAACAAGCTGTCGATCCTGGAAACCGGGTCGCCGGAGTACGCGGTTACCCGCAACTACCTGGACTGGGCCACGTCCGTGCCCTGGGGCGTGTACGGGGCCGACAAGCTTGATCTCAAGCATGCCCGCCGGGTGCTGGATAAACACCACGCCGGGCTGGACGACGTGAAGAACCGCATTCTCGAGTTCCTCGCCGTCGGCGCCTTCAAGGGTGAAATCTCCGGTTCCATCGTGCTGTTGGTGGGCCCGCCCGGCGTAGGCAAGACCAGCATCGGCAAATCCATAGCCGAATCCCTTGGGCGCCCCTTCTATCGCTTCAGCGTCGGCGGCATGCGCGACGAAGCCGAAATCAAGGGTCACCGCCGCACCTACATCGGCGCCCTGCCCGGCAAGCTGGTGCAGGCACTGAAGGAAGTCGAGGTGATGAACCCGGTCATCATGCTCGACGAAATCGACAAGCTCGGCGCCAGCTACCAGGGCGACCCGGCCTCCGCGCTTCTGGAGACCCTGGACCCGGAGCAGAACGTCGAATTCCTCGACCACTACCTGGACCTGCGCCTGGACCTGTCCAAGGTGCTGTTCATCTGCACCGCCAACACCCTGGACTCCATTCCCGGCCCGCTGCTCGACCGCATGGAGACCATTCGTCTGTCCGGCTACATCACCGAAGAGAAGCACGCCATTGCCAAGCGCCACCTCTGGCCGCGTCTGCTGGAGCGAACCGGGGTGCCGAAGGAACGCCTATCCATCACCGACGGCGCGATGACCTCGGTGATCGATGGCTATGCGCGCGAAGCCGGGGTGCGCCAGCTCGAGAAGCAGCTGGGCAAGATCATCCGCAAATCCGTCGTGCGTCTCCTGGAAGAGCCGGAGGCGAAGATCAAGGTCGGCCAGAAGGACCTGGAGCAGTACCTGGGGCTGGCGCCATTCCGCAAGGAACAGCTGCTGGCGGGCGTCGGCGTGATCACCGGGCTGGCCTGGACCAGCCTCGGCGGGGCCACGCTGCCCATCGAGGCGACGCGCATCCACACGCTGAATCGCGGCTTCAAGCTCACCGGCCAGTTGGGTGACGTGATGAAAGAGTCAGCCGAGATCGCCTACAGCTATATCAGCTCGCACCTCAAGCGCTATGGCGGCGACGCGGGCTTCTTCGACCAGGCGTTCGTCCACCTCCACGTACCGGAAGGCGCGACCCCCAAGGATGGCCCCAGCGCTGGCATCACCATGGCCAGTGCGCTGCTCTCCCTGGCGCGTAACCAGACGCCGAAGAAGGGCGTGGCCATGACCGGCGAGCTGACCCTGACTGGCCAGGTCCTGCCCATTGGCGGGGTCCGCGAGAAAGTCATCGCCGCGCGCCGACAGAAGATCCACGAGCTGATCCTGCCGGAAGCCAATCGGGGTGCCTTCGAAGAGCTGCCGGACTACCTCAAGGAAGGCCTGACGGTGCACTTCGCCCGCCGCTTCAGCGATGTGGCGAAGGTGCTGTTCGACTGACAGGCCCTACGCAAGGGCGGGGTCAGCCGTTATGCTGACCCCGCCCTTGACCGATGGAGCCTCCGATGTCCCTCGTTCCCTCCCCTCGCCTGCTGTTGCCCCTGGGCCTCGCCCTGCTCGCCGCCTGCGCCCAGCAGAAAACCGGCCCGGTTGTGGTCCAGGACCAGCAGGACGATTGCCCGCTGTCCCTCAGCCAGGGCCAACCCCTGGTACTGACCCTGCCGAGCAATCCCACCACCGGCTTCCGCTGGGTGATGCGCGATGCCGCCACCAACGTGCTGCAGAGCCTCGGCCCGGAGGTCTACTCGACGCCGGAAGACGCCGGTCTCGTGGGCAGCGCCGGGCAGTCCACCTGGCGCTTCAAGGCCAGCCAGCCCGGCGAAGGTCGCTTGCGCCTGGACTACCAGCGCCCCTGGGAGACCGATGTGGCGCCGGTGGAAAGCTTCGACTGCCAGATCAGCGTCAAGTAGCGCCAAATGACTGCGCCGTTGGCGTCTGCCGCCTGGCGGGCGCAGCGGCACCTTTCCATAGTGATGCCCTGACGGACTCGCAGGAGCATTCATGGGAACCCTGAACTTCGGACTGGCCGGCGCACTGGCCTTTCTCAGCGGACTCGCGCTGGACCTCGACTGGTTGTGCTTCATCAGCAAGCCGATCCCCGTAATCGCGCTGTTGATCTGGCTGCATCGTGCGCCCGCTGGTGCCTATCGCCGCTGGATCGCCATCGGCCTCGTGCTCTCCCTGCTCGGCGACATGCTGCTGGAATGGCCAGCCGACCTGTTCGTGTTCGGCCTCGGCGCCTTTGTCCTTGCCCACCTGGCCTACCTGCGTGCCTACCTGCTGGACACCCGCCGGCTGGCTCCGCTCGCGCTGCTGGTGGCCGCCGGCTGCGGCGCTGTCATCTTCGCCCTGCTCGCCTCGGGCGGGCTTGGCGCCCTGCTGGTGCCAGTCGCCTGCTACGCACTGGCCATCAGCGCCATGCTTTGGCGCGCCCTGGCCCGCCTGGGACACGATCTCGACCGCCAATCGGCACTGCTGGCAGCGGGCGGTGCGGCACTCTTCGTGCTGTCGGACAGCCTGATCGGCATCAACCGTTTCGTCTCCCCCTTCAGCGGCGCGAGCTACCTGATCATCCTCAGCTACTGGTTGGGCCAATGGGGAATCGCAGCCTCCGTAGTGGCCATGTCGACCTCCGCACTCTCCCTGAAAAAACCGTCAGCGCCGTCCCGGGAAATCGGCTATAGCAAATAGGCGGACACTTAAACGGGGAGCGTGTAATGGGTAACCTGGTTCGACTGTGGAGCTTGCTGTGCTGTGCAGTTGCTATCGCGGGTTGCGGTAGTTTGCTGCCCAGCGAACGAGCTGAAGTCCTGTCGCCATTTCGCAGTTATTCCGATGCGGAAGCCCGCTATTCACAAGCGGTCCCAGGCCGAACGACACGCCCTGAGCTGTTCTCCCTGGGATTCGATCCGCTGATCGAAGGGAACGGCAAGATGCTCTCGTTCATCGACGTGCGCCTGATGTTCGTCCAGCCCAACGTGCCCATCGACTACCTGCCCGAAGGCTTGATGAAGTGCCTGGAAGCCAAGGATCGCTGCATCGGCTACGCCTTCGAGTTCACCAAGACCGATACCCAGCGGGTGGGCAGCTTCTGGGCGGACGTCTTCAACTTCCGCAAGAACCGCGAGTTCCAGGGCTGGGTATTCCGCGCGGTGTTCGTGCTGGTGGATGACGTGCTGGTGCACAAGGTGAGCAACGGCGAGCCGAACATCCGCCGTCACGAGGTCAAGCGCAACCCGCTGGGGCCGTTGCAGGGTGCGGGAGAGTTCTTTTCCGATCAGCTGAAGTGAGGGAGGTTTGGCCGCGTCGCGCAGTCCGTTAGAATGCCGGCCTTTTCCCTTGCTGGTACCGGCCCGTGACCGAAAGTCCCGATCGCATCTACGCCAATCCCCAGGCCCAAGTCGCCGACTTCGCCTTCAATGAAGACGTGGTCCGGGTCTTTCCGGACATGATCAAGCGCTCGGTTCCGGGTTATCCCACTATCGTCGAGAACATCGGCGTGCTGGCGGCGCAGTTCGCCCAGCCCAACACCCCGCTGTATGACCTGGGCAGCTCTCTCGGCGCCGTGACCCAGGCCCTGCGCCGCCATGTGAAGACCGATGGTTGCAAGGTCATCGCTGTGGATAACTCCAGCGCCATGGTGGATCGCTGCCGCGAATACCTGCATGCCCAGGACGCCATGTTCCAGGAGCTGCTGCCGGTGGAGGTGGTCGAGGCCGACATCCTCGCCCTCGAGTTCCAGCCCTGTTCCCTGGTGGCGATGAACTTCACCCTGCAGTTCGTACCCCGCGAGCACCGCACCCCGCTCCTTGGCCGCATTCGCCAGGCGCTGCTGCCGGGCGGCGCGCTGATCCTCTCGGAGAAGCTGCGCTTCGAAGATGCCGACGAGCACCAGTTGCTCACCGACCTGCATGTCGCCTTCAAGCGTGCCAACGGCTACAGCGAACTGGAAATCGCCCAGAAACGCAGCGCGCTGGAAAACGTCATGAACCCGGACAGCCTGGAAGAACACCGCGAACGCCTGCTGGCAGCGGGATTCTCCAAGGTCGTGCCCTGGTTCCAGTGCCTCAACTTCGCTTCGCTGATCGCCCTGCCATGATTCGAACGCTGGACCTCGACGCCCTGCAACAACGACTGGCGGGCACAAACCTGCAGGACTGGGCAGCCGACCTGCCCGCGCAACTCGACGCCAAGCTGGCAGTCGGCCACGGCGACCTCGAGCGCTGGGGCGCGGCGGTCAATGCCCTGCCGCCCCTGCAACCACAGCAGGTGGAACTGGCGCAGCGCTTCCTGCTCGACGGCCCCTGCGACGACGCCACGCGAGCCGCACTGAAAGCCGCGCTACAGGGGCTGATTCCCTGGCGCAAAGGCCCCTTCGAAGTGTTCGGGGTGCACGTCGATACCGAGTGGCGTTCGGACTGGAAGTGGTCGCGGGTCGCTCCGCATCTGGACCTGCGCGGCCGCCGCGTGCTGGATGTCGGTTGCGGCAACGGTTACTACCAGTGGCGCATGCTGGGCGCAGGCGCTGACTGCGTGGTGGGCGTCGATCCCAACTGGCTGTTCTTCTGCCAATTCCTGGCCATGAAGCGCTTCCTGCCCGACCTCCCCGCCTGGCACCTGCCGCTGTCGCTGGAAGAACTGCCACCGAAGCTGGAAGGCTTCGATACCGTGTTCTCCATGGGCGTGCTCTATCATCGTCGCTCGCCCATCGACCATCTGCTCGACCTCAAGGACTGCCTGCGCCGGAATGGCGAGCTGGTGCTGGAAACCCTGGTGGTGGAAGGTGACGCCCAGCAAGTACTGGTGCCCGAGGATCGCTACGCGCAGATGCGCAACGTCTGGTTCCTGCCTTCGGTGGCGGCCCTGGAATTGTGGCTGCGCCGCGCGGGCTATGTGGATGTGCGTTGTGTGGATGTCAGCTACACCAGCGTGGAAGAGCAACGCAGCACCGACTGGATGCGCTACCAGTCCCTGCCCGAATTCCTCGACCCCGCTGACCACAGCCGCACCATCGAAGGCCTCCCTGCACCGGCCCGCGCCGTGCTGATCGCGCGCAAGCCCTGACGATCGCTGCTTATGGGGAGCACGCACCGCTTTTCGTAGGTTGGGTAGAGCCTGCGAAACCCAACGCAGCGGACTCACCCCGCACATCGTTGGGCCTCGTTCCTCGGCACCAACCTACGAGGCCGCTACGCAGCCCTTCACGATTGAAATCGCCCCCAAAGGAAGGGCCTCAGCTTTGTAGGGTGGATAGCGCTCTTTCCATCCACCAAGGGCCTGGTGGATCGGTGAAGCGTGATCCACCCTACGAACATTCGCGATTGAAATCACCCACACCAGCCGCCGCCTGAAACGACTCGCCCCCACAGGAACCGAATCCTGTGGGGGCGAATTCATTCGCTGAGCCGGGCCGGCGCTTGGCCCTGATCAGCCCTTGGCGGCAGCCGAAACGATCAGCTGCTTCATCTCCACCACCGCCTGCTTGAAACCAACGAACAGCGCGTGGGCCACCAGGGCGTGGCCAATGTTCAGTTCGTTGATACCGGAAATCGCAGCCACCGGCTCGACGTTGTGGTAATGCAGGCCGTGGCCGGCGTTGACGATCAGGCCGAGCCTGAGGCCCAGGGCGACGCCTTCCTGGATGCGCTGCAGCTCGCGGGCGGCTTCTTCCGGAGTATGGGCGTCGGCATAGCGGCCGGTATGCAGTTCGATGGCCGGAGCCCCCACACGATGCGAGGCCTCGATCTGTCGCGGGTCGGCGTCGATGAACAGCGAAACCTCGCTGCCCACCTTGGCCAGGCGCTCCACCGCGGCCTTGATGCGTGCTTCCTGGCCGGCGACGTCGAGGCCACCTTCGGTGGTCAGCTCCTGACGGGTTTCGGGTACCAGGCAGACATGCTCGGGGCGGATTTCCTCGGCGAAGGCCATCATTTCCTCGGTCACGCCCATCTCGAAGTTCATGCGGGTCTGCAGCACTTCCCTGAGCACGCGTACGTCACGCTCCTGGATGTGCCGGCGGTCCTCGCGCAGGTGCACGGTGATGCCATCGGCACCGGCTTCCTCGGCGTCCAGGGCCGCCTTGACCGGGTCCGGGTAACGGGTGCCGCGGGCCTGGCGGAGGGTGGCGACGTGGTCGATGTTCACGCCGAGAAGTACGCGGTTGGCTTCAGTCACGGGGAGGTTCCTTGATCGTCATGAATAGCTCGCGGCTGACCAGTGGCCGGCCGCCCAGGTGAGGTGCCAGAGCCTGGCGCATCAGGCGCTTGGCCGCGCCGAGTGCGCCCGGGGCGCTCCAGTCGGCTTCGGCCAGGGCGAGGAGTTCGCGGCCCTGGAACAGGCCGGGCTGCAACTGCGCCACCGGCTCCAGTCCGGCATCCGGCTGCAGGCGGTAGATGCCGTCAGGGGCGATGGGCTGCCCGGCCAGGTCCGTATCCAGGGCGAAACCATAGCCCAGCTCGTCCAGCAGACGCCATTCGAATGCGCGCAGCAGCGGTTCCAGCGGACGGTTGGCGGCAAGGGCCTGGAGGGTTGCGGCGTAATGCTCGAAGAGCGCGGGCTGCGGGTCTTCGGCCGGCAGCAGGCGAATCAGCAGTTCATTGAGGTAGAGGCCGCTGAACAGCGCCTCGCCGGCAAGCAGGTTGGGGATGCCAGCACTCTCCAGCCGGCCAACGTTCTTCAGCTCGCCACGGCCGCGAAACTCCGCTTCCAGCGGCAGGAACGGCCGCGCCAGGGTACCGGCCTTGCCACGGGCACCACGCAGCACCGCACGCAGGCGCCCTTCGGGGGTGAAGAAGTCGACCAGCGCGCTGCTTTCCCGATAGGCCCTGCTGTGCAGGACGAACGTCGGCAGCGCCGCGCTGATCATCGAGAGGCTCAGAGGTCGTTGTAGCCCAGGGAACGCAGGGCACGCTCGTCGTCGGACCAGCCGCCCTTCACTTTCACCCAGAGGTTGAGCATGACCTTGGAGTCGAACATGGTTTCCATGTCCTTGCGGGCGTCCTGGCCGATGCGTTTGATGCGCTCGCCGCCGTCGCCGATGATGATCTTCTTCTGACCATCGCGCTCAACCAGGATCAGGGCGTGGATGTGCAGGACATGGCCTTCCTGCTTGAACTCTTCGATTTCGACGGTGATCTGGTAGGGCAGCTCGGCGCCCAGCTGGCGCATGATCTTCTCGCGCACCAGTTCGGCGGCGAGGAAACGGCTGCTACGGTCGGTGATCTGGTCTTCCGGGAAGAAGTGATCGCCTTCCGGCAGGCGCTCGGCCACCAGGCGCTCCAGGGTGTCGAGATTGTGACCCTGGAGGGCGGAAATCGGGACCAGCTCGGCGTTCGGCAGCTGTTCCTGGAGCCAGGACAGGTGCGGGATCAGGTCGCCCTTCTCGTCCATGCGATCGGTCTTGTTCACCGCGAGCAGCACCGGGCCCTGCACGTACTGCACGCGCTCCAGAACCAGTTGGTCCTCTTCGGTCCAGCGGTCACGGTCGACCACGAAGACGACCACGTCCACGTCCTTCAACGCCGCCGAGGCGCTGCGGTTCATGTAGCGGTTGAGTGCCTTGTCGCTCTTCTTGTGCAGACCGGGGGTGTCGACGTAGATCGCCTGGACATTGCCCTCGGTCTTGATGCCGAGCATGTTGTGGCGGGTGGTCTGCGGCTTGCGCGAGGTGATTGCCAGCTTCTGCCCGAGGATGTGGTTGAGCAGCGTGGACTTGCCCACATTGGGGCGGCCGACGATGGCAACGTAGCCGCAGCGGGGGGTATCGATATCAGTCATTGCCATTCTCCACACCAAGGGCGACCAGGGCGGCGGCGGCGGCCACCTGTTCAGCGATCCGGCGGCTGGCGCCCTGACCCTGGGTCTTGTCATTCAGCAGGGTGACCTGGCACTCGACGAAGAACGTCCGGCAGTGCGGTTCACCCTGGATATCCACCACTTCATAGCGTGGCAGTTCACAGGCCCGGGATTGCAGGAACTCCTGCAGGCGGGTCTTGGGGTCCTTGTTGGTATCCACCAGGGTCAGGCCTTCGAGCTCGTTGGCCAGCCAGGCGAGGACGCGCTCGCGCGCGGCCTCCATGCCGGAATCCAGGTAGATCGCGCCGATCAGCGCTTCCAGTGCGTCGGCGAGGATCGACTCGCGGCGGAAACCGCCGCTCTTCAGCTCGCCCGATCCCAGGCGCAAGTATTCGCCCAGTTCGAAGCCACGGGCCAGCAAGGCCAGGGTTTCGCCCTTCACCAGCCGCGCACGCAGCCGCGACAACTGCCCCTCGCGCGCCTGCGGGAAGCGTGCGAACAGGGCCTCGCCGGCGACGAAGTTCAGAATGGCATCGCCGAGGAACTCGAGGCGCTCGTTGTTGCGCCCCGCATAGCTGCGGTGGGTCAGGGCCAGAGTCATCAGACTCTGGTCCTTGAAGGTATAGCCGAGCTTACGCTCGAGACGGCTGAGGGATACGCTCACTGGACTCGCACACGGAATTCTTTGTCGAAGCGCACCACCAGATCGAGGTTCTCGACCAGGGGCTCGCGTTTTTCATACTTGAGGTGGGCCTGGAACTCGTTGTTTTCCAGGGTCACCTTCAGCGCCTTGTCCAGGTCCAGGTCACGGATGCCGTTGACCTGCATGCCCTTGGATACATGGCTGTAGAAGTCGGGAATGGTCCTGATTTCCAGGGCCTTTTCGGTTTCCACCGAACTGATGATCTTCTCCATGGAGAAGAAATCGAGGTAATGCGGGATCACCTTGAAGGCGGTGCTGGCCAGGAAAGCCACTACGGCCAGGACCAGCAGCCAGCCCAGAACCGACATACCCTTCTGCTTACGCGCGAACGTCATGATCGACCTCAATGTCTGTGTTTTTATGGAGGCCGGTTGGCCCGCAAGCAAGACTATATAGCGACTGCGGCGCTGTCATGAACAACGCCGCAAAACCGCGATGGCGAGGGGGCTGTTAGTGAATCAGGCCCACTCGGGAGAAGTTCGGCACGTTGCGCAGCTTGGGATCGGGCCAGCTCATCCACACGGCGAACGCCTTGCCGACGATGTTGCGATCCGGAACCATGCCCAGCAGATCTTTCGGGATACGGGGATCGTTCCAGTAGCGGCTGTCGTTGGAGTTGTCGCGGTTGTCGCCCATCATGAAGTAATGCCCCTGGGGCACCACCCACTCGCGGCCCGGCTCCATGCGGTAGCGCTTCATTTCCTTGCGGATCAGGTGCTCGGCTTCGCCCAGCTTTTCCTGGTAGAGCATGGCGCTGCCCAGGGTACCCGGCTCTTCACCCAGCATCTTTTCAGCCACTGGCTGACCATTGATGGTCAGGTGCTTGTCGCTGCTGTAGGCGATGCGATCGCCCGGCAGGCCGATCACCCGCTTGATGTAGTTGATGTTCGGGTCGCTGGGGTAGCGGAACACCATGACATCGCCACGCTGCGGGTCACCCACCTCGATCACCTTGTTGTCCAGCACCGGCAGGCGGATGCCATAGGCGAACTTGTTGACCAGGATGAAATCGCCCACTTCCAGGGTCGGCTTCATGGAGCCGGACGGGATCTGGAAAGGTTCGACCAGGAACGAACGCAGTATCAGCACGATGGCCAGCACGGGGAAGAAGGACTTCCCGTACTCCACCAGCAGCGGTTCCTTGTTCAGCCTGTCGAGCACGTCCGGGTCGGGCTCGCTGACTTGCCCCTCGTAGGTGGCAATCGCGGAGCGCCGGCGCGGCGCCAGCAGAACCAGGTCGATAAGCGCGAGTACGCCGCAGACTGCCACGGCGATAACCAACAACAGCGGGAAATTGATCGACATAGACCCTAGCTATCCACTTTGAGCACAGCGAGGAAGGCTTCCTGCGGGATTTCCACGCTGCCGACCTGCTTCATCCGTTTCTTACCGGCCTTCTGCTTCTCCAGCAGTTTCTTCTTACGGCTGACGTCACCGCCGTAGCACTTGGCCAGAACGTTCTTCCTGAGCGCTTTTACAGTAGTACGTGCAACGATCTGTCCACCGATCGCCGCCTGGATCGCCACGTCGAACATCTGACGCGGAATCAGTTCTTTCATCTTCTCGGTCAACGCGCGGCCTTTGTAGTGGGCCTGGTCGCGGTGCACGATAAGTGCCAGGGCATCGACCTTCTCGCCGTTGATCAGTACGTCCAGCTTCACCAGATTAGCCGGTTCGAAGCGATCGAAGCTGTAGTCCAGCGACGCATAGCCGCGACTTACCGACTTCAGACGGTCGAAGAAGTCCAGCACCACCTCGTTCATCGGCAGGTCGTAGCAAACCTGAACCTGCGAGCTGAGGAATTGCATGTCGCGCTGGACGCCACGCTTCTCGATGCACAGGGTGATGACGTTGCCGAGGTGCTCCTGGGGAACCAGGATGTTGGCGCGCACGATGGGCTCGCGCATTTCGTCGATGGACGAGAGGTCGGGCAGTTTGGACGGGTTGTCGACGTAGATGGTCTCGCCGTTCTTCTGCACGATTTCGAAGACTACGGTCGGCGCGGTGGTGATCAGGTCCAGGTCGTATTCGCGCTCCAGGCGCTCCTGGATGATCTCCATGTGCAGCATGCCGAGGAAGCCGATACGGAAACCGAAGCCCAGGGCCTCGGAGCTTTCCGGCTCGTATTGCAGCGCAGCGTCGTTCAGGGTCAGTTTCTGCAGGGCTTCGCGGAAGTCCTCGAAATCGTCGGAGCTGACCGGGAACAGGCCGGCGTAAACCTGCGGCTTGATGCGCTGGAAGCCCGGCAGTACGTCCACATCGGGCGTATTGGACAGGGTCAGGGTATCGCCCACCGGGGCGCCGTGAATGTCCTTGATACCGGCAATGATGAAACCCACTTCGCCGGCCTTGAGGTCGGGCATATCGGTGTGTTTCGGGGTGAATACGCCGACGCTGTCCACCTGGTGGACCTTGCCGGTGGACTTCACCAGAATCTTGTCGCCCTTCTTCACCCGGCCGTGCTTGACCCGCACCAGCGAGACCACGCCCAGGTAGTTGTCGAACCAGGAGTCGATGATCAGGGCCTGCAGCGGTGCGTCGATCTCGCCTTCCGGAGCCGGGATGACTTCCACCAGGCGCTCCAGCACGTCGATCACGCCCATGCCGCTCTTGGCGCTGCAGGGAACGGCGTCGGTGGCATCGATGCCGATGATGTGCTCGATCTCTTCCTTCACCCGCTCCGGTTCGGCCTGGGGCAGGTCCATCTTGTTCAGCACCGGCATGACCTCGAGGCCTTGCTCGATGGCGGTGTAGCAGTTGGCCACGGACTGGGCTTCCACGCCCTGACCGGCGTCCACCACCAGCAGCGCGCCTTCACAGGCCGCCAGGGAACGGCTGACCTCGTAGGTGAAGTCCACGTGGCCGGGGGTGTCGATGAAATTCAGCTGGTAGGTCTTACCGCTCTGCGACTTGTAGTGCAGGGTAACGCTGTGGGCCTTGATGGTGATGCCGCGCTCGCGTTCAAGATCCATGGAGTCCAGTACCTGGGCCTCCATCTCGCGGTCGGACAGGCCGCCGCACATCTGAATGAAGCGGTCTGCCAGGGTCGACTTGCCATGGTCGATGTGGGCGATGATGGAGAAATTGCGGATATGACTCAGGTCACTCACGGATGGACACTCGAAAAAGCCGCGAGCAGGCTGCTCGCCGAAAAATAGCGGGGGAGTTTACCTGATCGGCGACCAACCCGTCACGCCCATGCGGCGGAAGGCAGAAACGAAAAAGGGCGGCCATTGGCCGCCCTTTCGCACCGCAACCGCTTTATTCGGCCAGCTTGAAGGTAATGAAGCTGGCGCGCCCCTGACGCAGCACGCGCATGGATACCGAACGGTTCTTCGGCAGGTCCTTGGCGATTTGCGTGAAGGCCTTGGCGGACGGAATCGCCTGGTTGTTCAGGTGAGTGATCACATCACCCGGACGCAGGCCCATCATGGCAGCCGGGCCGTCCTGGACGTCCTTGATCACCACGCCACCCTGGATGTCCAGGGCCTTCTTCTGCTCGTCGGTCAGCTCGACCACGCTCACGCCCAGGCGATTGCTGCTGCGCTCGACGCCATCGCCGGTCGCGGCGGCCATTTCGTCGCCGTCTTCCGGCAGCGCGCCGATAGCCATGTCGAGGGTCTTGCGGCTGCCGCCACGCACGACTTCCAGCTTGATCTTGCTACCCGGTTTGAGGTTGCCCACCAGGTGCGGCAGGTCAGCGGACACCACGATCGGCTGGCCGTTCATGCTGAGGATGACGTCACCCACCTGCAGACCGCCCTTGGCAGCGGGACCACCTTCCTGGACCTGAGCCACCAGCGCACCAGCCGGCTTGTCCAGACCGAAGGATTCAGCAAGGTCCTTGTTCACTTCCTGGATGACCACGCCCAGCCAGCCGCGGCTGACCTTGCCTTCGGACTTGAGCTGGTCGGCCACGCTCATGGCGACGTCGATCGGGATGGCGAAGGACAGGCCCATGAAGCCGCCGGAGCGAGTGAAGATCTGCGAGTTGATGCCCACTACTTCGCCGTCCAGGTTGAACAGCGGGCCACCGGAGTTACCCGGGTTGATGGCCACGTCGGTCTGGATGAACGGTACGTAGTTCTCGTTGGGCAGGCTGCGACCCTTGGCGCTGACGATACCGGCGGTCACCGAATGGTCGAAACCGAAGGGCGAACCGATGGCCAGCACCCAGCTACCCACCTTGAGTTCGTCGGACTTGCCGATTTTCACAATCGGCAGGTCCTTGCCCTGGACCTTCAGCAGCGCCACGTCGGTACGCGGGTCGGCGCCGATCAACTTGGCTTCCAGCTCGCTGCGGTCGGACAGGCGCACGATGATCTCGTCGGCGTCGGCCACCACGTGGTTGTTGGTCAGGACGTAGCCGTCCTGGGAAATGATGAAGCCGGAACCGAGGGACTGCGCCTCGCGCTGGCGGCCGCCCTGCGGGTTGCGCGGCGCTTGCGGCATGTTGCGCTCGAAGAATTCGCGCAGCATAGGTGGCAGGCCTTCCAGGTCAGGCATCGCCTGGGCACCGGCAGCACCGCGCTGGGGCAGCTTCTGCCGGGTACTGATGTTGACCACCGCCGGGGACGCCTCTTCGACCAGGGGCGTGAAGTCCGGCAGCTCGGCACGAGCCACGAGGGTTTGACCGAGCAGCAGCAAGGCTGCCACGGCGGTCATGCAGGATTTGAGGTTAAGCATCGACATACAGCTCCCGTCGCATAACGAGTGGTATGAACTCGCTGGACCGCCCGGCCCTGCGAGCAAAACACAACACAAAAGCAAAAAGAGCCCGGGGCGTCAGCCCAAGGCTCGGTGGAACATCGTGAAAAAGACAGGCCGGGAGCAGAGGCTCCCGCGCCATGAACAGAATACGGGTCCTGTAGCAAGGATCATTGTGTCGCGGAGGCCTCCGCTGCCGCTGCCCGCATGGACAGTGCAACCCGTTCGGCCGTTCCCAGCGGGATTTCCCCGACCACGGTCACCATCACGTCGCCATCGGCCGTGCTGACCCGCTTGGACACCATCACAGTCGGCCCCAGCTGACTGCGCGCGTCTTCGACTACGGCGCCATGCAGTGGCTCGAGGAACACCGAGAAGCGCGCCAGTCCGTCGCTATAAAGCAGGCTGGATACCGGATCGGACGACACCGGGCTACGGCGTTCCTGGGCGCTGGTCAGGCTGAAGCCCGGCGGCAGCCAGTCGGAGCGCCAGTGGGACGCTTTCTCGGACTGCGCCTCAGCGGTACGCACCGCCTTGCACGCCGAACCGGGCTGAAGGTCGGCATCCGCCGGAGCAGTTGCCGTATCAATGCGGGTGAACTGGAAGCGTTCCAGCAGCTGCCCCTTGTCGCTCAGCAACAAGGACTTGAGCGGCAGGCCGGTGTCCCGATCCAGATGCAGCTCGAAGCCATAGCGGTGCTGGTCACGCGGGGTCAGGGTCAGGACCACCGCGGCGTGCCCGGCGACCCGGGACTCGCCAGCGAGGCGCAGGTCATACCATTCGGACAGCTGCTTGGCGTCGAGCGCCCGGGCTGGCCAGACCTGGCCGTCGGCCATCTGATCGGAGAGGGAGCCACTCACGCACTGGGTGCGCCCGTTGACGCGCACCACTTCCTGAGCCGGCCCATCGAGCTGCAGCAGACGCTCGCGCACCTCCCCACCCTGCTGGACCTGATGCCAGACTTCATGGGTGGAGAAACTCCCATTTCGTTCGTAGACGAAAGTTCCCTGGAAACTCTGGCGCTGCTCCGCATCAGCGAGGCGCTGCAGCCAGTCCTGAGCGTCGGCGGCATGGGCTGATTGAGTCAGCCAGCCGCCAAGCAAGATGAATACCGGAAGTGCGCGCATGTTCCTCCTCAGCGGCTCTCCAGACTGGCAGCGCGGGCGTATGGCAGAGCACTGTCGCTACCGCTCATCGCAGCCTGCTGCGCATGTTGCCGCAGGTACGCTGGCAGACGCTTCTCGTGCCAACCGGAAGACGACTGGGTCGCACCGATGGGCTGTTGCGCCTGTTGACCATCCTCACTATAGCCAGCCAGCACGGCACCTTGCTGGGCCTGCGGCATGACCATGGCGGGCTGGCTGGCCTGCTGCTGGGCGAGCTGCTGGGTGCCCACGACTTCGTCCTGGTTGTACATGCGTACACCGGCCAGTACGGCGAGGGTCACCGAAGCGGCTACAGCCAGACGCCCCAGGTTGCGCCACGGAGCACGAACCACCTGGGCAGGCGGTGCGGCTTCCTCGGCCAGCGCGGCCGAGACTGCGGCAGCGATGTCCAGGCGCGGCTCCAGCAGCTCCTTGTGCATCACGGCCCGGGCGATCTGGTAACGCGACCAGGTAGCCCGGAGTTCTTGATCTTCGCTGGCGGCGAGAACTCGACGCAGCTCCAGTTCGTCCGCCTCGTTATCCATTACCGCGGACAGCGATTCTTGCAAAGCTTCACGACTCATGGCGGTTCCCCTCTTGGCTGTCGCCGCTGTCTCAGGTCCCATGCAACAAAGGTTGCAGGGCTTTATCGATGGCTTCCCGCGCCCTGAAGATGCGGGATCGCACAGTACCGACCGGACACTGCATGACACTGGCAATGTCTTCGTAACTAAGGCCGTCGAACTCGCGCAGGGTCAACGCCGTGCGCAAATCTTCCGGCAACTGCTGGATGCTCCGGTGCACTGTGGCCTCGATCTCATCGCGGAGCAGGGCTCGCTCCGGCGACTCGATATCCTTGAGGGCGTGGTCGCCGTCATAAAACTCGGCGTCCTCAGCACTTACATCACTATCTGGCGGGCGTCTTCCACGCGCCACCAGATGGTTCTTCGCCGTGTTGATGGCGATGCGGTACAGCCACGTATAAAACGCACTGTCGCCGCGAAAGTTTCCGAGCGCGCGGTAAGCCTTGATGAAGGCTTCCTGAGCTACGTCCTGGGCTTCCTGGGCGTCGTGCACGAAACGCACGATCAACCCGAGAATCTTGTGCTGGTACTTCAACACCAGCAGATCGAAAGCCCGCTTGTCGCCCCGCTGCACCCGTTCGACCAGTTGCTGATCCTGTTCCTGGGTTAGCATGAACACTCCTCGTCGATCGCGAAGGGGTGTTGCGCCAGCCAGTGGATCGGCTTGCCAAAATAGACTCGGGCGTTGCGCAAAAGTTCTCCCCTCCAAGCAAGCTTCCTGCAGATTGTTTTTTCGCCTGCACGGAATGACGCAGCAGGGCCCGCGGCCATGCTGCGCCGAATATAAGTCGCTTGATCTACAGGCATCCGGGCTGCACATTTCATGTGCATTCGTTGCGTGAATGTAAGCAAGCACCGTCTCTTCAAAATGGTGACCCTGAATGGAACCTGAACGACTAAAAAAGTTCCCTGGCACCATGCACGGTCATAAGCGAGCTATTGTGCAGCCCACCCCGGCTATATACTAGCCGCCGCTTTTTTCGCGGGAACCGACATGAGCCAACATTTCCAGCATGACGTACTGGTCATCGGCAGCGGCGCCGCTGGCCTGACCCTTGCCCTCACCCTGCCCTCGCACCTGAACATCGTTGTACTGAGCAAGGCCGATCTCAGCAATGGCTCGACCTATTGGGCTCAGGGCGGTGTCGCTGCGGTGCTGGACGATACCGACACGGTCGATTCCCACGTCGAGGACACCCTGGTCGCCGGCGCCGGCCTGTGCCGCGAGGACGCCGTGCGCTTCACGGTAGAACACAGCCGCGCAGCGATCCAATGGCTGATCGACCAGGGCGTGCCCTTCACCCGCGACGATGAAAGCGCTCGCGAGGATGGCGGCTTCGAATTCCACCTGACCCGTGAAGGCGGCCACAGCCACCGGCGCATCATCCATGCCGCCGACGCCACTGGCGCCGCCATCTTCAACACCTTGCTGGAACAGGCCAAGAAGCGGCCGAACATTCAGCTGCTGGAGCAGCGCGTCGCCGTCGACCTGATCACCGAGCGCAAGCTCGGCCGCAAGGGCCAGCGCTGCCTGGGCGCCTACGTGCTGAATCGCACCAGCGGCGAAGTGGACACCTTCCATGCCCGCTTCACTGTGCTCGCTTCCGGCGGCGCGGCCAAGGTCTACCTCTATACCAGCAACCCCGACGGCGCTTGTGGCGATGGTATCGCCATGGCCTGGCGCGCCGGCTGCCGGGTGGGCAACCTGGAGTTCAACCAGTTCCATCCCACTTGCCTCTATCACCCGCAGGCCAAGAGTTTCCTCATTACCGAAGCCGTGCGGGGAGAAGGCGGCCTGCTAAAGCTGCCGAACGGCGAGCGCTTCATGCAGCGTTTCCACCCGCGCGCCGAACTGGCCCCGCGGGACGTGGTAGCCCGCGCCATCGACCATGAGATGAAGCGCCTCGGCGTGGACTGCGTCTATCTGGACATCAGCCACAAGCCTGCCGAGTTCGTGAAGAGCCACTTCCCCACCGTTTACGAGCGCTGCCTGGACTTCGGGATCGACATCACCCGCCAGGCCATCCCGGTGGTGCCGGCGGCGCATTACACCTGCGGCGGCGTGGTGGTTGACCAGCACGGGCGTACTGACATTCCCGGCCTCTACGCCATCGGCGAGACCAGCTTTACCGGCCTGCACGGCGCCAACCGCATGGCCAGCAACTCCCTGCTCGAATGCTTCGTCTATGGCCGCTCAGCGGCGGAAGACATGCTTGGGCAACTGGACAAGGTCCCGATGCCCACCCACCTGCCGACCTGGGACGCCAGCCAGGTGACCGATTCGGACGAGGACGTGATCATCGCCCACAACTGGGACGAGTTGCGGCGCTTCATGTGGGACTACGTCGGCATCGTGCGCACCAACAAGCGCCTGCAGCGCGCCCAGCACCGGGTACGCCTGCTGCTCAGCGAGATCGACGAGTTCTACAGCAACTACAAGGTTAGCCGCGACCTGATCGAACTGCGCAACCTGGCACTGGTGGCGGAGCTGATGATCCGTTCGGCCATGCAGCGCCACGAGAGCCGCGGCCTGCATTACACCCTGGACTACCCGGACCTGCTCCCGGAAGCCCGGGACACTATCCTGGTTCCGACCATCTTCGGCGACTGAACCCCAGCCTCACCCGCAACCGGCGGTGCTGCTCATGGTCGAGGGCATCCGCCGGAATGCACAATCCCCTCCCCCACCAGGCTCCCGACAGCCGGAAGCGCAGGATCACCGCCAGCGGCAGCGCCAGGCTGTCCGGCCGCAACTGCACCGGGCGCCAGCCGTCGGCCGCGCACCAGAGCTGCCAGCCGTCGCCATCCAGGCGCAAGCCGGTAAAGGCCTTGGGGGAACTCAGGAGAATCTGCCTGGGCAAGCACCACGCGGCATGCGCCACGCAGGCGAAGTAGCCGGCAAGCCGAGCCCAGAAAGGAACGTCGGCAACCGACAGGGCCAGAATGGCCAGGAATGACAGGATCAGGTAGAGGGCCAGCAGGCGCCGCGACGGGCGCCAGTGGCATTCGAAGGCGTTACTTGGGCTGGACACGGTCCAGGATCATGCGAACCATGCGGCGCAGGTCCGCGTCTTCCGGCTCGCCGCGCTGCATGAACCAGCCGAACATGTCCTGGTCTTCGCACTCGAGCAGCTTGCGGTAGCGGGCCTGGTCTTCGGCGTCGAGGCTCGGATAGACCTCCTGCACGAAGGGGACGAGGAGCACGTCCAGCTCAAGCATGCCGCGACGGCTGTGCCAGAAGAGTCGGTTCAGTTCAATTGAGTCGGCCATCACAGCGCCTCCAGGAATGAGGCGCGCATTATAACCACAGCCGCCGCCCCGGACACCCGCTGACAAGCCCCCGGCGGAACTCTATGATGGCGCCCCAGACTTTTTTCCAGCGATCCGCAATGGCCGACTCAGCATTCTTCTGTCCGCTCACCCATGAAGGCCTGCTCGCCGTCCGCGGCGTGGATGCCTCAAAGTTCCTCCAGGGCCAGGTGACCTGCAACCTCAATTACCTGGACCAGGCCACCAGCAGCCTGGGTTCCCGCTGCACCCCCAAGGGCCGGATGATTTCCAGCTTCCGCATCATCCAGGAAGGCGAGGGTTTCCTCCTGGCCATGGCCAGCGACCTGCTCGAAGCCCAGTTGGCCGACCTGAAGAAATATGCCGTCTTCTCCAAATCCACCCTGAGCGATGAAAGCGCCGAGTGGGTGCGCTTCGGCCTCAGCCAGGGCGACGGCGCGCTGCTTGCCCTGGGGCTGGACCTGCCACACACCGCCGACAGCGTCGCCCGTGACGGCAAGCTGATCGCCGTGCGTATGGCCGACGGCCGCGCCGAACTCTGGGTGCCCCAGGCAGAGGCTGCCACCGTTGAAGCCCGCCTGGCCGCCCAACTGCCGCAAGCGCCGCTGGATGCCTGGCTGCTGGCCCAGGTACGCGCCGGCATCGGCCAGGTCTTCGGCAGCACCCGCGAGCTGTTCATTCCGCAGATGATCAACCTCCAGGCCCTCGGCGGCGTCAGCTTCAAGAAAGGCTGCTACACCGGCCAGGAGATCGTCGCCCGCATGCAGTACCTGGGCAAACTCAAGCGCCGCCTCTACCGCCTGGCGCTGGCCGATGGCGAGCTGCCACAGCCCGGCGCCGGGCTGTTCTCCCCGGTTCACCAGAGCTCGGTCGGTGAAGTGGTGCTGGCGGCCCCGGCTGCGAGCGGCTGCGAACTGCTTGCCGTGCTTCAGGAAGATGCCGTGAACGATGGCCGCATCCACCTGGGCGCCGCCGATGGCCCCGCGCTGAACCTGCTGAGCCTGCCCTACACCCTGGACGCCGACCGCGAAATCCAACGCTAGCCCGCCCCTGCCGGCCACTGACGAGAAACTCAATGAGCAAGCTTGCCGACAAAGTCCAACAGGAACTCATCCAGGCCATCGAAAGTGATGAGCTGGTTCTGCCGACCCTGCCGGAAGTCGCGCTGAAGGTGCGCGAAACCGCCGAAGACCCGAACGCGAGCATCCAGGACCTGGCCAAGGTGATCGGCAACGACGCCGCGCTGACAGCCCGCATCATCAAGGTGGTGAACAGCCCGCTGCTGCGCACCAACAAGGAAATCACCGACCTGCAGATGGCCATCAGCCGTCTCGGCATCAACTACACCAGCAACCTCGCCACGGGCCTGGCCATGGAGCAGATGTTCCAGGCCACTTCCGACGTGGTTGACCGCAAGATGCGCGAAGTCTGGAACAAGAGCACCGAAATCGCCGGCATCTGCCACGTACTCTGCCGCCACTACACCCGTCTGATGCCCGACCAGGCCACCCTGGCCGGCCTGGTGCACCAGATCGGCGTGCTGCCCATCCTCACCTATGCCGAAGAGCACAACGAGCTGCTGGCCGATTCCATCAGCCTCAACCACGTGATCGAACGCATCCATCCGCTGATCGGCGACCGCATCCTGCGCGCCTGGGAATTCCCCGAGCCGATCGCCGCCGTGCCCAGCCAGTACCTGGACTTCAGCCGCAACTCGACGCGCGTCGACTACATCGATATCGTCCAGGTCGCGACCCTGCAGAGCTACCTCGGCAGCGAGCACCCCTATACCCAGCTGGACTGGAGCCAGGTGTCCGCCTTCGCCAAGCTTGGCCTCGACCCGAACGTCGATATGCAGGCTGACGAAGACCTCTCTGCCGCCATGGAAGCGGCCATGGGCATGCTCCAATAAAGCCTTGCGCGCATTCGTCCGTCCGGCGCTAGACTCAGGTTCCCCTACGTCGCTGGATGGAACCGGATGCGCGTATTCCTTCTCGCCTTCTGCCTGTTGTTCCACGGCCTTGCCGCCGCGGCAGAAGTGCGCCTGACCAATGGCGAGTGGGCGCCCTACCTGGGCGCCAGCCTGCCGCACCAGGGCGTGGCATCACGCATCGTCGAAGAGGCCTTCGCCCTGGAAGGCGTCAAGGTGCAGTGGGAGTTCTACCCCTGGGCCCGCTCGATGCACCTGGCCGAGCGTGGCGAACGTGCCGGCACCGCCGTCTGGCTGCGTAGCCCGGATCGGGAACGGCAGTTCTTCATCAGCGACCCGGTGGTGGAAAGCGCCTACTACTTCTTCCACCGCAAGGATCATCCCCTGGACTGGCAACAGATCTCCGACCTCAAGGACGTGCGCCTGGGCGGCGCGCTTGGCTACGACTACGGCACGGCCTTCCAGCAGGCAGAGCGCGACGGCCAGATCAAGGTCAAGCGCCTGAGCGGTGAGGAACAGGGCCTGCGCATGGTCCTGGCTGGGAGGCTGGATGCCTTTCCCATGGACAAGGTCGTCGCCTTCGCCCTGCTTAACGACAAGTTCACCGCCGCCGATCGCGCCCGGTTGAGCTTCCATCCGCTTCCCGTGCGCAGTGACAGCCTGCACCTGATGCTGTCCCGCGAGGTGCCCGGCAATGCCGAGCTGATCAAGCGCTTCAACCAGGGCCTGACCCTGTTGCGGGACAGCGGCAAGGTGGCCCAGTACCTGATGGAAGTGCAGGAGCCGCTGAGCCTCGCGCCGTAGGCCGAATTCACATGGCATCACGCCGGCGGGAAACTCACCCGCACCTTCAGCCCGCCAGCCCCGCCAGCCCCGCCATCATGAAGGCTGATCTCTGCCTGGTGGGCGCGGCAGATCTCGCCGACGATCGCCAGCCCCAATCCCGCTCCACGACTCTGCACATTGCGCCGATAGAAGCGCTGGAACACCTTGTCGCGTTCCTCGGGCGGAATGCCGCTGCCGTCGTCCTCCACCTCCAGCACCGCCGGCGAGCACACCCGCAGGATCACGTTGCCGCCCTTGGGCGTATGGGCCAGGGCGTTGTCCACCAGGTTGCAAAGCAGCTCGTTGAGCAGCGTCGGCTCCCCCATCACCCAGGCCTGATCCTCCGCTTCCAGCGCCAACGCGATGCCACGCGCATGGGCCAGAGGAGCCAGTGCCATACCCAGCTCGCGCGCCAGTTGGCCCAGCTCGATGCGCTCGGCGCCGCCTTCGGCGATGGCCCGCGCGCCGCTTTCAATGCGTGCCAGAGACAGCAACTGGTTGGCCAGGTGGGTCAGGCGATCGGTGTTCTGTGCCGCTTCTTCCAGGGTCGAGCGCCAGATCGCCGGGTCCTGCTCGCGCAGCCCCAGCTCCACGCGCGCCTTGAGGGCGGCCAGTGGCGTACGCAGCTCATGGGAAGCGTCCGCGATGAAATCCGCCTGACGCTGAAACAGGCCGCGCAGACGTTCGGTGAACTGGTTGAGGGCATCCACCAGGGGGCGCAATTCACGCTGCACCGCCACTTCCGGTAGAGGCCGCAGATCGTCGGCCTCACGCTCCTCCACCGCCAGGCGCAGCTTGTTCAACGGTTGCAGCGAGGCGCTGACCGCCAGCCACACCAGCACCAGCGCCGCCACCACCAGCAGCACCAGGCGCCACAGGCTGTCCACCAGCAGCCCCCTGGCCAGGCGCTCACGGGCGCTTTCGGTTTCGGCGACACGTATCTCGGCGATCCCGTTCAGGCGCGGCTCGCTCACCGGCTGCAACAGGCTTACCACCCGCACCCCAACCCCTTCGTATTCGGCGTCATAGAAGCGCGCCAGCGCAGGGTAGTCGTCAGTACGCTGGGTGCCCGGTGGTGGCGGCGGCAGGTGTTCGTAGCCCGAGACGAGTTTCCCGTCCGGGTCGTTCACCTGGTAGAAGATGCGCCCGGCGCTGTCATAGGCGAAGACATCCAGCGCCACGTAGGGGACGTCCGCCTTCAGGCGACCGTCGTTTTCATAGAGGCCATCGGCAATGGCCCTCGCCGACGCCAGGAGTGTTCGGTCATAGGCAGTGTCTGCGGCCTCGCGGGCGTTCCAGTAGGAACTCAGGCTGGCGATCAGCAGCGGGCCACCCAGCATCAGCGCCAGGCGGCGCAGCAGCCGCCCGCGCAGGCTGCCGGCCTCACGCATCCTGGCTCTCCAGCAGGTAGCCCAGGCCACGGAAGGTGACGATGCGCACGGCGCTGCCTTCCAGCTTCTTGCGCAGGCGGTGGATGTAGATCTCGATGGCATCGGGACTGGCTTCCTCATCGAGCCCGAACACCTGGGAAGCCAGCTGCTCCTTGCTCATCACCCGCCCCGGCCGCGCGATCAGGGCCTGCAGCACGGATTGCTCGCGCGAGGTCAGGCTGAGGACTTCATCTGCGAGGCTGAAGCGCCGGGTTCCCAGGTCATAGACCAGCGCCCCGCAGCGCTGTTGCTGCTCGCCACCGAGCACGCTGCGGCGCAGCAGTGCCTTGACCCGTGCCTCCAGCTCGGTCAGTTCGAAGGGTTTAGCCAGGTAGTCGTCGGCCCCGAGATTGAGGCCGTGGACCCGGTCCTTCACCTCGCCGCGCGCGGTAAGCATCAGCACCGGCAGTGTCTTGCCGCGCCCGCGCAGGCGCGCCAGCACCTCGAAGCCATCCATGCGCGGCAGTCCCACGTCCAGTACCGCCAGGGCGTAGTCCTCACTGGCCAGGGCCAGGTCGGCGGCGACGCCATCGTGCAGTACGTCCACCGTCCAACCTGCGCTCTTGAGCACTTGGGCAACGCTTGCAGCCAACTGGGGATGGTCTTCGACCAGCAGGATTCGCACGACAAAGTCTCCGAAATGGCAGCGATCGCTCAGCAGTTTAACGGGCCGCCGGGCGCTGTGAATGCCATGCAAGGTTTCTTTCACACTGAAAGGCTGGCGAAAGTTTCACTGCATAGCATCGCGACAGGGTGGCAAGGACCACCCGTAAAAAAGCCGGCCCGTGGTTGCGCCGGCTGACAAGAACAACAATGGAGACCACTCGATGCCAACTGCCGCACGGCAGGCGCTTCCGCCTGTTTGCACCCTCAGTCTCGCCATCGCAAGCTGCACCCTGGCCACGCACGCCAATGCCGAGTTCTTCAAGGACAGCTCGGCGACCCTCGAAGCCCGCAACATCTACCTGAACCGCGACTTCCGCGACGGCTCCGGCCAGTCCAAGCGCGAGGAATGGGCGCAGGGTTTCATCCTCAACGTCGAATCCGGCTACACCGAAGGCACCGTCGGCCTGGGCCTCGACGCCCTCGGCATGCTCGGCATCAAGCTCGATTCCGGCCCAGGCCGCAGCGGTACCGACTTGCTGCCGGTGCAGGACGACGGCGGCACACCGGACGAGTACAGCAAGCTCGGCCTGACCGCCAAGGTCCGCGCCTCGAAGAGCGAGCTACGCCTGGGCACCCACATTCCCGAACTGCCGGTGGTGAAGGCCAGCGACAGCCGCATCCTGCCCCAAGTATTCGAAGGTGGCCTGCTCACCTCGAAGGAAATCAGCAACCTGACCTTCACTGGTGGCCGCCTCAACGAGGTCAAGGACCGCGCTTCGACCAACTCCGAAGACCTGGCCATCAACAACAAGAACAAGCGCTTCGCCACCGCCGCCACGGGCGATCACTTCGACCTTGGCGGCCTGGACTACGCCTTCACCGAGCGCGTCACCGGCCGCTACTTCTTCGCCGAGCTGGACGATGTCTACCGCCAGAATTTCTTCGGCCTGCTGGCCAGCCAGCCGCTGGGCGCCGGCACCATGAGCGCCGACCTGCGCTATGCCATCAGCGACGACACCGGCCGCGCCGAGGCCGGCAAGGTGGATAACCGCGCCCTCAACGGCATGGTCAGCTACGGCCAGGGCAGCCACAAGGTCGGCCTGGGCTACCAGCGCATGAGCGGCGACACCGGTTACGCCTACATCGATGGCAGCGATCCCTTCCTGGTCAACTTCGTGCAGATCAACGACTTCGCCAACGCCGACCAGCGCTCCTGGCAGGCCCGCTACGACCTCGACTTCGCCGCCATGGGCGTGCCCGGCCTGAGCTTCATGACCCGTTACGTCACCAGCGACAACGCCCAGGTCACCGGCAGCAGCGAGGAAGGCCGTGAATGGGAACGCGATGTCGAATTCAAGTACGTGGTCCCCAACGGCAGCCTGAAGAACCTGACCTTCCGCGCCCGCCATGCCGGATTCCGCTCCAACTTCGCCCGCGATGCGGATGAACTTCGCCTGATCGTCAGTTATGCACTGCCGATCTGGTGAGGCCTGAACCACAATAAAACTCCACAGGAGACTCCCGATGAAGACTGCCCTCTCCCGCATCGCCCTGATCACCTCGGGCCTGCTGCTGTCCACCCAGCTGCTGGCCGAGCCCAAGCGCCCCGAGTGCATCGCCCCGGCCAAGCCCGGCGGCGGCTTCGACCTCACCTGCAAGCTGGCCCAGAGCGGCCTGAAGGATGGCGGCCTGCTCAAGGCGCCGATGCGCGTCACCTACATGCCCGGCGGCGTCGGCGCCGTGGCCTACAACGCCGTGGTCGCCCAGCGCCCGAAGGATGCCGGCACCATCACCGCCTTCTCCTCCGGCTCCCTGCTGAACCTCGCCCAGGGCAAGTTCGGTCGCTACGACGAGAACGCCGTGCGCTGGCTGGCAGGCATCGGTACCGATTACGGCGCCATCTCCGTGCGTGCCGATTCCCCCTACCAGACCCTGAGCGACCTGGTCGAAGCCGTGAAGAAGGACCCCGCCGCCATCGTCTTCGGCGCCGGCGCCACCATCGGCGGCCAGGACTGGATGCAGACCGCGCTGATCGCCCGCGCCGCCGGCATCGACCCGCAGAAGCTGCGCTACGTAGCCTTCGAGGGCGGCGGTGAGACCCTCACCGCCATGCTGGGGGGCCACGTGCAGGTAACCAGCAGCGGCCTGGGTGAAATCACCCCGCAACTGGCCGCCGGCAAGATTCGCATCCTCGCCGTGCTCTCCGACCAGCGTCTGCCCGGCAAGCTGGCGGAAATCCCCACTGCCAAGGAGCAGGGCTTCGACATCGTCTGGCCGGTGATCCGCGGCTTCTATATGGGCCCGGAAGTCAGCGACGAGGATTTCAACTGGTGGAAGCAGCAGTTCGACACCCTGCTGGCCAGCGAGGAGTTCGCCAAGCTGCGTGAACAGCGCGACCTGTTCCCCCTGAGCCTCACCGGCGACCAGTTGAAAGCCTACGTATTCGAACAGGTGAAGCAGTACAAGCAGCTCGCCGGCGAATTCGGCCTGGCGCAGTAATCGCCACAATCCGGTCCCCTCTCCCCCTGGGAGAGGGGCGACTCCGCATTCCTAGGTAAACCGCCATGTACGTACGAATCTTCGCTGCGGTCTGGCTGCTCGTCTGTGCCCTGCTCGCCGTGGTCGCCTGGGGCTTCCAGGCGCCGTTCAGCTACGACCCGGTCGGCCCGCGCGCCTACCCCCTGCTGCTGCTGTTCCTGATGGCCACCGCCGCCATCTGGCTGATCTACAAGCCGGGTGACGTCGAGGACCTGCCGATTTCCTGGTCCCTGGCGCGCAAGGTCGCGATCTTCGTTATCGCCCTGTTCGCCTACGGGCTGCTCTTCGAGCCCCTGGGCTTCGTCCTCAGCACCACCCTCGTGGGCTTCGGCCTCGGCATGCTGTTCAACGGCCGCCTGCTGCCGAGCCTGGCCAGCGGCCTGCTGATGGGCGCACTGCTCTACGGCCTGTTCGACTACCTGCTGGACGTTCCGCTGCCCCTGGGGCTGCTGGCCTTCCTGGAGAACTGACATGGAAACCCTGAACTTCCTGGCCCAGGGCTTCGACGTCGCCCTGCGTCCAATCAACCTCCTGGTGGCACTGTTCGGCGCCTTCATCGGCACCGTGGTCGGCCTGCTGCCGGGCCTGGGGCCGATCAACGGGGTGGCGATCCTGCTGCCGCTGGCGTTCGCTCTCGGCCTGCCGCCTGAAACCGCCCTGATCCTGCTGGCCGCCGTGTACCTGGGCTGCGAGTACGGCGGGCGCATCTCGGCCATCCTGCTCAACGTACCGGGCGACGCCGCGGCCATCATGACCACCCTCGACGGCTACCCTCTGGCGCGCCAGGGCAAGGCCGGCATCGCCCTCTCGTTGTCGGCCATGAGCTCCTTCATCGGCAGCACCATCGCCACCATAGGCGTGGTGCTCTTCGCACCGATTCTCGCCAACTGGGCGGTGGCCTTCGGGCCGGCGGAGTACTTCATGCTGATGGTCTTCGCCATTGCCTGTCTGGGCGGCATGGTCGGCGACAAGCCGGTCAAGACCCTGCTCTCGGCGCTGATCGGCCTGGGCCTGGCCACGGTGGGCGTAGACGCCACCACCGGCGTCTACCGTTTCACCTTCGACAGCGTCGGCCTGTCCGACGGCATCCAGTTCGTGATCGTCGTCATCGGCCTGTTCAGCGTCAGCGAAATGCTACTGATGCTGGAGCACACCGCCACCGGCCAGCAGGCCGTGAAGACCAGCGGACGCATGCTGTTCAACCTGAAGGAATTCACCTTCACCTGGTGGAGCAGCGTGCGCAGCTCCCTGGCCGGCTTCGTCATCGGCGTGCTGCCGGGTGCCGGCGCCACCATCGCCAGCGCCATCACCTACATGAGCGAGAAGCGCATGGCCGGCAGCAGCAGCCGCTTCGGCGAAGGTGACCTGCGTGGCGTGGCGGCACCGGAAGCGGCCAACAACGCTTCGGCCTGCGGTTCGCTGATTCCCATGCTGACCCTCGGCGTGCCGGGCTCGGGCACCACCGCGGTGATGATCGGCGCCCTGACTCTGTACAACATCACTCCCGGCCCGCTGCTGTTCGAGCAGCAGCCCGATGTGGTCTGGGGCCTGATCGCCTCGCTGTTCATCGGCAACGTTATCCTGCTGGTGATGAACATCCCGCTGGTTGGGTTGTTCGCCCGTATGCTCAGTGTGCCGAACTGGATCCTCGTCCCGGCCGTCACCGTGATCAGCGTGGTGGGGGTGTACGCCGTGCACAGCACCACCTTCGACCTGGTGCTGATGGCGGCTCTCGGGGTGTTCGGCTACCTGCTGCGCAAGATGGACTTCCCACTGTCGTCGCTGATCCTCGGTTTCGTCCTTGGTGAGCTGATGGAATCCAACCTGCGCCGCGCCCTGTCCATCACCAACGGCGACCTCGGCATCCTCTGGAGCAGCCCGATCACCATCGCCCTCTGGGTGCTCACCGCCGTGATGCTGGCCCTGCCGGGCCTCCGCTGGATGCGTGCACGCCGCGCCAAGGCGAAGCTCGCTCATGCCTAAGTGGCTGCTCACGCCGCTGGTGGGCGCCGCCGGCGGCTGGCTGGCCAGCTTGATCGGCTGGCCGCTGCCGTGGATGGTGGGCTCGCTGCTGGCGGTGATCGCCGTGCGCTGCATCGGCAACCTGCCGCTGGTGGAAGTGCCGGGCGCACGCAAGTGCGGCCAGTGGGTGGTGGGTGTGGGCATTGGCCTGCACTTCACCCCCGCGGTGATCGAGCAGGTACTGGCCAACAGCGCGATCATCCTGGTCGGTGCCGTGGCCACCACGCTTTCCAGCGTCATCGGCATCAGCCTCATGCTGCGCAGCGGCGAGGACCGCGCCACCGCGTTCTTCGCCAGCATGCCGGGGGGCGCCAGCGAAATGGTCAACCTCGGCAAGCGCAACGGCGCGATGCTCAGCCGCGTCGCCGCCGGGCAAAGCCTGCGCCTGCTGCTGGTGGTCCTCAGCGTACCAGCCTTGTTCCAGCTGTTCGTCGGCGTTCCCGCCGTACAGCATCAGGCGGCATCGGTGGACTGGGGCTGGCTCGCCCTGCTGCTCGCTGGCGGCGCACTGCTGGCCTTGTTGATGCAGCGTTTCCACCAACCCAACCCCTGGCTGATCGGCCCACTGCTGGTCAGTGCCGGGATGAGCATCGGCTTCGACCTGCAACTGGGCCTGCCGCAAGGCGCCAGCCAGCTCGGCCAATGGCTGATCGGCAGCGCCCTGGGCTGCCACTTCGACCGCGCCTTCTTCAAGCGCGCGCCCTCATTCATCGCTCGCACCCTGCTGGCCACCTCCCTGGGCATGGCCTTCGCCGCCCTTGCCGCCGAACTACTGGGCTGGCTGGATGGGCTCGACCATCGCTCGCTGATGCTGGGCATGATGCCGGGCGGCATCGCCGAACTCAGCCTCACCGCCGAAGCCCTGCAGCTCTCGGTACCCCTGGTCACCGCCTTGCAGGTGTTGCGACTGCTCCTGGTGCTGTTTCTCGCCGAGCCGGTGTTCCGACGCTGGCAGAAGCACAAGACCCACGTTTAGCCCGCCTTGTGCGGGCTTTTTTTATCCCGCGCCCCGTCCGCCCCGCATCGACGCGACCAACTTCATACCCCATTCGCAACATCCGGTTGCGTGCACACCGTCAACCGCAATGCGGCACGCCTATGCTCTCCCCATCTACTAATTGCCATGGCCGACTTCCATGTCCGGACGCGTTACCCCGCTTCGTGCTGTGCTGCTCGCCACGACATTCCTGCTGGTGGCGGCCTGTAGTCGTCTGGACCTGGCCTATCGCAACCTGGATCTGGTCATTCCTTGGTGGATCAGCACCTACGTCAGCCTCGACGACTCACAGAAAGCCTGGCTGGAGCCGCGCTTGCAAAAGCACCTCGCCTGGCATTGCAGAACCCAGCTGCCCGAATACGTCGCCTGGCTGGAGCAATTGGTCCAGCTCAGCCAGCGGCCAAAGCTGACGGCCACCGATGTGCAGGGCCAGTTCGTGCAGGTTCGCGAGGCCGCGCGGGACATCGCTGTCGAAATCACTCCCACGGCGATAGGCGTGGCGAAGAATCTTTACCCGCAGCAGATGGGCGAGCTCTATGTCTCCATGGACGAGCGCAATGTCGAGTTGCGCGAAGAGCACGTCACACCGCCGCTCAAGGAACAGGTGGTCGCGCGATCAGAGCGCATGCGCGAACGCGTCGAGGAATGGTTGGGACCGTTGCGGCCGAGCCAGCAGGCGCGCATCGACACCTGGGCCAAGGAACAAGGCGACTACAACCGGATCTGGTCCGACAACCGCGAAAACTGGCAGAAGGAGCTGCGCAGTGCGCTTTATAGCCGTCATAACGCGGACTTCCCGGTGCGCCTCACCGCCCTGCTGCAGGACCCGGAAACCTTCTGGACAGCGAAGTACCGCAAGGCCTATCCAGCGGCGGAGGACGCCCTGGCCCGGCTGCTCACCGATCTTTTCAACAGTGCCGACGAGGGCCAGCGCAATGCGTTGCGCCAGCACATCGGCGAGATGGTCGCGGACCTCAAGGGATTGGAGTGCTACCCGCGCTGAGTGCCCGGCTTCAGAGCGCGGGCAGGCTCCAGTCGATCGGTGCCAGTTCGTGCTGGACGAGGAACTTGTTGCAGCGGCTGAAGTGGCCGTTGCCGAGGAAGCCCCGGTAGGCCGACAGCGGCGACGGATGCGCCGACTTCAGGATCAGGTGCTTGGTGGGGTCGATCAGCCGTTCCTTGCTCTGCGCGTGGGAGCCCCAGAGCAGGAAGACCAGGTGCGGACGGTTCTGGCTGACGGCCTCGATCACCTTGTCGGTGAAGGGCTGCCAGCCGGCACCGGCATGGGAACCGGCGCGAGCCTGTTCGACGGTCAGGGAGGTGTTGAGCAGCAGCACGCCCTGCTCCGCCCAGGATTGCAGGTAACCGTGGGACGGAATGTCGATGTTCAGGTCGCGCTTGAGTTCCTTGTAGATGTTCTGCAGCGACGGCGGCGCCGGTACGCCCGGCTGTACCGAGAAGCACAGGCCGTGGGCCTGGCCCGGACCGTGGTAGGGATCCTGGCCGATGATGACCACCTTCACCCGCTCCAGCGGCGTGGAGTTCAGCGCATTGAAGATCAGCGGTCCCGGCGGGAAGATCACCTTGCCGGCGGCCTTCTCCTGGCGCAGGAAATCGCCCAGGGCCTTCATATAGGGCTTTTCGAACTCGTCCCGCAGGGCTTCTTTCCAGCTCTCTTCGAGCCTGATCCGGTCGTCGCTTTCAGTCATCACTCAATCTGTTCCGTGGCGGTTGCCAGGGCGCTTCCCGCCCGATGGTCGGGCACCCTATGAAATGCCCACTACCCTTGTCAATCAAGGACGCCCGGAGTGAGCCCGCATGGATAATCGCCACGACACCGTGAAACTCGCGCTCTACGAACGCTTTCTCAAGGATGCCAGTGCGCTGCCGCCGATGCCGGAGACGTCCCTGCACCTGCGCCAGTTGCAGGCGGGCGACAAGCCCTCCCATGAGCAGGTCAGCGAACTGCTGGAAACCAACGCGACCCTGACCGGGCGCCTGATGGAGTTCGCCAGCCTGCCGCTACTCGGCCATGTCCGTCCCTGTCCCCGCCTGCTGGACCTGGTCAGGCAGCTGGATGGCAGGCGCCTGGCCAACCTGGTGCTGGCCTTCGAGCTGCAGCAGTTGTTCGACGGTGACGAAACCAGCCTGCGCAAGGTCTTCAACAAGCGCTGGAACCTCAGCCTGCAACGGGCCGCCCTGAGCGCCGGCCTGGCCCAGCACCTGCCCCACCTGCAAGAGGAGGACGCCCTGCTGGCCGGCCTGCTGCAGGACGTCGGCAGCCTGCCGTTGCTCCAGGAGTTGCATCGCTGGCCGCAGGTGTCACGCCTGGAGGTCGATGTGCAACGGCTGTGCGAACAGCTCTCCGCCGAACTGGGCGTACTGCTGCTGAGCGCCTGGAAATTGCCCAGCAACCTGCAGGACTGCGCACGCCTGCGTCGCGACTGGTGCCGCCAGCACAAGGGCGCGGTGGATTTGGCGGACGTGGTGCAGGTCGCCAGCCAGTTGCTGGACGAACCCCGTGACGACGACCGCCTCGCGCGGTTGCCCGCCTACCAGCGCATGGAGCTGCCGACACCGCGCCTCCTGCGCGCGGAACTCGCGGAAGTGGTGGCGCTCTGGCTGAAACTGCTGGGCGGCCGGCCGCTCGAAGCCGATTGACCGGCAAGAAGCCCGCTGCAACTCACCCCTGATGCAATGCCCGGTAATGACTGGGCGCCATCCCCACCACCTTCCTGAACAGGCGCGAGAAGTAATAGACGTCGTCGTAACCGAGTTGCTCGGCAATCTGCTTCACCCCCTGGTCGCCCTCGTCGAGCAAGCGGCAGGCGTGGGCCATCTTCAGCTGGATGAAATCCTGGATCGGCGCGTGCCCCGTCAGGGCCCGATAGGTCTTGGCGAAGTGGAAGCGCGACAGTTTGAACTGGGCCGCCAGTTGGTCGAGGTTGAGACTGTCGTGCAGATGGGCACGCATCACCGCCTGCACCGCATCCACGTCCAGCACCCGGCCTGACTTGAGATACCCCCGCACGGGCAGCACCGCCAGGGAGGTCAGCAAGGTCTGCAACTGGTGGGCGGCATGGACGAAGTGCGGCAGGTTCAGGCCCTGCTTGCGCAGCCCCAGCAGCGCATCGAAATCGGCCAGCAGGCGCGGCTGCACACCGATCCGATGTAGGACCGACTGCCCCAGGGGCCGCAGGTAGTCCTCCACCAGTTCACCTTCGAAGTGCACCCAATAGATGCTCCAGGGCCGCTGCGCATCAGCGCCATATGCATGGGCGCGGCCTTTGGGCAGCAGCAGCAGGTCGCCACCGCCCACATCGAATCGTCCATCCCCGGTTTCCAGCCAGCCCTGTCCGGAGCGGCAGTAGATCAGCAGGTTGTCTTCCGGTTCATGGCGATCCATGAGGTGCCCGAGGGCCTCCGGGTAGTAGCCCAGTGCCAGTGGATAACAGGCGGAAGTCAATGGGTGACGGGCCAGCAGGCGGCGCAGGCGGGGTGGCGTGGTGAAGCGCACGCCATTGGCCGGCAGCGGCCAGTTGGATGTTTCGACGGAGCGGCTCATGGACATTCTTGTAGTGGCCCGCAATCCCAAGATCGTCCATCCCGCAACCAAGATCGTCAATCCACATCTGAATCGGCGGCCGTTATAAGAGCAAGAAACAACAAGGTCCCGTCTCACGGGTGGAGGACCAGATGTCTCGGACAATTCCGCAATTGATCGACGGCGAGTGGCGCGACAGCCGCGCCCGCGAGCTGATCGAGGTCACCGACCCAACGACCCAGGAGGTTCTGGCCCTGGCGCCAAAGGCCACGGCTGAGGAGATCGAGGCCGCCGTCGCCAGCGCCAAGGTCGCCTTCCAGACCTGGCGAGAAGTGCCGGTCCCGGAACGCGCCCGCCTCATGCTGCGCTACCAGCAGCTGCTCAAGGATCACCACGACGAACTGGCGGAATTGCTGGCCAGCGAGACCGGCAAGACCTTCGCTGACGCCAAGGGCGATGTCTGGCGTGGTATCGAGGTGGCCGAACACGCCGCCAACGTGGCCAGCCTGATGATGGGCGAGACGGTGGAGAACGTCGCTCGCGAGATCGACACCGCGAGCTGGGTTCAGCCCTTGGGCGTCTGCGTCGGCATCACCCCCTTCAACTTCCCGGCGATGATTCCGCTGTGGATGTTTCCGCTGGCCATCGCCTGCGGCAACACCTTCGTCCTCAAGCCCTCCGAGCAGGACCCGCTGACCCCCAACCGCCTCGCCGAACTCTTCATCGAAGCCGGTGCGCCCAAGGGCGTGCTGCAGGTGATCCACGGTGGCCGCGAACAGGTGGATGCGCTGCTGACCCACCCGGACGTGCGCGCCATCTCCTTCGTCGGCTCGGTGCCGGTGGGCCAGCATATCTACCGCACCGGCACTGCCCACCTGAAGCGAGTGCAGGCGTTCGCCGGCGCCAAGAACCACATGGTGGTGCTGCCCGATGCCCACAAGGACCAGGTGCTGAGCAACCTGATAGGCGCCAGCTGCGGTGCCGCCGGCCAGCGATGCATGGCCATCAGCGTGGCGATCTTCGTCGGTGAGGCACGCCAGTGGATTCCCGAGCTGGCCGCACAGATGGCGGAGTTGCGCCCCGGTCACTGGAAGGACGCCCATTCGGCGTTCGGCCCACTGATCAGCCAGCAGGCCCGCCAACGCGTGTTGCGACTGATTGCCGAAGGCAAGGCGGAAGGCGCCGAATGTCTGCTCGATGGCTCCCAGTGCACGGTGCCGGGTTACCCGAACGGCAACTGGCTGGGCCCGACCCTGTTCCGAGGTGTGTCGCCGAAGATGGGCCTGTACCGCGAAGAAATCTTCGGCCCGGTGCTGGTCTGCATGGAAGTGGACAGCCTCGAAGAAGCCATCGCCTTGGTCAACGCCAACCCTTACGGCAACGGCACCAGCCTGTTCACCCGCTCCGGCGGCGCCGCGCGGCACTTCCAGCATGCGGTGGAAGTGGGCCAGGTGGGGATCAACGTCCCTATCCCGGTGCCCCTGCCCTTCTTCTCCTTCACGGGCTGGAAGGGTTCCTTCTATGGCGATCTGCACGCTTACGGCAAGCAGGCGGTGCGCTTCTATACCGAGACCAAGACGGTCACCAGCCGCTGGTTCGATGACACACCGGTCACCGGCCCGAACATGACCATCCACCTGAAATAGGGCAGACCGCTCCTACACCTGACCAAGGCAGAGAGTATGGATTTCGACCTCACCGAGGAACAACGCCTGCTGGTGGACAGCGCCCGCGCCTTCGCCAGCCACGAACTGGCGCCCGGCGCCGCGGACTGGGACCGTGACCACCACTTCCCGCTGGAGGTGATCCGCCGCGCCGCCGAACAGGGTTACCTGGGCCTGTACATCGCCGAAGAGGATGGCGGCCTGGGGCTGTCCCGGCTGTCGTCCTCCCTGATCTTCGAGCAACTGGCCGCTGGCTGCGTGGCCACCACCGCCTACCTGACCATCCACAACATGGCCACCTGGATGCTGGCGTCCTTCGGCGATGCCGAACTCAAGTCGCGCTGGCTGCCCGGCCTGATCGGCGGCGAACTGCTTGCCTCCTACTGCCTGACCGAACCCGACGCCGGTTCCGATGCCGCCCGCCTGCGTACCCGCGCCCGCCGTGATGGCGACCACTATGTGCTGGACGGCAGCAAATGCTTCATTTCCGGCGCCGGCAGCACCCAGGTATTGATCGTCATGGCCCGCACGGGAGAGGACGGTGCCAAGGGCATATCCTGCTTCCTGGTACCGGCCGACGCCGACGGCATCCGCTACGGCCGCAATGAAGACAAGATGGGCTGGCGTGCCCAACCCACCCGCACCATCACCTTCGAAGGCGTGCGCATTCCCGCCGGCAATCGCATCGGCCCGGAAGGCCAGGGCTTCGTCTACGCCATGAAAGGCCTGGATGGCGGCCGCCTGAACATCGCCAGCTGTTCCCTCGGCGCCGCCCAGGCGGCCCTGGAGCAGAGCCTGCGCTATGTGGAAGAGCGCAAGCAGTTCGGCAAGGCGCTGGCCGAATTCCAGGCCCTGCAATTCAAACTCGCCGACATGCTCACCGCCCTCACCGCCAGCCGGCAGATGGTGCGCCTGGCCGCCCACCGCCTGGACCAGGGCCACGCTGAGGCCAGCCTCTATTGCGCCATGGCCAAGCGCTTCGCCACCGACCAGTGCTTCGAACTGTGCAATGAGGCGCTGCAACTGCACGGCGGCTATGGCTACCTGAACGACTATCCTCTGGAACGCTGGGTACGCGACACCCGGGTACACCAGATCCTCGAAGGCACCAACGAAATCATGCGCGTCATCGTGGCGCGCCGTTTACTGGAACAGGGCGGCGCCCTCGACCGACTTCTGTAAGGAGCTGCACATGTCCACAGCCTTGGAACCCTATCAGCCCGGCATCTTCGACCTCACCCACAAGCTGACGGTGGAGAAGCACGGCCACACCGCGCTCCTCACCATCAACCATCCGCCGGCAAACACCTGGGACCGCGAGTCGCTGATCGGGCTCAAGCAGCTCATCGAGCACCTCAACCACGACGACAACATCTACGCCCTGGTGGTGACTGGCCAGGGACCGAAGTTCTTCAGCGCCGGCGCCGACCTCAACCTCTTCGCCGATGGCGACAAGGCCCGCGCCCGCGAAATGGCCCGACGCTTCGGCGAGGCCTTCGAGGCGCTGCGGGATTTCCGTGGTGTGTCCATTGCCGCGATCAACGGCTACGCCATGGGCGGCGGACTGGAATGCGCCCTGGCCTGCGACATCCGCATCGCCGAACGCCAGGCACAGATGGCTCTGCCGGAAGCCGCCGTGGGCCTGCTGCCCTGCGCCGGCGGCACCCAGGCGCTGCCGTGGCTGGTGGGCGAAGGCTGGGCCAAGCGCATGATTCTCTGCGGTGAGCGCGTGGATGCTGAAACCGCGCTGCGCATCGGCCTGGTGGAACAGGTGGTGGACAGCGGCGAAGCCCGTGGCACCGCCCTGCTGCTGGCGGCCAAGGTGGCGCGGCAGAGCCCGGTGGCGGTGCGCACCATCAAGCCGCTGATCCAGGGGGCGCGGGAGCGCGGGCCGAACGGCTGGCTGCCGGAAGAACGCGAGCGTTTCGTCGACCTGTTCGACGCCGACGACACCCGCGAAGGCGTCAACGCCTTCCTGGAAAAGCGCAATCCGAACTGGCGCAACAAATGACCGAAAGCCGGACGAACACGACCATGAATGTGAGTTTCGAAGAACGTAATGGCCTGCACGGCGCCCGCATCGGCATCGCCAGCCTGGATGCCGAAGCCAGCCTCAACGCCCTGTCCCTGCCGATGATCGAGGCGCTGGATGCCCGGCTGCGTGCCTGGGCCGAAGACCCGGAGATCGTCTGCGTGTTGCTGCGCGGCAACGGCCCCAAGGCCTTCTGCGCTGGCGGCGACGTGCGCAAACTGGTGGATGCCTGCCGCGAACACCCCGGCGTGGTACCGCCGCTGGCGGGCCGATTCTTCGCCGATGAATATCGCCTCGACCACCGCATCCACACCTTTCCCAAACCGCTGATCTGCTGGGCCCACGGCCACGTGCTGGGTGGCGGCATGGGCCTGATGCAGGGCGCGTCGATCCGCATCGTCACGCCCTCCAGCCGCCTGGGAATGCCGGAAATCAACATCGGCCTTTACCCTGATGTCGGCGGCAGCTGGTTCCTCGCCCGCCTGCCCGGCAAGCTCGGCCTGTTCCTCGGCCTGGGTGCCGGCACCATCAACGCCCACGATGCCCTTGACCTCGACCTGGCCGACCGCTTCCTGCTGGAAGACCAGCAAGACGCCCTGGTCGCCGGGCTGGTCCAGCTCAACTGGCAGGACAAACCCGAGACCCAGCTCAACAGCCTGTTCAAGGCCCTGGAGCACGAGGCCCGTGGCCAACTGCCGGAAGCCCAGTGGCTACCACGGCGCAAGCGCATCGACGAACTGCTCGACGTGGCCGACCTGCCCGCCGCCTGGAAGGCCATGACCGCTTTGCAGCACGACAGCGATGTGCCGCTGGCCCGCGCCGCCAAGACCCTGGCCGCCGGCTGCCCGCTCACCGCGCACCTGGTGTGGGAGCAGATCCGCCGGGCGAAGCATCTCTCCCTGGCTGAAGTGTTCCGCATGGAATACGCCATGAGCCTGAACTGCTGCCGTCATCCGGAATTCCCCGAAGGCGTGCGCGCCCGCCTGATCGACAAGGACAACGCCCCACGCTGGCACTGGCCGGATGTAGCGGCCATTCCCCGTGCGGTGATCGAGGCCCATTTCGAGCCGGTGTGGGACGGCCGGCACCCGCTGGACGATCTCTGACAATCCGCCCGCCGCCACCCCGGCCGGGCCAAGGAGTAGCACGATGAGCAAGATCGCCTTTATCGGACTTGGCCACATGGGCCTGCCCATGGCCCGCAACCTGCTCAAGGCCGGCCACGACCTCAAGGTCTACGACCTGGTGCAGGCCGCCGTCGACGAGCTCGCGGCCGAGGGTGCCAAGCCCGCAAGGGATGCGCGGGAAGCGGTCAATGGCGCCCAGGTGGTGATCACCATGCTGCCGGCCAGCCGGCACGTGGAAGGCCTGTTGCTGGGCGACGGCGGGCTGCTGGAGTCCATCGCCGCCGGCAGCCTGCTGCTGGAATGCTCCACCATCGCCCCGGAGTCCGCGCGCAAGGTTCACGCGGCGGCGAAGGCCCGTGGCATCGAGTTGCTGGATGCACCGGTTTCCGGCGGCACCGCCGGAGCTGCGGCCGGCACCCTGACCTTCATGGTCGGGGGCGAAGCCGCAGCGCTGGAAAAGGCGCGGCCGGTCTTCCAGGCCATGGGCAAGAACATCTTCCACGCCGGCCCAGACGGCGCCGGCCAGGTGGCCAAGGTGTGCAACAACCAGTTGCTGGCGGTGCAGATGATCGGCACCGCCGAGTCCATGGCGCTGGGCGTGGCCAATGGCCTGGACCCGGCCATCCTCGCCGAGATCATGCGCCAGAGTTCGGGCGGCAACTGGGTGCTGGAACGCTACAACCCCTGGCCGGGGGTGATGCCCAACGCACCGGCGAGCAAGGAATACGATGGGGGCTTCATGGCCGAGCTGATGGCCAAGGACCTGGGGCTCGCCCAGGAAACCGCGCAGAGCAGCCTATCCAGCACGCCCATGGGCGCCCTGGCGCTGCAGATCTATCGGCTGCTGCTCAAGCAGGGCAAGGGCAAGAAAGACTTCTCGGTGGTGCAGAAGCTGTTTACCGAGTGAGGGCCGCTTTCCTGTGGGAGCGAGCTTGCTCGCGAAGGATCGTGCTCGGGCTGTTCGCGAGCAAGCTCGCTCCTACAAGTTCGGCGGTGCTCAGCGCTCGCGCAGTGCCTCGGCGCGGGCCTTGATGATGGGCTTGAGCAGGTAGCTCAGGATGCTCTTCTTGCCGGTCATGATGTCCACCGAGGCGACCATGCCTGGGATGATCAGCAGCGGATTCTGCTCCGTCCCCAGATGGCTCTTCTTGGTGCGCAGCTTGATCAGGTAGAAGCTGTTGCCTTCCTCATCCGTGATGGTGTCCGCGCCGATCTGTTCCAGGTCGGCGCTCAGCCCGCCGTAGATGGTGTAGTCGTAGGCGGTGAACTTGACCATGGCGCTCTGCCCGGGGTGCAGGAAGGCGATGTCCTGCGGACGGATACGCGCTTCCACCAGCAGGGTGTCGTCCAGCGGCACAATCTCCACCAGGTCGCTGCCCGGCTGGATCACGCCACCGATTGTGTTGACCAGTAGCTGCTTGACGATGCCCCGCACCGGCGAGGTGACGAGGGTGCGCTTGACGCGGTCTTCCAGCGCCTTGCCGGTGGCATTGGCCTTGTTCAGTTCGGTGCGCGCCTCGTTGAGCTGGGCCAGCGCTTCGCTGCGGAAGCGCGAACGGGTCTCGGCGATCTTGCGTTCGGCTTCCTTGATCGCCGATTCGGCGCGGGGAATGGCCAGGCTGGTGGCTTCCAGCTCGCCACGGTTCTCCACTTCGGCGCGGCGCAGGCGCAGGACTTCCACCTTGGAAATCGCTCCCTGGGACACCAGCGGTTCGGAGATGGAAATCTCCTGACGCAGCAACTGCAGGCTGTTGCGGTATTGGCCCTGCTTGGAGATGAACTCCTGCAATTCCTGGCGGCGCTGCACCAGTTGTTCTTCCAGGCCTGCCACCTCTTCCTGCAATTGCTGCTGGCGGCTGCGATACAGCGCTTCTTCGCTATTGGCCTGCTCCGGCGCAAGCTTGCGCAGTTCGTCGGATATCTGCAGCGGGCGGTCATCCACCTCGGCACTCAGGCGTTCGACCTGCAACTGCATGGCGGTGCGGTCCGCCTCGGTTTCACCGACGTTGGACTCGAAACGGGTCGGGTCCAGGCGCAGCAGCGGATCACCGACTTCAACCACCTGGCCCTCGTGGACGAACAGCTCGGAGATGATGCCGCCTTCCAGGTTCTGCACCTTCTGCAGCTTGGATGAGGGAATCGCCTTGCCTTCGCCGCGGGTGACCTCGTCCACCTGGGCGAAGTTGGCCCAGAGCAGCATGAACAGGGTGAAGCCGATGAGGGTCCAGATGGTCAGGCGCACCACGCGGGGCGCGTCTTCCACCAGGGCCTTGTTGACCTCCGGCAGCGGCTGGTCGGACAGCGAATCGCCGCCCTTGAAGTACTGGCGCAGCGCGCCCATGCCCTTATGCGACACTGATCTGCCCCTTCTTCAGTGCTTCCATGACCGCTTCCTTCGGACCGTCGGCGATGACCCGGCCACGGTCGACGATCAGCAGGCGGTCCACCAGCGAAAGCATCGAGGCACGGTGGGTGACCAGCAGCAGGGTCTTGTTGGCGATCATCCCGGTGAGACGTTCCTTGAGGCGCTCCTCGCCGGGGTTGTCCATGGAGCTGGTGGGCTCGTCGAGCAGCAGGATCGGCGGATCGAGCAGCAGCGCGCGCGCCAGGGCGACGTTCTGCCGCTGGCCGCCGGACAGGTTCTGGCCCCGCTCACCCACCTGCAGTTCATAGCCCTGCGGGTGCAACCGGGCGAACTCGTGCACGCCGGACAGCTCGGCCGCCTGCAGCACCAGTTCATCTTCCACGTAGCGGGCACCGGACATGAGGTTGTCACGCAGGGTGCCGCTGAACAGCTGGATGTCCTGGGGCACGTAGCCGACGTTGTGGCGCAGCTCGCTGACGTCCAGTTGGCGGATGTCGGTGCCGTCCACCAGCAGGCTGCCGGAATCGGCCTGGTAGAGGCCGACGATCAGCTTGGCCAGTGAGCTCTTGCCGGAACCGCTGCGGCCGATGATGCCGATCTTCTCGCCCGGACGAACGATCAGGTTCACTTCGCTCAGGGCCGGGGTCTGCTGGTGCGGGTAGGTGAAGTTGATCTGGCGCATTTCCAAGCTGCCCTGCAGCTTGTCCCGGACCAGAGGCTGCTCGCCCTCCTGGCGCTCCTGCGGCAGGTCCATCATGTGGTCGACAGACTTCATGGTCAGGCGCGCCTGCTGGTAGCGGGTGAGCAGGCCGGAAAGCTGGGTCAGCGGGCCAAGGGCACGGCCATTGAGCATGTAGCAGGCTATCAGGCCGCCCATGCTGAGGTCACCGGCCATGATCAGGTAGACGCCGGAGACGATCATCACCACGCCCGCCAACTGCTGGATCATCAGGGTCAGGTTCATCGCCAGGCTGGAAAGCATCTTCACCCGCAGTTCGAGGCGACCCAGGGTGCCGATGGTCTGCTCCCAGAGGTATTGGCGATCGCTCTCGGCGTTGTTGACCTTCACCGCGTCGAGGCCGGCTAGGGTCTCGATCAGACTCGACTGGCGTTCCGCCGCCAGCGCCATGGTGCGGTCCATGGTCGCCACCAGCGGTTTCTGCAACAGCCAGCTGATCCCCATGGCCAGCGGGAACGCCAGGACCGGCACCCAGACCAGGTGCCCACCGAGCAATCCGATCACCAGCAGGATCAACAAGGTGAACGGCAGGTCGATGACGCTGGTGAGGGTCAGCGAGGCGAGGAAGTCCCGCAGCGTCTGGAACTCATGGATGTTCTGGGCAAAGCTGCCGACCCGCATCGGGCGGTACTTCATCGCCATGCCGACGATGCGCTCGAACAGAGTGGCGGAGATGATCAGGTCGGTTTTCTTGCCCGCGAGGTCCAGGCAAAGGCCGCGCATGGTCTTGAGCAACAGATCGAAGATGTAGGCCCCGGAGATGCCGACGGCCAGCACCCAGAGGGTGGCGATCGCCTGGTTGGGCACGACACGGTCATACACGTTCATCACGAACAAGGGAGCGCCGAGGCCGATCAGGTTGATCAGCAGACTGGCGGCAACCGCATCGGTATAGAGCCAGCGGGAGCGCTTCAGCGTATCGCGGAACCAGGACTCGGTGCGCGGGATCAGGCTGTCGGTGTTCAGGTCGTACTTGTGCTGCGGCTGGGCGAAGAACACCTGGCCGCTGTAGTCCTCCTGCAGCAGCTCGCGGGTGACCTTCACTTCACCGCCGTCGCTCTCGCTGAGCAGCAGGCGCGCCTTGCCGTCGTCGCCCCAGCCGAGCATTACCGCGCAGCGGCCTTCCTTGAGCAGCAGCAGCGCCGGCATGGCGATCTTCGGAATCTGATCCAGGCGCCGCTGCATCAGGCGGCCCTGCAGGCCCGCACGGGCAGCGGCGCGGGGTAGCAGATCGGCGGTCAGGCGCTGCTTGGGCAGCGGCAGGCCGCTGGTGAGCATGGCCCGGTTGGCGGGTTTGTGGTGCAGGACGCACAGGGACAGCAGCGAATCGAGCAAGGGGTCGTCGTGCTGCCCACGTGGATCGGTATTGACACTTGAACGACTGACTTCTGGATCCACGCCTGGATTCTCTGCTCTGGGGTCTACGGGAGGCAGGGCCTAGGCCGGACCCCGACGACGCAAGAGGGAGGGGACGCCCCCTTGCGCCGCGTGGATCCGAAACAGGTACCTAGTTCAGGCCGGGAAGAGTTGCCTCGGGCTTGAGCTCGGTCTGTACGACCGTCGCCATCGGCGCCACCACTCCCTGGCTCTTCAGCAACTCGCCCATGGTCGCTTTGATGCGGTACTGAGTAAACAGCTCGGTGTAGCGCAGGTCCACAAGGCGACGCGAGGCGGTGAACAGTTCATTTTCGCTGTCCAGCAGGTCGAGCAGCGTACGTTCGCCGATGCTGAACTGCTGCTGGTACGACTCGCGCACACGGGTGCTGTAGTCGACGTATTGCTGGGCGATCGGAATCTGCTCGCGGGCGTTGTCCAGGGCGTTCCACGACAGACCGAGCTCTTCGTTCAGCACACGCAGGGCGTTGTTGCGAATGTCCAGCGCTTCGTTGATCTGGTAGGCCTTGGACTCCAGGTCGGCCTTGTGGCTGCCGCCGGCGAACAGGTTGTAACGCATGCGCAACATTGCCTGCCAATCGTTCACGTGGCCGTCTTCGCCATCTAGGTCATTGTCCGCCCCACGGGACAATTCGGCGTCGAAGCGCGGGTAGAAGAAGGACTTCGCGGCGTCGTACTGCTTCTCCGCCGCCGCCACGTCGGACTCGGCCGAACGCAGGACCGGGCTGTTGGCCAGCAGGGTGCCGCGAGCGGCCTCGAGGGATTCGGGCAGCTGTCCACGCAAGCCGGCCGGCTCGCTCAGGTCCACCGGGTCGATGCCCACCACGCTGTAGAAGTTGGTGCGTGCATCGCGCAGGTTGGTCTGCTCGGTGATCAGGTTGTTGCGGGCCTGGGCCAGGCGCGCTTCGGCCTGGTCCTGGTCGGCCAGGCGCCCTACCCCGCGCTCACTGCGCAGGCTGATCTGGTCGAAGATGCGTTCGTGGCTGCGCAAGTTGGTCTCGGCCAGACGCACCATCTCCTGGCGACGCAGCACATCGATATAGACCTGGGCCACATCCAGCGCGGTGCGCTCGGAAGTACCGAGCAGGGAATAGGCGCGGGAGTTCACAGTGGCCTGCTGGCGGCCCACTTCGTTCTGGGTGGCGAAGCCGTCGAACACCATCTGTTGCAGACGCAGGCTGGATTCGCCACGGGTCATGGTCTTCCAGTGGTCGTCGCCTTCGGCGCGGGTGGTGGTGTTGTCGCTGCCCTCACGGCCATAACCGCCCAGCAGGTCGACGGACGGTAGGTAACCGCCCTTGGCCGCCCTCAATTGTTTGTCGGCCGACAGACGGCTGTTAACCCCCGCCTGGATTTCCGGGTGGACATCCATGGCGTGCTGCATGGCTTCGGACAGGCTCTGGGCCTGCGTGGGAAGGCTCACAGCGAGGGCAAAAGGGAGAACGGCGGAGAATCTCAGACGCATATTCTTGGCATCCTTTTCGTTGAATTGGAGGTCCGGAAACTTCACCGGAGATTGCTTTCCGTCAGCACCGCGCTTTGTGGACGAGATCACATTGCCAAGCACTGGACGGCGACGCAAATATCAAAGTGACAGCATGAAATCGATTGTTTAGGATGGGAATCAATTGGTCAATACTTTGGCATATTCTCAATAGCCAATTGTCATAAGCCAATTAATTGGCGCCACCTTTACGCCATGCATTAACTATAGAAAGGGAATGTCAGTCCTGCGCTTGGTCATCGAAATTCGACCCCAGCGACGACAAGCCAGCTGAGAGCCATTTTCAGGAGAGTCACTCCATGAGCAGTGTTATTGCGGTCGTCAAAAGCATTGTTGGTCAGGTCTTCGCGATGTCTCCGGAAGGGTTCCAGCGGCTCCTCGTCGAGGGGGACAGACTCTTCAAAGGCGATCAGTTGCAAACCGGGCTTGAGGGGATGGTGACTCTCGAACTCACCGATGGCAGCACGGTCGACCTCGGCCGCGACAGCCAGTGGAGCGAATCCGACGTCGTGGCCAGCGTCGAAACCCAGGCTGCCCAGCCGGCCCCCCAGACGCCCGCCGATGACGTCGCGCAACTGCAGAAGGCAATCGAGGCCGGCGTCGACCCGACCCAGGCACTCGAAGCCACCGCAGCCGGCCCGAGCGCCGGTGGCGCAGGCGGTGGTGCCGCCGGTGGCGGCCACAGTTTCGTGATGCTGGATGCCACAGCGGGCCAGGTCGATCCGACCATCGGTTTCGCCACCAGCAATGCCCCCCTGGCCACTGAGGCGCTGGTGGAGGACGACAACACCCCGGATGCGGATGCCACCCTGCCCCCCGATACCGTTCTGCCGGATGTGCCCAACAGTTCCCCGCAGGGCCAGGACAGCAGCATCACCACCGACGAAGACACTCCGGTGACAGGGCAGCTCGGCGCCACCGACCCCGATGGCGACCCGCTCACCTATACCCCGGGCGATGCTCCTCGCAACGGCACCGTGGTGATCAACCCGGATGGCTCCTACACCTACACGCCCAATCCGAACTACAACGGCAATGACAGCTTCACGGTCATCGTCGGAGACGGTAAGGGCGGCAGCGACACCATCACCGTCACCATTGGTGTGAATCCGGTGAACGACGCCCCGGTTGCCGCCAACGATGGCCCGGCCGCAGTCACCGAGGACACCCCGGCCACCGGCAACGTCCTTACCAACGACAGCGACACCGACGGCGATGCCCTGACCGTCACCCAGTTCACCGTGGCCGGCAGCACCTACACCGCCGGCCAGACCGCTACCCTCGGCGGCGTCGGCACCCTGGTCATCAATGCCGACGGCTCCTACACCTTTACCCCAGCGCCGAACTACACCGGCCCCGTGCCCACCGCTACCTACACCGTTACCGATGGCACGGCCACCGATACCGGCGAACTGAGCTTCGCTGATGTAACGCCGGTGGATGACGCGTCCGCCCTGGCCGCCGACAGCGACACCGTGGCCGAGGACACTCCGGCCACCGGCAACGTCCTGAGCAACGACTCCGACGTCGACAACAGCCTCAGCGTGTCCAGCTTCACCATCGCTGGTGTCACTGGCAGCTTTACCGCCGGCCAGACCGCCACCATTGCCGGCGTCGGCACCCTGACCATCGCCAGCAATGGCGACTACAGCTTCACCCCCGACGCCAACTGGAACGGCACGGTCCCCCAGGTCAGCTACACCACCAGCACCGGCAGCAGCTCCACGCTGAGCATCAGCGTCACCCCGGTGAATGACGCCCCCGTCGCAGCAAACGATGGCCCGGTCCCGGTAACCGAGGACACCCCGGCCACCGGCAACGTCCTGACCAACGACAGCGACGTGGAAGGCGATGCCCTCACCGTCACCCAGTTCACCGTGGACGGCAGCACCTTCACCGCCGGCCAGACCGCCACCCTCGGCGGTGTCGGTACCCTGGTGATCAACAGCGACGGCAGCTTCACCTTCACCCCGGCACCGAACTACAACGGTCCGGTGCCGACCGCCACCTATACCGTTACCGACGGCACCGCCACCGATACCGGTGAGCTGAGCTTCGGCGCCGTCAGCCCGGTCAACGATGCGCCGGTCGCCAGCAATGACGGACCGACCGCCGTGACCGAAGACACTCAGGCCAGCGGTAATGTGCTGACCAATGACAACGATGCCGACGGCGATGTCCTGTCCGTCACCGGCTTCAGCTTCGGCGGGAACAATTACCTGGCTGGCCAGACCGCAACCATCAATGGTGTCGGCTCCCTGGTCATCAACGCCAACGGCAGCTTCACCTTCACCCCGGCACCGAACTACAACGGCCCAGTGCCCACCGCGACCTACACCGTCAGCGATGGCAGCGCTACCGACACTGCCGAACTGAGCTTCGCCGATGTCACCCCGGTGGATGACGCGTCGGTCCTGGCTGCCGACAGCAACACTGTCGCCGAGGACACCCCGGCCACCGGCAACGTGCTCACCAACGACAGCGATGTGGACAACACCTTGTCGGTCGCCAGCTTCAGCGTGGCCGGCATCAATGGCAGCTTCGCCGCAGGCGCGACGGCGACCATTACCGGCGTCGGCACCCTGACCCTCGCCGCCGACGGCAATTACACCTTTACCCCGGCCGCCAACTGGAACGGCGCAGTGCCGCAGGTAACCTACGTCACCACTACCGGCAGCAGCTCCACGCTGGACATCACCGTCACCCCGGCGAACGACGCTCCGCTGGCGGCCAATGACGGTCCGGTCCCGGTGATCGAGGACATCCAGGCGGTCGGCAATGTCCTGACCAACGACAGCGACGTCGATGGCGACGCCCTGACCGTCACCCAGTTCGAAGTGGGCGGGAGCACCTACACCGCTGGCCAGACTGCCACCCTCAGTGGCGTCGGCACCCTGGTGATCAACAGCGACGGCAGCTTCACCTTCACCCCGGCGCCGAACTACAACGGTCCGGTACCCACCGCGATCTATACCGTCAGCGACGGCACCACCACCGACACCGCCGAGCTGAATTTCGCCGACGTCACTCCGGTGAACGATGCCTCAGTCCTGAGCCCCGACAGCAACACCGTGACCGAAGACAACCCGGCCACCGGCAACGTCCTGGGCAACGACAGCGACGTGGACGACACCCTCACTGTCGCGACCTTCAGCATCAATGGCGTGCCCGGTACCTTCACCGCCGGTACCGCAGCCACCATCAATGGCATCGGAAGCCTGGTGATCAATGCCAACGGCACCTACACCTTTACCCCGGTGCCGAACTGGAACGGTACGGTCCCGGAAGTCAGCTACACCACCAACACCGGCAGCAGCTCCACACTGACCATCACCGTCACCCCGGAGAACGATGCGCCGGAAACTAATGCGGCCGTGGGTTCGGGTAACGAAGACGCGGAAGGCATTCCAGTCAGCCTCAGCGGTTCGGATGTCGATGGCACTGTCGCCAGCTTCGTGATCAAGTCCCTGCCCGCCAACGGCACCCTGCTGCTGAACGGCGTCGCCCTGAACATTGGCGACAGCGTGCCGGCCAGTGGCAACGGCGCCAGTGTCACCTTCGTGCCGAATGCCAACTGGAACGGCACCACCACCTTCGACTATGCCGCCGTGGATAACGATGGTCTGGAGGACACCACTCCGGCCACCGGCACCATCACCGTTGCCTCGGTCAACGACGCGCCGGATACCCTCGCGGCCAGCGGTTCGGGTAGCGAAGATTCGGCGGGTATCCCGGTCAGCCTCAGCGGCTCGGATGTCGATGGCACTGTCGCCAGCTTCGTGATCAAGTCGCTGCCGGCCAATGGCACCCTGCTGCTGAACGGTGTCGCACTGGCCATCGGCGACAGCGTGCCGGCCAGTGGCAATGGCGCCAGCGTCACCTTCGTGCCGAACGCCAACTGGAACGGCACCACCACCTTCGACTACGCCGCAGTGGATAACCAGGGTCTGGAAGACGGTTCCCCGGCCACCGGCACCATCACCGTCACCTCGGTCAACGACGCGCCGGACACTCTCGCGGCCAGCGGTTCGGGTGATGAAGACGCGCAAGGCATTCCGGTCAGCCTCAGCGGCTCGGACCTCGACGGCACCGTTGCTCAGTTCATCATCAAATCCCTGCCGGCAAATGGCACCCTGCTGCTGAACGGCGTGGCGCTGAATATCGGCGACAGCGTGCCGGCCACCGGCAACGGCGCCAGCGTCACCTTCGTGCCCAACGCCAACTGGAATGGCACCACCACCTTCGAGTACGCCTCGGTGGACAACGATGGTCTGGAGGACACCACGCCAGCCACCGGCACCATCACCGTCACCTCGGTCAACGACGCACCGGAGACCCATGCGGCCAGCGGCTCCGGCAACGAAGACTCCGCCGGTATCCCGGTCAGCCTCAGCGGTTCCGATACGGACGGCACCGTCGCCAGCTTCGTGATCAAGTCCCTGCCCGCCAACGGCACCCTGCTGCTGAACGGTGTTGCCCTGGCCATCGGCGACAGCGTCCCGGCCTCGGGCAACGGCGCCAGCGTCACCTTCGTCCCGAATGCCGGTTGGAATGGCACCGCGACCTTCGACTACGCCGCGGTGGATAACGATGGTCTGGAGGACGCCACTCCGGCCATTGGCACCATCACCGTCACCTCGGTCAATGATGCGCCGGACACCCTCGCGGCCAGCGGTTCCGGTAACGAAGATTCCGCCGGTATCCCGGTTGCGCTCAGTGGTTCCGATGCGGACGGCACCGTCGCCAGCTTCGTGATCAAGTCCCTGCCGGCTAACGGTACCCTGCTGCTGAACGGCGTGGCGCTAACCATCGGTGATAGCGTTCCGGCCAGCAGTAATGGCGCCAGCGTCACCTTCGTGCCTAACGCCAACTGGAATGGCACCACCACCTTCGAGTATGCCTCGGTGGATAACGATGGCCTGGAAGATGGTTCCCCGGCCACCGGCACCATCACCGTTGCCTCGGTCAACGACGCACCGGACACCCACGCGGCCAGTGGCACGGGCAACGAAGACTCGGCGGGCATTCCGGTCGGCCTCAGCGGCTCGGACCTCGACGGCACCGTTGCTCAGTTCATCATCAAATCCCTGCCGGCCAATGGCACCCTGCTGCTGAACGGCGTTGCACTGGCCATCGGCGACAGCGTGCCCGCCAGCGGCAACGGCGCCAGCGTCACCTTCGTGCCCAACGCCAACTGGAATGGCACCACCACCTTCCAATACGCCGCGGTGGATAACGATGGCCTGGAAGACGCCACGCCAGCCAACGGCACCATCACCGTCACCTCGGTTAACGACGCGCCAGAAACCCACGCGGCCAGCGGTTCCGGCAGCGAAGATTCGGCGGGTATCCCGGTCAGCCTCAGCGGC
>NZ_SSOM01000086.1:0-114232 GCF_029871235.1 Pseudomonas sp. BN411
GCCAGCCTGGAGCTGCGCAACTTCTACTTCAACCGCGACTTCCGCCAGCACGCCGCCCCGCAGGCCAAGGCCGAGGAATGGGCGCAAGGCTTCCTCCTGCGCTACGAGTCGGGTTTCACCGAAGGCAGCATCGGCGTCGGCCTGGACGCCATCGGCCTGCTCGGCGTGAAGCTGGACTCCAGCCCCGACCGCGCCGGCTCCGGCCTGCTCAAGCGAGATCGCGAAGCGCCCAAACGCGCCCAGGACGAGTACGGTGAGCTGGGCCTGACCGCCAAGCTGCGGGCCTCGAAAAGCACCCTCAAGCTGGGCACCCTGATGCCCAAGCTGCCGGTGCTGCTGGCCAACGACTCGCGCCTGCTGCCGCAGACCTTCGAAGGCGGCCAGCTCAACTCGCTGGAGATCGACGGCCTGACCGTCGACGCCGGACGCCTCACCCAGGTGAACCAGCGCGATTCCTCCGATTACGAAGACATGAGCATCACCACGGTGGGCGTGAAGAACATCCGCGCGCGCCAGACCACCAGCGACGCCTTCGACTTCGCCAACCTCAGCTACAAGTGGAACGACGCCCTGACTACCGGCTATGGCTTCAGCCGCCTGGACGACTTCTACCGCCAGCACTACCTGAGCCTGAACCACCTGCTGGCGCTCGGCGACGGCCAGAGCCTGAAGAGCGACCTGCGCTTCGCCCGCTCCACCGACGAGGGCGGCAGCAATGTCGACAACAAGGCCTTCGGCGCCATGTTCACCTACGGCTTCGGCGGCCATGCCGTCGGCCTGGGCTACCAGCGCATGAGCGGCGACACCGGCTTCGCCTACGTCAACGGCAGCGACGCCTACCTGGTGAACTTCGTGCAGATCAGCGACTTCGCCAACCGCGAAGAACGCTCCTGGCAAGCCCGCTACGACTACAACTTCGCCGCTGTGGGGATTCCGGGGTTGACCTTCATGACCCGCTACCTCAGCGGCGACGACGTGGAACTGGGCGCCGGCCGCGAGGACGGCAAGGAGTGGGAACGCGACACCGACATCGCCTATGTGGTGCAGAGCGGCCCCCTGAAGAACCTCGGCCTCAAATGGCGCAACGCGACCGTGCGCACCACCAACTTCGGCAACGACCTCGACGAGAACCGCCTGATCCTCAGCTACACCCTGCCGCTCTGGTAAGGGTTCACCGCGGCAGGACGGCGTCCTGCCTGGCGAATGAATTCGCCCCTACAGGATGTCCGGCTCTACAGAGCGGGCTCCTGTAGGTTGGCGCAGCGCGCAGCGAAGCCCAACACAACGGATTCCCCCCGCCAGCATTTGTAGGAGCGAGCTCTGCTCGCGAACCTTCCGAGCCGGCCCCTTTCGCGAGCAAGCTCGCTCCTACACAGAAGCTGTGCTGCGTATTTCGATCGACCTACGGCATCCGGCAGCACCCACCTACACGTAGGTTGCGGCTGAGCTACGCGAAGCCCAACGAACGCGCGTTCCGGCAGCCGAGCACCATCACTGCTTGTAAGGATCCAGAACCGCTTCCTTCGGGCCCTTCAGCATCCACACCACCAGCTTCGCCGGCTTGGATTCGCTGGCGTTACGTGATTGCAGGTGGACGCTGCCAGCGGGCTCATACCAACTTTCGCCCGCCTTGTAGTGCTTGGCCTCCTCGCCCTTGAGCTGGGAGATCACCTCCCCTTCCTCCACGTAGGCGAACACCGAACCCGCATGACTGTGAGCCACGGAGCGCTGCCCCGGCGCATAGTCCACGGTCAGCAGGATGGCCTGCTTGCCTGGCGCGTTGAGCAGTTCGTGATCCTGCAGGATGCTGACTTGCTCCTGGCCCTCGCCCGCTTCGTGCGCATAGGCCAGCGGAAGGTTCAACAGCACCAGGCCGGCGGCCAGGGCGCCCAGAGTTTTCAGATTGCGCATGACGGCCTCACTCGCTCGGGATTTTGCGGAAGCCGACTGCCAGCCGATTCCAGGAGTTGATGGTGCTGATGGCCAGGGTCAGGTCCACGCGCTCGCGCTCGCTGAATTCTTCCGCGAGTTGGGCGTAGTCCTCGTCTGGTGCGTGGGTTTCAGAAAGGCGTGTCAGGGCTTCGGTCCAGGCCAGAGCAGCTCGCTCGCGCGGGGTAAAGAAGGGGCTCTCGCGCCAGACGGCCACCGCGTAAAGACGGCGTTCGGTTTCGCCGCGCTTGCGGGCGTCCGTGCTGTGCAGGTCAACGCAGAAGGCGCAGCCGTTGAGCTGCGATGCACGCAGCTTCACCAGCTCCAGCAGCGGCTTCTCCAGCGGCAATTTGCTCACCGCAGCATCCAGGGCGAGCATCGCCTTGAGGGCATCGGGAGAGGCGGCGTAGAAATCCAGGCGTGGGGTCATCGGGGCATCCTCGGGGTGGGAAGGGATGCCTTCAAACTACCGCTGGCGGGGTCTTTGACCTACGGCCAATTGGCCTGAATACCGGGTGACCAATCACAATAAATCAGGCGGTCGCAGATCATCTGTAGGGGCGAATTCATTCGCCAACCGGACCGAAGGTTCGGCGCTTGGACTTGGCCGTGGCAGCTGCGCGGCCATTGGCGATTGAAATCGCCCCTACACAACACGGTCACGCCTTGAGCTTGTGGGTCCAGTCCAACAGGCTGCGCCAGAGGCAGATGCCGACGAAGTAGGCCGAGGCCAGCCACCAGATGCCCAGCACCAGGGATTTGTAGAACGGGTGCTGGAGGATGAGGAGCATGCTGCTGATCATCCACACGAAGGTGACCACGATGTTCAGCGGCATCAGCTTGCGCACCCGGAACGGGTGAAGGAACTTCAGCTTGGTCAGGGTCAGCGCGGCAAGGACGCAGATCAGCAGCAGGCTCACCACCGCCGGCGGGTCGATGATCCAGACGTACAGCGCCACCACGTTCCAGGCTGCGGGGAAGCCGACGAAATAGTTGTCGCTGCTCTTCATGTTCAGGTTGCAGAAACAGAACAGCGACGACACCAGGATCAGGCTCACCGCCACCAGCGCCGTGTGGTCCGGCAGGTCGATGTAGCGGTAGATGAAGATCGCCGGGATGAACACATAGGTGAGGTAGTCGATCACCAGGTCCAGCGTGGAGCCGTCGAAGTTCGGCAGCATGGTGCTGGTCTGCACGCGGCGCGCGAGCGTGCCATCGAGGCCGTCGACCAGCAGGGCCGCACCGAGCCAGAGCAGGCAGTCGCGGGGTTGGTTGTCGAATAGGGCGAGAATGGCCATCAGGGCCAGCACGACGCCGGTGGCGGTGACACCGTGAGCGGACCAGGCCTTGGCTTTGTTGACGGCAGTGATGTTGGTGGACACGAGGCAGCTCTGCTCAGAATGGTGGGTTACAGAATCGATAGACCGCGATTATGCGTCAGCTGCTTCAGGGCCTTCAGACTTTTGTGAATCCGGCCATGTCGCTTTCAGACATCTTCACCTTGCATATTCGAGCCTAGGTCATCCGCGCCGGACGGCAACGTCCAACACCGCACGATCATCGGGAAATAGCGCCTATCGGCACGGGCTTGCAGCCAGGCGCGCAAGGTTGCACCCTTGCGCCCTTTCCGCCGCGAACCACCTTCATGAGCGCCCCGTCCGATCCCACCCGCTGCCCGCTTTGCGGCCAGAGCAACCAGTGCACCCAGGCCGATCCCACACGCGCCGGGCAGGCATGCTGGTGCTTCACGGCAAAGATCGATCCCGCTGCGCTCGAACGCATTCCTGCGCAAGACATTGACCGCGCCTGCCTGTGCCCCCGCTGCGCACAGGCGCTGCCACCCGATGCACCAAGCTGATGCGCCTTGATCGATTTTTGAGCAATCTCGCCGAGTTCAACCGCCTCGACGCTCGCCTGCTGCTGGCCGCCGGTCGGATTCGGGTCGATGGTCATCCGGTCAGCGACGGTCGCATCGACATCCGCGAGTTCAATCGCGTGGAACTCGACGAACGCGTGCTCCAACCCGGCAAGCCCGCGCGCTATTTCATGCTCTACAAGCCCTCCGGTCACGTCAGCGCCACCGAGCACCCGGAGCATCCCACCGTGCTCGACCTGCTCGACGAGCCCGACAAGCACGAACTGCATCTGGGCGGGCGACTGGACCTCACCACCAGCGGCCTGCTGCTGATCACCAACGACGGGCACTGGTCACGCCGGCTCACCCTGCCCGGCAGCAAGCAGCCCAAGGTCTACTACGTGGAAACCGAGCAGCCCATCGAAGCCGAGTACATCGAGACCTTCGCCCAGGGGCTGTACTTCGCCTTCGAGGACCTCACCACCCTCCCCGCCCAGCTGGAAATCCTCGACACCCGCGCCGCCCGTCTGACCCTGCACGAGGGTCGTTATCACCAGGTGAAGCGCATGTTCGGCCACTTCCGCAACCGCGTCGTGCGCCTGCATCGGGAGAGTGTCGGCCCGCTGCAACTGGACCCATACATGCAGCCGGGCGACTACCGGTCGCTCACTGCTGAAGAAGTGGCCTGCTTTTAGCTAGAAACATTCCGAGTCACATCGGGATCGAATAAACCGACGAACTGCAAGAATTTTTCCTTTCAATGAGCTTGCAGGGGTAAAGAGGCCCTGCTTAAATCGAACCCAAGGTCAGAGCGTGACCAAAGAGTCACGACGACCGTCTAAGCGTTCCCTGCGGCATCCTGTGCTCTGCACTCGTAGGTTCCCTGCCTGGTTAGAAGACCCCGTCCGGTGCTTGAAAAAGCGCCGGAACCCGCCGTCTTTTTTCGACCTAACCGCTTGAAATATAAAGAATTTTAAAAATTTCCGTCTGACATTCGATTGTCATCGAAAGACGTTTTCCTACTGCCAAGACTTAGAGCGGGCCAAGCCGTTGAGAGGGCCCGCATGACCCATCTGCGCCAGGAGGAAACGACATGAGGCCGGAAACCGCCATCGTCGAGATTCACAGCCAGTACAAGGTTTACACGGAGTTCTATGGCAACCCGGAAGCCAAGGAGACCATCATTCTGGTCAACGGCTCCTTGTCGACGACTGCCTCGTTCGCGCAGACAGTGAAATACCTGCAACCGCACTTCAACGTGGTGCTCTTCGACGAGCCCTATGCCGGCCACTCCAAGCCGCATAACGACAACACCCGCTTCATCAGCAAGGAGACCGAGGCCGACATCCTCCTCCACCTGATCGAGCACTTCCGGGTGGATTACCTGATGTCCTTCTCCTGGGGCAGCGTTTCCGCCCTGCTCGCCCTGGCCCAGTGCCCGGCGCGCATCAAGAAGGCCATCGTTACCTCCTTCTCGCCCATCCTCAACGAGCCGATGATGGACTACCTCAGCCGTGGCCTGGATTGCCTGTCCGCCATCGACCGGGATGGAGTCGGCAACCTGGTGAACGGCACCATCGGCAAGCACCTGCCGAGCCTCTACCAACGCTTCAACCACAAGCACTGCAGCAATCTGGATGAGCACGAGTACCTGCAGATGCACTTCCATGTCCGTCAGGTGATGAACATGGATTCGCGCTGCTACGTGGATTGCCTGGCCAATGTCGATATCCCGCTGCTGTTCATCAACGGCGACCGCGACGAGTACACCTCCGCCGAGGATGCCCGCCACTTCGCCAAGCACGTGCGCGATTGCCATTTCGCCACCATCGACAACGCCGGTCACTTCGTCGACGTCGAACACAAGGCAGGCTGGCTGCAAACCCAGCAGGCGATGCTGGGCTTCCTCAAGTCCAAGGCCACCAAGGGCATGGCTCGCCCACAGGTTGCCGACTACCAGGCCGTTGCCGTTTGAACGCGTGGCCGCCCGGGCAGGTGCAAGTATTTTCAGTAACTTGTGGCTGTCCCGGGCTTCACCTCGCCCGCGCCTTCTGGTAAAAATGGCACCCTTCGCGGGCGTCGTATAATGGCATTACCTGAGCTTCCCAAGCTCATGACGAGGGTTCGATTCCCTTCGCCCGCTCCAAAATCCCCTGACTAAGCCCCTGATTTATGGGGTTTTTTCGTTTCTGGGCTCTGGCAGTGTCGATGAAGTGTCGAAATCTGCCTATCTGCTTCTCACGCGTGGATACCGCTCAAGAAAGCTGATCGCCCACAAAAGCGCCCAGCATTCCGCAAGCACGATGAAGCCTCCCCAGAGAAACGTCGCGACTTTGCCGAAGTGGAACTTCCGGGTTTGCCGTCAGGTGCGAGTTTTCTTCTGCTCAGGTGATCGATGTCTTCATAGGCAGTTTGTCGACCGACTTAATCTGCTGGTCGTAGTCAACTGGCTCGTCCAGGCGGATGCTAGAGCGGGCATGCCTGTTTTCCTTTCTGATCCGCCACCGGTCGGCGTCTTGCTCAACTCCATAAGCGTCAGAGGGCCTTGCTGGCCAAACTGCCGACAGGTGTAACGCAAGTTGCCCCGCTGCGGCGGCGGTTCCTCGGTCACGAGCTAATGGAGCTTACGCAATGTCGGTAATCGAACCACTGTTGCTAAGCACCGTGCGCATTTGCACCTATGCAGGGTCGCGCGTGCTGACCAATGCCAGCGGCTTCTTTTTCACGCGGGACGAGCGCCTGTTCCTGGTCACCAGCCGGCATGTGGTGCTGGATGCGTCGAGCCGACATTTCCCTGACCGCCTCGAAATCGAGCTGCACACCGATCGGCATAATATGGCGCGTTCCTGCAGCTTCTCCGTGCCGCTGTATCGTGACGGCAAGAGCCTGTGGCGCCAGGGGCAGGATACGGCAGGTGGTATCGATGTCGCGCTGATCGAGATGGAGCGTGCGGCGTTGCCGAGCGAGATGGTTTACCACGCTTTCACACCGGGGCACCTGCAGTCTCCCAGCGACCTGATCGAGGTCGGCACTGCCCTGTTGGTGGTGGGATTTCCCTTGGGATTCCACGACAGCCTGCATCACATGCCGGTGGTACGGCATGCCATTGTTGCCTCTTCGTTCGGCCTACGTTTCCAGGGGCAGGGCTATTTCCTCACCGACGCACGCACCCACCGTGGCACAAGCGGGGCACCGGTGGTGATGCGGATGATGGATGATTGCAGGAGCTCGGAGGATCTGCCCTGGATCTTGCTCGGCATTCATTCGGCGCGCCTCGATCTGGGCAGCCGCGACCTGGTACAGGACGAAGCGCTTGGGCTCAACTGTACCTGGTATGCCGATATCCTGATGACCCTGAGTGCAAACTGACGGATGCGACAGTTGTAATCGGGGCAGCAGGGCGAGAAAGAGATCATTTGACGTGGAGGCCTCTGACGATGGGCAGGCAGGACTCCCTCGCTTTCGCGCAGGCCGCAGGCTGCGCTCAGCCCTCGATCGCCAGTGCATTCTGGTTTTAACTTTGCTGAGCTAGGGCTGCAGTCAGTGCGGCCTTGTCTGACATGCTTCCCCCCTTGGGCCTGATCCTGAGGTTGAAGCCGTGCGCGGCACCTCGGCCCTCAAGATCAGCACTCCGGGGAGCTGAAGATAGGCGTGCCGTTCTGGTCGATGCGCAAAATCTTACTCAGCGCGTGCTCGGCAGCGGATGCCGCATCGGACAGCAATTTGAAACACGCCTGGTCGCATACCAGGTGATAGATGGGTTCGGATGTCAGTCCGTGTTTTCTAATCGCAACGAATGCAAGCACACGACCGCCGCTCACTTCGGCTGTGCTCCAAGCCACATAGCCTGGAAATTCTCGCCTTTTCATGACGTTCTCAATTATTGGGGAGTGAGATTTCACTATCACCCTGATGCGCCTGAATAGCTCCCTCTAATTTAGATAACGGACCAAGGGGAGATGTCCGTAAATAAAAGGCCCGTTCGGTAGCGCGTTGGGGGGGAGGGATGGCGATCAGTATTCTCGGTATCGGCTGGCAACGCGGACCAGGCAGTGCCTGATCTCACGCCCGAGGGCTCGCCACGGGCATCATCCTGGCGCCCAGCATTCCACTGAGCTGAACACCGGCTGATCTTGCTCGTCGATGTGGAGCAGTTTGCTCAATGCCACCTTGGCCGCTTCAAGTGCATCGCACTGACGCGCAAAGTACGTACAGCCGTAGACCTGGTGAAAGCGGGGTTCGTCCTCACTGCCGTGAGGCTGGACGGCGACGAAGGCCAGCACGTGGTCTCCGTTGATGCGGGTTTCGGTCCAGGCGGAATGTTCGGGGAAATCGCGCCTATTCATTGTCAGCCCTCCTCTGGAGGGTTGGATAGATTCCCACTATTCGCCCTATGAGATCGAATAGCTCTCAGTAATTTCGATATCGGATGAAAGGTGTAAAACGCCGGAAACAAAAAAGCCCCGACGGCACGGGGCTTTTCTTTATGCGGAACTGTTATTCGGCGCGAACTTGTTCGGCCTGAGGACCTTTAGGCCCGGCGGTGACGAGGAAGCTGACGCGCTGACCTTCGTCCAGGGACTTGTAGCCAGTGCTTTCGATCGCACGGAAATGTACGAACACATCCGGCCCCTGCTCAGGGGTGATGAAGCCGAAGCCTTTCTCGGCGTTGAACCATTTGACGGTGCCGTTTTGGCGAGCAGACATAATGTTATCTCCAAGGTGTAGGAATACACGTCAGGCGGAAGCCTGGCCATGACTGGATGCGAAGCGAGGGGTGCCGAGGAGATGGAACATCGAAAGGACAGAACATCAAGACGGTGCCGCAAGACTGAGCAGGCAGTGGGCTCAGCATACAGGGTTCGCCTGGACTAGATAGTCTTTTCGGCCGATAGGGCCAGTTCTGGACTGATTCGGGACGACCGGTCCGGTTTCCCGGTCGGCGGACAAGCAAGTCTGTATAGTCCAAGGCGAGTCGCTCGCAATGACGGCTCATCACTCATAGGTAACCTACATGTCCGACGCACCGGCAAGCCGAGCGCAATCAGTACTGAACGAGCAGATTGAGACCTTTCTATCGAAGGGCGGCGAGATCACCGCGGTTCCCTCCGGCAAGACGGGGTGGAACGCTGATCGCAAGAAGTCGCAGTGGACCACGGCTCAGGACAAGAAATCAGGTAAGTGAACCCTGAAACGAAAGACCCCACCGGTGGCGGGGCTTAGTTGCTGAGCGCATCGCTAGTTTGTCGTATCCGACATTAGGCGCATGAGGTTCGGTAGTGGCTGGGACGGGAGCTGGAGGTGCTGCACTGGCAGGGCAAGGCCTGGATGCCGCTCAGTGATTGCTCGCGTCTGCTGGAGCGCCTGCCGCCCGTGATCGGTCAGTAAGTCCGCCAAACCGGAAAGGAAAATGCCGAGCCCTTGAATGGACTCGGCGTTTTTGCTTCAGCCGCGGTAGACCCGCACTACCCCAGGGCGGTCGCTCGCACCGGTCGGGCGTGGCGGCGGGCGGTGATGATGCCCAGGAAGGAAATCACGATCGCCAGGCTCACGGTGGTGGTGATTTCGGCCCGATGCTCGGGGGTCACCAGCATTACGCCCAGCGCGCAGACAATGAACGCGATGACGAGGTAGGTGAGCCAGGGGAACAGCCACATGCGGAAGACGATCTCGGTGTTGTTGCGCTGCAGTTTCGAGCGCATGCGCAATTGCGAAATCGCGATGACGAGGTACACCAGCAGCGCGATGGCGCCGGAGCTTGCCAGCAGGAAGTCGAATACGCCGGCCGGTGCGAAGAAGTTCAGCACGGCGATGCCGGCGCCGATCAGGGTACTGGCAATGACCGCAGCCCTGGGCACGCCAACGGGGGACGTCATTTTCAGGAAGGCCGGGGCCTCGGAGCGGCGGGCCAGGGAGAAGAGCATGCGGGAGGCGATGTAGATGGATGAGTTCATGCAGCTCGCCACGGCGACCAGCACGACCACGTCCACCAGGAACTTGGCGTAGGGAACGTTCATCAGCTCCAGGGCGCGCTGATAAGAGCCTTGCACCGGCAGCAGCGGGTCATTCCACGGCACCACGGAGATGATCACGAAGATGGACAGCAGGTAGAAGACGCTGATCCGCCAGATGACGGAGCGCGTGGCCCGGGCGATGTTCCGTGCCGGGTTGCTGGATTCGGCAGCGGCGATGGTGACGGCTTCGGTGCCGATGAAGCTGAACATGACGGTGATGAAGGCCCCGACCACTGCGGCCATGCCCTTGGGCGCGAAGCCGCCATGCTCATTCACCAGGGTACTGAGCCCGCTTACTTCCCGGTCGGGCACCCAGCCCATCAACATGACCAGGCCCAGGCTGATGAACGCGATGATCGCCGCCACCTTGAACATCGCGAACCAGAACTCGAACTCACCGTACTTGGACACGCTGAAGAGGTTGGTCGCGGCCAGGGCGATCACGGAAATCAGGGCGTACAACCAGGTGTCGATCTGGGGGAACCAGTTGTTCAGCACGTGGCCGGCGGCCAGCGCTTCGATGGGAATCACCAGCACCCAGAACCACCAGTAAAGCCAGCCGATGGTGAAGCCCGCCCAGCGCCCTATCGCCTGGTCGGCGTAGGTGGAGAACGACCCGGTGTCCGGATTGGCAACGGCCATTTCGCCGAGCATCCGCATGACGAGGACGACCAGAATCCCGGATGCGATATATGCCAGGATCGCTGCGGGCCCGGCGGCTGCGATCGCATGCCCCGACCCAACGAACAGGCCTGCGCCGATGATGCCCGCAATGGACAACATTGTTACGTGACGCGGCTTGAAGCCTTGCGCCAGATTTCCACTCGAACCATCGGATCCCACGGTGTTCATTTCGTCTTGTTCTCTTATTTCTGAAATTGGGGGATTGGGGCGGGCATCTACGAAAAGGGCGATCTCCTTCAATGGCCAAAGAACCGCATTCCAGACGCTCGCAGCGGCCAAACGGCGCGTCACTTTAAGTTGCGCGGGCCCGATTCCAGTTACTCAAAAACGCCACGGTACTGCTCAATCACGACTCGATTCCCCATAGAGCAGTGCTATCAAATTGCCCATCGCGAACCCTGGCGGGAGGCACTTTCCGCGAGTTCTCAGCAGCTTCGTCGGGAGATCAGATGAGATGGCGGCACGTCCGGCACGCTTGCGCCGGTTTACCGGAGGAAGGCTCGTTCAAGCCTGAAGAAACCCAGGGCGCGGGGCCCTGGGCGTCGGGGAGGGTCAGCGGGGTTCGGCGGCCAGGATCGCGCTGGCCAGTTCCAGGTCGCTGCTGCCTTGCAGGTCGGGGTTCTGCTGGCGCAGCCGCTGCAGTTCCGCTTCGAGGTACGGGCCGCGAATGGCACCATCGCTGGCGATGAAGCTGCTGGCGTCATCCTTCACCGGGCCGACGAGTTTGTCGTCGCCGCCGCTGGTGATGTAGCTGGAAGCAGTGGTTGCGCCGGTGGAGATGAGGTTGCGCAGCAGGTCGTCGTGATCGTCGTGGTCGTGCTTGGCCTCGGCGGACGCAAAGGGAACGGCGATCAGTACGAGGGCGGCAGCGGTGTTGCGGACACGCATGGTGACTCCTTGGTGTTGGCGTTCCCCCTCAGAGTGCGGTCGGTGAAACGAGTTCCAGCGCCCACCAGACATTTCTCCAATCGCGCCAGACGCTGCGATTCCCGTTCGTCGCGGCGAGCGGTGCCGCATCAAAAGCATTGATCCAGATTCGGTGAAACCTGGTTTCTTGCGTGGAAGAATGCGCGCGATTCCACGCTGAACCCTGTACCGGGTGTCGGGCCATGGCCAATGAACCTGGGAAGAACGCGGCGCTGTACTAGACTGCTCCCCTGCTGTGTCGGCGGGTTCGGTCAGTCGTTGCCTCGCACGGTTTCACGTCACTGTATTCTGTAATCCGCGGACCAGGGAGGGCCGACATTTCGAAGGAAGAGAGCGTTTCCATGTCCAATAACAAGTGTCTGATCGCCGCAGCCCTGACCATCGTGGCCGGCTATTTATCCACTGCCCAGGCCGATGAATCGGCCATTCAGGCGCACTGCCAGAACAAATGGAGTGGCGATGCCATGCGCGCCTACTGCGTGGAGGAACAACGCCGGTCCGCCGAGGCAATTGCCGGCTACAGCGGACCGGTTCGCAGCCGCTGCGAGTCCGAATGGGGCAGCGATTTCCACATGGTGCTGTTCTGCATCAGAGAGCAGGAGGGCCCAACCCAGGCTGTCGTGTCCAACGTGGCTCAGGACCAGTAGATTTCCCCCGCACAAGAAAAAGCCCCGCACTGCGGGGCTTTTTCATTGGACGCCTCGATGAACGGGAGAGCCCCGTTCGCTTTCACCTACAGCAACCCGCCGGCTCGGTACAGCTCCGGGCGCCGGTCGTCGTGCAGGTGGTTGTGCTGGCTGATGCGTTTGTTGCGGGCTTCGTCCAGCTTCAGGGTGGCGATCAGGATCTGCTCCCCACCCTCCTCCGCCGGCCCGGCCAAGGGGTAGCCATCCGGGTCGACGATGATCGAGCCCTGCACCCAGTTCACCCCGCGCTCACTGCCGTGGCGGTCGCAGGCGGCGATGAACAGCCGATTGACCGCCGCGTTGGCCTGCACGCGCACCACCTCCGCCGGACGCTCGATGGCAGGGCGCGGACCGTCCGGCCAATTGACGGGCGCACACAGCAGGTCGGCACCAGCCAGGGCGGGCAGGCGCACCCATTCCGGGAATTCCAGGTCGTAGCAGACCATCACACCGATACGACCGAAGGCGGTTTCCACCACCGGCGGCTGCTCGTTGCCAGCAGTGAAGATGGCGTTCTCGGCGTCCCACAGGTGGGCCTTGCGGTAGATCGCGCGCACGCCCGTGGCATCCACCAGTGCGGCGCTGTTGGCGACTCGCTCACCCTCCAGACGCTCGCAGAAGCCGCCGACGATGACGATATCCAGCTCGCCAGCCAGCGCCTGCCACAGCTGCAGGGTCGGCCCGTCCGCCGCCTCGGCAAGCGCCAGCGCTTCACCGAGGTCGTGGAAGACGTAGCCGCTCTGTACCAGCTCCGGCAGCACCACGACTCGCGCTCCTTGCAGCGCCGCCGCGCGGATGGCCCGCTCGGTGATGCGGCGGTTGTGGGCGAGGTCGCCGATCTTCGGTGCCAACTGGCAGCAGGCCACGGCGATGGTTCGAGGTGCGTTCACGGGTGGGTACTCCCTGTTGTCAGGTTCACGACGCCTGGCTTGAGCCAGGTCGGGCCACGGCGAGGATGTCGCGCTCGCTGATGGCGTCGATGGTGCGGCGCTCGGCTTCCAGGTCGAGCGAGCGGCTGAGGATGAAATAGGTCAGCCCGGAAACCACCAGCCCCACCAGCCAGGCGATATCCACACCGTCCAGCAGGCGCGCCATGGGGCCAATGAAGACTTCCTCGCCCGCCGACGCATCGAAGATGAAGAAGAACGGGACCATGCAGGCGAAGCCCACCAGGTAGGAGACGATGCCGCGCAGTTGCCAGGCGCCGTACATGCCCTTGGGCGTGAAGAAGTGCGGAATGGCGTAACGACCCTTGCGCACGAAGAAGTAGTCCACCAGGTTCACGGCGGTCCAGGGCACCAGGAAGTAGAGCATCAGCACCAGGAAGGTATTGAGGATGGAAATGCCGTTGCCGCGAATGGACAGCACGCAGGCCAGCAGCACCAAAGTAATGACGAGGATGGACAGCACCCGTGCGCGCGGTGTGGGGTTGATGCGGCGAACGGAGTCGATCCCGGTGAGCAGGGTCAGCATGGCGCTGTAGGTGTTGAGGGCGATCACCGGCAGGAAGCCGAGCACCGAGACCAGCACCAGCACATTGCCCAGCCCAGGCAGGAGGGCACTGCCCACGCGGTCCAGCGCCACCAGCGCATCGGAGGCTTGGAGCAGTTGGGCCAGCCAGGCACCGAGGCCGATCATCCAGCCACCGGAAAGCGAAGCACCGAGGAAGATGGCGGTAATCAGCTTCGCGCGACTGGTGTTCTTCGGCAGGTAGCGCGAGTAGTCGGAGACATAGGGCGCATAGGAGATGTTGTAGCTGGCGGCGATGGCGAATTGCGTGGCGAAGGCGACCCAGCTGAAACCGAGGCTGGCCGGCTCGGCGGCCTCCGTCTGCCCGGCGCCGAACATCAGGGCGACAGTCACCAGCGCATAGAGCGGCAGGGTCAGCATCAGCGCCCACTTGAACGCCTTGTGCATCAGGTCATGGCCGTAGATCGACAGCAGCGCGCCAACGGCGATCACCCCACAGGCCACCGGAAGCGGTTCGAGCCCGAAGACCTTGTTCAGGCCATCGATGATGAGGGTGACGTTGACCACGTTGAAGCCGACGAACACGAACAGGGTCGCCAGCAGCGCCAGCACCACGCCGCGATAACCGAACTGTGCGCGGGACTGGATCATCTGCGGCAAACCCATCTCCGGCCCTTGGGAGCCATGGAAGGCCATGAACAGGGTGCCGAACATGATGCCCAGTGCGCCGGCCAGGGTTGTCCACAGGGCGGACAGGCCGAGGGCGGGGCCGACGAAGCCGATGGAAATGGTGAAGAAGTGGAAGTTGCCGAGGAACCAGAACGGCCCCTGGCTGCCGAGCCGGGCATGGCGCTCCGATTCGGGGATGTAGTCGATCGAGTGGCCTTCGATGGCCAGGCCGCCGCCGGCTTCGGCAGCGTGCACGGGCTGGGTGGACCCTGACATGGGATGCTCCTTCGCTCCTGGTCGAGCGAACTGTTGTTCTTGTGATGATGCTGTCAGCGGCCACGCACGGCCCCGGCCATACATCGGGTTCATCTATGTTGGGTGAGGTAACGCAGCCCGAGCCCTGTGGCGAACGCTACCCGGGGCGCCCTATGATGGCGCGCCCGCGACCTGGCTCTTCCCCGCATCCGGCGGGCATCGAGCTATCGCTGAGATGGCAATCTAGGCGCCCGACCGGGCTCGTAAAATAGCCAGGCCTAACTGTTCACATAGATCAACATCTATGTAATGCACTCTGGAGGTCCCATGCTGGGCAACGTGTCCGAACTGGATATCCGCTTGATCCGGGTCTTTCTCGCCGTCGTCGAGGCGGGCGGCATTTCGGCGGCGCAGACCGCGCTGAACACTTCGCAGCCCACCATCAGCGCGCAGCTGGCCTCGCTGGAAACGCGCCTGGGCTTTCGCCTCTGCCAGCGCGGCCGGGCGGGGTTCGCGCTGACGCCCAAGGGCAGCCAGTTCGTCGAAGCGGCGCGCCGCCTACTGGCCGCCGCCGAAGGCTTCCGCCTGGAAGTGCAGCACATCAACCGCACCCTCAGCGGCACCCTGAATATCGGCCTGCTGGGGCAGATCGACCCGACGGCCAACAAGAAGATCGCCCAGGCCATCGCCCGCCTGCGCGCCCGCAACCAGGGCCTGTACTTCCAGTTCACCGAGCTGTCGTCATCCTTCCTCGAAGAGAAGCTGGTGAACGGCCACCTGGACCTCGCCATCGGTTATTTCTGGCGGAGGCTCGACAGCCTCGACTACTTTGCCCTCTTCAACGAAACCCAGTTGGCCTATTGCAGCGCCTCGCACCCGCTCTACGCGAAGGCCGGAGCGCTGGACAGCACGGAGGTGGCCGGGCACGAGTGGGTCTGGCCCAGTCATCCGCTGCCGGAGATGCCGGCGCCCGCCGCCATCGACCACCTCACCGCCCTCACCGACAGCATGGACGGCGCCGCCCTGCTGATTCTCTCCGGCCAGCACCTCGGCTTCCTGCCGCAACACTACGCGGCGCGGCACGTTGAACTGGACCAGGTTCGCGCGCTCAACCCCCAGCAACTGAGCTATGAAGTGCAGTTCCACGCGGCGGTACGGCGCTCCACCCGCCAGAGCGAACTGGTGAGCACCTTTCTCGGGGAGTTGATGGAAGTATTCGAGCTGGCCTGACCGGCTATGCCGTGTCTCAAAGCTCGTACTTGGCCTTCATGGCCTGCACCGCTGCCTGATCCCGTTGCAGGAAGGCGTTGAAGCGCTTGATCAGTCCTGGGTGGCGGATGCTGGAGAGGTGGTAGTAACTGTCGCTGATGGGCAGCAGTTTGGGCTCAACCACCAGACCCTGCTCGCGTCCCAGGTTCTTGAGGTGGAAGTGCGCCACCTGCCGCGCCATGTTGGCGGCATCGATGTAGCCGGCCAGGGCCATGTGGATCAGGCCTTCGGGGTTGGGCGCTTCCTTGATGGTCACCCGTCCGGCGGCGATGTCGTCCTGGAATTTCCACGGCGTGAAACCACGAACGAACCCTAGCCGGCCAAAGGTCTCGCGCGGATTTCCATTGCGTTCCGGCAACACCAGCATGACGTCCTGGAACTGCAGCACCGGTTGTGAATAAGTGATGCCGGCCGGCTTCTGCGCAACGTCCCAGCGCGGGTTGTCAGGGAAGACCAGATCGAGTTGGCCCGACCAGTAGGCATGGAACAGGCGCCGCACGGGCAGCGCCACATAGGTGAAGTGCAGGTGCTCACGCTCGGCGAAGAGGTCCAGCAGGTCGCGGGCGTAGCCACGGTACTGGTAGTCCGGCGGCGCGGCGGAGAAGATCGGGTAGTAGTCCACCTGCTCCACCCCGATGCGGTACTCCGCCGGCTGACTGGCATGACCGAACGGCAGCCACGCGCTGGTAAACAGCAACGCGGCGGTCCACAACGCTCGGCAACGACTTGATACCTGCGTATTCCGCATAGATGGGCAATGGGCCTGACGAAAATGCCGCCCAGTTTAGGCCGCCAGGCCGTCGGCAGTCTCCCCTTTTTCAGTCCTTCAGCGGCACCCGGATATCCACCCAGGCGGTACCGGCCATGGGGTCGAAATCGGCGCTGTAGCGCTCGAACTCCGGCGCGTCGGCGGCCTGCAGGTCGAAACGGCCATCGATGTCAGTTTCGATCAATCACAGGGCCTTTCCGATGGGGTCTTGCATGATCACTCCTTCGAGACGCGGGGCAGTGTGCCCTGCCCGCCTTGGCGCCACTTGATCGTTCTTGCGCGGCGCACTGGACGATAGCGCCAGGCGAAACCTCCGGGAACCTTGCCGCCTATAATGTTTCCAAATATTTCCCACACCTTCAGCGCACTCAGCCCTTCGGAAATCGCTCGCTAGCCACAAGGGAGGTTCCATGAACGTATCCGCCTCCATTCCCCAGTATTCGGCCGAGGAACGCCGCACGCGCATCCTGGCCATTGTCGGCGCCTCGTCCGGCAACCTGGTGGAGTGGTTCGATTTCTACGTCTACGCCTTCACCGCCATCTATTTCGCCCACGCCTTCTTCCCCTCCGACAACCCCACGGTGCAACTGCTCAACACCGCCGGTGTATTCGCCGCCGGTTTCCTGATGCGCCCCATCGGCGGCTGGATGTTCGGCCGCATCGCCGACAAGAAGGGGCGCAAGACCGCGATGATGATTTCGGTGCTGATGATGTGCGGCGGCTCGCTGGCCATAGCCGTGATGCCCACCTACGAAACCATTGGCGTCCTGGCGCCGGCCCTGCTGTTGCTGGCACGGCTGTTCCAGGGGCTTTCGGTGGGCGGCGAGTACGGCACCAGCGCCACCTACATGAGCGAGGTCGCGCTCAAAGGCCAGCGCGGCTTCTTCGCTTCCTTCCAGTACGTGACCTTGATTGGCGGACAGCTGCTGGCGGTATTGGTGGTAGTGGTACTGCAACAACTGCTGACCAACGACGAGCTGCGCGACTGGGGCTGGCGAATTCCCTTCGTTGCCGGCGCGGCCACCGCCGTCATCGCCTTCTACCTGCGCCGCTCGCTGAATGAAACAGCCAAGGCCGAAAACCTCCACCGCAAGGAGGCAGGCACCCTCGGGGAGCTCTTCGCCCACCACAAACGCGCCTTCTTCACCGTGCTGGGCTTCACCGCCGGTGGCTCGCTGATCTTCTACACCTTCACCACCTACATGCAGAAATACCTGGTCAACACCGCCGGCATGGACGCCAAGACCGCCAGCGGCGTGATGACCTTCTCCCTGTTCGTCTACATGTGCCTGCAACCGTTGTTCGGCTCCATGTCCGACCGCATCGGACGCAAGACTTCGATGCTCTGGTTCAGCGCCCTGGGCATGCTCTGCACCTGGCCGATCCTGTCCGCGCTGAAGACCGTCAGCAGCCCCTTTGCCGCCTTCGGGTTGATCATCCTCGCGCTGGCCATCGTCAGCCTGTACACCTCCATCAGCGGGCTGATCAAGGCGGAGATGTTCCCACCGGAAATCCGCGCCCTCGGCGTCGGCCTGTCCTACGCAGTGGGCAACGCGATCTTCGGTGGCTCGGCGGAGTACGTGGCTCTGGGCCTGAAGAGCCTGGGCGTGGAGGAGTACTTCTATATCTACGTGTCGTTCATGTGCGGCGTGGCCCTGGTGGTCTGCCTGCTGCTGCCTGACCTGCGCAAGGTCAGCTACCTGAACGACGAAGACTGAACCGGCTCCCGGCCGACGGCCGGCGGGGGATTGCGCAACCAATCCCCGCCGTCGCTGTCCATAATGGCGCGCGCAGTCCGCGCCTCCGGGAGGCCCCTTGTTCGCTGTATCCCCTCGTACGCTCCTTCGCCACACCATCCTCGCCCTGTCCTTCGCTTCCACCGCCGCCCTCGCCTGCCCCGCCGGGCAATCGGAGGTCTGCGTGGTGACCTGCTTCTGCGCGCCGGGCAGCCCGGGAGACATGGCGCCACTGCTGGAGGGCGTCAACCAGATGGCCGCCACCAGCCTGCAACAGTGGATCGTGGAGTCGCGCAACAACATGCCCGATACCCTGCTGCATCCCATTCCGCTGCATATCCGCGCGCAACTGGAGCCGTACTACGACCTGCAGGTACTGGACACGGCGCGCTACAAGGTGGGCGTCGACCAGCAAGCGAATGCCGCCAATACCCTGATGCAGAACCCCGACGTGGAAGCCGTGACCCTGGTGGACGTGATCGTCTTCCGCAGTGAAGACGACGCGCAGAACAACGTCGCCCTCTGGGCCCACGAGCTGCACCACGTGAAGCAGTACCTGGAATGGGGCGTGGCGGACTTCGCCAAGCGCTACACCCGCGACTACAACGCGGTGGAAGCCCCGGCCTACAAGATCCAGGGCGAAGTGGCGCGGGCGCTCAAGCCGACAGTGGTGAGTGGCGGGAGCCAGCAAGCGCACGCTACCGTCCAACCGTAGGGTGCGCCGTGCGCACCGGCGGTCGGGTCCCGTACAACTGTCATTCCGCGCCAGTCAGCGCAGCGGCTGGTCCAGCTTCCAACGCTGGCGCAGCTGCTGCAGCCGACCATCCTTGCGCATGGCCTCCAACGCTGCCTGCCAGCGGGCGGCCACTTGCCAGTCAGTCTGCAGGGAGAAGGCGATGTAGCTTCCTTGGCTCGCCAACGGCATCTGGTAGCGCAGCATGTCAGGCGGTAGTCCTTCCTCGCCGGCCAGCGTCGCGGCAGTGAGGGTATCGGTGACGATCAGGTCGGTACGCCCCAACTTCAACAGCCGCATCATCTGTTCCGGGCTGTCCACGCCATAGAGATTGGTAAAGCCAAGCGCTTGCAGCTGCGCATAGGCAACCCATTTGCGCGGCACGACGATGCGCGGTACGGCGCGAGCCTCGTCCAGGGTGCGCACCTGGCTGGAAGAATCGCTACGCCCGTAGAACGCCGTCTCCACGTCCATCAACGGCCCCACCCACAAGTACCGCCGCTCACGCTCGGGCGTACGCAAGATAGTGAACAGCCCCGTGTTGGCGGCGCTGCTGCCGTCGGCCAGGGCGCGCAGCAGAGGTTCCCGCTCGATCCGGATGTTGTCGCCCTCCTGCTCCGCCAGGGCACGCACCACATCCACGGCAAAGCCGACGATCTCGCCATTGCGCTCGAAATGCAGCGGCGGGTGGTTGTCGGTGAGCATGTGCAGATCTGCCGAAGCGGCAGCGAAGGATAGTGACAACAGCAACAGGCCTAGAATGCGCCTCATGTACAACACTCGATCGAACGATTGGCACAGCTTACGGCCAGCGCATGACAACTGTCCTGCGCCAGGGCGGCGGATGGGCACCAGGCGACGACCTGTCACCATCAGATAATCAGCCAGCTGCATGCTGATCTCCTTGAGCCGCCGCCGATGATGAAGTCGTACAAGGCCCTTGTTCCATGCTTGTGTCCAGTCTCCTTCCATGACGCCGGGCTTCCGTGGGGTCCGGCGGGCGATGCCCAGGTTCGCCACATCCTACGGGCTTGCGCCCTGCCCTTCCAAAACAGGTTGTCTGGCGAACCCTTCGCTGCCAGCGCAGCTATCACGCTGATCCCGCCGGCCGGGCCAGGTACCTGTCAGCCTCCCGCAGCCGACGGTTCTCCCGGCGCAGGGCATCATTGGCAGCCTGCAGCTCATGCTGCCGGCGCCCCATGTCGGCCAGCGCCTCCTGCCAGTAGCGCACCCGCAGCTCCTGCCAGAACAGGGCCAGCATCAGCAACGCAATCAGCAGGATCGCACCGCCGAGCAAGGCCCAGGTCAGTTCCATGGCACTCATTCCCCACTCCAGAATGGGCAGTCTTGCCCGACGCCACAAACATATGTAGCGTGAGGCGACAGGTCTAGAATGTAGATGTGTACAGGTAAACATTTGGCACGGATGGAGGCACGCCATGAAACGCAAGCAGTCGATCGAACACGTGCGCTGGGACCTGGCCCTGCGCTACCGCCTGATCGAGACCGTGGCCTGGTGGGAAGGGCGCTTGACCACCAATCACCTGATGCAGAGTTTCGGCATCAGCCGCCAACAGGCGTCCAAGGACATCAACACCTACATCGGTGAACATGCGCCCAGGAACCTGACATATGACAAGCACCTGAAGGGCTACGTCCCCAGCAAGCAGTTCCGCCCGCTGTTCATCGACGACAGCGCCGATGCCTATCTCCACCTGCTCAACCAGAACCACGAGCGCGCCCCCCATATCGAGGGCCTGGCCCTGGCCTATGCCCACACCGAAGTGCTCAAGGTGCCGGACCGCTCGGTACGCCCGGAAGTGCTGCGCCCGCTGCTGCGCGCCTGCCGCGAGGGGCTGCGCCTGGAGACCGAGTACGTCTCCCTGGCCAACCCTGCCCCGGAGATCCGCCTGATTGCCCCGCACACGCTGATCTACACCGGTATGCGCTGGCACGTGCGCGCCTATTGCGAGAAGAACCGCGCCTACCGTGACTTCGTCCTCAGCCGCCTGCGCGGCGTGCCGGAGCTGCTGGACACATCGGACTTTGGCCGTGAGCAGGATGAAGGCTGGAACACCCAGGTACAGGTGATCATCGAGCCCGACCCGCGCCTCAAGCCGGCGCAGAAGGCGCTGATCGAAGTCGATTACGGCATGCAGGACGGCCGTCTGGTGCTGGATACCCGTGGCGCCCTGGTGCAGTACGTGCTGCAGCGCTACCAGATCGACCAGAACAAGGTGCAGGCCAAGGCCGCGGCCCAGCAGATCGTGGCAGCCAACCTGGAGGAACTGCAGCGCTGGCTGTACAGCTGATTGCGGCCCCGTCCCATCGAGAAAGGGACCGATCGGGCAGCACTTCGTTCGTCCCGCGGTCCCACGAACTAGACTTCCATTAAGGCCCCAAAGAGAAGAGCCTCTGGCCGTCGCGGCACCTTCCCCATCCGCGAGTGATCGCGAAGCTTCGGCGGCCTTCTTTGGGAAGTTGCAATTTTCCCTCGCCTATCGGCTGCACCCGCTTCGCGTCGCCCTTTCAGGCCTTTCCGCCCCCTACCCCGCCGCTGAAACCGCAGCGTTCCGGGCCTTGCGGGTCATCAGGCTGAACAGGCTGAACGCGCTCAGGGCGAATACGCCCTGCAAACCGATCATCGGCCAGGCGGTGCCATCCTGCAGGGCACCCAGCAGCAGGCCGCTGCACGTGGCGCCGAGCATCTGCGAAAAGCCCATCAGACCGGCGGCCAGCCCCGCGCGGTGGGCGTTGGGCATGACCACGCCAGCCACCGACGCGGGGATCAGCATGCCGCCGCCCAGGGTAACCAGCACCTGCGGCAGGGAAAGGCCCAGCACCGACAGCCCGAGGGTGGCGTGCACCAGCACGGTGAGGGTGGCGCCGGTAGCCACGAGGCTGACGCCAATGCCGACGATACGCTGCGGCCCCAGCTGCATGATCTTGCGCTGGGTGAACAGCGCCCCGGCGATCAGCCCGGAGATGGTGGCGCCGAACGCCATGCCGTATTGCGCCGAGTTCAGCCCCAGCAAGCCGATATAGACAGCCGATGAGCCAGCCACTACGGCGAACATCGCCCCGTAGGTGCCCGCCAGGGTCAGGGCCAGGGCGCGGCTGGAGCGCTGCTTGAGCAGGTCGAAGTAGTCCCGCGCCAGGGTCGCCGGATGCCCGGCCTTGGGGTCGAGGCTGGGATTGGATTCGCGATAGAAGGCCAGCACCGCCAACAGCGCGACGCTACCGATGGTCAGCGAAGCCAGGACAGGGGCGTGCCAACCGCCCCACTGGGTCAGCAGGCCGCCCACCATCGGTGCCAGGGCGATGGCACTGAGCATGCCGATCACGGTCAGCGCCAGGGCCGGCGCGGCCTGGGCCTTCCATACATCGCGGACGATGGCTCGCGCCAGCACCAGCGCGGCGCAGGCGCCGAGGCCCTGGGCGACACGTCCGAGAATGAAGCCGGTCATGTTGTCGGCCAGCAGCATCCAGGCGGTGGCGGCCAGGTAAAGGGCGAGACCACCGATCAGTACCGGCCGGCGGCCGACGCGGTCGGACAGCGGTCCCATCAGCAGTTGCCCGATGCCGAAGGCAGCGACGAAACCAGACAGCGCGGCGAGGCTGGCGCCATGCACCGCGCCCAGACCCTGCTCGATCCTGCCGAGGGCGGGAATCAGTAGTTGGGTGGAGATTTCCCCCAGGGCGGTCAGCGCCATGAGGATGACCAGCAGCAGACGCGACGGGTTCATGACCGGACTCCTTCTTCTTCGGCTTCCAGCGCCAGGGCCATCAGCTGCCATTCCAGGGCCTGCCAGTCGTCATTGCTGACGGCAGACGGGGCGCCGCAATCCGCATCGCGTTGCACGGCTTGTTGCTCTTGGTTCATCGCAGGCATCTCCGTTGGTCGCTTCGCCCTTGGGCTGACGAATTAAATGACGAGTGACATATATACACAAAATTAGATTATGCCTATCATATTTTCGACCTGCGGTACTCCGCCCCGTCGCCGCCCTACCCGAGGATCGCTCCATGAATCGTCCGCACCTTGCCCTTCTCGCCCTGATTCCCGCGGCCCTGGTGGCCTTGAGCGGCTGCAACAGCCAAGCCGACACCTCGGTCACCGCGCCCCAGCCACGGGCGGTACTCGCAACAGACGTGCAGGCAGCTTCCCAGCAGGACGCGCTCTACACCGGTGTAGTAGCTGCGCGTACCGCCAGCGACCTGGGCTTTCGCGTCGGCGGCAAGGTGATTGCCCGCAAGGTGGACCCGGGCACCCGGGTCAAGCGTGGCGACGTGCTGCTGGTGCTGGACAACACCGACTTCGAACTGGCCCTGCGCGCCGCGCGCAACCGCGTGACCGCCGCCGAGGCCGAACTGCGCCAGGCCCGCGACGACGAAGCCCGCTACCGTCGCCTGTCCGGTACCGGCGCCGTGTCTCGCCAAATCTACGATCAGGCCAACACCCGCCTGCGGGTTGCCCAGGCAGAACAGGCCGCCGCCACGTCCGAAGCGGCCCAGGTGGAGAATCGCCGGACCTACTCGACCTTGCAGGCCGACGGCGACGGCGTGATCACCGATGTGCGGGTGGATCGTGGACAGGTCGTCGCCGAAGGCCAGATCGTCGCCAGCCTCGCCCATGACGGCGCGCGCGAGGCGGTGATCGATATCCCGGAAACCCAGCGTTCCCTCGCCAATCACACAGCCCGCGCCTATCCCTACGGCGCCTCTGGCGACGCGGTGCCGGCCACCCTGCGCGAACTCTCCGCCGCGGCGGATGCCACCACCCGCACCTTCCGCGCCCGCTACACCCTGGGCGGCGACTCCTCCGCCCTGGCCATCGGTTCCACCGTCACCCTGCAACTGGACGGCGCCGACCACCAGCAACTGGTTCGCGTGCCGCTGGGCGCCCTGCACGACAAGGGTCAGGGCACCGGCGTCTGGATCATCAAGACCGACGGAAAGGTAGAGCTGCGCGCTGTTCGCGTGGTGCGCCTGGAGCAGGAAGAGGCGGTTCTGGAAGGCGGCGTGCAGCCGGGCGAACGCATCGTCGCCCTTGGCGCCCACCTGCTGAACCCCGGTGACAGCGTGCGTGAACTGCCGGCGCCGTCGCTGGCCCTGGAGCACTGAGATGAGCCGCTTCAACCTTTCTGCCTTCGCGGTGCGCAATCGGGCGGTGACCCTCTTCCTGATCATCGCCACCCTGGTCGCCGGCGCCATCGCCTTCAACAAGCTGGGCCGTGCCGAGGACCCGTCCTTCACGGTCAAGACCATGACCATCACCGCCGCCTGGCCGGGCGCTACCGCACGTGAAATGCAGGAACAGGTGGCGGACCGCCTGGAAAAGCGCCTGCAGGAACTGGACTTCTACGACCGGGTGGAAACCATCGCCCAGCCCGGCTTCGTCTCGATGAAGCTGCAGTACCAGGACTCCACCCGGCCGGGCGACATCCAGCAGCTCTTCTACCAGACCCGCAAGAAGCTCTCCGACGAAGCCAAACGCTTGCCGCAAGGCGTGGTGGGCCCCTTCTTCAATGACGAATATTCGGACGTCTACTTCGCCCTCTACGCGCTGGAGGCCGACCAACTGCCGCACCGCCAACTGGTGCAGATGGCCGAGGACCTGCGCCAGAGCCTGCTCAACCTGCCCGGCGTGAAGAAGGTCAACATCCTCGGCGAACAGGCCCAGCGCATCTTCGTCGAGTTTTCCTACCAACGCCTGGCCACCCTCGGCCTGAAACCCGAACAGATCTTCGAAGCCCTGGGCAAGCAGAACGGCGTGGCGCCGGCAGGCTTCGTCGAAACCAGCGGCCCACGCGCCTACATCCGTCTGGATGGCGCCTTCGACAGCCTGAAGCTGATCGAGAACGTACCGATCAACGCCAACGGCAAGCTGCTGCGCATCGCCGACGTGGCCACGGTCAAGCGCGGCTACGAGGACCCGCCGAGCTACCGCATCCGCCACCAGGGCGAACCGGCGCTGATGCTGGGCGTGATCATGGAACCGCACTTCAACGGCCTTGAACTGGACAAGTCCCTCCAGGCCGAGGAAGACCGCATCCACGCCGGACTGCCCTTGGGCGTGACGTTCGACAAGGTCTCCGATCAGGCCGAGAAAATCCGCATCGCGGTGAACGAGTTCATGATCAAGTTCTTCGTTGCCCTCGGCGTGGTGATGCTGATCAGCCTGCTGGCCCTGGGCTTCCGCGTCGGCCTGGTGGTAACCGCCGCCGTGCCGCTGACCCTGTCCATCGTCTTCGTGATCATGCTGATGACTGGGCGCGAGTTCGACCGGATCACCCTCGGCGCGCTGATCCTCTCCCTGGGCCTGCTGGTGGACGACGCCATCATCGCCATCGAGATGATGGTGGTGAAGCTGGAGGAAGGCCTCGACCGCATCCAGGCCGCCACCTTCGCCTGGACCTCCACCGCCGCGCCCATGCTCACCGGCACCCTGGTGACCGTCATCGGCTTCCTGCCGGTGGGCTTCGCCAAGTCCGGCGCGGGCGAGTACGCCGGCAACATCTTCTGGATCGTCGGCTTCGCCCTGCTCGCCTCCTGGGTGGTGGCGGTGTTCTTCACACCCTACCTGGGGGTGAAGCTGCTGCCGAAGATCCAACCCGTCGCCGGTGGCCATGAAGCGCTCTACGCCACCCGCCTCTACCAGCGCCTGCGCGCCCTGGTCACCTGGTGCGTAAACCACCGCAAGACCGTCGCTGCGCTGGTGGTGGCGGCGTTCGTCGCCAGCGGCCTGGGCATGGGCATCGTGAAGAAGCAGTTCTTCCCCAACTCCGACCGTTCGGAACTGCTGGTGGAGGTCTACATGCCGCCGGGCAGCGCCTTCAAGGCCACCGAATCCGTGGTCGCCCAGGTGGAGAAAGCCCTGTTGGAAGAACCCCAGACCAAACTGGTCAACGCTTATGTGGGCGGCGGCGCTCCGCGCTTCTTCCTCTCCCTGAACCCCGAACTGCCGGACCCGGCCTTCGCCAAGATCATCGTGCAGACCGCCGACTCCAAGGCCCGCGATGCCCTGCGGGAACGCATGCAGGCGCGCATCGCCGCCGGCGAATTCCCCTCGGCACGGGTGCGCGTCACCCAACTGGTATTCGGCCCGCCGGTGCCGTTCCCGGTGGTGTTCCGCGTATCCGGTCCCAACCTCGACCAGCTGCGGCAGATCAGCGAAGAGGTGCGTGCCGTGGTCGCCGCCAACGCCATGACTCGCGACACCTTCATCGACTGGGGTGAGCGCAGCAGCTCCTATCGCCTGGTGCTGGACCAGGACCGCCTGCGCCTGCTCGGCTTCACCCCCAATGAGGTGAAAAGCCAGCTCAACGCCCTGCTCACTGGCAACCCGGTGACCGAAGTGCGCGAGGGCACCCGCACCGTGGCCGTGACGGTCCGTGCGCAGAACACCCAGCGGGAAAACCTCGGCGGTATCGAGGGCCTGACCATTACCAACGCCGCCGGCGTCTCGGTGCCGCTGGAACAGGTGGGCCGCTTCCAGCCGCTGATGGAAGAGCCCATCCTCAAGCGCCGCGACCGCGAGCTGACCTTCGAAGTACGCGCCGACATCATCAAGGGCACCCAGCCGCCGGATGTGGAAAAGGCCGTGTACGCCGACCTGCAACCGCTGATCGCCAAGCTGCCACCAGGCTACAAGGTGACCATCGGCGGCCCGGTGGAAGAAAGCGCCAAGGCCAACAAGGCGCTGGCCGTGCTGTTCCCGGTGATGATCCTGCTGACCCTGGTGGTGATCATGTTCCAGGTGCGTTCCTTCAGCCGGATGTTCATGGTCTTCGCCACGGCGCCCCTGGGCCTGATCGGCGCCATGCCGGCGCTGCTGTTTTTCAACCAGCCCTTTGGCTTCAACGCCATCCTGGCGCTGATCGGCATCGGCGGCATCCTGATGCGCAACACGCTGATCTTCACCGACCAGATCGACCAGGAACTGGCCCACGGCCGCCCCCTGCGCGAGGCCATCATCGAAGCCACCGTCCGCCGCGCCCGCCCGGTGCTGCTCACTGCCCTGGCTGCTGCGCTGGCGTTCATCCCGCTGACCTTCTCGGTGTTCTGGTCATCCCTGGCCTATGTGCTGATTGGCGGCGTGCTGGTGGGTACAGTGTTGACCCTGCTGTTCCTGCCGGCACTGTGTGCGCTGGTGTTGCGGCCTGTAGGGGCGAATTCATTCGCCAAGGGCAACGCAGTTGCCCCCTGACACTCCCCAGGGCAGGCCTTCGGTCTGCCTAGCGAATGAATTCGCCCCCACAAAAAAGCGGTGCCTCAATGGTCGAGCACGGCGCTGGACGTGACTTCTCTGTAGGGGCGAATTCATTCGCCAAGGGCAACGCAGTTGCCCCCTGACACTCCCAGGGCAGGCCTTCGGCCTGCTTGGCGAATGAATTCGCCCCCACAAAAAAAGCGGTGCCTCAATGGTCGAGCGCCGCGGCTGAAGGTGACTCCCCTGTGGGGGCGATTTCAATCGCTATGCGGACCGCAGGTTCGCCCAACCCAATCACTCCGCGCAGCAGCTATGCACCTTGGCCGGCTCATCCTCATAGCGGTCGTGGTAGGTCATCCAGTCCATGATCTCCTGCTCGTCCCGCCCCTTGGGCAGCAGGTCGAGGAAGTTGTAGGCGCCCACCAGCAGGTCCAGGCCACGGGCGTAGGTGGAGTAGGTGTGGAAAATCTCCCCCGCGTCGTTGCGATAGAACACGCTGAGCCCCGGCATGTCCTCGCCCGGGTCCTTGCTGGTGCCGTAGTTGTAGCGGGCGGTGCCGGCGGCGATGTCCTCGGGCCGGGCGGCCACGCCGAAGTCCTGGTTGAAGGAGCTGCCCTGGGACGACACCCACTTGAACTTCCAGCCCATGCGCTTGCGGAAGGCCTGGAACTCCTGCAAGGGCGCACGGGAAACGCAGAGTAGCGTCACATCGTGGTGCTTGAGGTGCTGGTTGGGCCCGTCGATGTGGTCGGCGAGGAAGGAGCAGCCGGGGCAACCTTCCTTCCAGTTGGGGCCGAACATGAAGTGGTAGACGACCAGGGTGCTGCGCCCGTCGAACAGGTCGGCCAGGGTTTCCCAACCGTCCGGTCCCTCGAAGGCGTAGACCTGCTCGATTCGAACCCAGGGCAGCGCCCGCCGCTCGGCGCTGAGCCGGTCGCGTTCACGGGTGAAGGCCTTTTCCTTGCGCAACAGCTCCTCGCGGGCATGCAGCCATTCTTCGCGGGAAACCACGGGGTGTTTGTCGATTTTCATGTCGCACTCTCCTGAACCTGACGGAAATGAGGGACTCGCCCCTGGTAGTCGTCTGATTTCAGGACCGTTCGACAATCACCCGTGCATTTCTCGACAGGCGGCAGTGCTTCAGAGAGAACGCCCGCGCCGCTCCTCCAGGCGCTGGATGGTCATGCTCGGGGTTTCGTCGAACAGCTTGCGGTACTCGCTGGCGAAGCGGCCGAGATGGTTGAAGCCCCAGCCCATGGCGATCACCGAGATATTCCGGGCGCTGCGGTCTTCCAGCAGTTCCTGGCGCACGGCGGTCAGGCGGTGCTTCTTCAGGTAGGCCATGGGCGATTGGCCGAAATATCGCTTGAAGCCCTCGAACAGCTTGAAGCGCGACACGCCGGCGGCCCGCTCGATGTCTTCCAGGCAGATCTCTTCGCGAGCATGGACATGGATGAAGTCCCGCGCCCGCACCAGGTAATGGGGCAACTTGATCTCCAGCCGTCCGCGCAACTCCTCCGAATAATTGTTCGGCTGCGCCAGGATCAGCCCCTTGATCAGCGCGCTTTCCAGGTCGCGGGTGAAGAACAGCTGGCCGTAGAGGTCACGGCTGCGCTCCAGCTCGTCGATCAGGTGCCGCGCCATGCGCCACCAGGACGCCGCAGCGCCCTCCACCGCGTTCATCTCCGCCTGGAAGCTCAACGGTGTGTCCACGCTGCGCTGCAGAAGGTCCTCCAGGGTCTGCTGCATGGCGGCGCGGGGAATGGCCACCTGCAACTTGTGGCAGTCACCGGCGATGGTGAGTTCCTGGAACTCGTGGGGCGACACGATCACCCCCCAGTCGCGATCCGAACGCAGGAGGTGCCCGGACTTGACCAGCTCCTGTTCACCGGCCAGCGGCAGGCTGAGGCTGTAGCAATTGAGGTTCATCTCGTCGCCGACACCGATGGTGACGTCCGTGCCGTACTCGACGTAGCCCATCGTCGTCGACATCGAGGGCAGCACGTTTCCGCTGTGATGGAACTGGATCCGCTCGGGCTTTGCAGCCTTCAGGTGGTGAGGGCCGCAGATGTTCGACATCCAGGAGCGCGCCCCGGCGAGGTCGTAGCGATCGGCGGAAATGTCTCGGAATTGATGGTTCTTCGTACTCATCACGCGGCACCCAAAACGGCTTCTGGAGATGCGCACTCTGCGGCGCGTCAACATGGACAAGGCAAGCTCCGTGCCACGCCCCTGCGGTCCGTCGCGATTCGAAACAAAAGGATAGCATTGTCGAAGTTCGTGGATACCCGCCTCTGTCTGGAGGGCCCGTCAGGCCTGTTCCAGAGCGATTCGCCGCCCCAGTACGGAGCAACCCGCCTCGCCACGGCGCAGCGTGGCAAAAACGCTTCGGATACCCCCTGGCAGGGTCCTGCCCCCGCCTCGCGAGCGAGCCGATGCCCCTTTGGAATCACGGGTGTTACCGCCATTGACCGGACACCGCACCGAAGACGCCGAAGTCGAAGCCTGCGGACAGCCTTCGCCAACTTTCCGGATAGCGCGCCAGACGCCCTTCTGCTAGCCGCGCGAAAAAGCGTTACCCCGCATCGCAGACCGTTACTGCGGCCTCGGGCGGCACGGCGAGGGCGAATTTCAATCCGCTCCGGCACCTGTTGGCCATCCGCTTTTTCGGCGAAAGCTATCCGCTTATTCAGGCTGCCAGAAATCCTTTGAAAGCCCCGTCACCCGGGACTTTCAAGGACCCGGTGAGCCGTCAAAATTTTCGGCGTTTCTTCGCCAACCAAGCGGATAGACCAGCCGACCCGCGGCTCCTTCTAATGGCCTCCACTGATTCACCCGATGTGGAAGGTGCCACCCATGAATACTTCGAATAAGAACGTTGCGCAGTGGAGAGAGTACGTCAGCGGCTGCCTGGACTTCCGTCCGGAAGAAGGCGTGTACCGCATTGCCCGCGACATGTTCACCGAGCCGGAACTGTTCGACCTGGAGATGGAGCTGATCTTCGAGAAGAACTGGATCTACGCCTGCCACGAGAGCGAGATCCCCAATGCCCACGACTTCATGACCCTGCGCGCCGGCCGCCAGCCGATGATCATCACCCGTGACGGCAACGGCCAGCTGAACGCGCTGATCAACGCCTGCCAGCATCGTGGCGCCACCCTCACCCGCGTCGGCAAGGGCAACCAGTCCACCTTCACCTGCCCCTTCCACGCCTGGTGCTACAAGAGCGATGGCCGCCTGGTGAAGGTCAAGGCACCGGGCGAGTACCCGGAAGGTTTCGACAAGGCCACCCGTGGCCTGAAGAAGGCACGCATCGAGAGCTACAAGGGCTTCGTCTTCATCAGCCTCGATGTCGCAGGCACCGACAGCCTCGAAGACTTCCTCGGCGACGCCAAGGTGTTCTTCGACATGATGGTCGCCCAGTCGCCCACCGGTGAGCTGGAAGTCCTGCCCGGCAAGTCCACCTACACCTTCGACGGCAACTGGAAGCTGCAGAACGAGAACGGCCTGGACGGCTATCACGTCAGCACCGTGCACTACAACTACGTGGCCACCGTGCAGCACCGCCAGCAGGTCAACGCCAGCAAGGGCAGCGCCGGCAGCACCCTGGACTACAGCAAGCTGGGGGCCGGCGACACCGAAACCGACGACGGCTGGTTCTCCTTCAACAACGGCCACAGCGTGCTGTTCAGCGACATGCCCAACCCCACCGTGCGCCCCGGTTACGCCACCGTGATGCCGCGCCTGGTCGAGGAGCACGGTCAGGGCAAGGCGGAGTGGATGATGCACCGCCTGCGCAACCTGAATATCTACCCCAGCCTGTTCTTCATGGACCAGATCAGCTCGCAGCTGCGCATCGTGCGTCCGCTGGCCTGGAACAAGACCGAGATCATCAGCCAGTGCATCGGCGTGAAAGGCGAATCCGACGCCGATCGCGAAAGCCGCATCCGCCAGTTCGAGGACTTCTTCAACGTCTCCGGCATGGGCACCCCCGACGACCTGGTGGAGTTCCGCGAACAGCAGCGCGGTTTCCAGGGCCGCCTGGAACGCTGGAGCGACATCTCCCGCGGCTACGGCAAGTGGGTCACCGGCGCCACGTCGAACAGCCAGACCCTGGGCATCGCCCCGGTGATGACCGGCACCGAATTCACCCATGAAGGCCTGTACGTGAACCAGCACGCCAACTGGCAGCGCTTCCTGCTCCAGGGCCTGGACCAGAAAGCCCTGAAACTGCAGGAGGTGCAGGCATGAACCAGCAGCTGCAATACCAGATCGAGCAATTTCTCTACGCAAAATCTGCCCTGTGCGACGCCCAGGACTGGGACGCCTACTTGGACCTGTTCGACGAGCAGTGCGAGTACCACCTGCCGCAGTGGGAGTCCGAGCACCAGTACACCACCGACCCGAAGCGCGGCATGTCGCTGATCTACTACAGCAACCGTTCGGGCCTGGAAGACCGCGTGTTCCGCATCCGCACCGGCAAGGCCGCCTCGACCATCCCGATGCCGCGCACCCTGCACCAGATCAGCAACGTGCGCGTCAAGGAGCGCGATGACGGCCAACTGGAAGTGAAGGCCAACTGGCACACCCTGTACTTCCGCCTGGGCCAGAGCGAGCAGTTCTTCGGCCACGCGACCTACCACCTCAAGCCCGTGGGTGAGAGCTGGAAGATCACCCGCAAGCACATGGTCCTGCTCAACGACACCATCAACTCGGTGCTCGATTTCTACCACCTCTGATTGCCCGGATGTACGCGCCATGAACCACAAGGTCGCCTTCAGTTTTGCCGATGGCAAAACCCTGTTCTTCCCCGTGCAGGGCAACGAGATCCTTCTCGATGCCGCCCTGCGCAACGGCATCAACATTCCGCTGGACTGCCGCGAGGGCGTCTGCGGCACCTGCATGGGCCGCTGCGAGTCCGGCCGCTACGCCATGGACTACGTGGACGAGGAGGCCTTGTCGGCCAAGGACCTGGAGCAGCGCAAGATGCTCACCTGCCAGACCCGCGTGCAGTCCGATGCGTCCTTCTACTTCGACTTCGACTCCGCCCTCTGCGGCGCGTCGAAGACGGTGCAGGAGCGCGGCATCGTCACCTTCGTGGAGCAGGTCTCGCCGACCACCGCCATCCTCCATCTGGATGCCGGTGTCGACGGCCAGCAGCTGGACTTCCTGCCGGGGCAGTACGCCCGCCTGCAGGTGCCGGGCACGGACTCGAATCGCTCCTACTCCTTCGCCAACCGGCCGAATGCGGAGAACAAGCTGCAATTCCTCATCCGCCTGCTGCCCGATGGAGTGATGAGCAACTACATCCGCGAGCGCTGCAAGGTGGGTGACGAAATCCGCTTCGAAGCCCCGCTGGGTGCTTTCTACATGCGCCACATCGAGAAGCCGCTGCTGCTGGTAGCCGGCGGCACCGGCCTCTCGGCCTTCCTCGGCATGCTCGACGAAATCGCCGAACGCGGCGGCTGCGGCCAACCTGTACACCTGTTCTACGGCGTGCGCCAGGTGGCGGACCTCTGCGAGCTGGAGCGCATCCAGGGCTACGCCGAGCGCATCCCAGGCTTCAGCTTCACGCCGGTGATCAGCGACGAAGGCCAGGACTGGAACGGCAAGCGCGGCTACGTCCCCGAGCATTTCGATGCAGCGGCCCTGCGCGAAGCCCCCTTCGACATGTACCTCTGCGGCCCGCCGCCGATGGTCGAGTCGGTGAAGACCTGGCTCACGGAGAACGGCATCGACAACGGCCACCTGTATTTCGAGAAGTTCACCGAGAGCAATACCTGACCGCTTCGTAGGATGGCGCGGGCGGCGTTCCGCTAGAGCGAAGCGAAACCCATCACCACATCGATGGGTTTCGCAGGCTCTACCCATCCTACGGGGTGGCGAATGCGCGATGCGTTCGCGAGCAAGCTCGCTCCTACGGCGGCACACAAAACAACAAACACGCTCCACCCGCTTCACCAACTGCCCAAACAACAACTATGCAGGCCGAGTCACGACGGCACTGCGCAACCAAGGCGGTAACCATGAAAAAAACCCTGAACCTTGCGATGCTCGGGGCCGCGCTGGCCTCTTCCCTCCCCGTCCTGGCACAGGACCCTGTGCGCATCGGCTTCATCACCACCCTCTCCACCCCCGCTGGCTACCTGGGCGAAGACGCCCGCGACGCCTTCCGCCTGGCCATGGACCAGGAAGGCGGCAAGCTCGGCGGCGTGCCAGTGGAACTGGTGGTGGAGGACGACGGCCTGCAGCCCGCCAAAGGCAAGCAGATCATCGACCGCATGAGCCTCGACGGCATCTCGCTCTACACCGGGGTGATGTTCTCCAACGTCCTCGCCGCCGTGGTCAACGGCGCCACCCAGGGCGACCGCTTCTACATCAGCACCAACGCCGCGCCCTCCAACCTGGCCGGCGCGCAGTGCAAGCCCCACTACTTCGCCGCCTCCTACCAGAACGACGTACCCCACGAGATGGCCGGCGTCGCCGCCAACGACCTGGGCTACAAGAAGATGGTCATCCTCGCCCCCAACTACCAGGCCGGCCGCGATGCCCTGGCGGGGTTCAAGCGCACCTTCAAGGGCGAGGTCACCGAGATCTACACCAAGCTCAACCAGCTGGACTTCTCCGTGGAGCTGGCGCGCATCCGCTCGCTGAACCCGGACGCGGTGTTCCAGTTCCATCCGGGCGGCGGCGGCATCAACTTCGCCAAGCAGTACGGCAGCTCGGGCCTGGCCAAGAGCATCCCGATGGTGGTGCCGGTGTTCTCCATGGACGAACGCATGCTCGCCGCCACCGGCAACGTGGCCGAGGGCGTCAACGTGGTCAGCGGCTGGAACCCGCAGTCCGACAACCCGGCCAACCAGGCCTTCGTCAAGGCGTTCACCGAGAAGTACAACCGCGCGCCCACCATGTACGCCGCCCAGGGCTACGACACCGCGCGCCTGATCGGCTCCGCCCTCAAGGCCACCAACGGCGACATCAAGAACGCTGAAGCCTTCCGCAGCGCCCTGCGTGATGCCCGTTTCGACTCGGTGCGTGGCGAATTCCGCTTCGGCAGCAACCAGCACGCCGTGATCGACTGGCACCTGCTCAAGGTCCAGGCCGGCGCCGACGGCAAGCTCACGGAAGTGCCGGTGAAGACCATCGCCAAGGCCCAGGTGGACAGTTACGCGGCCCAGTGCGCGCTCTGATCCCGACCTGAACCGCCAGCCCGCCGGCCACCCCGGCGGGCCATCACCGCAGGACTTCGCCATGCTGTTGCTCGAACAACTTCTCAACGGCCTGCAGTACAGCGCCCTGCTGTTTCTGCTCGCCTCCGGCCTGACGCTGATCTTCGGCATCATGGGTGTCATCAACCTGGCCCACGGCGCCTTCTACATGGTCGGTGCGTTCTGCGCCGCCTACACCGCCATCGCCAGCGGCTCCTTCTGGCTCGGCGGCCTCGCTGCCCTGGCCGGTGCCGCGCTCTATGGCCTGGTGATCGAGACCGGGATCATCCGCCGCCTCTACAACCGCGACCACCTCGACCAGGTGCTGGCGACGCTGGCCGTGGTGTTCTTCAGCAACGAGCTGATCACCCTGCTGTTCGGCCGCAGCCCGCCGGCCATGCCGACACCGGACTGGTACAACACCTTCGTCGAAGTGCTGCCCGGCCTGATGTACCCGGTCAGCCGCCTGCTGTTCATCGGCGCCGGCCTGCTGGTGGCCCTCGGCATGTGGCTGCTGATCAACCACACCCGCCTGGGCATGCTGATCCGCGCGGGTGCCGACGACCACGAGATGGTCGGTGCCCTTGGGGTCAACATCAGCCGCCTCTACACCCTGGTGTTCGTCTTTGGCTGCGTGCTCTGCGGCCTCGCCGGATTCATGGCGGCGCCGCTGCTCTCGGTGGAGATCGGCATGGGCGAGAAGGTGCTGATCACCACCTTCGTGGTCATCGTCGTTGGCGGCGTGGGTTCGGTACGTGGCGCCCTGGTCGGTGCCCTGCTGATCGGCATGGTCGACAGCCTCGGCCGCGCCTACATCCCACCGCTGCTGGACCAGCTGCTGCCCGCCGACGTCAGCGGCGCACTGAGCGGCGGCCTGATTTCCGCCAGCGCCTACATCGTCATGGCCCTGGTGCTGCTGGTGCGTCCGCGCGGCCTGCTGCCGGCCCGTGCCTGAGGAGAATCCCATGTCCCGTCGACTGATTATCGACCTGGCCTGCCTGGCCACCTTCGCGCTGATGCCGCTGCTGGCGGCGCTGCTCGACGAACCCTTCCTGGTCAGCCTGTTCACCCGCCTGGCCATCTACGGCATGGCCGCCGCCAGCCTGGACCTGCTGATCGGCTACGGCGCCATGGTCAGCTTCGGCCACGCCGCCTTCTTCGGCCTGGGCGGCTACGTGGTCGGCATCATCGCCTTCCATACGTCCCAGGGCATGCCGCTGTGGGGCTGGGAAGGCAGCAACAGCGCATTGGTGGTCTGGCCGCTGGCCCTGCTCTGCTGCGCCCTGCTCGGCCTGGTGATGGGCTACCTGTCGCTGCGCACCACCGGCGTGCAGTTCATCATGATCACCCTGGCCTTCAGCCAGATGCTCTATTTCATCCTCGGTTCGCTGTCCCTCTACGGCGGCGACGACGGCATCCTGATGAACGAGCGCAACACGGTTCCGGGCCTCGACCTGAACGACACCAACCAGTTCTATTACCTCTGCGTCGGCCTGCTGGTGGCCTGGCTGCTGTTCTGCCGGCGCCTGGTGGGATCGCGATTCGGCTTCGTCCTGCGCGGCCTCAAGCAAAGTGAACGGCGCACCGTCAGCCTGGGGCTGAAACCCCTGCGCTATCGCCTCACCACCTTCGTCATCGCTGGCATCGGCGCCGGGCTGGCCGGCCTGCTCTGGGCCAACTACGCGCTGTTCGTCAGCCCCGACATGGCGTCCTGGCAGAAGTCCGGCGAGCTGATGGCCATGGTCATCCTCGGTGGCGTCGGCACCCTGCTCGGCCCGGTACTGGGTGCGGCCGTCTACCTCGGCCTGGAGCAACTGCTGAGCCTGTGGACCGAGCACTGGCTGCTGATCTTCGGCCCGCTCCTGCTGCTGGTGGTGTTGTTTGGCCGCCAGGGCATCTACGGCCTGCTGATGGCCCGTCAGCGGCCGCGCAAGCCCTCCGCCCAGCCCGCCCCTGTCGCCACCACCCGCGAGGTGCACCCATGAGCGCGCAACTGTCCATCCGTGGCCTGGAAAAGGCCTTCGGTGCGGTGAAGGCCACCAATGGCGCCAACCTGGAACTGGCCGCTGGCGAGCTGCACGCCATCATCGGCCCCAACGGTGCCGGAAAGTCGACGCTGATCTCGCAGATCGCCGGGGAAATCCGTCCGGACAAGGGGCAGATCCTCTTTGCTGGCAAGGACATCACCGATGTGCCCGCCCACGAACGCCCACGCCTGGGCCTGGCGCGGTCCTTCCAGGTCAGCCAGCTCTACCCGGACTTCAGCCTGCTGGAAAACGTCGCCGTGGCCATCGCCGCCCGCGAAGGCAAGAGCTTCGGCATGTGGAAGCCGCTGTCCCGCGACCGCAGCCTGCTGGACCCGGCGCGCGGCTACCTGGAGCAGGTCGGCCTCGGCCATCGCTCGGAGGACCGGGTGAGCGAACTGTCCCACGGCGAACGCCGCCAGCTGGAACTGGCCCTGGCGCTGGCCCAGGAAGCCTCGGTGCTGCTGCTGGACGAACCCATGGCCGGCATGGGCGCCGAGGAATCCGCGCGCATGACCGAGCTGCTCATGTCGCTCAAGGGGCGCTACGCCATTCTGCTGGTGGAACACGACATGGACGCGGTGTTCGCCCTGGCCGACCGCATCACCGTGCTGGTCTACGGCCAGACCATCCTCACCGGCTCCGTCGAAGAAGTCCGCAGCAACGCGCAGGTCCGCGCCGCCTACCTGGGGGAAGAATATGCTTGAAGTCAGTGGATTGCAGGCCGGCTACGGCCTGAGCCAGGTGCTGTTCGACATGCACCTGAAGATCGAACAGGGCGAAGTGGTGTCGCTGATCGGCCGCAATGGCATGGGCAAGACCACCACGGTGAAATCCATCATGGGCCTGCTCAAACCCAGCGCCGGGAACATCCGCATCCACGGCAAGGAGATGCGCGGCGCCACGCCCTACCGCATCGCCCAGGCCGGCCTCGGCCTGGTGCCGGAAGGCCGCCGCGCCTTCGGCACCCTGAGCGTGAAGGAGAACCTGCTGGCCACCGCCAGCAAGGGCGGCAAGTGGGACCTCAAGCGCATCTACGCCCTGTTCCCGCGCCTGGAGGAACGCCAGGAGCAACTGTCCAAGACCCTCTCCGGCGGCGAGCAGCAGATGCTGGTAGTGGGTCGCGCGCTGATGACCAACCCGCAGTTGCTGATCCTCGACGAAGCCACCGAAGGCCTCGCCCCGGTGATCCGCGAGACCATCTGGAACTGCCTGGCCACCCTCAAGGCCGAGGGCGAGACCATCCTGGTGATCGACAAGAACCTCAAGGAGATGGCGCGGGTGGTCGACCGCCATCACATCATCGAGAAGGGCCGCCAGGTCTGGCAGGGCACGCCAGCGGAGCTGTCGGCTGCCCCCGAGCTTTCGCACCGATACCTGGGCGTCTAGAGCACCGCCCCGACCCGCCCGGTCCGTCGTCACCACGGACCGGCAACCCCGACGCAACCCGCCTCCCGCCGGCTTCGCAAAAAGCCGGCGGCGGACGGTTGCGCCCAAAAACCAGAAGAAGAAGAGCCTTGCGATGATCTACAAGTCCCGTGCGTTACCCCTCCTTTTGAGCACCCTCCCCTTCAGCGCGCTGGCCGCGGAATCCGGTTTCATCGAGGACTCCACCGCCACCCTGCAGCTGCGCAACTACTACTTCAGCCGCGATTTCTCCGACATCGTCGGACCGAACAAACAGTCCAAGGCCGAGGAATGGGCCCAGGGCTTCATCCTCAACTTCAAGTCCGGTTACACGCCGGGAACCGTGGGCTTCGGCATCGACGCCATCGGCACCCTCGGTATCAAGCTCGACAGCAGCCCCGACCGGGTGAACACCGGCCTGCTGCCGGTGCAGGAAGACGGCGAGGCCGCCGACGACTACAGCCGCCTGGGCGTCGCCGGGAAGATGCGCGTTTCCAAAACCGAGCTGAAAGTCGGCGAGCTGCAACCCAACCTGCCGGTGCTGATGTTCAGCGATATCCGCCTGTTGCCGCCCAGCTACCAGGGCGCCAGCGTCACCTCCAGCGAGATCGCCGGGCTCACCCTGCAGGGCGGCCACCTGACCGGCACGAGCCTGCGCAACGAAGCCGGCGACGACAAGATCCAGGCCCAGATCGGCTACCAGCCGCAACGCCAGGCCTCCTCGGACGCGTTCAACTACGCGGGCGCGGATTACGCCTTCAACAGCAACCGAACCACAGTGGGCGCCTGGTATGCGCAACTGGAAGACATCTACGACCAGCGCCTGATCAGCCTGAAGCACGCCGAACCTGTGGGCGACTGGGTGCTGGGCGCCAATATGGGCTTCTACGATTCCAGCGAAGACGGCAAGAAGATGATCGGCGAGGTCGACAACCAGGCCTTCTACTCCCTGCTCTCGGCCAAGCGCGGCGGCCACACCTTCTTCATCGGCTACCAGGGCATGTACGGCGACCAGGGCTTCCCCAAGGTCTTCGCCAACATCACGCCGCTGGGCAACGAGGTCCCCACCTACGAGTTCGCCTCGGCGGATGAGCGCTCCTGGCAGGTGCGCCATGACTACGACTTCGCCGCCCTCGGCATCCCCGGCCTGACCACCACCCTGCGCTACATCAAGGGCGACAACGTCGACACCGGCAAGGGCTTCGAAGGCGAGGACTGGGAGCGTGACCTGGACATCGGCTACGTGATCCAGAGCGGCTCGCTCAAGGGCCTGGGCGTGCGCATCCGTAATGTCACCGCGCGTTCCAACTACCGCACCGACATCGACGAAAACCGCCTGATCCTCAACTATACCGTGGCACTGTTCTAAGACCGAGCGCCGAGGTCAGACCTCGGCACGGCCTGCTCCACCTGTGGGGGCGATTTCAATCGCGAAGCAGGCCGAAGGGCTGCCCTACGGAGGTTCGTTGGGGGCAGCTGCGCTGCCCTAAGCGAATGAATTCGCCCCCACAGGTAATTTCCCCCCAGTGCCTGCCCCGACAAGGAATCCCCATGCCCCGAAAATCCCTGGCCGCCCTGCTGCTCTGTCTCGGCGGCCTTTTCATGCTCGCCGCCTGGCTGCTGGCCAGCCCCTGGCCGTTGGTCCTGGCCGGTACCTGCACCTTATGGGGTGGGTTGCTCTATCACCATCTGCCTGCCCAGGTAGTCGAAGTGCCGGTGCTCCAGCCGATTCCAGAACCGCTGCCCGCGCCGTCACTCCCTGTGGAAAACCCGGTGGTGGCCGCGCCCACGCTGCCGTTCGATCAACTGCTGGCCCGCCTGGCCGACCTTGGCCTGGCGATTGCCGAAAGCGAGGCCGACATGCAGCAGGCCAACAGCCTGGCCCAGCAGGCGGGCGAGAACCTGCAACTCTCCACTCGCAGCATCGAGGATTCGAAAACGTCCATAGGTGAGCTGGGCGAGTACATGGTCCACATCACCGAGGTGTTCAACGATCTCAGCGACCAGTCGCAACGCATCGGTTCCATCGTCGGCAGCATCCAGGAGATCGCCAAGCAGACCAACCTGCTGGCCCTCAACGCCGCCATCGAGGCGGCACGCGCCGGCGAACAGGGCCGTGGATTCGCGGTGGTGGCGGAAGAAGTGCGTAACCTCGCCCGCCGCGCAAACGAAGCCAGCGAACAGATCAGGGAAATTGTCGGCGGCTTGCAGAACGCCTCGGAAAACGCACGCACCGGCCTGGCACAGGTGGATGGTTCGACGCGCTCCGGCCTGGAGAAATCCGCCATCGCCCTGCAGGCCCTGGCACAGATGAAGAGCGTCGCCGTGACGCGCTACGAAATCGTCCAGCGCATCATGCAGCGCCTGGACGAGAAGCAGCGGATCACCGGGCAATTGAGGGAGTTGCTGGGCTGAGGCGAACCAGCAGGGATAGGCACAGGTTTCTGTGGGCTGCTTTTCCTGTGGGGGCGAATTCATTCGCGATGCAGACCGCAGGTCTGCCATTGGGGGCACTGCGTGCCCCTCAGCGATTGAAATCGCCCCCACAAACGGTCCGCTACAACCCCATCAATTCGCATATCGCCCGATACAACGGCGTCCCCGGCTGCCCCAGCTCCAGCACCACGTCGAAATGGTTCCGACCAGGCGCTTCGACGAAGCGGCCCGGCAGCCCGCTCGCGCGCCAGGCCTCAAGGAAGTCATGGGACTGGCGAGCGAACTCCGCCGTTTCCAGCGCCCCGTAGCTGATCACCAGTTCCGCCCCCCGCGTCGGCAGATGGAAGGCCGGGCTGTTGCGGCGCGCCGCCATCTCGTCCATCCCCATCCAGCCGTTGATATGGGTCTCCAGCAGCGGCCGCAGGTCGAACAGCCCACTGATGGGAAGCGCACCGCACAGCACATTGCCCGGCACGCCGTAGCGCCCGTGCCAGTCGCCGGCCAGGAGCATTCCCGTGAGATGCCCGCCGGCAGAGCTGCCACTGGCATACAGCCGCTGCGGATCGCCGCCGTACTCGACGATATGCCGATGCAGCCAGGCCAGCGCGCGGCGGGTCTGGTCGACGATGTGATCGAGGCTCACGGCCGGAGCCAGGTCGTAGTCCAGGACCACCACGCAGGCGCCAGCGGTAGTCAAGGCCGGCGCCATGAACGCCGATTCGGCCTTGGACAACGCACGCCAATAGCCGCCGTGAATGAACAGCAGTACCGGGGCATCCCGCTGAACGGCCGGGAAGATATCCAGCCGCTCACCGGCTCCTGGCCCGTAGGACACATCCTTGAAGCACTTCAGCTTCGCGTGGGCTGCGTCGCTCAGCGCGCGGTACTGGCGCGGGTACTGGTCGAAGTCCTCGACGCTGGCGCGGGCGTTGTACTGCACGTCGTAGTAGGCGGCCAGTTCGGCCGGATCGCTGGGGCGGGTCATGGGCACCTCCGAGGGTTGTCCGTCGATTAGGCGGCATCCCGCGGGAGGGCGAAATCCGGATAGTCGGGGATGGTTATCCGGGGAGTTGGGGGGGCCGTTATTGGGGGGAAATCATTCATGAAAGGCCGAGCGCGGGGTCAACCACCCTCACCCCAACCCTCTCCCAAAGGGAGAGGGGGCTGTCCGTGCAGGATTGGTAGGGAGTGCCCAGCGCGAGTCATCCCTCTACCTCTGGGAGAGGGGCCGGGGGTGAGGGAGGCAGAGTTCGGCATTATCCCGAAAGTCGATATCAACCCACCGCCCATAAAAAAGCCGGCCAAACGGCCGGCTCAAAAGCGGGGGAACCAGCCTCCCCCGCCTAGTCGGTGACTCAGGCTTCAGCGCGAACGCGGTCGCGGATGTTCTCCTGCTCCTGGCTCGGAGCCGACTGCAGCTGGAAGTCGAAGTCGATTTCGGCGAAGCGGTCCACGGCGCCACGGGCGGCGGCAGCGGCGGCGTCTTCGGTGAAGCGGATCTCACCCACCAGGCCATCGCGGGTGGCGTAGGCGAAGTCGTCCCACAGGTATTCGTCGCCCGACAGGTTGATCTGAGTGGTCAGGTGACGGTAGCCCGGTGCGGAGATGAAGAAGTGGATGTGCGCCGGACGATTGCCGTGGCGGCCCAGGTGGTTCAGCACTTCCTGGGTGGTGCCATCCGGCGGGCAGCCGTAGCCGGACGGCACGATGCTGCGGGCGCGGTAGCGGCCTTCGGCGTCGGTGACGATACGGCGACGCAGGTTGTAGTCCGACTGGGTGGTGTCGAAGTAGGAATAGGTGCCCTTGGTGTTGGCGTGCCACAGGTCAACCACCGCACCAGCGATCGGCTTGCCATCGGCGTCTTTTACCTGGCCCTGGAGGAACATCACGGTACCGGCGTCGGTGCCGTCGTCCATGCGGGTCTCGCCTTCGGACAGCGGCGCGCCGGCCACGTACAGCGGGCCCTCGATGGTGCGCGGAGTGCCGCCGGTCAGGCCGGCCTGCTCGTCCTGGGCATCCAGCAGCAGGTCCAGGTAGTGCTCCAGGCCGAGGCCGGCAACCAGCAGGCCGGCCTCACCACGGGCGCCCATGCGGTTGAAGTAGTCCACCGCTTTCCAGAACTCTTCGGTGGTGACTTCCAGGTCTTCGATGATCTTGATGGAGTCGACCAGGATGCGGTTCACCAGCTTCTTCATGCGCTGGCTGCCCTGGTCGTTGTTGAATCCGCTGACTTCCTGGAAGAACTTCTGGACGCTTTCGTTGCTGGACAGTTTGATAGTCATGGCTATTTCCTCATCTTGTTGTTATCGGGCGCGAATCGATCAGCGATCGTCTTCGTGAATCGATGACGGGTGGCGGCAGAGACCGTCCACCTCAATCTCCATGTAGGGGAAGAGCGGCAGCTGCATCAGGGTGTCGTGCAGTTCTTCAACACTGGCGAGGTCGAAGACGCTGTAGTTGGCGTAGTGGCCGGCGATGCGCCACAGGTGACGCCACTTGCCCTCGCGCTGCAGGCGCTGGGCCAGTTCTTTCTCGTCGGCCTTGAGCTTGGCAGCCTTGGCCGGGTCCATGTCGACCGGGAGTTTCACGGTCATCTTCACGTGGAACAGCATGGAAAGGTCTCCTGTTTACTTGCGGCGGAAGAACGCCAAGCGCTCTTCGTCCAGGGCCAGGCCAAGGCCCGGGGTACGCGGCACGTGCAGCTGGAAGTCGCGGTAGACCGGCGCTTCGCTGACGATTTCCTCGGTCAGCAGCAGCGGCCCGAACAGCTCGGTGTGCCAGGTCAGTTGCTTCAGGGTGACGAAGGCATGGGCCGACGCCAGGGTACCGATGGAGCCTTCGAGCATGGTGCCGCCGTACAGGGCGATACCGGCCGCTTCGGCGATCTGCGCGGTGCGCAGCACGGCACGCGGACCACCGTTCTTGGCGATCTTCAGGGCGAAGATGCTGGCGGCGCCGTCGGCGGCCAGGCTGAAGGCGTCTTCGACGCTTTCGATGGATTCGTCGGCCATGATCGGCGCCGGGCTGCGCTGGTTCAGGCGCACCTGGCCGGAACGGTTGATACGCGAGATCGGTTGCTCGATCAGGTCGATGCCATTGTCACCGAGAATGCGGCAGGCACGCAGGGCGACGGACTCGTCCCAGGCCTGGTTCACATCGACACGCACGCTGGCGTTGTCGCCCAGGGCTTGCTTGATGGCAATCACGTGCTTGAGGTCGCGGTTCACTTCGCCCGCGCCGATCTTCAGCTTGAAGATGCGGTGGCGGCGGATTTCCAGCATGTGCTCGGCTTCGGCGATGTCCTTGGCGGTGTCGCCGCTGGCCAGGGTCCAGGCCACTTCCAGGCCGTCACGCACGCGGCCACCGAGCAGCTCGCTCACCGGCAGGCCGAGGCGCTTGCCCTGGGCATCCAGCAGCGCGCTTTCCAGGCCGGACTTGGCGAAGGTGTTGCCCTTGGCAGCCTTGTCCAGGCGCAGCATGGCGGCGTTGATGTTGTTGGCGTCCTGGCCGATCAGTAGCGGAGCGAGGTGGCTGTCGATGTTCTGCTTGATGCTTTCCGGGCTCTCGTTGCCGTAGGCCAGGCCACCGATGGTGGTGGACTCGCCGAGGCCTTCGATGCCATCGGAGCAGCGCAGGCGAATCACCACCAGCGTCTGGTTCTGCATGGTGTGCATGGCCAGCTTGTGCGGGCGGATGGTCGGCAGGTCGACGATGATCGTCTCGACGCTTTCGATCAGGACTTGGCTCACTTCAATACCCATCAGGTTCGTTTCATCTGGTCCCGATAGTGGCCGCGACAAATCGCGGGGTCCAATATAGAGTTTGTCTAGCACGATACCCACAGGGTATCGAATACCTCGCACAGCCACCGCCCCGGAGTCACCATGGAGCTTCGCCATCTGCGCTACTTCCAGGCGCTTGCCGAAACCCTCAATTTCACCCGTGCCGCCGAGCGTCTGCACATTGCTCAACCCCCACTGAGCCGCCAGATCCAGCAGCTCGAGGAGGAACTCGGGGTGGCCTTGCTGGACCGTGGAAGACCCCTGCGCCTGACCGAAGCCGGACGCTTCTTCCACGAGCATTCCCGCACCCTGCTCGAGCAACTGGGCAAGGTTTGTGACAATACCCGCCGCATTGGGTCGGGGGAAAAAGCCTGGCTCGGCATCGGCTTCGCACCCTCCACCCTCTACGGTGTTCTACCCGACCTGATCCGCCGCCTGCGCAGCGATGCCGGCCTGGAGCTGGGCCTTTCCGAGATGACCACCCTGCAACAGGTGGAAGCCCTCAAAGCCGGCCGCATCGATGTCGGCTTCGGCCGCATCCACATCAACGATCCGGCCATCCAGCAAGAGGTGCTCACCCTCGACCCGCTGGTAGCCGCCCTGCCCGCCGGACACCCGCTGCTGCCTGGCCCGGTGAGCCTCACCGATCTCGCCCAGGAGCCTTTCGTGCTCTATCCGGGCAACCCGCGGCCGAGCTACGCCGACCATGTGTTGTCACTGTTCGCCGCCTATGGCCTGCAGATCGAAGTGGCGCAATGGACCAACGAACTGCAGACCGCCATCGGCCTGGTCGCCGCCGGCATCGGCATCACCCTGGTGCCGGCATCGGTGCAAGTGCTGCACCGCATCGACATCGGCTATGCCAGCCTGCAGGAAGCCCAGGCCACCTCGCCCATCATCATCAGCCGCCGCGTGGGTGACGCATCGCCGGCACTGACCCATTGCCTGGCGCTCATCGAAGAGCTGGCCGAGGGGCATATCGGCTGAACAGCGGACACCTTGTGGGGGCGTACCTGCTCTTCCGTAGGGTGGATCACGCTTCATCGATCCACCGTCCGCGGCTCACCCGGACTCCATTGGTGGATGTAAAAAGCGACATCCACCCTACGGGGCAGCTGCGCTGCCCATAGCGAATGAATTCGCCCCCACAACAAGCCTGCATTCCCTGGCACGTTCGTAGGGTGGATCACGCTTTATCGATCCACCGTCCGTGGCTCATCCGGGCTCCATTGGTGGATGTAAAGAGCGACATCTACCCTACGGGGCAGCTGCGCTGCCCTTGGCGAATGAATTCGCCCCCACAAAAAAGCGACCGCCCCCACCGCAAGAAAAAAAGCCCGCAAAGGAGTGGAACGGGCTGAGGTAAAGCTAAAAAGGATTCGCCTACCGCAAGGGCGAGAACTTTGCCGGCAGGTAGACGGTGGAATGCATTTCCCGCAGTTGCGGCCCGGAGTTCTCCGGCGGCCAGACGCCGTCCTCCACTGCCCGCGTGCGCACGTCGAGGCGCTGTTCCAGGGTCGTGTAGGGCCAGATGTGCAGGTAGCGCGGCGTGCGACCATCGGTGGCGTAGAAGGCCGCGTAGACCTGTGAATAACTTTCCGTGGTGCGCGGTCCGACGGCTTTCTTCCAGCCTTCCAGGGTGGGCGTCAGGCCGGAGGGAATCAGGTTGTATTCACGCAGTTCGTAGAAGGGCCCATGGGCACCCGGCGCCAGGGGTTCGAGGAAGGGGAACAGCGTGTAGTTCTCCACCTTCATGTCGAGCATGAATTCTTCGATACCGAAGGCATCCCGTGCCTGCAGGAAGCGCTCGCGCTCGGTCTGGCGGGCATTCTCGTCGGCGAAGCCACGCAGTACGGCGATCTGGTTCAGCGGACCGATTTCCGAGGCCCAGCAGCCCATCAGGGTGCAGCCCGGCGCCGCCTCGGCCAGGGTGGATTCCAGGCGCGCCAGCGCTGCAGCCGGGGTGCGCACGCGCAGGGTGAAGGTGATGAGTTCGTAGAGTCGCATCGGGGTCTCGCTGCCAGGTTTGAAAAAGGGGCCGACCATCTTCAGCCGGCCCCGTTGGCTCAGAACTTGAAGGTGTAGGTGGTGATCAGGCGGTTCTCCTGATAGTCCGGCCCGGAGGCAGTGCCAGTGCCGAAGCGGGTCTTGACGTCGATGTTGCGCCACTCGAGGCCCACACCCTTGAGCGGACCGCTCTGCACCACGTAGCTGAGGAAGAAGTTGCGTTCGCTCTCCACGTTCTGGTCCAGGGCGTTGTTGCCACGGTCAATGCCGGTGCCTCGCAGGTAGCGCGTCATCAGCTTGAGGCCGGGCACGCCGTAGGCGGCGAAGTCGAGGTCATAGCGCAGCTGCCAGGAGCTTTCGTTCGGCTTGATGAAGCCGACGGTGGACCAGTTCACCAGGTAAGGCTGGGGCGCGAAGCCGTTCAGCGTCGGGAAGACACTCTCGCCGAGCATGCGCTGGTAGCCGACGCCGATGGCGTGGGCGCCCTTGCGCACGGTGGTCATGGCGCCGTAGGAGTGGTTGTCGATATCGCCGTAGAGCGCCTTGCCGTCTTCGCTGTTGTCGAAGTAGCGCAGGTCGGTCTTCAGGCCGTAACCGCCCCCAAGATCGGCGTTGTGGGTCACGCCCAGGTAGTGCTGCTGGTAGATGTCTTCCAGCTGGCCGTAGAAGTAGCTGGCATTCAGCGCGGGGCTGAACGCGTAGGTAGCGCCGCCGAAGTTCAGGCCATCGCTGCGACGTTTGATGTCCGGGCCGTTGAACAGGTACATCTTCTCGCGGCCGGACGATTCGCGGCTGCTGATCTCGGTGAAGCGCCCGCCGGTGAGGGTGAGTTTGTCCACCTCGCGGGATTCCAGCAGGAAACCGTGGTAGGTGGTGATCAGCTGGCGGGTGTCGTCGTAGAAGGCCACCGGCAGCATCGGGCGGTGCTCACCCACCTTCAGCTCGGTCTTCGAATAACGCATCTTGCCGGTCAGCGCGGCGCGGCCATATTCGTGGGCCTGCTCTCCCTTGCTGTCATCGTAGGGAATGATGGTGTCCGGGCCGCGGCCACCGCCGCCATCTAGGCGGAAAGCATATTGCCCGGAAACATCCAGACCGAACTGCACAGTGCCTTCGGTATATCCGGAGATAGCGCGGAAGTCGAAACCCTGGGTCCAACTTCCGAGACGCGATTTCGGCGCACCTTCCTGTTTGAAGTCACGATCGATATAGAAGTTACGCAGGCCAAGGCTGATTTGCCGATCCTTCACGAAGTCCGCCTGGGCAGACATCGGCATGAGCATCCCCATCAGGCCTGCGGCAGCTACGCCGCTGGCCAGCCAGCTTTTCTGAAACATGGAAGTAATCCTTTCTTACATGTGCATGCAAGGCACATCGAGTGGGAGCAGATTAATTAGCAAGAAGTGCAACTTCGGCAGTTAATCCACACTGTTGTTTTTATAACCACTTACTGCAAAAAAGTTGTAGCAAGGCCCGCCACCCGAACATGTACGGGCGCCCTCGATTTCTAGTTATGGGTAAACCTTTTAAACGGATGAATTACAACTTCATCCGACATTCCGGAATGACTCCGAAATTCTTTTCAACACCGCGCGTTGGGCTTCGCGTAGCTCAGCCACAACCTACGAAGTTCGCCGTAGGAGCCAGCTTGCTGGCGAACACCCCCGCGACGATCTTTCGCGAGCAAGAACTCGGCGTCCCCCTCGCTCCTACATGACCAACCCAAATCAGCAGGCCGAGCGCGAGGCGTCTCCCAGGCGGTGGTAGGCGCGGTTGAAATACACCAGGCCTTCCTGGTTCTTGCCGTGGCGGATGCCCAGCACCTCGCAGTAGAAGATGGTGTGCGAGCCCACTTCATGGGCCTGGGCGATGCGGCAGTCGAAGCTCACCAGGGCATCGTCCAACAACGGCGAACCACTCTCCAGGGTGCTCCAGCTGGCGCGGGCGAAGCGCTGATCGGAGTCCAGTTCGCGGTTGGCGAACACGGCGGAAATCTCTTTCAGCTCGGCGGTCAGCACGTTCACGCTGAGCACACCGTTCTGCTTGAAGTGGCCGTTGGCGAACGAAGAGCGGTTCATGCACACCAGCAGCGTCGGCGGCTGGTCGGTGACGCTGCACACCGCTGAAGCGGTGAAGCCCCAGCGGCCCGCCGCGCCATCGGTGGTGATGACTGAAACGGCGCCGCCCAGCAGCGCCATGGCATTACGGAATCCATTGGTATCGACCATGGTCTTGCCCCTCTGCTGTCAGATGTCCAGCACCAGTTTGTTCGACTTGGCTCGCGAGCAGCAGACCAGGATCTGGTCGTTGGCGGCCTTCTCTTCATCGGTCAGGTAGACGTCGCGGTGGTCCGGTTCGCCTTCCAGCACGTCGCACAGGCAAGTCCCGCAGACGCCCTGCTCGCAGGAAATCTCGATCTTGATGCCCACACCGGCCAGCGCATCGACAATGCTCTGACCCTCGGCCACCTGCACGGTCTTGCCGCTGCGCGAAGCGACGACTTCGAAGCTTTCGCCACTGGCGTCCACTTCCACCTGGAAGTACTCGCGGTGGATATGATCGTCGGCGTAACCGGCCTTGCGCGCCTCGGCGATCACCCAGTCCATGAACCCGGCCGGGCCGCAGACATAGACGTGAACGTCGTCGGCCGGCTGACCCAGCACGGCGGGCAGGTCGAGCTTCTGCGCAGCGTCTTCGTCGTCGAAGTGGGTACGCACACAGGCCGCGAAATCGGCGCTTTCCAGCTCTTCGAGGAAGGCAGTACGGCTGCGCGAACGGCCGCAGTAGTGCAGCTCGAAGGCGCTGTCCTTCGCGGTCAGTTCGTGGGCCATGGCGATCATCGGGGTGATGCCGATGCCACCGCCGATGAGGATGGAACGGCTCGCGCCGCTAGCCAGCGGGAAGAGGTTGCGCGGTGCGCCGATGGCGACCTCGCTGCCTTCCTGCAGCAGTTCGTGGACCGCGACCGAACCACCACGGGAAGCTGGATCACGCAGCACGCCAAGGCGGTAGACGGAGGCGTTGGCCGGGTCACCGCAAAGGGAGTACTGGCGCACCAGGCCGGATTTCAGGTGGATATCCACATGGGCACCGGCCTCGAACGCCGGCAGGGGTTTGCCCGACGGGTCGGCGAGGTCGAGGATCACTACGCCCTCGCCCTGCTCCACCCGCTTGCGGACCACCAGATTCAACACTTGCTCACTCATACCGGCCTTCCCGCACCCTCGTAGGTGCTGATTGTTCTGTTTCGTTGTTACTTGCCGCACTGCACGCACGACATCATTTGGAATCGTCTGATTCAGGGGCTTCCGAGCTAGGTCGAAGCGAGGCGAAAGGGCCTGAGAAAGCGGAATTTACGACTGTAAATGAGCATTTCGAAGGCACTTTCAACGCTGCTTCCCCGACGCGCAGCTGACCCTGGACAGACGATCAGCGCATGAACAGCCCACCGTTCACATCCCAGGTCGCCCCGGTGGTGAAGTAGGCTTCCGGACGCGCCAACTGCACCACCAGATCGCCGAGGAAATCGGCATCGCCCAGGCGCTTGACCGGGATGTTGGCCAGCAGCCCTTCCATGCGCTCGGCCGGCACCGCTGCGCGCACCGCCGGGGATTCGATCGGACCCGGAGCGATGGCATTGACGGTGACGCCGCCCACCGCCAGCTCCTTGGCGAAGATCTTGGTCAGGGTGACGATGGCGCCCTTGGACGCGGCGTAGTGCGCACCCGTGGCGGTGCCGCCGTTCTGTCCGGCCAGGGACGCCATGTTGACGATCCGCCCGTAGCCGGCCGCCGCCATGTGCGCACCGAACACCTGGCAGCCGACGAAGACGCTGCGGGTGTTGAGGCTGAGGACGCGGTCGAACTCTTCGGGGCTGATCTGCATGACCGGGGTGGTCATGGTCATGGCGGCGTTGTTCACCACCACGTGCAGGGCGCCGAAGCGTTCCAGGGTCGCTGCCAGCGCCAGCTCGAAGTCGGCCTTGCTGGCCACGTCGAGCTTCAGCGCCAGACTGCGCTCGCCACTGGGGTCGAGCCTGTCGGCGGCGGCCTGGGCGCCTTCCAGCGACAGGTCGGTGATCACCACCGCGTAACCGGCTGCGAACAGGCGGCTGGCGATGGCGAGGCCGAGGCCCTGCGCGGCGCCGGTGACGAGTGCAATCTGGCTCATGGCGCGCTCCCCAGGGTCGATCCATGGGCTCGCGAGCTAGAGCGAGACAAGGAAGAAATGGCTGAGAGAGCGGAGTTTACGTGCCGTAAATGAGCATCTCGAAGCCATTGATGACGCGGTATCGCCGACGCGCAGCAGCTCATGGGTCGGCCCTCAGAGGATGTAGCCGATACCGGCTAGGGTATCGGTGGAGTTGATCAGCTGGATCAGCTTGCGCTGGATCTTGAAGCACTCGCCTTCGCGCTTGAGCTGGAAGGTGATGTCGGCGGTGTAGTGCTTGAGCACGTCCTTGCGGAACTCCCTCAGGTTCTGCGCGCAGCGCACGGTCACCACGTCGCCTTCCTCACCCAGCACGCGGAAGCGCGACAGGGCACGCACGGTGCGGGCGCGCGGGCTGGTGGAGATGGACTCGCCGCCGATCAGGCGCTGCACGCGCAGCTGACGCATATGGTGGTCGTCGTAGGCGTAGTTCAGGGTGTTCTCGAAGTCGGTCTCGTTCGGATCGATCGGGATGATGTAGGTGCCCTTGTCGGTCCACAGGTTCAACCAGGCATCGAAGTCGCCGTGGTCGAGCATGTCCGCTTCCTGCCAGATGAAGGCACTGACGTGGTTGAGCAATTCAAGGTTCATGTTTTTTCTCTCAAATAGTGCGTTTCGTGGCGACGCCATCCCTTGCCCCTCTCCCGCTGGCGGGAGAGAGGCGGATGAGGGTCAGACCGACATCATCTTTTTCCACTGCTGGTAGGCAGCGCGCATGCCGGTCTCGGCGCTCACGTCGCTGATCAGCCCGTCCTCGCTCGGCTTCTCGCCGGGCAGGCCGCGGTTGAGCATGATCCAGAGGTCGGTGCCCGCCTGGGCGCCCTTCTGCACGCGCTCCCAGGCCTCGGAATCGTCCGGGGTGCCGAAGCCCATGGGGCCCTGGAAGTGTTCGTGCAGGCGCAGGCGGTAGCGGTTGGCCACGGCCGGGCCGCCGTCCATGGTGATCACCGCGTGGTGGATCTCGGTCTCGTTCACCGAGACCGGTTGCAGCACGCGGAAGAAGGCCATGGAGCAGGCCACGTTGGGGAACAGGTTCAGGTTGAAGCCGGAACCGCCCACGGCGCGGACGATGCGGCGCACCTGCTGCTCCTCGATGCCTTCGGCGCGAAGCTCTTCGGCCAGGGCCTCGAAGCGCTCGGGGATCGGCTGGTCGAGGTTGGCTTCCAGGTCCACCAGCTCGGGGATCATCACCATCACGCTGTGGCCGTTGCCGAGGTCTTCGACGTAGCCCGGGCCCTTAACGAAGTCGAAGAGTTCCAGGGTCTGCTCGTCCACCGAGGACAGGAACGACTTGTGCACCAGCGGGAAGTGGTAGGCGTCGGTGGTGTTTTCCAGCTGGATCTTCCAGTTGCCGGGGAAGCGGAAGCGGTGTTCACCGGAAACCTTCACGCCGTAGCCGGCACCCTGTTTCATGAACAGGTCGATCCACTTCTTGGCTGGGCCGAGGAAGTCCACCAGCGGCTCGATGTCGTCCTTGAAGGTGGCGAAGATCATGCCGTTGTATTCCTCGACACGCAGGCTCACCAGCGGCAGCTCGCCCTTGTCCAGGCAATCGGCGTAGCTCTCCGGGTGCGGCACGCCGCGCAGGCTGCCGTCCAGGGCGTAGCTCCAGCCGTGGTACGGGCAGACGAAGCTGTTGGCCTTGCCCTTCTTGTGTTCGCAAACGGTTGCGCCACGGTGGCGGCAACGGTTGAGCAGCACGTGCACGTCCTTCTTGCGGTCGCGCACGACGATCACCGGCTGCTTGCCGATGTAGGTGCTCTTGTAGCTGCCGCCTTCCGGAATCTCGCTGGCGTGGGCCACCCAGATCCAGGTGCTGTAGAAGACCTTTTCCAGCTCTTCGTCGAAGATGCGGGCGTCGGTGTAGAGGGAGGTGTGCACGCGGTCGTGCAGCACCAGGTCGGCCGGCGAGCTGGCCAGGTTCACGGTTTCGATCAGGTTGGTCACGATCACTCCTCGTCGACGCAAGGCGCCGACTTACACAAAGTTCTTGTTGGCGGCTTCCTACAGGGATGCCGTCGTCATTTGCCGGGTACCGGCAGGTGCGCGTCGCTGTTCCACGCCTCCACCGGACGGCTGAACAGGTTCTCGGTCTGGAAATGCGCCATGCGCCAGGCGCCCTCCTCCTCGCGGAACTTCACTGTCAGGCGCGCCGCATTGAGGTGCGAGGCTCCGCTGGCGAAGGTGGAGGTCTGCAACATCACCCAGCTGCCGACCGCTTGCGCGCCTTCGACGCGGATCAGCTCGGAGCAGAGGAAGTGCACGTTCAGGGCGAAGTGCGCCGGCTCGACCATGTAGGTGGCGAACATGGCGCGGATCGCCTCGCGGCCCTGGTAACCACCGAAGCTCTTGGCGTACTTGGCACCCTTGCCTTCCCAGACGGCGTCGGCGGTGAACAGGCCGGCCAGCTCATCCAGGGGCGTGCGGGCATCCAGTGCGTCGCAGAGCTCCATGTAGCGGTTCATGCAGGCGCGCACGGCGTGTTCGCTTTCCAGTTGGCGCAGGCGTTGCTCAAGGGCTTCGGTCATGGCGGTCACGCGCGCTGGATGATCAGTTCGCGGCCGGTGCGGGCCTCGACCTTGGCGTAGCGCCACAGCTTGTAGGTGCCATCACCCACCGGCGTGGTGCGGAACAGGTTGCAGGCGGCGTGCACGGTTTCGATGTCCGGTACGTCGGCCAGCAGGTAGGTGGTCCAGGGGTAGCCGGTGCTTGGTCCGACCATGCTCTGGTCGTCGTCCATGTTGCCGAACACCTTCACACCGGGCAGGTCGTGGATGCCGTTCCACATCGCGCTGAAGGCCGCCCAGACCTGCAGTTGCTCTTCGCGCGGGGCGTCGAAGAAGTTCTGGTTGATGCCCATGCAGAACAGGACGCGCAGGGCTTTCTTATCGCTCATCGAAATCACCGATCAGTCAGTTGGAATTCACAGGTAGCCGGGCAGCGGCTTGTTGCCGAAGAAGATCGCGCCGGCGTTCTGGTAGGTCATGTCGCCCATGAAGGCGTGCTGGGTGATCACCAGGGTGTCGTTGACGAAGCGCGACAGCGGGTTGTCCCGGTACACGCCGGTCATGCCGGACAGCATCTGTGCGGTACGCGCCACTTCGGCGGACACGCGGGTGGCGTGGGTGGAGGACAGGCGCAGCAGGTTGGTCTGTTCCACGCTCACCGGGTCGCCGGCCAGCAGGCTGGCCCAGGCGTTTTCCATCGCCTCGTAGAACCAGGCGCGGGCGGCGCGCAGTTCGGCTTCGGCCTTGGCCATTTGCATCTGCGCCAGCGGGCGGTCAGACAGGGCCGGAGCGCCAGTGACGGAGAAACGGCCGGTGGCCATGCCGGACAGGTAGTCCAGCGCGGCACGGGCGACGCCCAGCCCCACGACGGACAGCACCTGGGTGGCGAAGGACAGGGACGGATAGCGGAACATCGGCTCGTCGAGGTTGGACGGGCCACCGCGGACGAAGGTCCATTCCTCGGGCACCACCACGCCATTGATCACCACGTCATGGCTGCCGGTGCCGATCAGGCCGACCACATCCCAGGTCTCCTCGATCTTCACCTTCTCGCGCGGCATTACCGCCAGGCGCGGCAGGCCGACGGTGTCACCGTTCTTCGGGCTGATGCCGACGCCGATCAGGTTGGCGCCCATGCAGCCACTGGAGAATTTCCAGCGCCCGTTCACTTCCAGCCCGCCCTCGACGAAGGCGGCCGGCTGCGGCGGGAAGATGCCACCGGCGAACACCACGTCCGGGCCGTTGGCGTAGACCTTTTCCAGGGTCGCCAGCGGCAGCGCGGCCAGGTACACCGGATTCATGCCGAAGCTGGCGACCCAGCCGGCCGAACCATCGGCGGCGGAGATGTCCTCCACCATCTGGCAGAACTCCATCGGCGAACGCTGGTCGCCACCGAAGCGGGTAGGCACCAGTGCGCGATAGACGCCCAGTTCCTTGAAGCGCTCGATCACGTCCTGGGAAATGAATTTCTGCCGGTCGAATTCCTCGCGCCGGGCACGCTCGCGGATGTCGGCGAGCAGTGCCTGGAATCCTTCACTCGCGGTAATCGGGGTGGGGCGCTGGTAATCCAGCTCGCTTAGCGAAGACATGGGGCTCTCCAGGTGGGCTTCTTGGTTATTGTTCGAGGCGCTGCACAAGCTCGCGGGCGACTGCCAGCAGCAGTTCATCCGCGCCCTTGGCGGCAACGAGTTGCAGACCCACCGGCAGCTTCGAGGCGCCCTCGAAAGGAATGCTCAGTGCCGGGTGGCCAGTGAGATTGAAAGGCCGCACGAAAGCGGTCATGCCGATGGCCGCGCGGGTGTCGGCGGCATCCGCCACCAGCGCCGGGTAGTCCGGCATGGTCGGCAGCGCGAGGATCGGGCAGCGTGCCAGGGCGGCATCCACCTCAGCAGTGAAGGCGGCGCGGACGGCTTCGGCGTCGGCCACGGCGGCGTCGGTGGTGTCCTTGGCAGCCAGCAGGCGCGAGGCGACATCAGCGCCCACCAGCCCGGATTCCACCAGGTGGCCGCAGGCGTTCCAGGTTTCCCGGTTGATGATGGCCAGGCCCGCGTCATAGGCGGCCTGCATGCCGGGCAGCGGCGCACTGAGCAATTCGAAATCAGAGGCTTCCAGCACGGCATCCAGCGCCGCCTGCACTTCCGGATTGGCCTGTACCGGTACGACGCCAATGCGGACGCCACTCACCGCCGGTAGCGCATCAAAGGAAGGATCGATGGCAGCCATGGCCTCGATCAGCATCTGAATGCTGGTGGCGAAGGGGCCGACACAATCCAGGGAAGTCTGTGCCGGCATCACACCGGCACGGCTGACGCGGCCGAAGGTCGGCTTGAGGCCGAACACGCCGCAGCAGGCCGCCGGCACGCGCACCGAACCACCGGTATCGGTGCCCAGGGAAAAGTCGCAGAGACCTGCGGCGACGGCAGCAGCCGAGCCACTGGAAGAGCCACCAGGCACGCGGCCGGGATAACGCGGGTTTTCCGCCGTGCCGGTCCAGGCATTCAGGCCGGTGGTGCCGAAAGCCAGTTCATGCAGGCTGGTCTTGCCGGTGATGCAGCAGCCCGCATCCAGCAGCGCCTGGACCACATCGGCATGGCGCAGGGCATCCGGCGCTTCTTCCAGCGCGCGACTGGAAGCGCGGGTGGGATGGCCGGCGATATCGATGGTGTCTTTCACCATCACGGTTCGCCCCGCGCCACCCAGCTCCAGTCGCTCGACCACTATCGTCATCTGCATCACCCATTGGCGTTCTTGTTGGTGCTCGACCACCCCGTCGGAGGTGTCGATTGCGTAAATCCAGAATCGAAAGAATTACGTGAAATGTCAATTGAATTATCACTGGAAACTGAGTGTGTAGATTAGGTGCATTTTCACGTAACAGAGCACCATTTACGTGCATTTAGGTAACAGCTATAAAATGGATATTTCACGCAAACTATATAAATAAATGCTTTATTTTCAATTAGTTACTTATCCGATAAGAATTATTCACATCGCGCACAATGAAAATTTAATCGCGTATCTTCTCCTCAAACCTGATCGATTATCGAACGGAATATTTGAAATTTATTGCGGATTTTTTAGCGATAAATAGGTTCTTTTTTTATCCTGAAAAACCACAAGAATCAGCCAGGAAAACGCCCTGCAAAGGACGCTGGAAAGCCGATTGCCACTGGCATGACGTCGGTTGGCAGAAAGGTCCGATGGGAGAGTCAGCAAGCACTGGCTTGAAGGGAAAGCAGGAGGGCTAAACGGAGCTGCCTCGGCACTGCACCGCCATGGCGCAGGTTTTTCTGGCACGGGAGCTGCAATTTCGCTTCCCGCCGAGCGGGATACCCGCCGGTAGCGCCACAAGGCGCCAGAACAACAAAAGGGCGGCAAGCCATCCGCACATCCATGCCCTTCGGGACCTGGAGCACCCTGCGGACCACTGCCCCTCGAATAGCCTTGCAACCCTCGGAGAACGTCATGCTCTTCAAACAAGCCATGTCCACCCTGCTTCTCAGCGCCGCCGTCCTGGCCAATGTCCAGGCCGAAGTGAAAGTCGGTGTCATTACCTCCTCCACCGGGCCCCTCGCCCTGGTCGGGCTTCCCCAGAAGAACTCGACGCCGCTGCTGCCTACCCAGGCCGGCGACCAGAAGGTCACCTACATCCCCCTGGATGACGGCAGCGATCCCACCGCTACCGTGAAGGCGCTGAAGAAACTGATCAGCGAAGAAAACGTCGATGCCATCATCGGCCCAAGCGGCTCGCCCAACGCCATGGGCGTGATCCAGTTCGTCGCCGAAGCCGGTGTGCCGCTGCTGGCGCCGGTAGGTACCGCTTCGGTGGTGCTGCCGATGAACGAGCAGAAGAAGTGGGTGTTCAAGACCACCCAGAACGATGACCTGATCGCCAAGGCCCTGGTGGAGGACATGGGCGCACGCGGCGTGAAGACCCTGGGCTTCATCGGCACCGCCGATCCTTACGGCGAGAACTGGTCCAAGGTGATGGGCGCGCTGGCCGCCGAGCACGGCATCAAGTTGGTGGCCAACGAGCGCTTCCAGCGCCAGGACACCTCCGTCACCGGTCAGAGCCTGAAACTACTGGCCTCTCGCCCTGACGCCGTACTGGTCGCCGCGCCGGGTAGTGCTGCGGTGCTACCGCAGACCACCCTGTTCGACCAGGGCTATCGTGGCCAGATGTACCAGACCCACGGTGCCGCCCTGCCGGACTTCCTCAAGCTCGGTGGCAAGAAGGTGGAAGGCACCATCCTCGCCGCCAGCCTGATGCTGGTGCTGGACGAGATCCCCGACAACCATCCCTCCAAGCAGGTCGCCGGTGAGTACGTGGCCGCCTACGAGAAGTTGAACGGCAGCAAGCCGGCCACCTTCGGCGCCAATACCTACGACGCCGGCCTGCTGCTGCAGAAGGCCATTCCGCAAGCTGCCGCCAAGGCCCAGCCGGGCACCCCGGAGTTCCGCGCCGCCCTGCGTGACGCACTGGAGGCGAGCCACGAGCTGCCCGCCACCCAGGGCGTCTACAACATGACCCCGGAAGACCACAGCGGTTTCGACGAACGCGGCCGTGAGCTGATCCAGGTGAAGAACGGCACCTGGACCCTGCTCGGCCGCAACTGATCGCCGTATGCCCCGCGCCGCTCCGTAGGGTGGCGCTTCAGCCCACCTCCGCCTGGTGGGCTGAAGCCCACCCTACCGGGCCTGCCGGGGTTATCCACCCCGCAACATGAGTTCCCACCATGAATCTCCAGATAGCCCTGCTGCTCGGCCAGGACGGCATCACCAACGGCGCCATCTATGCGCTGCTGGCCCTGTCGCTCCTGCTGGTCTTCACCGTCACGCGCATCCTGCTGATCCCCCAGGGTGAGTTCGTTACCTACGGCGCCCTGGCCATGGCCAGCCTGCAGGCCGGTCAGCCCACTGCGCTGGTGTGGCTGCTGCTCGGCCTGACCTTGGCGGACTGCGCCATGGACCTGTTTGACGCGACCCGCGCCAGCCGCGGCTTCCGCTTCCCGAAACGGATAATTCCCAAGCTCGTCTATGCCCTGGCCATGGTCGGCCTGGTCCGCAACCTGCCACTGGCCGAACTGCCCATGGCGATCCAGGCACTGCTCACGCTGGCTCTGGTCGTACCTCTCGGCCCGCAGCTCTATCGCCTGGTGTTCCAGCCGATTGCCTCGGCGAGTTCGCTGGTGCTGCTGATCGTCTCCATCGCCGTGCACGTGGCCATGGTCGGCATCGGCCTGCTGATGTTCGGCCCCGAAGGCGCGCGCACGGCGCCCTTCTCCGAAGCCGGCCTCACCCTCGGCCCCGTGACCTTCAACAGCCAGACCCTGTGGGTGATAGCCGTGTCCCTCGCGCTGATCATCAGCCTGTTCCTGTTCTTCGAACGCAGCCTCTACGGCAAGGCCCTGCGCGCCACGGCGGTGAACCGCCTGGGTGCGCGACTGATGGGCATCTCGCCGACGCTCGCGGGCAAGGCCACCTTCGCCCTGGCCACTTTCATCGGCGCACTGTCGGGCATCCTCATCGCCCCCATCACCACCCTCTACTTCGACTCGGGCTTCGTCATCAGCCTCAAGGGTTTCGTCGGCGCCATCATCGGCGGCCTGGTGAGCTACCCGGTGGCCGCCCTCGGCGCGCTGGGCGTGGGCCTGATCGAGGCGTTCTCGATGTTCTGGGCCAGCACCTACAAGGAAATCATCGTCTTCACGCTGATCATCCCCTTCCTGCTCTGGCGCTCCCTCACCAGCCGTCACGTGGAGGACGATGAATGAAACCGCGTTACCTGATCCTCGCCCTGGTGGCCGTGCTCGGCGTTGCGCCGCTGGTGCTGCCGCCCTACTACGTCACCCTGCTCAACTACATCGGCCTCTACACGCTGGTGGTGCTCGGCCTGGTGCTGCTCACCGGCGTCGGCGGCATGACCAGCTTCGGCCAGGCCGCCTTCGTTGGCCTGGGCGCCTACACCAGTGCCTACCTGACCACGGTGCAGGACCTGCCGGGCTGGCTGGCCTGGGCCAGCGCATCGCCCTGGCTCACCCTGCTGGTGGGCCTGGTGCTCACCGGTGCGGTGGCCCTGCTGCTGGGCGCGCTGACCCTGAAGCTTTCCGGGCATTACCTGCCGCTCGGCACCATCGCCTGGGGCCTGTCGCTGTACTACCTGTTCGGCACCGTCGAATCCCTCGGTGGCCACACCGGTGTCAGCGGCCTGCCGTCCATCTCCCTGTTCGGCTGGGAGCTGAACAAGGGCGAGGAGATCTATTACCTGATCTGGGCCGTGATGCTCTGCGCCATGCTGATCACCCAGAACCTCCTGGACTCCCGCGAAGGCCGCGCCATCCGTGCCCTCAAGGGCGGCCAGCTGATGGCCGAATCCATGGGTGTGAACACCTTCCGCGCAAAGATGGTGATCTTCCTCATCTCCGCCCTGTTCGCCGCCGTCTCCGGCTGGCTCTACGCCCACACCCAGCGCTTCGTGAACCCCACCCCCTTCGGCCTGCACATGGGCATCGATTACCTGTTCATGGCGCTGATCGGCGGCGTGGCCAGTGTCTGGGGTGCGCTGCTCGGCGCCGGCGTGCTGACCATGCTCAAGCAGTGGCTGCAGGACCTGCTGCCGCAGCTGCTGGGCAGCACCGGCAACTACGAGGTGATCGTTTTCGGCATCGTCATTGTGCTGCTGATGCAGCGCGCGCCGGGCGGTCTCTGGCCGCTGCTGCTGCGCCTGGTGCCGGATGCCTGGAAACCGCGCAAAGCCGCCCGCGATCTGGACGACGCAGCCGAACTGCCGCGCCGCGAGCTACCGACAGCCGGCGAAGTGCTGCTGGAAGCCCGCAACGTCACCCGACGTTTCGGTGGCCTGGTGGCCAACAACGAGATGAACCTGGATGTGCGCGCCGGGGAAATCCTCGCCCTGATCGGCCCTAACGGTGCCGGCAAGAGCACCCTGTTCAACCAGCTGTCGGGCGTGGACACCCCCACCTCGGGCGACGTGCTGTTCCGTGGCCAGCGCATCAACGGTATCCCGTCGCGCGCGATCGCCCGCATGGGCATGAGCCGCACCTTCCAGCATGTGAAGCTGCTGCCGGAAATGAGCGTGCTGGAGAACGTCGCCATCGGCGCGCACCTGCGTGGCCACAAGGGCGTGCTCAGTGCAGCCCTGCGCCTGGACCGCAGCGAGGAGGCCGAACTGCTCGCCGAAGCCCGCCGCCAGCTGGAACGGGTCGGCCTGGGTGACTACCTGCACGTGGAGGCCGGCAGCCTGGCCCTGGGTCAGCAGCGCATCCTCGAAATCGCCCGCGCCCTGTGCGCCAACCCCTGCCTGCTGCTGCTCGACGAGCCGGCCGCCGGCCTGCGCCACAAGGAGAAGGAAGCCCTCGGCGTGCTTCTCAGCCGTCTGCGCAGCGAGGGCATGGCGATCCTCCTGGTGGAACACGACATGGATTTCGTCATGGGCCTGGTGGACCGGGTCGTGGTGATGGAATTCGGCCAGCGCATCGCCTACGGCCTGCCAGCCGACGTACAGAAAGACCCGGCGGTGCTGGAAGCCTATCTCGGAGGTGCTGAGTGATGAACATGCCGATTCAAGACCTGAAGCAACCGGAAAACCTCGCCACCAACCCGGTGCTGGAAGTCAGGGACCTGAGCGTCGCCTACGGCAAGGTGGAAGCCCTGTCCAACGCCAGCCTGCGGGTCGGCCAGGGGCAGATCGTCACCGTGATCGGCCCCAACGGCGCCGGAAAGACCACCCTGCTCTCCGCCATCATGGGCGTGCTCGGCTCCCGTGGCCGGGTCGCCTTCGACGGCAGCCTGGAGGCGGTGCCGGAAGTGGAAGTGATGGTGTCGCGCGGACTCGGCCTGGTGCCGGAGAAGCGCGAGCTGTTCGGCAGCATGACGGTGGCCGACAACCTGCTGCTGGGCGCCTTCCAGCGCCACCGCAGCGGCAAGCGCGACCATGGCGAAACGCTGAAGGAGGTCTACGACCTGTTCCCGCGCCTGTGGGAACGCCGCGACCAGCTGGCCGCCACCCTCTCCGGTGGCGAGCGGCAGATGCTCGCCGTGGGTCGCGCGCTGATGGCCAAGCCCAAGCTGCTGATGCTCGACGAACCCAGCCTGGGCCTTGCGCCGCTGATCACCCGCGAGATCTTCCGCATCATCACCACCCTGCGCCAGCAGGGGGTTTCCATCCTGCTGGTGGAACAGAACGCCCGCGCCGCCCTGCGTGTGGCCGACTACGCCTACGTGCTGGAGACCGGCCAGATCGCCATGCAGGGCCCCGCCGCGCAACTGGCCGATGACCCGCGCGTGATCGAGGCCTACCTGGGCCTGGCCAGCAAGCACCAGGAGATGCTCGCCAGCTGACGATGCTTAGGCCCGGCCGCAAGGCCGGGCCCCGTCCACGGAGGACAACATGGAACCATCCCCCGCCCCGGTTTTCGCGGAACCCCCGATTTCCCGCCTCGATCCGGAAGGCCGCCTGCTGCACTGCAACGACGCCTACCTGGACATGTGCGGCTACCGCCGCGAGGCGTTGCTGCATCAGCCCTTCAGCAGCATCAACCACCCCGGCATGCCCGCCGTGGTCATCGAACGCATGTGGCGGACCCTGCGCGCCGGCATGCCGTGGAACGGTCCGCTGATGGGCCGCCATCAGGAAGGCGGTGTGTTCTGGAGCGACCTCTACGTGGTGCCGCTGTTCGAGGGCGGCCAGCTGGTAGCGCTCGGCACCGTCTATCACCCCATGGACCGCGCCAGCTGCCTGCGCGCCGACGCCCTTTATGCGCGCCTGCGCCAGGGCAAGCCGGCCGAGCCCACCGCGACACGGGCGCTGCGCCTGCTGGGCGAACACAGTGTCGCCGCACTGACTGCCCTGGGGCTGGCCGGCGCGACCCTGGCCGGACAACTGGATGCCGGGCTCAGCCTGGCCCTGCTCGGTGGGCTTGGTGCCATCAGCCTGCAGGCCGCCCATGTGCGCCAACGCGGCGTGACCCAGGGCCTGGCGAGTTATCCACAGGTCTATAGCGACCCGCTGCTGGCACCGGCCTACAGCCCGCGCGGCGGTGCTGATGCCCTGCTGGACATGGCCATGGGCAACCTGCAACTGCGTCTGCGCACGGTGATGGCGCGCATCCATATCAACGGCGACATCCTGCGCAGCCGCGCCGGAGAGTCCTCGGTCCTGGTGGCCAGCGAGGCCGGTCAACTGGAGCGCCAGCTGGAAGAAACCGAGCAGTCGGCGGCGGCCATCCAGCAGATGAGCAGCACCATCCAGGAGCTGTCGCGCAACCTCCAGCACAGCGCCGGCGCCACCCAGGCAGTGGACGACCTGGCCCGCGACGGCGAGCGACTGGCCAGCCAGAGCCAGGTGTCGATGCAGGCATTGCGCGGAGCGGTGGAAGACATCGGCCAGGCCGTCGGCCAGCTCGCCGAGTCCATCGATTCCATCAGCGGCATTGCCGACGTGATCCAGAGCATCGCCGAGCAGACCAACCTGCTGGCGCTCAACGCCGCCATCGAGGCCGCCCGCGCCGGCGAGTCCGGCCGGGGCTTCGCGGTGGTGGCGGACGAGGTGCGCACCCTCGCCTCGCGCACCCGCGATTCCACCGAGCAGATCCAGCAGTCCATCGAGCGCTTGCGCAGCGGCAGCGCCCAGGCCCTGGCCACCGCGCAACGGGGTGAACAGGCGGCGCAGCAATCGAGCACGGATGTGGAGCAGGTGCGCGATGCCCTGCGGCGAATCAGCGGCGAGGTCGGCCAGATCAGCGGCATGAGCCTGCAGATGGCCACCGCCATCGAGGAACAGGGCCAGGTGGCCGAGGAGATCAGCCGGCAGATCGCACGGATCGCCGGACTCGCCGAACAGAGCGCCGGCCAGGCCCAGCGCAGCACCCAGATCGGCGAGGAACTGCACCAACTGGCCCACTCCCAGCTCGACCTGGCCCAGCGATTCCTGCACGGCTGAACACGACCGGCTGCCCTCTCGGGAGCCGGCGTTTCCTGATTGGGGTCAAGGTAGCGCCATACGGCTGTCGACAGCCCACGCGCAACGCCCTATAACTCTCCCCCTGTCAGCACGAACCTTGCCCCACTCGCATGAGCACCCCGAAAAAGCGCCTCAACCGATACAACCCCGCCAGCGACGATTTCAAGAAGGAGGAATTCCCCTTCTACTGGATCGCCCGCGTCTATGGCCGCTACAACATGGCCATGGAAAAAACCCTGAAGAAGATCGACCTGGACATCCCGCGCTGGCGCATCCTCTTCATCCTCAAGGAGAACGGCCAGTCGAGCATCTCGGAGATCTCCGAGCACGCCATCGCCAAGCTCTCCACCGTCACCAAGATCGTCTACCGCATGAAAGATGACGGCCTGGTGGACACCGCCCCCTGCAGCAACGACGGCCGCGTCACCCAGGTGACCATCACCGAGAAGGGCCGGCACATGGTGGAAGAGATCCAGGTGAACACCGCGCACATCTTCACCAACAGCTTCAAGGACCTCACCGAAGCCCAGATCGCCAAGCTCAACGGCACGCTGGAAAAGATCTACGCGAATTTGCCGGAGGGTTGATTCCTCCCTTGGCGCACTTCCTGTAGGGGCGAATTCATTCGCCAAGGGGCACGCAGTGCCCCCCCATTGAACCTTGAAGGGCAGACCTTCGGCCTGCTTGGCGATTGAAATCGCCCCTACAAGGTTTGATGCGATCTCAGCGCCGCGCGAACGCCGCCGCCTTCTCGATCAACTCCGCCTCCGGCCGCACGCCGGTGTAGAGCACGAACTGCTCCACCGCCTGCAACACGATCACCTCGGCACCAGTGATCACCGGCTTGCCCAGCTCGCGGGCGAGGCGGATCAGTGGGGTTTCCACCGGCAGCGCCACCACATCGAAAATCCAGTCGGCCGCTTCCACCTGCTCGCGGGTGAAAGCCAGGGCGTCGGCTTCCGGGCCGCCTTCCATGCCCAGCGGGGTGACGTTGACCAGCATCTGTGGTTTCTCGTCGCCCAACTCCGCCCGCCACAGATATCCACAGCCACGAGCCAGCGCCGGGCCGGTTTCCGGGTTGCGGGCGACTATCGTGGCGTGGCGGAAACCACTGTCGCGAAAGGCACTGGCCACGGCCTTGGCCATGCCGCCGCTGCCCCGCACGGCGAAGTGAATGTCGCTCGGCACTGCGTGGCTCGCCAGCAGACTGGCCACGGCGCTGTAATCGGTGTTGTAGCCCTTCAGCCGGCCGTTGTCGGCGACGATGGTGTTCACCGAGTCGATGGCCGAAGCCGAGGCGTCCAGCTCATCCAGCAATGGGATGCAGGCCTCCTTGAACGGCATGGAAACCGCACTACCGCGAATGCCCAGGGCGCGAATGCCGCCGATGGCCGCCGGCAAGTCGGTGGTGGTGAAGGCCTTGTAGACGAAGTCCAGGTCGAGGGCTTCGTAGAGGTAGTTGTGAAAGCGCGTGCCGAAATTGCCGGGGCGACCGGACAGCGACATGCAGAGCCGGGTGTCGCGGCTGATGGGGCGAGGCATTGGAATCTCCGTTTGGCAGCGAGGCCTTTGCTTTCCTGTGGGGGCGAATTCATTCGCTATGCAGACCGCAGGTCTGCATAGCGAATGAATTCGCCCCCACAAGGACAGGCATGGCTCGCGCGGGTCCTCAGAAAATGTAATCCGTGGTCAGGAAGTTCGATTCGCGATTGCGGATGATCTCGCTGACCAGCTCCTTGTTGTCTTCCTGGAACTTGGTCGCCACCAGGGTACGGATGGAGAACACCCGCAGGGCGTCATGTACCGACAGCGTCCCTTCGGCCGAGTTCTTGCGGCCGTTGAACGGGAAGGTGTCCGGGCCGCGCTGGCACTGGGCGTTGATGTTGATGCGCCCCACCTGATTGGCGAAGGCATCCACCAGCCGGCCGACCTGGGCCGAGTCGTTGCCGAACAAGCTGAGCTGCTGGCCGTAGTCGGAATGCAGCACGTAGTCGATCACCTCCTCCACCTCGCGATACGGCACCACCGGAATCAGCGGACCGAACTGCTCTTCGTTGTAGAGGCGCATCGCCGGGCTCACCGGGCTCAGCACAGCGGGATAGAAAAAGCTCTGCCGGTGACTGCCGCCGCCCGCATTGACCACTTTGGCGCCCTTGGCCACGGCGTCTTCCAGCAGCGCATTGAGGTAATCGACCTTGCCCGGCTCAGGCAGGGGCGTAAGGGCCACGCCGTCCTCCCAGGGCATTCCGGGCTTGAGCGCGGCCAGCTTGGCGCAGAACTTGTCGAGGAAGGGTTCGAGCACGTCCTCATGGACGAAGAGGATCTTCAGCGCAGTGCAGCGCTGGCCGTTGAACGACAGGGCGCCGGTGATGGCTTCGCTCACCGCGTTGTCCAGGTCCACCTTGGGCAGGACGATGCCGGGGTTCTTGGCGTCCAGGCCCAGCGCCGCGCGCAGGCGGTGCGGGCGCGGGTGCAGCTTCTTCAGGTCGGCGGCGCCGGAGTGGGTGCCGATGAAGGCGAACACATCCACCTTGCCGCTGGCCATGATGGCGCTGACGGTCTCGCGGCCACGGCCGTAGATGACGTTGATGACGCCAGCCGGGAAGCTGTCGCGGAAGGCTTCCAGTAGCGGCCGGATCAGCAGCACACCGAACTTGGCCGGCTTGAAGACCACGGTGTTGCCCATGATCAGCGCCGGGATCAGGGTGGTGAAGGTTTCGTTCAGCGGGTAGTTGTAAGGCCCCATGCACAGCGCCACGCCCAGTGGCACGCGGCGGATCTGGCCGAGGGTGCCCTGCTCCAGCTCGAAACGGCTGGAGCGGCGATCCAGCTCCTTGAGCGCTTCGATGGTGTCGACGATGTAGTCGCAGGTGCGGTCGAACTCCTTCTCGGAATCCTTGAGGTTCTTGCCGATCTCCCACATCAGCAGCCTGACCACCGCCTCGCGCTGCTCGCGCATGCGGGCGAGGAACTTTTCCACATGCTGGATGCGCTCGGCCACGCGCATGGTCGGCCAGGCACCCTGCCCGTGGTCGTAGGCGGCGACGGCGGCGTCCAAGGCCGCCAACGCGGCATCGGCATCCAGCAGCGGCGTGCTGCCCAGCACCACCTGTTCATCGCCCTTCTCGCCCGCCAGAAACACCGGACTGCGCACGGCCGCCAGCGGGCCCTGCCAACTCAGCAGTTCGCCATTCACCAGGTACTCGCGCTGCTCGATGGGCGCGCCGGGGCGGTAACGCTCGGGAATCTGGTCGGCAGTGGGGAACAGGGCTTCGAGGTTGTTGTTGGTCATTGCGCTTTCCTCAGGATCGGGACCACTGAAAGTCGGTTTTAACGCGGTTTCGTTACTTGGTAAATCGTTTCAGCAAACCGTTTGGCGGAATCTACTTCGCAACCGGGTGCGATATGGGAATGGGCTACGCAGTTACTGGGGTGGGCATGAACCCTGTGGGGGCGAATTCATTCGCAATGGGGCACGCAGTGTCCCCAGGGAGGTTTGAAGGGCAGGCCTGAGGCCTGCATAGCGATTGAAATCGCCCCCACAAAAAGCAGAACGCTCTCTGCCTACATCAGTGCAACAGCTCCAACGCCGCTGCCGTGGCTTCCTGGATGCGCTGCCAGTCGCCGTTGCGGATCCATTCCTTGTCCATCATCCAGGTGCCGCCCACGCACATCACGTTGGGCAGGGCCATGTAGTCGCGCAGGTTGTCGGGATTGACCCCGCCGGTCGGGCAGAAGCGGATGCCCGGGAAAGGGCCACCGAAGGCCTTGAGGGCCTTGATGCCGCCGCAGACTTCCGCCGGGAACAGCTTGAAGCGGCGATAGCCCAGGGCGTAGCCCAGCATGATTTCCGAGGCGCTGCTGATGCCCGGCAGCAACGGCAACGGGCTGTAGACGCCGGCCCGCAGCAGTTCGGCGGTGCAGCCGGGGGTGACGATGAATTGCGAACCGGCGGCTTCGGCCTCGGCGAGCATCCACTCGTCGAGCACGGTGCCGGCGCCGACGCACAGCTCCGGGCGCTGCTCACGCAGGGTGCGGATCGCGGCCAGGCCGTGTTCGGAGCGCAGAGTGATTTCCAGGGTGCGCAGGCCACCGGCGGCCAGGGCATCGGCCAGCGGCAGGGCGTCCTGCTCGCGCTCGATGGTGATCACCGGAAGGATGCGTGCCGCACCGCAGAGAATGTCGATCAGGGCAGCCTTGTCGGCCATGCTCGGCACGGCTTCGCGACTGGTGGCCCGATTGGTGGGGAGGCTGGTCATGGGCGTTCCTTCGGGCTCAGGGGCACCAGTGGATTTCCAGGGGATGGCGGAGGAAAGCGCGGATCGGCATGGCCGACACGTCTTCTCCCGCCAGGGCGGCGGCCAGGGTGGCCAGCTTGGCCTGGCCTTGCACGGCCAGCAGGGTCAGCTGCGCACTGGCCAGCAGCGGCAAGGTCAGGGTGAGGCGCTGGCGCGGCACGCTGGGGGCCTGCATCGGCAGGCAGCGGCGTTCGCAGTCGGAACTCAGCGCCTGTTCGAGGTTCGGGCTGCCGGGGAACAGCGAAGCGGTGTGGCCGTCCTCGCCCATGCCCAGCACCAGCACGTCGATAGCGCCCAGTTCGGCCAGGGCCACATGGGCCAGGCGGGCAGCCTCATCCAGGCTCGGCGCGCTGTGGTAGAGGCCGAGGAAGCGCGCGCTGGCGGCCTCGCCCTTCAACAGATGGTGGCGCACCAGGCCTTCATTGCTGTCGGCGTGGCGGACCGGCACGAAGCGTTCGTCGGCCAGGCTGATGGTGACCCTCGACCAGTCCAGGGTCTGCCCGCAAAGGCGCTCGAAGAAGGTGATCGGGCTGCGCCCGCCGGACACCACCAGCACGGCCGAACCGCGGGCCTCGATGGCCGCGCGCAGGGCGTTGGCAACGGTGATGGCCAGTTCACCGGCCAGTTGTTCGGGGCTACTGAGGCTGAGCCCAGTGACCTGCGTCGGCAGGTCCAGATTAAAGATCGCCATACCAGCTCCTGCCATCACGGGTGATCAATGCAATGGAGGCCGTCGGCCCCCAGGTTCCCGCCGCGTAGGGTCTGGGCGCGTCGCCCTGCTGCCGCCACCCGGCGATCAGCTGGTCGCACCATTTCCAGGCGTATTCGATTTCGTCCTTGCGCACGAAGAGATTCTGGTTGCCCTTCATCACTTCCAGCAGCAGACGCTCGTAGGCGTCTGGAATCCGCGCGCTGCGATAGGTGTTGGAAAAGCTCAGCTGCAGCGGATCGCTGCGCAGCTGCATGCCCTTGTCCAGGCCCTGTTCCTTGGTCATCACCTGCAGGGAAATGCCTTCGTCCGGCTGGAGACGGATGACCAGGCGATTGCTGATCAACGGCCGCTGCTCGGGGGCGAAGATGTAGTGCGGCGGTTCCTTGAAGTGTATGACGATCTGCGAGAGCTTCTGCGGCATGCGCTTACCGGTACGCAGGTAGAAGGGCACGCCGGACCAGCGCCAGTTGCGGATCTCCGCACGCAGGGCGACGAAGGTCTCGGTGTCGCTGTGGGTATTGGCGTGTTCTTCCTCCAGGTAGCCGGCCACCGTCTTGCCGAGGATGTTGCCGGCCACGTACTGGCCACGCACCACCTGCTGCCCGAGATGTTCCGGGGCGATGGGCGCCAGGGCTTTCAGCACTTTCACCTTTTCGTCACGGATGCTGTCGGCGGAGAGGTCGCTGGGCGGGTCCATGGCGATCAGGCAGAGCAGTTGCAGCAGGTGGTTCTGGATCATGTCGCGCAGTTGGCCGGCCTGGTCGAAATAGCCCCAGCGGCCCTCAATGCCCACCTGCTCGGCCACGGTGATTTCCACGTGGGAGATGTGGTGCTGGTTCCACTGCGTCTCGAACAGGCTGTTGGCGAAGCGCAGGGCAATCAGGTTCTGCACCGTCTCCTTGCCCAGGTAGTGGTCGATCCGGTAGGTGCGGTTCTCCGGGAAGTGCGCCGCCACCGCTTCGTTCACCGCGCGGGAGGAATCCAGGTCATGGCCGATGGGTTTTTCCAGCACCACACGGGTGCGCTCGGCCAGTCCCGTGGCCGCGAGCCCCTCGCAGATGGCACCGTACACGGCGGCCGGCGTGGCGAAGTAGGCGATTAGCCTGGCCACCGGCCCCAGCTTGTCGGCCAGGGCCGGGTAGGCATTGGCGTCGAGGAAGTCCATGGCGAGGTAGTCGAGCCGGGCCAGGAAGCGCTGCCTGGCGCCCTCTTCCACCTCACCGGCCGGCACGTAGCGGCGCAGGTGCTCGCCGATCTCGGCGATATGGGTGGCGGGCTCGCCGCTTTCGCGGCCCAGGGCGAGGATGCGCGTATCGGCGGCCAGCAGGCCGGCACGGTCCAGTTGATAGAGCGCGGGGAACAGCTTGCGCAGTGCCAGGTCACCGAGGCCGCCGAACAGGGCCAGGGTGCAGGGTTCGACAGGTTGTGAGGCCATGATATTTGTTCTTCTATCAAACATAAGCTTATGAATACACCCAGTTAGTCGTTACAGCAAGACAAAATGTAGTAATAAAACTACATTTACCAACATACGAGATTACGGTGGCCCAGCCTGGGTGCGCTCAGTACGATAGGCCACCGATTGCAGGCCCCTTCCCAGGAATCCCAATGGACCGCGTGCACAATCTGCTGGAGCAGATCCAGAACCGCCTCGACGAACTCAACAAGGCCGAGCGCAAGGTCGCCGAAGTCATCCTGCGCGACCCGCAGCAGGCCACCCGCTACAGCATCGCGGCCCTGGCCCAGGCGGCTCAGGTCAGCGAGCCGACGGTGAACCGCTTCTGCCGCTCGTTCGGCGTCAACGGCTACCCGGAACTGAAGATGCAGCTGGCGCAAAGCCTGGCCAGCGGTGCCGCCTACGTGAGCCAGGCGGTCGCCGCCGACGATGGTCCCGAGGCCTACACCCGGAAGATCTTCGGCAGCGCCATTGCCTCCCTGGACAGTGCCCTGCAGAGCCTCGACCCGCAATTGATCAGCCGCGCCGTGGACCTGATGATCCAGGCCCGGCAGATCCACTTCTTCGGGCTCGGTGCCTCGGCCTCGGTGGCCCTGGACGCCCAGCACAAGTTCTTCCGCTTCAACCTCGCCGTATCCGCCCATTCCGATGTCCTGATGCAGCGGATGCTGGCCTCGGTGGCCCACACGGGCGACCTCTTCGTGATCATTTCCTACACCGGCCGTACCCGCGAACTGGTGGAAGTGGCGCGCCTGGCGCGACAGAACGGTGCTTCGGTGCTCGGCCTTACCGCCGCAGGTTCGCCGCTGGCCAAAGCCAGCACCCTGAGCCTCGACATCCCGCTGCCGGAAGACACCGACATCTACATGCCGATGACCTCGCGCATCATCCAGCTGACCGTGCTCGACGTGCTCGCCACCGGCATGACCCTGCGCCGCGGCGTCGACTTCCAGCCGCACCTGCGCAAGATCAAGGAAAGCCTCAATGCCAGCCGGTATCCGGCGGATGAGGAGCCGTCCTGACGCCCCCTCACCCCCGGCCCCTCTCCCAGAGGGAGAGGGGAGACAAGCAGCCCGCGCCGGCATCAACCACAGCACGGACAGCCCCCTCTCCCGCTTGCGGGAGAGGGCCCTCATCCAACCCACGCCTTCAAACCCAACCTCGCCTCCTCCCCCGCCACCAGCTCCACGCTGTCTTGTCCACAGGCCGCGCCCTGCACGGAAAGAAACCCCAACCCCTCCGCCCAACTCACTTCGGATAAGGGCCGGCTGCCGGGATGCCAGACCACGGTGTTCGGATTGTTCCCACCGTCGATGCACAAACGTCGCTGCCAACCGGCATCCTGAATCTTCACGCGGCCGCCCTGCCGGAACACCCGGTGACAGCCGTCGATCACGCGCAGTTCGCCCTCCTGCCGACAGGGTTCGCGGCTCAGCAGATCGCGCCCTTCGGCACCGTCCAGCCCGAGCAGGGCGACCCGCGCCACGTCGCTCACCCGCCAGTAGGCGTGCAGCGCATGGCTGAGCACGCAGGGCTCGCTGTCGCGGTGGCGGGTAACCAGTTGCAGGCTCATGCGCTCGCCCAGTTCCGCCTCCAGTTCCACTTGCCAGTCGTGCAGATCGAGGCGCCAGGTCAGACGCACGGCGTTGTCGTCGGCGGCCTTGTGGATAAGTCGCCAATCCGACAACCGCGCCCAACCGTGATGGGGCCAGCCGCCCTCCATGGGGTGCCGGCCGAACCAGGGCCAGCACACCGGTACGCCGCCGCGAATGGCGCCAATGCGCGGCCAGCGCGTCGCGCACCAGAGCAACGGCCGCTCGCCGTGGGGCTGGAAGTGCAGCAACTGGCCGCCCTGGCGACTGAACACCGCCGAGCAGCGCGAGTGCTCCACCAACAGCAGCTCGCGGCCCTGGTGTTCGGCCCAGCGGAATGGCTGCCCGGCCGCCGGACGCAACAGGTCGGCGAAGGGATGGTCGACCCCCTCCCCCGCCTTCACCCGATGCGGCCTGGCGCTGCGCATCACTTCCACCAGTACTCCAGCTGCACACCGAAGTTGGAGCCGTGCAGCGCGTCGCCGAAGGCACCGGTATCGGACAGCGCCGAACCCGCCGCCAGTTCGCTGGCCGCACGCTGGGCCGCTTCGTTCCAGCTGGCGTAGGTGTAATACAGGCGGATTTCCGGGCGTTGCCAGAAGCCGGGACCGGCCGGCGACCAGGTGGGCGCGATGGTGAACTTGGTCAGCTTGCGGGTACCGCCGGGTGCTTCCACCTGGTCCCGGCCAAGCTCGGTGACCAGCTTGAACTGCTCGGTGATGGCATAGACCGGACGCACGCCGACGGAGAGCCAGTTCTGGTCGTCGCCATCCGGGCGCTTGTCCTTCTGGTAGATCACCTCGAACTGGCCACCGAAGCGCGGCGTTACCTGCCAGTCGAAGAACTCCACCACGCGCCAGCTCTGGTTGCTGTTGTCCAGCGTGGGGTCGCCGGTGTAGCCCAGCGCGGTGCCCGGTCCACGGCCGTACTGCAGGGCGAAGGTGTTCACTCCGCCGAGGAATTCCTTCTGCTTGTGCTGCGCTGCCACCGACCAGCCGCTGTGGGCATCGGTGCTGTCGGGCTTGTCGAGGTAGCTGACGCCCAGCTCCACTTCGCCGCCGGGGTTGGTCTGGAAGCCGGCCACGTTGAAGTCGTGGCGGTTGATGTAGGGGTCCTGGAAGACGTTGTCCTTGCGCGAGAACACGTAGCTGTACTTCAGGTCGCCAATGGCCACTTCGTCGAAGCCGAAGCCGGTGGCGCTCTGGTTCCAGTAGTAGTAGTCGGAGATGTGGATATCGTTCCGCTTGTAGAAGCGGCGCCCCGCCCAGAAGGAGCCACCATTGAGCGCCGGCATGTTGCTCCACTCGGCGTACATCTGGTTCATCCGCGTGAAGCCGTGGTCACCGGTAAACTCGGGGGTGTGGCCGTATTCGTTGAACAGCTGCGCCATGCCTTCGACGCTGATCACCGAACCATCATCGAGCTTGGCGAGGTCCTGGCGCAGGTCCAGTTCGATGTATTGCTCGCACTCGTTCCCCAGACGGTATTTGGATTGCGCCCCCGGCAGCTGGAAGCAGGATTGCGTACCACCTTCGCTGGACCCACCGGCGCCGCTGCGCATGTAGCCGGTGAACTCCACCGCCTGCGCAACCCCCGAAAAAACAAATAGCGCGCAGGGCAGTACCCACAAACCTTTGATCGTCGTGCTCATGTCCACTCCAGATTTTTATTGTTGTTGCGATGGATCGCTTCCGTGATGCCCACGTAGGAGCGAGCTCTGCTCGCGAAAAAGCTCGGCTCCGTGCGCCCCCCTCGCGAGCAGAGCTCGCTCCTACAGGCCCTTCAGGCGCGCGACCCTGGCGGGCTCAGTCACGGCCGACTTTCCCGGCACACACAGCCGCTCGCCGCTCTGTGCGTCGAACAGCAGTACCTTGTCGGGCGCAAATTGCAGGTCGAGGGTGTCGCCCACGCGCGCTGGCGAATCGGGCGCCAGGCGGCAGCAGACCTTGGTCTGGTTGATCTCGACGAAGGCCAGGGTGTCCGGCCCGGTGGGCTCCAGCACCTGCACCTGCGCGCGAATCGCCGGCAGGTCGCTGGCACCGACCAGCACCTGCTCCGGGCGGATGCCGAGGATCAGCTCGCGGCCTTCCAGCTCACCGGCCACGTTGCCCAGGGGCAGTTCGCAATGGCCGTCGGCGCTGTCCAGCAGGCCCATCAGCCGACCGTCGCGGCGCTGCAGGCGCAGGGGGATGAAGTTCATCGGCGGCGAGCCCATGAAGCCGGCGACGAAGAGGTTGGCCGGGTCGTTGTAGATCTCTCGCGGGGTGCCGAACTGCTGGATGATGCCGTCCTTCATCACCGCCACCTTGTCGCCCAGGGTCATGGCCTCGATCTGGTCATGAGTGACATAGACGGTGGTGGTCTTCAGCCGCTGGTGCATCAGTTTGATCTCGGTGCGCATCTCCACCCGCAGCTTGGCGTCGAGGTTCGACAGCGGCTCGTCGAACAGGTAGATCTTCGGCCGCCGCGCCAGGGCCCGCCCCATGGCCACGCGCTGCTGCTGGCCACCGGAGAGCTGGCTGGGCTTGCGCTGCAGCAGGTGCTCGATCTGCAGCAGCTTGGCCACGCGGGCGACCTCCGCATCGATCTCGGCCTGGGGCAGCTTGCGGATCTTCAGGCCGAAGGCGATGTTCTCGCGCACGCTCATGGTCGGGTACAGCGCGTAGGACTGGAACACCATGGCGATGTCCCGGTCCTTGGGGCTCATGCCGCTGATGTCCTGGCCGTCGACCATGATCGCGCCGCCGCTGATGCTCTCCAGCCCGGCGATGCAGTTCATCAGGGTGGACTTACCGCAGCCAGAAGGGCCGACGAGGATCAGGAACTCGCCGGAGTCGATGGACAGCTCGATGTTCTTCAGGGTGTCCGCCAGGCCGCTGCCGTAGGACTTGTTCACATTGCGCAGTTCGAGGGTTGCCATGTCACTCTCCAATCTTGAGGGCGTCAGCCCTTGACCGCGCCAGCGGTGAGGCCGCGCAGGAAGTATTTGCCGGCGAATACGTAGACCAGCAGGGTGGGCAGGCCGGCGATCATCGCGGCAGCCATGTCGACGTTGTATTCCTTGACCCCGGTGCTGGTGTTCACCAGGTTGTTCAGGGCCACGGTGATGGGCTGGGTATCGCCGCTGGCGAACACCACGCCGAAGAGGAAGTCGTTCCAGATCTGGGTGAACTGCCAGATCAGGCAGACCATGATGGTCGGCACCGACATCGGCAGCAGGATGCGCCCGAAGATGGTGAAGAACCCCGCCCCATCCAGCCGTGCCGCCCGTACCAGGGCGTCCGGGATGCTCACGTAGAAATTGCGGAAGAACAGCGTGGTGAACGCCAGTCCGTAGACCACGTGCACCAGCACCAGGCCGCCGGTGGTATTGGCCAGGCCGAACTGACCGAGGGTGAAGGACGCTGGCAGCAGCACCACCTGGAACGGCAGGAAGCAGCCGAACAGCAGCAGGCCGAAGAACAGCTGCGAGCCCCGGAAGCGCCACATGGACAACACATAGCCGTTCAGCGCGCCAAGCAGCGTGGAGATGATCACCGCCGGAACCGTGATCTTCACCGAGTTCCAGAAGTAGCCACCGACGCTGGCCCAGGCCTTGGCCCAGCCGATCACCGTGAACACGTCCGGAATCGACAGCAGGTTGCCGGTGCGGATGTCGTCGGGCGTCTTGAAGCTGGTCAGCAGCATCACCACCAGCGGCACCAGGTAGAGAGCACAGGCGAAGAACAGCGTGGCGTGGATGGCCAGGCGGCTGAAACTGAAGGCGGGTTTTCCGGCCAGGCTAGTCATGGCGCTTGTTCCTCAGTTCGGAATACAGGTAGGGCACGAGGATCGCCAGCACCGCGCCCAGCATGAGCATCGCGCTGGCGGCACCGAGGCCCATCTGGCCGCGGGTGAAGGTGTGGGCGTACATGAACATCGCCGGCAGGTCGGAGGCGTAGCCGGGGCCGCCAGCGGTCATGGCAGCGACCAGGTCGAAGCTCTTGATGGCGATGTGGGCGAGGATCATCAGCGCGCTGAAGAACACCGGGCGCAGGCTCGGCAGGACGATGCGCAGGTAGATGGTCGGCAGGCCCGCGCCATCCACCTGGGCGGCGCGGATGATCGACTGGTCCACACCGCGCAGCCCGGCCAGGAACAGCGCCATGACAAAGCCCGAGGACTGCCACACGGCGGCGATCACCAGGCAGTAGACGACGCGGTCCGGGTCCACCAGCCAGTCGAGGCGAAAGCCCTCCCAGCCCCAGTCGCGCAGCAGCTTGTCCAGGCCGAGGCCAGGGTTGAGCAGCCACTTCCAGGCGGTGCCGGTGACGATCATCGACAGCGCCATGGGGTAGAGGTAGACGGTGCGGATGAAACCTTCGCGACGGATGCGCTGGTCCAGCAGCACGGCCAGGAACACCCCGATCACCAGGCTGATGGCGATGAACAGTCCGCCGTAGACCAGCAGGTTGTGGCTGGCCACCCACCAGCGGTCGTTGTCCAGCAGGCGTTCGTACTGCTGCAGCCCGACGAACTTGTAGCTGGGCATGAAGCGCGAGTTGGTGAAGGACAGCAGGAAGGTCCAGAGGATGTAGCCATAGAAGCCGACCAGCACGATCAGCACGCTGGGCGCCAGCACCAGCCGGGGTAGCCAGCGTTGCAGCGCGTCCAGCGGCGAGGCCTTGGCGAAGACTGCGGTTGAGCTCATGGGAGACTCCGTCATAGCGAGTTGCACGGATAACCCCCTCTCCCTTTGGGAGAGGGGTGAAAAGCGGCGCGGCCGGTCCCGAGGCGCAAGCCTGGAGACCTGCACCGGTTTGGAGAGCTGGAAATGGGGCCGCCTACGCGGCCCGACCGCTTACTGCACCGCTTGGATCGCGGCGGCCAGTTGCTGCGCGGCCTTCTTCGGATCGGCGGCGGGGTCGTTGAAGAAGTTGGTGACCACGTCGAACACCGCGCCCTGCACATAGCTGGAGGCGGCCATGCCGTGGGCCAGGCTCGGCTGCAGGCCATCACCCGCTGCGGCTTCCTTGAAGTCCTTCATGGACTGCTGGGCGCAGGCGTCGAAGCTCGACATGTCCTGGTCCAGGCGGACCGGAATGGAGCCCTTGTTCTGGTTGAAGAACTGCTGAAACTGCGGTTCGAGAACGGTGCGCGCCAGGTCGTTCTGCGCCTGGATGTTGGCCTCGTCCTTGAGCTTGAACATGGCCAGGGAGTCGATGTTGTAGGCAAAGCTGCCCTGGGTGCCGGGGAATGGCAGGCACTGGTAGTCCTTGCCCGCCACCTTGCCGGCGGCGGTCCACTCGCTCTTGGCCCAGTCGCCCATGATCTGCATGCCGGCCTTGCCGTTGATGACCAGCCCCGTGGCGCTGTTCCAGTCGCGGCCTGCGGCGTCCGGGTCGACATAGCCGTGCAGCTTCTTCAGCGCGGCGAAGACTTCCACCATCTTGTCGCTGGTGAGCGTGGCCTTGTCCTGCAGGACGAAGGCCTTGTGGTAGCCCTGCGGGCCCAGGATGCTGAGCACCAGGTCCTCGAACACGGTGCCGTCCTGCCAGGGCTGGCCACCGTGGGCGATCGGAATGTAGCCAGCGGCCTTGAGCTTGTCGGCGGCGGCGAAGAATTCATCGAGCGTGGTCGGCGGCGTCGCCCCTGCCTTCTGGAACGCCTCGGGGTTTATCCACAGCCAGTTGACCCGGTGCACATTGACCGGCACGGCCACGTAATGGCCGTCGTACTTCATGATGTTCGCCACCTGCGGGGAGAGCAGCGAATCCCACTTGCCCTCGGCGGAGACGTCGTCCAGTTCGGCCAGCAGGCCCAGCTCGCCCCACTCCTGGATATCCGGCCCCTTGATCTGCGCGGCGGACGGCGGGTTGCCGGACACGGCGCGGGTCTTCAGCACGGTCATGGCCGCCTCGCCACCACCACCGGCAACGGCGAAGTCCTTCCAGGTATGACCTTTCTCTTCGACGAGCTTCTGCAGGGTATCGGCGGCACGCTTCTCGCCACCGGAGGTCCACCAGTGCAGGACTTCCACTTCGCCGGCGAGGGCGGACAGCGGGAACAGGGAGGCGAGGGAAACGACAGCGGCCAGGCGGGAGATGGCATTCATGGATGGGGATACCTTCTTGTTTTTATGACTGTGCAAGTCGGTGCTTGCGCTTGCCTGCAGTCTAACCACGGCCTTCAAGCCCGCGGGTAACAAAGGGATAGTGGATGGTCACGGGGTGGTTACAAATGCCCTTGTAGGTTGGTGCTGAGCCTGCGAAGCCCAACAGGGAGCGCGCAGCGCTCCACAGTTCCATTGGTGGAAACCAGGGGCCGGTTCTGCGAACCGGATGTTGGGCTTCGCTGCGCTCTGCACCAACCTACGAGACTCCCAGCGCTCGATTACCCAGCCTGCCTCGGCAACCACAGCGTCACCCGCAACCCGCCGTCGCGCAGGTTCTTCAGGCTCAGCTCGCCGCCATGGCTGTGGGCAAGGTTGCGCGCGATGCCCAGGCCCAGCCCATACCCCTGCTGATGCCCGGCCAGGCGGAAATGGGGTTCGAACACCTGCTCCAGCTTCTGCTCCGGCACGCCGGGGCCTTCGTCGTCCACATGCAGGACGAAGGCGTCATCGCTGTCCTCGATCAGCAGGTGGGCGCGCTCTCCGTACTTCAGCGCGTTATCCACCAGGTTGCCGATGCAGCGGCGCAGCGCCAGGGGCTTGCCGGGATAGAAGTCGGACGCCTGACCGTCCAGGGTCACTTGTCCGGTACCCAGGTAGGGCTCCACCAGCCCAAGTAACAGATGGTTCAAGTCCACCTGCTCGATGTTCTCGTGGATGTCGGTGTCCTTCACGCACTGCAGCGCGCCTTTGACCAGCAGTTCCAGGTCGTCCAGGTCGCGGCTGAACTTGGCTTGCGCGGCTTCGTCCTCCAGCAGCTCCACCCGCAGGCGCAGGCGGGTAATGGGGGTCCGCAGGTCATGGGAGATGGCGCTGAACAGTTGGCTGCGTTCGTTGAGATAGCGACTGATGCGCTCGCGCATGCTGTTGAAGGCGCGGCTCACGTCCGCCACTTCGCTGCCGCCGGCTTCGGGCAAGGGCTCCACTTCGGCCCCCAGGGACATTTCCCGCGCCGCCCGTGCCAGGCGCTTAAGCGGCCGGCTCTGCCAGTGCACCAGCAGGCCGATGAACAGCAGCAGGAAGCAACTGGTGAGGATGATGAACCACAGCTGCTGGGTCGGCAGGCCCTCGTCTTCCAGGCTGGCGTAGGGCTCGGGCATCAGCGAAGCGAGGTACAGCCACTCGCTGGGCCCGATCTGGATCTGGGTGACCAGGATGGGTGGATTCACCGGTTCCAGGGTCAGCGCGTAATGGGCCCAGGAGCGCGGCAACTCGTCGAGCTTGAGGCCGCTGTTGAAGATGCGCAGGTCATTCGGATTGACGAAATGCAGGGACAGGTCCACCTGCTTGCCCAGCCGTTCGCGCAGCACCGATTCCACCTGCTCCAGCACTGCACGCTTGCGCGGGGTTTCGGGGAGCACGCGCATTTCCAGCGGCTTGTCGTTGAGGGAGACGAAGAAGCGCGTGCCGCCCATGGAGCGCAACTGATCCAGCACCATGGGGCGATAGCCGATCGGCAGCGAACGGATGTAGCTGACGCTGGCGACCATGGATTGCGCCAGGCTGCGGGCGCTGGTGAGCAGGCCTTCCATCTGGCTGGCGCGCAGTTGCGAAACCCAGATGACGCTGGACAGTGCCTGGGCCAGCAGCACCACCAGCAGAGTGAGGAAGAGCATGCGCCCGAGCAGCGAGCGCGGGATCAGGCGCAGGCGGCTAGGCATGATGGTGCGGCGTGACCTGGACCGCCAACAGGTAGCCCGCGCCGCGCACGGTGCGGATCAGCCGCGGCGCCTTGCCGGTATCGCGCAGGCGCTGGCGCAGGCGGCTCACCGCCATGTCGACGATGCGTTCCAGAGGCATCACCTCGCGGCCACGGGTGGCGTTGGCGATGGTGTCGCGGTCGAGGATCTGTTGCGGGTGGTCGAGGAAGAGTTTCAACAAGGCGAAGTCGGCGCCGGAGAGGATCACTTCTTCGCCGTCGAGGTGGAACAGGCGGTGGCTGATCATGTCCAGGCGCCAGTCGTCGAAGGCCAGTACCTCGACCACAGGGCGCTCCTGGCCAAAGCCGACGCGGCGCAGCAAGGCCTTGATCCGCGCCAGCAGCTCGCGGGGGCTGAAGGGTTTGCCCAGGTAATCGTCGGCGCCCAGTTCCAGGCCGATCACCCGGTCGGCTTCGTCAGAGCTGGCGGTGAGCATGATGATGGGCACCTGGGACAGGCGCTGGTGCGCACGCACCCAGCGGCACAGGCTGAAGCCGTCTTCGTCGGGCAGCATCACATCAAGTATCACCAGGTCCGCCGCCTCCTCGGCCATGGCACGGCGGAAGCCCTCGCCATCGGCAACGCTGCGCACCTGGAAGCCGGCACGGCTCAGGTAGGTTTCAAGCAGTTCGCGAATTTCCTGGTCGTCGTCCACCAGGAGAATGGATTTGCCGGATTGGCTCACAGTGGCCGTCCTTTGTTGTTATCGGTTCACTCGATGCCGGACCTGAAAGTAGGGTGGATGTCGCTTTTCACATCCACCATCTCAGCCAGACCCAGCACCCACGGTGGATCGATGAAGCGTGATCCACCCTACGTCAGCACCGCTGCTCAAGGGCCACCCCCGCCCCTTCCAGACCTGGGTACTCGGCCGTCACCAGCCACACCGGAATCCCCTCGAAGTACCCGCTCATGCAGCCCTTGCTGGCGAAGTTGCGGGCGAAGCCGCTCTTCTGGAAGAACGCGGCGAAGCGCGGCACCACGCCGCCGACTATATACACGCCGCCACGGCCGCCGAGGGTCAGCACGTTGTTGCCGGCAACCCGGCCGAGCCAGCCGCAGAACAGCTCCAGCACTTCCTCGGCGAGCGGATCACCCGCCAGTGCCGCCGCGCTGACTTCGGCCGGCGACGCCAGGCGCGGAGCATGGCCGTCCACGGCGCACACGGCACGATAGAGCTGCAGCAGGCCATTGCCGCTCAGCACATTCTCCGCACTGACATGGCCGAGCTGGTCATGGAGCTGCTGCCAGAGCGTCGCCTCGCGCAGGTTGCCCACGGGCAGGTCGACATGACCGCCCTCCCCCGGCAGCGCCTTCCAGCGTCCTTCACCCAGGGGCAGCAGGGTGCCGACGCCGAGGCCGGTGCCCGGCCCGATCACTACCGCCGGGCTGTCCGGGTCGGCAACGCCGGGGCAGATCTGCAGCTTTTCGCGCTCGCGCAGACGGGTCATGCCCAGGGCCATCGCGGAGAAGTCGTTGATCAGCAGCAACTCGTCCACCTGCAGGGTGCGGCAGAACGCCGAGCGACTCAGCCGCCAGTGATTGTTGGTGAAGCGGAAATGCTCGCCACTCACCGGCCCTGCCACCGCCAGACAGACAGCGCCCAGGCTGCCCACCGCCAGGCCAAGGCCGGCGAGGTAGTGACCGATGGCCTGCTCGGGACCTGCGAAGTCGGCGGTGGCCAGCACCCGTACCGACTCCAGTTTCTCGTCGCGCCAGAGCGCGAAGCGCGCGTTGGTACCACCGATATCCCCAACCAGCGCCAGCTTCACTTCAGGCTCTCCAGGTTGCGGGTGAAGGCGCTGGCACCCTGCTCCGCCGTACTGAAGGACTCGCGCATGAAGGCGAAGAGCTCGCGGCCGGTGCCGACGTTGGGTTCAAGGTCCCATTGCGCCGGTTCACGGGCATCGAATTCTGCGGCGTCCACCAGCACTTCCAGGGTGCCGGTGGTGCCGTCCACGCGCACCAGGTCGCCGTCGCGCACCCGTGCCAGCGGCCCGCCGTCAAAGGCTTCCGGGCAGACGTGAATGGCCGCGGGAATCTTGCCCGAGGCGCCGGACATGCGCCCATCAGTGACCAGGGCCACCTTGAAGCCACGATCCTGCAGCACGCCGAGGAAGGGGGTCATCTTGTGCAGCTCGGGCATGCCATTGCTGCGCGGGCCCTGGAAGCGCATCACGGCCACCAGGTCGCGCTCCAGCTCGCCGGCCTTGAAGGCATCGGCCAGGGTCTGCTGGTCATGGAAGACACGCGCCGGCGCTTCCACCACCTGATGCTCGGGGGCCACGGCGGATACCTTCATCACGCCACGCCCCAGGTTGCCCTTCATCACCCGCAAACCGCCCTCCGGCGAGAAGGGCCGCGCCACCGGGCGCAGGATGCTTTCGTCGAGGCTCGCTGCCGGACCGTCGCGCCAGACCAGCTTGCCGTCGTCGAGGAAAGGCTCGCGGGTGTAGTGCCGCAGGCCACGGCCCATGACGGTATTGACGTCCTCATGGAGCAGCCCGGCGTCGAGCAGCTCGCGCACCAGGAAGGCCACGCCGCCGGCGGCCTGGAAGTGATTGATGTCGGCCTTGCCGTTGGGATAGACGTGGGCCAGGGTCGGCACCACTTCGGAGAGGTCGGCCATGTCCTGCCAGGTGAGCTGGATACCCGCCGCCTGGGCGATGGCCGGCATGTGCAGGGTGTGGTTGGTGGAACCGCCGGTGGCGTGCAGGGCGACGATCGAGTTGATCAGCACGCGCTCGTCGACGATCTCGCCGATGGGCAGGAACTGCCCACTCTGCCGGGTCAGGCGCGTGACCTGGTGCGCCGCCTCCACGTTCAGCGCCTCGCGCAACGGGGTGTTCGGATTGACGAAGGATGCGCCCGGCAAGTGCAGGCCCATCACTTCCATGAGCATCTGGTTGGTGTTGGCGGTGCCGTAGAAGGTGCAGGTGCCGGGGCTGTGGTAGGCCTTCATTTCCGACTCCAGCAGCTCGTCACGGCTGGCCTTGCCTTCGGCATAGCGCTGACGCACCTCGGCCTTTTCCTTGTTGGAAAGACCGGAAGGCATGGGGCCGGCGGGAACGAAGATCGACGGCAGGTGGCCGAAGCGCAGCGCACCCATCATCAGGCCGGGGACGATCTTGTCGCAGATGCCGAGGAACAGCGCGGCATCGAACATGTTGTGGGAAAGCGCCACGGCGGTAGACATGGCGATCACCTCGCGGCTGGCGATGCCCAGCTCCATGCCCGGCTCGCCCTGGGTGACGCCGTCGCACATGGCCGGCACGCCACCGGCTACCTGCCCCACCGAGCCGATGTCGCGCAGGGCCTGGCGAATCTTTTCCGGGTAGTTCTCGTAGGGCTGGTGGGCCGAGAGCATGTCGTTATAGGCGGTGACAATGGCCACGTTGGCCGAATCCATCAGGCGCAGGCGCTGTTTGTCGCCACCTCCGCAGCCGGCCACGCCGTGGGCGAAGTTGGCGCACTGCAGCTTGCCGCGCTGGGGCCCGTCACTGGCCGCCTTGTGGATCATCGCCAGGTAGCGCTCGCGAGTTGCGCGGCTGCGCTCCACCAGACGCTCGGTTACCTCAAGTACGCGGGGATGCATGGATTCAGCTCCAGGTAGCGGGTGAATTTGTTTTTATATAAACCACAATACTGCCATTACGATCATAAATTCACTAGAAAACGCAAAATATTTTGTTATTACAACAACAAAATCAAAAGAACCCGCTTCCATTCATATAGACCACCCGGAACGGTGTCGGCACGCAGCATAACCCCGCCCCTGCACCGCCACCTATTCCACTCATGGCGCACTCCAGAGCCTTATGACCAGAACAACAGAGAGCTAGTGTGAAATGCTCTAAGAAATAACTTGCGCGCAAAATAACTCAGCAGTAACTTTTGCCTCACCAACTTACTTATCGCGCAAAACATTAACGAACAAACCAACACCGGAGACTCGCCATGAAAGCCCTGATCACCTTCACCGCCGTCCTCGCGTTCTCCTCCGCCAGCTTCGCCGACACCGGCAAGCCGGACAGCCGCCGCAGCGGCGCGCTGTACCCGGAATGGCTGATCAACCACGACGGCTGATCCACACAACCCGACCACCCACGCACACCACGCACTCCAAACCTGATTGAAAAGGAAACCATCATGAGCATCGAAAACGTTCTGTACCGCGCCTACGCTGAAGCCACCGGCGGCCGTGACGGCCGCGCCATCTCCTCCGACGGTGTACTCGACGTCAGCCTGACCACCCCGCGTGAGCTGGGCGGCGCCGGCGGCGAAGGCACCAACCCCGAGCAACTGTTCGCAGCCGGCTACTCCGCCTGCTTCCTCGGCGCGCTGAAGTTCGTCGCCGCCCGCGACAAGCACAAGCTGCCGGCCGATACCTCCATCGAAGGCATCGTGGGCATCGGCGCCATCCCCACCGGCTTCGGCATCGAAGTGGAACTGCGTATCGACATCCCCGGCCTGGACCGTGAGGAAGCCCGCGCCATCGTGGACAAGGCCCACATCGTGTGCCCGTACTCCAACGCCACCCGCGGCAACATCGACGTGACCCTGACCCTGGTCTGAGTCGCGCAATCGACAAGGGCGGGCATCCCGAAAGGGGGGCCCGCCCTTTTTCGTGTTTGCTGGAATGGGCGCCACTGCTGTAGGGGCGAATTCATTCGCCAAGCAGGCCGAAGGTCTGCCTTACAAGTCCGTGGGGGGGCAGCTACGCTGCCCTTGGCGATTGAAATCGCCCCTACAGCCGGTCTCTATCAACAATGCCAAGGAGCGCAGCATGATCCTTTCCACCACCCCCACCCTCGAAGGCCGTTCCATCCGTGAATACAAGGGCATCGTGGTCGGTGAAGCCATTCTCGGTGCCAACGTGTTCCGCGATCTGTTCGCCGGCATTCGCGACATCATCGGCGGACGCTCCGGTGCCTATGAAAAGGAACTGGCCAAGGCGCGGGAAATCGCTTTCGAGGAACTGTCCGAGCACGCCGAGAAGCTCGGCGCCAACGCGGTGGTCGGCATCGACATCGATTACGAGGTGGTCGGGCAGAACGGCAGCATGCTGATGGTGAGCATCAGCGGCACCGCCGTGGTGATCTGATTCAGCCGCCCGTGGCCCTTCGCACCTGCTTGTCCCGCGCCAGCTTGTAGGCCACGTAGTACTTGTAGATGTTGCCCACGTAGTCGACCGTCTCGCGCCCGACCAGGCGCGCGGCGGCGTGCTCGACGTTGCCGAACAAGATGTTCTTGTCCAGGCCTGATTTCTCCGCCAGGCGGCGGAATTTGCGCAGGTTGCCTGGCCCTGCGTTGTAGGCGGCGAAGGTCATCAGGGTGCGGTTCAGCGGCGTCAGCTCGGAGTCGTTCAGGTACTTGTCGGCCAGCAGCCTCATGTACTTGCTGCCGGCCTCGATGTTGCGGTCAGCGTCCTTGTCGATCTCCGCGATACCCACGCTGGGATCGGCAGCGGTGCTGGGCAGCAGCTGCATCACGCCCACCGCGCCGCGATGGCTGCGCGCCTGCTGGTTGAGCTGGGATTCCTGGTACCCCTGGGCCATCAGCATCAGGTAGTCGAAGTCGTAGGTGCCGGCGTGCTTCTCGAAGAAGCCCACCAGCTCGGCGAAACGCTTCATTTCCTCCTCATCGGTGGCGTCGTAGAGCGCCTTGCTGTTCTTCACATACTTGTTGCGAATCGAATTGCCGAAGGCAGTCCCCAGTTTGTGGCCCTTGGCGAACTGCGCCAGCACCTTGAGCAACTGCGGGCTGCCCTTGCGAACCGCCCAGGCGATTTCGGTGTCGTCACGAATCGGGAAATCCTCGTGTATCACCAGGTCCTGGAGCATGGATTTCCAGGTTTCCGCGATGTAACGATCCACCACCGTGGCGTTCACCAGCCCGGCATTCACCATTTCCAGCAGGTCTTCGGACTCCAGGTTCTCATCGGCGGGTTTGATGGTGATCGGCGCCAGCCCCTTCACCCGGAAGGTCTCGTTGAGCTCGATGAGGTGCTCGTAGTAACTGCTGGACGGCCGCACCATCACTTCCTTGCCGGCCAGGTCTTCCAGGCTGGCGACCTTCATGCTCTTCGGCCCGGTGACCAGCACTTCTCGGATTCCACTGGCGAAGGGAACGGAAAAGTCCACCTGGGCCTGGCGCCGGTGCGTGACAGCCAGGCCACCGGCGGAGATATCCCCAACCCCCTCCAGCAGCTTGGGAATCAGCTCGTCACGGCCGACAGGAATGAACAGTACCCGCCACTGCAGGGACTTGTTCTTGAAGCGGTACTGCTTGTTCAGCCAGTGCTCGAGACCTTTGCCGATCTCGTAGCTGATCCCGCGCTGGCGCCCCCGGTCTACGGCAAAGAAGGTCTTGCTGTAGGGCACCAGGATGCGCACCAGGCGCCGCTCACGCATTCCCTCGAAATCGCCCGTCCAGGCGGAGGGGACGGGCAGCACCATCGAATCCACTTCCGCCTCTTCCGCCGCGCTCAGCTCGACACTGGGCAGGTCCTCCGCCCAGGCTCCCCGTGCCAGCAGGAGCAACGCCAGCACCAGCAGGAGGAAACGCACCGATTTCATGGGAACCGCCTTCGCCGCCCTGGGGCGGCGCGATCAGAAGATCTCCTCGACCTGCCGGAACGGATAGGACGCGGGCTTGTACTTGCCAAGTTTGCCGCGCTTGGGTAGCTCCACCTTCTGGTCGCGGGTCAGGTCCTTGTAGGGGATCTGCTTGAGCAGGTGACTGATGATGTTCAGCCGCACTCGCCGCTTGTCTTCCGAATGCGCCATGTACCAGGGCGCCCAGGACGAATCGGTGGCGGCGAACATTTCATCACGGGCGCGGGTGTAGTCGTCCCAGCGTGCATATGACTTGAGGTCCATGGGCGACAGCTTCCAGATCTTGCGCCCATCGTTGATGCGGTCCTTGAGGCGGCGGGTCTGCTCCTCGGCACTCACCTCCAGCCAGTATTTGACCAGGATGATTCCGGACTCGACCATCATCTTCTCGAACAGCGGCGTGACCGTGAGGAACTTGTGCGCTTGCTCCTCAGAGCAGAAGCCCATGACCCGCTCGACACCGGCGCGGTTGTACCAGCTGCGGTCGAAGATCACGATTTCACCGGCCGCCGGCATATGGGCCAGATAGCGCTGGATGTACATCTGGGATTTTTCCCGCTCGGTGGGAGCCGGCAGCGCCACCACCCGGAACACGCGAGGACTGACCCGCTCGGTGATGGCCTTGATGGTCCCGCCCTTGCCGGCGCCGTCGCGGCCTTCGAAGACGATGCAGACCTTGAGCCCCTGGTCCACGACCCATTGCTGGAGCTTCACCAGCTCTACGTGGAGACGCTTGAGCTCGCTGTCGTACTCCTTGCGACCAAGTTCCACCTGCCCTGCCTTGTCTTCACTGGCAGCCTTTTTCTTGCCTTTCGCCATGACCTGCTCCTTCGTGTGGGAATCCGATCATTACAAGCTAGCTGAGCATTGGCGTCTTGCAGGGCCCAGTAGCAATGCACCGGTCGGTTCCCTGTCCAGAAAGGCAAAACGCCCCGTTCTGCATGGCAGCACGGGGCGTCGGCGACATGGATCAGACGGTCATTCGGCCAGGCTGAGGTCGCCGGCGGGTTCGGTCTTGCTGCGCGTGGCCAGGCAGAAATACAGCGGGCAGGTCACCAGCAGCCCCACCAGCCAGGACAGGTCCACGCCCTCGATGTAGTTGGCCCAGGGGCCAACATAGAGCGCGGTATTGGCGAATGGCAGCTGAACCTGGATGCCGAGGAAATAGGCGGTGATCGCGTGGGGATTGAAGCGCCCGTAGATGCCGCCGTCCGCCTTGAAGATCGAGGCAATGTCGTAGCGGCCGCGCTTGATCAGGTAGAAGTCGATCAGGTTGATCGACGCCCAGGGCACCAGGACCAGCAACAGCGCCAGGATCAGGCCGATGAAGTGGGAAATGAAGTTGGCCGAGGCGCCCAGCGCCATCAGGCAGCTGCTCACCAGCACCACGGCGGACAGGAGCACTCGCACCGGGATGCTGGGCGTCCAGCCACCCGCGAAGGTCTGTATGGAGGTGACGATGGACAGCACCGCGCCGTACAGGTTGAGGGCGTTGTGGCTGATGATGTTTAGCAGGAACAGCAGCATCAGCACCGGACCGAGAACACCGGTGGCCTGCTTGACCGCCGCCATGGCCTCGGTGCCTTCCGGGGTCGCCAGGACTGCCACCGCTCCAAAGCTGAAGGACAGGATGGTGCCCAGGCAGGCGCCGAAGTAGGTGGCCCAGAACGGTTTGGCGATGCCGATGCTGGCCGGCAGGTAGCGCGAGTAGTCAGACACGTAGGGCGAGAAGCTCAGCTGCCAGATGATCCCCAGGCAGATGGTGGCCAGGAAGCCCGACAGGTTGAAGGCGCCGCGGCTGAAGAAGTCCGCCGGCAGCTCGCTGCAGAAAATAGTGATGAATCCGGCCAGCAGCGCGCCGCCCATCACCCAGGTGCCAATGCGATTGAGGGTGTGGATGAAGCGGTAGCCGACCACACCGATGGCTGTCGCGCTGATGGCGCCGATGATGATCGCCGCCGGCAGTGGCACGGCAGGAGCGATGCCATGGATCGACTCGCCGGCCAGGACGATATTGGAAATAAAGAAGCCGAGATAAATCACCGCCGCGAACAGCACGATCAGCAGCGCTCCGTAACGACCGAACTGGCCGCGACTCTGGACCATCTGCGGGATGCCCATCTGCGGCCCCTGGGCCGATGCCAGGGCAATGAAGACACCACCGATCATGTGCCCCAGCACAATGGCCAGCAGGCCCCAGAGCAGGTCGAGGTGGAAGACCTGGACCACCATGGCCCCGGTGACGATCGGCAATGGAGCAATATTGGTGCTGAACCAGAGCGTGAACAGGTCACGGGCCTTGCCGTGGCGTTCGGCGGGTGGCACGTAGTCGACGGTATGGTTCTCGATCAGCGTCTGCTGGGAATTCTCGGACATCGTCTTGCCTTGCTTATTGTCTTTGTAGAAAAGCCACGAAGGGGCGCAATCGGGGGTTGTGCTGACGGCAGCAGCCACCCGAAAACGAACACCATATTATGGTATTCCAAGACTCAGACAAGGCTTTTTTGGACGTCAAACTGTACTGAAAATACGCCTTTGAGTAGCTGAATCGATCCACCATATCTTGGCAATGGCCCGTATTCAGTGGCTTACAGCGAACCTGACAACGTTCGTCGGACGGGGGAAGACGCAGAAAAATTCCACTTGCATTGAAAGTATTACGGTATACCATCAGACACAGATGCGCTGCCGGTCGCAGCCACTTGCTCCCGATAGGTACCCCGAAATGATCGACACCAATGCCTACAAACAAGTCATGGGCTCCTTCCCTTCCGGCGTCACCGTCATCACCACCCTGGATGACGACGGGCAGATCGTCGGGCTGACCGCCAGCGCCTTCAGCTCCCTGTCCATGGACCCGGCCCTGGTGCTGTTCTGCCCCAACTACAGCTCCGATTCCTACCCGGTGCTGATCAAGAGCAAGCGCTTCGCCATCCACCTGCTTTCCGCCGACCAGCGCGACGAGGCTTACGCCTTCGCGAAGAAGGGCAAGGACAAGGCGCAGGGCATCGACTGGACCCTGAGCGAATTGGGCAACCCTATCCTGGCCAATGCCACCGCCATCATCGAATGCGAACTGTGGCGCGAATACGAAGGCGGCGACCACGCCATCCTGGTGGGCGCCGTGAAGAACCTGATCGTTCCCGAGCAGGAAGTGATCCCGATGATCTACTGCCGCGGCAAGATGGGCGCGCTGCAGGCCTTCGCCTGACATCAAGTTGATGTGTGCTTTGAATCCCGCCCCCTAGATTGGGGGCTTTTTTTGCCCGCACATCGAATGCTTCCCCTGTAGGGGCGAATTCATTCGCCAAGCAGGACGCAGTCCTGCCGTAGGTTGGTCCGAGGAACGAGGCCCAACGCCTGTGGGCACTCCGTCCGTTGGGCTTCGCTCTGCGCCAACCTACGGGAAGTTCGTGCCGAACTCGGCCTCCCTCACCCCAGCCCTCTCCCAGCAGCCCGTGCGGACGCTCTTCCTGTGGCGGCGAATTCATTCGCCAAGCAGGACGCAGTCCTGCCGTAGGTTGGCCCGAGGAACGAGGCCCAACGCCTGTGGACACTCCGTCCGCTGGGCTTCGCTCTGCGCCAACCTACGGGAAGTTCGTGCCGAACTCGGCCTCCCTCACCCCAGCCCTTTCCCAACAGCCCGTGCGGACGCTCTTCCTGTGGCGGCGAATTCATTCGCCAAGCAGGACGCATTCCTGCCGTAGGTTGGTCCGAGGAACGAGGCCCAACGCTTGGGGGCACTCGGCGATACCCACGGCAAGGTTGTTCTGGCGGAAAGGCCTTGCAGATATTCCGTATTATGGTATACCAATATCCAGCAAGCCGCCCGGTAGGTCAGAGCCCACTGGCGGAGTCACCCCACCGCAGCGGCCGCTCCGTGGCCACGCAGAAAAAGGTTCGAGGTAAGCGACATGAAATTCTCTTTGTTCGTGCACATGGAGCGCTACGACGAGCAGATCAGCCACCGCCAGCTCTTCGAAGATCTGACCGAGCTGACGCTGATGGCCGAGGCCGGCGGATTCAGCACTGTCTGGATCGGCGAACACCACGCGATGGAATACACCATCTCGCCGAGCCCCATGCCGCTGCTCTCCTACCTCGCCGCCCGCACGACCACCATCCGCCTGGGCGCCGGCACCATCATTGCGCCCTTCTGGCACCCCATCCGCGTAGCCGGTGAATGCGCCCTGCTGGACGTGATCAGCAATGGCCGTATGGAAGTCGGCCTGGCCCGTGGCGCCTACCAGTACGAGTTCGACCGCATGGCCGGCGGCATGCCCGCCACCAGCGGCGGCCAGGCCCTGCGTGAAATGGTTCCGGTGGTGAAGGCCCTGTGGCAGGGCGATGTCGCCCATGACGGCGAAATCTGGAAGTTCCCCACCTCCACCTCTTCGCCACGCCCGATCCAGAAGCCCACCCCGCCGATCTGGATCGCCGCCCGCGACCCGGACTCCCACAACTTCGCCGTGGCCAACGGCTGCAACGTGATGGTCACCCCGCTGATGAAGGGTGACGAGGAAGTGGTGGACCTGAAGAACAAGTTCGAGGCCGCCCTGGCCAACAATCCCGACGTGCCACGCCCGCAACTGATGGTGCTGCGTCACACCCACGTCTACAGCCCCGAAGACAGCGAAGGCTGGAAGGTCGGTGCTGCCGCCATCTCGCGCTTCTATCGCACCTTCGATGCCTGGTTCGGCAACAAGCAGACCCCAGTCAACGGCATCCTGCCGCCGAGCCCGGAAGAGAAGTTCAAGGACCGCCCGGAGTTCGAGCTGGAGAACATCCGCAAGAACACCATGATCGGCACCCCGGAAGAAGTGATCGCGCGCATTCGTCACTACCAGGAACTGGGCGTGGACGAGTTCAGCTTCTGGGCCGACAACAGCCTCTCCCACGCGGAGAAGAAGAAGTCCCTGGAACTCTTCATCAAGCACGTGGTGCCGGCGTTCCGCTGATTTATGCTGCAAGCGGCCGGGTCGGGCGATCCGGCCGCTTTTCACCCATCCACAGGTGGTCGAACGCCATGTACGAGACTGGCATCACCCTCTGCACCCCCAAGCCACTGCCCGGGGCCGCCATGGCCTACCTGCGCGGCAAGTGGACGCCCGCCCATCTCTTCCTCAAGCGCCTGCGCTCCTCCGTCACCGCCAAGCAGAACGGCTTCTGGCAGATAGTCTGCTGACCAACTCTCTCCGCTGAAATTCGCCCGCGTCCGACGTTTCGCAGTCCTGGCGAGGTGCCTCCGTGCACCAGGCTGGCACGTTCCGGCGGCACGCGCTCATGGCCGAACAACAACAAGAGTTGCTCATGAACACAGACAGAGCTTTCCTGGTCATCGACCTGCAGCAGGAGGATGGTTTCCCCCTGCATGGCTTCAATCAAGTTATCCACAACACCGCCCGCCTTCTGGACGCGTCCCGGCATGCAGGCACGCCTGTCATCTACACCCGCCACATCAACGCGACGGACGGCAGCGACCTGCCACCGGGCGAACCACTGGATGCCACCGGGCGCCCGCTCAGCTACCGCGCCGGCACCCAGCAGGTGGAAATCATCGAGCGCCTGGCACCCGTACCGGGCGACCGTGTGATCGATAAACCGCGCTACAGCGCCTTCCACCGCACCGACCTTGACCAGCAGTTGCGCCAACTCGGCGTGCGCCGACTGGCAATCAGCGGCGTGCTCACCGACGCCTGCGTGCTGGCCACGGCACTCGACGCCTTCGCCCTGGGTTACGGCGTCGATCTCATCGCCGACGCCTGCACCAGCACCACGGAAGCCGCCCACAATGCCGCCCTGCTGATCATGGCCAACTGGGTCTACGCCATCGAACTCTTCTCCACCGAGCAGTTCCTGAAGGCACTGAATGCTGAAGCGCACCACTCCTGCCGCCCCACCGAGCCGGACCAGTTCGCCCATCGCCCCGACCAGTTCGTCGCCACCATCGCCCGCCTGCAGACCGAACTCGGCCTGCCGCGCCGTGAACAGGAGTGATCGCCATGCACGTTGAGAAAAGAAGCATCGATTTCATCCCCGAGAGCGAGCGCCATGGCAAGCCAGGCTCACTGTTCACCATCTGGTTCGGCGCCAACATGAACATCACCACCATCGCCTCCGGCGTGCTGCCGGTGGTCATCGGCCTGAACCTGTTCTGGAGCGCCGTGGCGATCATCCTCGGCTCACTGATCGGCGCCATCTTCATGGCCTCGCATTCGGCCCAAGGGCCGAAGCTGGGCATCCCGCAGATGATCCAGAGCCGTGCCCAGTTCGGCGTGATCGGCGCCGTGCTGCCGCTGCTGTTCGTGATGCTCATCTACCTCGGCTTCTTCGTCAGCAATACCCTGCTGGCGGCCCAGGCCATCGAGTCGGTGAGCCCGCTCGGCAGCGAGGCCAACATCTACCTGATCGGGGCGCTGTGCTTCGTGGTGGCGCTTTATGGCTACCGGCTGATCCATCGCCTGCAGAAGGTGCTGTCATTGCTGTCGGTGCTGGTCTTCCTGGTCGCCACCGCGCTGGCCCTGGGCCTGCCGATTCCCGATGGACAGTGGTCGGCGGCGGGCTTCTCGCTGTCGAAGTTCATGGTGGCGGTGAGCATCGCGGTGACCTGGCAGTTGTCCTACGCCCCCTATGTCGCCGACTACTCGCGCTACCTGCCGAGCAACACGCCGATGTCGCGGGTGTTCTGGTTCAGCTATGCCGGCACCGTGGCCGGCGGCGCCTGGATGATGATCCTCGGCGCCATGCTGAGCGTGGCCATCGATGGCTTCTCCGATAACGTCGGCAGCCACCTCGCTCTGCTGTTCGGCACAGCCGCCCTGCCGCTGTTCGCCTTCATCCTCTACGGCCAGGTGGCGATCAACGTGTTCAACCTCTACGGCGCCTTCATGTCCACTGTCACGGTGATCGAGCCCTTCGCCCGCCTGCGGGTGACGCCGCGTGTGCGTGGCCTGTTCATGCTGGCCATCAGCGTGATCGCCACGGCGCTGTGCACCATCAGCCAGGAAGACTTCATCAGCTACTTCCTGAACTTCATCTTCTTCATGAGCTACTTCCTCATCCCATGGACCGCCATCAACCTGGTGGACTACTACTGCCTGAGGAAAGGCGACTACTGCGTGGCGGATATCTTCGACCTGGACGGCCGCTACGGCCGGGTCAACCTGGTGGCTTGCGGCAGCTTCGTGCTGGCCATCCTGCTGGAGATTCCGTTCATGAACACCTCCCTTTACGTCGGCCCTATCGCCAACGTTCTGGACGGTGTCGACCTGGCCTGGGTGGTAGGGCTGGTGGTGCCGGCGCTCACTTACTACTGGGTGATGCGACGTAGTCTCGCGCGCGATCTGCAGCTTTTGTAACCCGATTCATTCGGAGGCCGGCCGTAGGTTGGTCCGAGGAACGAGGCCCAACGTCCGGGGAAACTCCGTCCGTTGGGCTTCGCGTAGCTCAGACGCAACCTACAAAAGCGCTCTTCTCCTTGTGGGGGCGAATTCATTCGCGAAGGGGCGCGCAGCGGCCCCCGAAAAATCTCTCGGCCGGACCTACGGTCCGGTTAGCGAATGAATTCGCCCCCACATCTAAATCTCCCAACGACGTCTTGGCTTATATCGCCACGGAATCTCGTATTACGGTATTCCATGTTTTCCCGTATCCTTCGCGGCCCTTCTACCGCCCCCATGGCGCGGCGTTCCTGGCCTTCCTCCTTCTCCAGATGACCTTCCGTCGCCGACCCCCACCCTCTTCCGGTGGCTGGCTCTTGCATATTCAATATTATGGTATACCATCAGACAGCAAGAGACTTCCCAACCCAGGAGAGCCCAATGAGCTTCGAAATTCGCAAGATCGTCAGCTACGTGGAAGAGACCTTCATCGAAGGCGGCAAGGCCACTGACAAGCCCGTGACAATGGTGGGTCTGGCCGTGGTGATGAAGAACCCGTGGCTCGGCCGTGGCTTCGTCGAAGACCTCAAGCCCGAAATCCGGGCCAACTGCTCCGATCTGGGCGCCATGATGGTCGAGCGCCTGACCGCCGCCATCGGCGGTGCCGCGAAGATCGAAGCCTATGGCAAGGCCGCTGTGGTCGGTGCCGACGGTGAGATCGAGCACGCGTCCGCCGTTATCCACACCCTGCGTTTCGGCAACCACTACCGCCAGGCAGTGAACGCCAAGAGCTACCTGAGCTTCACCAACAAGCGCGGCGGCCCGGGCACGTCTATCCAGATCCCGATGATGCACAAGGACGACGAGGGCCTGCGTTCCCACTACATCACCCTTGAAATGCAGATCGAAGACGCACCGCGTGCCGACGAAATCGTCGTCGTGCTGGGCGCCGCCGACGGTGGCCGCCTGCACCCGCGTATCGGCAACCGCTACATCGATCTGGAAGAGCTGGCTGCCGAGCAGGCCCAGTAATCCCAAGGCTTGTGCAGGAGCGATCCATGATTCGGCTCACCGCTGAACGCACACCGGCCGGCACCAGTTATCTGGCGACCGGCCAAGGCCACCCCGTGGTGCTGATCCACGGTGTCGGCCTGAACAAGGAAATGTGGGGCGGCCAGATCGTTGGCCTGGCCCCGCAGTTCCAGGTCATCGCCTACGACATGCTCGGCCACGGCGCCAGCCCGCGTCCGGAATCGGGCACCGGGCTGGTGGGTTATGCCGAGCAGCTGCGCGAACTGCTGGAGCACCTGAAGCTGGAGCGGGCCACCGTGATCGGCTTCTCCATGGGTGGACTGGTGGCGCGGGCATTCGCCCTGCACCACCCGCAGCAGATTGAAGGGCTGGTGATCCTCAACAGCGTGTTCAACCGCAGCGCCGAACAGCGCGCCGGGGTGATCGAACGCACGCGCCAGGCCGCCGAACACGGCCCGGACGCCAACGCCGAAGCGGCCCTGTCGCGCTGGTTCAGCCGCGAGTACCAGGCAGCCAACCCGGCGCAGATCGCCGCCATTCGCCAGACCCTTGCCAGCAACGATCCGCAGGGCTATCTGACTACCTATGAGCTGTTCGCCACCCAGGACATGTACCGCGTCGACGACCTGGGCAGCATCCAGGTTCCGACCCTGGTCGCCACCGGCGAACTGGACCCTGGCTCGACGCCCGAGATGGCCCGGCAACTGGCCGAGCGCATTCCCCGCGCCCAGGTAGTGGTGCTCGAAGAGCAACGGCACATGATGCCGGTGGAGTCGCCGCGTCTGGTCAACCAGATGCTGCTGGATTTCCTCCAGCAGGCGCAGACCTTACAGAACCAAGCAAAGGGGATCGTCGCATGACGCTCGCACGCTTCCAGATGTGCATCGACGGCCAGTGGGTCGATGCGCTGTCCGGCAAGACCTTCGAAAGCCTCAACCCGGCGCTCGCCGCGCCCTGGGCGGAACTGCCCGATGCCGACGAGGCGGATGTCGAGCGTGCCGTACAGGCGGCCCAGAAGGCTTTCGAAAACCCGGCCTGGCGCGGCCTTTCCGCCACCGCGCGGGGCAAACTGCTGCGCCGCCTGGGTGACCTGATCGCCGAGAACAAGGAACACCTGGCCCAGCTGGAAAGCCGCGACAACGGCAAGCTGATCCGCGAAACCCGCGGCCAGGTCGGCTACCTGCCGGAATTCTTCCACTACACCGCCGGCCTCGCGGACAAGCTGGAAGGCGGCACCCTGCCGCTGGATAAGCCCGAGCTGTTCGCCTACACCGTGCACGAGCCACTGGGCGTGGTCGCCGGGATCATCCCGTGGAACAGCCCGCTCTACCTGACCGCGATCAAACTGGCCCCTGCCCTGGCGGCCGGCAACACCATCGTCCTCAAGCCTTCCGAGCACGCCTCGGCGACGATCCTCGAGCTGGCGCGCCTGGCCCTTGAAGCCGGCATCCCGGCGGGTGTGGTCAACGTGGTCACCGGCTTCGGCCCGAGCACCGGCGCGGCGCTAACCCGCCATCCGCTGGTACGCAAGATCGCCTTCACCGGCGGCGCCGCCACCGCGCGCCACGTGGTGCGCAGCAGTGCGGAGAACTTCGCCAAGCTGTCGCTGGAACTGGGCGGCAAGTCGCCCAACATCATCTTCGCCGACGCCGACCTGGACAGCGCCATCAACGGCGCCGTGGCCGGCATCTACGCCGCCTCAGGGCAGAGCTGCGTGGCCGGCTCGCGCCTGCTGGTGCAGGACGAGATCTACGACGAATTCGTCGAACGCCTGGTGGCCCGCGCCCAGCGCATCCGCATCGGCAACCCGCAGGACGACAGCAGCGAGATGGGCCCCATGGCCACCGCGCAGCAGCTCGCCGTGGTGGAAGGCCTGGTGGCCGACGCCCTTGCCGAAGGTGCGCGCCTGCGCATGGGCGGCAAGCGTCCGTCGATCGATGCCGAAGGCTGGTACTACGAGCCGACGCTGTTCGAGTGCGACAGCAACTCGATGAAGATCATGCAGGAAGAAGTCTTCGGCCCGGTGGCCTCGGTCATCCGCTTCAAGGACGAGGCAGAAGCCCTGGCCATGGCCAACGACTCCCAGTTCGGCCTCGCTGCCGGCATCTGGACCCGCGACCTGGGCCGCGCCCACCGCATGGCCCGTGACGTGCGTTCCGGGATCATCTGGGTCAACACCTACCGCGCGGTTTCGGCCATGGCGCCCATCGGCGGTTTCCACAACAGCGGCTATGGCCGTGAGAGCGGCATCGATTCGGTGCTGGCCTACACCGAGCTGAAAACGGTGTGGATCAACCTCTCGCAGGCCCCCATGCCCGACCCCTTCGTGATGCGCTGAGAGGGCACCACCATGATCGAACCCGGCATCTACAAAGAAGTGATGGGCTCCTTCCCCTCCGGCGTGACCGTGGTCACCACCCTGGACGCCGAAGGGGACATCGTCGGCATCACCGCCAGCGCCTTCAGTGCCCTGTCCATCGACCCGGCCCTGGTGCTTTTCTGCCCCAACTACGCCTCGGACACTTACCCGATCCTGCGCGACAGCAAGCAGTTCGCCATCCACCTGCTGTGCTCCGACCAGCAGGCCGAGGCCTACGCCTTCGCCAAGAAGGGCAAGGACAAGGCCAAGGGCATCGACTGGCACCTGAGCGAGCTGGGCAACCCGCTGCTCACCAAGGCCACCGCGATCATCGAATGCGAGCTGTGGCGCGAGTACGACGGTGGGGACCACGCAATCATCGTCGGGGCGGTGAAGAACCTGATTTTGCCCAAGGACGAGGTCACGCCCATGGTCTACCACAAGGGCAAGCTGGGCGCCCTGCCGGAGATCGCCTGAGTCACCTTCGGGGCCGCTGTTCGCCACTCTCGACAGCGGCCCTTTTTTATTCCACGGCCCAGGTAGGGTGGGCTTCAGCCCACCGGCCGGACCTGAACAGGGAGCATCCAAGATGAGCAACGACAAGTACGCCAAGGGCCTGGAGATCCGCACCAAGGTCCTGGGCGAGGCCTATGTGAACAAGTCGATCCAGAACGCTGACGACTTCACGCGCCCCCTGCAGGAACTGGTCACGGAGTACTGCTGGGGCCACGTCTGGGGCCGGGACGGCTTATCGCTGAAAGAACGCAGCATGATAAACTTGGCCATGATTTCGGCACTCAACCGCCCTCACGAATTGAAGCTTCACGTTCGCGGCGCCCTGCGTAACGGCCTGTCCCGCGAGCAGATCCGCGAAATCCTCCTGCAAGTCGGCATCTATTGCGGCGTGCCGGCAGCGGTGGACAGCTTCCGCATCGCTCGCGAAGCCTTCGCCGAAGCTGATTCCGAGGCCCAGGGTTGATTGCCGGCGCCACCCGATGATGGAGCACCCTCTGGTGCTCCATCGTTTTTCCTACGGACAGCCATAACCAGAGCGGACCACATGAAACGCTTGCCCCTCGACGACAGCTTCAAGGTCAATCGCAATCCCGTCACCCTGCGCGAGATCGTCCTCGACAAGCTGCGGGGCGCCATCCTGAACTTCCAGCTTCTACCCGGCGATCGCCTGGTGGAGCGCGACCTCTGCGACCGTCTAGGCGTGAGCCGCACCTCGGTGCGTGAAGCCCTCCGCCACCTGGAGTCCGAAGGCCTGGTGGAGTTCGCCGATGCCAAGGGTCCGCGCGTCGCCATCATCACCCTCGAAGACGCCTGCGACATCTACGAGCTGCGCTGCGTGCTCGAAGGCCTAATCGTCCAGCTCTTCACCCTCAACGCCAAGGCCAAGGACATCCGCGCCCTGGAACGCGCCCTCGACGACAACCGCAAGGCCCTCGAAGAAGGCGAGCTGCAGCAGGTGCTCGAGTCCGTCCAGGGGTTCTACGACGTGCTGCTGGAATGCTCCGGCAACCACATCGCCGCTACCCAGCTGCGTCAGCTGCAGGCACGCATCAGCTACCTGCGCGCCACGTCCGTCTCCCAGGAGAACCGCCGCGGCGCCAGCAACAAGGAAATGGAACGCATCGTCGAAGCCATCAAGAGCGGCGATCCGCTGGCCGCCCACCAGGCTTCGGTGGACCACGTCCGCGCCGCCGCCAAGGTGGCCCTGGACTACCTCAGGTCCAAGCAGGACGAGCCGGGCAAGGTGCGCGAGATCGCCAGCCCCATCGCCCTCAAAGAGCCGCGCATAGGACGCTGACGCCATGCGCGCCCCGCGTTTCTGCCCCCAGTGCGGATCAGGCGACCTGAACCGCCGGCAGCCCGACGGGGACACCCATTCCCGGCTGGTCTGCGGCGACTGCGGCTACATCCATTACGAAAACCCGAAGGTCATTGCCGGCTGCATCATCGAGCAGGACGGCAAGTACCTGCTCTGCCAGCGCGCCATCCCGCCCCGCCCCGGCACCTGGACCCTGCCCGCCGGCTTCATGGAAAACGGCGAGACCACCGAGGAAGCGGCCCTGCGGGAGGTGTGGGAAGAGAGCGGCGTGCGCGCCGAGATCGTCTCGCCCTACTCCATCTTCAGCGTGCCGAAGATCAGCGAGGTCTACATCATCTTCCGCGCCATCGCCCTGGAAGTGACCGGTCAGCACGGGCCCGAGACCCTCGACTACCGCTTCTTCGCCCCTGAGGAGATTCCCTGGGAGAGCATCTACTACCCGGCGATCCGGCAGATTCTCGAGCGCTATATCGAAGAGCGCGAGGCTGGGGTGTATGGGATCTACATGGGGAATGACGATACCGGGAAGATTCACTTCATCCGCTGAAGTCCATGCTCTTGTAGGTTGGTGCAGAGCGAAGCGAAGCCCAACGAGCAGGCCTCGACTCCGCGCGTTGGGCCTCGCAGGCTCGGACCAACCTACGGTTCCACCCCTTCCACGATAATCACCTCCGCCTTCGCCACGCCCCGGCGATATCCACAGGCTTCCTGGTATTCCGCCGAGTGGTAGCAGGCCAGCGCCTGCTCGTAGGAGGTGAACTCGATCACCACGCTACGCTGGGGAGTGGTGCGCCCTTCCATCGCCTGTGAACGGCCGCCGCGGGCCAGCAACTTGCCGCCGTATTGAGCGAACGCCGCGGGAGCCCGGCGGGTGTATTCGCTGTAGCGCTCCGGGTCCGTCACATCGACGTGGGCGATCCAGTAAGCCTTCATGCTGACCTCTGCTGTTCCGGTTAAATTGGTATTATGGTATACCAGATTACTTTCTATTTTATCCAGCCAGGTGTCACGCCATGCCGTTCAACCGCATCGAAGAAATCATCGAAGACTACCGCCAGGGCAAGATGGTCCTGCTGGTGGACGACGAAGACCGTGAGAACGAGGGCGACCTGCTCCTGGCCGCAGAGAAATGCACCCCCGAGGCGATCAACTTCATGGCCCGCGAAGCCCGTGGCCTGATCTGCCTGACCCTGACCGACGAACACTGCGAACGCCTTGGCCTGGAGCAGATGGTTCCGGCCAATGGCAGCGCCTTCGCCACCGCCTTCACCGTGTCCATCGAAGCCGCCACGGGCGTGACCACCGGCATTTCGGCCGCCGACCGCGCCCATACCGTGCTCACCGCCGTGGCGGCCAATTCCACGGCCGACGACCTAGTGCAACCCGGCCATATCTTCCCCCTGCGCGCGCGCGAAGGCGGCGTGCTGACACGCGCCGGCCACACCGAAGCCGGCTGCGACCTGGCGCGCCTGGCCGGCTTCTCCCCGGCCTCGGTCATCGTCGAAGTGATGAACGACGACGGCACCATGGCCCGCCGCCCGGACTTGGAAGCCTTCGCCGAGAGGTACGGAATCAAGATCGGCACCATCGCCGACCTGATCCACTACCGCCTCAGCACCGAACACACCGTCTCCCGCATCGGCGAGCGGGAACTGGCCACGGTCCACGGCACCTTCCGCCTGGTCACCTATGAAGACCGCATCGAGGGCGGCGTGCACATGGCCATGGTGATGGGCGATATCCACCGCGACGAACCCACCCTGGTGCGAGTGCATGTGATCGACCCACTGCGCGACCTGGTGGGTGCGGAATACACCGGGCCGAAAAACTGGACCCTCTGGGCCGCCCTGGAAAAGGTGGCCGAGGCCGGCCACGGCGTGGTGGTGGTCCTGGCAAACAATGAATCCTCCCAGGCCCTGCTCGAACGCGTGCCGCAACTCACCCAACCGCGCCGGCAGTTCAGCCGCTCGCAGTCGCGCATCTACTCCGAAGTGGGCACCGGCGCGCAGATCCTCCAGGACCTGGGTGTGGGCAAACTGCGCCACCTCGGGCCACCACTGAAATACGCTGGCCTCACCGGGTATGACCTGGAAGTGGTGGAGACGTTGCCGTTCGAGGGTTAACGCCCCTCTCGGAAACCCTGCCTCTTCCTGTGCGAATTCATTCGCGAAGCAGGCCGAAGGGCTGCCCTTCCAGATCAACACCTAGCCAAACACAACTTCCCTCACCCCTGCCCTCTCCCAGAGGGAGAGGGCGTTGTCCGTGCAGGGAATTTATCGCCAAGCAGGCCGCAGGGCTGCCCTCTCCCCCGGCCCCTCTCCCTGAAGAGGAGAGGGGTGACTCCCGGCTCACCCACAGCACAGTCCTGTGGGGGCGAATTCATTCGCTGAGCAGGCCGAAGGACTGCCTTACAAGCTCAACTCCGAGCGAAGTGTGACATCCCTCACCCCTAGCCCCTCTCCCAAAGGGAGAGGGGAACTCGCGCCTGCAACTTCACGGCGGGGCACATCCCTGTAGGGGCGAATTCATTCGCCAAGGGCGGCGAAGCTGCCCCCAGCGCCCGGTGAAATGCCCTCCCCAACCACTCGTCACCCACTCCATCGCGGAGGACTTGCAGAAAGCTTGGAATACCATAATATGACATTCCGTAGGCCGAGATAATTCGGGACTGCCTCCCACCTCGACCGCCCTTGAATCCCCCCAGTGGGGTCCTGCTCCTGATAAGCGGGTAGAAAGCGAAGCCCGCTTGCGTACAAACACAACAATGAGGGCAAGCAAGATGGTGTTCAAAAAACGTGCAACCGCGGTACTCGCCGCAGCATTCCTGGCCGCGACCAGCACCGCTGCCCTCGCCGCCGACAACCTCAGTTTCGTGAGCTGGGGCGGCACGACCCAGGATGCGCAGAAACAGGCCTGGGCCGAGCCCTTCAGCGAAGCCAGCGGCATCCATGTGGTCCAGGACGGTCCCACCGACTACGGCAAGCTGAAAGCCATGGTCGAAAGCGGCAACGTTCAGTGGGACGTGGTAGACGTCGAGGCCGACTTCGCCCTACGCGCCGCTGCCGAGGGCCTGCTGGAACCCCTGGACTTCAAGGTGATCCAGCGCGACAAGATCGACCCGCGCTTCGTTTCCGACCACGGTGTCGGCTCCTTCTTCTTCTCCTTCGTGCTCGGCTACAACCAGGGCAAGGTCGGCGGCAAGACTCCGCAGGACTGGACCGCCCTGTTCGACACCGCCAACTACCCGGGCAAGCGCGCCCTCTACAAGTGGCCAAGCCCCGGCGTGCTGGAGCTGGCCCTGCTGGCTGACGGCGTGCCCGCCGACAAGCTCTATCCGCTGGACCTGGACCGCGCCTTCAAGAAGCTCGACACCATCAAGCAGGACATCGTCTGGTGGGGCGGTGGCGCCCAATCCCAGCAGTTGCTGGCCTCCGGCGAAGCGACCCTCGGCCAATTCTGGAACGGCCGCGTCTACGCCCTGCAGCAGGACGGCGCGCCGGTGGGCGTGAGCTGGAAGCAGAACCTGGTCATGGCCGACTTCCTGGTCATCCCGAAAGGCGCCAAGAACAAGGACGCGGCCATGAAGTTCCTGGCCAACGCCAGCAGCGCCAAGGGCCAGGCCGACTTCGCCAACCTCACCGCTTACGCCCCGGTGAACGTCGACAGCGTGGGCCAGCTCAAGGGCGATCTCGCCCCCAATCTGCCCACCGCCTACGCTAAGGATCAGATCACCCTCGATTACGCGTACTGGGCCAAGAACGGCCAGGAAATCGCCGCTCGGTGGAACGAATGGCTGGTCAAGTGAAGATGGCTGCCATTCAGCCCGGCTCGCAGGCCAAAGCCACCGGAGGCGCATCCCGCGCCTCCCGTGGCACCGACTCCAAGGCTGCGCCGATGAAACAAGACAACCAGGCCGCGCTGCGCTGGCGCGGCGCCCGCAACCTGATCCCGGCCCTGCTCTTCCTCGGTCTGTTCTTCCTCGCGCCGCTGATTGGTCTACTCCTGCGCGGCGTCCTGGAGCCCACTCCGGGGCTCGGCAACTATGAGCAGTTGTTCGCCAACTCGGCCTATACCCGGGTGCTGTTCAACACCTTCGCCGTCGGCGGCCTGGTGACCCTGATCAGCCTGCTGCTGGGGTTCCCCCTGGCCTGGGTGATCACCCTGGTGCCCCGTGGCTGGGGCCGCTGGTTGCTGAATATCGTCCTGCTGTCGATGTGGACCAGCCTGCTGGCGCGCACCTACTCCTGGCTGGTGCTGCTGCAGGGGTCTGGCGTGATCAACAAGGTGCTGATGGCGATCGGCATCATCGACCAACCCCTGGAGATGGTGCACAACCTCACCGGCGTGGTGATCGGCATGAGCTACATCATGATCCCGTTCATCGTGTTGCCGCTGCAGGCCACCATGTCCGCCATCGACCCGATGGTGCTGCAAGCCGGCTCCATCTGCGGCGCCAGCCCCTGGACCAACTTCTTCAAGGTGTTCCTGCCGCTGTGCCGTCCGGGCCTGTTCTCCGGTGGCCTGATGGTCTTCGTCATGTCGCTGGGTTACTACGTCACCCCGGCCCTGCTGGGTGGGGCGCAGAACATGATGCTGCCGGAGTTCATCGTCCAGCAGGTGCAGTCCTTCCTCAATTGGGGCCTGGCCAGCGCCGCCGCCGCGTTGCTGATCGTCATCACCCTGGCGCTGTTCTACGTCTACCTGAAGCTGCAACCGGAATCTCCGGTGGCTTCCAGTACTGCGAGGTAAGCCATGCTGCTGTCACCCAATGCCATGGGCCTGCGCCTGCGCATCGGCCTCTACCTCACCACGGGGATGATCGCAGCCTTCCTGCTGCTGCCGATCCTGTTCATCGTGCTGCTGTCCTTCGGCTCCTCCCAGTGGCTGGTGTTCCCGCCGCCGGGCTGGACGCTGAAGTGGTACGACCAGTTCTTCTCCAACGCCGAGTGGATGGAGTCGGCCCTGGCCAGCCTCAAGGTGGCCGTGCTGACCACTTTCTGCTCCGTGGCCCTGGGCCTGCCGACCGCCTTCGCCCTGGTGCGCGGCAGGTTCCCCGGCCGGGAGTTCCTCTACGGCCTGTTCACCCTGCCGATGATCGTGCCGCTGGTGATCATCGCGGTGGCCGTGTACGCCCTGTTCCTCAAGCTGGGCTACACCGGGACGCTGTTCTCCTTCGTGGTCAGCCACGTGATCGTCGCACTGCCCTTCACCATCATCTCGATCATCAACTCGTTGAAACTGTTCGATCAGTCCATCGAGGACGCCGCGGTGATCTGCGGTGCCTCGCGGCTGCAGGCAGTATTCAAGGTGACCTTCCCGGGGATTCGCCCCGGCATGATGGCCGGCGCCCTATTCGCCTTCCTGGTCTCCTGGGATGAAGTGGTGCTGAGCGTGATGATGGCCAGCCCGACCCTGCAGACCCTGCCCGTGAAAATGTGGACCACCCTGCGCCAGGACCTGACCCCGGTGATCGCCGTCGCCTCGACGCTGCTGATCGGTCTGTCCGTACTGGTCATGGTGATCGCCGCCGTGCTGCGCCGGCGCAACCCTGCAAGCGCCTGAGCGCCGAGGTAAAGACAATGAGTGCCGTGATCCAAGACACCCGCGAAAACAAGACCCTGGTCAGTCTGCGAAACCTGAACAAGCACTACGGCGACTTCGCCGCTGTGGATAACATCAACCTGGACATCCAGGACGGCGAGTTCCTCACCTTCCTCGGCTCCAGCGGCTCGGGCAAGAGCACCACCCTGTCCATGCTGGCCGGCTTCGAGACGCCCAGCTCCGGGGAAATTCTGGTGGACGGCAAGTCCCTGGTGAACGTGCCGCCGCACAAGCGCGACATCGGCATGGTGTTCCAGCGCTACTCGCTGTTCCCGCACCTCAACGTGCGCGACAACATCGGTTTCCCCCTGGACATTCGCAAGCAGGCGGCCGGTGAACGCGAGCGCCGCGTCGAGTCCATGCTCAAGCTGGTGCAGCTGGAGAAGTTCGCCCAGCGTCGCCCGGCCCAGCTTTCCGGCGGCCAGCAGCAGCGCGTGGCCATTGCCCGGGCCCTGGTGTACGAACCGCGCATCCTGCTGATGGACGAACCCCTGGGCGCCCTGGACAAGAAGCTGCGCGAAGACCTGCAGGACGAGCTGCGCCACCTGCACCGTCGCCTCGGCATCACCATCGTCTACGTAACCCACGACCAGGAAGAAGCCATGCGCCTGTCCCAGCGCATCGCCATCTTCAGCCACGGCCGCATCGTCGGCCTGGGCAGCGGTTACGACCTCTACCAGGACCCGCCGAACGCCTTCGTGGCGTCGTTCCTCGGCAACTCCAACTTCCTCAAGGTGAAGGCCCAGGGCAACGCCGTGGCCAGCTTCGAGAACCAGCCGCTGGCCATCCGCCCCACCGCTGGCCTGAAGAACGAGCAGGAACTGGTGTTGATGGTGCGTCCGGAAAAGGCCCAGGTACTGACCCCGGAACAGGCCGCCGTGGAGCCCCTGGCCGCTGGCTGGAACCAGATCCAGGCCAAGGTTACGGAAACCGTGTTCCTCGGCGAGTGCCTGACCTGCAGCGTGATCACCGCGGGCGGCACCTGCCTGACCCTGAAGGAACTCTCCGGCGCCACCGCGCCTCTGCAACCGGGTGCGCAAGTCATGGTGCGCTGGGCCGCAGCGGACGCCTGCGTCTACACCGAGTGGAACGAAAGCGACCTGGCCAAGGGCGCCGGGGCGCATTGAGGAAAAAATTCGAGCATCCCTCATTCGTGACGGATGCTCGAATCCATCGGAGGGTGCGCGCGGCGCACCCTACTCGGAAACCTGCAAGTGCGATTCGCTCTTGCAAAGTTTCCCGAAGCCCCGCCGGAATCCCGTCGCTGCCAAAAACCGACGCCAAATGATCTCCCTATTGAATCTTCAAATGCCCTGAAACCCCCAATTTTGGGGGTCTACCGCTTGTGCCGACCTTTTGACCACTCGCCAAACGAGATTCATTCGACTCATTGACACACCTTGTTACAAAGAAAAGGATTACCCCCGAGGCCTGCGTGCCACTACAGCCTCGCACCCGATGTCGCGTGCCGCGGCGCGGCCGTTTTACAACAGCATCGCCGACGACCTCCGCCCCACCCCGTGCCTCTATCCGGTGGCCCGACTCCTCTTTTCGGTGTGTTCCTCTCTCTTCGATAGCGAGGTGGGTATGTCTGCCCGGAATACGCGTGCGATCTCGAAAGCCCTGAACAGGGTGCCGAAGATCTTCAAATCCTCCGGTTTCTTCCTTGGTGCGCTGATGGCGCTGGATCTCTACGCCGCGGTCGCCGTTCCCCTGGACCTGTTCGGGCCACCGCCGGCGGACGACCCGTCGCACTTCACGGGCCCACCGAAGAACCCTCAGGCGGCCCTGGATGCACTGGAAACCGCCGCACCGGCCAACTCCGGCGCCATCGAACTGCCCAACGGCGTGATCGGCGACCGCGATGCCACCCGCGTCGACAACGTGCTGCCACCGGCACGGCAGACCTCGTTCAACTACCCCACCAACGGCAAGCCGAGCCCGCTGTACGGCGCCCAGCCCTTCACCCAGCAGATGATGCTGTTCGAAGTGTTCGGCCTGGAGAAACTCGACCCCACCTCGCCGCAGCAATCCATCTCCTTCCCCGAACCGAGCATTGGTTCGGCCCCCGAGCAGGACCCGGGCGACGCCTCGCGCAGCGGCCCGTCCGGTGAAGACCTCGATGCCTTCCTCGGCCAACCGGGTCTGTCGCCCTTCCCGACCCAGTACGCCGACACCCTGGACCGCAATCCCTGGAGCACGGAGATCGAGGATTTCCTGCATCGGCAGATAGCCGGCTCCGCTGAGGGCCGCCCGCCAGGCATGGGCTGGTCGCATCAGCGCTGGAACGAGTTCTACCCGCAAGTGGAGATCAAGACGGCCCAGGCCGGAGCCCGAGTCAATGGAGGTGTGCGCGACCAGTATCAACGCCACGGCTACAACGAAGGTGAGTTCGGCCCCGGCGGCCTCTACTACAACACCGCCGGCCTGCCCTTCACCAACGGCACCACGCGCGGCATCCAGCCACGCTTCCACCCCAACATGCCGGTGCAGGACCACAACGCCCTGTGGACCTTCGATGGCACCTTCCCGCCCAAGCTGATGATGGTCCGCTATGGCCAGCCGATCCTGTTCCGCCACTACAACGCGCTGCCGATCGACCCGGCAGCCAACCGTGGTTTCGGCCTGCACACCATCACCACCCATGAACACAACGGCCACACGCCGGCCGAGAGCGATGGCTACGCCAACGCCTTCTTCTTCCCCGGCCAGTTCTACGACTACCGCTGGCCGATCCAACTGGCCGGCTACGACACCATCAACACCACCGCCAGCGACCCGCGCGCAGCGTTCCCCTGCGACGACGGCGAAACGCTGTGGGTGAACGACGCCCATCCGGGCCTGAAGACCTGCCAGAACGGCCGGATCCAGATTCGCGGCGACTGGCGCGAAACCATGAGCACCCACTGGTTCCACGACCACATGCTCGATTTCACCGCGCAGAACGTCTACAAGGGCAACGCCGCGATGATGAACTACTACAGCGCGGTGGACCGGGGTAACGAAGCCTTCGACGACGGCATCAACCTGCGTTTCCCCAGCGGCACGGCCGAATCCTGGGGCAACCGCGACTACGACGTGAATCTGCTCGTCGCCGACAAGGCCTGGGATCAGCAGGGCCAGCTCTGGTTCAACCCCTTCAATACCGACGGTTTCCTCGGCGACCAGGTGCTGGTCAACTGGCAGTACAAGCCGTGGTTCGAGGTGCGCGCCCGCAGCTACCGCTTCCGCATCCTCAACGGCTCGGTATCGCGTTACCTGAAGCTGGCCGTTGTGCGTGAAATCAAGGGCACCGGCGGCGAGTTCCAGGGGCCCAAGGGCTCGGGCGTCTCCTATGCGCGGGTGCCGTTCCACATGATCGCCAACGACGGCAACATCATGGAACACGCCGTGCCCTTCGACGGCACGCTGGACCTGGACCATGACGGCAACCTCAAGGATCACTTCGGCGTCCTGCCCATCCAGGGCATCGCCGAGCGTTACGACATCATCGTCAACTTCGCCAAGAGCGGGATCAAAGCCGGGGACAAGCTGTACTTCGTCAACGTCCTCGAACATGAAACCGGCAAGGGCGCCAAGCAGGAGATCGCCCTCGCCGACATCCTCTCCGAGAAGTACAAGGCGGTGATCAAGCAGACCAGCAACGGCCCCGCCTGGGACAAGGGCGACCCGGGCGTCGGCAAGTTCCTCCAACTGCGGGTGCAGGCCTACAGCGGCCAGGACCTGGCGATGAACCCGGCCGACTACGAGCCGGCCAAGCCGGGCAAGGCCGAAGGCAAGGTGATGATCCCGCTGACCCTGCACGCCGATAACCCCAACGATCGCCAACTGCTGAGCTTGGCGCGTCACCGCAGCTTCGAGTTCGGCCGCTCCAACGGCACCGACGAAACCCCCTGGACCATCAAGACCGACGGCGGCCAGGGCTTCAACATGGACCCGCGGCGCATCTCTGCCGCCCCACGACTGGCCAATGGCCCAACGCCGGCCGGCTACAGCGGTGCCGGCACCCTGGAAATCTGGAAGATCAAGAACGGTGGCGGGGGTTGGTCACACCCGGTCCATGTGCACTTCGAGGAAGGCATCGTCCTCAGCCGCGGTGGCCTGCCACCGCCGGAATGGGAGAAGTGGGCGCGCAAGGACGTCTATCGCATCGGCGAAGACAGCGAGAGCCAGCAAAGTGTGGAAATGGCCGTGCACTTCCGCGAGTTCGCCGGGACCTACATGGAGCACTGTCACAACACCCAGCATGAGGACAACTCCATGCTGCTGCGCTGGGACATCGAGCACCCCGGCCAGGTCCAGCTGATGCCCACGCCCCTGCCCAGTTGGGATGGCGTGAGCTATGTGGACTCGGTCGCCCTGCCCACTTTCCGTACCGGCGACGGCACCGGCCAGACCAGCCGCTAACCCCAAGCGGGACGGGGCCGGCGCGGCCCCGTCCCAGGGAGAGAGCCCATGCGCATTCCAGGCATCCACTGGCTGGCCCTCACCCTGCTGGCACTGGCCACCGCCTGTGCCGGCTTCTGGCTGGCGCCGGCCGGCCGGCCCGTCGCAGCCGCCCCCTGGGGCCGCGACTACTTTCCCAACAGCGAACTGATCGACCAGGACGGCCAGCACCTGCGCTTCTTCGACGACCTGATCGAAGGCAAGGTGGTGGCGATCAACTTCATCTTCACCAGCTGCGGCGATAGCTGCCCGCTGGAAACCGCACGCCTGCGCCAGGTGCAGAAACTGCTGGGCGACCAGGTCGGGCGTGACATCCACTTCTACTCCATCAGCATCGACCCCATTCACGACACGCCGGAAGTGCTCAAGGCCTATGCGACGAAGTTCCAGGTGGCGCCGGGCTGGCAGTTCCTCACCGGCGACTACGACGAGATCACCCGGCTGCGGGAAAAGCTCGGCCTGCTGGTGCCAGGGGATGATCCGGGCAACCTCAAGCAGCACAACCTGAGCCTGGTGGTGGGCAACCAGGCCACCGGCGAATGGATGAAGGTTTCGCCCTTCGAAAACCCCTATATCCTCGCCGACAAGCTGGGCAACGGCCTGCAGAACTGGAGCAAGGCCGATCCCACCAGCCGCAACTACGCGGATGCCCCGGTCATCCGTCCACCCTCCAGCGGCGAGCAGGTATTCCGCACCCGCTGCAGCGCCTGCCACACCCTCGGCCCGCAGGACGGCGAACTGGGCGGATTGCGCAGCGTCGGCCCCGACCTGCTCGGCGTGACCCGCCAACGCGACCGCCAATGGCTGGCCCGCTGGCTCAAGGAACCCGACCGCATGCTCGCCGAGCAAGACCCGCTGGCGACGAGCCTCTTCCAGCAATACAACAAAGTCGCCATGCCCAACCTGCGACTGGGCGAGCAGGACATCCAGGCACTGATGCGGTACATGGACGATGAGACATTGCGGCAGGTGAAACGGTGACGGTTACCTACGGTGGACATCCATAACTTGTGGGGGCGAATTCATTCGCTATGGGCAACACCGTTGCCCCCTGCAATTCCGATGGGCAGCCCTTCGGCCTGCTCAGCGATTGAAATCGCCCCCACAGGAGAAGGCGCCGCACATCCTCTGTAGGGGCGAATTCATTCGCTAAGGGCAACACCGTTGCCCCCTGCAATCCCATTGGGCAGACCTTCGGCCTGCTCAGCGATTGAAATCGCCCCCACAGGAAAAGCGCATCGCGCCCTGCACCTATCCCCCAGCAGGCACCCATACCCTGTGGGGGCGAATTCATTCGCCGAGGGCAACACCGTTGCCCCTGCAATCCCGATGGGCAGCCCTTCGGCCTGCTCAGCGATTGAAATCGCCCCCACAGGAAAAGCGCATCGCTCCCTGCACCTATCCCACAGCAGGCACCCATACCCTGTGGGGGCGAATTCATTCGCTATGGGCAACACCGTTGCCCCCTGCAATCCCGATGGGCAGACCTTCGGCCTGCTCAGCGATTGAAATCGCCCCCACAGGAAAAGCGCATCGAGCCCTGCACCTATCCCACAGCAGGCACCCATCCCCTGTGGGGGCGAATTTATTCGCTATGGGCAACACCGTTGCCCCCTGCAATCCCATTGGGCAGACCTTCGGCCTGCTTGGCGATTGAAATCGCCCCTACAGCCCTGCTCATCTCCTCCACCAGGAAATCGATGAAGGCTCGGGTCTTCTGTGGCATGCGGCGGGCCGAGGGGTAGACGGCGTTGATGCTGATGGGCGGCGCCTGCCATTTGCACAGCACCGCCACCAGCCGGCCGGCGGCCAGGGCTTCGTCGACGATGAAGCTCGGCAATAGGGCGATGCCCATACCAGCCTCGGCCACCTGGGCGAGGAAGTCGCCGTTGTTGGCCTGGAGCGGACCGTTCAACTGCACCCGCCGGGTCTCCTCGCCGTTGCTCAACGCCAGGCTGACACCACTCTGCAGATAGCCGTAGCCAAGGAACGCGTGATTGGCGAGGTCCTCCGGCGACTGCGGCATGCCGGCCTTTTCCAGGTAAGCGGGCGAGGCCACCAGATAGCGCGGCGCCGGGGCGATGGTGCGCGCCACCATGGACGAGTCCGCCAGGCTGGCGATGCGGATGGTCACGTCAAAGCCGCCGCGCACCGGGTCCACCTGCTGGTCGCTGAGCACCAGCTGCAGCTCGATCTGCGGGTGCCGTTCATGGAACAGCGAAATCAGCGGTCCGAGCTTGCGCAGGCCGAAGGACATGGGCGCGTTCACCCGCAGCACGCCACGCAACTCCCCTACCCCATCCCGAGCCCGCTGCTCGGCCTCGTCGAGGGCCGCCAGCAGGTCCCGCGCCGACTCGAAGTAGTCCGTTCCCGCCTCCGTCAGGTGCAGGCTGCGCGTCGTGCGTACCAGCAACTGCACGCCGATGGCCTCTTCCAGCGCCTGCACCTGCTTGCTCACGGTGGAGCGCGGCAGGTCCAGCGCCCGTGCCGCCGCGGCAAAGCCATTGCTGCGCACAGTTTCGATAAAGGCGCGCATGCACTCGACCCTGTCCATCAATGTCTCCAATTCAGAATCAATGAAGTTCAATTATGCCGAATTGTTTCTCTCAATGGGCGAGCACAAAATTCATCCCACGTCGGAACCAAACAGCCTTCACGGAGAAGGCACCGGCCAGGAAGCAATCAAACAACTCACGCTCCAGGAGAAATGCCATGTCTATCCGCGAACTGCTGAACCCGACCAACTCCGCCCTGATCCTGATCGACCACCAGCCGCAAATGGCCTTCGGCGTGCAGTCCATCGACCGCCAGCAACTGAAGAACAACACCGTGGGCCTGGCCAAGAGCGCCAAGATCTTCAACGTCCCGACCATCCTCACCAGCGTCGAAACCGAAAGCTTCAGCGGCTACATCTGGCCGGAACTGCTAAGCGTGTTCCCGGATCAGCAGCCCATCGAACGCACCTCGATGAACTCCTGGGAAGACGAGAAATTCGTCGCCGCCGTGAAAGCCACCGGCCGCAAGAAACTGATCATCGCCGCCCTGTGGACCGAAGTCTGCCTGACCTTCCCTGCCCTGGAAGCTATGGATGCCGGCTACGAGGTGTACATCGTCACCGACGCTTCCGGCGGCACCTCCCAGGAAGCCCATGACATGGCGGTACAGCGCATGATCCAGGCTGGCGCCATTCCGGTGACCTGGCAGCAGGTCCTGCTCGAGTACCAGCGCGACTGGTCGAAGCGCGAAAGCTACGACGCGGTGATGGACCTGGTGCGCGAACACAGCGGTGCCTACGGCATGGGCGTGGACTACGCCTACACCATGGTGCACAAAGCGCCCCAGCGTCAGGTGAAGTAAGCCACAAGGCCGGAGGCGACCAACGCCTCCGGCCTTCTTCCACGCCTTGCACGGAGCACCTCGCCATGACCACCGACGATATCGTCACGCTGCTGATCCGCCACCGGGTCAAGGAAGGCCGGGAACAGGAATACGAAGGCTGGCTGCGCCGCATCATCGGCATCGCCAAGGGATACCCCGGCCACCTCGGCATCGATGTGGTGCGGGATCGCAAAGACGGCTTGCACCTGTTCACCTGCGTCCTGCGCTTCGCCAGCACGGCCCAGCTCCAGGCCTGGCTGGACTCCACCGAGCGCCGTCTGCTGATCGAGGAAGTCAGTCACCTGCTGGCCGATGGCGACCAGGTGGAAATCAATCCCGAGCGGGAATTCTGGTTCACCCCAATACCGGCCGACGTGCCGCAGCCACCACGCTGGAAACAGGCCTGCATCACTTTCCTGGTCATCCTGCCGCTGGCCTTGCTGGTGCCGCTGCTCTGGCAGCCGCTGTTCAAGCTGCAACCCTGGCTCGGGAGTTACGTGGCGAGCAACGTGGTGATTACCGCCAGCATCGTGCTGCTGGTTGTCTATCTTTTCATGCCGCCGGTGACACGTTTTTTCGCCGGTTGGCTGAACCAACGTTGAGCCCAAGGAGGGTTCCATGAGCGAAGACCCAACCAGCAACAGCCGCCGTCAGTTCCTCGCCGCCAGCAGCGTGCTCGGCGCCGCCGGCGCGCTCTGGTCCGCACTGCCCTTCGCCGGCGCCGCAGGCGTCGCCCATGCCACCTCAGGGGGTTCCATGTCCGCTGACCTGATTCTGTTCAACGGCCGCTTCCACACGGTCGACCGCGAGAAACCCAACGCCAGCGCCGTGGCCATCAAGGACGGCCGCTTCCTCGCCGTCGGCACCGATGCCGAAGCCATGGCCCTGCGCGGCGACGCCACCCAGGTCATCGACCTCAAGCAGCGCACCGTCATCCCCGGCCTCAACGACTCGCACCTGCACCTGATCCGGGGTGGCCTCAACTACAACCTCGAACTGCGCTGGGAAGGCGTGCCCTCCCTGGCCGATGCCCTGCGCATGCTGAAGGACCAGGCCGAGCGAACCCCCAGCCCGCAGTGGGTGCGGGTGGTCGGTGGCTGGAACGAATTCCAGTTCGCCGAGAAGCGCATGCCGACCCTCGAAGAGATCAACCGCGCGGCACCTGACACCCCGGTGTTCATCCTCCACCTGTATGACCGCGCGCTGCTCAACCGCGCCGCGCTGAAGGCGGTCGGCTACACCAAGGACACCCCCAATCCGCCCGGCGGCGAAATCCAGCGCGACGCCAACGGCAACCCCACCGGCATGCTCATCGCCCGGCCCAACGCCACGATTCTCTACGCCACCCTGGCCAAGGGGCCGAAACTGCCGCTGGAGTATCAGGTCAACTCCACCCGCCAGTTCATGCGTGAGCTGAACCGCCTCGGCCTGACCAGCGCCATCGATGCCGGCGGCGGCTACCAGAACTACCCGGACGACTACCAGGTGATCCAGGAACTGGCCAACAAGGGCCAGCTGAGCGTGCGTATCGCCTACAACCTGTTCACCCAGAAGCCCAAGGAAGAGCTCACCGACTTCAAGAACTGGAGCAAGGTGGTGAAACCGGGCGACGGCACCGACTTCTTCCGCCACAACGGCGCCGGCGAGATGCTGGTGTTCTCCGCCGCCGACTTCGAGGACTTCCTCGAACCGCGCCCGGACCTCGCACCGAGCATGGAGCAGGAGCTGGAGCCGGTAGTCCGCCACCTGGTGGAGCAGCGCTGGCCGTTCCGCCTGCACGCCACCTACGACGAATCCATCTCGCGCATGCTCGACGTGTTCGAGAAGGTCAACCGCGACATCCCGTTCAACGGCCTGCCGTGGTTCTTCGATCACGCTGAAACCATCTCGCCGAAAAACATCGAGCGCGTCCGCGCCCTCGGCGGCGGCATCGCCATCCAGGACCGCATGGCCTTCCAGGGCGAGTACTTCGTCGACCGCTATGGCGCCAAAGCCGCCGAGAAGACCCCGCCGATCCAGCGCATGCTCGCCGAAGGTGTGCCGGTGGGCGCCGGCACCGACGCCACCCGTGTGTCCAGCTACAACCCCTGGACTTCGCTGTACTGGCTGGTCAGCGGCAGGACCGTCGGCGGCCTGGAGCTTTATCCACAAGGCTTGTCCCGCGCCACCGCGCTGGAACTCTTCACCCACGGCAGCGCCTGGTTCTCCAGCGAGCAGGGCAAGAAGGGACAGATCAAGGTGGGCCAGCTGGCCGATGTGGCGGCACTGTCGGCGGACTTCTTCAACGTCGAGGAAGAAGCGATCAAGTGGATCGAGTCTGTGCTGACCATCGTCGACGGTAAGGTGGTTTACGCCGCCGGCGAGTTCGACAAGCTCGGCCCGCCCCAGGTCCCGGTGCTGCCCGAGTGGTCGCCGGTGGCCAAAGTGCCCGGCCACTGGAAGCCCGCCGCCCCGCTCGCCGCCCAGGTGCACCAGTGCGTCGGCGCCTGCGCCGTGCATGCCCACAGCCACGAACGGGCGCGCCAGTCGAGTGTGCCGGTGAGTGATTTCCAGGGTTTCTGGGGGGCGCTGGGCTGTTCCTGCTTCGCTTTCTGAGGCTGGACTTGTGGGGGGAATTCATTCCCCCTGCAATCCCATTGGGCAGCCCTTCAGCCTGCATAGCGATTGAAATCGCCCCCACAGGAAGAGCGCACCGCACCCCACACATATCCCGCAGCGGGCACCCATACCTTGTGGGGGCGAATTCATTCGCTAAAGGGCAACACCGTTGCCCCCTGCAATCCCATTGGGCAGCCCTTCGGGCTGCTTGGCGATTGAAATCGCCCCCACAGGAAAAGCGCACCACACCCCACACATATCCCGCAGCGGGCACCCATACCTTGTGGGGGCGAATTCATTCGCTAAAGG
>NZ_SSOM01000086.1:114282-240925 GCF_029871235.1 Pseudomonas sp. BN411
GCGAATTCATTCGCTAAAGGGCAACACCGTTGCCCCCTGCAATCCCATTGGGCAGCCCTTCGGCCTGCTTAGCGATTGAAATCGCCCCCACAGGAAGAGCGCACCGCACCCCACACATATTCCACGGCGGGCACCCATACCTTGTAGGGGCGAATTCATTCGCTAAAGGGCAACACCGTTGCCCCGTGCAATCCCATTGGGCAGCCCTTCGGGCTGCTTGGCGATTGAAATCGCCCCCACAGGAAAAGCGAACCGCACCCCACACATATCCCGCAGCGGGCACCCATACCTTGTAGGGGCGAATTCATTCGCCAAGGGCAACGCAGTTGCCCCGGCCATTCAGCAGGGCAGACCTCGGTCTGTAGCTGGAGGCAGCTCACATCATCCCGCTTTCCTTGAACTCCTCCGCCAGGAAGTCGATCAGGGTCCGTACCGAGGGCAGCAGCCCTCGCCGGGAGGGAAAAACGGCATGCACGATGCCGGTTCTCGGCGCCCAGTCGGGCGTTACCTGTACCAATCGGCCGCTGGCCAGTTCTTCCCGTGCCACCACCCACGGAAGGTGCACCACCCCTACCCCCGCTTCGGCTGCCTGGCGCAGCACCAGCAAATCGTCGGTGACCAGTCGGGGATGATGGCGCACGGCAGCGCTGGCGCCGTCAGGGCCATCCAGTTGCCAGATGTATTCGCGTAACGGCGCACCCCAGTGCAGGCTTGGCAGGCTCGCCAGGTCCGCGGGCACCAGGGGATGCGGAATGGTCTCCAGCAGTCTCGGGCTGGCCACCAGGCACTGGGTGCTGTTGGCCAGCACCTTCATCACCAGATCGGTGCTTTCCAGCGGCGGAAAGCGCACCCGCAGGGCGATGTCGATGCCTTCCTGGATGAGGTCCACCTGGCGGTTGGTGCTGTCGATGTGCAGCTGCACCAACGGGAACTTCACCATGAACCGGCTCAGTATCGGCCCCACCCAGAAGTCCAGCAGCGCCGTCGGGCAACTGATGCGCACCACACCCTGTGGCTCCGAGCGGTTGCGCTCGATCACCTCGGCGGCGCCCTCGGCCTCCACCATCATCGCCACGCATTGGCGGTAGTACTCCTGGCCGATCTCGGTGACCGAGAAGTGCCGCGTCGAACGCTGGATCAGGCGCACGCCGAGGCGTTCTTCCAGGTTGGCAATGCGCCGGCTCAGCTTGGACTTGGGCATGTCCAGCGCCCGGCCGGCCGGGGCGAAGCCGCCGTGCTCCACCACCTGGGCGAAGTAGTAGAGGTCGTTGAGGTCTTCCACCAGCGTTCTCCAAATAGGACTCTGAGGTCAATTTAGCCCGTCTACCGGAGCCAGTGTTGCAGTTTCAAGATGTGCCCCATGCACTACAGGAGGCACACCATGAAAAAGATCCGTGGCATCTACACCAGCCCCAGGCCCCATTGGGTGGGCGACGGCTTCCCGGTTCGCACGCTGTTTTCCTACGACAGCCTGGGCAAGCACATCAGCCCCTTCCTGCTGCTGGATTACGCCGGCCCCGCCGAGTTCGCCCCGGCCGAGCGCCCGCGTGGCGTTGGCCAGCACCCGCACCGGGGATTCGAGACGGTGACCATCGTCTACCAGGGCGAACTGGAACACCGGGACTCCACCGGCGCCGGTGGCCTGATCGGTCCGGGTGACGTGCAATGGATGACCGCGGCCTCGGGCATCCTCCACGAGGAGTTCCACTCCCCGGCCTTCACCCGTAGCGGCGGCACCCTGGAGATGGTCCAGCTCTGGGTCAACCTGCCATCCCGCGACAAGCTGGCCGCGCCGGGATACCAGACCATCCTGGATGCCGACATCCCCAACCTGCCCCTGCCTGAGCAGGCCGGCAGCCTGCGCCTGATCGCCGGCGAGTTCGACGGCCAGCGCGGCCCAGCACGCACCTTCACCGGCATGGACGTGTGGGATATCCGCCTGAACCCCGGCAAGCCGGTGACCCTGGACCTGCGCCCCGGCCGCAACACCGCGTTGGTGGTACTGCGCGGCACCCTGCTGGTGAACGGTGAGGAACTGGTGCGCGAAGGCCAACTGGCGCTGTTCGAACAAGCAGGCGATGAGCTGTTGCTGGAGGCCAATGGCCAAGCCCTGGTGCTGCTGCTTTCCGGCGAGCCCATCGAGGAACCGATCGTCGGCTACGGCCCCTTCGTGATGAACAGCGAAACCGAGATACGCCAGGCGATCCAGGACTTCCAGGCCGGACGCTTCGGCCAGATGAACGACTGACGGTCACATGCCAGGCCGGGTCCATGCCTGGTCTGGTCAATCCCCCACGACGGATAGGTGGGCCGGCGGGAAACCGCAGAGGCCAGGACGGCCTTCACCCCGAGAAAAGAGGTATACGCCATGAGCAACTTCGCCCAAGTCGCCAACTTCAACGGCCAGATTCCGCGAATCGATCCGGATGACGCCGCGATGCTGCTGATCGATCACCAGAGCGGGCTGTTCCAGACGGTCAAGGACATGCCCATGACCGAGCTGCGCTCCAACGCCATCACCCTGGCCAAGGTCGCCGCCCTCGCGAAGATGCCGGTGATCACCACGGCCTCCGTGCCCCAGGGGCCCAACGGACCGCTGATTCCGGAAATCCACGAAGCCGCGCCCCACGCCCGATACGTGGCACGCAAGGGCGAGATCAACGCCTGGGACAACCCCGAGTTCGTGGCGGCGGTGGAAGCCACTGGCCGCAAGACCCTGATCATCGCCGGCACCATCACCAGCGTGTGCATGGCCTTCCCCAGCATCAGCGCGGTCAATGCCGGCTATCGGGTATTCGCTGTCATCGACGCGTCAGGCACCTACTCCAAGATGGCCCAGGAAATCACCCTGGCGCGCGTCGTCCAGGCCGGTGTGGTGCCCATGGATACCGCCGCCGTCTGCTCCGAGGTGCAGCGCACCTGGAACCGTCCCGACGCCGCCGAGTGGGCCGCCGCCTATAGTCATGTATTCCCGCACTACCAACTGCTGATCGAGAGCTACGGAAAAGCCCAGCAGGTGGTCAGGGACAACGAAGTGCTGGATTCGCAACGCTGAGAAATTCCTGCGCCTGCCCACAAGGGCGGACGCTCAACCAAGCGAGGAAAATGCCATGTCTTTCCAATACAAGCGTCTGGACAAGAACAACGCCGCCGTCCTGCTGGTCGACCACCAGTCCGGCCTGCTCTCCCTGGTGCGGGACATCGACCCGGACAAGTTCAAGAACAACGTGCTGGCCCTGGGTGACCTGGCCAAGTACTTCAAGCTGCCGACCATCCTCACCACCAGCTTCGAGACTGGCCCCAACGGCCCGCTGGTGCCCGAGCTGAAGGAGCAGTTCCCCGACGCCCCGTACATCGCCCGCCCCGGCAACATCAATGCCTGGGACAACGAAGACTTCGTCAAGGCGGTGAAGGCCACCGGCAAGAAGCAGCTGATCATCGCCGGCGTGGTGACCGAGGTCTGCGTGGCCTTCCCGGCACTGTCGGCAATCGAAGAAGGCTTTGAAGTATTCGTGGTCGCCGACGCCTCGGGCACCTTCAATGAAGTGACCCGCGACGCAGCCTGGCGCCGCATGGAAGCCGCCGGCGCCCAGCTGATGACCTGGTTCGGCGTGGCGTGCGAACTGCACCGCGACTGGCGCAACGACATCGAAGGCCTGGCCGCACTGTTCTCCAACCACATCCCCGACTACCGCAACCTGATCACCGCCTACAACACCCTCACCAAGTAAGCCATCCAGGGGCCGCGTCGAAATCGCGCGGCCCCTGCGTCGGTGCCCCGCTCTGCTCTAGAATGCCGCCCCTTCAAGACGTCAGACCAAGGAGAGATGCATGCACCACGAAGGCAGCCTGCTGCAGGCAGCAGTGGTATTCCTGTTTGCAGCCGTATTCACCGTTCCCCTGGCCAAGCGCCTGCAACTGGGAGCGGTGCTGGGCTACCTGCTGGCCGGGGTGCTGATCGGACCGTCAGTGCTGGGGCTGGTCACCGACCCGGAAAGCGTCGCGCGCGTTTCCGAACTGGGTGTGGTGCTGCTGCTCTTCATCATCGGCCTGGAACTCTCGCCGCGCCGCCTCTGGGTGATGCGCCGCTCGGTGTTCGGCGTGGGCCTGGCCCAGGTGCTGCTCACCGCCCTGGCCATCGGCCTGGTGGCCTGGCTGGTCTTTGCCAAGTCCCTGAACACCGCTGCCGTGCTGGGCTTCGGCCTGGCCCTGTCCTCCACCGCCTTCGGCCTGCAGATACTCGCCGAACGCAAGGAACTCACCAGCCCCCACGGCCGCCTGGCCTTCGCCATCCTGCTGTTCCAGGACATCGCCGCCATCCCGCTGATCGCCCTGCTGCCCTTGCTCAGTGGCGCCGGCCACCTGGACGCGGACGAGGTCGACCCGCAGGCCATCCTCCTGGCAGTGGGTAGCATCGGCGCCGTGATCATCGGCGGCCGCTACCTGCTGCGCCCGGTGTTCCGCGTCGTCGCCAGGACCAAGCTGCTGGAAGTCTCCACCGCCACCGCCCTGCTGGTGGTCATGGGCACTGCCTGGCTGATGGAGCTGGCGGGTGTATCCATGGCCCTGGGTGCCTTCATCGCCGGCCTGCTGCTCGCCGACTCGGAATACCGCCACGAGCTGGAAGCCCAGATCGAGCCGTTCAAGGGCCTGCTGCTGGGCATGTTCTTCATGAGCGTGGGCATGAGCGCCGACCTCAGCCTGCTACTGCACGAGCCCTTCGCCGTGCTGGTGCTGACCGTGCTGCTGCTGATGTTCAAGCTGCCCCTGCTTTACGTGGCGGGCCGCTACGCCGGCGGGCTGGACCGTGCCCATGCGCTGCGTCTGGGGATCATCCTGGCCGCGGGCGGCGAGTTCGCCTTCGTGGTGTTCAAGGTGGCCCACGAGCAGGGCATGCTCGACGCCCGCCTGCACAGCCTGCTGGTGCTCAGCATCACCCTGTCCATGGCGGTCACGCCGCTGCTGGTGTTGGCCCTGTTCCGCCGCCTTGTGTCCGCGCCGGCGCCGGTGGAGGTGCCGGCGGAGTACCAGCGCATCGACAGCGACGAACCCCGCGTGGTGGTCGCCGGCATGGGACGCATGGGCCAGATCATCGCGCGGCTACTGCGCGCCCAGCAGGTACCCTTCGTTGCCCTGGACACTGCAGTAGACATGGTCGAGTACGGTCGCAGCCTGGGCCGCATGCCCATCTATTACGGCGACCCGCTGCGCCCGGAAATCCTCCGCGCGGCCAAGGTGGACAAGGCCGAGTACCTCATCATCGCCACCGACGACCCGGACACCAACCTCAAGCTCACCGAGCTGGTAAAGCGCCTTTACCCGAACCTCAAGGTCATCGCCCGCGCGCGTAACCGCCAGCACGTCCACCGCCTGCTGGACATGGGCGCCGTGCCGGTGCGTGAAACCTTCCACTCCGCCCTGGAAATGAGCCGCCAGGCATTGCTCGGCCTGGGGCTGGACGAAGACCAGGCCAATGCCCGCATTCGCCGCTTCCAGCGCCATGACGAGGAAGTCCTGGCTGCCCAGCACAAGGTCTATGACGACGATGCCGCGGTGACCCAGACCGCCCGCGAGGCCCGTGCGGAACTGGAGCACCTGTTCGACGCCGACCTGATCGAGGACAAGGCGGTCAAGTAACCAGCAGCGACCAGCGGGGCCGAGTCGACCGCGCCTGGCATTGCAATTGCCAGGCGCAAACAAGGAGCTTCAATCAATTCAGCCAAAGCCTGTGGGAGGCGCCGGATGAACCGGAACGATCTGCGACGTGTAGACCTGAACCTGCTGGTGGTTTTCGAAACCCTGATGTACGAGAAGAACCTCACCCGGGCATCGGAAAAGCTCTTCCTCGGCCAACCCGCCGTCAGCGCCGCCCTGGCGCGCCTGCGTGACCTGTTCGACGACCCGCTGCTGGTGCGCAATGGCCGCGTCTTCGAACCCACCAAGCGCGCGCTGGAAATCCTCGAAGAGCTGCAACCGGCGCTGGACGCCATCTCCGGTGCCGTCAGCCGGGCGAAGGACTTCACCCCCGCGACCTACCGCAACACCTTCCGCATCGGTCTCTCGGACGACGTCGAGTTCGGCCTGTTTCCGCCGTTGCTCGCCCAGCTCCGCGAGGAAGCCCCCGAGGCCATAGTCGTGGTTCGCCGGGTCAACTTCCTGCTCATGTCGGCAATGCTCGCCTCCGGGGAGATATCGGTCGGCGTCAGCTTCACCACGGAACTGCCGGCCAACGCCAAGCGCAAGCGGCTGCGCAACCTGCGCTGCAAGATCCTGCGCGGCGACGACCGCCCCGGCGCACTGACACTGGACGATTACTGCTCGCGTCCCCATGCGCTGATTTCGTTCTCCGGCGACCTGAGCGGCAACATCGACAACGACCTCGCGCGGGTTGGACGGAGCCGCCGCGTGGTGCTGGCGGTGCCGCAGTTCGGCAGCCTGCGCTCGATCCTGGCAGGGACCGAACTGCTCGCCACCGTCCCGGACTACGCGGCTGACGCGCTGATCGACGGTAGCGGCCTGCGCGCCGACGACCCACCCTTCCCCATCTACACCTCGGAGCTGTCCATGGTGTGGAGCAGCGGCACCGACAACGATCCTGCCGAACGCTGGCTGCGTGACCTGATCATGCAGCACATGTCCGCGCCGCCGATGCCCAATCAGCCCGCCGCGTAGAGGGGATGGGTCTCGCGCAGGAACACGGGGAGGTCGGTGATGGGCGGCTTCGCCGGAATGTCGGCGTACATCTGGATCACGCTGCCCCGGTGATAGGACGCGTGGTTGACCACGTGCATCAGCATGGCGCCGGCCATCATCACGCCGGGGTCGCCGGAACAGAAGACGAACTCCACCGGCTCGGCCAGCGAGGCGTCCGTCTGCCCGGCACTCCATGAAATGAACCAGTCGTCCATGGACGACTGGGCCTCCCGGAGTTCGGTCAACTCAGGGTGCGGCACTTCCAGCCGCGTCTTGTAAGGGTGCGACTTGCCCTCCAGGTGGGCACGCCAGATGCAATCGATCACATAGATGTGATTGAGCGTGCCGATGATGCTCTTGCACAGGGAGACACGCTCCTTGCCGACTTCGCCCGGCGGCAACCCCGCCAGGTCATCGAAGAGCCGTTCATCGACCCATTGTTTGTAGTGGGCAAGCATCCTGGCCGTGTAAGCGTTGATCATCAGGGGCCCTCCTTCGGAAAGTCGGATCCGGTGCGCAGGGTGGGAGAGGTGAGAGCAAAACGGCCCGACAAGTGTAGGCGCGGCCTGGCGCTATGGAGTCCCGACCGTCACCTCCTCCGCACGGGGCAGGTTGCAGCGCCAAACGAACTCGACGAACTCCGCCAGCGGCAAGGGCCGACTAAACAGATAGCCCTGGAATTGCCCGCAGCCATTGCTGGCCAGGAAACGCTGCTGGGCCTCGTTCTCGACCCCTTCGGCGATCACGGTCATGCCCATGCTCTGCCCCAGGGCGATGACCGTCCGCACGATGGTTTCGCTGCTGGCATCGGTCAGCACGTCGCAGATGAAGGAGCGGTCGATCTTCAGCGTGTTCAAGGGCAGCCGCTTGAGGTGGCTGAGCGAGGAAAACCCGGTGCCGAAATCATCCAGGGAGAAACGCACGCCCTGCTCCACCAGCGCCGCCATCTTCCGCGTCAGGTCCTCGATGTCCTGCACGATCAGGGTTTCGGTCAACTCCAGTTCGAGTCGGTGCGCTGCGATGCCATGGCCCTCGATCATGGCCAGAACGTCAGTCACGAAGGTGGCCTGGCGGAACTGGTTCTGGCTGATGTTTACCGCCAGGCCAATCTCCGCCAGCGCCGGCACGGCCTTCCACTGCCGCAACTGGGCACAGGTCTGCTGCAACACCCACTGGCCGATGGGAATGATCATTCCGGTCTTCTCGGCGTGGTCGATGAACTCGGTGGGGGGCAACAGCCCGCGCTGTGGATGCTGCCAGCGGATCAGCACCTCCGCGCCCACCACCCGCCGGGCGCGGTCCAGTTGCGGCTGGAAATGGAGGACGAACTGTTCGTCGCGCTGAGCCGTGCGCAAATCGCGGTCCAGCTCCGAGCGCTCGGCGGCGTCGGTCTGCAGGATGTGCAGCAACATGAAGAACATCGACACCGAGGCTATGCCCTGTACCCAGGAGCCGATCACCCGCACCTCATCCGGCAGGCTGTAACCCGTGATGGGGCTCCAGCTCGTCGCAGACAGGCCGGTGAACAACGCCAGGCAGAGCAAGGTGACGCCGTAGCGCAGCCATCTGTGATCGTCGCGAAAGGCCATCAACGCGGCCACGGCGAGTGGCAGGAGGTACAGGTGCGTCGCGCGCGGCGCCGCTGGCGTGGGCACGTCCAGTACCAGGGTCGAGACGAGGATGACCACCATCAGCAGGCCAAACAGCAACAGATTGGCGCTACGCGCCTGATTGCGCAGGGTCAGGACGAACACGCCGAGCCCGCAGAGGATCAGCGCCAGGTCCATCAGCACGATGCCCCAGGCCCCCCGCTGAACGAAGTAAGCGCCCCAGAACAGCCCCATGAACACCATGAGCCCACTGGCCAGCAGCCGCATGCGTCGCTCGCGACGCTGGCCGATCAGAGCCAGGTCATGGGACTGCCAGAGCTGCTGGACTCGCCTGAGGAATGCAGAAATGGGGGTCATGGAAAATCCCTTTGCCGACCCTATTCATTCTTGAGGGTGATCGCGTGATTGCAAATTGGCATTGGATTGAAGGACGACGCGCAGGGGCCAGCGGTCAAGTCCAGGGAGCACCGGTCGGGGATTTCCATGGTGACTGTTTACAGTGCGAGTTGAAATCCGGCCCTTCCGACTAACTCGCATGCGATCTATAGTCGTTCCTTTCGGGACATGAGCCCAATGGCCAACGAGGAAGCAAATGAAGCCCGTCGGAAAAAAACCCAGTAGCAAACCGGCACCGCTCTCGGATTTCCTGTGTTTTGCGGTGTATTCAGCGAACCTCGCCTTCGGCAGGGTCTACAAGCCGGTCCTCGAACAGCTCGGGCTGACCTACACGCAGTTCATCGCCATCGTGGCGCTGTGGGATGAGGACAATCAGACCGTTGGCAGCCTGGGCGAAAAGCTGTTCCTGGAATCGAACACCCTCACGCCGATGCTGAAGAAGCTGGAAGCGCTGGGCCTCCTCCAGCGCCAGCGCGACCCCGAAGACGAACGCCAGGTGCGGGTCAGCCTGACCCCGGCAGGCCGGAGCCTGCGGGAGCAGAGCCTGGAAGCCAGCCTCAACGACTCGACCGGTCTCTCGCCGGATGAGTTCGTGCAGATGCAGAAGGCCGTCGCCAGGCTGCGCGACAACCTCCTGAAGTCACCGAAGCGCGGGGAATGAGCCCCTTTCGGCGCCCCGGATCACGGCGCGCCGAACGTCATGGTCCAGTAGATGCCGTTTTCGCTGCGCACCTGTGAGGCGTAGGCGGCGCCGACCTGGGTGAACTTCGGGTTCATCAGGTTGGCGCAATGGCCGGGGCTGGCCAGCCAGCTGTCCATGGCCGCGCGGGGCGAACCCTGGCCGGCGGCGATGTTTTCACCCACCTGCCGTCCTCGAAAGCCCGCATCGCGCGCCCGGTCGAAGGGCGAGTCGCCGTCCGGGCCCTGGTGGGAGAAGTAGTCACGGTTGGCCATGGAGCGGCTGTGCTGCTGGGCGGCATTGGCCAGTGCCGAACTCCAGCTCAGCGGCCGGGCAGCGGCAAAGCGTTTACTGCCACACATGCGCGGCTTGGCCCGCGCGGCGTTGACCTGGGCCAGCAAGGCCTGCCCCGCCGAGCGGGAATCACCCAGCTGTGCACTGGCCATGGGTCGGGCCAGCACCAGGCGCCACTGGTTGCCGCTGCGGCTGATGCCGACATCGGAAACCTGGCTGTCGAGCAAGTCCTCGCAGTAGTCGTCGCGCAGCATGGCGAAGGCCGACCTGGCATCCCGCGCTCCGGCCAGACGGATGGTGCGCACCTCCGCCGCCTGGTAGCCGGCATCGCGCAAGCCTCGACGCAATTCTCCCGAGTACCCCACCGGCAGTGCCAGGTTCGATTTCAGCACCAGCGGCGGAGCGCCCCGCATCGTGCTCCATTCGCAGCGCTGGCTGTGGGTTCGATAGTCATTGATGGCGGCCAGCAGCTGTCGCTCATCGCCAGCATGGGCGGGGACGGCGAACAGCGATGTCAGGGCGACGGGTAGTAAAGGAAGCAGGTGAAGGGATCGACGGATCGGGTGCATGAATGGCTTGTGGATAAGTGTGAGGGAAAGGGCCGGGGTAAGACTGCGGCGCTGGTATCAAGGTTCAGGAGGCTCGGTGAATTCTCCTTGCTAAGAGTCTGGTGGCGGCACCGCGCGACGCTCGATCGCCGGTGCGCACGGCGCACCCTACCTGCAGGCTCCCCTGCCCCGACCAACGGTCACCCCGTTCGCCGCATTAGGTTGCCGGTTCTAGAGCGGTCGAACGATCCTCGCGGCGACCCATGCCTCCAACAAGAACAAGGCGAGTGCTGTTCCAACCACTACTGCCGGATCGAACCGAGGGGGTACGCCCCCGGGGAGGAGCCATGCGTATTCGTTGTTTCCTGCTCGGTTGCCAATGGACCGAGGGTTTTCGCACCGACGTGGGTGCCGTACCGATGATCTGCCAGCGCTGCTTGCGCTGCGGCGCCCATCGCTATCTCAGCCCTCCGGAAGAGGCGGCGGAAACAGCGGGATGATTGGTGTCGCAAGTCGACAGATAGCGATTTGACACCAGACGAGCGGCCTCTAGCTTTAAGCAGCGTTGCCGATGGCCTTTTACAGGCTGAGTGAAAACGTCACAGCGTCGTTTTCACCCCGCCTGGGGCCGCCGTCCGGTCATTAATCCTGCTGGGAGTGCTCCATGCCGCATCCGTCGCCTGCCAACCCAATCAAGGGCCTGGCCCTGCATTCCCTGACCTGGCTGGCGTGCGCCGGCATGGTCGCCGTCGGCCTGCCGGTGTGGCTGGTCCTCGGCGGAGGCTGGCTGGCCAGCCTGTTGCTGGTCTGGCTGCAGCTCGATGCGCGCCCCCGTGGGACGCTGGCCGATGCACAGCCCACGGTGGAGGCTCCCGACTGGCAGCGGGCGCAGCATGCGGTGGATGAACACCTCGGCACCCTGCAGGCCCATGCCGGGCAGGTGGACGGTTTGCTGCAGGACGCCATCGGTCGCCTCAGCGACAGCTTCCAGGGCCTTGCAGCGCGCATCGACCAGCAGCGCGCCCATTCCCATTCCCTGATCGAGCGCTACGGCAACCAGGGCGGCGATGACGAAGGGATGAACTTCCAGGAATTCATCGCCACCACCCGCAACACCCTGGGCCTGTTCGTCGAGGCCACGCTGGAAACCAGCCAGACCTCACAGGACCTGGTGAAGCGCATGGACCGCGTGACGCAGAAGATCGCCGATATCCTGAAATCCACCCACGATATGGACGCCATCGCCAAGCAGACCAACCTGCTGGCGCTGAATGCCGCCATCGAGGCGGCGCGCGCCGGGGAAAGCGGTCGTGGCTTTGCCGTGGTGGCCGATGAAGTGCGCGCCCTGTCCACCCGCTCCACCGGTTTCTCCGAGCAGATCCGCGAGCACGTGGACGTGGTCTACCGGGAAATCCGGGACGCCGAGTCGGCCATTTCCCAACTGGCGGACAAGGACATGGGCTTCGCCCTGGATTCCAAGCAGCAGCTGCACCACATGCTGGAAGACCTGGAAGGCATGAACCGCCACACGCTGAAGGTGATCCAGGAACTGGATCGGATTTCGCTGGAGGTGGGCTCGGGTGTCGACCGGGCCATCACCGCCCTGCAATTCCAGGACATGAGCAGCCAGTTGATCGGGCAGATGCGCAAGCACTTCGCCAAGCTCGGTGGATTCGCCGCCGGCCTTGGCGCCCTGCGCACCGTGGCGCCGGAGCACTGGGCGCAACAGGTGGACCAGGAAACCGCCGAGCTGCGCAAACCCATCTCCAACCCGGTCAGCCAGAGCAGCGTGAGCGCGGGTGAGATAGAGCTGTTCTGAACGATTGATGACAACCGTCGGCCACTCATCAAAGCGACGAATGGCTGACGCCAGTAGCTGGACGCTCCCCCGGCGCCCATCTACACCTAACCATGGCCACTGGCCAGCCGCTTAATGAGGAAGTGTGTTGCAAGAAGCGTCCAACTAGAAAAAAGAACGGCAAGGGAGAGCGGCACTGATGAGCAAGCAGATCCTGATAGTCGACGATTCGGCATCTATCCGACAGATGCTGAGCTTTACCCTCAAGGCCGCCGGCTACGTCGTGGACGAGGCCGTCGATGGCAAGGACGGCCTCGGCAAGGCACAGAGCAAGACATACAACCTGGTGTTCACCGACCAGAACATGCCCAACATGGACGGCCTCAGCCTGATCCGCAGCCTGCGCGGCCTGCCCGGCTATCGCGCCACCCCCATCCTCATGCTGACCACCGAGTCCAGCGACGCCATGAAACAGCAGGGCAAGTCGGCCGGCGCCACCGGCTGGCTGGTCAAGCCCTTCGATCCGCCAAATCTGCTGGAAGTCACCCGCAAGGTCCTCCCCTGACTCCAGCACAAGGCGTTTCCCATGAGCGACGGGATGAATCAGTTCCTCCAGGTGTTCTTCGAGGAAACCGAGGAACACCTGGCCAACCTCGAACTGCTGCTGCTCGGTCTCGACCTGCAACAGCCTGACGCGGAAGAACTCAACGGCATCTTCCGCGCCGCCCACTCCATCAAGGGCTCGGCCGGCATGTTCGGCTTCGATGACCTGACCGCCGTGACCCACGAACTGGAAACCCTGCTCGACCGCATCCGCAGCGGCCAGATGGCCCTGCGCGCGGAAATGGTCGACCTCTTCCTGCAAGCCCGTGACGTGCTGATGCGACTGCTGGACGCCCACCGCCGGCAGGCGCCAGACCCGAGCGTGCCGGTGGAAGCGACCGTGGCCCGCCTGCGCGAGTTGCTGGGCTCCACGCCAGCAGCGGAGGCAGATGCGGGCTTCGGTTTCTTCGATGAAGCGCCGGGCTCACCGGAAGCGGCCGCCGAGGAAGACTTCGGCTTCTTCGACGATGCGCCCGGCATGCCCGCCCAATCCGACTCAGCCGCCTTCGGCTTCTTCGATGAAGCCCCCGGCGCACCCGCCCCAGTGGCTGCCGAGCCGCCCAAACCGGTGCCCGCACCAGCACCGGTCGCCAGCAAGCCGGCCAGCGCCGAAGCGGAATCCAGCTCCATCCGCGTCAGCGTCGAGAAGATCGACAGCCTGATCAACCTGGTGGGCGAGCTGGTCATCACCCAGGCCATGCTCGGCCAGCTCGGCAACGCGCTGGACCCGAGCGTCCACGAGCGTATTCACCAGGCCCTGGCGCAGCTGGAACACAACACCCGCGACCTGCAGGAATCGGTGATGTCGATCCGCATGTTGCCCATCAGCTTCATCTTCAGCCGCTTCCCGCGCCTGGTGCGCGACACCTCGGCGCGCCTCGGCAAGCAGGTGGAACTGGTGCTGCAAGGCGAGCAGACCGAGCTGGACAAGGGCGTGATCGAACGCCTCAGCGACCCGCTCACCCACATCGTGCGCAACAGCATCGACCACGGCATCGAGCAGCCCGACGTGCGCCTGGCCGCCGGCAAACCGGCCAGCGGCACCGTACGCCTGGGCGCCTTCCACCAGGGCGGCAGCATAGTCGTGGAAATCAGTGACGACGGCCGTGGCCTGAATCGCGAGCGAATCCTGGCCAAGGCCCGCGAGAAGAACCTCGCCGTGCACGACGGCATGAGCGATGCCGAAGTCTGGCAACTGATCTTCATGCCCGGCTTCTCCACCGCCGAAGTGGTCACCGACCTCTCCGGACGCGGCGTCGGCATGGACGTGGTCAAGCGCAACATCCAGGCCATGGGCGGTCGCATCGACATCGACTCGGCCGCTGGCCTGGGCACCCGCATCAGCATCCGCCTGCCACTGACCCTGGCCATCCTCGATGGCCTGATCGTCGCCGTGGCGCGCACCCACTACGTGATCCCGCTTACCTACATCGTCGAATCGCTGCAGCCCAAGGCCGCCGACATCCGTGGCCTGGGCGGCGAGGAAGGCGCGGTGATCCGGGTACGCGGCGAGTACCTGCCGCTGCTCTCGCTGCACGACCTGCTGGGGGAAATCGCCCCGCCGCTGCCGGCCGAGCAGTCCATCGTGGTCATCCTCGAAACCGACGGGCGCCACTTCGCCCTGCTGGTGGACGACCTGGTCGGGCAACAGCAAGTGGTGATCAAGAGCCTGGAACAGAACTTCCGCCGGGTCGATGGCATCGCAGGCGCCACCATCATGGGCGACGGCAGCGTCGCCCTGATCCTCGATGTCGACGCCCTGCCGGCCCTGGCACAACAACAAGGAGCAGCCCTGCATGAACTCCCTTAGTGCGGAACAGGCCGGGCAACCGGCCCAGGAGTACCTGACCTTCACCCTCGGTCGCGAGGAGTACGCCATCGACATACTCCGGGTGCAGGAAATTCGCGGCTATGACCAGGTGACCACCATCGCCAACAGCCCGGCCTTCATCAAAGGCGTGATCAACCTGCGCGGCGCGATCGTTCCCATCGTCGACCTGCGCATCAAATTCAACCTCGCCGACGTCACCTACGACCCCTTCACCGTGGTGATCATCCTCAACATCGGCCGGCGCATCGTCGGCGTGGTGGTGGATTCGGTGTCCGACGTGATCGCCCTGTCGGGCGAAGAGATCAAGCCGCCGCCGGAATTCGGCGCCAGCTTCGATACCGAGTACCTGCTGGGCCTTGCCACCGTGGCCGAGCGGATGTTGATCCTGGTGGATATCGAGAAGCTGATGACCAGCCGCGAAATGGCCCTGGTCGAAGCAGCCGCAGCCTGACACGCAAGGGGACAATCCATGGGTCTGTTCAACGGAAAAGCACAAGCTCAGCTTCGCGCGCAACACCTGGCCAGCCTGATCCAGGGCCTGACCGAGGGCAATCTCGACCAATCCATCGGCGCCGGCGACGACCCGATCTGGACGCCGGTCTACGACAGTCTCGCCCGCTTGCAGAAGAGTCTGCGCCAGCAGCAGGCGGAGAGCGCCAGCACCGAGGTGCTGGACAAGGCACTGGTGGAAATGACCCGCCAGCACACTGAAGGCTGGATCGACCAGGTCATCCCGGAGGACCGCTTCAGCGGCACCCACGCGCGCCTGGCGAAAGGCATCAACGAACTGGTGGCCGCCCATATCGCGGTGAAGATGCAGGTCGTGGGCGTGGTCACCGCCTATGGTCGCGGCGACTTCAGCAAGGACATGGAACGCCTGCCGGGCAAGAAAGCGCAGATCACCGAAGCCATCGACGGCGTGCGCGACCGCCTCAAGGCCGCAGCCCAGGCCGCGTCGGAGAACACCCGGATCAAAAGCGCGCTGGACAACTGCAGCACCAACGTGATGATCGCCGACGGCGACCGCACCATCATCTACATGAATAAGACTGTCACCAGCATGCTGCAGAACGCCGAGGCCGACCTGCGCAAGGCGCTGCCGTCGTTCTCCGTGAGCAAGCTGCTGGGCGGCTCGATCGACCAGTTCCACAAGAACCCCGAGCACCAGAAGCGCCTGCTCGCCACCTTCACCAGCACCTTCCGCACCCAGATCGACGTGGGCGGACGCACCTTCGGCCTGGTGGCCAACCCGGTCATCAGCGATGCCGGCGAGCGCCTCGGCTCGGTGGTGGAATGGGCCGACCGGACGCTGGAGGTGCAGGTCGAGCGTGAAGTCGCCGCGCTGGTCGGCGCAGCCGCTGCCGGTGACTTCTCCAAGCGCATCGACGAAACGGGCAAGACCGGCTTCATCCTCAACCTGGCCACCGGCCTGAACAGCCTGGTGGACACCGCCGACAAAGGCCTCAAGGACGTTTCGCGGATGCTCGGCGCACTCGCCCAGGGCGACCTCTCGCAAAGCATCAGCGCCGACTACCAGGGCACCTTCGGCGAACTCAAGGACTACTCCAACGAAACCGCGCAGAGCCTGTCGCGCATGCTCGGGCAGATCCGCGAGTCCGCCGACACCATCAACACCGCCGCCAGCGAAATCGCCAGCGGCAACGCCGAGCTGTCCACCCGCACCGAGCAGCAGGCCTCCAGCCTGGAAGAAACCGCCTCCAGCATGGAAGAGCTGACCAGCACGGTGAAGCTCAACGCCGAGAACGCGCGCCAGGCCAACTCCCTGGCGGTGAACGCCTCGGAAGTGGCCACCGAAGGCGGCAACGTGGTGCAGAAGGTGGTCAGCACCATGACCGCCATCAACGACTCCGCGCGGAAGATCTCCGACATCATCGGCGTCATCGACGGCATCGCCTTCCAGACCAACATCCTCGCCCTCAACGCCGCAGTGGAAGCGGCGCGGGCCGGTGAACAGGGCCGTGGTTTCGCCGTGGTGGCCGCCGAAGTACGCACCCTGGCGCAGCGTTCGGCAGCAGCGGCCAAGGAGATCAAGACGCTGATCTCCGACTCGGTGAGCAAGGTCGAGAACGGCAACACCCTGGTGGCCCAGGCCGGCCAGACCATGAGCGACATCGTGATCGCCATCAAGCGGGTCACCGACATCATGGCCGAGATCGCCGCCGCCTCCACCGAACAGAGCCGTGGCATCGAGGAGGTCAACGGCGCGGTCAGCCAGATGGACGAGATGACCCAGCAGAACGCCGCCCTGGTGGAAGAAGCCGCCGCAGCCGCCGAAGCCTTGCAGGAACAGGCCGGGTTGATGGCCCAGTCGGTGGCCGTGTTCAAGCTGGACCCGGCCCACGCCGGCCAACCCGGTACCCCGCGCAATGCCTCGCGCAAGACACCGTCGGCGAAGTCGCCCCGCGGTGCCGGCCGCGCGGCGCGGAGCAAGGAAGAGGAATGGGAAGAGTTCTAGTCCCAACCCACCCCGGCGCCCTGCGCCGGGGTTTCTTGAGGTAATGCAATGAATGCGCAGGTGCTGGGCGAACACGAATTCGGCTACAACGACCACGACTTCGAGCAGGTACGTGAGCGGCTGTATCGCCGTGCCGGCATCAGCCTCGCCACCAGCAAGCAGCAGATGGTCTACAGCCGCCTGGCGCGCCGTCTACGCCAGCTGGAACTGCGCACCTTTTCCGCCTACCTGGCCTACCTCGACCAGCATTCCGAGGAATGGCAACCCTTCATCAATGCGCTGACCACCAACATCACCGCCTTCTTCCGCGAGCGGCACCACTTCGACCAGCTCGTTGCGCTGGCCAGGGAGCCCCAGCGCCGGGGCCGGCCACTGCGCTTCTGGTCGGCCGCGTCCAGCACCGGGGAAGAGCCCTACTCCATGGCCATCGCCCTGCACCAGGCGTTGGGTGAGCGGGCCCAGGGAATACAGATCATCGCCTCCGACATCGACACCGGCGTGCTGGAAACCGCGCGCCGGGGTGTGTACTCGCTGGAGCGTCTTGCCCAGTTGGACCCGGCCCTGAGGAAGCGCTACTTCCAGCGCGGCACCGGCAGCAATGCCGGGCTGGCGCGGGTGGTGCCGGAATTGCAACAGATGGTGGAGTTCCGCCGCATCAACCTGCTGGACAAGGACTGGCGGCTCAGCGGCGGGCTGGACGCGATCTTCTGTCGCAACGTGATGATCTACTTCGACAAGCCCACCCAGGTGCGCCTGCTGGAGCGCATGGTGCGCCTGCTGCGGCCGGATGGCCTGTTCTTCGCCGGCCACTCGGAAAGCTTCGTGCAGGCCAACCACGTGGTGAAACTGGTGAGCCGCACCGTCTACCAGCCTGTGCCGGGAGCCTCGACATGAAAGGAGAAACCGCAGGCGCCATCGCCGCCACCCGCTACTTCGACCCGGACATCCAGTTGCCGGCGGTGAAGGTGTTGCCCGGCGAGTTCTACGCCACCACCGAGGACCAGGTGCTGGTGTCGGTACTGGGCAGTTGCGTGGCGGTCTGCCTGTTCGACCTGCAGCGCGGCATCGGCGGCATGAACCAGTTCCTCCTGCCCGAACCCGGCCCCGGCAGCGGCCTGGCCAGCGCCGCCACCCACCACGGCGTGCGCATGATGGAACAGCTCAGTGAAGAGATGCTGCGCCAGGGCGCACGCCGCCACCAGTTGCAGGCCAAGGTGTTCGGCGCCGGCAACCTGCCCAACGACCTGCTGCGCTTCGACACCACCCTGCGCACCGTGGAGTTCGTCCACAGCTACCTGGATACCGAAGGCATTCCCCTGCTGGCCGAAGACGTGATGGGCGCCGAAGCGCGCAAGGTCTACATCTTCCCCACCAGCGGCACGGTCCGGGTGAAGAAACTGAAGAACCTGCACAACGACACCATCCTGCAGCGCGAGCTGGAATACATCCTCTACCTCAAGCGCGGGGAAGCGCTGGGGCCCTACGACCTGTTCAAGGAGTGAGCCCGTGCCGATCAAGGTTCTGGTGGTGGATGATTCGGCGCTCATCCGCAGCCTGCTCAGCGAAATCGTCCGCGCCGACAACGAATTGCACCTCGTGGGCGTGGCGCCCGACGCCTATGTCGCCCGCGACCTGATCAAACAGCACTCGCCCGACGTCATCACCCTGGACGTGGAAATGCCGCGCATGGACGGCCTGACCTTCCTCGACAAACTGATGAAGGGCCGCCCCACGCCGGTGGTGATGATTTCCTCCCTCACCGAACGCGGTTCCGAGGCGACCTTGCGTGCACTGGAGCTGGGCGCCATCGACTTCGTCGCCAAGCCCAAGCTGGGCATTGCCGAGGGCATGCAGGCCTACGCCGAGGAAATCCGCGCCAAGCTCAAGGTGGCGGCACGCGCGCGGATGATCCGTCGCACAGCTGTCGAACGCCCGGTCGAACGCGGCCTGCCCATCGTCGGTACCGAGAAACTGATCACCATCGGCGCCTCCACCGGCGGCACCGAGGCCATCAAGGAAGTGTTGTTAGGCCTGCCGGCGGACAGCCCCGGCGTGGTCATCACCCAGCACATGCCGGCCGGTTTTACCCGCTCCTTCGCCGCCCGCCTGGACAAGCTCTGCCGCATCAGCGTCAGCGAAGCCCGCGACGGCGACCGCATCCTCCCCGGCACCGCCCTCCTCGCCCCCGGCGGCCTGCACATGGAAGTAGCACGCTCCGGCGCCAACTACGTCGCGCGCCTGTCCGAGGCTCCTCCGGTGAACGGTCATCGCCCGGCGGTGGACGTGATGTTCAACAGCGCTGCCCGCTGCGCCGGCCGCAACCTCATCGCCGCCCTGCTCACCGGCATGGGCAAGGACGGCGCGCGCGGCCTGTTGGAAATCCGCGAAGCCGGCGGCTACACCGTCGCCCAGGACGAAGCCAGTTGCGTGGTCTACGGAATGCCTCGGGAAGCGGCGGAGATTGGCGCGGCGGAAGAGGTGTTGCCGCTGGAAGAGATCGGCCCCGCGCTGCTGGCGCAGGCGCGGAGACGGGGGAGTGGGAATAGGGTGTGAGGGGTCAACTTCCCTCACCCCAGCCCTCTCCCAGAGGGAGAGGGAGCTAGTCGGTGCATCCGGTTGGTTTCGATCTAGCCGGCGTGAGTCACCCCTCTCCCTTCGGGAGAGGGGCCGGGGGTGAGGGAAGCCTTAGACCGCTCGGAGCCTCCCTCCTGCCTTCTGCTACTCCGGTGGGCTGAAGCCCACCCTACAGCTCGGACGACCCCGTAGGTTGGTCCGAGCTACGCGAGGCCCAACGAGCGGCGTCGAACCCAACCTACGTCGGCATCACCCCACGCTGCCGCGACATCGTCAGCGCCAGGTCTTCGATCATGTCTTCCTGGCCGCCCACGGTGCCACGACGTCCCAGTTCCACCAGCAGCTCGCGGGCCTGGATGCCGTACTTCTTCTCGGCACGCTTGGCGAACAGCAGGAAGGAGCTGTACACCCCGGCGTAGCCCAGGGTCAGGGCGTCGCGGTCGACGCGGATCGGCTGGTCCATCATCGGCACCACCAGGTCCTCGGCCACGTCCATGATCTTGTACAGGTCGATGCCGGTCTCCACGCCCATGCGCGCCAGTACGGCGACGAACACTTCCAGCGGCGTGTTGCCGGCGCCGGCGCCCAGGCCCGCTACCGAGCCGTCGATACGCGCCGCACCTGCCTCGATGGCGGCCAGGGAGTTGGCGATGGCCATGCCCATGTTGTGGTGGCCGTGGAAGCCGATCTCGGTGTTCGCGTTCAGGCCATTGCGCAGCACGCTGATCTTCTCAGTCACCTCATCCGGCAGCATGTAGCCGGCCGAGTCGGTGCAGTAGATGCAGTTGGCGCCGTAGCTTTCCATCAGCTTCGCCTGCTCCAGCAGTTTTTCCGCGCTGACCATGTGCGCCATCATCAGGAAGCCGACGGTATCCAGCCCCATCTTCGCGGCCATGCCGATGTGCTGGCCGGAGACGTCCGCCTCTGTGCAGTGGGTGGCGACGCGGATGGTGGAAACGCCCAGGTCGTGGGCCATCTTCAGGTGGTCGACGGTGCCGATACCCGGCAGCAGCAGGGCCGAGACCTTGGCCTGCTTGAGCTTGGGGATCACCGCATCGAAATACTCTTCGTCCGAGTGGGCCGGGAAGCCATAGTTCAGCGAGGAACCGCCCAGGCCATCGCCGTGGGTGATCTCGATCAGCGGCACGCCGGCGGCGTCGAGGCCAGTGGCCACGGCCACCATCTCGTCCAGGCTGATCTGGTGGCGCTTGGCGTGCATGCCGTCGCGCAGGCTCATGTCGTGCAGGCGCACGCGCTTACCTTGCAGGTTCATGTTGTTTCTCCACTCAACGGGCAGGCAGTTGCAGGGCGCCCTTATGGGCCTCTTCGGCGAACATTTCCGCGGTGCGCAGGCCGGCAGCGGTCATGATGTCCAGGTTGCCGGCGGACTTGGGCAGGAAGTCTCCCAGCCCTTCCACTTCGATGAAGATCGACACCTTGCGACCATCGAACACCGGGCCGTTGATCAGTTTGTAGCCCGGCACATAGCGCTGCACTTCCTTGACCATGTGCAGCACCGAAGCGCGGATTTCCGCCTGGTCGGGCTCACCTTCGGTGAGGCAATGGATGGTGTCACGCATCATCAGCGGCGGCTCGGCCGGGTTGATGACGATGATGGCCTTGCCGCGCTTGGCGCCGCCGATCTTCTCCACGGCGCCAGCGGTGGTGCGGGTGAACTCGTCGATGTTCTGCCGGGTGCCCGGCCCCACGGAACGGGAGGACACGGTGGCGACGATCTCGCCGTACTCCACCGGCTGCACGCGGGACACCGCCGCCACCATGGGAATGGTGGCCTGGCCGCCGCAGGTGACCATGTTGACGTTCAGCGCCAGCTTCTCGGCGTGCTCCTTGAGGTTCACCGGCGGTACGCAGTACGGGCCGATGGCCGCCGGGGTGAGGTCGATCATGATCACGCCCAGCTCATTGAGCTTGCGGCTGTTCTCGGCATGGACGTAGGCCGAGGTGGCATCGAAGGCGATGCGGATATCGTCGTCCAGCACGTGGGGCAGCAGGCCGTCGACGCCTTCTGCGGTGGTCTTCAGGCCGAATTCGGCGGCGCGTTTCAGGCCCTCGGAAGTCGGGTCGACGCCCACCATCCACACCGGTTCGATCCATTCGGAACGGCGCATCTTGATCAACAGGTCGGTGCCGATATTGCCCGGCCCGATGATGGCCGCCTTGAGTTTCTTGCTCATGCTCTTTCCCCGGAGTCAGTCGCGGAAGGACACCCGGGCGCTGCCCAGGCCGTCGATGGTCAGTTCGAAGAGGTCGCCGGCACGCGCCGGCTCCAGCGGTACCAGTGAGCCGGAGAGGATGATTTCCCCAGCCTTGAACGGGATGCCGAAGGCTCCCAGGGTGTTGGCCAGCCAGGCCACGGCGGTGAGCGGGTTGCCCTGCACCGCCGAGCCGAGGCCCTCGCTGATCTGCGTGCCGTTCTTGAACACGGTCATGCGCAGGTTGGGCAGGTCCAGCTCGCGTGGGTCCACCTGCTCGCGGCCGAGTACGAAGACACCGCAGGAGGCGTTGTCGGCGACGGTGTCCTGGATGCGGATCTTCCAGTCGTGAATACGCGAATCGACGATCTCGAAGCAGGGAATCACGCATTCGGTGGCGTCGAGCACGTCCTGCTCGGTAACGCCGGGCCCCACTAGGTCATGCTTGAGCTTGAAGGCGATCTCGCCCTCGGCGCGCGGCTGGATCAGGCGGTTGCCGGACAGGGAAATGCTGTCACCGTCGTCGAACCACATGTCTCGGGTAATGAAACCGAAGTCCGGCTGGTGCACGTTGAGCATGCGTTGCACGGCTTCCGAGGTGACGCCGATCTTCTTGCCGACAATGGCATCGCCTGCCGCCACGCGACGCTCGATGCTGTAGAGGGAGATGCGGTAGGCGTCTTCGATCGTGATCTCTGGCCAGCGCTCGGTCAGCGGCGCCAGGGTGCGACCGGCGAGCAGGGCCTGATAGAGCTCCTCGCCGTATGCGCGCTGCAGGATTTCACTCATGACCGGCCCTCCGCGAGGAAGTCCAGGCAGGTGCGGTTGAACAACTCGCGGTGTTCCACCATCACCCAGTGACCGCACTCGCTGAGCATCACGAAACGGATATTGCGACAGGCTTCCAGCATGGTCTGGGCACCGGAAGACGGGCAGAACTTGTCGTTCATGCCCCAGAAACCGAGGATCGGGCAGGACAGCTCGGACAGGCGCGCCGCCATGTTGGGCACCTGCATGGTGCTCAGCACGCAACGCGGTTGCTGCTGCACCACAGCGACCCGCTCGTTGACGGTCTCGTCGCTGATCAGCGAGGCGTCGTAGAGCTGCAGGGACAACAGCCGGCGCATGCCGTCGGCGTCATTCAGCTCGCCATTGGCAAAGGCGGCGCCCATCTTCTGGATGCCTTCCATCTGCAGGTAGTACTGTTCCTTCTCCATCAGGCCACCCGGCGCCATCAGCACCAGTCGGCTGACGCGGCTCGGCGCATCCAGCGCCAGCTTGATGGCGATGGCGCCGCCCAGGGAGTTGCCCACCAGTACGCAGCGCTCGATATCCAGGGAATCCAGCAGACCGGTCAGGGCGGAGACGAAGAAGTCCAGGCTGTAAGTGGTTTCCGGCTTGTCGGAAAGGCCGTAGCCCGGCAGGTCGGGGACTATCACCCGATAGCCGAATTTCTCGAACACCGGGTAGTTCTGCTTGAAGTTGCTGTGGCCGCTGGCGCCAGGGCCGCTGCCGTGAATGAACACCACCGGCTCGCCTTCGCCAGCATCCAGGTAGTGCAGTCGCAGACCATCGGGCAGCGTGACGAAACGCCCTTGCGGTAGCGCGCCCATGGGACTCTCCTCGGCTTGTTGTTTGGCCGGATTATTCGGCGCGCCCCGGTGGGCAACATCGTCCGAGAGGACTAGCAGCCCATACGGCGAGCCAGCTTTTCTGTGGGGGCGAATTCATTCGCTATGCAGGCCGCAGGTCTGCCCGGCAAGGCCCTGGGGGGCAGCTGCGCTGCCCTTAGCGAATGAATTCGCCCCCACAAGGCGTGCCCCCACAGATGTTTTCCCCGTACCGGCCCTAGTCCTCCCGGACGTAGGCACCCCGCCCTGCTCACCCTAGCCTCTGCCCATCGACAACCGACAGACGAGGCAGCCATGGGCGATGCATTGGATTTCAGCGGCAAGGTGGTACTGGTGACCGGAGGCGGCAAGGGCGTGGGCCGGGGCATCAGCCAGCGCTTCCTCTCCTGCGGCGCCGAGGTGGTGATCTGTGGCCGCAATGCCCCCGACCAATTGCCTGTCCATGCTGGCCGCGAGGCGCACTTCCTGCCTTGCGACGTGCGTGACATCGAGCAGATCCAGCAGTTGGTGAATGCCGTCGTCGACCGTTTCGGCCGTCTCGACGTGCTGGTGAACAACGCCGGCGGTGCGCCCCATGCTGACGCGGCCACGGCCTCGCCGCGCTTCTCCGAATCCATCATCCGCCTCAACCTGCTGGCGCCTCTCAATCTCTGCCAACTGGCCAATCGGGTGATGCAGGAGCAGCCGGGCGGAGGCGCCATCGTCAACATCTGCAGCGTCAGCGCCACCCGCCCCTCTCCCGGCACCGCCGCGTACGGCGCAGCCAAGGCTGGCTTGCTCAACCTGACCCGCTCCCTCGCAGTGGAATGGGCGCCGAAGGTACGGGTGAATGCGGTAACGGCGGGGCTGATCCTCACCGAGCAGGCGGAGCTGCACTACGGCGATGCCGAGGGCGTGGCGCGGGTGGCGGCGGGGATTCCCCTGCAGCGCATGGCCAGCCCGGAGGACATCGGCGATGCGTGCCTGTACCTGGCATCACCGCTGGCAAGCTATGTGAGCGGCGCGGATATCTGCGTGCATGGTGGTGGGGAGAAGCCGGTGTTTCTGGATGCGGCGGGGGTGAACTGAAAAGCTGATGGGTATCGCTCCGCTCCACCCATCCTACAAAGCTGCGCGGAGCCCAGTAGGTAGGATGGGTGGAGCTTGGCGATACCCATCAAATCGCAGCAGCGGACTCCACCATCGAATGCGCCCTGAACACCGTCTCGACGATCTTCCAGCGCCCGTCGATGCGGCGATAACGATCCTGGTAAATCCCTCCCAGTTGCCGCGTGGCCCCAGTCTCGGCGTCGAGGTTGAAGTAGTAGAGCGCCCAGCGCCCCACCGCTTCGTCATCGCCGGCGAGCTCGATCTCCGGATTGGCGCCGTGGTGCAGGTCGATCACCCGCTCGTTGCAGGCCAGGGACTGGTACAGCGCGACGAAGCTGTCGCGATCCTGGAAGCAGCCGACGGGACCGTAGTCGATAGCGATTTCACCCTCGGCGAAGCAATCGCGGATCACCTCGATCTCCTTCAGGTCGCAGGCGTTGAAATAGCGGTGCTTGAGCTCGCGGATGACCTCAACGGCTTCAAGGCGGGCAATGCGCTGTTCCAGGGTCATGGCTGTTCCCTCGCGATCATGTTGGCGTCGCCCCAAAAGGCTTTCATCGAACGGATGCGACCTTCGGCATCGAACTCCATCACGTCGATAACTTCGATGGAGCGGGCCTGGCCGCCCCAGTCCAGGTCAACGCAGAAGGGCACGGCGCCACAGCCACGGGTGGCGCGGATGGAGCCGTCCAGCCGCGCGCTGGCGTTCAGGCGCCCCAGGCCTTCGCGGTAAAAGCGCGAGATGGCCTCGATGCCCACGTAGGGCGGCTTGCCCACCGGGTCCTCGACGACCGCATCTTCGGCATAAAGCGCGAGGATGCCGTCGATATCCACGGCGTCCACCAGTTCGACATAACGGGCGAGCTTCGCCCGTACCTGCTGCTCATCAATCATGGAGTCGTCCCTCATGCCACTTCGAACAGAGCGGCGGCACCCATGCCACCACCGATACACATGCTCACCACGACGTAGCGCAGTCCTCGGCGTTTGCCCTCGATCAGCGCATGGCCAACCATCCGCGCGCCGGACATGCCGAAGGGATGACCGATGGAAATGGCACCGCCGTTGACGTTCAGGCGCTCGTCGGGAATCCCCAGGGTGTCGCGGCAGTGGATGACCTGGCAGGCGAACGCTTCGTTCAGCTCCCACAGGCCGATGTGATCCATGGAAAGACCGTGGCGCTTGAGCAGCTTGGGAATGGCGAAGACCGGGCCGATGCCCATCTCATCGGAATCGCAGCCGGCCACCGCCAGGCCGCGGTAGATGCCCAGGGGCTCCAGGCCCCGGCGGGCGGCCTCTTGCGCGCTCATCAGCACCGAAGCGCTGGCGCCGTCGGAAAGCTGCGAGGCGTTGCCGGCCGTGATGAAGCGACCGGCACCGCTCCACTGTCCGCCCTGCCACACGGGCTCCAGGGCGCGCAGGCTTTCGCGGGTGGTGTCTGCGCGATTGCATTCGTCGCGGGTCAGGGTCACGGATTCGTGGCGGCTTTCGCCGGTGGCCTTGTCCGTCACCAGCTTGCGTGCGGTCAGCGGCGCCAGTTCGGTATCGAAGAGTCCGGCGCTTTGCGCCAGGGCGGTGCGCATCTGACTCTGGTAGCTGTATTCGTCCTGGGCCTCGCGGGAGATGCCGTAGCGCTCGGCGACGATTTCCGCCGTCTCGATCATCGGAATGTAGGCGCGCGGGTCCTGCGCCAGTACGGCTTCGGACTGGTTGCGGTAGCTGTTCTTGTGCTTGTTCTGCACCAGGGAGATGGACTCCAGGCCACCGGCGACGGCGATGTCGATCTCGTTGCACATGATGCTCTTGGCGGCCAGGGCGATGCTCATCAGACCCGAGGAGCACTGACGCTCCACCGCCATGCCGGCCACGCTGGACGGCAGCCCGGCGGCCACCGCGCAGAGTCGGCCGAGGTTATAGGCCTGGGTCCCCTGCTGGGCAGCGGCGCCCATGATCACGTCGTCCACCTCGCCCCCTTCGACACCGGCACGACGCAGTGCTTCGCGCACCACATGGCCGCCCATCAGTGGGGCTTCGGTGTCGTTGAAGGCACCCCGGAAGGCCTTGCCGATGGGGGTGCGGGCGGTGGATACGATTACGGCTTCTTTCATTGGGTTGTCCTCGAAATTCGTTGGCCGGCTATGGCTTTGTTGTGGGGGCGAATTCATTCGCTATGCAGACCGCAGGTCTGCCCTGCAAGGCCTGAAGGGGGCAGCTGCGCTGCCCTTTAGCGAATGAATTCGCCCCCACAGGGAAAAGCGCTATCAGGCCGGGTAGTACCGACTGATGGTGTCCACCACGCAGCCCGGCCGCTCTTCGCCCTCGATCTCCACGCTGACGCGGATGGTGGCCTGGATGCCGCCCTTCACTTCTTCGGCGGCGACCAGTTGGGCGCTGCCGCGCACGCGGCTGCCGGCGCGGACGACGTTGGGGAAGCGCACCTTCTCGCAGCCGTAGTTCACCCCCATGGAGATGCCGCGCACCTCGACAATCTGCGGCAGGAAGAGGTTGACCAGGGCCAGGGTCAGGTACCCGTGGGCGATGCAGGCGCCGAAGGGGCCGGTAGCGGCGCGGACAGGGTCCACATGAATCCACTGGTGGTCGCCGGTGGCTTCGGCGAACTGGTCGATGCGCGATTGCTCGACGCTGATCCAGTCACTCACGCCCAGCTGTTCACCAACGTGCTCCAGCAAGGCGGCCGGTGTTGCGAAGATGGTCGCCATGCTCAGGCCCTCTGGCTGGAGACCGACAACACTTCGCCGGTCATGTAGGAGCTGTAGTCGCTGGCCAGGAACATCATCACGTTGGCCACCTCCCAGACTTCCGCAGCACGGCCGAAGGCCTCGCGGGAGGCGAGCTGGTCCAGCAGTTCCTTGGGTGCGGATTTCTTCAGGAAATCGTGCAGGGCGATGCTCGGGCTCACCGCGTTGATGCGGATGCCATGCTCGGCCGCTTCCACCGCTGCGCAGCGGGTCAAGGCCATGACACCAGCCTTGGCTGCGGCGTAGTGGCTCTGTTCCTTCTGCGCGCGCCAGCCCAGCACCGATGCGTTGTTGACGATCACACCGCGACCGCGATCCATCATCTTCGGCAGCATGGCACGGGTCATGCGCATGGTGCCGGTGAGGGTCACGTCGAGGACGCGATTCCACTCCTCATCGCCCATTTCCACCAGCAGGCGCGAGCCGCCGAGGCCGGCGTTGTTGATCAGCACATCGACGCCGCCCAGTTCGCGCTCGGCGGCGGCCACCAGGGCCTGCACCTGCTCCTCGTTGGTGACGTTGCACACGCAGGTATGGACGTGCTCAAGCCCAGTGGCTTCGCGGATCTTTGCTGCCGCTTCCTGCAGACGTCCTTCATGAATGTCGCTGATCATCAGCGCGCGGCAGCCTTCCTCGGCGGCACGCAGGGCGGCGGAGAAACCGATACCGGCACCAGCGGCGGCGGTGATCAGCACCGACTTGCCGCGCAGCAGGCCGTGGCCGGGAACATAGGTGGGAGTGCTCATGCAAGGTCCTCGGGTCAGGCGCGCACGCGCGGCTCGCGGGGCATGCCCAGCGCGCGTTCGGCGATGATGTTGCGTTGGATTTCGTTGGTGCCGCCGTAGATGGTGTCGGAGCGGCTGAAGAGGAACATCGACTGCAGTCGGCCGAGTTGGTACGGCCCGTCTTCCAGCAGTTCGGCGTCGGGGCCGAGCACGTCCATGGCCAGCTTGCCCAGCTCGACGTGCCAGTTGGCCCAGCACAGCTTGTAGATCATCGCCTCGCGGCGCAGCGAGCCGTCCTGCGCGCCGGAAAGCATGCGCAGGGAGTTGTAGCGCAGGATGCGCAGCCCGCCCCAGGCTTCGGCGATGCGCTGGCGCAGCAGCGGGTCGCGAGCGGCGCCGTTCTCCCGTGCGATGCGGATGATCTCTTCCAGCTCGTTCTGGAACTGCATCTGCTGGCCGAGGGTGGACACGCCGCGCTCGAAGCCCAGCAAGGCCATGGCGATCTTCCAGCCATCCCCCGGCGCGCCGAGAAGGTTGGCCTCGTCGGTCACGGCTTCGTCGAAGAACACTTCGTTGAACTCCGAGGTGCCGGTGAGCTGCTCGATGGGCCGCACAGTGATGCCCGGCTGGTCCATGGGCACCAACAGGAAGGACAGGCCCTTGTGACCTACGCTGCCCGGCTCGGTACGGGCGATGACGAAGCACCATTCGGACTCGTGGGCGAGCGAGGTCCAGACCTTCTGTCCACTGATGCGCCATTGCCCGTTCTCCAGCACGGCGCGGGTTTTCACATTGGCCAGATCAGAACCGGCACCCGGCTCGGAGTAACCCTGGCACCAGAATTCGGTGCCGGCGACGATGCCCGGCAGCAGGCGGCGCTTCTGCTCTTCAGTGCCGAAGGCGGCGATGGTCGGGCCAGCCAGGCCTTCACCGATATGCCCCATGCGACCGGGGCCACCGGCGCGGGCGTACTCTTCGTGGAAGATCACCTGCTGGCTGATGGACAGGCCACGGCCGCCGTGTTCGGGCGCCCAGCCCACGCAGGTCCAGCCGCCCTCGGCCAGCTTGCGCTCCCAGGCTTTGCGCTCCTCGGGGAAGCTGTGTTCGTCCCCCGGCCCGCCACGGAATCGCAGCTGCTCGAACTCGCCACCCAGGTTGTCGGCCAGCCAGCCGGCCACATCGCGGCGGAAGGCTTCGTCCGCCTCACTGAAACTGATCTTCATGCGTATTCCCCCAGGAGGGCGGTGGCGATGCGCTCGCGGTGCCAGGACGGCGCGCCGAACAGGGCCTCACTGGCCCGGGCGCGCTTGAAGTAGAGGTGCGGGTCGTACTCCCAGGTGAAGCCGACACCGCCGTGCAACTGGATGGATTCCGCGGCGCAGTGGAAGAAGGCTTCCGAGCAGCGCGACTTGGCCAGGGCGGCGGCCAGCGGCAGCTCAGCGGCGACGCCCTTGTCGCCATTGGCTGCCAGGACTTCTTCGGCCACACAGGCGGCATACCAGGCCGCCGAACGCGCGCACTCCACCTCCAGCATCATGTCGGCGGCGCGATGCTTGATGGCCTGGAAGCTGGCGATGGCGCGGCCGAACTGTTGGCGCTCGGCGGTGTAGGCCAGGGTCAGGTCCAGGGACTGCTGGGCGCCGCCGGTCTGCTCGGCAGCCAGGGCGATGCAGGCCAGTTGCAGCACTTTCTCCAGCAACTCACCACCCTGCCCCGGCGTGCCCAGGCGGGCATCGGCCGTGACGAACACCTTGTCGAACTTCACCTCGGCGAACTTGCGCGTCTGGTCCATCGTCGGAACCAGGCGACGGCTGATACCGGGGGTGTCGGCGGAAACCGCGAACAGGCCAACACCCTCGCACCCGCGACCGGCGACGATCAGCAGGCCGGCGCTGTGGCCGTCCACCACCTGGCGCAGGACGCCGTCGATGACGAAGCCTTCACCTTCTTCGCGAACACTGGCCTGAACGGCGTCGAGGCCATTGCGGTTGTTGCTGGCGTAGGCGAGGGTCGCGGTCAGGCTGCCCTCGGCCAGTTGCGGCAGCCAACGGGCCTTCTGTTCCTCACTGCCACCCAGCAGCAACGCCGGGGTGGCCAGGCAGGCGCTGGCGAAGAACGGCGAGCAGAACAGGCGACGGCCCATCTGCTCCAGCAGGATCGCCAGCTCGACGAAGCCCAGGCCCAGGCCGCCATATTGTTCGGGGATGTGAATGGCCGGCCAGACCATCTCGCTGCATACGCGCTGCCAGAGCTCGGGGTCATGGCCCAGTTCGGAGACCATGGCCGCCCGCACGGCGGCGGAATCGGAAACATCCGCGAGAAAGCTCTCGGCGGACTCGCGGATCATCTCCTGCTCATCGCTGAACGCGAATTCCATAAGGCTGCCTTCTTGTGATTCTCGGGGCGAACGCCCCTGGTGCGAAGGAGTCTGGCGAGTTGCGCTGGAGGAGGAATCGTCCGGATGGACGACGAGGGGAATGGCCGTTGTGGCGGGATAAATGTGTAGGTGTGTTCGCTCAAAGCTGCTTGGCGGCCGTAGGTTGGGTAGAGCGCAGCGAAACCCAACGCGGGGCCAGCAAGTAATGACGACTTGCTGGCTGCATGGTGAGTATGCCCCTGAGTGGGGCATTTATTGACGTGCGAAGAGACGGGTTGACCCGATCGGGTGGCGTGGTCTGGGGGCGTCTTGGAAGGCGGCTATCGGCTGCGGCCATTTAGAGTAGAGAAAATAGATCCTTCCCCCTTTTCCGTCCCTTTTCCTGGTCCCCTTTTCCCCGAGCAGCCCGTTATGCGAGTCGGCTCGCGCTCATGTTCTAGCTTCCTCAGTGCCAACGGCCTGTCGCCATCTGAGGAATCGTGATCGGGCGAGGGTGTTTCTGTAGAAAGCTGCTCCACTCGCAATGTGCCCAGCCGATCACACATCGCCCGCCGCTGCGGTACTTAAATAACTGCCTGATTCCGACACCCTCTGCCGGCAGCCGACAGAAGCTCCGACTCGATTTTCTTACTCTCCGCTGGCCCCGACGCTCATCGCTTTACGTCGGGCCAAGTCAGTCCTGCCACTGCACACCGCGCCATGAGCTCTAGCCGAGCTGACTATGGGCGGATGTAAGGAGAATAAGAAAATGAGCCCAGATTTCACATCATCACTCAATCACTTGCTCGATGCCGCCACGGCTGGTCAACAGCGCGTCCCAGGTGTAGTCGCAGCAGTAGTCGGGCGCGACGGCCTGGTCTATGAGGGCGCTTCAGGCCAACGAACGCTCGGTCAAGCTGGAGCAATGACGACCGACAGTGTTTTCGCCATGTTTTCCACGACCAAAGCGATAACCGCCACGGCGGTGCTTCAGTTGGTCGAGGAAGGGCTTCTGGATCTCGATGCGCCTGCCAGGGACTATGTGCCGATCATCGACGAACTGAAGGTACTCGAGGGATTCGATAGCGACAGCACCCCCCGGCTTCGCCCCCCCAGAAAACAAATTACTACCCGAATGCTTCTGCTTCATACAGCAGGCCTGGGTTATGAGTTCTTCAACGAAAACTACAAGAGGCTATCCCAGGAACAAGGGCAACCCAGCATCATCAGCGGGTCGTTGGCTGCGCTCAAAACACCCTTGCTGTTTGAGCCAGGTGAGCAGTGGGAGTACGGCTCCAACATAGATTGGGCTGGCCTGGTGGTAGAAGCCATCACCGGCAAACGTCTGGGCGAAGTCATGCAGCAGCGCATCTTCGAGCCACTGGGCATGACCGATACCGCCTTTACCATGACCCCGTCGATGCTCCAGCGGCGGGCTGGCATGCACCAGCGTGAAGAGGATGGATCGCTGACCGTACTCGAGGATCTAATCCTTCCACAGGACCCCGAGGTACACATGGGAGGCCATGGCCTGTATTCGACGGTGAAGGATTATTGCCAGTTTATCCGCGCCTGGCTAAACGATGGGCAGGGTGATCACGGACGGATTCTCAAGCCAGAAACGATTCGTTTCGCTGAAATGAACGGTCTCGAAAGTCTGAAAATCAAAGCCCTTCCCGGCGTCATCCCCAACATTTCCAAAACCGCGGAGTTCTTCCCGGGCATGCCTAAGTCGTGGGCGTTGAGTTTCATGGTCAATGAAAAAGACGCACCTACCGGTCGCCCTGCGGGCTCTTTGGCGTGGGCCGGATTAGCCAATCTCTTCTATTGGATCGACCGCAAAAACGGTATCGGTGGTTTTTGGGCCACCCAGATATTGCCGTTCGTAGACCCCGTTTCGACCAACTCTTATCTGGAGTTCGAAACGACGGCCTACCGCTATCTGACCAGATAAGCCAGTAACTGATTCGATTCAGGTCTGAGCCCCGCCAGGGGTTTCAGGCAATGGCGTAAGAAAACTGCCCCCTCTCTGAAAACCAACAAAAACAAAATAGGTGACTCATGGAGATCTCCATATGCCCTCCTGTGCGCGTTCGTCCCATAGTTTGCGCACTTGGCACTTCAAAGATCGGTACCGGTCTTGTACTGGCCACTCTGGCGGGTAACGCCCAGGCTATCGATGTGGACGCCGGTGAATACACGGCTGCGCTTCCAGCCGGCAGCAGTATCGGTTTGCTTTACCTCCAGCATGCACAGAGGAGGTCGCTTTACAGTGATGGTCACAAGATCGGGATAAAGGCGGGGCTCGACTCGGATATCGGCATACTGCGCGCCGCGCATTACCAGCAATTGGGTGACTACACGATCAATACGCAGTTCCTGCTGCCCTTCGGTCGTCTGGAAGGAACACGCGATAACGACTCGCTGGGACAAACCAGTGGCGTGGGTGATTTGATTCTGGCGTCCACCCTGTGGCTCGAGAATGATCCGGCGAAGAGACGTTACTGGGGCATTGCGCCCTACCTCTTCGTGCCGACCGGCAACTATGACCGAAACGATGTACTCAACCTGGGTGAAAACCGTTGGAAGTTAACGTTGCAGACCGGCTATGCGACAGGTCTCACCGAAAAACTGTCCCTGGACCTCACCGCGGATGTGACCCTGTTTCGCAAAAATGACGACTTCACGAGTCAAGGCCTGACATTGCGCCAAAAGCCACTGTGGCAAGCCCAGACTTACCTGAGATACGCCGTGACCCCAAAGCTGTCGGTGCATGTCGGTGCATCTCAACTCTGGGGCGGTGAGACGCGCATTGATGGTCAGGATCAGAACGATGAACCCAACACCAGTAAGTACCGTGTTGGGGCCTCATACTGGATGACCCCAACTTTCCAGACCCTGCTCAATTACGGTCAGGACGTATCGGTCGACAACGGCTTCAAGGAAAAGCAGCGGGTTAACCTACGGCTGCTGTGGGTGTTCTGACCCGCAGCGAATGACTGGGTCCCTGGGCACCGGGAGTGGGTTTGACGCCACTCTCGGTGCCTTTTTCCTGCGTCAGGATGCTAGCGCAATCGCCTCTGCAAGGTTTGGGAAGGTAACTCACTGAAACGCTTGCGATAGACGCCCGCAAATTCACCCAGGTTCAAATATCCCCACCGAAAGGCGATGGCCGAAACTGTCGCTCCCGACTCCGGATCTGTCGCCAATAAATCGCGGCGCACTCCCTGCAACCGCTGCTCGCGCATGAATGCGCCGGGCGTCATACCGCGAAAACGCGTGAAGGCGCCACTCAATGCCCGCACACTGGTCCCAACCGCACTGGCAACTTCTCCGAGCGTCGGGAGGCTCGCGGCATTGGCTCTCATGAACTCTTCGGCCGCCCTGACATAACGGGGTGCAATCCGGTTCATTGGGTTATTCACATCAAGCCCAGCTTGCGCGGCGCGGCCAGTCCACTCATGCAGCAAATGAAAGCAAAGACTTTGCTCCAAGTGGGCGCCAATGCGTCCTTCAGCCATGTGCTCGGGATTCTCGGCAACACAACGAACCGCGTACTTCAGCAGACTTAGCCAGCTCGAACCCACTCCGCCGATGGTGCACTTGTATCTCCAGAACTGATCATCGGGCACGAACCCAAGCCACTGCTGCGCCAGGCGCTCCAAAACCACATGAGGAATGGTCAGATTCAGTTGCAGGTGATCCGGATCGAGGTCGACCCGGTAATCGACACGACTGCAATCGGCAATGAAGGATTCACCTATTGCCGTATCTTGAGTGACGGAACGCTGCGTCCAGTGCCGTGCATTGCCGCGAATGGTCGTGAGCAGCAGCGCGTTCCCCGCTTCGGGTGAGAAGTCATCGACGTTCACCGCGACTCCATAGCCGAAACGAGTCAACGTCAATTCGCCAATCCTGGACGAATGCATACTTGCCTGCGGCTTGATGGCATGCCCGACTGGAAGCGCACGATAGGGCATGTAAACGCGATCCGACCAATCGCTAATTTCATCCCAATCGGTTGAATGAATCTTGTGATGCTGGCGTATCGGCTTGCCGCTGACATCGGCTAACAACGCATGCTCGAGTAGCATAGAGACACCTGTTTTTGTTTTTTTAGGTGAGGTTGATGCGCTCGCTGACTTGAGATAATCCGGTGTCTGCGCTCCTTCGTAAAGTTTTTTAAAGGCGCGACGTACCATTTTCGGCAAGCTACGAATTCAGGTTCTGTGGCGAGCCAAACCGAACCCGAAAAAGGAGACAAGTTTATTTTTTGCACTCCTAATGTCTGCGGCCGATTGCTGCCCCCATAGACACCCCGCATAGGCCCTTGCACGGCTTCTTCCTACAGATACTTCCGACTCTCTTTCCCCCTCCTTACAGAGAACTTTCCTACAGCCCGTTAGCCTTGAGACCCTACGCGCGCCATAGCTAGTGTCCCCGCCGTCACGGTCAATCCCGTGGCTGGGTTTGGCGACCCGACATTAGCAGGCGCGATAGCGCCAGCAAGGTGCTTGCGAGAACGGCGGAAGTTCTTGCAGGTCCCCGCACGAATGCAGAAAGACTGCATTGCTTTATGGCAGATCGCGCGGGGAGACCTTCGGGTCTGCCGGGTTCCTGCTAACCGGTTCGCCAACCCCGCGCGATTTGCCACCCACGTTTGGCGACGCAGGTGGCAACTCTTTCACTTAGCAGGAGTACCACCATGCACGACGCATACACCCCCATCGTTTTCTACCGCCACTCCCAGCGCCTACGCGCCCTGATGGTCGACAACCAGCCCTGGTTCGTTGCCCATGACTTCGCCCGGCTGATCGGCCACCCCGATGCCCTTCCCTTGCTCCAGGCCCTGGAGCCTCACGAGCGACAAACTCTCCGCCTTGGCTACACCCATGACTTCCATGAAGAGGTCACCGCCATCAGCGATATCGGTGCCTACAAGGTGCTGTTCCAGTTCGGCCAGTCAGAGCACGGCGAGGTTGGCCGTTGGCTGAGCGAGGTGCTGGTGCCGACGCTGCATGACTATCACCGCGTGCCGGATGCGGCGCCGTGCCGTGACGTTCTGAGCTATGAGGGCAGGCGCATTGGTGTGGTGAGGTGGCAGGGCGAGGTGTGGGTGGCCTGGCGGGATTTGCCGGCGTTCATGGCCTCGGGCAAGGAGGTGTCGGCATGAGCATTGACCTTGAGGAACGTCGGCTGCGGGAGCTGCTGGACCGGCTGGATTCGCGGCTGCACACGGTGCAGATGATTGCCGAGGTCGTTCTGGACAATGCGGCGCTACGGGAGGGGATTCCCGGGCCCTATCTGGACAACATCAAGGAAAGCGCACTGGTGGATGCGTTGATTCATTTGTCTCGCAGCAACCTGGAGGATTTCTGGCAGTTGGTGAAGATGGAGGAGTTGCCGTTGGGGGTAAGGTGAGTTGAGGTGTAGTTGGGCCCCTCTTCCGATGTGGAGAGGGGCCTTTGTTTGTTGGGGCAACGGGGTTGCCCTTGGCGAATGAATTCGCCCCTACAGCGGTGAATTTGGGTGGGGTTGTTCGCGAGCAGAGCTCGCTCCTACGGCGGTAATCGTGCGTTGCCCTTAGCGAATGAATTCGCCCCCACAGGGGGGAGTTTTCCCGGATTTCATTCGAGCTGCCAACGCCGTATGGCCCGCCCCCGCGAAGGACAGGATCGCTATGCATCACAGTGTGTCTGAAATGCATTGAGATACATGGGTACGAGTTTGACCAGGGAGCTGACACAGGCCAGATACCTCGGGGTGTTCAACTGCATGCGTCACTTGAATGGGGTCGACCGGCCCCCAGCCAAACGCTTGCAACGGAGACATCCTCATGAAGATGGCAATGCAGAACAAGGCAACCGGCAATAAACGCCGCCGCTGGGTCGGCTCGTCGATCCTCGCCCTGACCCTGATGCAGCTCGGCTTGGCTCACGCCCAAGCCTCCACGAGCGCGGCGCATGCCGCGACCAGTGCCAGCAGCCAGAGCGTGCAGGCCTCCCCGTTCAGCCAGCTGAAGCATGTAAAGGCCGGGCTGCTGGACGTGGCGTATGCCGAGGTCGGCCCCGCCGATGGGCCTGTGGTCATCCTCCTGCACGGCTGGCCTTACGATATCCACAGCTATGAGAAGGTCGCGCCTCTGCTGGCGAACAAGGGCTATCGGGTGCTGATGCCCTATGCACGGGGCTATGGCGATACGCACTTCCTCTCCGAGCGGTCCGTTCGCAATGGTCAGCCGGCCGCTCTGGCCAGTGACGTCATCGACTTCATGGATGCGCTCAAGATCAAACAGGCTGTGCTCGGCGGCTACGACTGGGGCGCGCGCTCGGCCGACATCGTCTCCGCACTCTGGCCGGAACGGGTCAAGGCGCTCGTGTCGGTCAGCGGCTATCTGATCGGCAACCAGGCCGCGGGCCAGAAGCCGCTGCCGCCCAAGGCCGAACTGCAGTGGTGGTACCAGTTCTACTTCGCCACCGAGCGCGGGCGCACCGGCTACGAACAGAACACCCACGACTTCGCCAAGCTGATCTGGCAGTTGGCCTCGCCGAAATGGGCGTTCGACGACGCCACTTTCGATCGCAGCGCCGCTGCCCTGGACAACCCCGACCACGTCGCCATCACCGTCTACAACTACCGCTGGCGCCTGGGCCTGGAGAAGGGGGAAAGCCGCTATGAGGCCCTGGAGCAGAAGCTGGCCACCTCACCCTCCATCCGCGTGCCGACCATCACCCTGGAAGGTGACGCCAACGGTGCGCCGCACCCGAAGGCCGAGGACTATGCCAAGCGCTTCACCGGCAAGTATGAGTACCGACTGATCCCCGGCGGCATCGGCCACAACCTGCCCCAGGAAGATCCGCAGGCCTTCACCAAGGCCATCATCGACGCCGACAACCTCTGAAGCCCAGACAGGGCAAGCTCGTTGCCACCAGCGCGCCGGGTGGCAGCGAGGTCCTCGATTCACCGTTATTAGCTGCACTGAATCAACCATCAACTGCATCGATGGCAACCATTACGCAGCATCACTTCTTCAGCGCAATCCCATCAGTAACATGGGCCCCATAGACGAATTCCACCCCTCTCGAACCAAGGTGACCAAAATGAAAAAGCAAATCTTCGCCAGCCTGTTCATCGCCAGCCTGTCCGCCTCCGCTTTCGCACTGTCGGTTGCCGAGGGTGGTGCCGAGCGCACTTCCATCCACCGCGTCGCCGAAGGTGGCGCTGAGCGCACCAGCATCCACCGCGTTGCGGAGAACGGCTCCGAGCGCTCCCAGTCCCTGCGTGTGGCTGAAGGTGGTGCCGACCGCACTGGGGCCAACCGCATCAGCTAATTCCCGGAGCAGTTCAGAGGCGGGCAACTCATGATGTATGCACGTCGAAAGGCAGAAGGCGCCACCTGTGGCGCCTTCTTTCTTTTTGGGGAATACGAAATCTATGGGAGCGGATTTGGATGGGGTTGTTCGCGAGCAGAGCTCGCTCCTACGGCGGTGATTGCGTGCCGGCCATTTGGGACAGCTGCGCTGTCCTTGGCGAATGAATTCGCCCCTACAGGGATTGGGTGCCGTAGACCTTCCGGGCCCAGACGAGGGCCATAACTGCCGTGTAGTGCTTCCCATCATCAGAGGACGCCCTGGAAACAATCTCCGGGGCGTCTTGCGTTGGATCAGCCCTGCGTCGCCGCGTGGCGACCGGCCTGACGGCCGAAGAACGTAGCGTCCGCCAGCGACATGCCCGAGCTGTAGCCACCGCCCCAGCGTGGCAGGCCGCAACTGGTGCGCCCTGCTGCATAGAGGCCGGCGACAAGCTCACGCTGCGCGGTCAACACCTGGCCGGTAGGCAGCGTGTCGAGGCCACCGAAGGTGAAGTGCGGGAAGAAGGCGTAATCGAAGCGGCAGTCCAGGGCGACGAAGGGCGGCTCGTTCAGCGGTTTGAGCCACTTTGCCGCCTTATGGAAGAGCGGGTCGCGGCCCTCGGCGGCATGACGGTTGAAGAAGGCCACGCTCGCTGCCAGGGTCCCCTCCGGCATCCCCAACTCCTGCTCCACCTCGTCCCAGGTCTCGCCGACGGCGGCGATATCGATACGGGTGAACTCGGCGGGACGCTCGAATGTGGCGTTGTCCGCCAACAGGAACACCCGGTTCCCGCCTTGGCGGAGGATGTGGTAGCCGATGCGGCCGTGGTAGCTGTCCTCGTTGATGAAGCGTTGTCCGCGCTCATTGACGAAGATGCCCTTGACCAAGGATTCCGGCGCATAGAACGGCAAGCTGACGAAGGCCTCGTCCATGTGGATAGCCGCGCCGCCGACGCTAATGCCCAACTGAATGCCGCTGCCGTCGTCCCCCGGCGTACCGATCGGATTTTCGTTATGCATCAACTGCGGGGCATGGCTACGTACCATCTCGCGATTCATGACGAAGCCGCCAGCGCACAGGATCACGCCCTTGCGCGCACGGACGAAACGCAGGCGGCCGTCGCTTCGCACCACCACACCGTGGACCTTGCCATCGTCATCGGCCACCAGTGCCATCACGCGGCTGTCATAGTGCACTTCGACGCCCAGTTCGCTGACGCGGGCCGCAAGGACGTCCATCAGCAGGCGGCCACCGCCCCAGCCCTGGTACTGCGGCGCGTGGCCGCGCGGACACGGCGTGGCCTCTTCGACGAACGGCCAGGCCTCCTCGCTGCCGGACCAGATCAGGCAATCGTCGGTCACGGGTTCAAGCATCTTCTCCGGCAGGAAGGTGTTCTTGTAGGGGACGCCCTGGGCCACCAGCCAGTGGTAATGGTCCAGGCTGTTCTCTGCGTAGAGGCGCACCTTGGCCTCATCGGCATCCGGGCCGCCGGCCATCATCAGGTATCGATACAGGTCTTCGGTGTCGTCGTCGAAGCCAGCCTGCCGCTGGGCCGGGGTGCCACCACTGCCGCCCAGGTAGATCTCGCCTCCCGAAAGCGCGCTGGTACCGCCGTTGCCGGAGGTGGCCTCCAGCAGCACGACCTGGGCTCCCGCGCTGGCGGCCTCGATGGCGGCAGAGGCGCCCGCGGCCCCAAAGCCGACGACAATCACATCGGCTTCCTGGTCCCAGGCGGAGACTTCATTCAGACGGCAAGGCCGGTTTACGGAGAAAGGTACTGACATGCAGGCGATCCTTATTGTTGTTCTGGCGAGTAGACCTGTGGGGTCCGGGGAACGCTGGCGATCGGTCGCGAAGTCGGCGCCGTTCGGGCAGGCAGGTGAGTGCCCACCTTAACCGCGAAGGGCATGACGGCCCTCGTCCAACTGAACTACCAGGCCACTTCCAACGCCAGGAGTGGGTGAATTGAGTGAGTGACCCTGCTTCCGGACTCGGGGAGGGGCCGTTTGGGGCAATGGGGTTGGGGCGTAACCCTGGATCGTTGGGTTTCGCTTCGCTCTACCCAACCTACGGAAGCCGATGGGACTCACGCCGAGGCCAGCGCCGTGACGCGGCAGCGCTGCCCTACCCCGAGCCATACCGCCAGGGCGGGTAGCAGGAAGATCGCGCCCAGCACATTGACCAGGAACATGAACGCCAGCAGCACGCCCATGTCGGCCTGGAACTTGAGCGCCGAGAAGGCCCAGGTACCCACGCCGATGGACATGGTCAGCGCGGTGAACACGGCCGCCGTGCCGCGCTGGCACATGGCCTGGTAGAAGGCTTCGCGCAGGTCCAGGCCGTTCGCCATTTCGTGTTGCATGCGCTCGTAGAGGTAGACGCCGTAATCCACGCCCACCCCCACGCCGAGTGCGATCACCGGCAGGGTCGCCACTTTAAGGCCGATGCCGAGCAGGGCCATGAGGGCGTTGCAGAGGATGGTCACCAGCATCAGCGGCACGATCACACAGAGCACCCCGCGCCAGGCCCGGAAGGTCAGCCAGCACAGCAGGGATATCGCCGCGAAGATCGAGGCGAGCATCTGCACCTCGGCCTGCTCGACCGCCTCATTGGTGGCGGCCGCCACGCCGGCATTGCCGCCACCCAGGCGGAAATGCACATTCGGCATGTGCTCACTGGCGATGAATTTCTCGACCTCAGCCGTCACGTGTTTCAGGGTCGAGCCCTGGTGGTCATCGAGGTAGACCAGCAGGTTGAGCACCCGACAGCCCTCGGTGTTCAGGCCCAGCTCCGGATTCGAGGCGCCGCCGCCCGTGCGCAGAGCCGCAGCGTCGCGCTGCAGGGCCGCCCAGCGCGGATTGGCCTCGTTGTTGGCCGCGATGTACAGCTTCACGCCGCCGGCCACCGTGCTCACCGACTGCACGCCGGCAACCCCGCGCATGTACAGGTCGAAGCGTTCGACGGCGTTCATCACCGACCAGTCGAGGCAGGCCTCTTCCAGCCCGGTGGCTTCCACGAACACCGAGAGCACATCCATGCTGATGGCATAGCTGCCGATAATCGCCGCATTGTCCCGGTTGTAGCGCGAATCGCCGTGCAGCTCCGGCGCGCCGGCCCCCACGTCGCCAGTCAGGAGGAACCGCGCCTGGTAGGTGCCGGCCGCCAGCAGCAGGCACATGACGGCCAGACAGGCCAGCGCCGGGCCGGGCTCGGCGAGGCGCGACAGCTGCCACCAGAGCCGATGACGGGCACCCGCCCCGACAGCCGCGTCGCGACTGCCCGGTTCGAGTTGCAGGCGGGAGAGGATGATCGGCAGGAACATCTTGTTGGTGACGATCATCAGGGCCACGCCCAGGCAAGCGGTCAGGCCCAGCTCACGGACGATGGGAATGTCGATCACCATAATGACCATGAAGCCCAGGGCGTTGGCCAGCAAGGCAACGGTGCCCGGCACGGCGAGCTTGCGGAAGGCACCCTCGGCGGCTTCCCGCGCGCCGGCGCCGGCCAGTACGTCCTGCTTCCAGGCGTTGGTCATCTGCACCGCGTGGGATACGCCGATGGAGAAAATCAGGAAGGGCACCAGCACCGACATCGGGTCGATGCCGTAACCCAGCAGCGGCAGCAGCCCGAGCAGCCAGACCACTGGCAGCAGCGCGACGCCGACCGCCAGCAGCGTGAGTTTCAGTGAGCGGCAATACAGCCACAGCATGGCCGTGGTGATCGCGAAGGCGATGGCGAAGAACAGCACCACCCCCAGCAGGCCGTCCATCACCTCGCCCATGACCTTGGCGAAGCCGACGATCTGGATATCGATCTCGTCGCTGCCGTAGGTGGCGCGAATCGATTCCAGGCGCTTCGCCACTGCCGCATAGTCGAGCTTCCTGCCGGTCTGCGGATCAGTCTCCAGCAGGTCCGCCTGGACCATGGCCGAGCGCAGGTCGTTGGCCACCAACTGGCCGATCTCCCCGGACTTGGCCACATTGGAGCGGATCTGCGCCAGCCCGGCGCCATTGGCCTCGAAGCGCGACGGCACGACCACGTCGCCGGTGAAGCCGGACTCGGTCACCTCGATGTAGCGCACATTGGGGGTGAACAGGGAGCGCACGCGACTGCGGTTCACTCCGGGGGTGAAGAACACCTCGTCCGTGACCTTGCGCAGCACATCGAGGAAGTGGGCGTTGTAGAGATCGCCCGGCCCCTTCCAGTGCACGCTGACCATGACGCGGTTGGCGCCGGAGAAGGTGGTGCCGTAGTCCTTGAAGGCCTCCATGTAGGGGTGTGAAAGTGGGATCAGCTTGTTGAAACCGGGGTCGAGCCGGGTATCCAGGGCGGAAAAACCGAGACCTGCGGTCAACAGCAGGAACAGGATGCCCAGGGGCAGGCGCCGCGCGATCAGGCCGCGGGCGAGGACGGCGACCAGGCGTTCGGTGCGAGTCGAAGGTGGCGAGTGGGTCATCACGGGGTTCCCTGATGCGATGAGGTGATCGGCATGGTGGTAGGGGCATGGGGCTCTGCGCCGGGCCGTTCGAGCCTGCGTAGGCCGGCGTCGCTGACCAGCAGCCAGGGGCCCGAAGACGGAACCAGGATGTCCGTCAGGTTCTCCTGCCCGGTTTCCCGCAGGACCTGGAAGGACAGGCCCCGGTCATCGCTGGCCAGGACCACACCGCCCTGCCCCGCGAGCAGCAGCCTGCCGTCCGGCAACAGGGTGCCGGCATAGAGAGATGCCGTGCTGGGCAGGGCGACGGCGGACCAGCTGCGCCCGTCGTCGCCGCTGCGGAACAGGTGCCCGCGCATGCCGTAGGCGATCCAGGTGGCTCCGCCGAGGCTGACGGCGCCATACAGCGAGCCACTGTAGAACGGCTCCACCGGCTGCCAGCTCTGCCCGCCATCCTGAGAGCGCAGCAGCGTCCCCGCCTCGCCCAGGATCAGCCAGCGCTGGCGATCCTTCGATGCGGCGATGCCGTTCAGGTGCCAGTCCGCCAGTCCCGGAATCGCCTCGTTCTGCCAGCTCCGGCCGCCATCGCGCGAGCGCAGCACGCGGCCGAAGGCGCCCACGGCCAGCCAGTCGCCCGACGGCAGGCGCGCCGCATCCAGCAGCGGTTCGCCGCCTTCGGCCCGGAAAGCCGACTCCTTCCAGCTGCGCCCGCCATCGGTGGTACGCAGGATCCAGCCCTCGTGGCCCAGGGCGAGGCCATTGGTGTCGTCGGCGAACACCAGGCGATTGATCAGCGCCTGGCGCGACGACGGCACGTCCGCGGCGGTCCAGGACCGCCCCTGGTCGCGGGAGATCAGGATATGGCCCAGTTCCCCTGCCATGACCCAGCCCATGCGGGTTACCTCTATCCCGTTGATCTGCATGCGCTCGGCGGGAATCTGCGTCGGCTGCAGCGCCGGCATCGATCTCGGGGCGAAGGCCAGCACACCGGCCAGCCCCACCAGGGCCGAAATCGCGAGCCCTACAAACACTTTCATGGTGCACTCCTTCATGGGCGATGGGCATCCGGTACCCGGATGCCCATCGCCGAAGCGGTCAGAAGCTGTACTTGGCGCTGATCGCCAGGTAATCGCGGTCGGCCAGGGGTCGTTTTTCCAGGTCCGCCTCGCCGAGGAAGGCGTTGTAGGCCATGCCCAGCTCCAGGTTGTTGAGGTACTTGGCGTTGACCCCGACGCTTGCCCGTTTGTCCCCTTCGCCGACCAGGCTGCCGAAGGCACCGGCCACAGCCGGCGCCCCGCGGACCTGATGGGCGAAGGAAACCGGCATCGTCAGATCCCAGCCATCGACCACGTTGTTCCAGGAGGGCGTCATCAGCAGCTGGTATGCCCAGGAGTTGCGGTCCAGGGTGAGCTGGTCGGATTGCTCGCCGGCGAACTCGAACGGATCAACATCGTTCACGTGCAGGTAGCTGGCTTCGGCAATGAAGGTGGTCTGGTCCGAGAGCACCATCGGCCCGAGGAGGTAGATGGCGGACAGGTTCGCCTGAGTGGCATCGGCACGCGTTGCCGAGGGGCCGATCAGCGAATCGACCAGGACCGGCACGCCATCCTTGTAGCTGACCTCGCCGGCCACGTTGAAATCGCCCAGGCGCGTCGAGAAGCTCGCCCCGGTCAACGCGATATCGTCGAAATACACCACGTTGTAGTCGGTCGGGAATGCGCCATCGAAGTTCGTCACCACGTTGGGGTTCTTGTCGTGGTAGCGCAGGTAGAAGAGGCTCAACTCACTCTCGCTACCCAGCGAGAAACGGGTGCTCACCCCCCACTGGCCGCTGTCGCTGGGCTGGTCGTCCGGGGACCGGGGAATGTTGAAACCGGGAGCTGCACGGATGAACTCCGCACCCGGCCCGACCACGTCCGTGTAGGAGAAGTAGGTGCCCACCGGATCCAGTTCGGTGCGCTTGTACTCGTACTGGTAGTACGCGGCCACGCCGAAATCCGGAGTCAGCTGCCACTGGCCCGAGAACTGGCCGACCGGCAGCAGGATGTCCTTCACCTCGGTGCCCGGCACGTTGGCCTTGGTGGCATCGGCAGGCGACTGGGCACCGGCGATGTTGGGGAAGAACAGGCTTTCCCCCCACTGCACCACCTGGCGTCCGAGACGCACGTTGAGCATGGACTGCTCGGCCGTCTGGAAACTGCCGTAGACGTAGGCATCCAGGAAGCGGCTGCGGCTGCCCGCCAGGTTCTGCGCATGGCTGGTGAAATGGTCGTGGGCGCCGGCCTTGTTCACCGTGTCCGGCGAGTCGTTGTCGTTTTCGTGCTGGTAGACATCGTCGTAGAAACTGCTGGCCCGCACGAAGGCGCCATAGTTCCGGTACTTGATGTCCATCTCGCCTAGCAGGGACACACGATTGTTGATCAGGGCGCCCTGCTTGAAGTTTCGGTCACCATCATCGGCGTTGACCGTGGTGGGCAGCCCCGTGGCCGGATCGACCGGCCCGTCCACCAGGGCCCGCGAGGGATCGTTCAGCCGGTACGCGGCGCCATAAGTCATGTTGACCAGGTAATCGACGCCGATCTCTTCGCCGACGCTGAACTGGCCGGCGGACACGGGCGCGCCGAATGGCACCATCGACAACCCGAGCATCAACTGGCGCAAGCGCCCGCCCCGAACCGCCCTGCTTTCCCGTACCAGATTGCCTGCGAAATGCTTCATCTACAGTCTCCTGTTCTGCGTGCCGGCCTCGCCAAGTCAGCGGGCACGGGCGCGCAGCCGCACGCCCTGGCGGCGGTCGTGCCGTCGCCAGGGCTGTCGTCATATGAAAGGTTTGGTGAATAAATTCCGTGTCCGGGCGCCGCGCCCGGCACGCTTACTTACCCGACTGGCGCAACAGGTCGGTGGTGAACATAAACGGCTTCAGCCGGTCACCATTGACCCTCGGTGCAAGGAGTTCACTGGTCAGGCGGTCGGCCAGGTAGGCCCCGGACACCAGGTCGTGATAGACGGTGACGCCCGCGTGGAACAGCTTCGCGCCATAGGCGTAATAGGTGTTCATGAAGTTGGTGCGCCACAACTCGCCATGGGCGTCGTAGTTGTCGGCCATCACGGCATTCCAGGTGTCTTCGTCCACATACAGGACGCGCTTGGCGTACTGATGGCGGTAGCCTTCCTTCAGGGTCGCCTCCAGCACCCAGACTCGGTGCAGTTCGTAGCGCATGAACTGCGAATCGATGCTGCCGGTCTTGAGGAGGGCGTCGTACTTGATCCCTGCAGCCTCCAGGCGATAACCGTTGTACGGGATGAACATCTCGCGCTTGCCCACGAGCTTCCAGTCGTAGCGTTCCGGCGAGCCGTTGAAGAGACGGTCGTCGTCGATGGTACGGAATCCGCCCACCCCCAACGGCATGTCGAAGCCGAATCCGGGAGACTGGCGGACCCTTCGCGTGCCCGGGTTGTAGGTCCAGCTGGTCTGCGGATTCTTCGCCTCGTTGAAGTAGGTGTAGGTCAGCATCACCTCGCCCTTCTGCCGTTCGGGCTTGAGGATGGTCACCCGCGAGTAGGCGAAGATGCCCTCGGTCGGCTTGCCGACATTTTCCGCGTCGCTGGTCTGGTCGAGGATTTCGTAACGCATGCGCCCCCAGGCCACATTGCCGTCCGGGTAGACCACGGCCTGGTCGTACACCGCATCTTCCTGGTTGGCATAGGCCGGCAGCAGGATGTTGCGCAGCAACTGGTCACCGCTCTTCGGGATGGGGAACGGTGTCCCGCCTTTCAGTGCACGCACCCCCATGTTGCCGTCTTCCAGCTCCGCGCTGACCGCATTCTTGCGGGTGAGGTCGCACCGGAAGTCCTCGTAGCGGAAATCGCGATGGCTCGGGTAAACAGGGATAGACACGCTGTCGGGATACTTTTTCAGCAGCGCCTTCTGCCCATCGGAAAGCTTGTCCGCATACTGCGCCATGTTCTTCGCGGTGACGACGAACAGCGGCTTTTCCGAGGCATAGGGATCAGGGTGGCGCTTGCCCAGGCCGCCGAACGCGACGCCCGGCGGGGCGCCGAGCCACTGCCCGCTGAACGCGGGAATGGAGCCGTCGGCATTACCCGCCTTTTCCGCGCCGATACAGGTGAGGTCTCCACCCAGCTTCGCGGCCTCGCTCTCGCTGACCACGGCCCAGGCCCCCTGGGTGAACAGCACGGCCGCCAGCAGCGGCCAGGTCCTGCGAATACACATGTTCATCATGCTTCTTGTTGTCCTGTTGGGGGCCAGCCCTCCAGCGGAGGGCGACCCCGGATTGGTCGACAGGTCGTTGCGGCGCCATCGTTGCCCGGCGGCGCCGACGATCTTCAGGCATAGCAATCGCGCTTGAGCACCGTTTCGGTTTCGATCAGGCGGCCGCCGGTCTCCTTCGCGAAGGCACGAACGTAAGCCTCTGCGTCAAGGCAGACCTCAGGCGCCAGCAGGCCCTCGCCGGTGACGCAACCAGCCAGCCAGGCCTCGATGACCAGACGGGCGCAGGTCGGGGTGGGGTCGGGGGTGCTGTCCTCGACCTGCTCGGTGGGCAGGTCCAGGTGGTGCTCCAGCACGCAGCGCACTTCGTTGCCGTTGCGCTCGCCCACCACTTCCACGCGGGAAGCGACGGCCCAGGGCTCGTCCGAGAGGTCGACGGTGACGCTCGCGCGGCCGACCTCGCTGGCCAGGTGGTGGGTGAGGAACTTGAGCGGCGAAATGCCCAGGCCTTCGATCACCTCGGAACTGCCAAGCCCCAGGTCGATCAGCGAACGCCAGACTTCGGCGCCGGCCTCGGGGAAGAAGGCGATGCGGTTGGTCACCTGGTCCAGCCCCTTGATGAAGTGCGGCAGGGTGACGGTTTCGCCATGGCCGATGAAGAACGACGGGTAGGCCTTGAACGGCGCCGCATAGGGCACCTCCAGCCGGCCGCCCCAGCCCGGCATCTTGCGATACTCGCCGTCGACGAACTGCACCACGTCGTCGGCGGTGATGTGCATCATGTGGTCGATCACAGAGGGCGACAGCAGGTCCGGCACGAAGGGCACCGCAGTGGCCAGGTGAATTTCGCGCACCTTGTCGAGACGGTCGGCGAGCATCCTGGCCATCACGTTGGTCAGGCCCGGCGTCGAGCCGCAACCGATGACCAGCTTGACCCCCGCGTCCAGCGCGCGCTGGTTCCAGGACGGATCGAGGAACAGGGTCTCGGCAACATCGTGGTCGTCGTTGATGTCGATGTAGTCGACCCGTGCCCGCAACGCCGCCTCGATGACCGGAACGGCGCTGCGATAGAACGGCCCCACGGCGTTGAAGACCAGGTCCACACCGTCGAGCAACGCGTCCAGCCTGGCCGGATCACGAATGTCGGCTCTGACGGCACTGGCCCTCGGGCCGAGCGAGGCGGCCAGTTTCTCCGCGGCTTCGAGGTTCAGGTCGCCGATGATGCATTCGACTTCGGGGTTACGGGGCAGCAACTGGCGCGCGACATTCGCGCCGACGTTTCCGCAGCCCAACAGCAAGACTCTCATTCTTAAATCTCCACCTTTTGTTTTTGTCTTATGGCGATTCATGACCGCCGGATCACGCCTTCCCGGGCGGGACATCCATGCCCGATAGTCCTCGCCGGTTTTTCTGGCGTTACCAGCCAACGCGTTCCTCAGACGAGGTTGAACCTGTCGGCCCAGCGGGCCGCGGGAATCAGTACGCGTCGGATCTTGGTTTCGAACAGGCCGGGGCACTGCACGGCCTTGGGGGTTTCCAGTGGGAGCAGGCAGTCCTGCAGGCGGTCGCTGGCCAGCGCGTCAGCCAGGTTGACGCCCAGCATCGGCCCCATGACGTTGCCCCAGGAGCCGAAATTCATCAGGGCCAGCACGCCCTCGGCGGCCCGGTACAACTTCGGGTAGGACGCGTCGTAGACCGAGGACGAATTGGCGGTCATGCCGGTCCAGTACGACTCCATCTCGATGGGGGTATCGCGGAGCTGCGGGTAGGTGCGCCGCAGGTAGCGCAGGAAGTAGGCGAAATGATCCGCCGCCCGCTGCGCGCGGCCAGCGCCCGGAATGGTCGCGGTGATGAGCCGGTTGCGACCGTCGATGATCAGCGGATACAGGCCCGCCGGGTACTGCATGAGGGTGACCCGGGCCGGATTGACGATCTCCAGCACCTCCTGCGGCAAGGGTCGCGTCGCCATGCCGCAGGCCACCAGCGGGAACTGGGTGCGGGTCAGCTCCGGGAAGAACGGGTTGCCGGCATGACCGTTGGTGCAGAGCACCACCTGTTGGGCGTGCACGCTGCCGGTGGCGGTGCGCACGCGCCAGTATGCCGCGCGCCGCTCACAGGACAGCACGGCGGAATTGCCGTACACCCTGGCGCCCAGGCGGACGGCGGCAGCAATCATGCCGTTGGTGAACAGATAGGGATTGACCCGGCCGCCTTCGCGCCAGTGGACGCCGTGGCTGTAGGCACTGGTGCCCAGCAGTTCCTTCAGGCGTTCCGCGCCGACCAGGTCGACGTCGTAGCCGAAGGCCTTCCACTGCTTAACCTTATTCTCAAGCGCGACATGCCGGCGGCAGGCCGCATCGACCATGCCGGACTTCACCGCGTCAGCCTCCAGGCCATGCTTGCGGCACAGGTCGAAGACCACGTCGCGGTGCTCGATGAAGTATTCGGTGAAGCGCCGCCCCTGGTCAGCATGGGCCTGCAGGGGGGCGAACGACGCGAGATACGGCTGCACATGCCCGGCGTTGCGGCCGGAGGCGCCACTGCCCGGCTGGTCGGCTTCCAGCACCACGACACGCACGCCGTTCTCGGCCAGGCGCAGGGCCAGGGAAGAACCGACCAGCCCGGCGCCGACCACGACGATATCTGCCTCTATGTCGTGGTCCAGCGCCGGGTAGGCCGGGATTTGCCGTGGCAGCGGCCAGCCACTGAAGCGAATGGGCACCACACCCGACTCATACGCGTCCGAGACCGGAAAGACCGGAACCTGTCCTTCCACCGCACGCCGATATTTACTCCAGCTCACTGCCGTCTCCTCGAATGCAATTCAGAACCCCTGCCTGGGACTGATCGAGGCTGAACGGGATCTGACCGCCACTGCCTGCCACAGCGGTTTCGATCCTATTGAGGAGGCCAATCGACGCTCCAGTACCAACTGGTACTGCTGAGGGAGGCAAGCCGCTGGTTAGACTCCGACGGCCCTTCACCTTCAGAGAGCATCGGCATGGCGCGTTGGCAACAGACGGCAGCGGCACTGGACAATGCGGCGGCAGCGCAGGACTTCACCATTCCTCCGGCGAAGGTTTTGGTGCTGCCGGACCAGCGCCAGGGGTGGAGCCTGGTCCTCGGCCTGGCGCTGGTGCTGTGCGTGATCTTCGGCACGACCCTCAACGCCCTCGGCCTCTATACCCTGCCGATCAGCACAGCCCTGCACAGCACCAGTGAACAGGCCGCGCGCATGGCTACCGCCTTCATGGTCAGCATGACCCTGGCCATGCCCCTGGCCGGCTGGCTGCTCGACCGCACCGCGCCGCGCCTGGTGATGACCGCCGGCGCCACGCTGGCGGCGCTGGGCTACCTGCTCGCCGCCCGCAGCCCCGACATCGACCGGCTGACCCTGGCCCTGGCGCTGGGCGGCCTGGGCGTCGGCGCCTCAACCTACGTCCCGGCCATTACCCTGGCCACGCGCTGGATCGCGCCCGAACGGCAGGGCCTGGCCTTCGGCGTCCTGCTCGGCGGCGCTGCCATGGGGGCCGTCGTCTTTCCCATCGGGCTGACCCACCTCATCAGCACGCTCGGCTGGCGCCATACCATGCAAGCCAGCGCCGCTCTGATCCTGCTCGTCTGCGTGCCCTTGCTGCTGTGGCTGGCGCGCTTGCCCGACGCCAGCATGACGGCCAGCCGGAGCGCGACAGAGGAGGTCCCTGGCCACGATATCGGCCAGGTCCTGCGCATGCCCCGCTACTGGCTATGGATCGCCATGCAATTGCTCCTGACCCTGAGCAGCCTGGGCATCTACATCGCCCTCGTGCCCTATCTGGTAACGGCCGGCTATTCAACGCAGACCGCCGCGGTTTTCTATGCCGGAATCGGCGCCGCGGCGCTGGCGGGCAACTTCCTCTTCGGGGCCGTGAGCCATCGCTGGGAAGCCAGGAACATCCTCCTGCTCGGAAACGCCCTTGGCACTGCCGGCATCCTCTGCCTGCTGGCGGCGCCCAACCCGGCGCTCGGCCTACTGGCGGTCGTGGCGTTTTCCCTGAGCTGGGGCACCACCTTCAACCTGGTCAACCAGCTCTCGCCGCTGCTCCTGGTGCAAGCCATGGGACAACGCAACTTCGGCAGCCTGCTGGGCATTGGCAACCTGGTCGCCGGACTCGGCTCGGCGTTCGGCCCGGAGGCGGTCGGCTATCTGGTCGACACCACCCACACCTACACGCCCGCCCTGCTGTTGTGCGCGGTACTAGCGGGGGCGGCAACGCTGCCGATCGCCTTGCAGCGGTAGCCACACGCAGGCCAGGAGCTGGGGTTCGAGGGTCAGCGCAGGAGGGCGAAGCTCTTGCTGAGGATGCGCACCAGGTCGGTCTGCCCCTTGATGCCGAGTTTCGCGTAGATGTTCTTCGAGTAATTGCGCGCGGCGGTCACCGCGATGCCCATCTCACCGGCGGCTTCGCTGATGGTCTGGCCGCAGGCCAGCAACGCGGCCAACCTGGCTTCCTGGCGGGTCAGGTCCAGCAGCTGGGCAATCAGCTCCGCCGGGAATCCGCGCGGCACCTGCTGCATGGCCTGGTTCTCGGTCAGCTCCGAGAGGTAGATGATCACGCTCGGCACATGTCGGCCCTGGTAGTAATCAAGCAAGGGGGCCGGCGCGGCCAGCATGCCCAGCAACACGCCATCCTGGGCTTGCAGGCGCACCAGTTCGCCACGGTAGTGCGCGCCTTCCCAGGCTCTGGCCGCGATGGCATTGGCGATCGCCGCGTCCAGCGCGCGCTGGGTCCTGCGGTCCTGCAGCTGCACTCGCCCATGGTTGAGCTCGATGCCTGGATGCTTGCCGATGATGGCCCTGGCCGCACGGTTGACGCACAGCAGCTGCCCATCGCCATCCAGCAGCAGGCAGCCCAGCACCAGGTGATCCAGACACCCCTCGTAGATCGAGCGTTCCGCCTCCTGGCGCTGCAGCCGTGCGTATAGCCCGAGGGCGCGGAAAAGGTGCGGCAGCAGGTTCCTGATCAGCTCCACGTCGCTGGACGAGAAGCCCTGCTCCGGCGCTTTGTGCCCACGCACCACGTCGACCCAACAGCGCATGCCGCCGGGCTCGGCGAAGCAGGTTCGAAGGCAGCTGGAAACATCAAGGGAACGCATGAACTCGGCGCAATCGGGTTCCACATCACGCGGACCGAAAACGAGGATATCGCCCGGCAGCACCGACTCGGGGTCCAACAGCTCGATATGGGTGAAGCGCTCGCGGTGGACCTGTTCGGCCAGCAGCCAGTCCGTTTCGTCATGCGGTTCGACGGACATCACCTGGAGATCGGAGGGGCGGTCATCGGAATGATGCAGAGTGACCGTGACGTTGCGCGCGACCAGCACATGGCGCAGACGCTCAGCCAGCCCGAACCAGGGGGTGGTTTCGTTCAGGCCTTCGTAGACCAGCCCGATCAGTTCAGGCAATAGGGCGACACTGGCGCCCGGAACCTGGGTTACCGGGCGCCTCAGTAAGACGACAGGCTCAGCTGCCATAGACCTTTTGCGCCGGCACGGCCTCGGCCAGCAGCTGCTGCACTACCCCGCCCAACTCCGCCGGCGCAAAGCGTGCGCCCTTGTCGAACTCGGGGCCACGACGCCAGCCGTCGGCGATGGAGAGCTTGCCGCCTTCCACTTCGAACATGCGGCCGGTGACCTGCTGGGATTCTTCCGAGCCCAGCCAGACGACCAGGGGGGCGACGTTCTCCGGGGCGAAGTAGTCGAAGCCGTCTTCGGGCTTCTTCATCACGTCGGCGAACACGTCTTCGGTCATGCCGGTGCGGGCGGCCGGGGCCAGGGCGTTGGCGGTGATGCCGTAGCGCGCGAGTTCGGCGGCCTGCACCAGGGTCAGGGAGGCGATGCCACCCTTGGCTGCGGCGTAGTTGGACTGGCCGATGGAGCCCTGCAGGCCGGCGCCGGAGCTGGTGTTGATGATCCGCGCCTTGACCTGCGCGCCGCCCTTGGACTGCTCGCGCCAATGTTTCACGGCATGGCTGGCGAGGCAGAAGTGGCCCTTCAGGTGCACCGCCATCACGGCGTCCCAGTCGGATTCGGTGAGGCTGGCGAACATGCGATCGCGGCAGATGCCAGCGTTGTTCACCAGCACGTGCAGGTCACCGAAGGCTTCGATGGCCTGGCGCACGATTTCACCGGCGGCGGCGTAGTGGGTGATGTCGCCGTTGTTGGCGATGGCCTGTCCGCCAGCGGCACGGATTTCTGCGACCACGGCTTCGGCAGCCGGCAGGTTGATGTCGTTGACCAGCACCTTGGCGCCTTCAGCGGCGAAGGCCAGGGCATAGGCCCGACCCAGCCCGCCGCCGGCGCCGGTGATGATGACGGAGCGGTTTTGGCAAATTGGCATGGGGAGTTCTCCGATGAATTCGTGCGGGGGTTGGTTGCCCTCACCCCAGCCCTCTCCCAGCGGGAGAGGGGGTTTTGTCCGTGCGGGGGTTAAAGCCGCTCGATGATGGTCACGTTCGCCTGGCCGCCGCCTTCGCACATGGTCTGCAGGCCATAGCGGCCGCCGCTGCGTTCCAGTTCGTGCAGCAGGGTGCACATCAGGCGGGTGCCGGTGGCGCCCAGGGGGTGGCCGAGGGCGATGGCGCCGCCGTTGACGTTGGTGCGCTCATGGGGGTAGCCGGTTTCCTTCAGCCAGGCCAGGGCGACCGAGGCGAAGGCTTCGTTGATTTCCACCCGGTCGATGTCTTCCAGCTTCATGCCGGCGCGCTTCAGGGCGTACTCGGTGGCGGGAATCGGTGCGGTGAGCATCCATACCGGGTCGTCGGCGCGCACGCTCATGTGGTGGATGCGGGCGCGAGGCGTCAGGTTGTAGCGCTTGAGCGCTGCCTCGGAGACCACCAGCAATGCGCTGGCGCCGTCGCAGGTCTGGCTGGATACGCCGGCGGTGACGCGGTCGCAACCGAACAGGGCCTCCAGCTCAGCCATTTTGTCGAGGCTGGTCTGGCGCGGGGTTTCGTCGTGCTCGACGCCGGCCAGCGGGACGATCTCGCGGGCGAAGCGGCCTTCAGCGATGGCGTGCAGGGCGCGGCGATGGGACTCCAGGGAGTAAGCCTCCAACGCCTCGCGCGACAGGCCCCAGCGCTCGGCGATCATCTGCGCCGAGCGGAACTGGGTCGGCGGCACCTTGCCGTAGCGCTTCACCCAGCCTTCGGAGCCGGTGAAGGGATCGGTGAAGCCCAGGGGTTCGGCGGCGGTCATGGCCGAGGAAATCGGGATCTGGGTCATGGTCTGCACGCCACCGGCGATCACCACGTCCTGTGTGCCGCTCATCACGGCCTGGGCGGCGAAGTGCACCGCCTGCTGGGACGAGCCGCACTGGCGGTCGATGGTAGTGCCGGGCACGGCCTGGTCGAGGCCGGCGGCCAGCCAGCAGGTGCGGGCGATGTCACCGGCCAGCGGACCGATGGTGTCGACGCAGCCGAAGATCACGTCGTCGTAGTCGGCATCGGGGATGGAGTTGCGCGCGACCAGTTCGCGCAGCACATGGGCGCCGAGGTCGGCGGCGTGGATCTGGCTCAGGCCGCCCTTGCGCCGGCCGGTGGGGGTGCGCAGGGCGTCGACTATGTAGGCTTCGGGCATGGGGAAATCTCTGTGAAGTCGAAGTGGATTTGCCCTCACCCCCGGCCCCTCTCCCGGAGGGAGAGGGGAGACAAGCGGCCCGCTGCACGGACAGCCCCCTCTCCCGCTTGCGGGAGAGGGTTGGGGTGAGGGCAGGAAGGGTCAGAAGGTATTGCCCGCCCCCGGCTGGATGGCACCCGCGAACAACGCCTCACGTACCCGCGCCTTGTGCCAGCCGCGGTCGCCCCAGACCTTGTCCAGGGCCCAGGCGCGTTTCATGAAGAGTTGCAGGTCCACTTCCCAGGTGTATCCCATGGCGCCGTGGGTCTGGATGGCGTTTTTCGCCGCCAGCATCGCCGCTTCGGCGCAGGCGATGCGGGCGTGGGAAACCTGGATGTCCTGCTCCGGCAGGCCGTTGGCGACGGCATGGGCGGCGCGGTAGAGGGGGCCCTTGGCGAACTCGATCAGGACCGCGACGTTGGCCATCAGGTGCTTCACGGCCTGGAAGGAACCCACCGGTTTGCCGAACTGCTTGCGCTCGAAGCTGTAGTCCACCGCCAGGTCGACCATGCGCTTGGCCAGGCCCAGCAGCTGGGCGGCGGTGCCCAGCGCGCCACGGTTCTTCGCCGCGACCCACAGAGCCCTACCCTGTTCGCCTTCTGCCACGCGGGTTTCCGCGCTTGGCGTCCATTCGACACGGTAGAGCTGGCGGCTCGGGTCCACCGATTCATTGCGGGTGAGCTGCACCTGTGCCGGCAGCACAGCGTGCACTTCGTCGCCATGGGGCAGCAGCAGCAGGTCGGCCACATGGGCGTCGGCCACCAGCGGATTACCCGGTTCGCCCACGGCGAGGCGCGCCTTGCCTTCGGCGATGCGGGTCAGCCATTCGCCTTGCAGGTCGAGCTGGTTCGGCAGGGCGGCAAGCAGCGGCACGCCGATGAGCATGGTGTCCACCAGGGGCTCGGGCAGGCCGGAATAGCCGCACTCCTGGGCCAGCAGGACGAAGTCCAGTTCGTTCATGTCCAGCCCACCGAAGCCGTCCGGCACGGTGATGGCGGTGAGGCCCAGTTCGGTGAGCTGGGTCCAGAGTTCGTCGCTGCGGCCGCTCTCGCTCTGCCACAGCTCGCGGATGCGCTCCGGGATCACTTCATTGGTGAGGAAGGCGCGCACGTTGTCCTGGAACAGCAGTTGGTCGTCGCTGAAGGTGAAGTCCATGGCGCGCTCCTCAGGCTCGCGGCATACCGAGCATGCGCTCGGCGATGATGTTGCGTTGGATCTCGTTGGTGCCGGCGTAGATCGGGCCGGCCTGGGCGAACAGGAAGCCGTCCAGCCAGTGGCCGACGTCGCCGGCATCCGGCGCGTGGGGCAGCAGTTCGCCGCGCAGGCCGAGGATCGACAGCGCCGTCTCGTGCATGCGCTGGTCCAGCTCGGACCAGAAGATCTTGTTGGTGGAGGATTCCGGGCCGATCTTGCCGCCCTTCCCCAGCCTTGACGCGGTCATGTAGGTGTTCAGGGTGTAGGCCTCGGCGTCCATCCAGGCGCGCATTACCGCTTCGCCGATGGCCGGGTCGAGGTCGGCCTGCTCACGGTTGGCCAGGTAGAGCTGCACCAGGCGTCGTGCGGTTTCCTGGAAGCGGGCCGGCGAGCGCAGCATCAGGCCGCGCTCGAAGCCGGCGGTGGACATCGCCACGTGCCAGCCCATGCCCTCTCCGCCCAGCACGTTATCCACAGGCACTTCCACGTCGTCGAAGAAGATTTCGGCGAAGCCCGGCAGGCCGTTGAGCTGCGGGATCGGGCGCACGGTGATGCCGGGGGTGTTCAGCGGCAGGAGGATGAAGGTCAGGCCGTGGTGACGGCTGGATTGCGGGTCGCTGCGGAACAGGCCGAACAGCCAGTCGGCCCAGACGGCGCGGGTGGACCAGGTCTTCTGGCCGTTGAGCACATAGACGTCGCCCTTGCGCTCGGCGCGGCAGCGGATGGCCGCCATGTCGGAACCGGCATTCGGCTCGGACCAGCCCTGGGCCCAGATTTCCTCACCGGTGGCCATCTTCGGCAGGAAGCGTTCCTGCTGCACGGCGGTGCCGAACTCCATCAGGGTCGGGCCGAGCAGGAAGATGCCGTTCTGGTTGACCCGTGCCGGGGCGCCTGCGCGGTAGTACTCCTCTTCGAAGATCAGCCACTGGATCAGGTCGCAGCCGCGTCCGCCGAGCTCCTTGGGCCAGGTCACCATGCCCCAGCGGCCCTCGTTGAGCTTCGCTTCCCAGGCGCGGTGCTGGCGGAAGCCTTCTTCGCAGTCGAAGGATTGCAGCGGCTGGGCCGGCACGTTGGCCGCCAGCCAGGCGCGGACCTCCTCACGGAAGGCCCGCTGTTCAGCTGTGTAGGTCAGTTCCATGGCTTTAGCCCTTGAAGGTGGCAGTGCGCTTGTCGACGAAGGCATCGCGGGCTTCCTGGGAATCCAGCGAGCGATAGGCCTGCAGGGTGAAGCCCTGCTCCCAGCGGTATTTGTCTTCGAGGTTGCCGTCCTCGATGCCGGTCAGCGCCTCTTTCGCCAGGGCGATCATGGCCGGGCTCTTGGCGGCGATCTTGCGAGCGATATCCAGGGCCGCCTCGCGCAGTTCGCCGCGGGGCACCACGCGCTCCACGGCGCCCAGGCGGTAGGCCTCGGCGGCGTCGATCATCTCGCCGGTGAAATACATGTGGCGCACCTTCTGCACCGGGAACAGGCGCTGCAGGTGAGCGCCGCCGCCCATGGCGCCACGGTCCACTTCAGGCACGCCGAAACGCGCGCAGTCGGAGGCGACCAGGATGTCCGCCGCGCCGCAGAGGCCAATGCCGCCGCCGAGGACGAAGCCGTGCACGGCGATGATTACCGGCTTGGGATTGCGGTGGACGGCCTTGAAGCTGTCGTAGTTGCCCTTGTTGACGGCGACGATCAGGTTGCCGTCGGCGGCCAGTTCCTTGATGTCCACACCGGCGCAGAAACCCCGCCCCTCGGCGCGGATGACGATGACGCGGACCTCGGGCGATTCGCCCAGGCGTTCCAGCTCGGCGGCGATGGCTGCCCAGCCCTTGCTGTCGAAGGCGTTCACCGGCGGATGGTCGAAGACCATTTCGGCGATGCCGTTATCGAGACTGACGTTGAATGGTGTGGCCATGACCTTCTCCCCCTCAGGACGCACGGCGGCACAGCTCGGCGAGTCGCTGCTCGGCCTGCTGCACGATGGATTCGATGAGTTCGGCGCAGCCCGGCAGGCTGTCGATGGCGGCGGCGACCTGTCCGGCGGGCAGCACGCCCTCGGCCGGAAGGCCGTCGACCATAGCCTTCTGGATCACCATGGGCGCGTTGGCGGCCATCAGTGTCTGGGCAGCGGTCAGGCCATCTGCGCCGCCAAGTTTCAGGGCGCTGCCGAGCAACTGGCCGATGCTGGCGCCACTGTGGCGGCGGTAGGCCAGGGCACTGCGCAGGGCCAGCAAGAGGCGCTTGAGGCCGCCGGAGCGCTCCAGGCTGTCGAGCAATTCGTTGCGGATCATCCGCTGGGGCATGCCGTCGATGGCGCGGCTGACGATGATGGCGGCCGGATCGCGGACCTTCAGGTAGCGCTCCAGGGTGGCCGGCGGCACCGGGCTGTCGGCGCTCATCAAGAAGCGCGTGCCCATGGCGATGCCGTCGGCGCCGAGGGCCAGGGCGGACACCAGGCCGCGTCCGTCCTTGAAGCCGCCAGCGGCGACCACCGGAACATCGACGGCATCCACAACCTGGCCGAGCAGGATCGAGGTGGGCACCGAGCCGGTGTGGCCACCGCCCTCCCCGCCCTGCACGGTCACGGCGTCAGCGCCCATCTCCACGGCTTTCACCGCGTGCTTGAGTGCGCCCACGGTGGGTATGCAGACCACGCCGGCATCCTTCAGCCGGGTGATCATCGCCTTGCCCGGCGAGCGGCTGTAGCTCACCGCACGCACGCCGTGCTTGAGCACCAGCTCGACGATCTCGCCGGCGTTGGCCTGGTACATGTGGAAGTTGACGCCGAAGGGCTGGTCGGTCAGCCGCTTGGTCTCGAGGATGGCGGCTTCCATGTGTTGCGGTTCGATGGTGGCCCCGGCGAGGAAGCCGAAGCCACCGGCATTGCCGGTGGCCGCCACCAGTCTCGGGTCGGCCACCCAGCCCATGGCGGTCTGGATGATCGGGTAGCGGCAGCCCAGCAGGCGGGTCAGGCGGGTGTCGAGGGAGATCGCCATCACGCCTCCGACGGGTTGCGCTGGGACTGAGCCATGGCGCGGGCGTCGTAGCCACCCAGCTTGTCGCCACTGATCAGTTCGTTGTGCACGTGGGCGAAGTGGTGCAGGCCGAACACCATGTCCATGGTGGCGCGCTTGCCCATCAGGTCTTCTGCGTTGTTCACCGCCTGCTTGGTGAGCTGCAGGCCCATGCGCGGCATCTGCGCGATGCGCCGCGCCACGTCCAGGGTCACGTCTTCCAGCACGTCGCGGGGCACCACCTTGTTGACCATGCCCATCTGATAGGCACGCTCGGCGCCCATGCGCTCGCCGAGGAAGAGGAATTCCTTGGCGATGCGCGGATTCAGTTCGTGCACATGGGCGAAGTACTCGACACCAGGAATGCCCATGCGCACCACCGGATCGGAGAAGTAGGCGTCTTCCGAGGCGATGATCAGGTCGCAGACCCAGGCCAGCATCAGCCCGCCGGCGATGCAGGCGCCCTGCACCATGGCGATGGTCGGCTTGGGCATGTCACGCCAGCGCCGGCACATGCCGAGGTAGACCTCCTGTTCGCGGGCGTAGAGGAACTCGCCGCCCGGCTTGTTCACGTGGTCGTACCAGAGGCTGGTGCGCTCGAAGCTCTGATTGACATCGCGACCCGGCGTACCGATGTCGTGGCCGGCGGAGAAGTGCTTGCCGGCGCCACGCAGGACGATGACCTTGACGTTGTCGTCGTCGCAGGCGCGCTTGAAGGCGGCGTCCAGGGCGTAGGTCATGCGCGAGTTCTGCGCGTTGTGGTACTCGGGGCGGTACATGGTGACCAGGGCCAGCGGGCCCTGCACCTCGTACTGCACCACCTCTGCTTCTGCGGCCTGTTCGTGGCTCATGTGTGCGGCTCCGCCTTAGTGGGTCATGGCCTGGGCGCGCACGCCCGGCGGATTGTCCTTGAGCTGGCTGGCGCGCAGGTTGTGCGGGTCCAGTTGCTGGATGAGGATCAATTGTTCGAGGGTCGGCGCGGCGGTGGTCGGGATCTCGTCCGGCACACACAGCGGGAAGCCGGTGGCGGCCTGCACTTCGTCCACCGTGACGCCCGGGTGCAGCGAGCGGATGCGCATCTGCCGGTCGGGGCCCTGGAAGTCGAGCACGCAGAGATCGGTGACGATCAGGCGCAGGTCGATTTCGTCGAGCGACCAGCCACGGGCGAGGCGCTCGGGGTTGTAGCCAACCGAGGCCACCACATCCACTTCACCGTCCACGAACACCCGCTTGTTGTGGCCGGGCACCATGAAGGAGTTGGCGTGGCTGATGGAGTTGCCGGGGAAGCCGCGCACCCCGAGCATCTGCGACTTGGGTTTGGCGTGGTCGCCGATGCAGGAAATGTTGGCCTGGCCGAAGCGGTCGATCTGCACCGGGCCCACCAGGGCGTGGCGCTTGCCGCTCCAGACGTTGTCGAAGATGCGCGAGAAACCCATCCAGCTGTCGAACTTGGGCTGGTAGCCGCCGCGCGGGCCGATCGGCACCGGCTCGGCGACCATGAAGGCTTCGGAGTCAGTCATCATCAGTTTGGCGTTGCTGTTGAGCATCGCCAGCGACGCGGCCAGGCGCTGCAACACGCCGATGCCGGTGGCGAGCACCTCACCGTCGTCCGCGAACGCTTCGGAAGCGGCGCAGATCATCAGTTCGGCGAGGCTGTAGGGTTGATTGGTGGCAGTCATCTCAGCGTCCTCAGAAAACCGGGAGCGGCAGTTGGCGAATCGCGTCCAGGCCGCCTACACGGGCCAGGTATTCCGCTTCCCCGCAGTTGACGTAGCGTTCCATGTAGGCCTGCCAGCCATCCGGCTCGGCGGCCGATGCGTTGTAGGCCTTGAAGTGGGCGGTATCGAAGCCGTAGAGCGGCGCGCAGGACGACGGATGGGCGCCGCCTGCCAGGTGCACCACGGCACTGGTGCAGTTGCGCTCCCAGAACACCTGACGGGCGCGGGACGGGTCCTCGTGGAACCAGGCGCTGTCCACCAGTTCGTCGCAACTCACGTAGGCCTTCTCGGCGGCACGCACGAAGAGGTCGTCCATGTAGTGATCCGGGCCGGCGATCTGGCAGACGCCACGGGCATCGGCGCGGTCGACGTGGATCAGCGCGGCATCCAGCTTCAGCGCCGGCATGGCGACCCAGTCGCGGCTGTCGTCGTAGGGCGAGCTGACCAGCTTCAGTTCCGGGTTGATGCGCAGTACATCGGTACCCAGACCCACGGCGGTGGGAATGAAGGGCACGCCCATGGCGGCGGCCTTGAGACCAAGCAGCAGCATGCCTTCGTCGATTTCCATCACGTCCACCGCGCCTTCCTGGCGGGCTTTGCGGAAGTAGGGTTCCAGCGGAATGAAGTCCAGCGAGACGAAGGCGTAGATCAGCTTCTTCACCTTGCCGGCGGCACAGAGCATGCCGATGTCGGCGCCGCCGTAAGCGACCACGGTGAGGTCCTTGAGGTCGGAGCGGAGGATCTCGCGAACGAGAGCCATGGGCTTACGCCGCGGGCCCCATCCACCAATGCCGATAGTCATGCCGTCGCGTAGCTGGCCGACCACGTCGGCGGCGGTCATGCGTTTGTCCATGGGCGGCTCCTTATTGACGGCCGACGCTGAAGTCGTGGCCCCAGTGGCTGACCACGGTGCTCTCGAAGGGTGTGTGGCGCTCCCAGTCCATGACCTTGCCGCCGCAGCCGTACTCCAGGTCGAAGCCGCCCGGGGTCTGCATGTAGAAGCTGGTCATGTCGTCGTTGGTGTGGCGACCGAGGGTGGCGGACAGCTTCACGCCGCTGGCGTGCATGCGGTCCAGGGCGCGACCCACGTCGTCCAACTCGCCTACTTCCACCATGAGGTGCACGCAGCCCGAAGGGATCGGGCACTCGAACAGCGCCAGGGAGTGATGGCGGCCGTTGTTGCAGTGGAGGAAGTGGATGCGTTTTTCCGGTTCGGCCGGATCAGGGGTGAAGCGCACTTTCATCAGGTCGGAGAGACCGAAGCCCATGACGCGCTCGTAGAAGTCCAGGCAGCGGTCGAAAGAGGGTGCCGGCAGCACCGCGTGGCCCATGCCCAGGTCGCTGGTGACGAAGCCGCTAACGCCAGCCGGGGAAACGAAGGGTGCGAAGTTCTGCTGCGGTCCCCAGAAGAGTTCGTGGCGGTTGCCATCCGGGTCGGCGAAGCGCGCCAGCTCCTGCACCTTGCGGCCGGACGCGTCGGCTGCGCTGGCGCGCTGGACCTCGACGTCGGCCTGCTGCAGTTCGGCGATGGCCTGTTCGAAGGCGGCCTTGCCGGCGACTTCCCAGCCACAGGCGCCGTAGCCGTCACGGTCGGCACGCTCCACCAGGATGCGGTAGGGGCGCTCGTCCATCTTCAGGTAGAGCCGCTCGTCCGCAACGGCATCCACCATCATGCCAAGTACCCCGGCGGCGTACTCGCGCCAGCGGTTCAGGTCTGTCGAGGCTACGGTGACGTACCCCAGGCCACGGATATCCATGCGGTTCTCCTCATTGTCGTTATCGCCGCGCACGCCAAGCGCGGGGCTCTATGGGGAGGGATTAAATCGGTGGCCCGGGGAGCGGGCATCGTCCGTTGGGACTAGCGCGAAAGGCGCGTGGGACGGGGCTTCGGCTATGTCTGCGTTAGCTGTTGCCACAGATCGGCCATCGGTCCAGGGGCCTTGTAGGAGCTAGCTTGCTAGCGAAACGGCGCCATTCGCTGGCAAGCCAGCTCCTACGTGCAATCCAGCCCCTTGCAACACTTAATGCGGACACAGCAAATGAATTCGCGAAGCAGACAGCCGTGGAATCCAGCGGAAAAATCTGGTGGAAATTTCCCACTGCAGAATGAGCCACCGGCGCAGTAACTTAGCCGACGGATCACTCTCGAGGGACGGCGATGGACTCACTCACCCAGGCAGTGCTCGGCGCCACCATCCAGGGCGCGCTGCTCGGACGCTGGCAAGGGCGCAAGGCGCTGCTCTACGGCGCAGTGCTCGGCACGCTCCCCGACCTGGACGTGGTGATCCGCTACACCGATGCCGTGGCGGCGATGACCTACCACCGGGGCTTCAGCCATTCGATCTTCGTGCTCAGCGCCCTGGCGGCGTTGCTCACCATGCTGGTGCGACGATGGCGGCCAAATCCCGGCTATTCCACGCAGCGGCTGTTCCTCACCCTCTGGCTGGTGCTGGTGACCCACCCGCTGCTGGATTGCTTCACCAGCTATGGCACCCAGTTGTTCTGGCCACTGATGACGCCTCCCATCGCCTGGTCAAGCATCTTCATTATCGACCCGCTCTACACCCTGCCCCTGCTGGCGGCGGTGATTGGCGGCGTGCTGTTCGGCCTGCGTGACCGCACGCCGCGCTTGCCGGTTGCGGCACTGGCGCTGTCCAGCCTCTATCTGCTCTCGACCCTCGGCGGCAAGTTCATGGCCGAGCAGCGTGTGCATGAGGTGCTGGAACGGGAAAGCATTCGCCCGCAGGCGATGTTCAGTACACCGACACCGTTCAACACCCTGCTCTGGCGGGTGATCGTGCTCGACGGCGAGGACTACCACGAAGCCCTGGTGAGCTGGTTCGACCACGAACCGCCACGGCTGGAACGCATCCCTCGGGGCACCGAACTGGCGCGGCGCCTGCGGGATTCGCCGCAACACCTGCGGCTGGCCTGGTTCACCCACGGCATCCTGCGCTACGACCAGATCGACCAGGTGTTGGTGGTCACCGACCTGCGCCTGGGCATGACCGGTTTCCATCCCTTCCGTTTCATCCTCGCAGAACGCCGGGACGGCCGCTGGCAGCCGGTGACGGAAGCTCGCCGCTGGCATACCGACCGAGGGGATCTGGAGCGGCTCAAGGTGCTCTGGCAACGGATCTGGCATGAGGATCAGGCGGTTCCGCTTTCCACCTGGGCGGGGCTGCTGCAGCGCTAGAAAACTGGCGGATCCGCCCTGCCCTCATGACGCCAAACCTGCGGCCGATAAAGTCTCTAGCGGCACTTGCGGCTGGACTACCCTTGCCAGCATCGGACTTCACCAGCGGGGACGGGACATGAAAATAAGACAGAAAATGGTCGCCTCCGGAGCGATCAGCGTGCTGGCCGCAGCCCTGCTGGGTGGCATCGGATACTGGGGACAGACCGAACTGGCCGGGGCGCTGGCGGAGAACCAGCTGAGTGTCAGCGCCCTGCGCAATCACCTGGAGGGCGACATGATGCACGACGCCCTGCGCGCCGACGTGCTGGCGGCGCTGGTGGTGCAGCCGGGCGACCAGGCTGGGGCCGACCAGGTACGCAGTGATCTGCGCGACCACAGCGAATGGTTCCGCCGCACCCTGGGCGAGAACGCCAAGCTGCCGCTGACGGCGGATATCCACAGCGCCATCGCCGAGTCCCAGCCAGCCCTGGAGGCTTACATCGGCGATGCCGAACGCATCGTCAATCTCGCCTTACGCGATCCGCAGGCGGCGCGTGGCGAGCTGTCGGCCTTCGAGCGCAGCTTCGGCGAGCTGGAAGAGAAGAACGAGGCGCTGAGCGGCAATATCGAAGCCCACGCGGCGAAGACCCGTAGCGATGGCGAGGCCGCCGTGAGCAGCGCCGCCGCCTGGCTGGTGGGCGGCATCCTGCTGGTGATCGGCCTGCTCTGCCTGGTGACCAGCCAGCTGATGCGCGCGGTCCTGCGCCCGCTGGAGAAAACCGTCGGCGTGGCCCGCGCCATCGCCCAGGGCAACCTGCTCACCCAGGTCAGCATCGACAGCGACGACGAAGCCGGCCAGTTGCAGCGGGCCCTGGCCGACATGCAGGGCAACCTGCGGCAGATGATTGCCACCATCCGCAGTGAGAGCGAGGAACTGCGCGGCACTGCCCATCGCCTCAGCGAAACCTCGCAGAGCATCGTCGACGGCGCCAGCGAGCAATCCGACAGCGCCACCAGCATGGCCGCGGCCATGGAGCAGATGATCGCCAACATCGGCCAGATTGCCGAACATGCGCGCAATGCGCAGAGCATTTCCGCCCAGTCCGAGGACCTGGCCGGCAGCGGCGGCACGGTGATACTCGGCGTGGTGGACGGCATGAACCGCATCGCCGACGCGGTGAACCAGTCGTCCAGCACCATCACGGCGCTGGGCCAATCGTCGGAGGAAATCCACTCCATCATCCAGGTGATCAAAGGCATCGCCGAACAGACCAACCTGCTGGCGCTGAACGCCGCCATCGAGGCCGCCCGCGCCGGGGAAGCCGGGCGCGGCTTTGCGGTGGTGGCGGACGAAGTACGCAACCTGGCGGCGCGCACTGCGCAGTCGACCCAGGAGATCACCGGGATGATCCAGCGCATCCGCGAGTCCACCCAGCAAGCGGTGGACAGCATGCAGACGGGCGTGGAGCGGGTGCAGGACGGCGTTGGCCTGGCACGGCAGGCGGGCGAGTCGATCAGCGAGATCCGCAGCGGCGCCCACCGTGCGGCGGAAGTGGTGGAGGAGATTTCCCACACCATTGGCGAGCAGTCCAGGGCCAGTAGCGAAGTGGCCCAGCGGGTGGAGCTGATCGCCCAGATGTCGCGGAGCAACAGCCAGGCCATGCGCGACCTCGCCAACGCCGCCGAAAGCCTGGACGCCGTGGCCAGTGCGATGCAGTCGTCGGTGGCGCGGTTTCAGATTTGATTGACGCAAAACCCGTAGGTTGCGGCTGAGCGAAGCGAAGCCCAACGATTAGCGGTACGACAGGCTAAGCAAGGGCCTGAAACCCAGCCTGTTGGGTTTCGTTCCTCTACCCAACCTACAAAGCAGAACCCCGGCACCTGGCCGGGGTTCTTTTCTTGTTCGTACAGCTGAGTATCAACCCGCTTCGTAACCTGCGACCTTGCTGGCCTGGGCCTTGCTGCCGAGCTTCAGGCGGTAGCAACCCCACATCACCAGCAGCCATACCGGGATGGCGTACACCGATACCTGGATGCCCGGGATCATCAGCATGATGCCGAGGATGAACAGTACGAAGGCCAGGCACAGGTAGTTGCTCATCGGGTACCAGAGGGAGCGGAAGCCGGTGCGAACACCGTCCTTGTCCATCTGCTGGCGGAACTTCAGGTGGGAGTAACTGATCATCGCCCAGTTGATCACCAGAGCAGCTACCACCAGGGACATCAGCAGTTCCAGCGCGTTCTGCGGGACCACGTAGTTGATCACCACGGCGAGGAAGGTCACGGCCGCCGACACCAGCAGCGAACGTACCGGTACGCCGCGCTTGTCCACCTTGGCCAGGACGCGCGGGGCATCACCCTGCTCGGCCAGGCCCAGCAGCATGCGGCCGTTGCAGTAGGTACCGCTGTTGTAGACCGACACCGCAGCAGTCAGCACCACGAAGTTCAGCAGGTGGGCGGCGGTGTCGCTGCCGATCAGCGCGAAGATCTTCACGAAGGGGCTGCCGCTGTAGGCATCGCCCGCGCCGTTGATGGAAGCCAGCAGCGCGTCCCAGGGGCTCAGGGAGAGCAGCACGACCAGGGCGCCGACATAGAAGATCAGGATGCGGTAGATGACCTGGTTGATGGCCTTCGGGATCACCTGCTTCGGCTTGTCGGCCTCGGCAGCGGTGAAGCCGAGCATTTCCAGGCCGCCGAAGGAGAACATGATGAAGGCCATGGCCATCACCAGCCCGCTGACGCCGTTGGGGAAGAAGCCGCCATGGGCCCAGAGGTTGGCGACCGTTGCCTGCTCGCCGCCGCTACCGCTGAACAGCATCCAGCAGCCGAGGACGATCATGCCGACGATGGCGACCACCTTGATCATGGCGAACCAGAACTCGGCCTCGCCGAAGAGTTTCACGTTGGCCAGGTTGATGGCGTTGACCACCAGGAAGAAGACGGCGGCAGTGGCCCAGGTGGGGACGTCCGGCCACCAGTAGTGGATGTACTTGCCCACGGCGGTGAGTTCGGACATGCCGACCAGGATATAGAGCACCCAGCAGTTCCAGCCCGAGAGGAAGCCGGCGAAACCGCCCCAGTATTTGTGTGCGAAGTGGCTGAAGGAGCCGGCGACCGGCTCTTCGACGATCATTTCGCCCAGCTGGCGCATGATCAGGAAGGCGATGAAGCCGCAGATGGCGTAGCCGAGAATCATCGAAGGACCGGCGGACTTGAGCACGCCGGCGGAACCGAGGAAGAGACCGGTGCCGATGGCGCCGCCGAGGGCGATCAGCTGGATGTGGCGATTCTTCAGGCCGCGTTTCAGCTCGCCCGAGTGTTGCATCTCACTCATTGCGTCACCTTTTGTTGTTGTCGTGACGGGATTTCACCCGCCGGGCTTGTGGTCCGGCGGCACGTTGCAAGGCAGGTGGGTAGACCAGACCCCGGATTACTGTGCGTCTGGCTGTACCTCCGGAGCAGCATTCCTGAATGCTTCGAGGGCTTCGCAGCGCGCAGCGATATCGAGGATGCGCGGATAGGCCGACAGGTCACAGTCGAAGCGTCGTGCGTTGTAGATCTGGGGAACCAGACAGGCTTCCAGGTAGCCGGGGCGGCTGCCCAGGGAGAGCTTGCCGCCGAAGGATTCCAGGCCCTTTTCCACAGCGGCGAGACCTACGTCCACCCAGTGGCGGTACCAGGCATCCTTGGCCTCGTCGGCGACGCCCAGTTCAGCCTTGAGGTACTGCAGCACCCGCAGGTTGTTCAGCGGATGTACATCGCAGACGATGTGCATGGCCAGCGAGCGCACCAGGGCGCGCTGGGCGGGGTCGGCCGGCAGCAGGGCCGGTACGGGGAAGACTTCGTCGAGGTATTCGAGGATGGCCAGGGACTGGGCGATGCGGATTTCGCCACCGGCATTGCCGGCATCCACCAGCAGCGGCACCAGGCCCTGGGGGTTGAGCTCGCGATAGGCGTCCTGATGCTGCTGGCCGCCATCCTTGACCAGGTGCACCGGCTCCTGACGATAGGCCAGGCCCTTGAGGTTGAGGGCGATACGCACGCGGTAGGCAGCGCTGGAGCGCCAGTACCCGTAGAGGGTGAGTTCTGTATTCATGGCGTCGGGCCGAATTTTTGTTTGCGCCATCTCACTCTGGCAGGGCCTGGCGAACAAGGCGCGGAATCTCCCGCAGCGACGTGCTGGGCGGCCTATCCGGAAAGTTTTCCTTACAGCCCTGAAAAAGCGTCGATACCGCCTGCCAGACGCTCTGCCTGCGTAAGGATTTCTTGACAGCGTGTTCAGCCAGGCTTCCAGGCGGGAGTGCAGTTGGCCGACCAGCGGCGGTTTGCACGGGGTCCTGGCCTGTGCCATATGAAAGCAAAGCGCCACCAACCGCCGGGGAATGCCACGCAATGCCGCACATGGACGAGCTCTACGACAGCCTGGTCAACCTCTGCTACGAATGCGTGCTGGATGGCGGCGCCTGGCGGCCAATGCTGGAACTTCTGACGGCGGCCACCGGCCACCAGTTGGGCGCCCTGCTCTTCCTCGACCAGCACGAGAAACGGCCGCAGGTCACCTCCATCAACCTCTGCGACCCGGCCTGCGTGGAGGTCTACAACGCCTACTACCACCAGCTCGATCCGGCCAAGGACGTGCTGGTCCCGCGGCCGGTGGGCAGCTGGTATCACGACCTGGAGGACCTGGGCCCGCAACGCATCCGCCGCGACCCGTACTACCAGGAATTCCACCTCCCCTTCGGCATGAGCAACATCTCCTGCATCAAGCTGCACGAGCAGGCCGAATCGGGCGTCTACCTGTCGCTGCTGACCGCTGTGGGCGCGGCCTTGCCGGAGATGCGGCAGCGCGACCTGCTGATGCGCCTGAGCCCTCACCTGGTGCGCGCCGCGAAGATGTCCAACCACCTGCAGAACCTGGAACTGGAGGTGGCCCACCGCGACCTGCTGCTGGAACGCCACCCCGCGCCGCTCTGGCTGCTGGATGCCGAAGGCCGGGTGCGCTACTGCAACCGCCAGGCCGAGCAACGCCTGAGCCACCCGGCGTTCGCCCTGAAGGGCCTTCAGGGACGGCTGCATGGCAAGACGCTGGATGGCCGCCTGCAGGCGCTGATCCGCCAGGCTGCCGGCCAGGATGGCAAGCGCCGCGCCGGTTGGCTGCCTCTGCCGGGTGAAGCGCAAGGGCGCCTGCTGGTAACGCCGGTGCCCGAGTCTTCGCCGCTGTCGGCCCGGCACACTGGCCCGCTGGTGCTGCTGACACTGCTGGAAGGCCAGGCCGGGAGCCAATGGCTGGCTGACCTGTTCCAGTTCAGTCCGGCGGAGCAACGCCTGGCCAACCTGCTCGTCCAGGGCTTGGCACCGGAGGCCTGTGCCGAGCGCCTGAATGTTTCGATCAACACCATCCGTACCCAGTTGCGCGCGCTGTTCCGCAAGACCGAAACGGAACGTCAGGCGGAGCTGGTCACCCTCCTCGCTCGCCTGCAGGGCCTGTGATTCGCAGCAATCCGCCCATTTGAAAGCGCGATTTCATCTATCTGAATGATTGCGGGCAGATCGCCATCAACTAAGGTTCTACACGGAGATAGCACCTGCCTTTATCCCGCGTGCCGGGTCAAGGAATCCACGTTTGGCCAGAGGAGGTGGCGTGTGGAAGAGTCCAGTGATCCGGAAGAACTGAGCAGAGGCATCCAGCAACAACAACAGGTCAAGCAGGAACTGGCGGCAATCAAGGCCGAACGCGAGCGGCTGCGATTCGATACACCTGCACCGCCCCGGGAAGAGGCGCCGCCGCCGAGCAACATCCTTCCCTTTCCCAGCCGAACACTGCCAAGCCCCGGCCTGCGCTGCGGCAACGCGCTGCTGCTGGACTATCTCTATGGCGTCGAATCGGACGCCCTGCGCAGCCTGCCCGAGGAGCGCACCCGCCAGCTGTTCGATTTCGCCACCAGCGCGCAAGCGGCCCGCGCCCTGCGCTGCCGCCGCCGCATGCTTGCCCGCGCCCTGGACGAAACCTGCCTGGACGCCGGCAAGGGCGCGCGCATGCTGTGTGTCGCCGGTGGCCACTTCCGCGAGGCGGAGCTGGCCCGCGAACTGCGCCACGGGCACTTCGGCGAGATGCTGGTGTTCGATGACGACGCGGCGCGACTGGACACGGTGCGCAAGAGCTATGGTCCCTTGGGTGTGCGCACCCGCCTGGGCAACCTGAACCAACTGCTGAACGGTGAGTGCGAGTTCGAGGGCTACGACCTGGTGTATTCCTCTGGAATCACTGAGCTGCTGGATGACCGTCGCTGCGAACGCCTGGTCCACCGCCTGTTCCAGGCCCTGCGGCCGGGCGGTCGTCTGTTGCTGGCGAACTTCCGGCCGGGCGTCAATGCGATCGCCTTTCTCGAAGGGCTGCTGGACTGGCACCCGCATTATCGCCACGACGTGCAGATGCTCAGCCTGCTGGATGGGGTCGATTACAACCAGATCGCCTCGGCGCGGGTATTCCACGACATCGGCCAGCGCATCGTCTTCCTGGAGGCGGTGAGGTACGGCTGAGCTGCCCTGGCCCTTGAATGGGGGAGAGTCCCGTAGGTTGGTCCGAGCCTGCGAGGCCCAACGTGGCCAGTCACAGGCGCCGCAGCGTTGGGCTTCGCTTCGCTCTGACCAACCTACAAAAGCCCTCACATTCGCCAAGGGCCGCGCAGCGGCCCCGTAGGTTGGTCCGAGCCCGCGAGGCCCAACGCGGCCAGTCACGGGCGCCGCAGCGTTGGGCTTCGCTTCGCTCTGACCAACCTACAAAAGCCCTCACATTCGCCAAGGGCCGCGCAGCGGCCCCGTAGGTTGGTCCGAGCCTGCGAGGCCCAACGCGGCCAGTCGCAGGCGCCGCAGCGTTGGGTTTCGCTTCGCTCTAGCGGAACGCCGCCCGCACCAACCTACATAAGCCTCTTTGCTCTTGTGGGGGCGAATTCATTCGCGATTGAAATCGCCCCCAACAAAATCGGGGCAACCGTCAGCCCTGTTGCAGGTGCCCGTAGAGCTTGGCGTAGAGCCCGCCTTCGGCGATGAGCTGCTGGTGGTCACCGTCTTCGGCGATGTGGCCGCCGTCGAATACCAGCACCCGGTCCGCCTGCTTAACCGCTGACAGGCGGTGGGCGATGATCAGGGTGGTACGGCCGTTGAGGAAGGTGCCAAGGGCCTGGTGCAGGGCGTACTCGGTGGCCGCATCGAGCGCCGAGGTGGCCTCGTCGAGGATCACCACCTTGGGTTCAGCCAGCACCATGCGGGCGATGGCCAGGCGCTGCCGCTGGCCGCCGGACAGGCGCACGCCGGAGCGACCCACCACGCTGTCCAGCCTCTGGGGCAGGTTGCGGATGGTCTCGGCCAGCTGGGCGATTTCCAGGGCACGCCAGCAGGCGTCGTCGCTGCGCTCGCGGCCCATGGTCAGGTTGGCGCGCACGCTGTCGTTGAACAGCGCCGGGTGCTGCAGGACCACCGCGACGTTGTCGCGCACCTCGGCCAGGCCGATCTCTTCCAGCCGGCAACCGCCGTAGCGGATCTGCCCGGCCTGCGGCTGGTAGAGCCCCAGCAGCAGTTGCACCAGGGTGCTTTTGCCACCGCCGCTGGCACCGACGATGGCGACCTTCTCGCCGGGGGCGATGGAGAGGTTGAGGCCATCGAGCACCGGTTCGTCGGAATAGGCGAAGCGCAGGCCCTTCACTTCGATGCCCACGGTTTCGCGGCCACGGAACGGATCGACGCTCGGGCTGTACTGGGGCTCGTCGGCACGGGCCAGCAGTTCGTTGATGCGGCCCAGCGCAGCGCCAGCGGAATAGTAGGAATACTGCAGGCCCAGCAACTGCTCCACCGGGCCGATCATGAACCAGAGGTAGCTGAACACCGCCAGCATCTGGCCGATGGACAGGTCGGAGAACAGCACCGTGAGCATGGCCGCGGCGCGGAAGAAGTCGATGCCGAACTGGAACAGCAACCCGCTGGTGCGCCCCGCCGCGTCGCTCTTCCACTGGGAAGCGACGGCATAGTCGCGGACTTCCTGGGCGCGCTGGCCGAGACGGCCGAAGAAGAAGCCCTGGCGGTTGCTGGTACGCACTTCCTGGATGGCTTCCAGGGTTTCCGTCAGCGCCTGGGTGAAGCGCGCGGTGCTGTCGTTCTCCAGCTTCTTCAGGTGCTTGACGCGCTTGCCCAGCTGCACGGTGGCGTAGATCACCAGCGGGTTGAACAGCAGGATCAGCAGCGCCAGTTTCCAGTGCATCCAGACCAGGATGGCCGCCGTGCCGGTAAGGGTCAGCACGGCCACCAGGAAGCGGCTGAGGGTTTCGCCGACGAACTTATCCAGGGTGTCCAGGTCGGTCACCAGGTGGGCGGTGACGGTGCCGCCGCCGAGGCTTTCGTATTCGCCGAGGGAAATACGCTTCAGGCGTTCGATCAGGCGGGTACGGATGCGGTAGACGATGTCCTTGGCGAGCCGCGCGAACAGCCGCGCCTGCAGCACGTTGAACACCAGGGCCATGCCGCGCAGGACCAGGGTCACCACCAGCATCAGGCCGATGTAGCCGACGGCGTTTTCCCAGGGCGCGGGCAGGAAGTGGTCCATGAAGCGCAGTGCGGCATTGCCGCGCTGCAACAGCACCTCATCCACCAGCAATGGCAGCAACAGCGGAATGGGCACGCTGCAGAGGGTGGCCAGTACCGCGACAAGGTTGGCCAGCCAGAGGGCTTTCTTGTGGCGCAGGGCCAGACGGCGGATCTCCGCCCAGCTCAAGCGATCAGGCATGGTTGCCCCGTTCCAGCCAGCGACCCAGCAGCCGTGCCAGTTCGTCGAGCGGCTGGTAGCCGTTGGTCAGCAGCGCCAATTGACCATCTCGCTCGGCCAGCAGGGTGGGGAAACCGGCGATGCCGAGGTCCTGTACCCAGGTGAAATCGGCAACGGTCGCCTCATGGCTGGAGGCGGCGTCGAAGGCTTCGGCGAACTCGATGCGCGGAATCCCGGCCTGTTCGGCCAGTTCCACCAGGACAGAGGCCTGGGTCACGTTGCGGCCTTCGGCGTAAAAGGCGTGCTGGATCAGCCGAACCAGCGGCCAGGCCAGTTCCGGCGCAAGGGAACGGGCGACCACCATGGCGCGGCAGGCCGGCTCGGTGTCGTAGATGAAGTCGTCGGGCAGGGCTCCGTCGAAACGGAACGGCTGCCCGGTGGCCCGATGGACCGCCTGCCAGTGTTCGAGGATATAGCGCCGGGTGTTGGCATCCAGTGCGGCGCCCTGGCCAGTGCGCAGGCCGCCGGCCACCAGGTGCAGCGGAACGCCGGCCGCCGCGGCCTGTTCGGCGAGTGCCGACGCCACCGGGGCGAAGCCCCAGCACCAGGAGCACATGGGGTCCATCACATAGAGCAGGCGGGCGTTGGACAAACTCAATCCTCCAGGGCTTGGCGCGGGTCGCGGCCAATCGGGTGCGGCAGGTTGCGGGCCTTGGCCAGCTCGATTTGCTTCTGCCGCTCGATGGCGCTGGCGCGGGTCTTCTCGCTCAGGCTATCCCAGCAGTGCGGGCAGCTGATGCCGGGCGCGTAGTGCTCGGACTGGCGATCTTCCACGGAGATCGGGTTACGGCAGGCGTGGCACTGATCGAACTCGCCCTCGGTTAGATCGTGGCGCACGGTGACGCGGTTGTCGAAGACGAAGCAGTCGCCGCGCCAGAGGGTTTCGTCCTGGGGCACTTCTTCCAGGTACTTGAGGATGCCGCCCTTGAGGTGGAACACCTCTTCGTAGCCCTGGCCGAGCATGTAGCTGGAGGCCTTCTCGCAGCGGATACCGCCGGTGCAGAACATCGCCACCTTCTTGTGGCGCGAGGGGTCGAAGTTGGCCTTGATGTAGTCGGGGAATTCGCGGAACGACTTGGTCTGCGGGTCGATCGCGCCCTCGAAGGTGCCGATGGCCACTTCGTAGTCGTTGCGGGTATCGATCAGCAGCACTTCGGGGTCGCTGATCAGGGCGTTCCAGTCCTTGGGTTCGACGTAGGTGCCGACCTGCTGGTTGGGGTCCACGTTCGGCACGCCGAGGGTGACGATTTCCTTCTTCAGCTTGACCTTGGTGCGGTAGAAGGGTTGCTCCTCGCAGTAGGACTCCTTGTGGTCCAGATCCACCAGACGCGGATCGACCTTGAGCCAGGCGAGCAGCGCGTCGATGGCTTCGCGAGTGCCGGAAACGGTGCCGTTGATGCCTTCTTCGGCGAGCAGCAGGGTGCCCTTGACGCCGTTGTCCAGCATGGTCTTGAGCAGGGGTTCACGCAGCGCAACGTAGTCCTTCAGGGTGACGAACTTGTACAGCGCCGCAACAACGATCTGGGTCATGCGGTGACTTCCTCCAGTGGTCGCCCGCGTAAAGGGCGGACCGGGTGACAGAAACGACTGCGCCGGCGTGGGCCGGCGCGGGGCGAAGTCTATCAAAAAGCGGCTGGGATCAAGCTGCGATAAATGGCCCCAGGGATCAGTGGTCGTGCTTGCTGCCGCCAGCACAGGTGGGCGAATCCGGCGCTGCGCCCTGCTCCGCCCATTCCTCGGGGGTGTAGGTGTGCAGGGCCAGGGCATGGAACTGCCCCATGAGCTCGCCCAGGCTGCCATAGACCTTCTGGTGGCGCTTGACGGCATTGAGCCCGGCGAACGCCGGGCTGACGATCACCGCCTTGTAGTGGGTTTCCAGGCCGCGGCTGTGCATGTGGCTCTCGTCCAGTACGTCGAGGTGCTGGGGGTCGAGGGCCTGCAGGGCGGTCAGGATGCGGTCACGCATGGACATCGGTGGACTCCGCTTACTGCTTCTTCTTGTCCTGGGGCGCCAGTTCGCTGGTCATCTCGCTAAGCAGCTTGTTGACCTCGGGCACGGCGGATTCCAGGCGGGTCTGGGTGAGCTGGGCGGACTGCTGGGTCAGCGCAGGCATCTTTTCCAGCACTTTCTTGCCCAGGGGGGATTCGTAGAAGGCGATCAGGTCCTTCAGTTCACTCTCGGAGAAGTTGCTGGTGTAGATCTTCACCAGCTCCGGCTTCAGCTTGTCCCAGCCGACAGCCTTGTCCAAGGCAGCGTTGGCCTTGGCCTGGTAGCTCTCCAGGGTGGCCTTCTTGCTGGCAGGCGCCTGGGACTGCTGGAAACGCTGCTCGAACATCTGCTGCACCTGGGCGTAGACCGGAACGGTCAGCTTGTCGGCACGAGCGAGCTTGAGGAAGCGCTCGGCATCGGCGGCATGGCTGGCGGCATCGGCCAGGACCTGGCCGCTGGCGCAGGCCAGCAGTACGGCGGTGCAGAGAATGCGAAGCTTGGTCATTGAGTATCCTTGTCTGGGCACGGATGACGGGGACTGCCCCGGGGCTGGTCATTCTGCGCTCAAGCCGATATCGGGCTCAAGCGGCGGTTTTTTCGACAAGTACATGACGAAAATGTGCGATGCCGCACTCCACGAACATGTTGTCAAAACGCCATCACTTGCTCATGCTTTCGCCCGCTGGGCATGCTTTGCCGGCCAGGAACCTTGTCGCGCCCATCGACGGATTTTCCGATGAGCTGCAGCCGGCTTCCCTCGGCTCCGTACGAAAAATCCCCCAAAAGGACTGATGTCGTACAGAACCTGAAGTGCCCAGGCTTTGCACACACATGGACGTGCTCGATGAATAGCCATATCTCCACCCTGGAGCCGGGACTTCCCGCGCTCTGCGATGCCCGCGGCAAGCTCGCGCCCGCCGCTGTCGGCTGGTCAAGCCGGCCACGCCTGAACTGCGCGATCCCCGGTCACATGGGCCGGCGCAAGCGCTGGAACCACTGGTGCATCACCACCCCGCGCTGGATGCTCTCGCTGACCGTCGCGGACCTCGATTACCTGGGCTACGGCGCCGCTTACTTCCTCGATCTCGACAGCGGCCAGGCCGTCGCCCATACCCAACTGCGCCCCTTCGCCCTCGGCTGCCGGCTGCCGGACACGCCGCTGGAAAGCCACAGCTTCCACCACTCACGCCTGCAGATCCGCGTCGATGAGCACCCCGGCCGCCTGAGCTTGCGGGTGGAGGCGCCGGATATCGGCGGGCAGCCACTGCAAGCTGCCCTGGAAGTGCTGCGCCCCGCACACCTGGACTCAGTGAACCTGGTTGCTCCCCTCCCCGGCCACTGCTTCCACGCCAGCAGCCGCCAGCTCGGCCTGCCCGCCAGCGGTAGCGTGCAACTGGGCGGACGCCCGTACCAATGCACCCCCGGCCAGAGCTTTGCTGCCCTGGATTTCGGTCGCGGCGTCTGGCCCGTCCACAGCCACTGGACCCGCGCCGCCTTTGCCGCCCCCGGTGGCATCGCCGGCAATTTCGGCGCGGGCTGGACCGACTCCAGCGGCCTGACCGAGAACGCCCTGTGGTTCGGCGGCCGCCTGGCCAAGCTCGACCGCCCGGTGCAGATCGAGCAAACACCGAACAATCCCCTGGCCCCCTGGCTGCTTTCCACCGCCTGCCGACGGGTCGAACTCACCTTCACACCACGCCAGTTGCACCAGGCCTGCCCGCGCCTGGGCCTGTTCTACGCCGATACGCGCCAGTGGTTCGGTCGCTTCGACGGCGTATTGCGCAGCCCGGATGGCGAATGCGTGCCGGTGACCAATGCCCTTGGCTGGCTGGGTTCCACCCGCGCACGCTGGTAATTGCCCGAACGGTTGAACCGAGTGCCGGAGAGAGAGCCTAAACTGCGGAATCAATAGCCGGAGCCAACCCACATGAGCCGCACAGAAACCGACAGCCTGGGGCCAGTCGACGTCGCCGACGACGCCTACTGGGGTGCCCAGACCCAGCGCTCGCTGGAAAACTTCGCCATCGGAGGCGAGCGCATGCCGCTGGCGGTGGTGCACGCCCTGGCCCTGATCAAGAAGGCCGCCGCACGGGTCAATGGCCGCGACGGCGACCTGCCGCCGGATGTCGCCCGCCTGATCGAACAGGCCGCCGACGAAGTGCTGACCGGCAAACATGACGACCAGTTTCCCCTGGTGGTCTGGCAGACCGGTAGCGGCACCCAGAGCAACATGAACGTCAACGAGGTGATCGCTGGCCGCGCCAACGAACTGGCCACCGGACAACGCGGCGGCAAGAGCCCGGTGCACCCGAACGATCATGTGAACTTCGCCCAGAGCTCGAACGACTGTTTCCCCACGGCGATGCACATCGCCATCGCCAAGGCGGTGCAGCACGAGCTGCTGCCGGCCATCGCTGAACTCGCCGACGGCCTGGCCGAGCAATCCGCGCGGCACGCCCATCTGGTGAAGACCGGCCGCACCCACATGATGGATGCCACGCCCATCACCTTCGGCCAGGAGCTCTCTGCCTTCGTCGCCCAGCTCGACTATGCCGACAAGGCGATCCGCGCGGCGTTGCCGGCGGTCCTGCAACTGGCCCAGGGCGGCACCGCCGTGGGCACCGGCCTGAACGCGCCCCACGGTTTTGCCGACGCCATGGCCGCCGAACTGGCCGCGCTGTCCGGGCTGCATTTCGTCTCGGCACCGAACAAGTTCGCCGCCCTCGCCGGCCATGAGCCGCTGGTGAACCTCGGTGGCGCCCTCAAGACCCTCGCCGTGGCGCTGATGAAGATCGCCAATGACCTGCGCCTGCTGGGCTCCGGCCCGCGCGGTGGCCTGGCCGAGGTGCGGCTGCCGGCCAACGAACCGGGCAGTTCGATCATGCCCGGCAAGGTCAACCCGACCCAGTGCGAGGCGCTGTCGATGCTGGCCTGCCAGGTCATGGGCAACGACGCCACCATCGGTTTCGCCGCCAGCCAGGGGCACCTGCAGCTGAACGTGTTCAAGCCGGTGATCGTGCACAACCTGCTGCAATCGATCCGCCTGCTCGGCGACGGTTGCCGCAACTTCCAGAAGCACTGCGTGGCCGGCATGGAGCCGGACGCCGCGCGCATGGCCGAGCACCTGGAACGCGGCCTGATGCTGGTGACCGCGCTCAACCCGCACATCGGCTATGACAAGGCCGCGCAGATCGCCAAGAAGGCCTACACGGAAGGCACCACCTTGCGCGCCGCGGCCCTGGCGCTGGGTTACCTGACCGACGAAGAGTTCGATGCCTGGGTCCGCCCGGAAAGCATGCTGGAGGCCGGTCAACATGGCTGAAGCGGTCAAGCATGGAGCAACGCCACTGGAAGGTGACGGCAAGCGCATCCTGATGATTCTCGGCACCCCGAAAGGGGGAAGCTTGTGCCATGCCCTGAGCGATGCCTTCGCCCAGGGCGCCCGCAGCGAAGGCCACGTGGTGCGCCTGCTGAAGCTGGGGGAGATGCAATTCGACCCGGTGCTGCGCCAGGGCTATGACCAGAGCCAGAACCTGGAGCCCGACCTGCTCGAAGCGCAGCGGCAGATCCACTGGGCCGAGCACCTGGTGTTCGTCTATCCGGTCTGGTGGGGCGGCCTGCCGGCGCTGCTCAAGGGCTTCTTCGACCGCGTCTTCCTGCCCGGCTTCGCCTTCCGCTATCGCGGCCAGCAGTCAAAGGCCTGGGACAAACTGCTGACCGGGCGCACCGCTGACCTGCTGGTGACCCTGGACACGCCGCCCTGGTACTTCCGCTGGATCTACGGTGCCCCGGCGCACCGGCAGATGGTGCGCACCATCCTCGGCTTCTGCGGTATCAAGACCCGCCGCCTGACCGAGTTCTCCCCGGTGCGCCCCTCCTCCGAGGAACAACGCCAGACCTGGCTGCGCAAGGCGGAAATGCTCGGCACCCGTTGCTAGGTTTAGACGTCGGATGGGAAGAGCGGAGCGATACCCATGCGGACACGGTCGATGGGTATCGCAAGCTCCACCCATCCTACGAACTAGCCCCGTAGGTTGGTCAGAGCGCAGCGAAGCCCAACAACGGAGCCCGGACAGGCGTTGGGCTTCGCGTAGCTCAGCCGCAACCTACAGGGAGCGGAAACGCTCGGGACCCGCTGCTAGACCAAGTCGTAGGTTGGTCAGAGCGCAGCGAAGCCCAACAAGGGAGCCCGGACAGGCGTTGGGCTTCGCGTAGCTCAGCCGCAACCTACAGGGAGCCGAAACGCTCGGGACCCGCTGCTGGGCCGAGTCGTAGGTTGGTCAGAGCGCAGCGAAGCCCAACAAGGGAGCCCGGAAAGGCGTTGGGCTTCGCGTAGCTCAGCCGCAACCTACAGGGAGCTGGTTGCCGCCGCCTCACGCCGCGCCCGCCAGCTGCGCACCAGCGATGGCGCCAGGGCGGTGAGGGCCGAACCCAGCACGACGAACAGCGCGCCGGCGTAGGCGATCCAGTTGATTTCTTCCGGCTGCACATGGTCCGGCCAGAGAGCCGCGCAGGCGGCGACGCTGGCGAAGGTCACCAACGGGGTGATGGCCAGGGTGGCGCTGACCCGCGACGCCTCCCAGTGGGCCAGGGCTTCGGCAAAGGCGCCGTAGGCCACGAGGGTGTTCAGGCAGCAGGCCAGCAGCAGCCAGCCCTGCAGCGGGCTCAGGTTGAGCGCTTCCAGCGGATGCACCCAGGGCGTCAGCAAGGCGGCGCAGCCGAGGTAGATCACCATCATCACCTGCGCCGAACTCCAGTGGGTCAGCAGTTGCTTCTGCGCCAGCCCGTAGAAGGTCCACACGGCCGACGCCAGAAGGATCACCAGCACGCCCAGGGTGTACTGGCCCATGGACGTGAGCAGTTCCTCCAGGCGCTGATTGAAGAACAGCCCGAAGCCCAGCACCGTCACCACCAGGCCGAAGGCCTGCCCCAGGCTGAAGCTCTCCTTGAAGATGAACAGGCTGCTCAGCAGGAAGAGGATGGGCGCCACCTGGATCACCAACTGCGTGGTGCCGGGGCTGAGCATCTTCAGGCCGATGAGATAGAACACGTAGTTGCCGGTCAGGCCGCCCACTGCCAACACCACCAGCCAGCGGCCACGGGCGCCCAGCGGGCGGAATTCGGGCAGGCGACGATTGGCGCCCAGGTAAACGAACAGCAGCAAGCCGGCGACGATCAGGCGGTACCAGGTGACAGTCACCGGTTCCATGGTCTGCAGGACTTCCTTCAGCCAGATGGGCAGGACACCCCAGAGCACGGCCGTAACCAGGGCAAGGAACAGGCCGTAGACCCAACGGCCAGAGGAGATGTGCATGGGAACCTCAACGGGAAAGCCCGGCCTTCTGATGGCGGGCAGGACAAGAGACGCCATTCTAGGAGCGCCGGTTCCCAGGGCACAGGAACAGTTCCCGCACTGTCGAGGACAGAACTGTACCTGTCGTGATCCGCAGCCGCCCGTCGAGCCCCGGAGCAAGGCTGGCGACGCTGGTTAGACTCAACATGCCAATGCAGAAAAGGAGGTGGTCCGATGTTCGGCCGACGCGCGTCCGACAAGGCACCTGGCACCCACTACAGAAGCGAGCGTGTCAGTGCCGTGAACGGGCAGTACTTCTTCTCCACCCGAGAGGGAACCCTGGAAGGGCCCTTCTTCACCCGTGTGGATACGGAACGGGAGGTCGCGCTGTACATTCGCCGCGTACAGCTATCCAACGCGATACTTGTTCGACGGGCGCCATGAGCGCCTCACAATGAAAGAACCCGCGCCAGGCGCGGGTTTTTCTTTTGCGGAAATCGAATGGGCGTCAGGCACCGTCGCTGTGGGGGCGAATTCATTCGCTATGGGCAGCGCAGCCGCCCCACGACACGGCAGGGCGAACCTGCGGTCCGCATAGCGATTGAAATCGCCCCCACAAAATGCAGGCAACACAGCCCTCAGCGATACGCCTCGAACAGCCCGGTGGCGCCCATGCCGCCGCCGACGCACATGGTGACGATGCCGTAGCGCTTGCCCTGGCGCTGCAGTTCGCGCACCAGGTGGCCGACCTGGCGCGAACCGGTCATGCCGAAGGGGTGGCCGATGGAGATGGAGCCGCCGTTGACGTTGTACTTCTCGTTGTCTATGCCCAGGCGGTCGCGGGCATAGAGGCACTGGGAGGCGAAGGCTTCGTTGAGCTCCCAGAGGTCGATGTCGTCGACGGAGAGGCCCTTGGCCTTCAGCAGCTTCGGCACCGAGAACACCGGACCGATGCCCATCTCGTCCGGCTCGCAACCGGCGACGGTGAAGCCACGGAAGAACGCCTTGGGTTTCAGGCCCAGCTCCAGCGCCTTGTCCAGGCTCATCAGCAGGGTCATGGAGGCGCCGTCGGAAAGCTGCGAGGAATTGCCGGCGGTCACCGAGCCGTCCTCAGAGAACACTGGCTTCAGGGAAGACAGGCCTTCCAACGTGGTGTCGGCGCGGTTGCAGTCGTCGCGGTCCACCACGCCTTCGATGATGCTCTTCTCGCCGGTGGCCTTGTCTTCGACGAAGTACTTCACGCTCATCGGCACGATTTCGTCGTTGAACAGACCTGCGGCCTGGGCGCGGGCGGTGCGCTGCTGGCTCTGCAGGGCGTAGAGATCCTGCGCTTCGCGGCTGACGTTGTAGCAGCGGGCGACGATCTCGGCAGTCTGGCCCATGGGGTAGTAGATGCCGGGGTGTTCGAGCTTCAGACGCGGGTTGACGAAGTTGTCCTGGTTGATGCTCTTCAGGGTCAGGGTGATGGACTCGACACCGCCGGCCACCATCACGTCGCTGCAGCCCGAGGCGATCTGGTTGGCGGCGATGGCAATCGCCTGCAGGCCCGAGGAGCAGTAGCGGTTGAGGGTCATGCCGGCAACGCCGACGCCCAGGCCCGACAGCACCGCCACGTTGCGGCCGATGTTGTGGCCCTGGGCGCCTTCGTTGGAGCCGGCGCCCACCACGCAGTCGTCCACCAGCGCCGGGTCGAGATCATTGCGTGCCAGCAGGGCATTCACGCAGTGGGCGGCCATGTCGTCCGGCCGGGTCATGTTGAACTTGCCGCGGAAGGACTTGGCCAGGCCAGTCCGCACGCTGTCGACGATCACCACTTCACGCATGACGCACCTCGTTATTGTTGGGATGGAAAGTGGGGTGAGCATAGTTCCGGTCCATGTTTCCTCACCACGATCATTCATCCTGCGTATGCGCGGCCATCCCGTGCTCAGTCTTTCTTGAAGGCAGCCTCCAGCGCTTCGTTGATGGTGCGCAGTACCTTCACCCGGGCGTAACGCTTGTCGTTGGCCTCCACCAGGGTCCAGGGAGCGATCTCGGTACTGGTGCGATCGACCATGTCGTCCACCGCGTTGACGTAGAGGTCCCACTTGTCGCGGTTGCGCCAGTCTTCCTCGGTGATCTTGTAGCGCTTGAAGGCAACTTCCTCACGCTCCTTGAAGCGTTCCATCTGGGTGTTCTTGTCGATGGACAGCCAGAACTTCACCAGCACGATGCCGTAGTTGTGCAACTGCTCCTCGAAGTCGTTGATCTCGCCGTAGGCGCGCAGCCAGTCGGCCTCGGAGCAGAAGCCCTCGACACGCTCCACCAGCACGCGGCCGTACCAGGAACGGTCGAAGATGGTGAACTGCCCGCGCCCCGGCACATGACGCCAGAAGCGCCAGAGATAGGGCTGTGCCCGCTCTTCCTCGGTGGGCGCGGCGATTGGCACGGTGCGGTACTGCCGTGGGTCCAGCGCACCGGTGACGCGGCGGATCGCCCCGCCCTTGCCAGCCGCGTCGTTGCCCTCGAACACCGCCATCAGGGCATGGCCACGCATGCGCTTGTCGCGCATCAACCCGCTGAGCCGCGCCTGTTCGGTGGCGAGCTGTTCCTTGTAGTCGTCCTTGTCCAGCTTGCGGCTGAGGTCGAGGCTGTCCAGCAGGCTCAGCTTGTCGAGACTGGACATCAGCGGCGCCGCATGGGGCTGCGGCTTGGGCCTGCCCTTCTGCTTGAGGGCCGCCTGCAGCCCTTCGAGGATGATGCGGCCGACACTGAGGCTGCGGTAATACTCGTCGGCACCCTCGATCACGTACCAGGGCGCGTAGTCGCGGCTGGTGCGACGCAGTACCCGTTCACCGAAGCGCACGAAGCGGTCGTAGACCTCGCTCTGCTTCCAGTCCAGCGGATTGAGCTGCCAGCTGCGCTGGGGATCCTTCTCCAGGGCCTTGAGGCGCTCCTTGAGCTGCTTCTTGGACAGGTGGAACCAGAACTTGAAGATCAGCGCCCCTTCGTCGCAGAGCATGCGCTCGAAGCCTTCGGCATCGTTGATGGCCTGGTCCAGGCGGGCGTCCTTGATGTCGCCCTCGACCCGCGCGTGGAGCATCTGGCTGTACCAGTTGCCGAAGAAGATGCCGATCCGCCCCTTGCCCGGCAGCTTGCGCCAGAAGCGCCACTGCGGCGGCCGCGAGAGTTCTTCGTCGGTGGGACGCAGGAAGCTCTCGACGTTGATCAGGCGCGGGTCCATCCATTCGTTGAGCAGCTTGACCGTCTCGCCCTTGCCGGCACCTTCGATACCGTTGATCAGAATGAGCACCGGGAAGCGCGCCTGCTGCTTCAGCTCGAACTGGGCTTCCAGCAGGGCTTCGCGCAGTTCCAGCACGGCCTTCTCATAGGTTTCCTTGTCGATTGAGTGGCCGATTTCGGCGGATTCGAACATGCAGACCTCCTTGGCTTGATGGAGAAAAGGTAGCGGACATCGACGCGCTCCGTCTCCGTTGTTTCGGATCAAACCGACGCGGCCTTCCGATCGGCTACTATTCGCGCTTCGCAGTCAGGAATACCCCATGTCCGATTTCCACCACGCCCAACTCGACTGGGACGAACAGGGCCGACCGCTGTCGCGGGAATTCGACGACGTCTACTTCTCTCCGACCTCGGGTTTCGACGAAACCCATCATGTGTTCATCAATGGCAACGACCTGACCCGGCGTTTCACCGAACTGCCGGCCGGCGGGCGTTTTTGCATTGGCGAAACCGGTTTCGGTACCGGGCTGAATTTCCTCTGTGCCTGGCAATTGTTCGAACAGTGCGCGCCGGCCGGTGCCCGATTGCACTTCGTCAGCGTGGAGAAGTTCCCCCTCACCCGCGACGACCTCCAGCGCGCCCTGGCCCTGTGGCCGCAACTGGCGCCCCAGGCTGCCCAATTGCTGGACCAGTACGTGGCGATCCACCCCGGTTTCCAGCGTTTCAACCTGGCCGCGGGCCGCGTGGTGCTCACCCTGCTGGTGGGCGATGCCCTGGACTGCCTGCCCGAGCTGGACGCGCGCATCGACGCCTGGTTCCTCGACGGTTTCGCCCCGGCGAAGAACCCCGAAATGTGGAGCCCCACCCTGTTCACCCAGCTGGCGCGACTGTCCCACCCGGGAACCACCCTCGCCTCCTTCACCTCCGCCGGCTTCGTGCGCCGTGCGCTGAAGGAAGCCGGCTTTGCCATCAAGCGCCTGCCCGGCTTCGGCAAGAAATGGGAGATGAGCCGGGGCCTGTTCACCGGTGAGCGGCAAGACGATGCCAAGCCCTGGTTCGCTCGCCCGCGCTTCGTCCCCCAGCGACACGAGGCCCTGGTGATAGGCGCGGGACTGGCCGGCTGCGCCACGGCCGCCAGCCTCGCCGCGCGCGGCTGGCAAGTGACCCTGCTGGAGCGCCACGGCGAGCCGGCACAGGAAGCCTCCGGCAACCCTCAGGGCGTGCTCTACCTCAAGCTCTCCGCCCATGGAACGCCGCTGTCGCGGTTGATCCTCAGCGGATTCGGCCATACCCGCCGACTGCTGCAACGCCTGGAACAGGGCCACGACTGGCAGGCCTGCGGCGTGCTGCAACTGGCCTTCGATGACAAGGAAGCGCAGCGCCAGGCGAAACTGGCCGAGGCCTTCCCCGCCGACCTGCTGCATCGCCTGAACAAGGCTGAAGCGGAAGCCCTGGCCGGCGTAACCTTGCCTGCCGGCGGCCTGTTCTATCCCGAGGCGGGTTGGGTCCATCCGCCGGCCCTGTGCCGCCTGCTGGCGAGCCATCCGAACATCCGCCTGGTCACCCACGGCGAAGCCCTGGAGCTGCAGCGCGAGGACGATCTCTGGCACGCCCGGGATACCGAGCGCACCCTGGCCACCGCCCCGGTGGTGGTGCTGGCGGGGGCCGCCGATGTGCTGCGTTTCCCCCAGGCCACCGGACTCCAGCTCAAGCGCATTCGCGGGCAGATCAGCCGCCTGCCGGCCACTGCCGAAAGCGCGACGCTCGGCACCGTACTCTGCGCCGAAGGCTACGTGGCGCCTCCGCGCGACGGCGAACACACCCTGGGCGCCAGCTTCGACTTCCACAGCACCGACCTCACCCCCACCGCCGCCGAGCACGCGGGCAACCTCGAACTGCTGGAGGAAATCTCCCCGGACCTCGGCCGCCGCCTGCACGTCGCCGAACTGGAACCGGAGCGCCTGGAAGGCCGCGCCGCCTTCCGCTGCACCACCCCGGACTACCTGCCGATCGTCGGCCCGCTGGCGGATGCTGACGCCTTCGCCCAGGCCTATGCCGTGCTGGCCAGGGACGCGCGCCAGGCGCCACAAGTGCCGGCTCCCTGGTTCGACGGCCTCTATGTGAACAGCGCCCACGGCTCGCGCGGCCTGATCACCGCGCCGCTGTCCGGCGAGTTGCTGGCCGCCTGGCTCGACGACGAACCGCTGCCGGTACCCCGCGCCGTGGCCGAGGCCTGCCACCCCAACCGCTTTGCCTTGCGCCGCCTGATTCGCGGCCAGAGCGCCTGATCATGGAGCTATTGCTACTCGAAGCCCTGGTCATCGGTGCCGTGCTCGGCTTGCTGCTGGGCCTGACCGGCGCCGGCGGTTCGCTGGTCGCCCTGCCCCTGCTGCTCAGCCTGCACCTGCCATTGCGCGATGCCATCGGCGTGAGCCTCGGCGCCGTCGCCCTGTCCGCGGCCATCGGCGCCATTCCCCGCGCCAGCCAGGGGCTGGTGGCCTGGCGCCCGGTGCTGTTGTTGGCCATCTGCGGCCTGCCCGGCAATGCCGTCGGCCAATGGCTGGGGCGCTTCATTCCCGAGTTCGCGCTGATACTCGGTTTCTGCCTGCTGGTGCTCTGGTCCGCATGGCGCATGTGGCGTGGCGCGGCGTTGCCCAAAAGCCACTCCGGCCCGCTGCGCAGTACGCCACTGATGGCCATCGGCGCTGGTGTGGGGCTGCTGTCGGGGGTGATGGGCGTGGGCGGCGGCTTCCTCGTGGTGCCGGCGCTGCTCTGGTACACGCCGTTGTCGATGCTGGCCGCCACCGCCACCTCGATGGCGGTGATCGCGCTGGTTTCCGGCGGTGGCTTCCTGCTCTATCTCACCGGCGCCCAGCCGCCCATGGCCCTGCTCGGTGGCCTGGCAGCCGGCGGCGCGGTCGGCGTGCTCTGCGGCAATCGACTGGCCACTCGTCTGCGCGGCGCCACTCTGCAACGTCTGTTCGCGCTGATGCTGGTAGCAGTAAGTCTGTCGCTTGCCGCACAAAAACTTCTGAACTGAGAACCTCTCCACGACCTGCTGCGCGTCGGAATAGCTGCGTTGAGAGTGGCTTCGAAATGCTCATTTACAGCTCGTAGACTCCGCTTTCTCAGCCACGCTCGCCTTGCTCTTCTCTAGCTCGCGAGGCCGTGAAAAGGTTCTGCGTTTTCTCTTAGAAACAATCGATATAAAACTCACAGAAGTGCACAAGGGTCGGACCCTAGAGTGCCCCTTTCCGGGGCACCCACTCCCCAACGGCAACACCGGTAAGGAACTATGTGCGGCATTTCTGGAGAACTTCGCTTCGACAAACGCCCGGCCGACCTGGCCGCCCTCGATAGAATCACCCACCATCTAGCGCCCCGTGGTCCAGACGCCTGGGGCCTGCACAGCCAGGGACCGATCGCCCTGGGCCATCGACGGCTGAAGATCATGGACCTGGCAGACGCCTCCGGTCAGCCCATGCTGGACCCCGAACTGGGGCTGGCCATGGTGTTCAACGGCGCCATCTACAACTACCCCGAACTGCGCAAGGAACTGCTCGCCCTCGGTTATCGCTTCCATTCCGACGGCGACACCGAGGTGCTGCTCAAGGCCTGGCATGCCTGGGGCAAGGACATGCTGCCGCGGCTCAATGGCATGTTCGCCCTGGCCATCTGGGAACGTGACAACCAGCGCCTGTTCCTCGCCCGCGACCGCCTCGGCATCAAACCGCTCTACCTGTCACGCAACGAGCAGCGCCTGCGCTTCGCCTCCAGCCTGCCGGCTCTGCTCCAGGGCGGCGACCTGGACACAACGCTGGACCCGCAGGCGCTGAACTTCTACCTCAACTTCCATTCCGTGGTGCCCGCGCCACGGACCCTGGTCAAGGGTGTGGAAAAGCTGCCACCGGCGAGCTGGATGCTGATCGATGCCGACGGCAACTGCAGCCAGGGCATCTGGTGGGAACTGGAGTACGGCCCGCGCGAGGATGAACAGAGCCTCAGCTTCGACGACTGGCGCGACCGCCTGCTGACCGGGCTGCGGGACGCCGTGTCGATCCGCCAGCGCGCCGCCCGCGAGGTGGGCGTCCTGCTGTCCGGCGGGGTGGATTCCAGCCTGTTGGTGGGCCTGTTGGCGGAGTCCGGTATCGAACAGTTGGCGACCTTCTCCATCGGTTTCGAGGATGCCGGCGGCGAACGCGGCGACGAGTTCGAGTTCTCCGACCTGATCGCCAATCACTACGGCACCCGCCACCAGCAGTTGCGCATCGATGAGCACGAAGTGCTGGAGCAGTTGCCTGCCGCCTTCGCCGCCATGAGCGAGCCCATGGTCAGCCACGACTGCATTGCCTTCTATCTGCTGTCCCGCGAGGTATCCCGGCACTGCAAGGTTGTGCAGAGCGGCCAGGGTGCCGACGAACTCTTCGGCGGCTATCACTGGTACCCGCCGCTGGCCGACACCCGCGACCCGTTCAACAGCTACCGCGCGGCCTTCTTCGACCGCGCCCACCCCGAATACGAGGCCACAGTGCAGCCGGACTGGGTCACCGAGGACCTTGCCGGCGATTTCGTGCGCCAGCACTTCGAGCACCCCGGCGCCCTCGACTCGGTGGACAAGGCGCTGCGCCTGGACAGCACGGTGATGCTGGTGGACGACCCGGTGAAGCGGGTGGACAACATGACCATGGCCTGGGGTCTGGAAGCGCGGGTGCCGTTCCTCGACTACCGGGTGGCCGAGTTGTCGGCGCGGATTCCCTCGCGTTTCAAGCTCGGCGACGGCGGCAAGGCGGTGCTCAAGGCCGCCGCGCGCCAGGTCATTCCCCACGAGGTGATCGACCGGCCCAAGGGTTACTTCCCGGTGCCCGGTCTCAAGCACCTGGAAGGCCGGACCCGCGACTGGGTACGCGAACTCCTGCTGGACCCGAGCCAGGATCGCGGCCTGTTCCGGCCGGCCATGCTGGAACGCCTGCTGGCCAGTCCCCCGGAAGACATCACCCCGCTCCGGGGTTCGAAGCTCTGGCAGATGGCGGCGCTCAACCTCTGGCTCAATCAACAGGGACTCTGAACCGATGAAAGCCCATACCCAGCACAGCCAGCGCCTGTTGCGCGGCCAGATTCCGTCCTATCAGCGCCTGCAGGCTCGACTGGCCGAGGGGCACCTGGAACCCCATGAAGCACCGCAGATCCTCCACTGCGGCTGGGGCCGCCTGCTACTCGGCCACACCTTCCCCGACCCCGTGAGCCTCGCCCGGGAGCTGCTGGATGAACAGCCCGGCGAACGCGATATCGCCCTCTACGTCGCCGCGCCCCAGCAGGTGCTGGCCCAGGCGCCGCAGCAACTCTTTCTCGACCCATCCGACACCCTGCGCCTCTGGTTCCCCGACTACCGCCCCGCGCGCCGGGCCTTTCGCGGCTTCCGCATCCGCCGCGCCCTGAGCGATACCGACTGGCAGGCGGTCAATCAGCTCTACCGCTGCCGCGGCATGCTGCCGGTCGACCACGATGCCATCACCCCACGCCACCAGGGCGGGCCGGTGTACTGGCTGGCCGAGGACGAGCGCGACAACCAGGTGATAGGCGCCGTCATGGGCCTCAACCACCAGAAGGCCTTCGACGATCCGGATGGCGGTTCCAGCCTCTGGTGCCTGGCGGTGGACCCGCAATGCAGCCGCCCTGGCGTGGGCGAAGTCCTGGTGCGGCACCTGATCGAGCACTTCATGAGCCGTGGGCTCAACTACCTCGACCTCTCGGTGCTGCACGACAACCGCCAGGCCAAGGCACTCTATTCCAAGCTGGGTTTCCGCGACCTGGCCACCTTCACGGTCAAGCGCAAGAACAGCATCAACCAGACCCTGTTCCTCGGTCCCGGCCCGGAAGCGGGGCTCAACCCCTACGCCCGCATCATCGTCGACGAAGCCCTGCGACGCGGTATAGAAGTGCAGGTGGACGACGTCGAAGGCGGGCTGTTCTGTCTCAGCCAGGGCGGTCGGCGCATCCGCTGCCGGGAGTCGCTGTCCGACCTCACTAGCGCGGTGAGCATGACCCTCTGCCAGGACAAGCAGCTGACCCATCGCGCCCTCGCTCGCGTCGGCATCTTCCAGCCGGAGCAGCGCCTGGCAGGCAAGGACGAGGAGAATGCGGCCTTCCTTGCCGAACACGGCAGCCTGGTGGTCAAGCCGGTGAATGGCGAACAGGGCCGGGGTGTGGCAGTGGACTTGCGCAATCTCGATGAGCTGAAGACCGCCATCGCCAACGCCGAGCACTTCGACAGCCGTGTGATCCTGGAAAGCTGTCACCAGGGCTTCGACCTGCGGGTGGTGGTGATCAATTACGAAGTGGTGGCGGCAGCCATTCGCCGCCCCGCCGAAGTCCTGGGCGACGGCCTGCGCACGCTGAAGCAGCTGATCGAACGCCAGAGCCGCCGACGCCAGGCCGTGACCCAGGGGGAAAGCCGCATTCCGCTGGATGGCGAGACCGAGCGCACCCTGCAAGCCGCCGGCTTTGCCTATGAAGACGTCCTGCCGGCCGGAACCCGGCTGGCGGTACGGCGTACCGCCAACCTGCACACGGGCGGCACCCTGGAGGACGTCACCGCGATCCTGCATCCGGCCCTGGCCGAGGCCTCCATCCTCGCCGCGCGGACCCTGGAAATACCGGTGGTGGGCCTGGACCTGCTGGTCCCCGCCGCCGACCAGCCGGACTACGTGATGATCGAAGCCAACGAACGGGTCGGCCTGGCCAATCACCAGCCGCAACCCACGGCGGAGCGCTTCATCGATTTGCTGTTCCCGCTCACGCGAGCGCCCTGACCGTTCCAGCTGGTGGGCTGACGCCCACCCTACTGTGTGCCATGTAGGGTGGGCTTCAGCCCACCAAGTCCCAAGGTCCACGCCAAGGAGATGCCATGAGCCAGAGACTTCCCGAGCCCGATCTCACCTACCTGCAAAGGGTGCTGCTGGAAATGCTCGCCATTCCCAGCCCCACCGGTTTCACCGACACCATCGTGCGCTACGTCGCCGAGCGGCTGGACGAGATCGGCATCCCCTATGAACTGACCCGGCGCGGCACCATCCGCGCCACGGTCAAGGGCACGCAAAGCAGCCCGGACCGCGCGATGTCGGCGCACCTGGACACCATTGGCGCCATCGTCCGCGAGATCAAGGACAACGGCCGCCTGGGCCTGGCGCCGGTGGGCTGCTGGTCCAGCCGCTTCGCTGAAGGCAGCCGCGTCAGCCTGTTCGGGGACAACCGGGTACTGCGCGGCAGCGTGCTGCCCCTGCTGGCGTCGGGGCACGCCTTCAACACCCAGGTGGACAACCTGCCCATCAGCTGGGACCACGTGGAACTTCGCCTGGACGCCTACAGCACCACCCGCGCCGACTGCGAGACCCTGGGGGTTTCAGTGGGAGACTTCGTCGCCTTCGACCCGTTGCCGGAATTCACCGAGAGCGGCCACATCAGTGCCCGCCATCTGGACGACAAGGCTGGCGTCGCCGCCCTGCTCACCGCCCTCAAGGGCATTGCCGATGCGCGCCTGGTGCCGCCCATCGACTGTCATCCGTTGTTCACCATCACCGAGGAGATCGGTTCCGGCTCGGCCGCCGCGCTGCCCTGGGACGTCAGCGAGTTCGTCGGCATCGACATCGCCCCGGTCGCCCCCGGCCAGCTCTCCAGCGAGCACGCCGTGACCGTGGCCATGCAGGACTCCGGCGGCCCCTACGACTTCCACCTGTCGCGGCACCTGCTGCGCCTGGCCGAAGCCAACGCCATCCCGCTGCGCCGCGACCTGTTCCGCTACTACCACAGCGATGCCCAGTCGGCGGTCACCGCCGGCCACGACATCCGCACCGCCCTGCTGGCCTTCGGCTGCGACGCCACCCACGGCTACGAACGCACCCATATCGACAGCCTGGAAGCCCTGACCCGCCTGATCGGCGCCTACCTGATGAGCCCGCCGGTGTTCGCCTCCGACGCGGTCACCAGCCAGCAGTCCCTGGAACCGTTCAGCCATCAGCTGGAGCATGACGCGCAGATGGAGAGCGAGACGCGCGTCCCGACCGTGGAAAGTCTTGTGGGAAAGGGTGAAGGCAGCCCTTGAAGGTCGAACCCGCTAGGAGCAAAGTGCCATCCAGGGATGCAATAACAACACGGGTGGTCACCCATGCTTCACCTTTCAGGCTGTGTGAAAACTGTCGCACTCGGTCTGGTCCTTCTCATGTTCTGGCTGTGCCGGCCCGCCTTCGCCCAGGAGGCGGCGCCGCTCGACCAGGACCAGTTGCGCCTTGCGCTTGGCCACTGGGTCAGTTACCTCGAAGACCCCAAGGGCGAACTCAGCCTGGAGCAGGTGCGCAAACTCCCCGATCCCGCTTTCCAGAAGGTCAGGGGCGAACAGCCCAACATGGGCAAGAACAGATCGGTCTGGTGGTTCAAGGTACGCCTGGACAATAGCCGTCCCCGGGCACTGGATGGTTACCTGGAAGCCAACTACCCGCTGCTGGACAACATCCGCCTCTACTACCTCACCCCTGACGGCCGGGTGCAGGCACAGGAAACCGGCGATCACTTCGCCTTCTCGCAGCGCCCGGTACAGGTGCGCAACTTCTGGTTCCCCCTGCGCGTGGAGCCGGGACAGAGCACGCTGATCCTGCGGGTGGAGAGCACCAGCACCCTCTTCGTGCCGCTGGTATTCAGCACCTTTGACGCCAGCGCCGCCGCCCAGGAGAACCTCATGGGGTTCAACGGGGCCTTCTATGGCGTGCTCTTCGCCATGTTCTTCTACAACCTGTTCCTCTACCTGTCGCTGCGCGAGCGGGCCTACCTCTGGTACCTGGCCTACAACCTCAACGTCGGCCTGCTCGCCGCCTGCTTCGACGGCATGCTGTTCAAGTTGCTGCCCGACCATGTGGGGCTGCAGTCGGTAGCGATCTACATCTTCATGTACCTGCACTGCCTTACGGCCCTGCAGTTCAGCCGCCACTTCCTCCACACCGGCCTGCACTTCCCACGACTGGACCGCGTGCTGCGCGGCCTGATGCTGGCGACCCTGGTGGCGCTGCTCTGCGCTCCGGTGATCGGCCTGCAGAACTGGAACATCCTCGCCAGCCTGACGGTGTCGGGCATTTCCGCCTTCCTCCTGCTCACCGGGCTCTATGTCTGGCGCAAGGGGCTGCGTTACGGCTCCTACTACACCCTGGCCTGGGGCGTGTTGCTGTTCGCCTTCATCCAGACCACCACTGGCTCCCTGGGCATTGAAGTGCTGGGCCTGTACGGCGCCACGGTGGTGAAGATCGGCGTCACCATCGAGCTGATCACCCTGTCCATTGGACTGGCCGACCGCATCAACACCCTCAAGGAAGAAGGCTTCCGCTCACGCCAGGCCGCCGAGCAGGCGCACTTCGAGAACCAGGCAAAGAGCCGCTTCCTGGCCACGATGAGCCACGAGATCCGCACGCCGCTGAACGGTGTGCTGGGCATGCTGCAATTGCTCAAGGAAACATCGCTGGATCGCAGCCAGCGCTTCTACGTGGACACCATCTCCAGCTCGGGCACCGCGCTGATGGCGGTGATCAACGACATCCTCGACTTCGCCCGCATCGAGTCCGGCAAGCTGGAGCTGGAACACATCGAGTTCGACCTGGAAGACCTGGTGTCGGAAACCCTCGGCCTGTTCACCGCCCAGGCCATCGGAAAGCGCCTGGGCCTGCACCTGAGCCTGGATGCCGGGGTGCCACGGCGCGTCCAGGGCGACCCGACACGGCTCAAGCAAGTGCTGATGAACCTGCTGGGCAATGCCCTCAAGTTCACCGCCGAAGGCCACGTGACCCTCAACCTCGCCCTGCGTCGCAATTCCGAGGGCAAGCCCCACCTGGTGTTCAGCGTCATCGATAGCGGCATCGGCATCCGTCCCGAGGCCCTGGCCCAGCTGTTCGACTCCTTCGCCCAGGGCGACTCCAGCACCACCCGCCGCTATGGTGGCAGCGGCCTGGGCCTGGCCATCAGCAAGGAGCTGGTGGAAATGATGGGCGGACGCATCGAGGTGCAGAGCACGCTCAACCAGGGAACCCGCTTCAGCTTCGACATTCCGCTGCAACCGGGCGAATTCCAGACCGACGACCTGAGCCAGTTGCTGGGGGGCCGCACCGCCCTGCTCGCCTGCCAGGACACGCTCGGCCTGGATGCCCTTGGCCGCCTGCTCGGCCGCTGGGGCATGCGCTGCGAACGCTGCCAGGATCCGGAAAGGCTGATCGACCAACTGGAAGACTTCGCCGTGCCACCCCTGCTGGTGATCCAGGCGCCCTGGCCGGGCGACCCGGAGCGCTGGGTGGACAAGCTGCGGCCACACCTGGAACACGGCCAGCGGGTGATGCTGATCTGCCCGCCGGAGTCCTGCCTGAACCTGCCAGCCGGCGCTGGCCTGCGCCTGCGCGCCACCGCCCAGCCGCTGACCCTGGCGCTGTTGCGCGACACGCTGCAGGAGCTGTATCGCGAACGCCGCCTGGAGGAACGTACCCAGCAACAGGAAGAGCGGCGCCGGGTGAGCGCCACGCCCTGCATCCTGGTGGCGGAAGACAACCCGGTGAACCAGATGGTGGTCCAGGGCTTCCTCAAGAAGCGCGGTTACCTGGTGCGCACCGTGGCCAACGGCCTGGCGGCGGTGGACGAATACCAGCGCGACCCGGAGGGCATCCAGTTGATCCTGATGGACTGCGAGATGCCGGAAATGGACGGCTTCGAAGCGACCCGGCAGATCCGTCGGCTGGAGCGCAATCGCAACTGGCCGCCGGTGCCCATCGTCGCGCTGACCGCGCATATCCTCGAAGAACATCGCCAGGCCGGAGCTGCCGCCGGCATGGACGACTTCCTCGGCAAACCCCTGGACAGTGCCCTGCTGTTCAGCACCCTGGAACGCTTCATCCAACGCCAGAGCGTGGACGGATGACGACGCGGGCCGGCGGAGTTAGCATGCCGCCCCCGCTGGAGACCCCCGATGCTCATCCCCTTTGACTTGCTCGAAGCTGAAACCCTGACCCGCTTGATCGAAGACTTCGTCACCCGCGAAGGCACCGACAATGGCGACGACACCCCGCTGGAAACCCGCGTCGAACGGGTACGCCGTGCCCTGCAGAAAGGCGAGGCGGTCATCGTCTACGACCCTGATAGCCAGCTGTGCCAGCTGATGCGCAAGATGGACGTGCCCAAGGAGTGGCTGGAGGAGTAGCGCTGTAGGGGCGGATTCATTGGCTGTGCCTGCATCAAATGTTGCAAGTAGCCGCATTGCCCGTAGGAGCTGGCTTGCCAACGAATGGCCCCTTTTCGCTAGCAAGCTAGCTCCTACAAGGCTCCTGGACCGATTGGTGATTTCCGCAGACACAGCGAATTCATTCGCCAAGGGCCGCGCAGCTGCCCTCTGAGAACTCACAACTTCGCCGCCTGCACGGCTGCACCCAACGGCAGGCTGCGTTCCACCTGCCCCATCCGCGTCACTTCCACCTTCAGCTTGCCCGTGCCCAGCAGGTAATCCACCAGCCGCTGCGGGAAGGGCCAGTAATTCAGTTCCGCCGTCAGAGTGATGGGGCCTACGGCATCCTTCGGTACCTCGAAGGTGAATTCGCGAACGTCATAACCCTTGGGCAGAAGGCGGTTGTCCGAAAGGATCTGGGTGGCATTCCAGACCTCGATGTCCAGTTCCTTGCCGTCCTTGTCCCCCAGATGGACCTTGAAGTTGCGGGTATCAGGTTCGGTGGCGCCATCCTTGATCGCACCCAGCCGGTAGATCTCGTGTCCGGCCCCGTCCACCACACGGAAATCGATCCACACCTCGCGTCCCTCGGGGAATCCGGTGGGCAACTTGTGCCCGGCACCGACGTTGGCGACCTTCACCCGCACCGATACCTCCTGGCCCGGCACCAGGTGATCCGGCATCGATTCGAAGCTGATCTCGGCGGCCCTGGCCAACTGGTCCCGTGCGCGCTGCGCCGCCTCTTCCTGCCCCAGGTACGACAGCACCGCCGCGTTGGCCCCGGTGAACCAGTGAGAGGCCACATCGGCACGGTCCGGCCCCATCACTGCCGCCTTGCCGGCGAATCCCGGCATGTGGCAGCTCTGGCAGGTCTGGCCGTTGAAGCCGTAGGGACTCTCGAGCCATTCGTCGTAGGTACGTTCGACCGCCACGGTGCTGAACGGGTGGGTCACGTTGTGGCAGGTGGCGCAGAAATCCGAGCGGGTATGCAGGCCCGAGTAGACCGTATCGTGGTAGGGGGACACCGCATCGCTGCGAGGGCCGAACTTGGTCGGCCGGCCGTTGGCGCGCGGACTGAGCACATAGGCGCCATTGTCCAGTCCGGTACGCGCGTTGATGTTGTGGCAGGTCTCGCAGTCCACCCCCGGCATCGGGTTGTGCACGGCGGTGAACTCCACCGGGGCGCGATTGATCGTCGAATTGATCTGGCCGGTGGTCAGGCCGATGGGGGTATGGCAGCCGGTGCAGAAATTATCCACCCGCCCCTCGGTGGCCTCGCTGGCATGCCTGAGCAGGGCCCGGTAGATCGGTTCCTCCCAGGATTGGGACATCATCGAGGTCCGCCACTGTCGATAGATCTCGGTGTGGCAGGCGCCGCAGACCTGGGCGTCATCGAAGTCCGCGACATTCAGCAGGGTGTTGTTCGGTGTGTTCGCCCGGTGAGGAAAGAACGGCAGGCCTTGCTTGTTCTCCAGCAGCCTGGAACGCGCCGGCTCCAGCCACTTGTCGTTCGACGGGGGCGTCTCGGCGACGGCGGCGAGGCTCGCCAGCCAGGACAGAAGCAGGCACGTGAGCAGCCAGGAAAGCAGGCGTCCGGACGGGACAGGAAGACGTGAAGTCGAGAACTTCTTTGCCGTATTGCCCATTTCGCCACCCACCTTCATCGAAGCCGATGAGAAGGCGCACGAACTCTGCAGAATAACGGCAACAACCGTCTCTTTCAGCGCCTTTTTGCCGAATTTCACCCAGCTCCCCCGCTCTTGGGGGAAGTAAGTCAGTAGTAGATGGAGGTCAGTGCAGCGTCAAAGGCATGACTTCGGCAGAGAACGACCAAACGGACCCCTTATCCGGATGATTTGTATGGATTTAGTTGGAACGAGGGACGACGCGGCAGGCGATGAAGCGGCGATTCTTCCGTACCAGCGACAGGGTGGCAGGCCAAGATCGACAGGCACAAAAAAGGCCGCCACGGGGCGACCTAAACAAAGCACAGAGCACCAATAGACTCTGGAGTCAGAGTGTAGTTGCTCCGCTACAAAATGATGACAGCGCATCGAAAAACAACAGGCATTTCGTCGGCAAATGCGTCGAACTAACGCGCAACCGCTCTATCTCGCGGTTTCTTCTTGCGTCGCAAACCGAGATTCGTCGACAAGGTGTCATCAGGCACGTGCCGAGATCCCATTTCCAGCCGGAAGTAAGAAATTTCGTACGGTTCTTCGACCTTGAGCGCCTACAAAAGCCCTCGCTAGAGTCCACGACCGTCGCGGTAGGAACCGCGACCGGGAGTCGCAACCCGAACAACGCAAGGCGCGTCCAACCTGGATTGCAATCGCAATATGGTGGGCCGTGCAGGGAAGGCTTAGGCCTTGCCGGGTTTTCCTCGCGTAACCGGTTTGCGACCCCTGCACGGCCCGCCGCCCTTCCATGTCGTGACGGCAAGGTGCGGCTCCTCTAGAACGCGAGGACGCAAGGATATGCACTGCCCACACTCCATACAGACATCCATTGGCACCCTCGGCCTTCTTCCCCTGCGAAGAAGCCCGAACACCGACTTCACCCCGCTCCCGCCTTCGTCCCAGCCGTACGGGGACGTCCTTTTCATCAACGTTCGCGCCCCCTCGGCCCACCTGTTCGAAGCCGCCAACCAGCGCGTTGCCGCCCTGGCTGACCTGCTGCGAATCCTGGAGTCCGGCAGCGACAACGCGATGGCTCAGGAAACAGCCCGGCTCGCCTCGGCCCTCGGCATGCTGCTGGCCGATGCCCAGGCATTGCACGAAGCGGCCTACCAGCGCTCGCGTGAGGAAGAACACGCAGCCGGCAATCATTGCGCAACCGAAGCCAACTCCCCTTCCGAATCCCCTGCCTAGAGCCAGTATTCCCAGGCGCGCCCGATCCGTTCACTGACGCGGGCGCGCGCGGGGCGGCGCTGCCACTTCTCCAGGGTGAGTTCATCGGATCCATCCACATCTTCCAGGAACGCCTCGCGCATCCGCCCGCCGAATTCCGCCCCCAGCACCACCACATTGACCTCCTGGTTATGCAGGAAGCTGCGCCAATCGAGATTGGTTGAACCCACGGTGGACCACACGCCATCGATCACCCCGGCCTTCACGTGGAGCAACGCGTCACGGCGTTCATAAACCCGTACCCCGGCCTCCAGCAATTCGCGGTAGTAGGCCCGCCCGGCATGGAACACCAGCCAGGAATCGGTACTGCTGGGCACCACCAGGCGCACGTCCACGCCACGCTTCACGGCGGCCTTGAGTGCATCGAGCAGTTGCGGATCGGGCACGAAATAGGCACTGGTCAGCCAGATTTCACTCTGCGCGCTGTGCAGGGCGGAGATGAGCGTGGCGTAGATCTGGCTGTAGGGCTCGTCCGGCGAGCTGCCGATGGCCCGGACCACATCATTGCCCTTGCGCTCCAGGGGCGGGAAGTAATGACGGGCCACCAGTCCACCGCCTTTCTGCCGGCTCCAGGTCGTGATGAAGAGCTTCTGCAGATCGGCCACCACCGGCCCTTCGATGCGCAGGTCGGTATCGCGCCAGGGCAGTTCACGGCGCGGCCGCCCCTGGCGGCTCGAACCGAAGGAGCCGCTGGAATAAACCCCGCTGATGTTCACTCCACCGAGAATGGCGATACGCCCGTCGACAATCAGCAGCTTGCGATGGTCGCGCTGGTTCAACTGCCAGCCCGACCTGGCGGTCAAGGGATTGACCGGATTGAACTCCACCAGCCGGATACCCGATTCACGCAACCTGGTGAAGAAGGCAGGCGACGTGCCGAGAGTACCGACACTGTCGTAGATCAGGTTGACCTGCACGCCGCTACGCTGCTTGGCGATCAGGGCGTTGGCGAAGCGCTCCCCCACCTCGTCCCCTTCGAGGATGTAGGTTTCCATGTTGATGTGGTCACGCGCGCTTTCGATGGCCGCGAACATCGCCGCGTAGGTCTCGGGGCCGTCCTGCAGCAGATCGACCTTGTTGCCTGCGGTGAGCGGGCTGCCCACCAGGGACTCTTCGACCGCCAGGTGCAGGTCGAAGATATTGGTCTGCATGCCGGAGGCCTTGAGCCGGTCCAGGATCGCCTGGCTGTGCGACTCGGAAAGCGGGCCATGGGCGCCATCCAGCTGCACCGGGGCGGCCGGAGAATGGAGCATGTCGGGATTGATGCGGGGCAGCGAGCTGCAGGCCAGGAGGAGCGTCGAATAGAGCGCCACCAGGACACGCGCCACGGTCCCTGATGACGGCAGGTTCATCCAGCATCCTCCTGCACGGGGGAGGTTCGATGCCCAAAAAGGCGTATCAGCCGCTTCTACGTCTGCCTTCCGGGCTGCCTTGTCGATTTCGACAGCGGGCCATCTGGAAAGGTTGAGGGAAAATTCACCGGCCGGCCGTCAGCTTGGAGAGAAGCGCGGCCCCAGCAGGATCACGGTGGCACCCAGGACGCACAGGGCCGCGCCCAGCCAGTCACTGGCCAGCGGCCGGGCGCGCTCGACGACGCCCAGCCAGAACAGCGAGGCGACAATGTAGATGCCGCCATAGGCCGCATAGGCGCGTCCCGCATAGGCCGCTTCCACGCGGGTCAGCAACAGGGCGAAGAGGGTCAGGCTGAGCAGGCCGGGGACGATCCACCAGGCACTCTTGCCCATCCGCAGCCAGAGCCAGAAGGCGTAGCAGCCGCCGATTTCAAAGAGCGCGGCGAGGAAGAACCAGAGGTAATTGAGCATCGATGTTTCCCTTCAGGGTGGAGCGGCCGGTGACTCTGGTGTCAGCCGTGCACGCCGCCTTCGCGTTCCCAGGCGCAGCGCACCCGCAGATTATCTTCCTGGGGGCTGTGGAAGCCCTGCTCGCTTTCCCAGCGGAAGGTGTGGATGCCGTTGAGCTCGGTTTCCAGGTGAACCACCGCGCTGCTCCAGTAGAGCTGCCTCAGCAGGGCTTCGAATGCCTTCACCCAGAGGCTCCATTCGTACTCCACCGCCGGATAGCTCGCGCCGAAGTGAATCACCTGGGTACGGAAGACGCCCTCGCCCGGTTGCTCGCAGCAGGAGAACATCTCACGGCCGAGAAAGGGCCAGGCCTCGCCGCTGGGCAGGCTGTCCAGCACACGGCGATTGGTTTCGCGGCGCAGCCGGTGCTCCTGATCGTCGAGCGACGGCCAGTCGCGGATGCAGCCATAGACGATGGATTCGGACTCCACGCGGGCACTCCAGTAAAACAGTGGCAGCCTTCTAACACAGGACTGCCACGGGAGAAAGGAAATGCGTCGAAGTCCTCAACGGCGCTTGAGCCCGAGCACCCAGGCCAGCACGCACATGACCAGCGCAAGGCCCGTGATGACCATGAAAGGCGCCTGGTAGCTGCCCGCCAGGTCGCGGCCTAAACCGGCCAGGATCGGGGCGAAACTGGCCATGCCGTATCCGGCGAACAGCATCATCGCGGTCCAGCGGCTCACTGCCAGCGGCGTGTGCGCCTCATAGAGCGGCAGCACCAGGGACAGGGCGAAGGAGCCACTGAGTCCAAGCCCCAGCAGCGATGCCCAGACTTCCGGCAGCAAGGTCGGCTGGAAGCAGATCATCCCCAGGCAGACGCTGCTGATCAGACCGCACACCAGCAGTAACTGGTAGCGGTTGTCGAAACGCTGGGCCAGCCAGGGCAGCACGAAGGCGCTGGGCAGGCCCACCAGCATGAAGAGGCTGAACAGGCTGTTGCTGTGCAACAGGCTGAGACCGGCTTCGTGGTAGCGGGCCACCAGCCAGGTGGTCAGCGCATAGAACAGGCCAGCCTGGAGGGCGAAGAACGCGGTGATCAGCCAGGCTCGCGACTCCCCCCAGGGCAGGCCGCCCTGCCCGGCTTCGCTGGCGGATTCGGCGCGATTGGGCATGCGCAGCCAGAGCAGCAATGCGAGAAACGCCGGCACGGACCAGAAGGCCAGGCCGAGGTGCCATTGGTCCCCGAGCAGTTGGGTCACCGGAGGCGTCAGCACCGCGCCGGCGGCACCGCCTATGGTCATGCTCAGGGAGTACCAGGCGACCACTCGCCCGACCTGGTCGTGGAAGTGGCGCTTGATGAAACCGGACAGCAGCGGCCCGGCAACCGCGATGCCCGCGCCCATGGCCACGGCGCTGCCGATCAGCACAGTGCTGGCGTGACTGCCCAGGCGGGCCAGCAGGGCGACACCGATCAGGCCCAGGCAGAAGGTGATCACCCGCTCCAGGCCGAAGCGCACGGCCAGACGCGGCGCCAGGGGCGCCAGCAACCCCATGCAGAGCACGGGCAAGGCCGTGGTCAGGCTGATCAGACTGCGGCTCAGCGCCAGCTCGTGGGCGATGCGTTCGATCAGGGGAGCGAGAGAGGTGATGCCGGGCCGCAGGTTGATCGCGGCGAGCACCAGCGCCAGCATCAGCAGCGCGCGGGACAGGGGTTTCACGGTGGGTCCATCCGGATAGGCAGTCAGGCCGGGGGAGCAACCCTACTCCCCCGGTCCGCGGCCGGGCAACCCCGGACGGCGCCGAACCTGACCGATCGGACAGCCAGTTTTCTCAAGCGCGGTTCTTGGCCCTCATCTTCGCCGCCATGCTGGCCATCTCGTCGTAGAGCGCCTGCGGGTTCTTCTGCTTCACGGCCCAGGCCATGCGGCCCTGCTCGTGGGGCAGGATCATGAAGGTGCCGGCGGCCACTTCCTGGAAGATGTAGTCGGCGATATCGGACGCGGTGATCGGCGAGCTCTCCAGCAGCTTGCCCACCTGCTGCTTCATGGCCGGGGTCGGCCCACGGAAGGAGTCCAGCAGGTTGGTCTGGAAGAAGGACGGGCAAACCACGTGCACACCCACACCCTCCTCCTTGAGCTCGATCAGCAGGCTTTCGGACAGGGCGACCACGCCCGCCTTGGCGACGTTGTAGTTGCTCATCGCCGGGCCCTGCATCAGCGCAGCCATGGAGGCGACGTTGATGATCCGTCCCTTGCTCTTCTGCAGCAGCGGCAGGAAGGCCTTGCAGCCCTTGACCACGCCCATCAGGTTGATCGCGATCTGCCAGTCCCAGTCCTCCAGGGACAGCTCTTCGAAGAAGCCGCCCGAGGCGACGCCGGCGTTATTGACGATGATGTCGATGCCGCCGAGCTTCTCTTCGCAGGCCTGGGCAAAAGCGGTGAGCTGGCTGTAGTCACGGACGTCGCAGCGCTGGGTGAAACCATCGCCACCGGCCTCGCGGACCAGCTTGAGGGTTTCCGCCAGGCCGGCTTCGCTGACGTCGGACAGGGCCAGCTTCCAGCCCTCGCGTGCCCAGCGCAGGGCGATTTCGCGACCGAGCCCGGAACCAGCGCCGGTGATCATGATGCGGTTTTGCATGGTGAGGTGCCTTTCTGCTTGTGCGGTAGATGAGCCGCAGTGTAGCCAAGGCCATAGTCCCGCCACCCGTGAATCACGGCGCTGAATGATGGGGGCAAACGCCGCTAGCGGCGCTGCATCAGCCGCCTCGCCAACAGTCCGTACGGCACCAGGTTGATCAGCAGCACGAAGGCTCCGAGCCAGAGCTGGATACCCGGCGTCAGCCCCGCCGGGTAGATCAGCGGCACCAGGTAATGCTCGATGAAGCCGCCGCTGTAGCCCTCCTCCCCCGCCACCCGGCGCAGGTGGTTCTCCAGGGGCGTGAGGGGGCAGATCAGGTGGAGCAGCTCCACCGTCGCGCCCCAGGCCACCGCCGGCAGGTGCAGCAGGGCCAGGCGCGGCCACTTCAACACCAGCAGCCCGCCCAGTACTACAAAGAGAATGAAGGCCAGGTGCAGCAGCAGTACGGCATCGGCGGCGATCCGGTAGGTCATGAGCGGGTGTCCATGGGGTCGTTTTCCTTGAACCATCGCGGAAGAGGGTCAGTCGGTAACTACAGGCATGGTCAATGCGCCATCAAGCCTATCGACCGTGCCGGGGCCTTCACCAGCCACCGAGGAATCGCGCCCATGATCACCATTCTGCTGCTCGTCATTCTGATCCTGCTGCTGATTGGCGGCCTGCCGGTCTTCCCTCACTCCCGCCACTGGGGTTATGGACCGTCGAGCACGGTTGGGCTGCTGTTGGTCATTGTGGTGGTTCTGATAGCGGTGGGGAGGATTTGAAGGCGACGGGAAGCTGAAATCAGGTGCGGGCTGGGAGATTGATCGCCCAGCTCATTATCGAGTGGGCTGCGGTTTTCTGTTTCGCCTCCCGGCGAGTCTCTTTTGGCGGTCGTCGGAATGCCGCACCACCCAAAAGAAACCAAAAGGGCTTGCCCCTGCATCCGGCCCCGGCTGCGCCGGGGTTCCCTCCCTCCATCGTCGTTCCGGGGGCACGGCGAGAGGGGCCATCCATGGCCCCACACGCCTCTCGCGGCATCCATGCCGCTCGTCCCCCTCCACAACGATTCCGCTCGGCCTCCTGACGGGGCGGTGCCGCTGCCCCACCTCTTCTGTGCGGTTCAGGCCCCGTGTGGGCTTCAGGATTGATTTGGCCTCGTCGGCGCGAGTCACCCCTCTCCCTTTTAGGGAGAGGGGCCGGGGGTGAGGGGTGGGGCAGCCGGCACGGAGTTCGACGAGTGCCATCACACGAGTTTGCCAATCCGATCTGCGCCCCCAGTAATGCTGGGCCAGCCAAACAAAAAGGGCGGCCCGAAGGCCGCCCAATAGTTACAGGGGAAGGAGTGTGGATCAGTGGGCTACCGCACCGCTGGCACCCAGACCAGTCTGGGAGCGCACGAACTGCGGGTAGAAACGTGCACGCTCTTCGTCCGCGGCAGTCGACTTGTCGGTGATCGAGAAGAACCAGATACCAACGAAGGCAACGATGATGGAGAACAGCGCCGGGTACTCGTAGGGGTAGACCGGAGTGGCATGGCCGAGGATCTGCACCCAGATGGTCGGGCCGAGGATCATCAGACCCACTGCGGTGACCAGGCCCAGCCAGCCGCCGATCATGGCGCCACGGGTGGTCAGCTTCTTCCAGTACATGGAGAGGATCAGTACCGGGAAGTTGCAGCTGGCCGCGATGGAGAATGCCAGGCCCACCATGAAGGCGATGTTCTGCTTCTCGAACAGGATGCCGAGGCCGATGGCCACAAAGCCCAGGCACACGGTGGTGATCTTCGATACGCGCAGCTCGTCCTTCTCGCTCGCCTTGCCCTTCTTGACCACGGAAGCGTAGAGGTCGTGGGACACAGCCGAGGCACCAGCCAGGGTCAGGCCGGCGACCACCGCCAGGATGGTGGCGAAGGCCACGGCGGAGATGAAGCCCAGGAACAGGCTGCCGCCCACGGCGTTGGCCAGGTGTACGGCGGCCATGTTGTTGCCACCCAGCAGGGCGCCGGTGGCGTCCTTGAAGGCCGGGTTGGTGCTGACCAGCAGGATTGCGCCGAAGCCGATGATGAAGGTCAGGATGTAGAAGTAGCCGATGAAACCAGTGGCGTAGAACACCGACTTGCGGGCTTCCTTGGCGTCACTCACGGTGAAGAAGCGCATCAGGATGTGCGGCAGGCCAGCGGTACCGAACATCAGGGCCAGGCCGAGGGAGATGGCGGAGATCGGGTCTTTCACCAGGCCGCCGGGGCTCATGATGGCCTCGCCTTTCGGGTGAACCTTGATGGCTTCGCTGAACAGGGTGCTGATGTCGAAGTTGACGTGCTTGAGCACCATGATCGCCATGAAGGAAGCGCCGGAGAGCAGCAGCACGGCCTTGATGATCTGTACCCAGGTGGTGGCCAGCATGCCGCCGAACAGCACGTAGAGCACCATCAGGATGCCGACCAGGACCACGGCCACGTGGTAGTTCAGGCCGAACAGCAGCTCGATCAGCTTGCCGGCACCGACCATCTGGGCGATCAGGTAGAAAGCCACCACCACCAGCGAGCCGCTGGCAGACAGGGTGCGGATTTCCTTCTGCTTCAGGCGATAGGACGCCACGTCGGCGAAGGTGTACTTGCCGAGGTTGCGCAGGCGTTCAGCGATCAGGAACAGGATCACCGGCCAGCCCACGAGGAAGCCGATGGAGTAGATCAGGCCGTCGTAGCCGGAAGTGAATACCAGGGCGGAAATACCCAGGAAGGACGCGGCGGACATGTAGTCGCCGGCAATCGCCAGGCCGTTCTGGAAGCCGGTGATGCTGCCGCCAGCGGTGTAGAAGTCGGCAGCCGACTTGCTGCGCTTGGAGGCCCAGTAGGTGATGTAAAGGGTGGCGCCGACGAAGGCGATGAACATGACGATGGCCGAGGCGTTCAGCGGCTGGCGCTGGACATCACCCTCGATGGCACCGGCGGCCCAGAGTGCGGGCGCCACGACCATCAGGCCGAGCACGGCAAGGATGCGCGCGATCATTACTGGACCTCCTTGAGGATTTCCTGATTCAGACGGTCGAACTCGCCGTTGGCGCGGCGGACGTAGACGCCGGTCAGCACGAAGGCCGACAGGATCAGACCGACACCGATCGGGATACCCCAGGTGACGGGAGAGTCAGGGTTGATGCGGGTGCCGAGCAGTTGCGGCTCGAAGGCGATCAGGAGAATGAAGGCCAGATAGAGGCCGAGCATGATGGCAGAAAGTATCCAGGCGAAGCGCTCTCGCTTGGAAACCAGTTCCTGGAAGCGCGGATTCTCCTGAATCCGCTTGTAAGTGCTGTCGTTCATTGTTTTTGTCCTCCACAGCGCGGGTTGCGGGTGAAGTCAACAATAGAACGGCCGTGCAAGCGCAACAGACGACCTTAGTCGTACTTCTGGGCGTTCTCGACCAAGGTCGCAGGACATTCATAAAGCCAAACTATCAGACCTATCGCAGCTGAACATTTCCCTGTATCGAGCGGCGGGCCTAACCTCTGCACATCGAATAATCATTCTCATTAACGAGGTGCGCCATGCTCAAGACCGTGACCTTCACCCTCATGCACTTCTGCATTGCCTTCAGCGTGGCCTACGCCCTGACTGGCAGCATCACGGTCGGCGGCTTGGTGGCGGCGGTGGAACCGCTGTGCAACTCGGTGGGTTTCTACTTCCACGAGAAGATCTGGAAGCGCTTCGAGAAGGCGGACAAGCCAGCGCAAGAGATTCCGAAACATGCCTGGCTGCACCACCACGCCTGAGACGACGATCTGCTGCGCGTCGGAATAACTGCGTTGAAAAAGGCTTCGGAAAGCCGCTTGCGGCTAACGTGCTTCAGCACGGCCCGGAGGGCGAGCGAAGTGAGTACTGCTCATTTACAGTCGTAAACTCCGCGTCCTCAGCCTTTTTCGCCTTGTTCTTCTCTAGCTCGCGAGATCGTGAAGAACTTCTAATCAACGTGAAATCCCCCGTACGGATTTTCCGCTGCGGGCCGTAGGAGCGATGAGGGCTAATCCGCTAAGATGCGCGGCTTTGCCCTCACGCAAGCACGCCCGAACATGAGTCAGAACGCCCGTTTCCCTGCACTCCCCTATCTGCTGTCCTTCCTGGTCGCAGTGGTCGCCCTCGCCGGCCTCTGGTACGGCCTCGGCAAGCCGGTGATCCTGCCGGATGCCGCAACCCCCACCCACAAGCTGCAGTGCGCGTCCTACAGCCCCTTCGACAAGGACCAGTCGCCGTTCGACCAGCCCTTCGTGCTGCGCCCTGAACGCATGGACGCCGACCTTGCCCTGCTGGCGACCCGCTTCCACTGCGTGCGCACCTACTCCATGACCGGCCTGGAAGCCATTCCGGAGCTGGCCCGCAAGCACGGCCTGAAGCTGATGCTGGGTGCCTGGGTGAACGGCAATCCGGTGGATACCCAGAAGGAGATCGACGCCCTGATCAAGGCCGCCAACGCCAACCCGGACGTAGTGCAGTCGGTGATCGTGGGTAACGAGACCCTGCTGCGCAAGGAAGTCACTGGCGCGCAACTGGCCAGCCTGATCGGGCAGGTCAAGGCGCAAGTGAAGCAGCCGGTCACCTACGCGGACGTCTGGGAGTTCTGGCTGCGCCATCCGGAAGTGGCACCGGCCGTGGACTTCCTCACCATCCACCTGCTGCCCTACTGGGAGGACGACCCTGCCGGTATCGACCAGGCCCTGCGCCATGTCGGCGAGATCCGCCAGGTGTTTGGCAACAAGTTCGCGCCCAAGGACATTTTCATCGGCGAAACCGGTTGGCCCAGCGAAGGCCGCCAGCGTGAAACCGCCGTACCGAGCCGGGTCAACGAGGCGAAGTTCATCCGTGGCTTCGTCGCCATGGCCGAGGAGAACGGCTGGGGCTACAACCTGATCGAAGCCTTCGACCAGCCCTGGAAGCGCGCCAGCGAAGGCGCGGTGGGCGGCTACTGGGGCCTGTTCGATGCCGATCGCCAGGAGAAAGGCGTGCTGGCCGGTCCGGTCACCAACCTGCCCTACTGGCCCCTGTGGCTGGGCGTTTCCGGCCTGATCTTCCTGGCCACCCTGGTGCTCGCCGGCCGCCCTGCCTCGACTCGCGCCGCCCTGGTGCTGCCGCTGCTGGCCGCCGTTGGCGCTGGCTGCATCGGCCTCTGGGGCGAGTTGGCGCGGGTCACCAGCCGCTTCGTCGGCGAGTGGGCCTGGGCCGCCTTCCTGGTCGGTCTCAACCTGATCGTCCTGGCCCACGGTGCCCTGGCGCTGTCCGCCCGTGGCGGCGTGCGCAGCCGCCTGTACGACTGGCTGGAAACCCGTGGCGGCTGGTGGCTGTGCGCCTCCGGCTTCGCCGGTGCGGTGCTGATGCTGGCCCTGGTGTTCGACGCCCGCTACCGCAGCTTCCCCAGCGCCGCCCTGCTGCTGCCGGCACTGGTCTACCTGTTCCGCCCGGTCGCCGCGCCGCGCCGCGAAATCGCCCTGATGGCGGTGCTGATCGGCGCCGGCATCGTGCCGCAGCTGTACGAGGAAACCCTCGGCAACGTCCAGGCCATCGGCTGGGCTGCCGTGAGCACCCTGCTCCTGGCCGCCCTGTGGCGTAGCCTGCGGGTTCGCGCGTAAAGGCGTAGGCCTCGCCCTGCGCACCGGAAACTCCGCGCAGGGTTCCCGGTGCGCGCAGCGCACCCTACAAAGCAGATTCGCCAGACACAAAAAAGGACGCTCCAAGCGTCCTTTTTTGTTGCCTGCTACCTGGATCAGGCGCTGATCGGTACCGGCTCCGGCTGGCGGCGCACCAGGCGCAAGCCGGCGATGACGCAGGCGAACACGGCGAGGCTGGCGGTGTAGAGCACCAGGGCCGGCAGGGCGAACAACAGAGCCAACAGAGCCAGGCTCCAGCCGGCGCGACCGGGAATGACGAAGGCCGCCACGGAGGCAACCAGGCCGACCCAGGCAATGACGCGGAAGTGGATCAGCAGGCCCAGGCCGGCACGAACCTGGCATTCCCAGCGTTGCGCTTCGTCGACGCACAGGCCGACCCACTGGCCGTCCTCCATCAGGGCGAAGCGGACCCCGTAGCTGGCAGCCAGCCAGAGCGGCAGCAGGATCAGCAGCAGGATGAGGGACGAACGGCTGGACATGGTTCTCTCCGAATGGGTAAGCGGCGCCAAGGATACCCCCCCGTCCGAGCGATGCAAGAACCTTACAACGATCCGCAACAACCTGGCCTGACGTACGGACCGCACTTGCAATACTTGCAGTTGTCATAGCCTCGGTATTCACTCATGACGTTCTCTTATAAGGAACGCGGCCCGGCCGCCCTGATGGGCAGGACCGGTGGAGTGGCTGGAGCCCGCCCATGACTTCGGGCGAAGGCCTCCGCAGAAACTGAACAGGGACCCCTCCTATGCTCCGTCTAAGCCTCGCCGCCCTACTGGGCAGCCTGACCTTCTGTGCCCACGTGTTGGCCGCAGACCTGGATGCCGCCAGCTACGGTTTTCCGATCACCAACCCCTTTGAGGCGACCATCGCCACCACGCCGCCGGACCTGCGCAGCGCGGTGCCGGCGGACGACGACATCGACCAGGCCGACTACGACCTGAAACTGCGCCCGGAACGTGAAAGCGCCCTGCCCGACAACTTCTGGTCGGTGAAGAAGCTGCGCTACCGCCTCGCGCAGCAGAAAGGCCCGGCGCCACTGGTGTTCGTCATTGCCGGCACCGGCGGCCACTACGCCAGTACCCACGCGGAGAATCTCAAGAAGCTGTTCTACGGCGCCGGCTACCACGTGGTGCAGCTCTCCTCGCCCACCAGCTACGACTTCATGGCCAGTGCCTCCCGCCATGCAACGCCCGGACTCACGGCCGAGGATGCCGATGATCTCTACCGCGTGATGCAGGCCGTGCGCGCCCAGCATCCGGGCCTGGAGGTCACCGACTTCTACCTCACCGGATACAGCCTGGGCGCCCTGGAAGCCGCCTTCGTCAGTCATCTGGACGAAACCCGCCGCAGCTTCAACTTCAAGCGCGTGCTGCTGCTCAATCCGCCGGTGAACCTCTACACCTCGGTCACCAACCTCGACCGCCTGGTGCAGACCCGCGTGAAGGGCGTCGACGACACCACCACCTTCTACCAGGTGGTGCTCGGCAAATTGACCCGTTACTTCCAGCAGAAGGGCTACATCGACCTCAACGACGCCCTGCTCTTCGACTTCCAGGAGTCCAAACAGCGGCTCTCCAATGAACAGATGGCGATGCTGATCGGCACGTCCTTCCGCTTCTCTTCCTCGGACATCGCCTTCACCTCGGACCTGATCAACCATCGCGGCCTGATCACTCCGGTGAAGTACCCCATCAACGAAGGCACCAGCCTGACGCCCTTCTACAAGCGCGCCCTGCAGTGCGACTTCGATTGCTACATCACCGAGCAGCTGATCCCCTACTGGCGCGCCCGCTTCGACGGCGGCAGCCTGACCCAGCTGATCAACCAGGTCAGCCTCTATGCCCTGGAGGACTACCTCAAGGACAGCAGCAAGATCGCGGTGATGCACAACGCCGACGATCTCATCCTCGGCCCCGGTGACCTCGGTTTCCTGCGCCGCGCCATGGGCGACCGCCTGACCGTGTACCCGCACGGCGGGCACTGCGGCAACCTCAACTACCGCGTCAACGGCGACGCCATGCTGGAGTTCTTCCGTGGCTAAGAAAGCACTCTTCATCGCCCTGCTGCTGACCAGTGGCCTGGCTGTGGCCCAGGAGCCCGACCAGGACGGTTTCACCCAACCGCTGAAGGACCTGAAATTCAACCCCGGCCTGGACCAGCGCGAGTTCGAGCGCTCCACCCTGGACGCGCTGAGCGTGTACGACCCCTACGAGTCCTGGAACCGTCGGGTCTACCACTTCAACTACCGTTTCGACGAATGGGTGTTCCTGCCTGTGGTGCGTGGCTACCGCTATGTCACGCCGGGCTTCTTACGCAGCGGCGTGAGCAATTTCTTCAGCAACCTGGGCGATGTCCCCAACCTGCTGAACAGCGCGCTGCAGCTCAAGGGCCAGCGCTCCATGGAAATCACCGGCCGCCTGCTGCTGAACACCACCATCGGCGTCGTCGGCCTCTGGGACCCGGCCACGCGCATGGGGCTCCCCAAGCAGACCGAGGACTTCGGCCAGACCCTCGGCTACTACGGCGTCACCGATGGCCCCTACCTGATGCTGCCGATCCTCGGCCCATCCAACCTGCGGGATACCGGCGGACTGGTGGTGGACTACGTCGCCGACTACCAGATCAACTTCCTGAACGTGCCGGAAGTCGCCAGCAACCACCCGGAAATCACCGCGCTACGCATGGTGGACAAGCGCTACACCACCAATTTCCGCTACGGCCAGCTCAACACCCCGTTCGAGTACGAGAAGCTGCGCTACGTCTATACCCAGTCGCGCAGGTTGCAGATTGCCGAGTAAGGCCACCGGCCTCGGCATTTGTAGGGGCGAATTCATTCGCCAAGGGCGGCGAAGCTGCCCCTTCGCCACGTCACGCCGAACCTCCGGTCCGGTTTGGCGAATGAATTCGCCCCTACAGAGAAGCCAATAGATCGATAAACAAGATAGAAAACAAGAAAAAACACGCACCATTCATTCAATTCATAGGCGTAGCATCCCGCTCATTCCAACCTTGAGGAGGTTCAGATGAGCTACCGCCAGATTCTCGAACAACGCCCCGGCCAGCCCGCGTCCGACGGTGCCGGCGTCAACCTGACCCGCGTCTTCGCTGAGCAGGGCGTACCGCGCTTCGACCCCTTCCTGATGCTCGACGAGTTCGGCTCGGCCAACCCCGACGACTACGTCGCCGGCTTTCCGCCGCACCCGCATCGCGGCTTCGAAACCATCACCTACATGATCGAAGGGCGCATGCGCCACGAGGACCACCTGGGCAACAGCGGCCTGCTGCAGAACGGCGGCGTGCAATGGATGACCGCCGCACGCGGGATCATCCACAGCGAAATGCCGGAGCAGGAAGAAGGTGTGATGCGTGGCTTCCAGATCTGGCTGAACCTGCCGGGCAAGGACAAGATGGGCGACCCCGGCTACCGCGACTTCGACCCGGCGGAAATTCCGCGGGTCCGCACGGCCGAAGGCGTCGAGGCACTGGTGATCGCCGGCCGCTTCGACGATGGCCAGGTCACCCGCGATGGCGCCGTGCAGCGCCCGCACAGCGAGCCGCACATCTTCGACCTCGACCTGCCCGCTGGCAGCCGGGTATCGCCGCAACTGGCCGACGGCCTGCGGGTGATGCTCTATGTCTACGAAGGCAACGTGCACCTGAACGGCCACGCCATCGGCAAGGGACGGCTGGTGCGCCTCTCCGAACAGGGTGCCCTGGAGCTGGCCAGCGATGACGGTGCCAAGGTCCTGCTGCTGGCGGGTCGCCCGTTGGGTGAACCCATCGTCCAGTACGGCCCCTTCGTGATGAATACCCGCGAGGAGATCGAGCAGGCGCTGAGGGACTACCGGGATGGCCGTTTCGGCGTATGACACCTTGGCCGGGCTGAACGTTGGTCGTTACGCAGGGTGGGTCACGCTTCACCGACCCACCATCTGCGTCACGCCGGGCTCCGCTGGTGGACGTAGCGAGCGACGTCCACCCTACGGCTGGAGAGCCGGAACGATGTGGGGATAGACCGGGGCCATCTCCAGGCCGAGGAAGCGCTGCAACTCGGCGCGCTTGGCCATGGCGTCCTGGTAACCCAGCTCGATCAGTTCGTTGCAGTATCCAGGCTCGAACAGCAGATAACTGAGTACCCCCGCCCCACTCGCCCGGGTCGCCCCCGGACCGCGCAGGAAGGTGCGGATGGCGCGGGGCATCTCGCGGCGGTGGCGAGCGGCGATTTCATCCAGTGGCCGGCTCGGCGAGATCACCAGCACCTCCACCTGCTCCGAACTCAGATGGCGTGGCCGCAATTCGGGCGGGATGGCCCGGCTCATCCGATTGATCCGCTCCAGCAGTTCGATGTCGCTTTCCAGGTTGTCGATGAAGGTGCTGTTCAGCAGATGCCCGCTGATCTGCGCCAGGGTCGGCGGACGGCCGCCCTGGGGTTGCGCCATTTCCTGGCTGGGGTTCATGCCCAGCGGGTTGCCGCTCACACCCACCACCAGTACCCGATTGGCGCCCAGGTGCAATGCCGGACTGATGGGCGCCGTCTGGCGTACCGCACCGTCGCCGAAATATTCGCGCCCCATGCGTACTGCGGGGAACAGCAGGGGAATCGCCGCGCTGGCCATCAGGTGCTCGACACTCAGACGGGTCGGCACACCGACACGGCGGTGGCGATACCAGGGATCGATGGTGGCGCGGCCCTGGTAGAAGGTCACCGCCTGGCCGGTCTCGTACCCGAAGGCGGTCACGGCCACGGCACGCAGTTGGCGGGTGCGGACGGCGGCGGAGATGCCGGTGAAGTCCAGCTCGCGGGTCAGCAACTCTCGCAGGGGAGCGTTGTCCAGCAGCGCCACAGGGATATCACGGCCCAGTCCGAGCAGGCTGTGACCGAAGAATCGCGAACTCTGGCGGATCACGCCGGGCCAGTCGCTGCGGTAGACCTCTCCGCAATGAAAGCCTTGCCAGACGCTGTTGAGACGACGGACAGCCTGACTGAAGTGCAATGCACCGCAGGCCAGGCCAACGGCATTCACCGCACCGGCGGAGGTGCCGACGATGACCGGAAAAGGGTTGCAGGCGGCATCTGGCAGCAGGTCCGCAATGGCGCCCAGCACCCCGACCTGATAAGCCGCCCGCGAACCGCCACCGGAAAGGATCAGCCCGGTAACGGGCTTCTGGGTGGCGGTGCTGGCATCCATGGACTGCTCTCCGGGCGGGATTCCCCGATTATAGGTTTCAGTAAAGCTTCGGCGCGCCTTCGGGCCGGGTCTTGAAGCGACGGTGGGCCCAGAGGTACTGCTCGGGGCATTCACGCACCGCACCTTCCACCCACTGGTTGACGCGCAGGCAATCGGCTTCCTCGGTGTCGCCGGGGAAATCGGACAGCGGCGGATGAATCACCAGCCGGTAGCCGGAACCATCCTCCAGGCGACGCTGGGTGAAGGGCAGGACGATGGCACGGCCCAGACGGGCGAACTTGGTGGTGGCAGTGACGGTGGCAGCCTCGATGCCGAACAGCGGCACGAAGATGCTCTGCTTGCGGCCGTAGTCCTGGTCCGGCGCGTACCAGATGGCGCGACCGGCGCGCAGCACCTTGAGCATGGCGCGCACGTCCTCGCGTTCGATGGCGGTGGCATCCAGGTTGTGGCGCTCGCGGCCACGGCGCTGGATGAAATCGAACACGGCGTTCTTGTGCTCACGGTACATGCCGTCGATGGTGTGCACCTGCCCGAGCAGCGCGGCGCCGATCTCCAACGTGGTGAAATGCACGGCCATGAGGATCACCCCCTGGCCTTCGGCCTGGGCCTTCTGCAGGTGTTCCAGGCCTTCTATATGGGAAAGCTGTGCCAGACGCGCCTTGGGCCACCACCAGCTCATGGCCATCTCGAAGAAGGCGATACCGGTGGAGGCGAAGTTTTCCCTCAGCAGGCGCTCACGCTCGCGGCTGGAGAGCTCGGGAAAGCACAGCTCCAGATTGCGCCGGGCGATCTTGCGCCGCGAACCAGCCACCGTCAGCATCAGCGCCCCCAGTGCACGCCCCAGCCCCAGTTGCACCCGGTACGGCAGCAGGGTGATCAGCCAGAGCAGGCCCAGCCCCAGCCACAGCGCCCAAAAGCGCGGGTGAAGGAACTGTGGGCGAAATTGAGGTCTATCCATCTCTGAATCCGCTTGAGCGAGAAAACCGCGCATTCTACTCCAAATGCGCCTCCCCCTTCCGGCTTGCTAGCGCCGGACGATCTCGCTATAAGTCCTCGCCATTCACGACTGCAGGCAGACCATGAGCCAAGCCGACCTTCTCGACCAAGAACCCGTGTTCCAGCTCAAGGGCAGCATGCTCGCCATCACCGTGATGGAACTGGCCCACAACGACCTCGAACGCCTCGATCGGCAACTGGACGAGAAAGTCGCCCAGGCCCCCAACTTTTTCCAGAACACCCCACTGGTGATGGCGCTGGACAAGCTGCCTGAAGGCGAACCGCCGCTGGACCTCCCGGTGCTGCTGGAAATCTGCCGCCGCCACGGTCTACGCACCCTGGCCATCCGCGCGCAACGCGAAGACCACATTGCCGCCGCCGACGCCCTGGACATCCCGGTGCTGCCGCCGTCCGGCGCCCGCGAACGCCCCATCGACCCGGTAGAACCCGAGGCGAAGAAAAAAGTCGAAAAACCCGCCGAGCCGCCCAAGCCCGAGGTGCAACCGACCAAGGTCATCACCACCCCGGTGCGTGGTGGCCAGCAGGTTTATGCGCCCGGCGGCGACCTGGTGGTCCTCGCCGCGGTCAGCCCCGGTGCGGAACTTCTCGCCGACGGCAATATCCATGTGTACGGCCCGATGCGCGGCCGCGCGCTGGCCGGTATCAAGGGCGATACCAAGGCGCGGATTTTCTGTCGCCAATTGGCCGCCGAACTGGTCTCCGTAGCCGGCCAGTACAAGGTTGCAGACGACTTGCGCCGCGATCCGCTGTGGGGTCAGCAGGTGCAGGTCAGCCTGTCGGGAGACGTGTTGAACATCACCCGCCTTTAACGGATACTGCCGCGAAATTTCAGGGAACTGAAAGGGAAGAAGGACGGTTCGGGCGAACCGATAACTTCCCGGTTTTACTTATTCATTTGGGGTGAATCACCTTGGCCAAGATCCTCGTTGTCACGTCCGGCAAGGGTGGAGTGGGTAAAACCACCACCAGCGCCGCAATCGGTACCGGTCTCGCACTGCGTGGTCACAAGACTGTCATCGTCGACTTCGACGTCGGCCTGCGTAACCTCGACCTGATCATGGGTTGTGAACGCCGCGTGGTGTACGACTTCGTCAACGTCATCAATGGCGAAGCGAGCCTCACCCAGGCCCTGATCAAGGACAAGCGCCTTGAGAACCTCTACGTGCTGGCCGCCAGCCAGACCCGTGACAAGGACGCGCTGACCCTCGAAGGCGTCGGCAAGGTCATCGAGGAACTGAAGCAGAATTTCGAATACGTGGTCTGCGACTCGCCGGCCGGTATCGAGAAAGGCGCCCACCTGGCCATGTACTACGCCGACGAGGCGATCGTCGTGACCAACCCGGAAGTCTCCTCCGTGCGTGACTCGGACCGCATGCTCGGCCTGCTAGCCAGCAAGTCCCGCCGCGCCGAGAAAGGCGAAGATCCGATCAAGGAACGCCTGCTTCTGACCCGTTACAACCCCGAGCGCGTCACCAAGGGCGAAATGCTCGGCGTCGAAGACGTCGAGGAAATCCTCGCCATCAACCTGCTCGGTGTCATCCCGGAATCCCAGGCGGTACTCAAGGCCTCCAACCAGGGTATTCCGGTCATCCTCGACGACCAGAGCGACGCCGGCCAGGCGTACAGCGATGCCGTCGACCGCCTGCTCGGCAAGGAGCTGCCCCATCGCTTCCTCGACGTGCAGAAGAAGGGACTCTTACAACGCCTGTTCGGAGGCCGTGAATGAACATTTTCGACTTCTTTCGCGAGCGGAAGAAGCAGAACAGCGCTTCGATCGCTAAGGAACGACTCCAGATCATCGTTGCCCACGAACGTGGCCAACGTAGCCAACCCGACTACCTGCCTGCCCTGCAGAAAGACCTGGTCGACGTGATCCGCAAATATGTCGACATCGACGAAGAGCAGGTTCAGGTCCTGCTGGAGAATCAGGGCAGCTGTTCTATTCTCGAGCTGAACATCACCCTGCCCGATCGTTGATCGAGCGTTAGACCCGGGTCCTTATGGATCCACGACGGCGGCTTCGGCCGCCGTCTTCATTTCCGGAACTCCCATGCCGCTTTCCCAGATCGAATTCATCCACCGGGACGATGCCCTGCTGGTGGTCAACAAGCCCACCCTGCTGCTGTCGGTGCCCGGCCGTGCCGACGACAACAAGGATTGCCTGATTACCCGCCTGCAGGAAAACGGCTACCCCGAGGCGCGTATCGTCCACCGTCTGGACTGGGAGACCTCCGGCCTGATCGTGCTGGCCCGCGACGCCGACAGCCACCGCGAGTTGTCCCGCCAGTTTCACGACCGCGAGACCGAGAAGGCCTACACCGCGCTCTGCTGGGGCGAGCCGGAGCTGGACAGCGGCCGCATCGAGCTGCCGCTGCGCTACGACCCGCCGACCAAACCGCGCCATGTGGTGGACTTCGAGCACGGCCGCCATGCGCTGACCTTCTGGCGCGTGATAGAGCGCTGCGGCCACTACAGCCGGGTCGAGCTGACCCCCATCACCGGCCGCTCGCACCAGCTGCGCGTGCACATGCTGTCCATCGGACATCCGCTGCTTGGCGACCGCCTCTACGCCAACCCCGAAGCGCTGGCCGCCCATGATCGCCTCTGCCTGCACGCCAGCCTGCTCTGCCTGACCCATCCCCAGACGGGTGAACGCCTGAGATTCGAGTGCCCGGCGCCGTTCTGACCTAGGCTCAAGAAAAAGACCTCGATTCGGGAAAGAGATGAGCCTCACCGAGTTCTACAACGCCACCGAGGGGCAACCCGCCCGCTATACCCTGCTCACTGCCCTGGAAATCTGGGACGGGCCGCCTGGCCATGCCCTCGATCTTGGCTGCGGTGCTGGCCGCGACACCCTCGAACTGCTCAGGCGCGGCTGGAAGGTAATGGCGGTGGATGCGGAACCCGAGGCACTGGCCCGCCTCGATGCCCAGCTGGATGACGAAAAGCGCCAGAGGCTGCAAAGCCGCTGCTGCCGCTTCGAAAGCCTGCCGTTGCCACCGGCCGACCTGGTCAACTCCAGTTTTGCCCTGCCGCTCTGCCCGCCCTCGGCCTTTCCCGCCCTCTGGCAGGCTATTTGCGGCGCCCTGCCGGTTGGCGGTCTGTTCGCCGGTCACCTGTTCGGCGAACGGGACGACTGGGCCGACAACGGCATCACCATCCTGCGCCGCCGGCAACTGGAAGAACTGCTGTCTGGCTGGGCCGTGCTGATGCTCGAAGAGAAGGAAGAGGACGGCATCACCGCCAAGGGCCGCAACAAGCACTGGCACCTGTTTTCGGTGGTAGCCCGTCGCCTTTGATCGGTCACCGTTTTCCTGTGGGGTGGATCACGCTTCATCGATCCACCATCGGCGCCGGGTCCAGGCATCGCTGGTGGATGTGAAAAGCGACATCCACCCTACGGCAGTAGCTGAAAGCCGGCGTAATGCCTGGCTGGATATAGCTCCGTACCAATGACGCAACACCCCACCTATCGGCCTGTTAGGAAAATTCACCGCTGGTCGCCCTCCTAATCCTCGGGGGCTATGGGATAAACTCCCGGCACTGCTGTCCGGAGCCCCCCAATGCGCGAAGAGTTGAACCAGGGCCTGATCGATTTCCTCAAGGCCTCGCCCACCCCCTTCCACGCCACCCGCAGCCTGGCCAAGCGCCTGGAAGCCGCCGGTTATGTGCGCCTCGACGAGCGCGAAGCCTGGCGTATCGAAAGCGGTGGCCGTTATTACGTCACCCGCAATGACTCCTCCATCATCGCCATCAAACTGGGCAAGCGCCCGGTGCTGGAAGGCGGCCTGCGCCTGGTCGGCGCCCACACCGACAGCCCTTGCCTGCGGGTCAAGCCGAACCCCGAGCTGCACAAGCAGGGCTTCTGGCAACTGGGCGTCGAAGTCTATGGCGGCGCCCTGCTGGCCCCCTGGTTCGACCGCGACCTGTCGCTCGCCGGCCGTGTCACCTACCGCGCCGCGGGCATGGTTGAGAGCCAGCTGGTGGACTTCCAGGCCCCCATCGCCGTGATCCCCAACCTGGCCATCCACCTCAACCGTGAAGCCAACCAGGGCTGGGCCATCAACGCCCAGACCGAGCTGCCACCGATCCTGGCGCAACTGGCCGCCGGCGAAGCCCGCGAATTCCGCGATCTGTTGGCCGAGCAGTTGACCCTGGAACATGGCGTGGTCGCCGATGCGGTGCTGGATTACGAGCTGTCCTTCTACGACACCCAGAACGCTGCGGTCATCGGCCTGGACGGCGACTTCATCGCTGGTGCGCGCCTGGACAACCTGCTGTCCTGCTACGCCGGCCTGCAAGCCCTGCTCGCGGCCGAGGCGGACGAGAGCTGCGTGCTGGTCTGCACCGACCACGAGGAAGTGGGTTCCTGCTCCGCCTGTGGCGCCGACGGCCCGATGCTGGAACAGGTGCTGCGCCGGGTACTGCCGGAGGGCGACGCCTTCGCCCGCGTCATCCAGCGCTCCCTGCTGGTTTCCGCCGACAACGCCCACGGCGTGCACCCGAACTACGCCGACAAGCACGACGGCAACCACGGTCCGAAGCTCAACGCCGGCCCGGTGATCAAGGTCAACAGCAACCAGCGCTACGCCACCAACAGCGAAACCGCCGGTTTCTTCCGCCACCTGTGCCTGGAGAACGAAGTACCGGTCCAGAGCTTCGTGACCCGGAGCGACATGGGTTGCGGCTCTACCATCGGTCCGATCACCGCCAGCCAGCTTGGCGTGCGCACCGTGGACATCGGCCTGCCCACCTTCGCCATGCACTCGATCCGCGAGCTGGCGGGCAGCCATGACCTGGCCCATCTGGTGAAGGTGCTGGCCGCCTTCTACTCCAGCCACGACCTGCCCTGATCAGAAAGGAAACCCGCATGCTCAGCCATATTCGCAACAGCCTGGAGGAAGCCAGGCGCGCCCTGGACAACTTCATTGCCAACGAGCAGACGCTGAAGAGCATCGAGCGTGCGGCCGAGCTGCTGGTCGAGAGCTTCGAGAACAAGGGCAAGGCGTTTTCCTGCGGTAACGGCGGCTCCATGTGCGATGCCATGCACTTCGCCGAGGAGCTGACCGGCCGCTACCGCAAGAACCGTCCCGGCATCGCCGCCGTGTCCATCAGTGATCCCAGCCATATCAGCTGCGTCGCCAACGATTTCGGCTACGACTACATCTTCTCCCGCTACGTGGAGTCCCACGGCCGTGCCGGCGACGTGCTGATTGCCATCAGCACCAGCGGCAAGAGCCCCAACGTCATCAAGGCCGCCGAAGCCGCCCGCGCCCTGGGTGTGAAGGTGGTAGCCCTGACCGGCAAGCCCGGCTCCGCCCTGGAAGCCCTGGCCGATGTCTGCATCTGCGCCCCCGGCGGCGACTTCGCCGACCGCGTACAAGAGCTGCACATCAAGGTGCTGCACATCCTGATCGAGCTGGTCGAGCGCAAGCTCAGCCCCGAGAACTACGCCTGATCTGCGTTCGCTCCACCGTAGGTTGGTCCGAGCGCAGCGAGGCCCAACATCGCCGGTCACAAACGCCGCAACCTTGGGTTTCGTTCCTCTACCCAACCTACAAGTGCCGCCGCCTTCTGTGGGGGCGAATTCATTCGCCGAGGGCGGCGCAGCCGCCCCGTAGGTTGGTCCGAGCGCAGCGAGGCCCAACAACTCCGGCATCAACCGCGAAGCGTTGGGTTTCGTTCCTCTACCCAACCTACAAGTGCCGCCGCTTTCTGTGGGGGCGAATTCATTCGCCAAGCGCGGCAGAGCCGCCCCGTAGGTTGGTCCGAGCACAGCGAGGCCCAACATCGCCAGTCACAAACGCCGCAACCTTGGGTTTCGTTCCTCTACCCAACCTACAAATTCCGTTCTCTGTAGGGGCGAATTCATTCACCAAGGGCGGCACAGCCGCCGCGTAGGTTGGTCCGAGCGCAGCGAGGCCCAACATCGCCAGTCACAAACGCCGCAACCTTGGGTTTCGTTCCTCTACCCAACCTACAAATGCCGCCGCTTTCTGTGGGGGCGAATTCATTCGCCAAGGGCGGCGCAGCCGCCCAATCACTCCGGCACTTCGACGCTCACGTGGATCGCATCGTGCCGCCAGAACTCCAGGTCGCAGTCGATCAGCCGTCCATGCTGGTCGCGGTTGATGCGGGTGATTTTCAGCGCCGGGCTACCGGCTGACACCTTCAGCGGCGCCGCCGCGTCCGGGTGCAGGGCGGTAGGCACCATGTCGAAGCGCACGCGGCCATAGCGGATACCGTACTGGCTGTCGTACAGCTCGGTCAGCGACCGGGTCAGGTCGAAATCGACGATGCCGGGGAAGTAGGCCGGATTCAGGTAGTGCTCCACATAAAGCACCATGCGCCCATCGATGCGACGGACGCGCCGGATCTGGTAGACGCTCGACAGCGCCGGCAGCTCCAGCAGCTCGCAGATTTCCACACTGGCCGGAATCAACCGCGCGCCCAGCACTTCGGTGGCGGGTACGCGCCCCTGTCCGGCCACCATGGCGTGAAAGTGGCTGCGAACCAGCGGGTTGTAGAGCAGCCGCGGCGGAGAAACGAACCATCCGCGGCGCTCCTCGCGGTAGATCAGCCCCTGGGCCTCCAGTTGCCCAAGCGCCTCGCGCAGGGTGATGCGGGTGGTATCGAACAGTTCACTCAACTTGCGCTCGGCGGGCAGCTTGCTGCCCTGGGGCAAAAGGCCGTGCTCGATCTGTTCCTGCAGCGCGCTGCAGATGGCGGTCAGGGTACGGGGCGCCTCATCGCGCATCGAAAAACTCCAATCTGGAATAGACCAGCACCATCGAGGTGCATCGTGTCCGGGCTTGCCGGCCATCCTAGGCAGCCTAGATGACTGCGGGATGACAGTCAGGCGCGCCTGCATGCGCCATGCCATCGCCAATCGCGACAGCCCTGCGAATCCGCTACTTGGCCATGGTCTACGCTTTTCAGGCGTCTGCCGCCGCCGGACCGGGTGGCGACCCTGAAATCAAACCGTCATCGAAGGCTTTTAGATTTGGCCTGGGTCTTGCTGATCTAGACCAACCTCCAAACCTGCTAAGGAGCTTCACATGAAACGCCTGTTGCTGGCTTCACTGATGGGAACGGCCATCGCCCTGGGAACCCAGGCGATGGCGAGCGACGCAGATCTGAAGAGTCTCGAACAAGCCGCGCGCAAGGAAGGCGCAGTGAACAGCGTGGGCATGCCCGACAGCTGGGCGAACTGGAAGGACACCTGGGTTGACCTGAACAAACAGTACGGCCTGAAGCACGTCGACACCGACATGAGTTCGGCCCAGGAAATCGCCAAGTTCGCCGCCGAGAAGGACAACGCCACCGCCGACATCGGCGACGTTGGCGCAGCCTTCGGCCCCATCGCCGTCCAGCAGGGCGTGACCCAGTCCTACAAGCCCAGCACCTGGTCCCAGATCCCCGATTGGGCCAAGGACGCCGACGGCCACTGGATGCTGGCCTATACCGGCTCCATCGCCTTCATCGTCAACAAGCAGCTGGTGAAGGAAGCGCCCAAGTCCTGGGCCGACCTGAAGCAGGGCAAGTACAAGGTCGCCATCGGTGACGTCAGCGCCGCCGCCCAGGCCGTCAACGGCGTGCTGGCCGCCGCCATCGCCAACGGCGGTAACGAGAAGAACATCCAGCCGGGCCTGGACTTCTTCGCCGATATTGCTAAACAGGGCCGCCTGTCGCTGTCCAACCCGACCATCCAGACCCTGGAGAAAGGTGAGGTGGAAGTCGGCATCGTCTGGGACTTCAACGGCCTGTCCTACCGCGACCAGATCGATCCCAGCCGCTTCGAAGTGCTGATCCCCTCCGATGGCTCGGTGATCTCCGGCTACACCACCATCATCAACAAGTACGCGAAGAACCCGAACGCCGCGAAACTGGCCCGCGAGTACATCCTCAGCGATGCCGGCCAGATCAACCTGGCCAAGGGCAACGCCCGCCCGATCCGCGCCGAACACCTGACCCTGCCGGCTGAGGTCAAGGCCAAGCTGCTGCCCAATGAGCAGTACGCCAAGGTCCAGCCGATCAAGGATGCCAAGGCCTGGGAAGAGACCTCCAAGGCATTGCCGCAGCTGTGGCAGGAACACGTGATTATCGAGATGGAATAAGGAGCTGGCCCAATCGCTTGCAGGCGCTTGGGCTGCTTTGAGGCGAACCATGAAGAACAAAGTCATCCTCGTCCTGCTGGATGGCCTGAACTACGAGGTGGCCCGGCACGCGCTGGGTCACCTTCAGGCCTGGTGCGGAGCCGGCAAGGCGGTGCTGTACAAGCTCCAGTGCGAGCTGCCGGCGCTGTCCCGCCCGCTCTACGAATGCATCCTCACCGGCGTTCCACCGATCCAGAGCGGCATCGTCCACAACGACGTATCGCGCCTGTCGAAGGAACGCAGCATCTTCCACTACGCCAGTGCCGCCGGGCTGACCACCGCCGCCGCTGCGTATCACTGGGTCAGCGAGCTGTACAACACCTCGCCCTTCAACGCTGCCCGCGACCGCCACACCGAAGCGCCGCAGCTGCCGATTCAGCACGGCCACTTCTACTACGCCGACCACTACCCGGATTCGCACCTGTTCGCCGACGCGGAAAGTCTGCGCCAGCGCCACAACCCGGATTTCCTCCTGGTGCATCCGATGAACGTCGACGATGCCGGCCACAAGCACGGCCTGGACTCGCCGCAGTACCGCAACAGTGCGCGGGTCGCCGACATCCTCCTGGCCGAATACCTGCAACGCTGGATGGACGCCGGTTACCAGGTGCTGGTGACCGCCGACCACGGCATGAACAACGATCGCTCCCACAACGGCCTGCTCCCCGAGGAGCGCGAGGTGCCGCTGTTCGTCATCGGTGATGCCTTCAGCCTGGATGCCACGGCACAGCCGAAACAGACCGAGCTGTGCGGCACCGTCTGCGAACTGCTCGGCGCGTCTCACGACAAGACCGTCTGCCGGGAGTTGCTGAAGTGAATTCCTCCATCCGGGGCAAATGGCTGGCACTGCTCTGCCTGCTGCCCTTCGCCCTGTTCTTCATCCTGTTCCAGATTGCGCCGCTGGCCTGGGTCGCCCTCAACAGCCTGAACACACCGGAGGGCTGGGGCCTGGGCAACTTCGCCAAGGTGTTCAGCTCGAAGTTCTACCTGCAGGCCATCAAGCACAGCCTGCAGATCGCCTTCTGGTCGAGCCTGTTCGGCATCGTCATCGCGGTGATCGGCAGCTACTCGCTGCGTAAGGTCGATTCGAAGCTGCGCGACTTCGTCATGGCCTTCTCCAACATGACCAGCAATTTCGCCGGTGTGCCGCTGGCCTTCGCCTTCATCATCCTGCTCGGCTTCAATGGCGCGTTGACCATCCTGCTCAAGCAGTCCGGCGTGATCGAGGACTTCAACCTCTACTCCAAGGCCGGCCTGATCGTGCTCTACACCTACTTCCAGATTCCCCTCGGTGTGCTGCTGCTCTATCCGGCCTTTGACGCCCTGCGCGAGGACTGGCGCGAGTCGGCTGCCCTGCTGGGCGCCAGCCCCTGGCAGTTCTGGCGACACATCGGCCTGCCGGTGCTGACCCCCGCCCTGCTGGGCACCTTCGTCATCCTCCTGGCCAACGCCCTCGGCGCCTATGCCACCGTCTATGCCCTCACCACCGGCAACTTCAACGTACTGACCATCCGCGTCGCCGCCATGGTCGCCGGCGACATCGCGCTCAACCCCAACCTGGCCAGCGCCCTGGCGATGGTGCTGGTGGGGCTGATGGCACTGATCACGGTGGTGCACCAGTGGCTGCTGAAGAGGAGCTACCATGTCGCCCGCTGAATCCCGCCATGGCAGCCTCTACCATCGCGTGGTGGTCTGGCTGCTGTTCCTGATCCTGTTGCTGCCGCTGGCCGGTACCCTGCTCTACTCGCTCTCCACCAGTTGGTCGGCGACCATCCTCCCGGACGGCCTGACCTTCAAGTGGTACCTGGCACTGTGGAGCGATACCCGCTTCCTCACCGCCTTCGGCCAATCGTTGCTGGTGTGCTTCGGTGCCCTGGCACTGTCGGTGGTGCTGATCCTGCCGCTGCTGTTCGTGGTGCACTACCACTTCCCGAAGCTCGACGCCCTGATGAACATCCTCATCCTGCTGCCCTTCGCGGTGCCGCCGGTGGTGTCTTCGGTCGGTCTGTTGCAGATCTATGGTTCGGGTCCGCTGGCCATGGTGGGAACGCCCTGGATCCTGATCGGCTGCTTCTTCACCATCGCCCTGCCCTTCATGTACCGCGCCATCACCAACAACCTGCAGGCGATCAACCTGCGTGACCTGATGGATGCCGCCCAACTGCTCGGCGCCAGCACCTGGAAGGCCGCCTTCCTGGTGGTTCTGCCCAACCTGCGCAAGGGCCTGATGGTTTCGCTGTTCCTGTCGTTCTCGTTCCTGTTCGGCGAGTTCGTCTTCGCCAACCTGCTGGTGGGTACTCGCTACGAGACCCTGCAGGTGTACCTGAACAACATGCGCAACAGCAGCGGCCACTTCAACAGCGCCCTGGTGATCTCCTACTTCTTCTTCGTGCTGCTGTTCACCTGGGCAGCCAACCGTCTGAACAAGGACAAGGCATGAGCTTTCTTTCCATCCGCGGCCTGCACAAGAACTACGGCCAGACCGCGATTTTCAGCGACATCCACTGCGAGATCGGCAAGGGCGAGTTCGTCACCCTGCTCGGCCCCTCCGGCTGTGGCAAATCCACCCTGCTGCGCTGCATCGCCGGCCTGACCGAGGTGAACGGCGGACAGATCCTGCTGCAAGGTCAGGACCTGGTACCGCTGTCACCGCAGAAGCGCGGCATCGGCATGGTGTTCCAGAGCTACGCGCTGTTCCCCAACATGACGGTGCAGCAGAACGTCGCCTTCGGCCTGCGTATGCAGAAAGTCGATGCCGCCGACAGCCAGCGCCGGGTAAATGAGGCCCTGGCCATGGTGGAGCTTTCAGACTTCGCCGCGCGCTACCCGCACCAGCTTTCCGGTGGCCAATGCCAGCGTGTCGCCCTGGCGCGCTCGCTGGTCACCCGCCCACGCCTGTTGCTGCTGGACGAACCGCTGTCGGCACTGGATGCCCGCATCCGCAAGCACCTGCGTGAACAGATCCGCTCCATTCAGCAGGAACTGGGCCTGACCACCATCTTCGTCACCCACGACCAGGAAGAAGCCCTGACCCTGTCGGACCGCATCTTCCTGATGAATGCCGGCCGCATCGTCCAGAGTGGCGACGCGGAAACCCTCTACACCGCTCCGGTGGACGCCTTCGCCGCCGGCTTCATCGGCAACTACAACCTGCTCGACGCCGACACCGCCAGCCGCCTGCTGCAACGCCCGGTGAGCGGCCGCGTCGCCATACGCCCGGAAGCCATCACCCTCAGCCGCGAAGGCGGTATCGAGGCGGAAGTGCGCAGCCACAGCCTGCTGGGCAACGTGGTGCGCTATCGCGTCGAAGCGCGCGGTGTGGAACTGGTGGTGGACGTGCTCAACCGCTCCGTCGAAGATCTGCACCGCAAAGGCCAACGCATCGGCCTGTGCATAGACGATCACGCAATCCGGGAGGTGGCCTGATGGCCCTGGCAATCTTCGATCTCGACGACACCCTGATAGACGGCGACTGCGCCAGCTTGTGGAGCACCCACATGGCAGAACTCGGGTGGGTCGACGGCGAATCCTTCATCCGCAAGGACCATGAACTCATGGCGCTCTATGCCGAAGGCAAACTGGCGATGGAGGACTACATGGCCTTCAGCCTGTCGCCGCTGGTAGGTCGCACCGCTGAAGAAGTGGACTTCGTGGCCGGGCCTTTCGTTGAGGACGTGGTCGAGCCGCTTATCCACTCCGACGCCATGCGCTGCCTGGCCCAGCACCGTGCCGCTGGCGACCGCATCCTGATCATCTCCGCCTCGGCGCACTTCCTGGTCAGCGCCATCGCCGAACGCCTGGGCGTGGAAGAAGTGCTGGCCATCGACCTGGAAGAACAGCACGGCTGCTACAGCGGCCGCACCCGCGGCGTGCTCACCTACCGCGACGGCAAGGTGACCCGCCTGAACGCCTGGCTGGAGGAACAGCGCGAAAGCCTGGAAGGCGCCTACTTCTATTCCGACTCGCGCAACGACCTGCCACTGCTCTCCCTGGTGGCCAATCCCCGCACGGTCAACCCCGATCCGACTCTACGTGCCCATGCTGAGGCAGCTGGTTGGCCGATTCTCGACTGGCGCTGATCGTTTCTTGATGTGATTGGTGAGCCTGCCCGTAGGTTGTGGCTGAGCTAAGCGAAGCCCAACTCACGGAGTTTCGGCCCCCCTCGTTGGGCTTCGCTGCGCTCTGCCCAACCTACAAAAGCCCCTCTCCCTGGCACTTCCCTGTGGGGGCGAATTCATTCGCCAAGGGCGGCGCAGCGGCCCCGTAGGTTGGTCCGAGCCTGCGAGGCCCAACGCGGCCGGTCACAGGCGCCGCAACGTTGGGTTTCGCTGCGCTCTACACCAACCTACGCAAGCTGTGGAGCGATCGTAGGGTGGGCTTCAGCCCACCACCGTCCTTACAGCAGCGTCAGGGTGTAGCTGAGGATCAGGCGGTTCTCGTCCTGGTCGCGGGCGGCGTCGCTGCGCAGGGCGGCATTCCGCCAGGACAGGCCGAGACCCTTCAGCGGGCCGTCCTGCAGCACGTAGTCGAGACGGAAGTCGCGCTCCCACTCGCCCTGGTCGCTGCCCTGGGTCTCGATGTTGCTGCCCTTCAGGTAGGTGCCCACCGCCTTCAGCCCCGGCACGCCGAGCTTGGCGAAGTCGTAGGCGTATTCGGCCACCCAGGTGCGCTCGCCGGCGCTGAGGAACTTGCCGATCTGGCGGTCGGTGATCAGGTAGGCGGTGGCGCCGTCGCCCTGGTTGAGGAAGGGGAAGGCGCTGTCGCCGGACACCTGCTGGTAGCCCAGGCTGGCCGCGTGGCCGCCGAGGGTGTAGGTGAACAGGGCGCTCCAGGTGCGGTTGTCCACCTCGTAGCGGTCCGGGTCGTTGGTCGCCCAGTTGCCCGCACTGCGGAAGCCTTCGCGGCGGCCGGCGGCGCTGGCGTTCTTGCCGTCGGAATCGCTGTAGAAGTAGCGCAGGTCGGACTTCAGCGCGCCCACCGGCAGCGCCCAGTTGTGGGTCAGGCCGACGAAGTGCTGCTGATAGAAGTCTTCCAGGTTGCCGTAGTAGTACTGCGCGACCAGGTTGTCGCTGACCTTGTAGTCGCCACCGGCGAAGTAGAACTTGTTGACGAACTGGCCGGTGCGGGCGTTGTTGGCGCCGGCGATCGACAGGCCGCGGGCGTCGCTGGAGTTACGCCCCTTGGCGTGTTCCAGCTGGCCGCCGATCAGGGTCAGGCCGGCGATCTCGCTGGAGGTCACCTGGCCGCCCTCGAAGGTCTGCGGCAGCAGGCGGCCGTCGTTGTAGGTCACCACCGGCAGCTTCGGCAGCAGGGTGCCGAGGCGCGCTTCGGTCTTGGAGAAGCGCACCTTGCCGGTCACGCCCAGGCTGCCGAAATCGTCCTTGGCGCGGCCGTCGTTGTCGGTGGGGAACACGGTGCCGCCGTAGTTGGCGCTGGTCGGGTTGTAGTGGCGGCCCTTGCCGGAATCCAGCTTCACGCCCAACAGGCCGAGGGCATCGACGCCCACGCCGACGGTGCCTTCGGTGTAGCCGGAGGCGTAGTTGAACAGGAAGCCCTGGCCCCACTCTTCCTGCTTGGACGGCGCGGCGGTGCCTTCGCGGTTGTCCGAGTTGATGTAGAAGTTGCGCAGGGTCAGGCTGGCCTTGCTGTCTTCGATGAAACCGCCGGCGGCGGCCTGCTGGGCCAGCACGCCGAGGGC
>NZ_SSOM01000002.1 GCF_029871235.1 Pseudomonas sp. BN411
CGCTCCAGTGGCAGCAGGCCGACACGCTTGCTCGGCACGCCGTCGCGCTGCTGGGCGAAGACCGCGCTGGCGCCGGGGAAGTTGCCGGCGCGCAGGCCGTCGGCGCGGCGGGCCTTGGAGATGGCCCAGACGAGGCTGGCTTCCACCGGGGTGGTGGCGGGGCTCATGTCGTGGCCGTAGAGGCACAGGCCGGCTTCCAGGCGCAGCGAGTCGCGGGCGCCGAGGCCGATCGGCTGGACTTCCGGCTGGGCCAGCAGGGCACGCGCCAAGGCGTCGGCATTCGCGACCGGAACGGAAATCTCATAGCCGTCCTCGCCGGTGTAGCCGGAGCGGCTGACGTAGCAATTCACGCCCATCAGTTCGAGCGTGGTGAATTGCATAAACGTCATGCCGGCTACGTCCGGCGCCAAGCGGCTCAGCGCTTGAGCGGCCTTGGGCCCTTGCAAGGCAATCAGAGCACGGGACTCGAACAGAGACTCGATTTCGCACTGCCCGCCGAGGTGCTTCTGCAGGTGCGCCAAGTCCTGCTCCTTGCAGGCGGCATTGACCACCACGAACAGTTCGTCGTCCGCCAGGCGGGCGACCATCAGGTCGTCGAGGATGCCGCCGTTCTCGTCGGTGAACATCGCGTAGCGCTGCATGCCCACCGGCAGGTCGAGGATGTCCACCGGCACCAGGCTTTCCAGGGCGCGGGCGGCGTTCGCGCCGCGCAGGAGGACCTGGCCCATGTGGGATACGTCGAACAGGCCAGCCTGCTCGCGGGTGTGCAGGTGTTCCTTGAGCACGCCGAGCGGGTACTGCACCGGCATGTCGTAGCCGGCGAAGGGCACCATGCGGGCGCCGAGTTCGAGGTGCAGGGCGTGCAGCGGGGTTTTG
>NZ_SSOM01000003.1 GCF_029871235.1 Pseudomonas sp. BN411
GATGTCGTTCTCGTCATTGCCGGCGGCATGATCCAGGGCCTTGAGCAGCGTGAAGCTGTAGGCCCCCGCTGTGGTCAGGCTGAAGGTGAACACATCGACCGCGCCGGCCGAGGCGGTGAGCGTGTTGCCGACAACGCTGTAGGTCAGCCCGACGCCGCCGGAACTCAATACTGGCAAGCCGCTGGTGTCGCCGGACAGGGCATAGCTCAGCGGCGCATCGGCACCGGACTGGAAGATGCCGGTGACGCTGCCGCTGGCGGTGGTCGCAGCACCCGCCACGTCGCCGGTGCCACCGGCGATCCCTCCGGCGACGCCGTCCTCGTCCACGGTGCCGGTTTCGGCTGCACCGGTCGCGGTCGGCGTGTCGTCGTCAACGGTGATGACCAGCTTCTCGGGTGCGGCCGTTACCGTGTCGCCATCCGCGTCGGTGGCCCGGAGCAGGGAGCCGAGGTTGAGGGTGATGTCGTTTTCATCGTTGCCCGCCGCGTGATCCAGCGGCTTGAGCAGCGTGAAGCTGTAGGCGCCTGCCGCAGTCAGG
>NZ_SSOM01000004.1 GCF_029871235.1 Pseudomonas sp. BN411
GTCCGTCTCCGGACCAGCGGCATCAGCAGTGGTCGAGGTCAGGGTGTAGCTGAAGCTGTAGGTGCCGTTGCTGTAGCCGGTGATCTGCACCGTGCCGTGGGCGGTGGTGAAGCTCTGGCCCACCAGGCTGGCGAAGCCGCTGCTGGTGAGGTCCACCGTCAGGCTGCCCACACTGAGGGTCTTCAGGTTGGCCAAGCCGTCCGAGTCGGCAACGGTGAAGCTGCCGGTGGTCACGTTGCTGCCGTCGCCCGCGCTGCTGCCGTCCACCAGGCCCTTCTCGAACACCTGGGCCAGGCCACCGCCGGCTCCCGGACTGCTGACTTCGACGGTGGGAATGTCGTTGCTGCCAACGATGGTCAGGGTCAGCGTGGAGCTGCTGGGATCGCCGTCGCCATCCTTCATGGAATAGGCGTATTGCAGGGTGACCTGCTGCCCTTCGGTCAGGGCTTCCACGGCGGCCGAACCATTGGCCAGCACGAAACTGTAGCTGCCGTTGGCATTCAGGGTGACCACGCCGTAGGGGGTGCTCACCAGCAGGCTGCCGTTCTCGCCGGGAGCTGCCCCGGTCACGCCGTTCCAGCTGCTGAAGGCCTTGGGCTGATCGGCACCACCAACATCATTGTCCAGCACATTGCCGGCCAGACTCGACGGCACGCCGTTCTCGGTCAGGCTGCCGCTGTCC
>NZ_SSOM01000001.1 GCF_029871235.1 Pseudomonas sp. BN411
ATTGGTAGCCGTCAGTGCCGGGCCGTCGACATCCGACGCATTGCCCAGCAACTGGGCCTGGGTGATCAGGCGGACACCGCTGTCCTCGGCGATGGTGGCCAGGGTTACCGGGGTGGTGGTTGGAGCATCGTTGACCGCGGTGATCTCCAGGCTGGCGCTGCCGGTGGCACTGAGCGAACCGTCGGTTACGGAGTAGCTGAAGCTGACGGAGCTGTCGTCGTTCAGCGCTGGAGTGTAAGTCCAGGTGCCATTGCCGTTATCGAGCAGGCTGCCGCTGCCGGAGCTTATCTGCAGATTGGTAGCGGTCAGCGCAGGGCCGTCGACATCCAACGCATTACCCAGCAGTTGGGCCTGGGTAATCAGGCGGGCACCGCTGTCTTCGGCAATCGCAGTCAGGGTTACCGGAGTGGTGGTGGGGGCGTCATTGACCGAAGTGATGTCGAGGCTCGCCTCGCCAACGGCAGTGAGGTCGCCGTCACTGACGGTGTAGGTGAAGGAAACGGCGGTGTCGTCGTTCAGTGCTGGGGTATAGGTCCAGGTACCGTCGAGGTTGTCGACCAGGCTGCCGTTGCCCGACGTAATAGCCAGGTCCACCGCGGTGAGGTCGTCGCCCTCGATGTCATCGGCATTGGCCAGCAACTCGGCTTGGGTGATCACGCGGACGCCGCTGTCTTCGGCGATGGCGTCCAGCGTCACTGCGCTGGTCGTCGGCGCATCGTTGACCGGGGTGATATCCAGGCTGGCGCTGCCGGCGACAGTGAGGTCGCCGTCGCTGATC
>NZ_SSOM01000005.1 GCF_029871235.1 Pseudomonas sp. BN411
GGCCCAGCAGCGCATGCTGGAGATCCTGCAGTTCAAGCTGGACGTGCTGTGGAGCATGCTCGACGCCATGAGCCTGGCCTACGAGCTGGACCGTCCCCCCTATCACAGCGTGACCCGCGAACGGGTCTGGCATCGCGGTATTCCCCTATGAGCGAGTTCGACGTACGTCAGGTTCCACAGTTTCGCCGTGGCTATCGATTGCAGTGGGAGTCGGCGCAGGGCTGCCATGTCCTGCTCTACCCGGAAGGCATGATCCGCCTCAATGAAAGTGCGGGCGCCATTGCCAATCAGATCGATGGCCAGCGCGATGTCGCCACCATCATCCATAACCTGAACGCCCTGTATCCGGGTGCACCGGAGCTGGCGGAAGATGTCGTTCAGTTCATGGAGGTCGCCAATGAAAAATTCTGGATCGAGCTCCGCTGAGTCCGGCGTGGGCCTGCCCTTCTGGCTGCTGGCCGAGCTGACCTACCGCTGCCCGCTGCAGTGCCCCTACTGCTCCAACCCG
>NZ_SSOM01000006.1 GCF_029871235.1 Pseudomonas sp. BN411
GCACAGCACCCAGTCGACGCCGTTGGCGCTGAGGGCGATGGAGGATTGGGTGCGCGGCTGGGCACGGAGCTTGCCGCTACGCACGCCTCGGCAGTTGCGGCAGTTGCAGTTCCACTGCGGGAAACCGCCGCCGGCGGCGGAGCCAAGAATCTGGATGTGCATGGGATTTGCCCTGGCGGGGGCCCCGGCTGGGCCGGGGCGATGCGGATCAGCGGTTGGCGAAGTACAGGGTCACTTCGAAACCAATGCGCAGATCGGTAAAGGCGGGTTTAGTCCACATGGAGCAATCCTCTTGTTATGGCGCCGGAGGATTCCGGCAAGTCCAGTTAACCACCGGCCTGAAAGGGCCCGAATGGTACTTTCGGAGGAGATTTGCTCGTGATTTGGTAGGGGCCGGGGCGGGCCGCGTTCGGATGAAGGAAGCATCCGGCGGGCTGGGTGTTTGGACTGGCAGCCCTTCGGCCTGCTTGGCGAATGAATTCGCCCCTACAGGTTTAGCGTCCGGGGGATGGGGGAGAAGGTAGGTTGGGCAGAGCGCAGCGAAGCCCAACAATCGGGGGTTTACCCTGGCACGTTGGGCTTCGCTGCGCTCTGCCACAACCTACGGGAAGAGGTTCGTGCTCCATGAAATACAAAAACGCGGCCGAGGCCGCGTTTTTTCGTTACTTGCCGGGGATCAGAAGAAGCCCAGCGGGTTGATGTCGTAGCTCACCAGCAGGTTCTTGGTCTG
>NZ_SSOM01000007.1 GCF_029871235.1 Pseudomonas sp. BN411
GGCCCAGCAGCGCATGCTGGAGATCCTGCAGTTCAAGCTGGACGTGCTGTGGAGCATGCTCGATGCCATGAGCATGGCCTACGAGCTGGAGCGCCCGCCGTATCACACCGTGACCCGCCAGCGGGTCTGGCACCGGGGGATTGCCCTATGAGTGATTTCGACCTCAAGCAGGTGCCCCACCTGCGCCGTGGCTTTCGCCTGCAATGGGAGCCGGCCCAGGGCTGCCATGTGCTGCTCTATCCGGAGGGCATGGTGCGGTTGAACGAGAGCGCCGGGGAAATCCTGCGGCTGGTGGATGGCGAGCGTTCGGTGGCGCAGATCATCCTCGATCTACGCCGACGCTTTCCGGACGTTCCCGGTCTGAACGAAGACATCCTGGCCTTTATCGAGGTGGCCCATGCCCAGTTCTGGTTGCAACTCGAAGCCTGAAAACCAGCCGGGGCCGCCGTTCTGGCTGCTGGCCGAGCTGACCTACCGCTGCCCGCTGCAGTGCCCCTACTGCTCCAACCCG
>NZ_SSOM01000008.1 GCF_029871235.1 Pseudomonas sp. BN411
TACCCCAGCGCCAGCCTGGTGGACGGCAAGTACTGGCCGCCGGTGGGCCGCGTGGACAACGTCCATGGTGACCGCAACCTGATCTGCGCCTGCCCGTCCATCGAGGCCTACCAGGACGCTTGAGTACAACCGGCGCGAACTCTGTGGGGGCGAATTCATTCGCTATGGGCTGCGCAGCAGCCCTCGGACAACGTTGTTGGGCAGGCCTGCGGCCTGCTTAGCGAATGAATTCGCCCCCACAAGGGCTCTACCAATCCGATACCGAACAAGAAGGAAAACCACCATGTTCCACAAGAGCCTGACCCTCTCCGACTTCGACCCTGCCCTGTTCGACGCCATCCGCCGTGAGGCCCAGCGCCAGGAAGACCATATCGAGCTGATCGCCTCGGAGAACTACACCAGCCCGCAGGTGATGCAGGCCCAGGGCAGCGAGCTGACCAACAAGTACGCCGAAGGCTACCCGGGCAAGCGCTACTACGGTGGCTGCGAATTCGTCGACAAGGTCGAGCAGCTGGCCATCGACCGCGCCAAGCAGCTGTTCGGTGCCGATTAC
>NZ_SSOM01000009.1 GCF_029871235.1 Pseudomonas sp. BN411
TCGGCGCTACCAGACTCCCCATTGCACACTCGATACCAAAAGCTAACCCATTGATTTAGAAGATAGTCGCGCTTACTGACAGCCTTGGCGGTGTAAAGATCTTTACAACTGTAAGGTGTTACAACGATGTCATTTCATGGCCCCCGCCCCCGCCAATCGGCCTTGCACAAGCTGGCCCGGCTCTTGCCTAAGACGTATCGACCTGTTCTGAACGATGGAGATCAATGGTGGAGTCTCGACACACAGAGTTTGGGCCGAGGAGCGTGCAGGCCGGAGTGAAATTACGCGGCGCCGAGAAGGTCGCGCGTATTCCGGTGAAGATAATCCCGACCGAAGAACTGCCGAAGAAACCGGACTGGATCCGCGTGCGCATCCCGGTGTCTTCCGAGGTGGAACGCATCAAGCAACTGCTGCGCAAGCACAAGCTGCATAGCGTTTGCGAGGAAGCCTCCTGCCCGAACCTGGGCGAGTGCTTCTCCGGCGGTACCGCCACCTTCATGATCATGGGTGACATCTGCACCCGTCGCTGCCCCTTC
>NZ_SSOM01000010.1 GCF_029871235.1 Pseudomonas sp. BN411
GCGGAAGATCATGCCGTTGGGGTGGTAGGGGAGCGGCTTGCGGATCAGCGCCAGGTGCTCCTTCTCCACGAAGTGGATCGGCTTTTCGCCGCCGAGAAGCAGTTCGCCGCTCTGGCGGATGCGCGCCAGGCGTTCATCCACGCTTTCTGTATCCACGGTATCCGGTTGCTCGCCTTCCAGGCCCAGCAGCACGGCCTTGTCGCTGCCGTGACCCTTGCCGGTGGCGCCAAGGGAACCGTACAGCTCCACCTTCAGGCTCTGGGTGTCGGCCAGCAGGCTCTCGCGACGCAGGCCTTCGACGAAACGCGCGGCGGCGCGCATCGGGCCAACGGTGTGGGAGCTGGAGGGGCCAATGCCGATCTTGAACAGGTCGAAGACACTGAGGGACATGTCGCGCTCCTGAGCGTGCGCTCGGCTCTTTCTTATTAGTCAGCGTAGACAGCCCGGACGATCGGGCCCGAAGGTCCGACCGCCGTGCTTCTTGTCTTGTGTCCGGTCGCTGTAGGAGCGAGCTTGCTCGCGAATGGCTCGGGCGGAGCGCTTCGCCAGCAAGCTGGCTCCTACACAGGGTCGCCGTCAGGCGTCCTGGTAGGCCTCGATGGACGGGCAGGCGCAGACCAGATTGCGGTCGCCGTAGACGTTGTCCACGCGGCCCACCGGCGGCCAGTACTTGCCGTCCACCAGGCTGGCGCTGGGGTA
>NZ_SSOM01000011.1 GCF_029871235.1 Pseudomonas sp. BN411
GAAGGGGCAGCGACGGGTGCAGATGTCACCCATGATCATGAAGGTGGCGGTACCGCCGGAGAAACACTCGCCCAGGTTCGGGCAGGAGGCCTCCTCGCAGACGCTGTGCAGCTTGTGCTTGCGCAGCAGTTGCTTGATTCGGGCCACCTCCGGCGAGGTGGCGATGGGGACGCGGATCCAGTCCGGTTTGCGCGGCACGTCCTCGGTGGGAATGATCTTCACGGGAATGCGCGCGACCTTCTCGGCGCCGCGCAGTTTTACGCCGGCCTGCAAAGGTTGCGGACGCGGGGTGATCTGGGTTTCGGTCATGTTCTTGCTCCGAAGGCTCGGCGTTTTTCGTAGGAGCAACAGCTCTCAGCCGCGGTAGTAGCGCTGCGGCACGAAGGGGGTCTTGGCCACTTTCATCGCCACGCGCTTGCCGCGCACCAGGGCCCAGACTTCGCTGTCCAGCGCGGCGTGGCTGGCGCTCACGTAGCCCATGGCCACCGGGGCACCGAGGCTCGGGCCGAAGCCGCCGCTGGTGACGCGGCCGATCACCGTGCCCTCGGCATCGACGATCTCGGCGCCTTCGCGCACCGGCACACGCTCCAGTGGCAGCAGGCCGACACGCTTGCTCGGCACGCCGTCGCGCTGCTGG
>NZ_SSOM01000012.1 GCF_029871235.1 Pseudomonas sp. BN411
GCGGAATCAGAGGGCCGCCATAACAACACGCCCCACTCTTCCTCGCCGGCGTGCACACGGTCGAACAGCTGCCGCTCGGCTTCCAGGCCAGCCTCGACACTGACACGCCAGATCTGGCTCATGACAGTTCGCCTCCTTCGATTCGCTGGCACAGGTCATCGATGAAGTCCGCGGCAGGTGCGCCGTTGACAGCCCGGTGATCGAAGGTCAGCGAAAGCCCCATGAAATCGCGCTCCACCAAAGAACCATCGGTGTCCCGTTGTAGACGACGCTGGACGCCTCCTAGCCCGATGATGGCCACCTGGGGAACATTGAGAATGGGGGTGAAAAAACGCACCCGCGACAGCCCCAGGTTGGTCACGGTCACCGTGGCACCCGTTAGCTCCTTCACCGAGAGTTTTCCGGACAGTGCCTTGTCCACCAGGGCCCGGCGTGCCAGCGCCAGGCCCTCCGCATCCAGCTGATCGGCATCGAACAGTGCAGGCGCCACCAGGAGATCGTCCGGCAGCGGGATCGCCAACCCCAAATGCACCGAACCGTGCCGCGTGATCTGATTATCCGTCAGGGTCGCATTGAGTCCCGGATGGTCCTTCAGGGTTCGTACGATCTCGAACAGCAGCAGGTCCTGGAGCGACACCACGCTACCCGCAGCCTTCAGCTTCGCTCTTTTAGCCTGAAGGGCAGTCAGTTCGCACTCGGCATGGTGAGTGAGTTGTGCTGCGGTCTGCAGGCTCTCGTTCATCTTCGCAGCGATCATTTTGCGCATGCCTTTCAAGGGCACGGTGCTACCGGTACCGGCAGCTGGAGTCTGCATTTGCCCCATGGCTCACTCCACCAATCCGATGGTCGCGCCCTTGCCGACCACCGCGTCTTCTACTTCAAGGATCTTCAGCAAGCCGGAAGCCGGAGCCTCGATTTCGAATTGCGCCTTCTCGGACATGATCTCGGCCACCAGGTCGCCCTGGCCAACTTCGGCGCCGTCACTGACCAGCCAGGAGGTGATCACGGCTTCGGCATCGCCTTCCCAGAGGTCGATTGGAATCAGGATTGGGTTAGACATGGTGTTATTCCTCGTTCTTCAGGTTTTGGTAGGCCGCGACGATCTTGGCGGCGGAAGGCAGTGCCCACTGTTCCATGGGTGGGGTGAAGGGAATCGGGATATCGGGGAAGGCGACACGCTGCGGCCGCGCCTTGAGCATGCCGATATCGTGCTCGACGACGCTGGCGATGATTTCGCCGCTGACACCGAAGCTGTGGTAGTCCTCGTCGACCACAATCAGCCGCCCGGTCTTGCGCACCGACTCGATGACGTGCTCGCGGTCCAGCGGCACGAGACTGCGCAGGTCCACCACTTCAGCGCTGACGCCCTGCTGCTCCAGTTGCTGGGCGGCGCGCAGTGCGTGGTGCACACCGGCGCCGAGGCTGACGATGCTGACGTCGCGGCCCTCACGCACGGTCTTCGCCTTGCCGATCTCCACCGTATAGGGGGCTTCCGGCACCGCCACGGTGGCGCCCTTCTCCGTACCCAGCCAGCCCATGCCCTGCAGGGCCTTGTGGAACAGGTAGATCACCGGGTTGTCATCGCGGATGGCGGCGGTCATCAGACCCTTGGCGTCATAGGCGTTGCTCGGCACCACCACCTTCATCCCCGGTAGGTGCGCGAAAGTGCCGTAGAGGCACTGGGAGTGCTGGCCGGCGTCCGAGTAGCCGGCGCCAGTGGAGGCCATCAGCACCATGGGCACGCTGACCTTGCCGCCGGAGAAGTAGGTGTTCTTCGCCATCAGGTTGTAGATGGCGTCCATGCACACGCCGAAGAAGTCGACGAACATCAGTTCGACGATTGGCCGCATGCCGTCGGAAGCCGCGCCCACGGCGGCACCGATAAAGGCGGTTTCCGAAATCGGCGTGTCGCGGATGCGCGCGCTCCCGAACTCTTCGTGCAGGCCACGGGTATTGCCGAACACCCCGCCGAGCTGGCCGATATCCTCGCCCATTACGAACACGCGCGGGTCGAGGCGCATTTCCTGGGCCACCGCCTCGGCCATGGCGCGGGCGATGGTGAGTTTGCGTTCTTTGATCGCTGCGGACATTTCTCGATTCCTCCGTCTATGGGATCAGTGACGGGCAGCGGCAGGCGCGCTCGGCCTGACGATGATCTTCACGTTCTGGTCCTTGTTGTTCACCAGTTCCTCGAAGCCCTGTTCGAGGATGTGTTCAAGTTCGATTCGCCCGGTGATCAGCGGGGTGACGTCCAGGCGACCGTCGGCAATCAGCGCGATCACATCGGCAAACTCCCCGTTGTAGGCCAGCGCGCCTATGACTTGTTTCTCGGTGGCGACTATCTCGAAGAAGTTGAATTCGCTGGGTTCCTCGAAGATGCCCACCATCACGCAACGGCCACCCTTGCGGATGACATCGATGGCCAGCTTGGCGGTGGCCTTGTGGCCAATGCACTCGAAGGACACGGCAGCGCCGTAGCCCTCGGTGAGCTCGCGCACGGCGGCGATGGCGTCGCACTGGCTGGGATCGATGACTTCAGTGGCCCCCACTTCGAGGGCCTTGGCCTTGCGCGCCGTGGACATTTCCAGGGCGATGATTCGCGCCGCACCGGCGGCGCGGGCGCACATGATGGTGCACAGTCCGATGGTACCGGCGCCGACCACCACCACCGTCTGGCCGAGCAGGCTGCCCGCCTTCTTCACTGCGTGCATGCCCACCGCCAGGGGCTCAATCAACGCACCGGCTTCGGTGGGGAAACCTTCCGGCAAGCGGTACAGCAGGTTGGCGGGAACGTTGACGCGTTCGGCAAAGGCGCCGTTGTTCATCAGCCCGGTGAAGGCAAGGTTCTCGCACAGGTTGTACTGGCCCTGCTGGCAGAACCAGCATTGGCCGCAGTGCTGGCAGGCGTCGGCGGCGACGCGCTCGCCCACGGCGAAATGCGAGACGCCCTCGCCCAAGGCGACGATCTCGCCACAGAACTCGTGGCCGAGGATGCACTGGCCCTTCAAGCCGGTGAGCGGATGGGCTGTGTCGGTGGGAATGAATACCGGCCCGGCCAGGTATTCATGGAGGTCCGAGCCGCAGATACCGCACCACTCGACGCGGATCTGTACCCAGCCGGCCTGCGGTTGCGGCGGGAGGGCGACATCCTGCAGGCGGATGTCGCGACGGCCGTGCCAGACGGCCGCCTTCATGGTTGGTTGTCGGTACATATCGGTCTCCGTTTTGTCGTTGTTATGCCGAGTTCCGTTCACACGAACACCATTTCCAAAGCTTCTTCCGGTGCCGGATAAGCGCTGTCGCGGGCGAATTGCACGGCGGCATCGACACGGCTGCGGGCGCGCTCGTCGATGTCGGCTGCGGCGATTTCGTCCAGCACACCCAGCTCCAGCAGGCGCTGGCGGTAGGCGGGGATCGGGTCCTTGGCCAGCAGGGCCTCCTTCTCGCCGGCCGGGCGGTAGGTTTCGCCGTCGCCCATGAAGTGGCCGGCCAGGCGGTGGGTCTCGATCTCGATCAGGGTCGGCCCTTCCCCAGCGCGGGCAAGGGCGATGGCCTCACCGGCGGCAGCGAATATGGCGTCGGCGTCGTTGCCGGGGACGAACACACCGGGCATGCCATAGGCAGCGGCACGCAAGTAATTGCGCTCGATGGCGGTGGAAGCGGCCTTGGCCACCGAGATGCCCCAAGCGTTGTCCTCGATGACGAACACCACCGGCAGCTTCCACAGCGCTGCCAGGTTCAGCGTTTCGTGGAAGGCGCCCTGGTTCGCAGCGCCTTCGCCCAGATAGGCCACGGCAACGCCAGACTTGCCCTGCAGCTGGCGCGACAGTGCGGCCCCCACGGCTGGGCCCATGCCTTGGGCAATGATGCCGGAGCAGGAGAAATTCACCCTGGCGTCGAACAGGTGCATGTGGCCGCCCCGGCCACCGGACAGGCCGGTCTTCTTGCCGAAGATTTCGGCGACCATCTCGTCCAGGTCGACGCCCTTGGCCACGGCTATGTGGTGCGGACGATGGGTGGCGGTGACGATGTCTTCGGCCGTCAGATGGGCGCAGACACCCACGGCGCAAGGTTCCTGACCGTTGGACAAGTGCATTTCGCCGGGGATGGGCCCGTTGGCCATGTTGAAGACCGGCGTCTTGCCTTCCATGTAGATGCGTTCGATGGACTCTTCCAGGTAGCGGCTGACGAGCATCTGCTCGAGCATCCAGCGGCGCTGGTCGTTACTGGGTGTGGTCATGGAGTCGGCTCCTCAGAGGGCGCGCTGATTGATCAGCGAGCCGATGTGCTCGGCCTGGCGCAGGGCCAGGGCGACAATGGTCAACGTCGGGTTCTGCCCGCCGCTGGTGGTGAACTGGCTGCCGTCGGAGACGAACAGGTTGGGGATGTCGTGGCTCTGGCCCCACTTGTTAACCACGCCGTCGGCGGCCTTGGCGCTCATGCGGTTGGTGCCCATGTTGTGGCTGGCCGGGTAGGACGGCAGGCGGATGACTTCCGTGGCGCCGACCGCCTCGTAGCACTTGCGGGTCTGCTCCACGCCGTGGTCGCGCATGGCGTTGTCGAAGGGATGGTCGTCCTTGTGCACCACCGGAATCGGAAGGCCGTACTGATCCTTCTCGGTGCCATGGAGGGTGATGCGGTTGCTCTCCATGGGCAGGTCCTCGCCGCACAGCCAGACGCCGGACATGTGGTCGTAGCGCTCCATCTTCGCCGTGAAGGCACGGCCCCAGCCCTGCGGGGTCGGGTCGAGGAAGGCGGACATGAACGGCAGACCGAGAGAGAGGATTTCCAGCCGGTAACCGCCTACGAATCCGCGCGAGGTATTGTTGTAGGACTCGTCGGAGATGATCCCGGCGCAGGTGGTGCCGCGGTACATGTGCACCGGCTTGGGCAGCACCGCGTAGATGCCCGCGGTGGTGTGGCACATGTAGTTGCGCCCCACCTGACCGGAGGAGTTGGCCAGGCCGTCCTTGAACAGCGAGGACTCGGAGTTGAGCAAGAGACGCGGCGACTCGATGGAGTTGCCGGCCACGCATACCACGCGCGCCTTTTGCCGCTGTTGGCGGCCCTCGGCGTCGGCATAGACCACCCCGGTCACCCGGCCGCGGGCGTCATGCTCGATACGCAGCGCCATGCTCTGCGGGCGCACCTCGCAGTTGCCGGTTGCCTCAGCGCGGGGGATGTCGGTGTAGAGAGTCGACCACTTGGCGCCGATGCGGCAGCCCTGCATGCAGAAGCCGATTTGCATGCAACCCGGCCGGCTGTCGTACGGCTGGGTGTTGATCGCCATCGGTCCGGACTGGATTTCCTTGTAGCCGATGCGCTGGGCCCCGGCGGCCAGCACCTTGAAGGAGTTGTGCCACTGGTGGTATGGCATCCCGGTGCTCGGACCGGTCACCCCCATGTGCTTCTCGGCCTTGACGTACCAAGGCTCCAGCTCCTCATAGCTGATCGGCCAGTCCAGCATGTTGGCGCCCTTGATTTCGCCATTCTCGGTGCGCATGCGGAATTCGAAATCGCGAAAGCGCAGGGCGACACCGGCCCAGTGCACAGAACTGCCGCCGACCGCCTTGACGATCCAGGCCGGCAGATTCGGATGATTGCGCGCCACGTCCCAACCGCCGGTGGCAATGCGTTTGTCGAGCCAGGAAATCTTGTTGAACATGGCCCACTCATCGTTCTCGATGTCGGACATCTCGTAACGCTTGCCAGCTTCCAGTACCACGGTACGGATACCTTGCCGGGCCAGGGCGTGGGCCAGGGTCCCGCCGCCGGCGCCCGAACCGATGATGACGACGACATCGCTGTCGTCCTGGGAGAATTTCGCTGCCATGGGGTTAACCCTCATTGTTGGAATGGATGGAGCCGCGAAGGGAGTGGCCGCTCAGAGCCAGTCGAGGTCGTTGAAGCCACGCGCGATGTAACCTCCCTTTTCCACCGACGAGCCCTCGTAGCCGAACAGGGGGAACAGGGTCTTGTTGTCGTAGAGGCCGAACATCAGCGCGCTGCGGGTTTCACGGAAGAAGGGGGTGGTTTCGATCTCGCGCAACAGCGCAACGCGGTCGTCTTCGTTGGCGATCTCCTCGAAGGCTCGGTCATGCACGGATCGGGCGCGGGCCTGCAACGCGTTGATGCCTTCACGAACCAGGTCCGGCTTCTTGCCAACCAGCTCGAACAGCGACTTGGCGTAGGGCGCATCGCCGAGGCGGTCGTGGGGATAGATGTCGCGGCCCATGCGCAGCAGACCGGCGGGCAGCTGGGGCAGCACGTCGTCGGCGAGGACTTTGACCGGGATGAGCTGACCGGCGACGGCGGTGGCGCCGATGATCAGTGCGGACTGACCCGATAGACTGAGGAAGCGTCGGCGGCTCAGGGGACCGCTCAGGGAAGAAGAGTCATGCATGGCAGAGCTCCAGGCTATTGCCGGCACGCCTGCAAGGTGGGAACAGGTGTGGCCGACGTTATTGTTATTCGTCCGGGTGCCTTTTCGGCCCCTCGATAACCATGGAGCAGCTTGTGTGCCAACGCAGGGACTTATCCCTAACCATTTGTTTTTATGAGTATTTATCCAAAAATCGAGACGTCTTGGAGGCAGGATCTGTAAAGCGACGGCTTTACACCTGTAAGCATCCTTCCAATCGGTTTACAGCCGCATGGAAGTCAATTTGGTGTCATGGACGCCTCCTCTGTCCCGCCGAGAAGAACCCGTAAAAAAGGGCCCGTGGGCCCCAAGGGAACGGACCGTCCAGACCGTTCAGAAAACCTGCATCAGGCGTATGTTCAACCTGTGCTCTTCGCGAAAGCCGTTCTCCACCGCGAAGTCCCGCCCATAGGTGGCCGCGACCTGAGTCTTCGGCAGGAAAAACCAGGAGAAGCCAAGGTTCCACTTGCCGGTCTCCTGGCGGTCATCCAGTTGGAGGTCATCGACACGGCTAGCGCCGCCATCGAGCCACGACAGGCCGGCGCGCACGTCCGCCTGCGGGGTCAACTGGTAGCGCAGGAAGCCTTGGTACTGGTAGCTGGGTTTCTGCCGCTGGGTCCAGCGGCCGCTGCCGTAATGGTTGTTGCGCCCGTAAAACATGACATCGGCGGCCAGGTCCAGAGAGAGGTTTTCGGTAAGCCCGGTAACGTAGGCGGCCTGCACGTTCAGCTTCCAGCGGTTCTCGCCCAGGTTGAGATCGTCATCGGCGTCGTACTCGCCCAAGGGCAGGAACAGATAGGGAGTGATGCCCAAGTAGCGGCGACGCTCCGGTTCATTGATCAGCCAGAGAGGCATGGCAAGGATCGGATCGGCCAGGCCACTGGAGTCGCCCAAGCCCTGGCGTCCGTCCAGGCGCCCGAATGGCAGCAGCACTTGAGGCGCCACGCGATAGCCTCCGATGTCGGAATAGTGGACCAGGCGCAATATCCCGATCTCCGAGTCCAGCCCCGGCGCGTCGGGTAGGCTGTGCCCCGCGCGGTACAGCCGATCACGCTCGGCCCCTTGCAGGTACAGCAGGCCCAAGGTGGTGCCGGCAGGTGCAGCCACATAGTCACCGGCATCGAGATCCAACGCCCTGGCCGGCCACGTTGCGGAGAGTCCGCTGGCAAGCAGCACGAGGCCCCACGCAGCGGCCCAGGTTCGGTTGTCGAGTGACGAGGGACCAGTCAGGCTGGTCCGTTGCAGGTAAGGCAGCATCGAGCATCCTCGTTTCTTGTTGTAGTACCCCGGTGGGGGCCGGGGTAGCGCGGCGCAGAATGCGTGCCAAACCGTTGGATGATCCTTCAAGGCCCTGAATAAAAAGGATTTCTCAGCCACGAGAAGAAAGCCCGATGTTCTCCTTCGAGTGTTCGGGGTATTACAGGTGTAAGTAAGAAAGATGCGTCTGACCTCGACTAACAGGCAGGTGACGTCGGAGGGCTAAACTCGTAAGGTGATTGCACCGGTGCCAGGCAGCTCCCTGTGCAGCCGGTCAACAAGAACAAGATCGTCACGGATCTCGGGCGCCTCACCCTCGAGTCCGGGAGGCCGCATGAGCATCATTTCGACCCCCAGCCTGCATATCGACACCGTGCTGTCCTACGCCAGTGACGGTGCTGGGCACGAATCCATCATCACCCGCTCCTGGAAACGCTGTATCCAGGATTACGGCCTGGATCCGGCAAAGCCAGCGCCTCCGCGTTTCGTCCCGCGTCAGGTGTTACGAGAACACCAGGACCATGCAGACGAGCTGATCAATGTGGCGCGGGCCGGTGTCGAGCAGTTGTACCGGCACATCGCCGAACTCGGCTACGTCATACTCCTCACCGACAACCGGGGCATCACCGTACAGTTTCTCGGTGATCCGCTGGATGAAGCGGCACATCGCAAAACCGGCCTTTATCTGGGGGCCGACTGGAGTGAGGATCATGCCGGGACCTGCGCAGTGGGAACCTGCATCAAGGAGCAGCAGCCGCTGACCTGTCACCATCATGACCATTTCAGCGCTCACCACGTCGCACTGACTTGTACTGCCGTCCCCATCTTCAATCCCCAGGGGCAGCTGTTGGCGGTACTTGATATCTCGGCATTGAAATCGCCGCCGTCCAAGGACTCGCAGCTATTTGCCCTGCAACTGGTCAAGCAGTACGCACGGATGATCGAAGATGCCTACTTCCTGCGTCGCTACCGTGAAGCGCACATCCTCTGCTTCGACCGATCCCGCGAGTTCGTCCTGATCAATCGCCAGTACCTGCTGGCGCTTGCCGGGGACGGCAGTCTTCTGGCAGCCAACACCGCGGCCCGGGGGTTGCTCGGCGATTGTGGCCTGCAGTTGGCGGAGCGACCGTCGGCTCTGGCAAGAAGGATTGGCATCCAGGATCTGTTCGACTGCGTGCCTGAAGATATCTTCAGCATTCCTCACGCCAGTCCCGACCAAGTACGAGCCTTCCGCACTCACCGACAGAACGCCCTGTTCTTTGCCGCATTGATGGAACCCAGCCGTGCGCCTGCTGCCCCTCAGGCCCAGCGCACCAATCAGGAAAGCTGCCCACTGGACGAGTTGGCCGACGACGACCCTGTCATGCGCAAAATGCTGGCGCGTGCCAAGCGACTGTGCAGCGAGCCGCTGAACGTACTGCTCAATGGCGAAACCGGTACAGGCAAAGAGCGCCTTGCCCGCGCCTTGCACGACAGCAGCAACAGGCGGAAAGCCCCCTTCATCGCCATCAACTGCGCTGCGATGCCCGAATCATTGATCGAGAGCGAACTCTTCGGTTACCAGCCCGGCACCTTCACTGGGGCACGCAGCAAGGGTATGCGAGGACTGATCCAGCAAGCCGATGGCGGCACGCTCTTCCTGGATGAAATCGGTGACATGCCACTGCACCTGCAGACACGGCTCCTGCGCGTACTTGCCGAGCAGGAAGTGATGCCGCTGGGCGGCGAGAAGCCGATCAAGGTCGATATCCGTGTCATCGCGGCGAGTCACCGCGACCTGCGGCAAATGATCGAACAAAGCGAGTTCCGCGAAGACCTCTACTACCGCCTCAATGGCGCAATCTTGCGCCTGCCGGCACTGCGCGAACGGGCCGACAAGAATTACCTGATAGAACGCATATTCAGAGAGCTCTGTGATCAACGCCAACGTCCCGCTCGAATCCGGGGCGACGCCATGAGTGCTCTCCTCGGCTACGCCTGGCCAGGCAATATTCGCGAGTTACGCAATGCGCTGCAATTTGCCCTGGCCACTGCCGAGACGGATGAAATCACGGTCAACGACCTGCCCGAAGAATGCCTGCCGAGCGTCAATCCAAGGCCGGTCATGAGTTCTCTTCCGGGCCAAGAGCAGCAGACCTCCCATGGGCGTGCAATCGAAGATTGCTTGCGCCGACAGCGCTGGAATGTCAGCGCTGCGGCGCGTGAGTTGGGTATGTCCCGCCCGACCCTATATCGCTGGATGAAACTTCATCACATCGTTCCGCCCAACGCCCTGGACAGCTGAACGATGACCTCAAGTGCCCTGGCCGACCACGCGGGGGCCGGCCGGGCCATTGCGCCGAATCAGTGTTCAGGCGTGCGCGGATCCCACAAAAGGCGCGTCAACCCTCTCTCATAGCCCATCCCGTCGGGGAAGCTGACCAGTTCCAGCTGTAGGCCCCAGGGCGCCAGAAAGTACACCCACGTCAGTCCTTTGGCTGGGCCTTCGGTAAAGGTCGATGGAGTATCCAGTACCTGTACGCCACGGGACTTGAGGTAGTCGACCGCAGCCACCATATCGTCGACATAGAACGCTAGATGGTGTCCACCGACATCACTGTTACGGGGCAACCGGCGATTCTGGTCTGGCGCCGAATATTCGAAAATCTCCAGGTTGGTGCCATTGCCGCAGCGAACCATCTGGAAATCGCGAATGGCTGCTCGCGGATGCACGTTGAGATGCCGCTCCATCCAGTCGTCTTCAAAACGGAACTCGCCGAACGTGAAGTATGGCTCGCAGCCAAGCACCTCGACGAAGAAGGCAACGGCCTCTGAAAGGTTTGGCACTGTGATGCCGATATGTTGCATTCCGCGCATTCCGGGCAGAGCGCCATTCGGATTGTAATTTTGGGTCATGAGGGCCTCGATTGTTGTTGTTGGAGACTCGGTAGCTCGGCGCTACCAGACTCCCCATTGCACACTCGATACCAAAAGCTAACCCATTGATTTAGAAGA
>NZ_SSOM01000013.1 GCF_029871235.1 Pseudomonas sp. BN411
GCCACCAGCAAGCGCATCGCCAAGATCGCCTTCACCGGCTCCACCCCGGTGGGTTCGCACATCCTGAAATGCGCCGCCGAGAACATCATCCCCTCCACCGTGGAGCTGGGCGGCAAGAGCCCGAACATCTACTTCGAAGACATCATGCAGGCCGAGCCGGCCTTCATCGAAAAGGCTGCCGAAGGCCTGGTACTGGCTTTCTTCAACCAGGGTGAAGTCTGCACCTGCCCGTCCCGTGCCCTGGTACAGGAATCCATCTATCCGGCGTTCATGGCCGAGGTGATGAAGAAGGTCAAAGCCATCAAGCGTGGCGACCCGCTGGACACCGAGACCATGGTCGGCGCCCAGGCATCGCAGCAGCAGTTCGAGAAGATCCTCTCCTACCTCGACATCGCCCAGCAGGAAGGCGCGGAAGTGCTCACCGGCGGCGCCGTGGAGAAACTGGAAGGCAGCCTGTCCACCGGTTACTACATCCAGCCGACCCTGCTGAAGGGCCACAACAAGATGCGTGTGTTCCAGGAAGAAATCTTCGGCCCGGTGGTGGGTGTCACCACCTTCAAGGACGAAGCCGAAGCCCTGGCGATCGCCAACGACACCGAGTTCGGCCTGGGTGCCGGTTTGTGGACCCGCGACATCAACCGCGCCTACCGCATGGGCCGTGGCATCAAGGCCGGCCGCGTATGGACCAACTGCTACCACCTGTACCCGGCGCACGCCGCGTTCGGTGGCTACAAGAAGTCCGGCGTCGGCCGCGAAACCCACAAGATGATGCTCGACCACTACCA
>NZ_SSOM01000014.1 GCF_029871235.1 Pseudomonas sp. BN411
GGCCTGACCACCGCCGACTTCACCGTGGCCAATGGCGTGCTGAGCAACCTCAGCAGCAGCGACGGCGGTATCACCTGGATCGCCACCCTGACGCCGACATCGGGTAATACCAGCACCGGCAACCTGATCACGCTGGACAACACCGGTGTGCAGGACGCGGCGGGCAACACCGGGGCGAACACCACCGTCTCCAACGCCTACGCCATTGACACCGCGCGCCCGACCGCCACCATCACGGTCACAGACAGCGCGCTGGCGGCGGGCGAGAGCAGCACGGTCACCATCACCTTCAGCGAAGCGGTCACCGGCCTGACCAGCGCCGACTTCACCGTGGCCAATGGTGTGCTGAGCGGCCTTAGCTCCAGCGACGGCGGTATCACCTGGACAGCGGTGCTGACACCGACCGCAGGCGCCACCTCCGCCGCCAACCTGATCACCCTGAACGGCAACGGTTATGCCGACGCAGCCGGCAATACCGGGGCGAGTACCGCGGTCTCCAACAACTACGCCATCGATACCCGGCACCCGACCGTGGCAAGCGTCAGCGTGCCGGTCGGCGTGCACTACAACGCCGGCGACACCCTGACCTTCGTGGTCAACGCCAGCGAAGCGGTGATCATCAACGGCACGCCGCGCCTGGCCATCGATATGGGCGGCACCACCGTGTTCGCCGATTACGTGGCGGGTTCCGGCAGCAATACGCTGGTGTTCCAGTACACGGTCCGCGCCGGCGACAACGATGCCAACGGCATCGCCGTCACTGGCCTGGTGGCCAATGGCGCGACCCTGCGCGATGCCATCGGCAATTCGATGAACCTGACGCTGAACGGCGTCGGCAACACCAGCGGTGTGATTGTGGACACCACGGCGCCTGGCGTCAGCGCCACCGTCACGCCGCTGCCAACACCCGGCAGCGTGCAGTACACCGTGACCTTCGATGAGAACGTCAACGGCGTCGACCTTGGCGACTTCTACATGGTCACCACTGGCAACGTTACCGGCACCCTCCAGTCGCTGGTGCGAGTGGATGCCCGTACCTACCTGGTCACGGTCAGCAACGTCGCCGGCAGTGGCACCCTGACTCTCGGCCTGAATGCCACGGGTACCTTCATCACCGATGTCGCGGGCAACCCGCTGGTTTCGGGCTTGTCCGGGCAGGCCTACAGCATTCCGCAGAGCGATGGCGATCCGGAGTTCCGTGCCAATCCGCCGGTCATCGTGCCGCCGGAGCCGACGGTACCGTTCGACCCGGTGCAGCCCAACGTGCCGCCGCCACCCTTCACCTCGCCGCTCATTCCGCCGCCGCTGTTCGAGCAGCCGACCCTGGGCAGCGGCATTCCGACCCTGGGCAATATCTTCATCAACCAGGGAGCCCTGGCGCCCAGCTTCATCGCCCAGGTCTTCGCCAGCAGCGATAGCTTCGGCGACGGTTCGGGCAGGGGCTTCCTCGGCTTTGGTGGCGGCGATGCCAATGTGTTCGGCAGCAGCAGCCTGTCGAGTTTCTTCGACAAGGACGTGCCGCAGGACTCCGAAGAAATGAAGCTGTTCGACGGCAAGCAATGGAAGGGCGGCTCCGGGGGGAGCGGCCAGGGCATCTTCGGAGCGCCCACGCTTGGCCAGCAGTTGCAGGACATGCAGGACAAGGAGCATCGCCAGGTCCGCGACCTGGCCATGGCACTGGGACAGATCCAGGCGGATCGCCCGCAGGTTTGAACAACAACGAATTAGAGATCTGTAAGTGCCGTGTCTAGGGGGCGGCCCAAGGATGAGCAAAGCAGCGAAGCTTTTCACCGTCAGCGTGCTGGCGCTAGCGGTCACCGGATGCGCGGTGACCAGCCAGCCTATCGACCGCAACGTCAGCGAACAGCGTGCCCGCCAGGATATGGCGACCATGTTCAAGGACCAGGAGCCTCTCAGCGGACCCCTGACCCTGCATGAGGCCATGGCCCGCGCCGTGAAGTACAACCTGGAGGCGCGCCTCAAGGTGATGGAAGAAGCCCTGGCCAAGCGCCAGGTAGACCTGGCCAGCTTCGACATGCTGCCGCGCATGGCCATGGAAGCGGGCTACGCCGGGCGCAACAACGTCAGCGCCTCCAGCAGCCAGAGCGTGCTGACCAACACCCAGTCCCTGGAACCGTCCACCTCCCAGGACCGCGACCGTGGCGTGGCGGACCTGACCATGGTGTGGAACGTGCTGGACTTCGGCGTCAGCTACGTCAGCGCCAAGCAGCAGGCCGACCAGCGCCTGATCGTCCAGGAGCGTCGCCGCAAGGTGGTCCACACCATCATCCAGGACGTGCGTTCGGCCTATTGGCGCGCCGTGGCCGCCGAGCGCCTGCTGAAGCAGATCGACAGCCTGATGGCCCGCGTCGACGAAGCCCGCAACAGCAGCCAGCGCATGAGCAGCGAACGCATCGGCGATCCGGTGCAGTCCCTGAGCTACCAGCGGGCACTGATCGAAGCCACCCGCCAGCTGGAAGAACAGCGCCGCGCGCTGTCCCTGGCCAAGACCGAACTGGCCGCGCTGGTGAACCTGCCGCTGAATACCGATTTCACCCTGGCCGCGGATGACAACTACCAGGTGCCCGAGCTCAAGGTGGACATCACCCGCCTGGAAGAAGAAGCCCTGGCCAGCCGCCCGGAACTGCGCGAGCAGGACTACCAGGCGCGCATCAGCGCTGCCGAAACGCGCAAGGCCATGCTGCGCCTGCTGCCGGGCCTGGAGTTCTCCGCTGGCGGCCACTACGACAGCAACTCCTTCCTGGTGAACCAGAGCTGGGCCGACTACGGCGTGAAGGTCACCTGGAACCTGTTCAACGCCATCTCCGCACCGGCCGCCATTGACGTCGCCAAGGCCGGCGAGTCGGTCGCCGCGGCTCGTCGCCAGGCCATGTCGATGGCCGTGCTGGCGCAGCTTTATGTGGCCAACGCCAACTACCACGAGGCCCAGCGCCAATTCCAGACCAGCCAGCAACTGGCCGAGCTGGACGGGCAGATCGCCGAGCAGCTGCGCAATCGCTACAAGACCCAGAGCATCGGCGAACTGGACCTGATCCAGGGTGAGCTGAATACCCTGCAGGCGCAGCTCAAGCGTGACCTGTCCTACGCCGAACTGCGCAATGCCTATGCCCAGCTGTTCGTCAGCGCCGGCGTCGACCCGCTGCCCGAATCCCTGCCGGACGACAAGCTGGCCACCATCGCCAGCGCGCTGCAGAGCAACGAGTCGCGCTGGGCGAGTGGGGATATCGGCGCCGCGAAGTAAGGCGTCAGTCGGTCGCCTGCACGCGTAGGGTGGGCTTCAGCCCACCAATATGGGATGTGGGCCATGGGAGCGAATTTTTTCGCGAATGAATTCGCCCCCATGGCCAACCTACGGAAATGCGGCATGGCACTCAGTGCCCGTGCCCCTCCCCATGCCCTTCATCCTCCGCCACTTCGGTGTCATGTCCGTGGGGAGCGCTTTCGCCACCGCCGTGCTGGTGACCGTCGCTGCTGGCCACCAGTTGGCGATAGCCGTCGGCGTCCAGTTTGGGTAGCTGCTGGAGGAACGCCACCATCCCCCAGATGTGTTCGTCGCCCATGCTCTTGCCCCAGGCGGCCATGCCGGTGGCTTTTATGCCGTGCTTGATCACCCAGAACGTGGCTGCCGGGTCGCCATTCACGCCTTGTCTGGCGAGGTTCGGCGGGGCGGGGTAGAGGGCCTGGCTGAGTTCGGTGGCTTCAACGCCGGGAGCCAGGTGGCAGCCCACGCACATGGCGTCGTAATTGCCGGCGCCGGCTCGGATCAGTTCGGCGCCGTCCAGCGGTGGTACCTGGATATCCTGCGAACGCACTTCGATGGAGCGGTCCCGCGCTGCCTTGAGGAAGGCATGCACGAGGGAATAGTGCGGGTCGTCTGCGGCGACGTTCACCACGCCGCTGTAGACCACGCCGCCCACGCCAGCGGCGACCACCAGGCCGGCGAGGGCCAGGGTTTTTATTGTTCTTTTCATGGTTGGGTTCTCAGAACCAGAGGCGGATACCGGCGACGAAACGGGCTTCGTCGTTGTCGTCGCCTTCTTCGCTCGCGAAGTCAGCGGTGTTGCCGTAATTGCGGTTCCAGGTCACGCCGATGTAAGGCGCGAACTCGCGGACGATCTCGTAGCGCAGGCGCAAGCCCACCTCGGTGTTGGCCAGGCCCGAGCCGACGCCGCGCTCGTGGTCGTTGCGGCCATAGAGGTTCACTTCGGCCGTGGGCTGCAGGATCAATTTGTTGGTCAGCAGGATGTCGTAGTCGCCTTCCAGGCGCAGCGCGCTCTGGCCGTTTTCGCCGAGGAAGGCGGTGGCTTCCGCCTCGAACGCGTACAGCGCCATGCCCTGCACACCGAAGGCGGCCCAGGTTTGCGGTGAGCCCGGCTTGAAGTCCTGGCGCACGCCGGCCACCAGGTCCCACCAGGGGCTGATCGCGCGCCCGTAGAGCGCCTGGACTTCCGCTTCCTCGGTCTTGCCGTTGGCGCGCTCGCCCTCGGAGCGGAACCAGAAGCGATTGATGTCACTGCCAACCCAGCCGGATGCGTCCCAGCTCAGCACGCTGGCGTCATCGGCGTCCTGGTACTCCAGCTGGTCCAGCAGGAAGAAGCTGTTGATGCCACCTGCGTGCATCGTGTGGGGTGGAAGCTCCGGGAAGGCGGCGGCGCGGTCGGCATCGGTGGGCACGGGGATGGGCGTGCGGCTGCCGTACCCGGCGGTTTGCGCCTTCTGGTTGTGGTCCATCTGGCTGTGATCCATGGTGCCGTGATTCATCTGTCCATGCCCCATGGCCTCGTGATCCATGGTTTCGGCTGCCTGCGCGCCACCAGCCGCGGCGAGGGCCGCGACCAGGGCTAGCAGGGCAGGGCGCTTGGGACTATCGATCATCGTTGCTTTCCGCCTTCGGCTTGGCGTCCTTGTGCATGGCGCCGTGATCCATCTTGCTGTGATCCATGTTCTGCATCTGGCTATGGTCCATGCCCTGCATCTGGCTGTGATCCATCTGCCCGTGGTTCATCTGGCCATGGTCCATTTTCCCGGCCTCGCCGGCCGGAGCTTTCTGGTGGCCGGCGTGGTCGTCCTGCCCGGCCCAGGCGGCGGGCGCCAGCAGGGTGAAGGCCAGTGCGGCGGCGGTGAGGGACTTCATCGATTTGTTCATGGGGATCTCCTTCATTCGACCACGCGGACTTCACGGAACATGCCCATGTCCATGTGGAACAGCAGGTGGCAGTGGTAGGCCCAGCGCCCAAGGGCGTCGGCCGTGACTCGGTAGCTGCGGCGGGTGCCGGGCGGCATGTCGATGGTGTGCTTGCGCACCAGGAAGTTGCCCGACTCGTCCTCCAGGTCGCTCCACAGGCCGTGGAGGTGGATGGGGTGGGTCATCATGGTGTCGTTGACCAGGGTGATGCGCAGGCGCTCGCCGTACTTCAGCAGCAGCGGTTCGGCATCGGCGAAGGGGATGCCGTCGAACGACCAGGAGAAGCGCTCCATGTGCCCGGTCAGGTGCAGCTCGATGGTGCGGGCCGGCTCGCGGCCGTCCGGGTCGGGGAAGGTGCTGCGCAGGTCGGAGTAGGTCAGTACGCGGCGGCCGTTCTTGCGCAGGCCGATGCCGGGGTCGGCCAGCTTCGGTGCGGGTGTCATGGTCTGCATGTCCACCAGCGGGTTGTTGGACTCCGATGCCGGATGGGACTGCATCTGGCCGCCCATCTGGGAGTGATCCATGCCCGCCATGCTGGAGTGGTCCATCCCAGCCATCTGGGAATGGTCCATGCCCGCCATCTTGGAGTGATCCATCCCGGCCATCTGGGAATGGTCCATGCCCGCCATCTTGGAGTGGTCCATCCCGGCCATCTGGGAATGATCCATACCTGCCATGTTGGAGTGGTCCATCCCCTTCATGTCGCCATGCCCCATGCTGCCGTGATCCATGCCCATGTCGGACATGCTGATCAGCGGACGTGGGTCCGGCTGCGGTACGGGGCCGCTCAGGCCCTCGCGCACGGCCAAGGTGCCGCGGGCGTATCCTGAGCGGTCCATGGACTGGGCGAAGACGGTGTACGCCTCCTCGCCAGCGGGCTCCACCAGCACGTCGTAGGTCTCGGCCACAGCGATGCGGAATTCATCGACGCTCACTGGTTCCACCGGCTGGCCGTCGGCGGCGATCACGGTCATTTTCAGGCCGGGGATTCGCACGTCGAAGTAGGTCATGGCCGAGCCGTTGATGAAGCGCAGGCGGATCTTCTCTCCCGGCTGGAACAACCCGGTCCAGTTGCCGTCCGGCGCCTGGCCGTTGAGCAGGTAGGTGTAGGTGGCGCCGCTTACGTCCGCGAGGTCGGTGGGGCTCATCTTCATTTCCGCCCACATCTTGCGGTCGGCCATTGCGGCGGCCCAGCCGTCCTTGCTGACGTCATCGATGAAGTCGCCGACGGTGCGCTTGTGCTGGTTGTAGTAGTCCGACTGCTTCTTCAGCTTGGCCACCACGCGGGCCGGGTCTTCGTCGGTCCAGTCGCTCAGCATCACCACGTAGTCGCGCTGGTACTGGTAGGGCTCCGGTTCCTTCGGATCGATCACGATGGGGCCGTACACGCCCACCTGCTCCTGCAGGCCGGAATGGCTGTGGTACCAGTAGGTGCCGTGCTGCTTCACCTGGAAGCGGTACTCGTACATGCCGTCCGGCGCGATGCCGGCGAAGCTGAAGCCCGGCACGCCATCCATGTTCGCCGGCAGGATCATGCCGTGCCAGTGAATGGAGGTGTCTTCGTCCAGGCGGTTGCGTACGCGCAGGGTCACGGTGTCGCCCTCGCGCCAGCGCAGCAGCGGGCCGGGGAGGGTGCCGTTGATGGTCTTGGCGATTCGCGCCTTGCCGGTGAGGTTCACCGGCGTCTCGCCAATGAACAGGTCGAACTCGGTGCCGCTGAGCACCGTTGGCTGGCCGGGGCTGGTCACCGCCCAGACGGGCGTTTTCCACAGCCCGAGACCACCGAGTATGCCGCCGGCGGCCAGGCCTTTGACGAAGGTCCGCCGCGAGGTTTTGCACTGCATGCCGTTTCAATCCAGTCAGTCGAAAGAGGCACCGCGCAAGCCGATGTCGCGCGGTTCGAGTGCAAAACTGCCACAACAAAAATCGGCACGTGATTACATTTCTGTCAGCTTGCCCAAGCCTGTTGCCGACCCTTGGGCTATCGTTTCCCAACGGCAGCGGTAGGGTGCAAACCCTTGCCTGGTTCAAGGACAACCACTTCCTTTGCGGGAGACGCACCATGCCCATCCGCAACCGATTCAGCGCACTGTTGTTGGCCCTGCTGGCCTCCGGCAGCGCTCCGCTCTATGCCGCCACGGACGCCGGTATTTCCGCCGCCGAAGGCGACACGCCAACCGCAGGTGTTTCCGCCGTTCCAGCGGAGGCCCCCGCGCCGGTTCCCCAGGCTGCGGCGCCGGCCGCCCAGCCCGCGGCCCAGCCCGCCGCTGCCCAGGCAGTGTTCAGTGTCGAAGAACTCGACCAGATGATGGCGCCCATCGCCCTCTACCCGGATTCCCTGCTGGCGCAGGTGCTGATGGCTACCACCTATCCGGGCAACGTGGCTGACGCGGTCGCCTGGTCCAAGGCCCACCCGGATGCCAAGGGTGATGACGCCGTGAAGCAGGTGGCCAACCAGCCCTGGGACCCCAGCGTCCAGTCGCTCGTGGCCTTTCCGCAGGTGCTTGCTACCCTCGGCCAGGACCCGGCCTGGGTGCAGCGCGTAGGGGATGCCTTCCTGGCCCAGCCCAATGACGTGATGGATTCGGTCCAGCGCCTGCGTCGCCAGGCCCAGGCCGCCGGCAACCTGCAATCCAACGAGCAGCAGACGGTAACCGTGCAGGCCGCTCCGCCACCCAGCTCCACCACCACCGTGGTACAGCCGGCCGCGAGCAACCAGACCATCGTCATCGAGCCTGCGAATCCGCAGGTGGTCTACGTACCGAGCTACAACCCGACCGTGGTCTATGGCACCTGGTCCTATCCGTCCTATCCACCCCCTTACTATCCACCGCCGCCCAGCTACGGCTATCCCATCGCCACCGGCCTGGCGGCGGGTCTGGCCTTCGGCGTCGGCGTCGGCATCGTCAACTCACTCTGGGGCGACTGTGACTGGGGCGGTGGCGATGTCGACATCGACGTCAACAAGTACAACAACATCAACTCCAACCGGCAGATCAATCGCAACCAGAACAAGTTCGTCCACAACCCTGCCAACCGTCAGGGCGTGCCCTACCGCGACAACGTCAACCGCCAGCAGAACGGCCTGCGCCTGAATGGCGGTGAGCAGCGCCAGGCCTTGCGTGGCTACGATGGCAATCGCACCGCGCAACGCCAGCGTGCCAGCCAGAGCATGCAGCAGCGCGGCATCCAGGCCCCGGCCGCTACAAATCAGCAGGCTCGCGAACGCGCCCAGGCCGCCACTCGCGACATGCGCAATGACCCGCAGGCGCGCCAACGTGCCGAAGGCGTACGGCAGCAGCGCCAGGCGGGCGATGCCAACCGCCAGCAGCGCCCGCGTGCGCAGAACAACCAGCAAGTGCGGCAGCAGGCACGGCAGCAAAATGCCTCTGCCCGGCAAGCGCCGCGAAATAACGCTTTTGCAGGAGCGCGACAGCCGTCGCAGACGCGCGCAGCGGCAAACCGGGGGCAGGCCAGCCGGGCTTCCGCTTCGCGTCCGCACCAGTCGGCCGCTGGCCGCCAGGTACAACGTCCAGCCCACACACCGTCTCGTGGCGGTGGTGGTCGTCGGCGCTGAAAGGAGACAGCACATGAATCGCGCATCCCGAATCATCGCCCTGGCAGTGCTGGTAACCGCCGCCCTGAGCGCTGGCGCCAACGAGCGCTTCAAGACCCCGGACGCCGCCGCAGAAGCCTTCGTCGTGGCCCTCGGCACGGAAAAGGCCGACGCCAACAAGCTGGCCGCGCTGCTCGGTGCCGACTGGCAGGAGTACATCCCGACCAAGGGAATCGAGCGCAAGGACGTGGACGCCTTCATCGCCTACTACAAGGAAAAGCACGTCATCCAGACCGCCACCAAGGGCCGCGCCCATATCGTCGTCGGCAACGACCCCTGGACCCTGCCCATCCCCATCGTCCAGGGCAAGGAAGGCTGGAGCTTCGACGCCAAGGCCGGAGGCGAAGAGATTCGCCAGCGCCGCATCGGCCGCAACGAGCTGGCTGCCATCCAGGCCGCCGAGGCCTATCACGACGCGCAGATGGACTACGCCGAAGTCGACCGCAATGGCGACGGCATACTCGAGTACGCGCAGAAGTTCATCAGCAGTGATGGCCAGCACGACGGCCTCTATTGGCCGGATGAGGATGGCACCGAGGAAAGCCCCCTCGGCCCGCTGTTCGGCGGCCAGACCAAGGGTGACGACTGGCACGGCTACCACTTCCGTATCCTCACCTCGCAGGGGCCATCAGCGCCGGGCGGCACCTACAACTACATGCTGGGCAAGGCCATGAGCCGGGGCTTCGCCCTCGTCGCCTGGCCCGCCCAATACGGGGATAGCGGGGTGATGAGCTTCATGATCAGCCATGAAGGCCAGATCTTTCAGAAGGACCTTGGCCCCAACAGCGAAAAGATCGCCAAGGCCATGAAGAGTTTCGACCCTGACAGCAGCTGGGATGAAATCCAGACGCAGAGCACGCCGGGGTCGTAATCGCGCAAACGAAAAAGCCGCAGGGTGCCATGGGCACCCTGCGGCTTTTGTATAAGGTCGGGCATCCTTGCCCGCCCACGCTTAGCAGGACGCGAGCGCAGGATTCAGGCGGACGGAAGCCTTGGCTTCGGCCCGGTTGGCGGCCCACTTCACCAGCAGGCTCATCGTTACGAAGCCGAGGCAGATGAGTACCGGGTAGGCAGCCATGATTTCGGTCAGGGAGTACTTCCAGCTCAGCGGACGGGCGATACCCAGCATCGCGCCATAGAACCAGGACACCCCGGAAACGACACCCGAGAACAGCGCGAGGCTACGGGCATTGATGTCCATCTTCAGCAGGCTGCCAGCCTTGTCCATCGCAGGCATTACCACGCTGTGCAGGACCCAGCCATTGAGGGTCAGAAGAGCGACCACCAGGATCTTGGACTGCAGTTTCGGGTTGAGGAAGTACATCGCACCTTTCTGCGAGTAATCCAGCGCCAGGATGCCGATACCGGTCACCCAGAGTGCCGCCAGAGCAATCAGCACGGTCTTCTTCAACATATGCAGGTGTTCCTTGTCGGCATCGGTCGAGTCGCGGCCCTGGAACAGCTGCTTGATCATGGCGACATCACTGGTCAGCACCAGTCCGATGGCCACACAGCAAGCGATGAGGTGGGCGTATACAACACCCATCCGGGTCAGCTCCATGGTTACCGGTTGCTGAAGCGCGGAAGCAACAAGATGAAAAAGCTCCATGGTTTACCTCTTTCTAACAATTTGAGCGGCTGTACTGATGCAACAGCGGCATTGGAATTATGGATTTGAGTGTTCGCCGATTAGTGCGAACTAAGACCCTGTTCGGGAGATGCGACATCCAGGTCAGACGTACATCCACCATTGGCCTTTTTTCGGGACGAAAAATCCCCTGCACATGAACTCATGCACTGTGGAGTCGTTCCGGATTTAGTTGGAAAACTCAGTCGCGCTATCAGTGGTGTTGATAGCAGCTCGCGTCCTGATCGCCGGGGCATAATAATCGCAACATCTGGATTTTGCTCAAAAAGTGATCAAAATGCCGACCGGCGGCAGTGTTGGTGATGGTTATAACGGCCTCACAAAAGTGATGAATCGCCTCTAAACCGGTGGTTTCCGAAAGCCATGAAGACCTTGTGGGCAATTCGGAATCTTGACGATCTGCAGGTGGCAAATCAGTCATGCAATGGCCTAAGTGCCATTGTTGTCGGTGGGTTTTGCTCGGGGCGGTTGAGCGAAGCGATGCCCTTCGACCAGGGGGCGAATGGCTATCCATATCTGCGGTTTTCCGCCGCATTGCTCCCTTCTCGGTGCACCGCCAACATCAGGTTTCGATTCTGGAGGCTCGCTATGGAAAGCAATGGTTGGTTGCTGTTGGCCGCTTCGGGCACGTTCCTCGCCGCTGCGCTGCACGTCGCTTGCATCTTTTTCGGTCCAGCCTGGTACGACGCCATGGGGGCTGGCGAACGGATCGTCCGCTGGTCGCGCGAGGGCCATTGGAAGCCAGCGCTGATCACCAGCGCGATCACCTTCATGCTCGTGATCTGGGCACTTTACGCACTGGCCGGCGCAGGCATGCTCCCCACCGTACCGGCCGCGCGCTTCGTATTGTCCGCGATCACCGCCATCCTGCTGTTGCGCGGGATGGCAGGCCTGGCCCTTGCCCGGTTCAGACCCGGCTACAATGGCGCCCGCTTCTGGATCGTCAGTTCGGCGGCCTGCCTGGTGCTCGGCGGTCTGTACCTGGTCGGTACCCTTCAGGCCTGGCCCCGACTGTAGGTGCACGCCGGCTCACATCAACGCCTCCCGGATGAAATCCGGGAAACCCCTCAAATTCCGTCCACCAATCGCGCGCGTGCTGTTTCGTAGGATGTGGTTGAGCGAAGCGATACCCATCAATTCGCCGCCGCCATCGCCTGTTGATGCATCCGCCACCTCCTGAACCTGCTCGCTGACGTCGGATAGAAGCGGAAAGTAGGGGGCGGCTCACGTCAACGTCTCCCTGTCGCACAGATTCATCGCCCGCTCATGCGCGGCCTCGTAGAGCGACCGCGCATCCCCCAGCAGCAAACCCACCGCAAAGGACAGCCGCGCCGCTTCGCGCTGCACGAAGTCCGAGCTCTCGGCCTGCTCCACGAGTTGCAGCAAATCGATCACGGCGGTCATGCGCTGCTGGGCCGTTTCAAATAGCTGGGCGGGGTCGGCGCTGGCGTTGAAAAACATCACATCGTTGTAGGGCTGGGAGGGTGAAGTGAAGGCCCTGAAGTCAGGCATGGCGCACCTCCGGGATGGAGGCGGAGAAGGGGGGAGGGTTGGAAGTGGCGCGGAGGGGCGCGGGGGTAAAAGGCGGGAAGTTGCTATCCATGGCAAGCACCTTGGTTGGGCTTTCTTTTCCTGCCAGCAACCTTCCTACGGGTTGGTGGCAGGGCCGTGCAAGGGTAGGAACCCCGACAACCAAGATCCGGGCAGGCCCCAGGAGGCCTCCTCACACGGCCCGCCATAGATGTGCAGGACAGCATCAACGCTGATCCAGCAGCCATGTCGCTACCGCGTCTTGGTTAGGTTCCGGGTTCCTACGCCCGGGTCACGGGATTGACCGTGACGGGCCGGACTCTAGCCAGCGCGCTTGTAGGCGCTCAAGGCTAAAGGCTCGTAGGAATCTTCTATGTAGGAATGCGGGTTTGGAGTACAGAAAGGGCTGTAGGAAAGGGCCTTCACCGTACGTCGCCCGGGCCCCTTCCGCCGACGTAAGGTGGCCGCAGAATCAAGGCGGAATTGGTCAAAAACTATACTGAGAGTGCGGGGGTGAAACTGGGGGGACCATTCAGGAGGGCTCGCCATGCGTATCCTCAAGCTCCTCATCCTCTTGCTGGCCTGCGCCACCAGCGGCCAGCTCCTCGCCCAGCAACCCTGGACCACTTCCAGCGGCTCCGGCGAAACCCTGCTTGCATGGAACGGCGGCGGCCATGGTGGCGGGCGACACAACGGTTATCGCCACGGCAATGGCTACAACCACCACAAGCACTTCAACCACCACCGTGGATACTACGGACCTCGCGTCATCTACGCTCCGCGCTACTACGGCTATGGCGGTTACTACGTGCCTCCGCAGCCGTATTACTACCCGCGCTATGGCAGCCCGCGGGTCGTGATTCAGTACTACGACCCGAGGCTGGGAATATTCATAGGGTCGGATCTGGGAGGGTATTGAACAACTACTCGAACGGCTGGCCGGTGCTCGCCGGCCAGCAGCGATGCGATGTTCCCGTAATGCACGGAAATGCCCTGGCTGGTTCCAGACCTACTTCACAGACGCCAGATAGTGCGCCACCAGCGCATTGGCATGACCATGACCCATGCCGTGCTCGGTCTTGAGCCAGGCCACCATCTCCATGTGCTTCTTGCCGCTGAGGGTTCCCAGCAGATTCAGCCAGTGGGTGATGGGTTGTCCGTATCTTTTCTCGATGGAGGGGAAGTACGAGGCGGGTCCCTTTACCTGGCCATCTTCAGGCATGGTGAAGCTCCTTTGGGGGGGTATAAGCCGCATTTACGTTAGCTCAGGTTGGAGCCTGGCGCTGGCAATTGGCAGGAGGGACTTCCGGTGTTCAACGGGCGGGGTAGAGCGGGAAAAAGCAGGCGCCGCCGGGCGGCGGCGCCTTGGGGAAGCATCAGTCCTGACGGCTGGTGACTTCCAGCAGGTGATAACCGAACTGGGTTTTCACCGGGCCTTGCACCACGTTCAGCGGGGCGCTGAAGACGACGGTGTCGAATTCCTTGACCATCTGGCCGCGGCCGAAGGAGCCGAGGTTGCCGCCGTCGCGGCTGGAGGGGCAGGTGGAATGCTGCTTGGCGATTTCGGCGAAGTCGGCGCCGGCTTCGATGGCGGCCTTCAGTTCGTTGCACTTGGCTTCGCTGGAAACCAGGATGTGGCGGGCGGTAGCGCGTGCCATGGTGGGGTACTCCTCTTTCGTTGAGGCGCCAGAGACTAGCGGAATTGACGGGTGAATCAAGGTGCTTGGTCGGGGTGGCGTAAAGCTCCGTGAGTCCCGGATCGGCCCAACTTGCGTCAGGCCGCCGGCCTTCGTTCATTCACGAATGAATTCGCTTCCCACTTCCTGGTGATGCGGGTGCAAAGGCGAGCCGCTTTTCGTAGGTTGGGTAGAGCGAAGCGAAACCCAACGCTTCACAGCTCGCCCTCTTTCGTTGGGCCTCGCTCCTCGGACCAACCTACGGGAGGCCTGCGGCCTCCATCGCGAATGATTTCGCTCCCACAAGGGATTTCCCCTGCCGGGTATTTCATATCTGCCTCTTACGCGCGGCCGACGCTGAAGTGGCTCACCTGGGCGTGCAGGCCTTCGGCGAGGCGGGCGACACCCTGGCTGGCGCTGCTCACCTGGTCGGAGCCGGCGGCGTTGCTGCTGGCCAGGTCGCGGATCAGTTCGATGCGCTGGCTGATGTCGTGGGCCACGGCGGCCTGTTCTTCGGCGGCGCTCGCAATTTGCACGGCCATGTCGCTGATCACCCGGTTGGCGTGGGTGATGCTTTCCAGCGCCTGACCGGCGTCGTCGGCCTGGCGCGAGCCGGCTTCGGCCTGGTTGCGGCTTTGTCCCATCGCGTCCACTGCTTGTTGGGCGCCCTGTTGCAGGCGCTGGATCATGCCCTGGATTTCCTGGGTGGAGTCCTGGGTGCGCTTGGCCAGGCTGCGGACTTCATCGGCCACCACGGCGAAGCCGCGGCCTTGTTCGCCGGCGCGGGCCGCTTCGATGGCGGCGTTGAGGGCGAGCAGGTTGGTCTGGTCGGCGATGCCGCGAATCACGTCGAGGATGCCGCCGATGCTGGCGGTATCGGCGGCCAGGGCCTGGACCACTTCGGCGGCCTCGCCGATGTCGCCGGACAGCCTCTGGATGGTGTCGACCATCTCCTCCACCACCTGGCGGCCATTGCTGGCGGAACGGTCGGCCTGCTGCGCGGCTTCAGCGGTCTGCGCCGAGTGGCGCGCCACTTCCTGCACGGTGGCGGCCATTTCGGTGATGGCGGTGGCCACTTCGACGGTGTGCAGTTCCTGCTGCCGGATATTTTCCAGGGTGGTGCGGGTGGTGTTGGTGAGCTGCTCGGCAGAGACGCTGAGCTGGCTGCTGGAGTGCGCCACGTTGCTGACGATCTCGCGCAGCTTGGCCACCATCTGCCCGAAGGAGTGGGACAACACGCCGAACTCGCCGGAGCTGCGGGCGTCGAGGCGGGTGTCGAGGTCACCGTCGGCCACCCGGCGGGCTTCGCCGGAAAGGCGCATCAGGGCGCCACTGACCCTGCGGCGAATGGTGAAGATGCCGATCACGGCAATGACGATCAGCAGCAGGACCATCACGCTGACGGCGGTCATGTAGGCCCTGCCGGCGGTGTGCAGCTCGTCGACTTCGCTTTGGGTGCGCTGGTCGAGCATGACGAAGAAGTCTTCCACCGGGTGCATGATGCGCGCCTTTTCCGCGTGGTATTTGGGGCTGTGCACCTGCTCAGTGGCGAGCGCGAGGTTGCCGCCACGGACGGCCTCGAAGGCCTTCGTCTCGATACCGGCCAGTTCATTGGAGGCTTTTTCCGCTTCGATCAGTTTGTCCAGCTCGGCCTGGCTGAAGCCCTGGCGGCGCATCAGTTCCTGCAGAGGCACGGCCGGTTCGGTGCCGCGCTCGGTGCCCTGGCCGGCGGCGAGGAAATCGAGGTACGGGAGCTGATACTCCGCAGGCCGGGGTTGCTGGCCGTTGCGGATCGCGAGCACCTGCTCGTAAAGGCGTGCGTAACGCTCGTCGCCGGTGACGGCAAAGGTACGGGCCATGCGGGTGAGGTCATCGGAGCTTTGTCGCAGTTCATCGGCCAGCAGGTAGGACTGGTAACGGTTCTCCTGGCGTTCGCCAAGGCTTCGCTGGTTATTGATGAGCAGCACCACCAGCAGGCAGAGGATGGAGGTGCAGATGATGATGGCGCTGAAGATCAGCGAGAACAGTCGTTGAATGGACATCGGGCTCTCCGGCAGGACCGGGCCGGTCTCGCAGGCGGGCGCTTGGGCGGGAGGTGGGTGGCGATCCTTCGCTCAGTCGATTCGCGGTGCGGGGGGAGGCGGCAATCCGTGCGCTTGTTTCGGGACGCACCGGATCGGTGCGACGGAAATAATTGACCACTTGGGCAGAGATGGCAAACGGCCATGGCGCATAGAGTTATGCCCGGGCGGTTTTGGAATGTGCCTCGGCAATGAGCCAGTCGCTGAGTTCGCGCAGTTGCGGACTTGGGGCAGGGCGTTCGGGGTAGACCAGGAAGTAGGCGCCGCCGGTGGGAACCTTGAGGTCGAAGGGTGCAACCAGGCGGCCGGTCGCGAGGTCTTCGCCGATCAGCGCCCAGTCGCCCAGGGCTACGCCATTGCCTTGGGCGGCGACGGAGAGGGCCAGATCGAGGGTGTCGAAGTGATGCCCGCTGCCGAGCTTGTCGAGGGTGGCTCCGGCGGCCCGGAGCCAGGTTTTCCAGTCTTCGTCATCGCGGGTCGGGTGAAGCAGGGTGTGCCTGGCCAGGTCGGCAGTGCTGGTCAGTGGCACCGGACCATCCATCAGTTGCTGGGAGCACACGGGAGTGAGCTGTTCATCGAACAGGTGGTGGGCGACCTGCGCGGTGCCGGGCTGGGTGCCGTAGATCACCGCAGCGTCGAACTCTTCACGGCGAAAATCCACGCCGTATTGCACGGTGGTGGTCAACTCCACCGGCACGTCCGGGCGTTCAGCCTGCCATTGCATCAGGCGCGGCAGGAGCCAGCGCATCACGCAGGTGGGGGCCTTGAGTTGCAGCGCTTCGCGCTTCGCGCCGACCTGTTCGACGGCCTCATCGATCAGGTTGAAGACCTGCTGGATGCGCGGCAGCAGTTCACGCCCCTGGGGGGTGAGGCTGAGCCCCCGTGCCTGGCGCTGGAACAGTGGGTAGCCCAGGTGGCTTTCGAGCCCTGAAATCTGCCGGCTTACAGCACCCTGCGTGAGGTGCAGCAGTTCGGCGGCGCGGGTGAAATTGCAGCACTGGGCCGTGATCAGGAAGGTATGCAGGGCGGGCAGGGGAGGCAGGCGTTTCATTGTATGAGCCATGACGTTAGGGCATGGCTAGTATGACGATTTTTGCCTTGTCAGGCATACCGCTCGACGGCTCAATAGGCGCTAGTTGTGGCCCTCCAGCCGGTTTTTGTTCCTTGCGCAGGGAGTGGCCGCCATCAGTCTCTCTCATGGAGCCCATACAATGTCGAATACCCTCCCGACCTTCCCCGAGACCCTGGCCGGCGTTTATATCAACGGCCAATGGCTTCCCGGTGGCACCGTGCTGGATGTGGTGAACCCGTCTACCGAGGAGCACCTGGCGAGCATCGGCACCGGTGATGCCAATGACGTCGACCAGGCCGTGCAGGCTGCCAGCCAGGCGCTCCCGGCCTGGGCACGCAGCAGCGGTGCCGAGCGTGGCGCGGTGCTGCGCCGCATTGCCGAAGGCGTACGCCAGCGTCGTGAAACCCTGGTCCAGCTGCAGTCGCTGAACAACGGCAAGCCGCTGTTCGAAGCGGCCATCGACGTCGATGACGTGATCGGCACCTTCGAGTACTACGCCAGCCTGGCCGAAGGCCTGGACGCCCAGCAGGACCGTCCGGTTGAATTGCCGACCGAAGACTTCGCCGCTCGCCTGCGCCGAGAACCCATTGGTGTGGTGGGCCTGATCGTGCCGTGGAACTTCCCCATGGTGACCACCGCCTGGAAACTCGCCCCGGCGCTGGCAGCTGGTTGCGCCGTAGTGCTCAAGCCTTCTGAAGTGACGCCGCTGCCGGAGCTGGAGCTGGCGCGCATCATCGCCGAGGCCGGCCTGCCGGCAGGCGTGCTCAACATCGTGTGTGGCACCGGCCTGGCGGTGGGTGCACCGCTGTCCTCCCATCCCCAGGTGGCCAAGGTGTCCTTCACCGGCAGCAACGCGGTTGGCGTGCAGGTAATGCAGCGCGCGGCCGAAACCGTGAAGGGCATCAGCCTGGAGCTAGGTGGCAAGTCGTCGCTGCTGGTGCTGGAAGACGCGGACCTGGAGTTGGCCGTCGAACTGGCCTGCGGTGGCGCCTTCTTCAACGCCGGGCAGATGTGCTCGGCCACTAGCCGCGTGCTGGTGGCAGAACCCCTGGCGGCCGACTTCCTCGCCCTCGTGCAGGCTCGCGCTGAAGCGATCCAGGTGGGTGAGCCCTTCAGCGCGGGGGTGGAGATGGGCGCCCTGGTGAATCAGGCCCAGTACCAGCGCGTGCGCGGCCACATTGAGCGCGGCATCGCTGCCGGTGCGCGCCTGGTGTGTGGCGGTGGGCGTCCGGCTGAGCTGGAACGCGGTTTCTTCCTCAAGCCCACCGTGTTCGCCGATGTACCCAGGGACAGCGCCTTGTGGAACGAGGAAATCTTCGGGCCGGTGCTCTGCGTGCGCAGCTTCTCCACCGAGGTAGAGGCTATCGCCCTGGCCAACGACACCCAGTTCGGCCTGGTGGCCAGCGTGGTGAGCCGTAACCTCGATGCCGCCGAGCGCGTGGCCAATGCCCTGCAGGCCGGCATGGTGTGGATCAACTCGCCGCAGGTGATCTTCCCGCAGACCGCCTGGGGTGGTTACAAGCAGAGCAGCATCGGCCGCGAACTCGGTCCGTGGGGCCTCTCCTCCTTCCAGGAAATCAAGCACGTGGTAAGGGCTGTCTGACGGCTCAACAGAAGCTGGTGGGGGATGCCTCACCTGTGGGGGCGATTTCAATCGCCAAGCAGGCCGTAGGCGTACCTGACGGAGCATCGTGGGGCCCTGCGCGGCCCTTCGCGAATGAATTCGCCCCCACAAACAACTGCATCAAGCCCAACAGAGCCGCCTTCGGGCGGCTTTGTCATGTTTGGGTCCCAGCCATGCATTAAGGACATGGCTCCGATGACGAATTTTCGATTGTTGCGTCCCCTGGCGCACCGCAGGATGACCGCGCCGGCCACTTCGCTGCCGTAGCTCCATACAAAAACAATAGGAGTCCTCAATGGGCGAGCATGATCTGAGCAGAAGAAATTTCATCAAGACGGTAGGTGTCGCTTCGGTGGCCGCTGCCACCCTGTCGATGCCCTTCATCCGGGCCAGTGCCAGCGATACCCGTTTCCAGGGCAAGACCTTGCGTCTGCTGACCTGGTCGGACGACACCGGTCTCGCGGCTCTGCGCAATATCGCGGCTACCTTCGAGGCCAAGACGGGTGCCAAGGTGATCGCCGACCGCACCGGCAGCACCTCGGAAATGGTCGCCAAGCTGAAGGCCGGTGGTGATCGCCCGCAGTACGACATCATCACCCTCGCCGGGGTGGGCGCCGAAGGCCTGGCCAGCGCCGGGCTGCTGGAGAAACCCGACCTCAATCGCATTCCCAACCTCAAGGACGTGCCTGCCCAGTACCAGACCGGCGCTAACGGTCATGGCATCGGCTACCTGCTGTGGTGCAACAGCCTGGTGTACAACACGCGCACCGTGAAAGACGTACCGGACAGCTACGCCGCGCTGTGGGACCCGGCCTACGAAGGCCGCCTGTTCCTGCCGCCGCCGAACTGGACCGAAGCCATGGACCTGATCATCATCGCGGCCAAGCTGGCCGGTGGTGATGTGCATAACATCGAGCCGGGCTTCAAGAAGCTGGAAGAGCTGAAGGACCGCGTGATGACCCTGGGCGAAAACCCCAACCAGATCGCCGAGCTGTTCCGCACCAACTCGCTGGATATGGGCGGTCTCTACGCTCCGGCGTTCTTCCCCAAGCAGATCCGCGATCCTGCCTACAGCCTGGGCGCCACCTTCGGCATGAAGGAAGGCTTCTACACCGACCTGATGCTCTCGGTAATGCCCAAGCACCGTCCGGGCGATACCGATCTGGCCTACGCCTTCCTCGACCATTCGCTGGACCCGCTGGTGCAGGGCAAGATGGCCGAAGACATCTTCAACGGTCCGGTCAACTCCAAGGCGATCATCTCCGCCGAGGCGCGCAAAAGCCCCTTCATCCTCACGCCGGAGCAGATCGCAGAGAAGGCGATCATGCACGACAACGCCTTCCTCGCTACGGTCCATGACCAGTGGATTCGCCGCTACACGGAAATCTTCTCTTCCTGATGCAGCCACGGCACCTGCCGTGAGTCGCGCCGGGCGGCTGGCCTTCGGCTGCCCGCTCCGGCGCGTGGTTTCCCTGTTCTGACGAGACGAGCGATATGGAACACATTGATCTGACCGATCCGGTCGGCGCGGCACCCCTGCGCCCGCCAAAGGCGGTTTCTCCTACTGTGCGGGCCTGGCTCTTCCTTACCCCTTCGATGCTGTTCCTGGCCGTGCTGGTGGCCGCCAGCCTGTTGGTGCTGCGCATGAGCATCGGCGAGAAGGGGGCGGAGTGGAGCGGGTTCAGTCTGGCCAGCTATGCCCAACTGGCCGAGCCCTACTACCTGAAGTCGCTGTTGCTGACCTTGCGCCTGGCGCTGTTCAGCGCGCTGATCGCGGTGGTCCTGGCGATTCCGGTGGGCTACTGCATGTCACGCCTGCAGTCGCCGTTCCTGCGCCGGATATTCCTGGCCGCGGTGCTCCTGCCGTTGCTGGTGAACCTGTTGCTGCAAAGCTACGGCTGGCTGGTGATTCTCGGTCCGGCGGGCATGCTCAACCAGGGCCTGATGGGGCTGGGGCTGATCGACCGGCCGATGATGCTGCTCTACAACCAGACCGGCGTGCTGATGGGCCTGGTGCAGACGGCCTTCCCCCTGGCGGTGCTGCCGATCGCCAGCGCCATGCGCGGCGTGTCGCGCACCTACGAAGAGGCCGCCGCGACCCTGGGCGCCAGCCGCGTGCGGGTGTTCTGTCAGGTCGTACTGCCGATGAGCCTGCCGGGCATCTTCACCGGCGCCACCCTGGTGTTCGCCTACAACGCCAGCAGCTTCGTGGTGCCGCTGCTGCTCGGCGGGCGGCGCGTGCCGATGCTGGCGGTGATGGTGCATGACCAGATCGCCCCGCTGATGAACTGGCCCGCGGCCTCCGCCGCCGGCGTGGTGCTGATAGTCACCACCCTGGCGATCATGACTTTCTCCGAATACGTCACTGGCCGTCGCCGCCGCATGCTGGAGGCTTCGCAATGAGCAATCCTTTCCGTTCCCACGCGGCGCTACCGGGGGAAACCGGCCGCTTCGCGATGATCCTTTCCGGCGTGATCCTGTTTCTGGCGGTGTTGCCGATCCTGACGATGATCGTGATGTCCTTCAGCGGCGCGTCGAACCTCGATTTCCCTCCGTCGAGCTACAGCCTGCAATGGTACGAGGCGGCCTGGCGCACCTTCGTCTCGCCTGACGCCAGCGATGTGCTGAGCCTGGGACAGGCGCTGACCACCAGCCTGCTGGTGTCCTGCCTGACCATGGTGCTGGCCACCCTGGTCGCGGTGCCGGCGTCGTACGCGCTGACCCGCTGCGAATTCCGTGGCAAGGCCGTGGCGCTGCAGCTGATGTCGCTGCCCCTGGTGTTCCCCATGGTGGTGCTGGGGCTGGCGTTGTTACTGGTGTTCGACAGCCTGCCGTTCCACATGGATACCTCGCGGCTGGTGATCGCCCACGTGATCCTCGCGCTGCCCTTTGTGGTGAAGAACTGCACGGCCGCCATGGTTTCCATCGGCACCGAAGTGGAGGAGGCCGCGCAGATGCTCGGCGCGTCGCCGCTACGGGCAATTCGCGACGTTGTCGTGCCGCTGATGCGCTCGGGCATCCTGGCCGGGATGCTGCTGGCCTTCATCGTGTCGTTCAACGAGTTCACCGTTACTTACTTCCTCTACAACATCGATGTGATGACCGTGCCGATCTGGATGTACAGCCGCACCGTGTCGTCCCTCGATCCCACCGTATTTTCCTTTGCCGTGCTGATCGTGCTGATCGACTTCGTCCTGATCTGGGCGCTGGAGAAGCTGGTTGGCGATGGCGGCGTGTCTTTCTGAATCGAGGTGAAGCATGTCTGGACTGATTCTGCAAAAAGTTGAAAAGCGCTACGGCTCCATCTGTGCCGTGACGGACGTAAACCTGCACCTGCCTGAGGGCAAGCTGGTGTGTTTCCTCGGCCCATCGGGTTGCGGCAAGACCACGCTGCTGCGGATGATCGCCGGCCTCGAAAGCCTGAGCTCCGGGCAGATCCTCCTGGATGGCAAGAACATCGGCTACACGCCGGCGCACCAGCGCAACTTCGGCATGGTGTTCCAGTCGCTGGCGCTGTTCCCGCACATGACGGTGGGCGAGAACATTGCCTACCCGTTGCGCCTGCGCAACGTGCCCAAGGCCGAGCAGCAGGCGCGGGTGGCCGAGCTGCTGCAGATGATCCAGCTGCAGGAAATGGTGGACCGGCCGGTGTCGCGGCTTTCCGGTGGGCAGCGCCAACGCGTGGCCATTGCCCGCGCCATCGCCTCGCACCCCAAGCTGCTGCTGCTGGATGAACCCCTGTCGGCGCTGGACGCCAAGTTGCGCGAGTCGATGCAGATCGAGATCCGCCAGCTACAGCAGCGCCTGAACATCACCACCATCATGGTTACCCACGACCAGCGTGAAGCCATGACCATGGCCGACATCGTGGTCGTGCTCGGCGAGCACCGGGTGCAGCAGGTGGGCACGCCGATCGAGATCTACCGCAACCCGGCCAACGAGTTCGTCGCCGATTTCATCGGCACCGGCAACATTTTCCCGGCCACTGCTCTGGGCAGCGGGCGCGTGGGTTTGCCTGGCGGCGCAGCGTTCCAGGCGCCGATCTGCAACAGCATCCAAGCCGGCGCGCCGATCAAGCTGCTGGTGCGCCCGGAAGACTTGCAGCTGTCCGCGCCTCACGCCGGCGGGGCCAACAGCGTGCCGGGTACGGTGACCTTCGTGCGGGATATCGGCGCCACCATCGAGACCACGGTGGAGTGCTCCGGTGTTTCTCTCACCGCGCTGACCACGCCTTGTCAGGACATTGGCCTGGCCATCGGCAATCCGGTGGCGGTGACCATTCCGGAGCATGCCTGCCGGGTGCTCTCGGCATGAGTCATGACGTGTTGTTTGGCCATTGGCCTCGATCAGCGTCAGGCGCACACTGGCGGGTGAACCTGGAAATGGAGTGCTGATCATGGACCTTCAACTACAAAACCGCAGTGCCCTGGTGTGCGGCGGCAGCTCCGGGTTGGGTTTCGGCGTGGCCGAGGCCCTGGCCAGGGAGGGCGTACGGGTCTGCCTGCTGGCGCGCAACCTGTCGAAGCTGGAGCTGGCGGTGGAACGCATCCGCAAGGAGGGCGGTGACGCCCAGGCAGTCGCGGTGGACCTGAACGATCTGGGGGCTGTGGATATGGCCATCGAGCAAGTCGTGGCGGCCATCGGGGCGCCGGACATCCTCGTGGCCAACAACGGCGGGCCGCCGCCCATCAATGCCGTGGATTTCGACCCGCAACTCTGGCACCGTCAGCTGGACGCCATGCTGCTGAGCTCCATGGCCCTGGTGAATGCCTTCCTGCCGAGCATGCGTCAGCGGCGCTTTGGCCGAATCCTGATGATTTCGTCCACCAGCGTGGTGGAGCCCATTCCCGGCCTGGTGCTCTCCAGCGCGCTACGCGCGGCTCTGGCCAACTGGGCCAAGACGCTCTCAGCCGAAGTGGCCGCCGATGGTGTGACGGTGAATACGCTGATGCCCGGCTCCTTCTGGACCGAGCGCACCGAATCCCTGACGTTGCGCGCCGCCGAACGCAGCGGCACGCCGGTGGCGAGCCTGATGGCCAAGGAGCAGGCGGCGATTCCGGTGGGACGCTATGGCGCGACCGAGGAGTTCGGAGCGGTGGCGGCTTTCCTTGCCAGCCCGCTTGCCAGCTATGTCACGGGGGCGCTGATTCCGGTGGATGGTGGCGTTCTGAAGGGTTGATGGGGCAGGTCTTCGGCCTGCTTGGCGAATGAATTCGCCCCCACAAGAGCGTTCCTGTGGGGGCGATTTCAATCGCGATGGGCCGCGACGCGGCCCTACTCATTCACCACGCGCAGGACGGCTCGAAACTGTCGGCCCGCGCCATCGCCCACATGCGTTCGTAGAAGTCCGCCTCGATCTTGTCCTTGAGCAGGTCCCCCGGCTTGAGAAAGACGTGGATCTGCGAGAACAGGCGAATCTCCTTGTCCGAAACGCGCCGCACCAGGTGGCGGGGTTCGAGTTGGTTGGGGTGATCCAGGCCGGCAGCGGCGAGCATTTCGGCCAGGGCTTTCAGCGTATTGCGGTGGAACATCTGCACCCGTTGGGCCTTGTCCGGTACCACTAGTGCGCGCTGGCGCAGCTTGTCCTGGGTGGCGACGCCGGTGGGGCATTTGTTCGTGTGGCACGACTGCGACTGGATGCAGCCAATGGCGAACATGAAGCCCCGCGCCGAGTTGGCCCAGTCGGCACCGATGGCCAGTACGCTGGCAATGTCGAAGGCGCTGATGATCTTGCCGCTGGCGCCGAGCTTGATCTTGTCCCGCAGGTTCAACCCCACCAGGGTGTTGTGCACGAACAGCAGCCCCTCGCGTAGCGGCACGCCGATGTGGTCGGTGAACTCCAGCGGGGCTGCGCCGGTTCCGCCTTCCTTGCCGTCGATCACGATGAAGTCGGGAAGGATGCCGGTTTCCAGCATGGCCTTGGCGATGCCCATGAACTCCCACGGGTGGCCCAGGCAGAACTTGAAGCCCACCGGCTTGCCGCCGGACAGCTCTCGCAGTTTCGCGATGAACTGCATCATCTCGATGGGCGTGGAGAAGGCACTGTGGCGGGAGGGTGAAATGCAGTCCTCGCCCATGGGCACGCCTCGGGTGAGGGAGATTTCCTCGGTGACCTTGTGCTTGGGCAGGATGCCGCCGTGACCGGGCTTGGCGCCCTGGGACAGCTTGATTTCGATCATCCGCACCTGGGGACTGCGCGCCTGGGTGGCGAAGCGTTCCGGGTCGAACTGGCCGTCGCTGGTGCGGCAACCGAAGTAGCCGCTGCCCAGTTCCCAGACCAGGTCGCCACCGTTTTCGCGGTGGTAGGGGCTGATGCTGCCTTCGCCGGTGTCGTGATAGAAGTTGCCGAGCTTGGCGCCACGGTTCAACGCGCGAATGGCGTTGGCGCTAAGGGAGCCGAAGCTCATGGCCGAGATGTTGAAGACTGAGGCTGAATAAGGCTGGGTGCACTGCGGCCCGCCTACTACCACGCGGAAGGCGGTCGAGTCGCTGAGTGGCGCCGGGCGCATGGAATGGCCGATGAATTCGTAGCCGGACTTGTACACGTCGATCAGGGTGCCGAAGGGTTTGTCGCCCCCTTCGTTCTTGGCCCGTGCATAGACCAGCGAGCGCTGGGCGCGGGAGAAGGGCAGGCGGTCGTCGTCGGCTTCCAGCAGGTACTGGCGGATTTCCGGGCGGATGCCTTCGACCAGGTAGCGGATGTTGCCGAGGATGGGGTAGTTGCGCCGCACGGCGTGGCGCGACTGCATCAGATCGAACACCCCCAGCACGCTGAGCGCGAGACCTAGCAGGGTGAGCGGCCAGACCCAGTCGTGGTCGGTGAAGGGCAGGCTGAAGAGGGTGAACAGCACGCAGAAGGCGAAGAAGGCGTAACGGCTCAGCAGTGAAAGGCTCATGCGGACTCCTTGTTTGCAGGTACCGGCACAGAGTAGTGCGAATGCGCGGGAATTGCCTTGCCGGGGCTCAAGATCGGGATTCCTGGGCGCTTCCTGTAGGTTGGTCTGAGGAACGAAGCCCAACACAGCAAGGCTGGACTACGCATCGTTGGGCCTCGCTGCGCTCGGACCAACCTACGGTTTGCAGTCGTGAATGAACGCGTTCCCTTAAACAAAAAAGCCCGGAATTTGCCGGGCTTCGAGCTTTTGTAGCGGAGTGCGATCAGCTTACGCGCTGGGCTTGCACCAGACGGTCGGCACCACCTTCGGCGATGCGGCTGGCGCCGGTGCGGTCGGAACCGCCTTCGGCGATGCGGTTGGCGCCGGTGCGGTCGGACCCACCTTCAGCGATGCGGTTGGCGCCGGTGCGGTCGGAACCACCTTCGGCGATGCGGTTGGCGCCGGTGCGGTCGGAACCACCTTCTGCAACGCGATCCAGCACCATGTAGCCTTCAGCGACAACCGGCTCGATGGTCTGGGAGGAGGACGGCAGAGCGAAAACAAAGCTGCTCAGGGTAGCGATGAACAGTGCGGCGATGGCTTGAGTTTTCATGATCTGGGCTCCTCGAAGGGGGACTGGAAACTGGGTACGGAGCCAATCTTACGGATGGGGGGATGATTAAAAAGTGATCACGCCCGATAGAGACCATCAACGCCGTTGATGGTTGGCTAAATCCTTTTGTATCAATGACTTGTGCTTTTTTGCTCAACGGTAGATGGGCGAACCAGACTCCGCTGGTGGACCGATGGAGCGTGGTCCACCCTACGAAAGCGCCCGAACGCAGAAAAAGAAAACGGCCCGCGAGGGGCCGTTTCTTGTACAGCGAGGTCGTTAGCCGCCGAGGTAGGCGTCGCGGACCTTGGGGTCGTTGAGCAGGTCGTCGCCGCTGCCCTGCATGACGATGCGTCCGTTCTCCAGCACGTAGCCACGGTCGGCCAGCTTGAGCGCCTGGTTGGCGTTCTGCTCCACCAGGAAGACGGTTACGCCGTCCTTACGCAGCTGTTCGATGATGTCGAAGATCTGCTGGATGATGATGGGCGCCAGACCCAGGGACGGCTCGTCGAGCAGCAGCAGCTTGGGCTTGCTCATCAGCGCACGGCCGATGGCGAGCATCTGCTGTTCGCCGCCGGACATGGTGCCGGCGCGCTGCTCGAAACGCTCCTTCAGGCGCGGGAACAGGTGCAGCACCTTGTCCATTTGCTCCTGGTAGTCGCCCTTTTCGGTGAAGAAGCCGCCCATGGCCAGGTTCTCTTCGACGGTCAGGCGGGCGAACACGCGGCGGCCTTCCGGCACGACGGCGATGCTCTTGCGCATGATGTCGTAGGACTCCCGGCCAACCAGCTCTTCGCCTTCATAGCGAATGCTGCCGCTGGCCGCGCGCGGCGAGCCGCAGAGGGTCATCAGCAGAGTCGACTTACCGGCGCCGTTGGCACCGATCAGGGTGACGATCTCGCCTTTCTTCACATCCATGCTGACGCTGTGCAGCGCCTGGATCTTGCCGTAGAAGGTGGAAACCTTGTCGAAAGTAAGCATGGCTCAGGCCTCCCCCAGATAGGCTTTGATCACGTCGGGGTTGTTGCGGATCTGCTCCGGCGTGCCGTCGGCCAGGGGGGTGCCCTGGTTGATCACATAGATGTGGTCGGAAATGCTCATCACCAGCTTCATGTCGTGCTCGATCAGCAGCACGGTCACGTTGTGCTCGTTGCGCAGCATGGCGATCAGCGCCTTGAGGTCGTCGGTCTCTTTCGGGTTGAGACCAGCGGCCGGCTCGTCGAGCATGAGGATGCGCGGGCGCGTCATCATGCAGCGGGCGATTTCCAGGCGACGTTGCTGACCGTAGGCCAGGGTGCCAGCCGGGCGGTTGGCGAAGTCGGTCAGGTTGACCTTCTCCAGCCAGTGGGCGGCGTAGTCCATGGCCTCGCGTTCGCTCTTGCGGAAGCCCGGAGTCTTCAAGAGGCCGGCGAGGAAGTTGGTATTGAGGTGGCGATGCTGGGCGACCAGCAGGTTCTCCACCGCAGTCATTTCCTTGAACAGGCGGACGTTCTGGAAGGTCCGCACCACGCCCTTGCGAGCGATCTTGTGGCCCGGCAGGGCTTCGATCTGCTCGCCATCGAGGCGGATGCTGCCGGAGGTCGGCTGGTAGAAGCCGGTCAGGCAGTTGAACACGGTGGTCTTGCCGGCGCCGTTCGGGCCGATCATGGAGACGACTTGTTTTTCCTGAACGGTCAGACCCACCCCGTTGACGGCCAACAGGCCGCCGAAGCGCATGGTGAGACCGCTTACTTCGAGAATCGCGCGGCTCATTGTTTCAGCTCCAGGTGGGGACGTTGCATCGGCAGCAGACCTTGCGGACGCCAGATCATCATCAGAACCATCAGGGCGCCGAACATCAGCATCCGGTACTCGCTGAACTCACGCATGAGTTCGGGCAGCAGGATCATCACGACGGCCGCGAGGATCACACCCAACTGGGAACCCAGGCCACCCAGCACGACGATGGCGAGAATGGTCGCCGACTCGATGAAGGTGAAGGACTCGGGCGTCACCAGGCCCTGGCGTGCGGCGAAGAAGCTGCCGGCAAAGCCCGCGAAGCAGGCGCCCAGGGTGAAGGCGGAGAGTTTGATGATGGTGGGGTTCAGACCCAGTGCGCGGCAGGCGATCTCGTCTTCGCGCAGGGCTTCCCAGGCACGGCCGAGCGGCATGCGCAGCAGGCGGTTGATCACGAACAGGGCCAGCAGCGCCAGCAGCAGGGCGACCAGGTAGAGGAAGACCACCTTGTTCACCGAGTTGTAGGCAATGCCGAAGTACTCGTGGAAGGTCTGTAGGCCTTCGTCGGCGCGACGCTCGAAGGACAGGCCGAAGAGGGTTGGCTTGTCGATGTTGCTGATGCCGTTCGGGCCGCCGGTGAGCCAGGTCAGGTTACGCAGCAGGATACGGATGATCTCGCCGAAGCCCAGGGTCACGATGGCCAGGTAGTCACCGCGCAGGCGCAGCACCGGGAAGCCGAGGATGAAGCCGAAGAAGGCTGCCATCAGGCCGGCGATCGGCAGGCACACCCAGAAGCCCAGGCCGTAGTAGTGCGACAGCAGCGCGTAGCTGTAGGCGCCGACGGCGTAGAAGCCGACGTAACCCAGGTCCAGCAGGCCCGCCAGGCCGACCACGATGTTCAGGCCAAGGCCGAGCAGTACGTAGATCAGGATCAGGGTGGCGATGTCCACGGCGCCGCGAGAGCCGAAGAACGGCCAGACCAGGGCGACCACGATCAGGCCGAGGATGACCCAGCGCTGGGTCGAGGGCAGGGTGAGGAAGTTCGCGGTGCCCTTCGACATGCTCGGCAGCTTGGGCGCGGAGGCCCAGGCGCCCTGCACCTTGTCGCGCATCATCTGCCAGATGAACATGGCCACGGCGCACGCCGCGATGGCCAGCAGGGTCGGGGTGTTGGCACCGGTGACCACCAGGCCCACGCCGACGACGCTGAGTTTCAGGCCGAGGACGGGGTAGGCGACGGCCAGCACCAGGAGGGCGCTGAAGAACGCCGTTTTGAGTCGAGTATTCATACCTTCTCCACCTCCGGACGGCCAAGGATGCCGGTCGGCCGGAACAACAGGACCAGAACCAGCAGGCTGAAGGCCACGACGTCCTTGTACTGGTCGCCGAAGATGTCGGCGCCGAAGGCCTCGGCTACACCCAGCACCAGGCCGCCGAGCATGGCGCCCGGAATGCTGCCGATGCCGCCGAGTACCGCTGCGGTGAAGGCCTTGATACCGGCCAGGAAGCCGATATGCGGGTTGATCACGCCGTATTGCATGCCCAGCAGCACCGCGGCCACGGCGGCCAGGGTGGCGCCGATGACGAAGGTCAGGGCGATGATGTTGTTGGTGTTGATGCCCAGCAGGTTGGCCATGCGGATGTCTTCCGCGCAGGCGCGGCAGGCACGGCCGAGGCGCGAGCGGGAGATGAACATCGTGAGGCCGTACATGACCAGGAAGGTGACGACGAAGATCAGGATCTGCATGTAGGAGATCACCACGCCATTCATGGTGCTCTCGCCAAGCACGAAGTTGCCCGGAATCAGGTTGGGAATCGCCTTGTCCTTGGAGTCCTGAGTCAGCAGTACTTCGTTCTGCAGGAAGATCGACATACCGATCGCGGAGATCAGCGGGATCAGGCGGTTGCTGCCGCGAAGGGGACGGTAGGCGACCCGTTCGATGCTGTAACCGTAAGCGCTTGCAACGATGATGCTCGCGGCGAAGGCCGCGACGATAACGATCGGAAGGCTTTCCAGACCGAGCATGGTGAGCCCGGCAATTACGATGAAGGCTACGTACGAGCCGATCATGTAAACCTCGCCGTGGGCGAAGTTGATCATGCCGATGATGCCGTAGACCATGGTGTAGCCGATGGCGATCAGGGCATAAGTGCTGCCAACGGTAAGACCGTTAACCAGCTGTTGCAGATAGTGGTAGAGATCAGGCATTCCCTAACTCCTCGGGCATCACGAAAAGCGGCGCTTGTGGCGCAGCGGAGCCCGTAAAACACGGATAAACAAAGCCCACTGCCTAAGCAGTGGGCTTTGCGTTCAGGCGGGAAGCTTATTTAGCTTCGGTCTTGGTGCCGTCCTTGTGCCACTCGTAAACCACGAAGCTGAAGTCCTTCAGATCGCCCTTCTCGTCGAAGGCCAGGTTACCGGTCGGGGTTTCGAACGAGTTGGCGCGCAGGGCAGCTGCGACCTTGGCGGTGTCGTCTGCGCCGGCTTTGGTGATGCCGTCGGCGATGACTTTCACAGCGGCGTAAGCCGGGAACACGAACGGACCGCTCGGGTCTTCGTTCTTGGCCTTGAAGGCATCTACCAGGGCCTGGTTCTTCGGATCCTGGTCGAAGGACTTCGGCAGGGTTACCAGCAGGCCTTCGGAAGCCGGGCCAGCGATGGCGGACAGTTCCTTGTTGCCTACGCCTTCCGGACCCATGAAGCGGACCTTCAGACCTTTTTCAGCCGACTGGCGCAGCAGCAGGCCCAGTTCCGGGTGGTAGCCGCCGTAGTAGACGAAGTCCACTCCGCTCTGCTTCAGCTTGGCAACGATGGTGGAGAAGTCCTTGTCGCCGGCGTTGATGCCTTCGAACAGCGGAACCTTGATGCCTTTGGCTTCCAGGGTCTGCTTCACGGCAGTGGCGATGCCTTCGCCGTACTGCTGCTTGTCGTGGATGACGGCAACGGCCTTCGGCTTGACGTGGTCAGCGATGAAGTTGCCGGCGGTCGGGCCCTGCAGGCTGTCGAGGCCGATGGTGCGGAACACCAGCTGGTAACCGCGGGAGGTGATGTCCGGGCTGGTGGAAGCCGCGGTGATCATCAGGACGCCTTCGTCTTCATAGATGTCGGACGCAGGCTGGGTGGAGCTGGAGCAGAGGTGGCCAACCACGTAGTGAATACCGTCGTTGACGATCTTGTTGGCTACGGCGACGGCCTGTTTCGGATCGCATGCGTCGTCATACACCACGCCTTCGAGCTGAGCGCCGTTCACCCCGCCGGCCTTGTTGATCTGCTCGATCGCCATCTTGGCGCCAATGAATTGCATCTCACCGTACTGGGCAACCGCACCGGTCACCGGACCTGCCAGGGCGATCTTGATGGTGTCAGCTGCTACGGAGTAGCTGGCGACACCGGCCAGAGCCATGGCGGCGAACAGTTTGGAAATCTGCTTGGTAGCCTTGTTCATAGTGCTCCACTCTTGTGTTTTTCGTTGTTGTTGTCCTGTTTGCCGGAGCTACGGGACAGGGAGTTGCACCCCGCCAACACCCCCCGGCAACTGTACCGGAACAGTGTAGATTGCTGATTTACGGCTTGAAAAGTCAGGTTTTGATGGCGGAATGATCTTGTGTCGCTTAATCGAAACAAACGTATAGAAATACGGCGTGTCTCGTGAGTGGCTGGCAACGTCAAGACAGGCTTGTCTGAATGTTGACCGACGCTATCATTGCGCCCCCCAATCCATTCGTTACCAACCAACACAAAACAAGCCATGAACGACAACGCTAGCACCCTCTATGCCAAGCTGCTCGGCGAAACCGCCGCCATCACCTGGGAAGAGCTGCAGCCCTTCTTCGCCCGTGGCGCGCTGCTCTGGGTGGAAGGCGCCGAAGACCTGGTGGGCGTGGCACTGGCCGTGGCCGAAGACGACAAGGCCCGGATATCGGCCCTGCTGGCCGCCGGCAAACTGAGCAAGGTCGAGGAAGACCGTGCCCAGGACCTGCTGGCGCGCGACCCGAAACTCTGGGCTGTAGTGGTAGCCCCCTGGGTACTGATCCAGGAGCGGGACGAGGCGCCTACCCGTCACTGACGGAGCGCCCGAATGGAGGCCAGGGAAGGCGTCCAGAAGTGTGCCGGCCGCCTGATCGCGCACTGATCAGGAGCAACCGGCGAATCCGGTGTGGCGAGCTAGACTCAATCCACCTTCTTCATTTATTGACCAACAGGGAGCGTCATCATGTTCGAACCAGGCCATGTACATCGGGCCAGCGTGCCCGGATTCCCAGGGCAGCAGTTCTCCATCGACCTTTATTACGAAGCGCGCCCTAATGCGAAAGAGGGCACCATGCTGCACTTCCGCATGGTGGGTGATATCGACGGCAAGCAGTTCTCGGAAGAGTTCGAGATGCACCGTGATACGGCGTTCAATTTCGCCAGCATCATTTCCAAGGTGGCGATTAAGAATGGGCTGCACCCCAACACCACGCTGATCATGCGCAATCACAAGGAATACGACAAAATCTTCGAAGACATCCGCCGCATTCTCGGTGCCGAGCCGGGCGAGTCGGTGAACTTCGACCATCTGGAGAAGGACGGTCTCTGACCGATTACCTGCCCAGGCAATTCAGCTTGGGCTCTTCTTGTGGGGGCGAATTCATTCGCAAAGGGCGGCAACGCTGCCCTGTGGATTTCGAAGGGCAGCCCTTCGGACCGCTAAACGATTGAAATCGCCCCCGCAGTTTTGCCTGCCTACGCGCTGACCCAGCGCTGGCGCATCCAGCCGCTCAAGGCATCCACGCCCAACACGAGCACCAGCATGGCGAGGATCACGCTGGCGGCCTGGGCTTCCTGGAACAGGGACAGGCTCATGTAGAGCATCTGTCCGAGACCTCCGGCACCAACGAAGCCCAGCACGCTGGCCATGCGGATGTTGTTCTCCCAGCGATAGAGCATGTAGGCCACCAGCTGCGGCCAGACCGCCGGCAGGGTGCCGTAGCAGAAGGCAGTGATGCGCCCACCACCGTTCAGGCGGATCGCTTCGGCCGGTTCCGCGGGGGTGTTTTCCAGGGCTTCGGCGAACAGCCGGCCCAGCACGCCAGCGGTATGCAGGGCGAGGGCCAGGGTGCCGGCGTTCGGGCCGAGGCCCGCCGCCAGCACCATCAACGCCGCCCAGACCAGCTCCGGCACGGCACGCAGGGCGTTGAGCACCAGCCTCGCGCCACCCTGGGCAGCGCCGCCGAAGCGGCCAGCGGCGGGTATGGCGAACGCCATCCCCAGCAAGGCTGCCAGCAGGGTACCCAGTGCTGACATGGCGAGGGTTTCCAGGGCGCCCCAGCCAATGGCCGCAAGATGCGGGGCGGACAGGTCGGGCTTGAGGAAGCGCGCCGCGTAGCTGCCCATCTGTTGCAGGGCATCGCCACTGACGAGCGCGCCGAGATCGATACCCAGCCCTATAAAAGAAGCGATCACTGCCGCCAGCAGGGCGAGAAGCACCAGGATATTGCCCGGCTTCACGCGAACCTCCCGCGCAGGAAGCGACTGAGCTGGTCGGCCAGCAAGACCAGGGCGAGGAAGGTCAGCAGCATGCTGGCCACTTCGCCACCGGCGAACATGCGCATGGACAGGTCCATCTGCTGGCCCAGGCCGCCGGCGCCGACGAAGCCCATCACCACCGAGGCGCGTACCGCGCACTCCCAGCGGTAAACGGTGTAGGAAATCATCTCCGCCGCAGCAACGGGCAGCACGCCGTAGGCGAAGGCGGAAAGGCGCGGGCTACCGGCGGCAAGCAGGGCACGGGTGGGGCGTGGGTCGACGGATTCGAAGATTTCCGCATAGACCTTGCCGAGCATGCCGCTGTAGGTGATGGCGATGGCCAGCACCCCGGCAGTGGGGCCCAGGCCCACGGCGCGGACGAACAGCAGCGCCCAGACGATCTCCGGCACGCTGCGCAGGAAAATCAGCAGCCCGCGCACCGGCCAGCGCAGGGCCTGCGCCCACCAGGCCGGGCGACCGCCGCGGTGCAGGGCGGACAGCGACAGCGCACGACTGGCCCAGAGGGAAGCGGGCAGGGCGATCAGCAATGCCAGGCTCATGCCGGCAGTGGCGATGGCCAGGGTTTCCAGGGTGGCGCGGCCCAGGAGAAGGAGGAATTCCTCGCCGTGCTCGGGAGGCCAGAAGGCGGAGAGGAACTGCCCCATGGTGCGGGCGTTGCCTTCATCCAGCAGGACGGCCGGGTTCAGCTCGCTCAGCTTCAGGCCGGGCCAGAGCAGCGCCAGGGCCAGCAGGGTGAGCAGCAGCCGGGGCAGCGCCGCAGGGTCGCGAGGAGAAGACTTCAGCATCGCGGAATATGCAGTACGGGCGGCGCCACGGGCGGGGAGGACGGTAGGTCGCCGCGCAATTGCTCGTTGGCGTAGAGACTATCCAGATCGGCCTGAGTCACGGCCTCGCGGGGACGGTCGAAGGCGATGCGGCCATCCCGTACGCCGACGATGCGCGGGAAGTGCGCCAAGGCAAGCTCCACTGCGTGCAAGCTGGCGAGCAGGGTGACGCCACGACGGCTGGCATCGGCGCAGAGGACGCCGAGGGTGTGGTCGGCCAGGACCGGGTCCATGGCGGAAACAGGCTCGTCGGCGAGGATCAGTTCCGGCGTCTGGTAGAGCACGCGGGCGATGCCCACCCGCTGCAATTGGCCGCCGGAGAGTTGGTCGCAGCGCTCGAAGAGTTTTTCGGCCAGATCGAGCCGGGCCAGCGCGGCCTGGGCACCGGCTCCGTCCAGTGGATGCAGAAGGCTGAGCAGTCCCTTGGCCAGCGACCACTGGCCGAGCTTGCCGGCCAGCACGGCAGTGACTACCCGCTGGCGTGGTGGAAGCGGCGGGGCCTGGTGGACCAGGCCGATGCGTGCGCGCAGTCGCTGGCGTTCCCGCGCGGAGAGCGACCAGGGCGCTGCGCCGAGCAGCTGGAGCTGCCCGGATGAGGGCTTCAGACTGGTGGCCAGCAGGCGCAGCAGACTGGTCTTGCCGGCACCGGACGGACCGATGATGGCGACCCGCTCGCCGTGGCCGACGTTCAGGTCGATGCCCCTGAGCGCCGGCTGGCCGTTGGCGTGGACCAGGTCCACGCCATGCAGCGACAGGCTCACTTCAAGAGGCCGGCCGAGCGTGCGGCTTCCTCGATGCCCTGGTAGTTCTCGGGCTTGGTCGGAATGAAGCGGCTGGCGGCCTGCAGATCGAGGATCGCCTTGTGCTCCGGGTTGGCCGGGTCGAGGGCGAGGAAGGCCTGCTTGATCTTCTCGGCCAAGGCCGGGTCGAGGGTGCCACGCACGGTCCAGTTGTAGTCGTAGTAGGTCGGGGTGGTGGCGAAGACTTTCACCTTGCCGGTGTCGACCTTGCCGGCGTCCACCAGCTTCTGCCAGACGCTGGCGTTCAGCACGCCGCCGTCCACCTTGCCGGCCTGGACCCAGGCCACGGTGGCGTCGTGGGCGCCGGAGTAGGCGACGCGGGAGAAGAACTGCTCGGGCACGATGCCGTCCTTCTGCATGAAGTAGCGCGGCATCAGGCTGCCGGAGGTGGAGGACACGGAACCGAAGGCGAAGGTCTTGCCCTTGAGGTCCTGCAGGGACTTCACCGCCGGGTCGGCGCTGATGAATTTGCTGGTGAACTTCTCGTCCTGCTCACGCTGCACCAGCGGAATGGCGTTGCCGGTCTTCAGGCGGGTCTGGACGAAGGTGAAGCCGCCGAGCCAGGCCATGTCCAGGCGGTCGGCCGCCAGGGATTCGACCACGGCGGCGTAATCGGCCACGGGAACGAACTCCACCTTCATGCCCAGTTGCTGCTCGAGGTAGGCACCAAGCGGCTTGAACTTGCGCAGCAGTTCGGTGGGGGCTTCATCAGGAATGGCCGATACCTTGAGAACGTCGGCGGCCTGGGAGACGACTGCGGAAACGGACAGGGCAATGCCAGCCACGAGGGCGAGAGAGCGTTTGATCATGGGATTCTCCGGTTCAATAGCGGAAAAGGCAGGCGGATTATAGTGAGCGCCAAGGGGCTTGGTAGCTTCATGTTGCTGCCCACGCGTTTAAGATGTGCGTTTCGCCAACTGTCTGGAGTCTCGGCATGACCGATTCCCTGCCTTCCATTGCTTTTGCCGGCATTGGCCTGATGGGCCTGCCGATGACCCGCCGCCTGCTGGCTGCGGGTTTTCCGCTGACTGTTTGGAACCGTTCCCCGGAGAAATGCGCGCCGCTGCTGGAGCAGGGTGCCCATCGCGTGAAGATCCCGGCCGAGCTCTGTGCCGAGGCGGATATCGTCATGCTCTGCCTGGCCGATACCCGTGTGGTGCGCAAGGTGGTGTTCGGTGAGGGCGGGATAGTCGAAGGCGCGAAACCGGGCCAGTTGCTGGTGGACTTCTCCAGCCTGGAACCGGCGGCCACCCGCGAAATGGCGGCCGAGCTGGAGGCCCGGACCGGCATGCGCTGGATGGATGCCCCGGTATCCGGCGGCACACCCGGCGCCGAGGCCGGCACGCTGGCGATCATGGCCGGCGGCCATGCAGAGGACGTGGAGCGGGTACGGCCGATCCTCGCCCACCTGGGCCAGCGCCTGACCCGCATGGGCGGGGTAGGGGCCGGCCAGGTGACCAAGGTGTGCAACCAGATGATCGTGGCCTGCAATGCCTTGGTGATTGCCGAAGTGGTGGCCCTGGCGGAAAAGGCCGGTGTGGATGCCAGCCTGATCGCTCCGGCTCTGGCGGGCGGCTTCGCCGACTCCAAGCCCTTGCAGATCCTCGGGCCGCAGATGGCCGAGAGCCGCTTCGAACCCATCAAATGGCACGTGCGCACTCTGTTGAAGGACCTGGATACCGCCGTCCGCCTGTCCCGTGAACACGACTCGGCAACACCGCTCAGCGGCCTGGCTGCGCAGTTGATGCGCCTGCACGGCAGTCAGGGCAATCTGGAACGTGATCCGGCTACTCTGGTGGAAATGTACCGGGAGGATCTCTGATGAAGATCGCCGCCAACCTGTCCCTGTTGTTCACCGACCGCCCGCTGATCGAGCGCGTCATTGCTGCCCGCGTCTCCGGCTTCGATGGCGTCGAGGTGCAGTTTCCCTATGAGTTGCCGGCGATCCGCATGAAGGAAGTGCTGGAGGCCGCCGGCCTGCCGCTGATCCTGTTCAACCTGCCGGCCGGCGACCTGATGGAAGGCGGCCCGGGGCTGGCCGCGGTGCCGGAGCGCCAGGAACAGTTCGACGACGCCCTGGAACAGGCGCTTGCCTACGCCGCCATGACCCGGCCGCGCTTCGTCAACGTACTGGCCGGGCGTCAGGCCGAGGGTGTCAGTCGCGATCGTGCGCTGGCCTGTCTCGCCGCCAACCTGCGCAAGACCGCCGAAGCCTTCGCCGTGCTGCACATCGGCGTGGTGTGCGAGGCGATCAACCCGCTGGACATGCCGGGCTTCCTGATCAACACCCCGGAGCAACTGGACGTGCTGCTGCGTGATGTCGATCACCCCAACCTGCACGCGCAGTACGACCTCTATCATATGGCCCGCCAGGGCGTGGACGCGGCGGCGGGCATCCGCCTGCTGGCCGGCCGCATCGGCCATGTGCAGTTCGCCGACTGCCCCGGCCGTGGCGAACCGGGCACCGGCAATACCGACTTCGGCCCGGCCATGCGTGCCCTGCAGGAAGACGATTACCCCGGCTGGCTGGGCGCCGAATACAAGCCCACCGGCGTTACCGCCGAGACCCTCGGCTGGTTGCCGGAGTGGAAGGCCAGGCTGGCCTGAGTCGCCCGGCGTGCAAGAACATTGTGGGGGCGAATTCATTCGCTGAGCGGACCGGCAGGTCCGGCGGTGGATGCAAACGGTGAGCGCGGTGCGCCCATAAGCGAATGAATTCGCCCCCACAGAAAACTGATTCAGCTTCTGTAAGAGAGAACCAGATGACCGACCCCATCCGCCTGACCCAGTACAGCCATGGCGCTGGCTGCGGCTGCAAGATTTCCCCCAAGGTGCTGGAAGTGATCCTTGCCGGCAGCGGTGCCCAGAACCTCGATCCGAAACTCTGGGTAGGCAATGCCTCCAAGGATGATGCGGCGGTCTATGCGCTGGACGACGAGCGCGGCGTGGTGTCCACCACCGACTTCTTCATGCCGATCGTGGATGACCCCTTCGACTTCGGCCGTATCGCTGCCACCAATGCCATCAGCGATATCTACGCCATGGGCGGCGACCCGTTGATGGCCATTGCCATCCTCGGTTGGCCAGTGAACCTGCTGCCGCCGGAAGTGGCCCGCGAAGTGATTCGGGGTGGCCGTTCGGTGTGCGACGAGGCGGGCATTCCACTGGCCGGCGGACACTCCATCGATGCCCCCGAGCCTATCTTCGGTCTGGCCGTCACCGGCGTGGTGGACAAGCGCAACATGAAGCGCAACGACACCGCCACCGCCGGCTGCAAGCTCTACCTGACCAAGCCCCTGGGCATCGGCATCCTCACCACTGCCGAGAAGAAGGGCAGGTTGCGGGAGGCCGACGTGGGTCTGGCCCGCGACTGGATGTGCACGCTGAACAAGCCCGGCAGCCGCTTCGGCAAGCTGGCGGGGGTCACCGCCATGACCGACGTCACCGGCTTCGGCCTGCTCGGCCACCTGGTGGAAATGGCTGACGGCAGCGGCCTGACCGCCCGCATCGATTACGCCAAGGTGCCCAGCCTGCCCGGTGTCGAGTACTACCTTGAACAGGGCTGCGTGCCCGGCGGCACACTGCGCAATTTCGACAGCTACGGCCATCGCCTGGCGCCGCTGGCCGAGGTGCAGAAGCTGTTGCTCTGCGACCCGCAGACCAGCGGTGGGCTGCTGGTGGCGGTGACGCCGGAAGGGGAGGCGGAGTTCCTCTCCGTGGCCGAGGGGCTTGGCCTGCAACTGGCGCCGATCGGCCAGCTGCACGAGCGACAGAGTCTCGCGGTAGAGGTGTTCTGATGCGTCCCGATACCTCGAACTACCGCGAAATCTTCCTCAACGACGTACCGATGATGGATGCCCGCGCTCCCGTTGAATTCATCAAGGGCGCCTTCCCGCACACGGTCAACCTGCCGCTGATGACCGACATCGAGCGGCAGAAAGTGGGTACCTGCTACAAGCAGCATGGCCAGGACGCTGCGATCGCTCTGGGCCACCAACTGGTCAGCGGGGCTACCAAGGCCGAGCGCATCGAGGCCTGGTCTGCCTTCGCCCGCGCCAATCCCCAGGGCTATCTCTACTGCTTCCGTGGCGGCCTGCGTTCGCAGCTGGTCCAGCAATGGCTGAAGACCGAAGCCGGCATCGAGTATCCGCGCGTGAAGGGCGGCTACAAGGCGATGCGGACCTTCCTCCTGGACACCACCCAGCAGGCGGTGGCCCAGTGCGAGTTCGTGCTGGTCGGCGGCCTGACCGGCACCGGCAAGACCGATGTGATCACCCAGTTGGCCAACAGCCTCGACCTGGAAGGCCATGCCAACCATCGCGGTTCCAGCTTCGGCAAGCGCGCCACGCCGCAGCCGGCGCAGATCGATTTCGAGAACAGCCTCGCCATCGACCTCCTGAAGAAGCGTGCTGCCGGCCATGAGCAGTTCGTGCTGGAAGACGAGGGGCGCATCGTTGGCAGCTGCTCCGTGCCTCTGGAGCTTTACCAGGGTATGCAGGATTACCCGCTGGTGTGGCTCGACGACAGTTTCGAAGACCGCGTCGAGCGCATCCAGCGCGATTACGTGGTGAACCTGTGCGCCGAGTTCATCGACACCCACGGTGCCGAGCACGGCTTTACCCGTTTCGCTGCGCGTTTGCGCCAGAGCCTGGACAATATCCTCAAGCGCCTGGGCGGCGAGCGTCATCAGCGCATGTCGGCCCTGATGGACCAGGCCCTGGCCGAGCAGGAGGCCACCGGCAACGTGGACCTGCATCGCGCCTGGATCGAAGGGCTGCTGCGGGAGTACTACGACCCCATGTACGCCTTCCAGCGCGAGAGCAAGGCCTCGCGCATCGAGTTCGCCGGGGAGCAGGCGGCGGTGCTGGAATACCTGCGTCAGCGTGAGCTGGCGCGCGCCTGAGCGGGCTGGCCGAGCGGGGCCGGGACGCTAGGCAGGGTTCGAGTCAATCGGCCTCAGTGGCCTTACGTTGCTGCTGCCCAGCCCGTGGGAGTGGCGCAGGAAATCCTCGATGACCACCAGCGGCTGGGGACGGCTGAGCAGGTAGCCCTGGATGTAATCGCAGCCGTGGCTGCGCAGGAAGTCCAGTTGCTCACGGGTCTCCACGCCTTCGGCCACCACCTGCAGGTGCAGGGTGTGAGCCATGCCGATGATGGCCTGGACGATCTCCATGTCGGCATGGCTACCGGGAATGTCCATGACGAATGACCGGTCGATTTTCAGGGTGTCCAGTGGCAGGCGCTTGAGGTAGGCGAGGGAGGAATAGCCGGTACCGAAGTCGTCGATGGAGATGCTGACACCCAGGCCGCGGATGCCCTCCAGAAGGTGCAGGGCCTGGCTGACATTGCTCATCAGGGCGTTTTCGGTGACTTCCAGTTCCAGTCGCTGCGGGCGGATGCCGTTCTCCGTCAGGGCACGTTGCACTTCCTCCACCAGGTCGTCACGGCTGAGGTTCAGCGCCGAGCAGTTCACCGCCACGCGCAGTTCGTGGAAGCCCTGGGCTGCGAGGCTGGACAGGTCGCGGCAGGCCTGGCGCAGCACCCAGCCATCCAGGTCGGCGATGAAGCCGTTGGCCTCGGCAACGCTGATGAAGCGTTCCGGCGACAGCAGCCCCAGTTGTGGATGTTGCCAGCGCACCAGGGCTTCCAGTTTGGTCACCTGGCCGCTGTGCAGGTCGAGGATGGGCTGGTAGTTGAGGAAAAGACCTTCGTTCTTGGCCAGCGCCAGGTGCAGTTCTTCTTCCAGTTGCAGTTCGAAGGTGGCCTTGTTCTTCAGGTGCCGGCTGAAGAAGTGCAGGTTGTTGCGTCCGCTACCCTTGGCCTGGTAGAGCGCAAGGTCGGCGTGTTTGAGGAGTTCCTCGCAGGTTTCGCCGTCGTCGGGGTAGAGGCTGATGCCGATGCTGGTGGTCATGGTGACATTGCGCCCGGCCAGGGTGATGGGCTCCTTCATGCGCTGCATGATGCGCTGGGACAGGGCCTTGGCTTCGGCCAGGTTGTCCAGGCTGGCGAGCACGCAGAACTCGTCACCTCCCAGGCGTGCAATCACGTCGTCGCGGCGCAGGACACTTTGTACCCGGTCGGCCACTACCTTGAGCAGCTCGTCACCGGCGTCGTGGCCCAGGTTGTCATTGATGCGCTTGAAGTGGTCCACGTCCAGGAACATCACCGCCAGCGACTGCTTGAGCTGGGCGTGGACGAGCAGCTTTTCCGCGAAGAACTCATTGAAGGCGCGGCGATTGGGCAGGTTGGTCAGGGCGTCGTAATGGGCGACGTTCTGCAGCTTCACCTTCACCTGTTCCAGCTCCCGCAGCAGATTGCTGACGTGCTGCAGGTCGCGCTCCTTGCGTTGCAACTTCTTGTCGGCCCAGGCCACACCCAGGGCGGACAACAGCACCATGCCGGCAATCACCGCCAGGCTTGAGCCAAGTTGTACGGCATTGTCGGCGTGGTCCAGTAGCAGTTCGGTACCGACCGGCACCACCAGTTGCAGGGCCAGCATCCCGGTGAAGTGCATGGCGCAGATGGCAGCGCCCATGGCCAGGCTGGCGGGAATCTTCAACAGCTGGTGGCCTTCGTCGTGGTCGCGGAAAAAGGTGGAAAGGAGCATGGCGGCCAGGCTGGCGGCGATGGCGACGCCCACCGAGAGCGCGACCATGCCGGGGTGGTAGTACTGGGTGGCCGCCGAGCGGATGGCGGCCATGCCGCAGTAGTGCATCAGGGTGATGCCCAAGCCCACGGCGAGGGCCGCGATTACATAGTGTCGGGGGTCGAGCTTGGCCCGCCCGAGGGTGTACATGCCCACCAGCGAGGCGGCGACCACGATCATCAGGGAAAGGGCGGTCGTGGGGATGTCGTAATCGATGCTGACTGGCGCCTCGAAAGCCAGCATGGCGATGAAGTGCATCGCCCAGATTCCGCCGCCCAGGCAACAGGCGCCGAGCCAGCTCCACCATCGCCGGGTTTCCGACTGTTGCGCATGGGCCACCCGTTCGGCCATGTCGAAGGCGCAGTAGCCAGCTCCTGAAGCCACCAGGAAGGCCAGCAGCACCAGCCAGCTGTTATGGGTGCAAGCCAGCAGAATCTGGCCGTCCGCAGGGAGTTCGGTACCGAAACGCAGGCCCAGCCAATCCATAGAAAATTTCCCATGCAGGCGGTTCGAGTTCACGGAAAGAGGTCTGATGGCACAGTGCTGTCAGTTTAGTCAGCGTAGGGGGTCTTTTTTGGTACTGACGTGCATTGGCGCTGAACGGTCGCCGACGTTGGATAGCTGGCAGGGGAGGGCATCCATTACCGCAGCATCGGGTTACATAAATCACACGAATTTTCGCAGACAGCTGTCAGCAGGAGGCTCTAGATTGCTGCATCGACCCCGGCTTGCGGTTACCCGGGCGCCTGACAACAACAACGAGACCGACACATGCAGCAATCTCCTCAAGCGGCCAATGCCTGGCGCGTGCTCTTCCTGCTTTTTCTGGCGAACCTGTTCAACTTCTTCGATCGGACCATTCCGGCCATCATCATCGAGCCGGTTCGTCACGAGTGGAGCCTCTCCGACTTCCAGCTGGGCCTGATCGGCACCGCCTTTACCCTGGTCTATGCCGTTGCCGGCGTCCCGCTGGGACGCATGGCCGACACCGGCGCGCGCAGGAAGATCATGGGTTGGGGCCTGGCAGTCTGGAGCGGGCTGACGGCGGTGAACGGCCTGGCCTGGAACTTCTGGAGCTTCCTCCTGGTGCGCATGGGCGTGGGCATTGGCGAGGCCAGCTACGCACCTGCGGCCAACTCGCTGATCGGTGATCTCTTCCCCGCCCACAAGCGCGCCCGCGCCATGGGCATCTTCATGCTCGGCCTGCCGCTGGGGCTGGTACTGGCCTTCTTCACCATCGGCGCCATGGTCAAGGCCTTCGACAGCTGGCGCGCTCCGTTCTTCATCGCCGCTGTGCCGGGTCTGATCCTGGCCATCTTCATGTTCTTCATCAAGGAACCTGCTCGCGGTGCCGCCGAGGTGGTGAAGGTTTCCAGCGCAACTCCGGTGGATAAGCCGCTGCGCCGGGTGCTGGCTATCCGCACCTTCTGGTGGCTGACCGTGGCTGGCCTGACCTACAACTTCGCCACCTACGCCACCAACTCCTTCATGGTGCCGATGCTACAGCGCTACTTCCTGATGCCCCTGGAGCAGGCGGCCATCTCAACCGGGATAATCACCGGCCTGACCGGTCTCGTGGGGCTGACCCTGGGTGGCTGGGTGGCGGACAAGGTGCACCAGAAGTCCGAGCGTGGCCGTCTGTTGTTCGCCGCCTTCAGCATGGCGGTTGCGGCCGTCTGCACCGGTTACGCGCTGATGGCGGGACGTATCGAGATCGGCCTGTTCGTCGGCGTGTTCAGCCTGGGCTGGCTGTTTGCCTACAACTTCTACACCTGCGTCTACACCGCCATTCAGGATGTGGTGGAACCGCGCCTGCGGGCCACCGCCATGGCGCTGTACTTCGCTGGCCTTTACCTGCTTGGCGGCGGCCTCGGCCCGGTCGTGGTGGGCTTGCTGTCGGACCACTATTCCCAAGTGGCGATGCTGGCGGCCGGTGCCAGCGAAATGAACGAAACCTTCAAGGCCGTGGGCCTGCACAATGCCATGTACCTGGTGCCGGCGGCGCTCACCCTGACCATGCTGGCGCTGTTCCAGGCCGCTCGTTGCTTCGTGCGCGATGCGGCGAATATGCGTCAGGGAATGGTGGCTGCCGCGGCCTGACGGTTCGCAGCAATAAAAAAGGCCCGCATCTGCGGGCCTTTTTTATTGCCTTCCCTGGATCAACCCGCTACGAGCACCCGGATCGACTCCAGACGCAGGGCTGCCTTGTCCAGCAACTGGAGGCCCTCGTTACGCTGATGACGAACGGCTTCCAGCTCGCTGTCGCGCACGGTCGGGTTCACCGCCTGGAGCGCGGTGAGGCGGGCCAGTTCTTCGTCCAGCTCGGCCTTCAGGCGACGTTGGGCTTCGGCCACTCGCTCGGCGTGGCGCGGGGCGATCTTGGCTTCGCCGGCGTTGATCTGCGCTGCGAGCACATCGCGCTGGGCCTGGACGAACTTGTTGGCGCTGCCGCGCGGCACGCTTTCCAGCTGGTCATTGAGGGTGTCGAAGGCCACCTTCGCCGCCAGGTCGTTGCCGTTGGCGTCCAGCAGGCAGCGCAGGGCCTTGGGCGGCAGGAAGCGGCTGAGCTGCAGGGCGCGCGGAGCTACCGCTTCGCTGACATAGATCAGTTCCAGCAGCACGGTGCCGGGCTTGAGTGCCTTGTTCTTGATCAGCGCCACGGAGGTGTTGCCCATGGAGCCGGAGAGCACCAGGTCCATGCCGCCCTGGACCATGGGGTGCTCCCAGGTGAGGAACTGCATGTCCTCGCGGGACAGTGCCTGGTTGCGGTCGTAGGTGACGGTCACGCCTTCGTCGTCGCCCAGGGGGAAGCCGGCGTCGAGCATCTTCTCGCCGGGCTTGAGTACCAGGGCGTTCTCGGAGTGGTCTTCGCTGTCGATGCCGAAGGCTTCGAACAGGGATTCCATATAGATAGGCAGGGCGAACTGGTCGTCGATCTCGAGGATGTCCTCCACCAGGCGCTCGCCCTCGCCGGCGCCGCCGGAGTTGAGTTCCAGCAGGCGGTCACGGCCGTTGTGCATTTCACCTTCCAGGCGCTTGCGCTCGGCTTCGGCTTCGTCCACCAGGGCGTCCCAGTCCTTGTCGTCGCTACCTTCGAGCATCGGCAGCAGGCGCGGGCCGAACTTGTGCTGGATCGCGCTGCCGGTGGGGCAGGTGGCGAGGAAGGCGTTCAACGCCTGGTTGTACCACTGGAACAGGCGCTCCTGCGGACTGGTTTCCAGGTAAGGCACGTGCAGCTGGATGGTGTGCTTCTGGCCGATACGGTCGAGGCGGCCGATGCGCTGTTCCAGCAGGTCCGGGTGGGCCGGCAGGTCGAACAGCACCAGGTGGTGGGCGAACTGGAAGTTGCGGCCTTCGGAGCCGATTTCCGAACAGATCAGCACCTGCGCGCCAAATTCCTCGTCGGCGAAGTAGGCGGCTGCGCGGTCGCGTTCAAGGATGCTCATGCCTTCGTGGAACACGGTGGCGGGAATGCCGGAGCGCACGCGCAGGGCGTCTTCCAGGTCCAGGGCGGTTTCCGCGTGGGCGCAGATCACCAGAACCTTGAACTTCTTCAGCATCTTCAGGGTGTCGATCAGCCACTCGACGCGCGGGTCGAAGCGCCACCAGCGCTCGGATTCGTCGCCGCTGTCTTGTTGCGCCTGGAAGCTGACTTCCGGGTAGAGGTCAGGATGCTCGCCGATCGGCAGCTCCATGTATTCCACCGGATTGGGCAGCGCGTAGGGGTGCAGCTGACGCTCGGGGAAACCCTGCACGGCGGCACGGGTGTTGCGGAACAGCACGCGGCCGGTGCCGTGGCGGTCCAGCAGCTCGCGTACCAGGCGCGGCGAGGCTTCTTCATCGCCCTCGGCAAGGGCCTTGAGAAGACTTTCGCCCTCTTCGCCGAGGAAGCCCTTGATGGTGGCTTCGGCCTTGGCGCTCAGGCGGCCCTGGTCCAGCAGTTCCTGGACGGCCTCGGCCACGGGGCGGTAGTTGGCGCTTTCGGCGCGGAAGGCGTCCAGGTCGTGGAAGCGGTTCGGGTCCAGCAGGCGCAGGCGCGCGAAGTGGCTTTCCAGACCCAGCTGTTCCGGGGTCGCGGTGAGCAGCAGCACGCCGGGGATGACTTCGGCCAGTTGCTCCACCAGGCGGTATTCGGGGCTGGCCTGTTCCGGGTGCCAGACCAGGTGGTGGGCTTCGTCGACCACCAGCAGGTCCCAGCCGGCGGCGAAGGCAGCATCCTGGGCGCGCTCGCTGCTCTTCAGCCATTCCAGGGAAACCAGGGCGAGCTGAGTGTCCTCGAAGGGGTTGCTGGCATCGCTTTCGGCGAAGCGCTCGGCATCGTACAGGGCAACCTGCAGGTTGAAGCGACGGCGCATCTCCACCAGCCACTGGTGCTGGAGGTTTTCCGGGACCAGGATCAGCACGCGGTTGGCGCGACCGGAAATGAGCTGGCGATGGATGACCAGGCCGGCCTCGATGGTCTTGCCCAGGCCCACTTCGTCGGCCAGCAGAACGCGCGGCGCAACGCGGTCGGCCACTTCACGGGCAATGTGCAGCTGGTGGGCGATGGGCTGCGCGCGGGCGCCGGAGAGGCCCCAGAGGGACGACTGCAGCAGGCGCGAGCGGTGCTCCAGGGTGTGGTAGCGCAGGGCGAACCACTTGTGCGGGTCGATCTGGCCGGCGAACAGGCGATCGTTGGCCAGACGGAACTGGATGAAGTTGTTCAGCTGGGTTTCCGGGAGGATGCGGCGCTCGTTCTGGGCGGTGATGCCGTGATAGATGAGCAGGCCGTCGACATCCTCGACTTCCTGGACGTTGAGTTTCCAGCCGTCGAAGTGGGTGATCTCGTCGCCGGGGGCGAAGCGCACGCGGGTCAGGGGAGCATTGCGCAGCGCGTACTGGCGGGTGTCGCCAGTGGCCGGGTAGAGCACGGTGAGCAGGCGGCCATCCGACGTCAGGATGGTCCCGAGCCCCAGCTCCGCTTCGCTGTCACTGATCCAGCGTTGCCCCGGTTGATACTGCTGCGCCATGCCTGTCTCCCTGAGATGAAAAAAGCCGCGTATGTTAACGGAACAGCGGGCGCAGGGCGACGCCGGATACGGGCCGTATGTCCGCAAAAGTGTAGCGAGCGCCGGTAAAGAAGCGGCGAAGGCGGCCGACAGACTGACCAAAGGAGGGCGTCATCATGCTGCCACCCATTCCGCAGAGCCTGGTCCCGGTCACGGCCCAGCAGGACGTGGTCAAACCGCGCCCCGACATTCCACCGGTCACACCGATGCAGGAGAGCGCGCAGGAGAGCGCCGTGGGCCTGGACAAGCGTCATCCCCAGGAGGCTGAGGAGCTGTTGCGCGAAGAGCAGCGCCGCCGCCAGCGACGTGGCTATACCCCGCAGGAGCTGGCGACGGGCGAGGTGGCCGAGGAAGACCAGTCGGTGCTGGAGGAGCTGCCGCGACAGGGCCTGTGGGTGGATGTGGAAGTCTGACGCGCGCAGAATGAGCCATCTTCTTTCCTGAAGCCGATACCGGTGGACCTGTTCGACGATATCCCCCTCCAGTTGCCCGACGCCGAACTGCGCTACGAGCCGCACTTCCTGTCGAGGGATGAGGCCAGCGACTGGTTTACGCGGCTGGTGGCCGAAACGCCCTGGCAACAACCCGAGGTCTATTTGCACGGCCGCTATTACCCGGTGCCGCGGCTGGTGGCCTGGTACGGCGATCCCGAGGCCAGCTACCGTTATTCCGGCCTGACCCACCAACCCTTGCCCTGGACGCCGTTGCTGGCGGAAATCCGCGCGCGGCTGGTGGATGCGACAGGCCAGCCTCTCAATGGCGTGCTGCTCAACTACTACCGCGACGGCCAGGATTCCATGGGCTGGCACAGCGACGACGAGCCCGAGCTGGGGCGCAATCCCCTGGTGGCCTCGCTGAATCTGGGTGGCACCCGTCGTTTCGACCTGCGGCGCAAGGGCGGCAGCCGCATCGAGCACTCCCTGGAACTGGGGCATGGCGCGCTACTGGTCATGAGCGGGCCGACGCAGCATCATTGGCAGCACCAGGTGGCGAAGACCCGTACCTCTTGCGCCCCTCGGCTCAACCTCACATTCCGCTGGATCCGCTGATGAGCAACGACGAAAACCTGATCGACTTCGGCGCAGAGCGCGACAAGCGCATCCATGACGTCCACGAGAAGCGCCTGAACGACATGCGCAAGGCCTTCGAGCAAGCCATGCCCTTGTCCAAGGGCAAGAAAGGCAAGAAGCCGAAGAAGCGCTGAGCTTCTCTCGAGTCGCCCTGATACCGCTCCGGTAGGGTGCGCCGCGCGCATCGGCGGTCAGACGTGGCGCCGAAGCTGATGCTCATGGCGGTGCGCATAGCGCACCCTACGATCTAGACCGAGCTAAAGAACTTGGCTTCGCTCCCGCAAGCCCTCCATTCCGCGACTTCGACCCCCTCGAAAATTGACTTGGATCAGTCTCCGGCAAGCCTGTTCGCGGGGGCTCGTAGCTTATTGATCCAAGTCAATTTTCCTCTCCAGTCGTGCGGGTAACTTGAACCCATCGAAGCAACAACGCCACAACGCAGGAGGCAGATCATGTTCATCGATACAGTCGTTCTCGCCGGTATAGGCACCGTCGGTCTCATGGTCGCTTTCTTCGCCGGTGTTGGTTACTTCATCTGGAAAGACTCCCACAAACGCAATTCGCGTTGAGTCACTCTGGGTTTACAGGCACGCAAGGCACCTCGGGCGACTTCGGTCGCCCATTTTTTTGTTCCCGCTTTTCTTCCTTCCCGGCCCGCGCCAGACTGGCGCAATGCCAATCCAGACCCTTTCCCGCCTAGACGATCTCGACCCGCAGCACTGGGACGCCCTGCTGCCGGACGACCAACCGTTCCTGCGTCATGCCTTTCTATCCACCCTGGAGGAAAGCGGCAGCGTGGGTGGCCGCAGTGGCTGGCATCCGGCCCATCACCTGCTCCGAGGGGCGAATGGCGAGCTCAAGGCCGCCATGCCGGCCTATCTGAAAAGTCATTCCTACGGCGAGTACGTGTTCGATTGGGCGTGGGCCGATGCTTGCCAACGTGCAGGCATTCCTTACTACCCCAAATTGCTGGCGGCAGTGCCTTTCACTCCGGTGGGCGGAGCGCGGTTGCTGGCGGTGGATGATGCTGCGGCAAGCGAGCTGCTCGATGCGGCGGTGGCCGACGCGGCTGCCGACGACCTCTCCGGGCTGCATATCAATTTCACCGATGCCTTCGCCGACCACCATTTGCGCAACCGTGACGGCTGGCTAGAGCGCCTCGGCTGCCAGTTCCACTGGCGCAATCACGGTTATAGGGATTTCCAGGACTTCCTCGATGCCCTGAGTTCGCGCAAGCGCAAGCAGATCCGCAAGGAGCGCGAGCAGGTGGCGGGGCAGAGGATCGAGTTCCAGTGGCGCAGTGGCCAGGAATTGGATGAGGCAGACTGGGATTTCGTTTATTCGTGCTACGCCAACACCTATCGTGTGCGCGGCCAGGCGCCTTACCTGACGCGCAGTTTCTTCAGCCTGCTGGCCGAGCGGATGCCGGAGACGATTCGCGTGGTGCTGGCGCTGCAGCACGGCCGGCCGGTGGCCATGGCGTTTTCGCTACAGGGCGGTAACACCCTTTACGGGCGCTACTGGGGGTGTCTGGCGGAGTTCGACAGGCTGCATTTCGAAACCTGCTTCTACCAGGGTATCGACCAGGCCATTGCAACCGGACTCCAGCGTTTCGATGCCGGGGCCCAAGGCGAACATAAGTTGATACGGGGATTCGAGCCGGTGATCACCCGCTCCTGGCACTGGCTGTCCCATCCCGGCTTGCGGGCTGCGGTGGACGACTTCCTGGTGCAGGAGCGGGGTGGGGTGCTGGCCTACGCAGAAGAAGCGCGTGGCCTGCTGCCCTATCGGCGGGATTGATCAGCCGATCTGGGTGGGGTCCGCGGAGACGTCAGTCCCGCTGTCGGGGGACACGTCGACCTGGCTAACGAGGGTGCCGTCAGCGGTAGTGCCACCCCATTCGAGGAAGCGGAGCTTGTGCACTTCGCCCTCGCTGTCTTCGTAGACGAGGGTGACCGGCACTACGCCTGTCTTCTGGGAGGTGTCGGTGCGGTGCAGCACCTTCTGGATGTCGACTTCCATTCCGTAGTGATAGTCCACGGGCTGCAGGGCGGCACCGTGGTTCTGGTTCTGAATGCCATCCTGGGCGAATACGCTGGGCGCGAGGCTAGAGAGCAGGGCGCTTACAACCGAGGCCATTTTCATAAGGCTTGTATTCCTCTGTTGGGTTTCGCTTACAAGGGACTCCATCTGACCCGCTGAGCGTTTTTAGTTCAACCGCCCTCCTCGGCGACCCTCGGTTTGGGTGTTTTTTAACCAGCTGCAATCGCCCGAGCTTGAGGCGTTGCGACCGTTTGTCGCAGGTGGTGAATTTTTTTATCTACTGGCCTTTCTGGGCGTTAATTCCACCCCGACCAGGCCGTTTATCTGGTGATTTCACCTGGGTAAGGTGCACCGCTCATCCCAGGGCACGAAGTCGGGGGGCGCATGGTGCGCCCTACCGTCTGTCAGGTACCGCACAGCTCAGCTGTTGCTGGTATGGCTGCCCCATTCCAGGAAGCGGACCTTGTGCAGTTCGCCCTGGCTGTCCTCGTAGACCATGGTGACGGGAACCACGCCCGCGCGCTGGCTGGCGTCGGTGCGATACAGGACGCGCTGAACGTCCAGTTCCATGCCGTAGTGGTAATCGACTGCCGGGATGCCGGCCCCGATATCTCGCTGGTATTCGTGGGCGAACACGCTGGGGGCAAGGCTGGCGAGCACGGCGCTGACGGCGGATGCGATCTTCATGGGCTGATCCTCTCTGGGTCCGTTGATGGTTTCAGGTGAAACCGGATACGGGCTCCATATGACCAGCCGGGCGCGCCGGGTTGAAATCAATGCGCCTTGTAATGGAGATCAGCCGCGTCGATGCAGGGGCGCGGCCCGGGATCAATCCACACCGACGAAACCACCTGTCTGGTGCTGCCAGAGGCGCGCGTAGAGGCCGCCGAATTCCAGCAGTTCCCCGTGGGTGCCGCTCTCCACGATCCGGCCCTTGTCGAGCACCACCAGGCGATCCATGCGGGCGATGGTGGAGAGGCGGTGGGCGATGGCGATTACCGTCTTGCCACGCATGAGGGTCTCCAGGCTTTCCTGGATCGCCGCTTCCACTTCCGAGTCCAGCGCGGACGTCGCTTCATCCAGGATCAGAATGGGGGCGTCCTTGAGCAGGACGCGGGCGATGGCGATGCGCTGGCGCTGGCCGCCGGAGAGCTTCACTCCGCGTTCGCCGACATGGGCGTCGAAACCGCGCCGCCCGCTGGCATCGGAAAGCAGAGGGACGAACTCGCCGGCACGGGCCTTGCGAACCGCCTCCAGCAGTTCTGCGTCGCTGGCACCGGGGCGGCCGTAGAGCAGGTTGTCGCGGATGGATCGGTGCAGCAGCGAGGTGTCCTGGGTGACCATGCCGATCCGGGCGCGCAGGCTTTCCTGGGTTACTCGGGCAATGTCCTGGCCATCGATCAGGATGCGTCCGCCCTCCAGGTCGTAGAGCCGCAACAGCAGGTTGACCAGGGTCGACTTGCCGGCACCGGACGGCCCCACCAGGCCGATCTTCTCGCCGGGGCGCACCACAAGGTCGAGGCCTTCGATCACGCCGCTGCCTTTGCCGTAGTGGAAGCTGACGCGCTCGAAACGCACCTCGCCCTGGTTCACCTTCAAGGGCTGGGCGTCCGGGTTGTCGACGACCTGGCGCGGTACCGAAATGGTCTGCATGCCGTCCTGGACCTGGCCGATGTTGTCGAAGATGCCGGTGACCACCCACATGATCCAGCCGGACATGTTGATGATGCGGATCACCAGGCCGGTGGCCAGCGCAATGGCGCCGACGCTGATCAGGCCCTGGTTCCACAACCAGAGCGCCAGGCCGCAGGTGGTGACGATCAGCAGGCCGCCCATGGTGGTGATGGTGGCGTCCATGGCGGTGATCACCCGTGCGGTCATCCGGGTCTTGTGGGTCTGCTCGTTGATCGCTTCGCGGGCGTAGTCCTCTTCCTGGCGGGTGTGCGCGAAGAGTTTGAGCGTGGTGATGTTGGTGTAGCCGTCGACGATGCGCCCCATCAATTTCGAACGGGCATCGGAAGACTCCACCGAACGCTGCTTCACCTTGGGGACGAAGTAGATGATTGCGAAGAGGTAACCGGCGATCCAGAGCGCCAGCGGCAGCATCAGGCGCCAGTCCGCTTCGGCGAACAGCACCAGGGAGCTGACGGCGTAGATCAGTACATGCCAGAGGGCGTCCACAGCCTGCACTGCGGAGTCGCGCAGCGAGTTGCCGGTCTGCATGATGCGCTGGGCGATGCGCCCGGCGAAGTCGTTCTGGAAGAAACCCAGGCTCTGCTTGAGCACGTAGCGGTGGTTCTGCCAGCGGATCAGGTTGGTGAGACTGGGGTTGATGGTCTGGTGGACCAGCAGGTCGTGCAGGCTGTTGAACAGCGGCCGCAGGATCAGCGCCACGATCGCCATCCACAGCAGTTCGGTACCGTGTCGCTGGAAGACTTCGCCGCTGGGGGTGGCTTGCGCCAGGTCGACGATGCGACCGAGGAAGCTGAACAGCGCCACTTCGATCAGCGCGACGATCAGCCCCACCAGCAGCAGGGCGCTGAACACCGGCCACACCTGGCGCAGGTAGTAGACGTAGAAGCGCACCACGTTGCGCGGAGGCATTTCATCAGGCGCTTGGCGAAAGACGTCGATCAGGCGCTCGAAGCGTTTGAACAACATAACGAGTCCATCCGAAAGTGAAGCGGTCGGCCCGGGCGTCCTGCCCGGGCTGAATACATCAGAGCCGCTTGGCGGAGAGGATCACCACCGGCTGCAACGGCACATTCTGGTACATCCCGCGGTTGCCGGTGGGGACGTTGGCGATCTGGTCGACCACATCCATGCCACGCACGACCTTGCCGAACACCGCGTAGCCAAAGTCCCGGCTGCCGTGGTCGAGGAAAGCGTTGTCGTTGTGGTTGATGAAGAACTGGCTGGTGGCCGAGTTCACCGCCTGGGTGCGCGCCATGGCCAGGGTGCCGCGCAGGTTGCGCAGGCCATTGTCCGCTTCGTTCTTGATCGGGTCGCGGGTTTCCTTCTGGCTCATATCGGTGTCGAAGCCACCGCCCTGGATCATGAATCCGGGAATCACGCGATGGAACACGGTGCCGTTGTAGAAGCCGGCGTCCACGTAATCGAGGAAGTTCTTCACACTGGCCGGCGCCTTGTCGGCTTCCAGTTCCACCTCGATTTCCCCGGCGCTGGTGGTCAGCAGCACATGGGGCTTGTCGGCGGCCATGAGGTTGAGGGAGACGAGCAGGGCGCAGGCGCCCAGGACGAGTTTCTTCAGCATGGTTTTGGGTCCTTGTTGCGCTCCACTTCGGCCAGGAAGTCGAGCAGGGTGGCGTTGAATCGTTCGGGTTGATCCAGCGGTGTGGCGTGACGGGAATTCTCGATGACCACCAGCCGCGCGTTCGGTAGCTCCTTCACGTAGGCCTCCTTCTGGGAGACTGGTGTGTAGTCGCGGTCGGCGGTGATCACCAGGGTCGGGCTCTGGATACGCTGCAGGTGATCGCGTACGCCCCAGCCGATGATGGCGTCCAGTGAGGAGAGGTAGGCGCGCTTGTCGTTCTGCGGCCAGCGCTCCTCGATCTTGCTGCGCAGGTCGCCCTGTTCAGGCAGCGGGAACAGCAGGCGGCCAAGGGCCTTGGCGATGCTGTCGAGGCTGAGCAGGCGCGAGAGAGTCCAGCGCTTGGCGATTTCCAGGTAGTCCTTCGGTGAACGGGGCTTCACCTCGGGGCCACTGTTGACGATGGTCAGGCTGCGTAGCAACTCCGGGCGATCAACGCCGAGCTGGAAACCGATCATGCCGCCCATGCTGATGCCCACCAGGTGCACATCGATCAACCCCAGGTGCTCGATCAGCGCCGCCACGTCTTCGGCGAATGCGGCGATGCTGTAGCGCTCCTGGGGTTTGTCGGAGCGGCCGTGGCCACGCACATCGATGACGATGACGCGGTAATGGGCGGCGAGGGCGGGGATCTGGTACTCCCAGTCGCGGGTGCTGGAACCCAGGCCGTGGACCAGCAGCACCGGCATGCCTCGGCCGTAGTCTTCGTAGTGCAGCTGGCATCCATCATTCTCGAAGTACGACATGAGCGACCTCCTGTCAGGCGCTGGGGAGCGGTGCTGCGAATGGCGCATCCAGCGGCGCCGAGTCGAAGGTTTTGATCAGTTCGACCAGGATCTGTGACGCCGGACCCAGGGCCTTGTCCTTGTTGGAATATAGATAGAAGGAGGGGTGGCGGCTGCCGCCCTGTTCCAGTGGCAGCGGCTTGAGCTGGCCATCCTTGAGTTCCCGCTCGATCAAGTGGCGCGGGAGCCAGGCGAAGCCCAGGCCGCTGCTGACGAAGTTGGCGGCGGTGGACAGGCTGCCCACCGTCCAGCGTTGCTCCGCGCCGAGCCAGCCGACATTGCGCGGCTGGGTCCGGCCGGTATCGCGGATCACCACCTGCAACTGGCTTTCCAGGTCCTGGAAGTTGATCTGGCGCTGCAGGCGATGCAGGGGATGATCGGGGTGGGCAACGGCGACGAACTCCACCGAGCAGAGCCCGGCACCCAGGTAGCCCTGGATGTCCAGGCCGGTGATGGCGAGGTCTGCGGAGCCTTCCAGCAGCACTTCCTCGACACCGGAGAGCACTTCCTCGCGCAGGCGCACGCGGCATCCGCGGCTTTGCGGCATGAAGGCGGAGAGGGCGCGCACCAGGCGGGCATTGGGGTAGGCCGCGTCCACCACCAGGCGTACTTCGGCTTCCCAGCCCTGTTCCATGTGGTGGGCCAGCTCTTCGAGCTGGCTGGCCTGCTTGACCAGTTGGCGCGAGCGGCGCAGCAGCACTTCACCGGCTTCGGTCAGCACCGCCTTGCGTCCTTCGATGCGCAGCAGGGGAACGCCCAACTGCTCCTGCATGCGCGCGACCGTATAGCTGACCGAGGATTGCGAACGATGGGTCGCTTCCGCCGCCTGGGCGAAGCCGCCGTGATCCACCACGGCCTGCAGGGTCCGCCACTGGTCCAGGGTTACGCGCGGGGCTTTCATGCGGTGCTGCTCCTCTAGCTGCTCATGCCGGCAGATCGTGTGTGCCCATGGCGCTGATTCCGCCTGTGGCGCTCTGTTAAGCTGGCGCTCTCTGCACTGGAGATCGCCCATGAAGAAACTCTGCTGTGCCCTGTTCGCCCTGTTGCCAACCCTGGCCTTCGCATACCCCATTGAGGTGGAGAAGCAGTACAACGGCGCCGAGATCGTCTACGACACCACCGATATTGCAAACAACATGGCCGCCATCAATATCCAGAACGTTGGTGGAACCGCAGCGGAGTGCAAGGCAGTGTTCGTTAACGGACCTGAAACCCCCAAGGTGCGCAAGGCCGTGATCGAAAGTGGCAAGAGCGCCTACGTGACGGCCAATTTCACCCGTGCAGTGATCAAGCTGCGGATCAAGCTGACGTGCAACCCCAAGTAGTCGGGGCCAGGATTCGGGCACAGCAACCAGCCTAGTGCCCCTCCTTATAAAAATCAACTTTCTTGATATTTTTCGGCGGATATTTACGCTTTTTTATCGATTCGTGACGAAATAATCTGCGCCCCATCGACGCAATCAACCCCCGATGGAGGTAGCCCAAATGTCCCGCGTACTCGTCATCGAAAGCAGCGCCCGCCAGCAAGGTTCCGTTTCCCGCCAGCTCACCCAGGACTTCATCGCCAAGTGGCAAGCCGCCCACCCGGCTGATGAGATCACCGTTCGCGACCTCGCCACCGAGCAGGTTCCGCACCTGGACGCCGACCTTCTGGGAGGCTGGATGAAGCCCGCCGACCAGCAGAGCGAAAGCGAAAAAACCGCCCTGCAACGCTCCAACCTGCTGACCGAAGAACTGCTGGCTGCCGACGTACTGGTGATGGCTGCCCCCATGTACAACTTCGCTATCCCCAGCACCCTGAAATCCTGGCTGGACCACGTGCTGCGCGCCGGCGTCACCTTCAAGTACACCGAAACCGGTCCGAAGGGCCTGCTCACTGGCAAGCGCGCTTTTGTCCTGACCGCTCGTGGCGGCATCTACTCCGGTAGCCCGCTGGACCATCAGGAGCCCTACCTGCGCCAGGCCATGGGCTTCATCGGCATCCATGACGTGACCTTCATTCATGCCGAAGGCCTGAACATGGGTAATGAATTCCAGGAGAAGGGCCTGGCTTCCGCCAAGGCTCAGCTCGCCCAGGTCGCCTGATCCGCTGCTCCGCTCCTCGCTCCTTCGGTGCGCCATGGCTCCTTGAGCGCACCCTCTCTGCCCGGCCTGGTTCAGGTCGGGCTTTTTTATGGATGACGAGAAAGAGAGGCCGGTGTCCTCTTTGGCGAATGAATTCGCCCCCACAGGGAAATGCCCAGGCTGAACGCTTGCACGGATGGCTCCCTGTCCCTCTGGGGCGAAGAGGCACGCTTTCGGAAGCACTGCTTCCGGTGCCGATGAGCGCCAGGACGCGCAGCGATCTGGCTGGGGCGCAGGGCGGGGTTGGGGTGAGGGGGCGCCGTTCGTTGTTCGGACCTAAGCCATGCCGTTTTCAACAATGCGGGCGACGGCCCTGCCCGGATGGTCAGATTCCCGCCTTGTTAATCTTCCGCTCGCGGCAAGGAAGGCGTATGTTCGCCGGCTGCTTTGCGAGGCCCTGATGATGTCGTCCCATTTCCTCTTCCACGTGCAGAGACGGTCATGAAGCTGTCCGGTCGTGGTGTCTCGCTGTCCCTGACGGCGTCCGTCCTGTTTGCCCTGATGCCCGGTTACGTGCGCGAACTAGCGCCGCTGGATGGCGTGCAGGTATTTGCCCAACGGGTGCTCTGGTCGATCCCGGCGGTGCTCCTGCTATTGATGCTGACCCGCCAATGGCCCGCCTTCATCGCCGTGCTCGGTCGACTGAAGCGCGAGCCGTTGCTCCTGGCTTCCCTGCCCATTGCGGCGGTGCTGATCGGCCTGCAATGGGGGCTGTTCCTCTGGGCACCCCTGCAGGGGCGGATGCTGGAGGTCTCTCTCGGCTACTTCCTGCTGCCCCTGGCGATGGTGGTAGCGGGACGGGTGTTCTACGCCGAGCGCCTGCGGCCGTTGCAGCTGGTGGCGGTGCTCTGCGCCCTGGCCGGCGTGCTGCACGAGCTCTGGCTGACCCGTGCGTTCTCCTGGCTGACCCTCGTTACTGCCCTGGGCTATCCGCCTTACTTCATGCTGCGACGCTGGATGAAGCTGGATGCGTTGTCCGGCTTCATCCTGGAAATGGCGGTGCTGGCGCCCCTGGCCATCTGGCTGATCGCGAGCTTCTCGCCGCCGGGTGCGTTCAGCCAGGCGCCGCAACTCTGGTGGCTGATTCCCGGCCTGGGGCTGCTGGGCACCCTGGCATTCGCGGCCATGATGGCGTCCAGCCGGCTGCTGCCCCTGGGGTTGTTCGGGATTCTCAGCTACGTGGAACCGGTGCTGCTGTTCGCGGTGGCGGTGGTATTCCTGGGCGAGCCCTTCAACCCTGCCCAGCTCTGGACCTACCTGCCGATCTGGCTGGCCGTGCTGCTGATTGGCGGGGACAGCGCGATGCTGTTGCGCAGGCAGGCTCGGAAAGGCTTCTGAACAGGGTCGCTCAGCGACCCGTCAGGGCGTCCAGTACGTGGTCGCGCAGCAGCGGGGCCAGGTTTTCCGGGTGGGGCTGACCGGGCTCCAGCCAGGCCAGTTCTTCCAGCTCGGCCGCCGCTTCCACGGCATGGGGCAGGCGGGCGATGAAGATATCGGCGTCCACCCAGGTGTCCGCCTCGTTGGCGGCCGGCGCGCGGAAACGGCCCAGCGGAGTCAGGGCCGACGCTTCCAGGCGCAGCTGGAGTTCTTCCCAGAGTTCGCGTTGCAGGGCCTGAAGCGGGCTTTCGTCAGCCTCGCGCTTTCCGCCGGGCAGCATCAGCGCGCGGGTGCCGCGTTTGCGCACCAGCAGCAGGCGATCTTGCGAGTCGAGCAGGCAGGCGGCGGCGATATTCAGGGTGGTCATGGTGTCTCGGCTTCGGGCAGGAGTTGGTAGTGCAGCTGCACCACGCCGGTGGGGAAGCTGCGCTGCTCGCGCAACTGGAGGCGGCGTTCGAGGCCCGTGGCGAACATCGGGATACCGGCGCCCAGGAGGTGGGGAATGACGCTGACCACCAGTTCATCGAGCAGCCCGGCAGAGTAGCAGGTCCCGGCCAGCGAACCACCCCCGACCAGCCACACGCGCTTGCAGCCGGCAGCGGCCAGTTGTTCGAGGGCCTGGGCCGGCGTGTCGTGGTTGATCTGTACGTCCGGGCTGGTTCGCAGTGGTTCGTTGCGGGTCAGCACGAGGCAGGGTTTGCCGGGATAGGGCCATTCGCCGCCGAACGCCAGGATGCTCTCGTAGGTCATCCGCCCCATCAGCAGGCCGTCGATGCTGGCGTAGAAGGCCTGGTAACCATGATCGTCGCCCGACTCCTCGATGGGCTTCAGCCAGTCGACGCGGCCGTCGGGACGGGCGATGTAGCCGTCGAGGCTGGCGGCGACGTAGTAGATCAGGGCTGGACGCATGGCGGAGCTCCTGGAAAGGGTGCAAAGAGCGTATACCGGCTCGGGTTTTCCGTCGCTGGCTCACTCGGAATTCGGGCGTTTGCTCCCGACTCCGGGTAACCTATGCAGCTATTTACGCTTTTGACCGAGGTAGCCCCGTGTTTTCCCAATTCGCCCTGCACGAACGTCTGCTCAAGGCCGTTGCCGAACTCAAATTCGTCGAGCCGACCCCGGTGCAGGTGGCGGCCATCCCGCCGGCCCTGGAAGGGCGCGACCTGCGGGTGACCGCCCAGACCGGTAGCGGCAAGACCGCTGCCTTCGTCCTGCCGCTGCTGAACCGCCTGATTGGCGAGGCCAAGCCCCGCGAGCGCATCCGTTCGCTGATCCTGCTGCCGACCCGCGAGCTGGCGCAGCAGACCCTGAAAGAGGTGGAGCGCTTTTCCCAGTTCACCTTCATCAAGTCCTGCATCGTCACCGGTGGGGAAGACTTCAAGGTGCAGGCTGCGATGCTGCGCAAGCTGCCTGACGTGCTGATCGCCACGCCCGGTCGCCTGATCGAGCACCTGAACTCTGGCACCGTGGATCTGCGCGAGGTGGAAGTGCTGGTGCTGGACGAAGCCGACCGCATGCTCGACATGGGTTTTGCCGAGGACATGCAGCGCATCACCGAACTCTGCGCCAACCGCCAGCAGACCCTGCTGTTCTCCGCCACCACCGGCGGCGCCGCGCTGCGCGAGGTTTCCGCCAATGTGTTGCGTGACCCGCTGCACCTGCGCCTGAACAGCGTCGATCAGCTCAACGAGAGTACCCGCCAGCAAATCATCACGGCCGACCACCCCGAGCACAAAGAGGAGCTGGCGCGCTGGCTGCTGGCCAACGAGACCTACCAGAAGGCGATCATCTTCACCAACACCCGCGCCCAGGCCGATCGGCTGTACGGGCACCTGGTGGCGGGCGGCTACAAGGCGTTCGTGCTCCACGGCGACAAGGACCAGAAGGACCGCAGGCTGGCCATCGAACGTGTGAAGCAGGGCGGTACCAAGGTGCTGGTGGCCACCGATGTCGCCGCCCGTGGCCTGGACATCGAAGGCCTGGACCTGGTGATCAACTTCGACATGCCGCGCTCCGGCGACGAATACGTGCACCGCGTCGGTCGCACCGGCCGTGCCGGTGGCGAAGGCCTGGCGATTTCGCTGATCTGCCATAACGACTGGAACCTGATGTCCAGCATCGAGCGCTACCTGAAGCAGAGCTTCGAACGCCGGACCATCAAGGAGCTCAAGGGCACCTACACGGGTCCGAAGAAGGTCAAGGCTTCCGGCAAGGCCGCTGGCGCCAAGAAGAAAAAGACCGACAAGAAAGGCGACAAGAAGGCTCCGGCCAAGGCCGCTGCGCCCAAGCGCAAGCCGAGCAAGCCGCGTGAGGAGTCCCGCGTGGTGAGCACCGACGGCCTGGCGCCGCTCAAGCGCAAGAAGCCGACGGCGGAATGATCCGTCGGCTTGCTCCGGCCTCGCTGCTCTTCGCGCTGGGTTCGGCGCAGGCCGAGGTCTATCGCTGCATCCAGGCCGATGGCGTGGTGCGTTACACCGATCAGGGCTGCGGATCGCTGGAAGGTTCGCGGCCGCTGGCCAGTCCGGATGCAGTTGAGCAGTTGCTGCAGACTGCCACGAACGGATTGAACCAGTGGGTGCAGCCTCTGCTGGGTGGCGCTGCCCCCTGGAAGCTGTTGCTGGCGGTCTATCTGCTCATGAGCCTGATCTGCTTCGTCGCGTACTGGCGCGACAAGCGCTTAGCCGTAGCCGGGGAGCAACGTACGCCCGAATCCCGCCTCCACCTGTATGAACTTCTTGGCGGCTGGCCGGGCGGTCTGCTCGCCCAGAGGCTGATTCGCCACAAGAATCGCAAGGTCGCCTACCAGGTGAAATTCTGGCTGATCGTGGCCGTGCACCTGGGCTTGCTGGGGTACTGGGTGCTGCATTGAGGCGAGCACGGCGGACCTGCGGTCCGCTTGGCGAATGAATTCGCCCCTACAGGAAAACATCGAGGTTCGGATTACGGCCGCTCCCACTTGCAGGGGAGCGGCCCTTGATCGCGAATGAATTCGCCCCTACAGGAAAAGCGTCGACGCCCAGGTAAGGCACGTACTGCTCCCTCTCCCGCCTGCGGGAGAGGGCTGGGGTGAGGGTGCTTTTCAGGGCACCAGCACAATCTTCCCATCCCGCTCGCCACCGGCCGCTGCGGCGACGGCTTCCTTGATCCGGCTGATGTCATAGGTGGCGGCGATGCGCGCCTTGAGCTTGCCGCTGGCGATCAGCTGGATCAGTTCTCCGAACAATTGCATCTGCTGCTGCGGCGTGGCCTGGCGGAACCAGCGCGCCAGCCAGAAGCCCTTCAGGGTCACATCGCGGAAAACGAAGGAACCCGGATTCACCTGGCAGGGCTCGCCGCTCATGCGGCCGTAATTCACCAGCACGCCACCTTCGGCCAGGCTGGCCGCGAGATGGTCGGTGGAGGCGCCGCCCACGGCGTCGATGCCCAGCTTCACCGGTGCGCCGCCGGTGGCTTCGCGTACGCGCTTGGCCAGGTCGGGGCCGTCCACCAGCACAACGTCACCGCCTTCGGCCTGCACGGCCGCGACCGCCGAGTCGCGGCGCACCACGTTGATGGTTTTCAGGCCACGGATCTTCGCCAACTGAATCAGGTAGCTGCCCACCCCCGAGTTGGCGGCGTTCTGGATCACCCAGTCGCCCGGCTGCAGGTCGACGAAATCACGCAGCATCAGATAGGCAGTGGGCGGGTTGACGGTGAGCATCGCCAGTTGCTGCGGATCGGCGCTGGGCAGGGGGATGAGCTGCTTGGCCTCGGCGATCAGGTGGGTGCGCCAGGTGCCGCAGCCTACCGGCAGCAATACGGTCTGGCCGGGCTTAAGGCCAGTGACGTCGGCGGCCACTTCCAGCACTTCACCCACGCCTTCATTGCCGCCGATGGCGGGTAGCGGCGGCAGCATGCCGTATTCGCCGGTCAGGGTGAGCACATCGGATGGGTTGATCGGTGCCGCCAGCACTTTCACCAGCGCCTGGCCGGCGGCCACTGCTGGCAGTTCGAACTCCACGGCTTCGATCACATCCTGGGGCACCGGGCCACGGGTCTTGTATTCGGCTTTGAGCATGACGCTTCTCCTGGCGGCTTGAGGGGAGGTTGAGTCTAGCCGCAGGCGGCCGAGGGGGACTGAATCCTCCGCCATTCCCGTGGCTGATCGGCTGGCGCTAAGAGAACGCTGGAGGTCGTTCTGGTGACGGCTGCGGGCAGAGCCTTTGCTAGGTTCGGCGGCGAAGCCGGAGTCGGAGCTTCGCCATGCTCACGCAAGCCATCAAAAGGAATAAGAAGAAGATGAAGATCGCCAAGACGTTGATGTCCGCTGCACTGTGTCTGGGATTGGCCGCCAGCGCCCAGGCCGCGACCGAGCTCAAGCACTGGCCGGAGCCGGCCGCGAAGCAACTGGATGCGCTGATTACCAAGCACGCCAACCAGGGCAACTTCGCCGTATTCGACATGGACAACACCAGCTATCGCTACGACCTGGAAGAATCCTTGTTGCCGTTCCTGGAGATGAAGGGCGTCCTCACCCGCGAGAAGCTCGACCCTTCGCTCAAGCTGATCCCCTTCAAGGATGTGAAGGGGCACAAGGAAAGCCTCAACAGTTACTACTACCGCCTCTGCGAAGTGGACGACATGGTTTGCTATCCCTGGGTCGCCCAGGTGTTTTCCGGCTTCACCCTGCGTGAGCTGAAGGGCTATGTCGACGAGCTGATGGCCTACGGCAAGCCGGTCCCCGCTACCTATTACGAAGGGGACGAAGTGAAGACCATCGAGATCAACCCGCCGAAGATCTTCACCGGCCAGAAGGAGCTGATGAACAAGCTCAACGAGAATGGCATCGAGGTCTACATCATCACCGCCGCCCTCGAAGAGCTGGTGCGGATGGTCGCCTCGGACCCGAAATACGGCTACAACGTGAAGCCGGAGAACGTCATCGGCGTCACCACGCTGCTGAAGGACCGCAAGTCCGGCGCCGTGACCACCAGCCGCAAGCAGATCACCGATGGCAAGTACGACCCGAAGGCCAACCTCGATCTGGAACTGACCCCGTATCTGTGGACTCCGGCCACCTGGATGTCGGGCAAGTACGCTGCGATCCTCACCTACATCGACGAATGGAAGAAGCCGATCCTCGCCGCTGGCGACACGCCCATCAGCGACGGCTACATGATGTTCCACGGTACGGATGTGGCCAATGGCGGCATCAATCTGTGGATCAACCGCAAGGCCAAATACATGGATCAGATCAGCGCCATGCAGAAGCGCAACGCCGAAGCCCAGGCCAAGCAGGGCGTGCCGGTAACGGCGGACAAGAACTGGATCGTGGTGGTGCCCGAAGACATCCAGTGACAGCCTGATGTTCGCGAAGCGACCGCCTCCAGGCGGTCGTTTCGTTTCATGCACTAGAGTCATTCCTGTCGGCTTGATCGGTGAGTCGGGCTGTCTTGGCTGGACAGTGTTGCCTCACGCCGTGGCTGTTACCCTGCCGGGCCTTGCCTGAACCCCCGTCATGGAGTGATCGATGAAGTACCTGGCGCTCGCCCTCAGCCTGAGCCTTGCCGGCTTGCCATCCGCGGCGCTGGCCTGGTCCAACCACGCCCTGGGTACCGCCCTGGCGCTGGCGGACCTGCCGCAGATAAGGGACGCGCAACCGGTTCCGGTGGAAAGCCTGGAGTCCTTCCTGGAAGAGGAGGGCGTGGCCCTGGAGCAGTTGCTGGACGAGCAGGAAGAGTTCTTCCGCGAGAACCTTCCGGGCTACCCGGAACGACCTGATGAGCTGCGCTGGGTGCCCACCCATGGCGGTGACCACCGCAGGGCCTTCCTGACGGCGCTGCGGGTGAACCCCGAGATCAAGTTGGCCTCCTTCGTCCAGGCCCTGCCGGGAATGGACTGGAGCGGCCACAGCGCCCTCGATGCCTCCGACGTGCTGGTGTTCCACAAGCTCAGCCTGTGGCGCGAATGGCGCTTCTACCAGGTGCAGCCCGGCGAGACGCTGCCCGCCCTGGCGGTCGTGGCCAGCGCCGCCGATGAGCCGGACTACGGCCATGACATCAACCTGTTCAGCGACAACCCGGGTGAAGCCGGTGCCCGTTACAACTTCGGCCCGCAGCCCTTCGGCGACGCACGTTTCGAGTACTCCTCCCAGGCGCCGTTCCATATCGGTTACTACCACGAGGACGAGCTCATCTACCGTTTCGCGCCTTACCTGGCGCGCACCTATCCCGAAGTGCGGGTCCACCAGTACCTGGGCCTCGCGCGCTTTGCCTTTGAGAGCGGCCACCCCTACTGGGGCTATCGCTTCCTCGGCTGGGGGCTGCATTACATCCAGGACCTGACCCAGCCCTACCACGCCAAGGCCCTGCCGGGCCACGGTACGCCCGCGCTGATCTGGATCGCCCTGAAGGCCGCTGTCGGCCTGGACAGCGACAAGCTGGCGGCCATCGAGCAGGTGGCCAACCGGCACACCGAAGTGGAGAAGTACCAGGCCGACTGGTTGCGCAAACTGCTGCGCGAGGGGCGTAACGACAGCCCGCTCCTGCGGGCCTATGCCGACAGCCGCACGGATGCCGACTATCCGCCCTTCGACGGCGACTCGTTGCGCCTCGTGGTGTCCCAGGAGTCCTATGATGCCGCCGATGAATTTGACGCCCGCATCGGCCATTGGCTGGCGGGAGGGCGGACGCAGATGGGGTTCAGCCAGGGCAACCAGCTCGCGCCGTTGCCCGACGATGTTCAGCTGGACCAGACGCTGGTGCGGCTGATCCGCCACTTCGGCGCCCACAGCCGCAACGCCACCCGGGCGACGCTCCCCTGAGGGACGCTGCTCATCTTGTGGGGAACCGTGGATAGAACAGGGGCGCCATTTCGGCGCCCCTTTGCTTAGTGATACTGCTGCAACCTCAACTCGGTGCTTTCGGGCAGTACGGCGCGGTCGTTGCCGGGATTTTCCAGCTCGTTCTCCAGGGCGTCCTGCTGCCGGCCCAACAGGCCGAAGAGTGTGGTGATGGGGTGCAGCGGGCGTTTCTGCGCTACCTGGGCATTGGCTTCGGCGGCCACGGCAGCAGGCGGCAGCGGTTGAGTGGTGACGCGGAAGTCGCTGATCTCGATCACCCCACGACCCTCGGCCAGCAGGTGGAAAGAGAACGCCTTGCGCGCTTCCGGGTTGTCGAAAGCGAAGTTGACCTTCAGCGGCTTGCCCTGTTTGAGCAGCGGCAATTCGGGAATCGGCAGCGCTACGTCACGCTCGAATTCCTTGGCCTTGAGCCGCAATTGGGCACCCTTCCTGTCCATGCGCAGGACCTTGATGGTCATCTGCACGCTGGTGCGGCTGTTCTTCGGCAGTTCCATGTACTGGGCACCGATCAGGTTGTCCGCCCAGTCATCCCGGGCCTTCTCCTTGAGCCGAATGCGATCGCGCGTGGCGAACTGGTATTCCTGGCCGAGGCTGCCGCCCTGCAGGGACTGGTCCAGAAGCGCCGCACGCTGGGCGATCACGCGCGCCTTCTTGCCGCTGTAGCTGCCCAGGTAACGGGCTTCGTCGGCTATGAATCCCTCGCTCTGGTAGCGCCGGCAGACCTGGCGGAAATCACATTCGGTGAAGGTGTCCTTGCCATCGTGGTAGCGCAATTTGCCGTTGGTGTAGGACATGATCTCGCGGCCGGTTTCATAGTCGCGGAACAGCGAACGGCCGGAGAGGTTCTGCGGCACGCGGTAGCCGAAGTAGTCGAGGATGGAGGCTGTCAGGTCGACATGGCCGTACACACCACTCTTGATCGGCGGCAGCGCGGCCTGCTCGGGGGCCAGCACCAGGTTGAAGCCCCAGGCGGAGGCGAGGCGGACGTTCTCGATGCCGTGGGACTCGTCCGAGGTGACGATCACCAGGGTGTCCTTCAGCACGCCCTGTTTTTCCAGGCCGGAGAGGAAGGCGTCCACGGCGTCATCCAGGTAGGCGATGGCGGCTTTCTTCGAGTCCGGGTAGCGCATCAGGTAGTCGACCGGGGCCGAGTAGGGCTGGTGGGTACCGACGGTGAGCAGGGTGAGCATCCACGGCTTCTTCTGGTGGCGCAGTTGTTTCACGTAGGTCTGTGCACCTTCGAAGAAGGCCTTGTCGTCCATGCCCCAGGGGAATTCCAGGTAGGCCTTGTTGCGGAACCAGTTGCGCCCTTGGGTCTTGTCGAAGCCCATCTGCGGCATGATCTTGTCCTTGGCCATGAAGCGCAGCCCGGCACCCTGCAGGAAGTGGGTGCTGAAGCCGTGCTGGTGCATCTGCGAAGGCAGGCAGGCCTTGGCACGCGCCGGGTTGTTCAGCAGTTCCAGTCCCTTGGGCGTGCCGGAGTCCAGCTTGCTGTAGTCGCCGCAGAGCATGGCGTACAGGCCGCGGATGGTCTGGTGGCTGTGCAGCACATAGTCCGGCGTGGTCATGGCGCGCTCGGCCCAGGCGCTGAGCTTGGGCATCAGCGAATCCTGGTAACTGCTGTTGATCGCGGCGCGGTTGGCGGCGATGTAGGCGCCAGGGATGCCTTCCAGGGTAATCACCAGGACGTTGCGCGCACGGCCGGGGCCGGCGAGCAGGGGCGTGCCGTTGAGGTCCAGTTGCGCCAGGCCGGCGATGTCCGGCGGAACTTCCGGCTGGTCGCCGTCGAGCCAGTCTTCGACCGCCAACTGGCCGCTACTCGCGGCACTGGCCATCAGCTTGTGGGGCAGGTTGAACTGCTTCCACTGGTCGGCATCGCTGGGCTGCACCGATTGCAGGGTGACGTACCCGGTCAGCAGCGCGGCCGGCGTGGCGAACCATTTCCAGTTCAGCGGATCGTGTCGGCGCCGCCAGCACAGCAGGCAGGTCAGGACGCTGGCACCCAGCGCCAGACCCAGGTACGGATGGGTGATGCCGCCGCCCTGGGTGGAATGACTGACGAATTGCGGGTCGAGCAGGTACTTGAGGTCACTCGGCTCTGGCATGCGGCCGACGGCGCCCACCAGTTCGGCATTGCCGAGGATCATCGCGCTCCAGAGCAGCATCAGCGGCAAAGCCAGCCACAGCGAGCGGCCGTAGAGCAGCACGATCAGGAAACTGCCAAAGGCGAGGTCGGAGAGGTAGCCGAAGGCGTTGGACCAGCCCAGCCAGTAGCGGCTGGCGAGGGGAATCACCAGGAACAGCACGCCGAGTGTTGCCAGCGATAGGGTTTGCGACAGCCAGCGGCTGGATGAGCGCACAGGAACTCCTGAGATGGGACAGTGAGAATCCGTCGGGTGATGCCGGAATACATATAGGTCGCGCGTACGACGACATGATTCTGAAACATCGTTGTGCTAGCGACCAGTAGACAGTTTTGCAGAATGAAAATTCAGGCGCTCTCGTGCGGCTTGTCTGGCGATGAAAGGCGCGTTTGACGGCCATCGTGATACCGGCACCGGGCGCCCGGCGCTCGTGGTTAGCCGGCCGGCCAGCAGGTAGAATGCCGCTTCGAATTTCAGAGGTAGCGAAGATGGCACTTTTCGGGCGTTTCAATTCACTTCAGGTGGCCAAGCACACCGAGTTCGGTCTGTACCTGGATGGCGGCCCGGATGGCGAAATCCTCCTGCCCAGGCGCTATGTGCCCAAGGACCAGCCCACCGAAGTGGGCGACTGGCTGAACGTCTTCCTTTATCTGGACAGCGAAGACCGTCCGGTGGCCACCACGCTCAAGCCCAAGGTCCAGGTCGGCGGCTTCGCCAGCCTCAAGGTCGTGGAGATCAACCGCATCGGCCTGTTCCTCGACTGGGGCCTGCCCAAGGACCTGCTGCTGCCGCATTCGGAGGAGAAGCGCCCGCTGCAGGTCGGCGACTATTGCGTGGTGCACGTCTACCTCGACAAGCGTACCCGCCGCATCACCGCTACCGCCCGGCTGGACCGCTACCTGGACCAGACCCCGCCGCGCTACAAGACGGGCCAGGAAGTCGACCTGTTGGTGGTGGACAAGACCGACCTCGGCTTCAAGGCGATCATCGACGGCAAGCACTGGGGCCTGATCCACAAGAACGAAATGTTCAAGTTCGTGCGCAGCGGCATGCGCGAGAAGGGCTACATCAAGGAGATCCGTGATGACGGCAAGATCAGCCTGAGCCTGCAGCCAGTGGGTGCGGAAGCGGTCAGCGGCCTGGGCGAGCAGATCATCGCGGCGCTGCGTGCCGAAGGTGGCACGCTGAACCTGTCCGACAAGAGCCCGCCTGAAGTGATCAGCCAGCGTTTCGGCGTTAGCAAGGGTAATTTCAAGAAGGCCATCGGCGGCCTCTACAAGCAGGGGCTGATCCGCATCGAAGACGATCGCATCGAACTGCTCTGATCCCCCTGCAGGCCGCGCCTGGCGCGGCATTGCATACAAAGCCCCCGGCCCGGCGCGCCCCCAGGTCGGGGGCTTTGCTGTTCAGTGGTCATGCAAATTGCACGCTGCAAACTCCCGGAATCGTGCGCAATGCATGGAAAAAGTTGTTCAAAAAATTTGCAAACGACTGATTTATTTGGCGTTTCCGTTGTCATAGCGCTGGCATGCACGCTGCAAACGAGGTGCAGGAGCAATCACTTTTCTGGGAGAGAAAGACATGGATCTGGATTTTGACAAGCTGATCAGCGCCTTTCCGGAATACGAGCTGAGCACCAAGCCTCGGCCCGATGGTGGCTTTGTGCTGACGCTGGAGCGCGACGGGAAATTCTTCCAGCGCGTGGTGGCGGCGACGGTGCAGCTGGATTGGCTGGTCAGTACGCTCAAGCGCGACCTGGCGCTGGAGCATGGAGAAGTTCCACCGGTGGATTCGCTGAAGGTGCTACACCGAAAGCCTCTGCCGCGCTACTTGCGCGCCTGAGGCCGACAGGCCGCGACAGGGACATCGCGGCCGGAATGACCAGGGATCAGGTCTCGATACCGGAGGGAGGCAGCATGGCGTCCTCTTCCTTGCCCTCATTTTTGTTCGACGGCGCGCGTGGTGCCTGCTCGCGGGCTTCGTCCTTTTTCGGTTCTCCCAGCAATTCCTTGGCCGAAGCCTGGGCTTGGTCCACTTGCTTGTTCAATTCGTTGACCGCTTCGCCAATGGCTTCCCGGGCGATCTCCTGGGCGGCCGCCTCGGCTTTCTCCGCCAGCTTGTTGGCCGACTCCTCGGCCAGGTCGCAGCCGGCGAGACTGGCCAGCAGGCCGACGCCGAGCAGCAGGGCGGTGAGGCGGGGGACAGGTTTCATGCAGTGATTCTCCAGTTACGACACGCGGCGCCATCATTGCCTACGGCAGGCGCTGAGGAAACAAGCCAGTCCGGCGATTCTGTATGCGGACGTTTCCTATTTTACGCGCATGGGAAAGCCCCGGGTCTACAGCGGCGACTGGATAGAGCCCGGGGCTTGGGGCCGGCACACGCCAACCTCGAATAAACTGACCGACGGATCGCAGTAGGGTTCCGCGCGACGGCGCCACCGGCTCTGCTTCACTAGGCTTGGTGGGATGGGCAACGCTGAAGCGGGGGCGAAATGGGCAAGGTGCCGAGGCTGGTCAAACTCTGTTTGCTGCTCCTGGCGCCGGCACTGGCCTTCGCCCAGGACGTAACCTTCGACGACATCCAGCCGATCCTCCAATCCCGTTGCGTGATGTGCCATTCCGGCGAAGCCGCGCCGCTCGGCCTGCGGCTTACCAGCCTCGATGAGCTGCTCAAGGGCAGCAGCCGACCGGTGGTGACAGCCGGCGATCCCGCCGCCAGCGAGTTGATCCGGCGCCTGAAAGGCCAGAGCCAGCCGCGCATGCCGATGACGGGGCCGCCCTTTCTCAGTGACACCGAAATCGCCTTGTTCGAGGGTTGGATTGCTGGCGGCTTGCAGGCTGGCAGCCGTCCCTCGAATGCCACCGTCCCGCCTGCATCGCTGCAACGCCCGCCTGCTGGCCAGCCAGTCACCTACAGCCATGTGGCGCCGATATTTGCCAGTCGCTGCGTCAAGTGCCATTCCCCCTATGGACTGATGGGGTCTGCCCCGGAGGGGCTGCTGCTCGATTCCTATGGGGCCATTCTCGATCGCCATGAGCGCGTGCGTGTGGTGCCGGGTTCCTCCGACGCCAGTGAACTGGTGCGGCGCGTACGTGGCCAGTCGCAGCCGCAGATGCCCTATGACGGCCCGCCTTTTCTCAGCGACGAGGAAGTTCGCCTGATCGCCGATTGGATCGACCAGGGTGCGCGCGATGCCGAAGGCCGGCCGGCGCCCAGCCCCGTGGGCTCGCGGGTACGGCTGCAAGGCGTGCTGGGGGAGGGCTGGACCCTGGACTCGCTGCCACTGGTGATCGGTCCCGGCACCCGCATCGACAAGTCGCCGGGTGTCGGGGACTACGTGGAAGTGCGCGGGCGCTGGGGAGCGGACGGCCGGGTAGTGGTGGAGCGCATCCGTCGGCGCTGATTACTGGCCGCGGCAGGCTTCCCTGACTCCGCTTTCACGAAGATGCATGAAGCCGGCAGAGCCCGGTCAGGCCTCGGAAGGGGCGAGCGCCTTGCGTTGCTGGCGGCCGCGCAGCAGCTCGGCACCGCTGACCAGCACGATACCGCCCAGTACCAGGGTTGCACCGATGGCGAAGGACGGGTCGATGGTCTCGCCCAGCACCAGCACGCCGAAGGTGACGCCGAACAGCGGCGTCATGAAGGACAGCACCGACAGGCGCGAAGCCAGGTAACGGCGCAGCAGCCAGAACCAGGCCAGGTAGCTCACCAGGGCGATGACCACCACCTGGAAGGCCAGGCTGATGACGGCCTTCTGGGTCAGTTGCATGTCGGTCTTGCCGGTGCTGAACGCCACCACGGTGAGCAGCAGGACGGCGCCGAACAGTTGATAGAACAGAGTCTTCACCGGGTTGGCCTCGGACAGCTTCGATCCGCGGATCACCAGGGTGGTGGCGCCCCAGGCGAGGGCGCCGCACAGGGCGTAGATGTCGCCCAGCAACGCATTGCCGGGTGCGCCGGCGGGTTGACCGAGGAAGGCCGTGGCGATGCCGCCGAAGGCCACCAGCACGCCCAGCCACTGGATGGGCGAGAGGCGCTCCTCGGGCAGCATCAGGTGTAGGCCGAGGGCTGCGAACATGGGGGCGGTGTAGAGGAATACCGACAGGTGCGAGGCGCTGGTGTGATTCAGTCCTTCGCCGATGAACAGGAATTCCAGGGCGAACAGCGTACCGACCGTGATCCCCGGCAACAGGGTGCCGTCGCTGAAGGCGCCGCGTCCTTCCTTCCACAACACCAGGGCACCCAGCACCAGGGCGGCGCCGCCGGAGCGGATGGCCAGCTGCAGGATGGAGGGCACGTCGTCCAGCGTCAGCTTGATCGCCACCTGCTGGAAGCCCCAGCAGATGCAGAGGACGAACATCAGTCCGCAGGCGAACCAGTCCAGGGGAAGGCGGGAGGGTTTCATCGTTCGACTCGCAAGGCAGAGGTGCGCGGCAGACGCCGCCAATGGGTTGCAGGATCGTTCCCGGCCGGCTTGCTTTCAAACGATGATTTGTCATCATGCTTTGACTTGAACTCAAAGCGAACCTGCCATGCGTCTCCCTTCACTCATCGCCTTGCGTACCTTCGAGGTTGCTGCCCGCAGCCGCAATTTCACTGAAGCCGCCCAGGAGCTTTCGGTGACGCCGGGAGCGGTGAGCCGGCAGATCCGCCTGCTGGAAGCTGAACTGGGCGTGAGCCTGTTCGACCGCACGCGCAACACCGTCACCCTGAACGACAACGGACGCCGCCTGGCCGCCACCGTTGCCCAGGCCTTCGAGCTGCTGGAGCGGGGCGCCGATGAATTGCGTGGGCAGGACGAAGGGCCGATCCACATCACCTGTGCCCCGTCCATCGCCAGCCACTGGCTGATGCGCCGGCTCAACCAGTTCTCCGCCTGCAACCCCGACATCACCCTCAGTCTGGAAGCCACCGAGCAGTTGGTGGACCTTGAGCGCGGCGAGGCGACCCTGGCCATTCGGTTCACCACCACCGACGCGCCCATGCCGGCCAGCGAGTTGCTGTTCGTCGAAGAGTTCTTCCCGGTTTGCAGCCCCACCTACCTGGAGCAGTACGGCGCGGTGCGCGAGCCTCGGGACATGCTCGGCGCCCGGCTTATCCACACCCACTGGAAGAACACCGGCAACCTGCATCTGCCGAGCTGGGAAGACTGGTTCACCACCTTTGTGGGCGAGCCAGGGCCGGTGAAGGGGGGGATGCGCTTCGGTCTGATCGGCCACGCCATCCAGGGGGCGGTGAGTGGGCAGGGATTCGCTCTGGGTTCCACGGCCCTGGCTTTTGACGACATCGCCAATGGTCGGCTGGTGCTGCCTTTCGGCGAGGGTTGCCGCCTGTCGACGCCCTGGGCCTACCGGCTGGCCTGGAGCCGCAGGTCGCCCCCGGCAGAGAAAGTGCGCAGGCTGATCGACTGGCTGCTGGCCGAAGCCCGCGCCAGCACGATGTCGGATAAGGGAGCAGTGAAGGCGGGTTGAAGCGGCGGATGACGCCAGGCGTTGCATCCGCCGCCGCGGGCGTGGATCACATCATCTTGCGCCACTGATGCAGGCGGTGTTGCAGGCCCTCGGCCCAGTCCGGCGTGGCTTGGCCAGTGCCGGCGGTCCTGAGCATCGGGTGGTGGCTGACGACAGTGGCGAGAATGGCTTCCTGCGCGGGTTTCACATCGACGAAGAACACATGCTTGCCTTCTTCCAGGGTGCGCTGGAAACGCTTCACCACGGCGTTGGGTGTCTGGATTCCGAACAGGCTGCCTTCCCAGACGCTGAAGCCGAACAGGGCGATGGCGAGGAAGATGAAGGGAATCCAACCGGCGGCCGTGCCGGTCCAGCCACTGAACCAGGCCACCAGCATGACCAGCGCCGCCAGGGCGATGCCAATGCCGACGCCGATCAGGCCGGAATGGACCATATCGAGCTTCATCACGGAGGACACGTCGTGGAGTTGGTAGTGCTCGACGTCGGCATCGCGTTCGCTGAGCACGTGGATCTGCTCATGATCGATGCCCTGGGCTTCGAGCTCGTCTTCGACCCTTTCCAGGTCTTTGAGGTTGTCGCTGATGTAGTAGTGCCGCTGCATGGGACACCTCCCATCTGGCTGGCGCCGGGCCCCCACCGGCCGATACCCCCAGTTCCGGCCGCTGGCGGCCTGAGTGGAAGTTTAGCGTGGTGCGCCCCGTGGCAAGCGGCATCCGCCCATCGGCAGGACGGAGCGTTGGCGCCGGGCGTCAGGTCGCGTGCCTGACCGCCCGTTGGCGCCAGGAAGGTCTTACTTGTTGCCGATGCGGATGTGGCGGCTCGGCGCGACCTGGGCGCTCACGCCCTTGGCGATCTCCTGGATCTCGCCACCCTTGTTCAGGAAGGCGGCAATCTGAGCTTCCAGGGCTTCGCTGCTGGTGGTGGCTGCCGGCGGCTTGGGGGTGCTGCTGTGGGAAGTCTTGATGCGCATTTCACTTTCTCTGTACGTAGTGGCCGGGTGGGGCCATTTAAAACCACTGAAAAAAAAACCGGCCCGAAGGCCGGTTCTTTTTCGGCTCGTGCTTACAGCACTTGCACTTCGTCGGCCTGCATGCCTTTTTGGCCCTGCACGGCGATGAAGGAGACCTTCTGGCCTTCCTTCAGGCTCTTGAAGCCGGCGCTTTGGATGGAACGGTAGTGAACGAACAGATCCGGGCCGTTATCGGTGGTAATGAAGCCGAAGCCCTTTTCATCGTTGAACCACTTGACGGTACCGGTTTGGCGCTCGGACATTTGAATGTCTCCTAGAAACTGAATTATTGCTGGGCTGGATCGTTCCAGCCTGTCACTGAGTGCAGATAGTCGGCAACCGATGAAGAGGGGACCGCTAAAGTACAGACCGTTTCCCGGTGACACATGCATCACAGCGCTCGACACAATACCTGTGCTTTCGAGGAATGCCTAACCTTTTATTCGCCGGCTGTCAGTTCACCCCGCCAAAGCGCCATTGCAAGCCCTATGCAACGACTGTCCGACCAGTGGATCGTCGCTCGCAAGGGACGCGGAACCATTTTCTGGTACCGACACCCGCTACCTATGTCCCCCGGCTGAACACCATGCGCACCGGTTCGGCACCAGATGGTCCCGATATCGCTGGTGCGCGCGGCGCACCCTACAGGTGTTTTGGATCTGTGGGGGGGATTTCAATCGCGAATGAGTTCGCCCCTGCAACGGGTGAACTAGGCTCCTTGAGTCGCCATTGGAGGGCCTCATGTTCCGTACCGTCGAATCCCAGCTGTCCCGTCTGGCCGTCACCGCCGAACTCAGGGTGGAGTTCCTGCAATACGACTTCGAGCGGTTGCGCACCTTCTGCATGCTGGTGTTCAGCCTCAGCATCGCGCTCTGGTTTCTCTTCGACCTGGTGGTGAGCTTCGAGGGAGGGCAGGGCTTCACCATCAGGTCCATCTACTTCCTGGCGCTGCTCGGCGGCTTGACTTGCTGTGTGCCCTTTATTCGCAAGGCGGGGCATTTCTATCTGCTTAACCTCGCCTTCGTAATGGTCTACTGCCTGGGCGCACGGCTGGTGATCGACGGCATCCCGCTTGATCTCCAGCCGCTCTGGCTGACGCTCACCGCCTCCAGCATCATCTTCCTCGCCTCGGTACTGCCGCAGAGCAACTTCAGTTTCTTCGCAGTGCTGGTGCTGAGCTGGGTGCTCCTCAATCCCTTCTTCCACGACGTCCCGGTGCTGGAGCTCAAGGGCACGCTGATCCTGTTCTATGCACTCGTGTTCTCCACCCTGAGCGTCTACACCCATCTGCGTCTGCGCCAGGGCAAGCTGCACAACTACCTGATGGCCAAGTTGCTGATGGAGCAGGCCTATATCGATGCGTTGACCCAGATACCCAACCGCCGCGCCTTCATGACCCGCACTGCCGCGCGCCTGGAGAAGTCCGCACCCGGTCAGCGTCGTTACCTGGCCATGGTGGATATCGACTTCTTCAAGAGGATCAACGACAGCTTCGGCCATGACATCGGCGACGAAGTGCTGCAGCGGATCGCCGGGAACATCCGCGACGCGATGGGTGCTTTCGAGTTCGCCCGCCTGGGCGGTGAAGAGTTCGGTGTCTATCTCTGGGAGCTGTCGCCGGAAGAAGCCTGGCAATGCATGGACAGGTTGCTGCACGCGGTGCGTGATACGCCCTCGGCGCATCCCGCCACCGTCAGCGTCGGCCTCGCCCGGCTGGCTGATGGCGACAGCATCAACCAGGCGTTGATCAAGGCCGACCAGGCGCTCTACGAGTCCAAGCACAATGGGCGCGACCGCTGCACCTACGCGCCCTGAGGCCAGGGCGCGGCCTGTTCCCGTACCACCTGTTCCAGCCAATCCATGAAGGCCCGCACGCGCCGGGGCAGGCGTCGGTGGGCGTAGAGCAGGATGGCTTCCAGTGGCGGTGCCTGGTAGTCCGGCAGCAGGGCTACCAGCTCGCCGCTCTGCAGGTACTCGCGCACGCCATGCAGCGGCACCTGGATCAGCCCGAGCCCGCCGAGGCAGGCAGCGCTGTAGGCCTCGGCGTTGTTCACCGTCACGCTGCCGGCCATGGGCAGGAATTGCACCTTGTCGCCGGCCAGGTATTCGAACCCCGCCGGCCGGCTGCCCAGCACCGACACGTAGTGCACCAGCCGGTGCCGGGTGAGGTCCTCCAGGGTGCGCGGCACACCATGCACGGCGAGGTAGTCGCGGCTGGCGACGTTGACCATCGGAAAGCCGCCCAGGGAGCGCGCCACCAGAGAGGTGTCCAGCACCGGTCCCACCCGCAGCACCAGGTCGAAGCCCTCACGCACCAGGTCCACCCGACGGTCAGTGCTGCTGACTTCCATTTCCACACCCGGATGCCGACCGGTGAACTCGGCCAGGCGCGGCATCACCACCTTGCGTGCGAGCACCGTGGGCATGTCCACGCGGATGCGGCCAGCCAAGGCGGTAGCGTCTTCGCGGAACAGACCTTCCAGCTCGTCCATCTGTGCCAGCAGTTCTCGGCTGCGCTCGTAGAACAGCAGGCCGTCCTGGGTCGCCTGCACCCGTCGCGTGGTGCGTTGCAGCAATCGCGCGCCCAGCAGGTCCTCCAGGGCTTGTATCTGGTCCGACACGGTGGAGCGGGGCAGGCCGAGGCTGTCGGCGGCCTGCGTGAAACTTGACAGCTCGCTGACCCGTACGAAGGTTTTCAGTAGCTCCAGCTTGTTCATCCGTGTGGCGCCTCCCTCCGGATTGTTCGATTGAGCCGATCAGTGCTTCCGAGATCAGCATATTTATCGCATATGAACCGGACAATAAGCTCCTCACCACTTCCCACCCACTGCATCCAGGAGCACAGCAATGACCCGCAAGATCGCACTCATCACCGGCGCCAGCCGCGGCCTCGGCAAAAGCATGGCGCAGCACCTGGCGGCCCAGGGCATCGACATCATCGGCACCTACCACAGCAAGCTGGAGGACGCCGAATCCCTCAGCCGCGAGATCATGGACCTCGGCGGTCACGCCGCCATGCTGCAGCTGGATGTGAGCAAGAGCGCCACCTTCGACGGCTTTGCCGCCAGCCTGGCGCGCCTGCTGAAGAATGAATTCGGCCGTGACAGCTTCGACTTCCTGGTGAACAACGCCGGCATCGGCATCCACGCGAGCTTCGCCGAAACCACCGAAGAGCAGTTCGACCAACTGGTGAACGTCCAGCTCAAGGGACCGTTCTTCCTCACCCAGAAACTGCTGCCGCTGATCGCCGATGGCGGCCGCATTCTCAACATTTCCACAGGCCTGGCCCGCTTCGCCCTGCCGGGCTATGCCGCCTACGCGGCGATGAAGGGCGGCATCGAAGTGCTGACTCGCTACCAGGCCAAGGAGCTGGGCGCGCGGGGAATTTCGGTGAACGTGCTGGCACCCGGCGCCATCGAGACCGATTTTGGTGGTGGGGTGGTGCGTGACAACTCCCAGGTCAATGCCTTCATCGCCAGCAACACCGCACTGGGGCGCGTCGGCCTGCCGGAAGACATCGGCGCCGCAGTGGCCATGCTGCTCTCCGATGCTGGCCGCTGGATCAACGGCCAGCGCGTGGAAGCGTCGGGCGGGATGTTCCTGTAACGCCGCTGGCCAGGGATGGCCGGCAAGCCCGGATGCGGCCCGGGGCGTGCCATGCGCCTTTATTCCTCCAGTAGCGCGACTTAGCACCAATCGGGCTTTACCGTGCGATGACCTGCCTTGCCCAGGCCAGCCTGGTGGCCATACTCCTTGCCTGATCCCATTTTTCCGAAGGCACGCGTCCCCCGACGGCTGGGGACCTGTGCCGCGTTAAAACAAGAAAGGCCCGCCCGCAATCGCATTTCAGCAAAGGAGGACGATTGCCATGCGCTCGATCGCGAAGATTCTCGTCGTCATTCCCGCCGAACCTGGCTCCCCGGCCCTTGAACGGGGGCTGCAACTCGCCCAGAAGCTCGGCGCTAACCTTCACCTGCTGCTCTGTGACCCGAACGATGGCTCCTCCGGGCTGCTCGACCAGTACCTGGTCGGCTTGCTGCGGGCGGGCGTACGTGCCCGTGGCGAAGTGGCGCGGGTGGCTTTCGAGCGGGCCAGCAGTCAGGTCCTGGAGGTCTGTCGGTCCCAGGAATGCGACCTGGTGATCAAGCAGCACCGTCCGTCCGGGCGGTTGAGCCAGCTATTGATGACCCCTGACGACTGGCACCTGCTGCGGCAGGTGCCCACGCCGCTGTTCCTGATCCGCAGCAGCCTGACCTGGGAAGGCGGCACCATCCTCGCCGGCATGGACGTCGAGCATCAGGACGAGGCGCACGTGGCGCTGCAAGGCAGCGTGATCGAGCACGCCAACTTCCTCTGTGACCTGTTCGAAGCCGATCTGCATGTGGTCAGCGCCTATTCCTCCACGCGTTTGCCCCAGGCCGACCCGGAGCAGACCTTTGGCCAGGTCGCCGCGCGTCATTGCCAGGAGCAATGCCGCTGGTTCATGGAGGAATACGAGCTGCCCGAGCATCGCCTGCACGTCGGCGAAGGGCCGGCCAGGGACCTGATTCCGCGGGTCGCCCACGAGTTCGAGGCAGCACTGACTGTGCTGGGCACGGTCGCCCGTCAGGGAGTGGTCGGTGCGCTGGTGGGTAATACGGCCGAAGCCGTGCTCGATCGCCTGGAAGGCGATCTGCTGGTGCTCAAGCCGAACGCCGCATCGCTGGATGACGTGGTGCCCAGCGGCCATCGCGCGGCCTGAAAGACAACGCCCTCCGTCGAGGAGGGCGTTTTCATGTTACCGGGCGTCTCAAGGATTCGGTGCATGGCTGCCGAGCAGGCCAGCGCCGGATTTCTTGCTGCGCTTGGCCATGCGTTTTTCCTGGAGGGTTTTCTGAGGCTTTTTCTTCGCCTCGCGTTTTGAATCGAGACCTTTGCTCATGGCGGTGACCTCCGCGAGAGGGTGAATGGGTCAGCGCATCCCTGCCTTGAAGCGCTCAATGGCCATTACCACCTCCTGGGCTGCACGAGCCTGTGGTTTGCGAATCCGATGCACTCAGCATAGCCCCACTGCGGCTGGTCGCACGGCCGGGCAATTCCTCGACTGCTTAACACTTCATGCGCCAGGCAGTGACAGCGCCGGGTGGTCGCCGCATCATGCAAGGTCATCGCTGGACTGAAGTAGGAACCCCATGTCCGAGCTCCTGGGATACGCCGCGCAGTCAATTACCGGTTGCGTGCGTGAACACAACGAAGATGCGCTGCTCTGCGCCCCCGAGCTGGGGCTTTGGGCTGTGGCCGACGGTATGGGCGGCCACCTGCGCGGCGAAGTGGCCAGCGCGGTGGCGGTAGCGACCCTGCGCGAGGCCGTGGCGGCCGGGCAGGGCCTCGACAGTGCCGTGCAGGCGGCTCATGAAGCGGTGATCGCAGCGGCGTCGGGTTCCGGTATGGGCACTACCCTGGTCGCGGTGAGGTTCGACGGGGCGGCATTCGACCTGGCCTGGGCCGGCGATAGTCGCGCCTACCGGGTGAGCGCTGGCGACATCGTCCGCCTGAGCCACGACCACAGCCTGGTGCAAGCACTAATAGATGCCGGCCAATTGAGCCCGAAGCAGGCGCGCCGCCATCCCCAGCGCAACGTGGTAACCCAGTGCCTCGGCCAGGAACACCAAGCCCTGGATGTCGGCCACATGCAGGGCCGGCTGGCCCCCGGCGAGCTGTTGTTGCTCTGCAGCGACGGCCTCAGCGGCGAACTGGAGGATGGACAGATCCAGACCCAGTGCGCCGGCGCCGACACCCTCGACGAGCTGGTAACGCGCTTGCTGCAGCAAGCCTGCGATGCCGGCGGTCGGGACAATATCTCCTGTATCGTCATCGGCCTTGTGTCGCCGGAAACCTCTTCGGTGGCAAACAGGTCCAATTCGTTCCTGAGCCGGTTGCTCAAATCCCGTAGACCCTGAACCCATGACCGACAATCTTCTCGATATCCCCGGCTACCTCGTGCACGGACGCCTGGGCAAGGGCGGGATGGCCGAGGTTTACCTCGCCACCCAGGAATCCCTCAACCGCAAGGTGGCGGTGAAGGTGCTGGACAGGCTGGACGACGAAGCCTTCATCGACCGCTTCTTCAGGGAAGCGCGCATGCTCGCGTCCCTGCGCCATCCGTCCATCGTCACCATCCACGACATCGACCGCCTGCCCGACGGCCGGCCCTATCTCGCCATGGAGTTCCTCTCCGGTGGCGACCTCGGCCGCTACAAGGGCCAGGTGCTGGAGCCTCTGGAAGCGCTGCGCATTGTCCGGCAGATCGCCGGGGCCCTGGCAGTGGTGCACGACAAGGGGTTGGTACACCGCGACATCAAACCGGCCAACATCCTCTTCCGCGACGATGGCACGGCGGTGCTCACCGATTTCGGCATCGCCAAGGACCTGGAACTGGACACCGAACTGACCCAGTTCAACGTCGCCGTCGGCAGCCCGGCGTACAGCAGCCCCGAGCAGGCCCAGTGCCAGCCGCTGGATGCGCGCAGCGACATCTACAGCCTGGGCGTGATCCTGCTGGAGCTGCTGACCGGCGAGAACCCCTACCGTGGCGCCAACTACGCCGAAACCGTGCTCAACCACGTGCAGATGGACCCGCCGCTGCTGCGCCGCGGCCTGTCCGATTATCAGCATGTGATCGACCGAATGCTGGCCAAGGAGCCGGACGAGCGCTTCGCCGATTGCCGCGTGTTGCTGGAGAGCCTGACCGAGCTGAGCGACCTCGATCTCGACTTCACCCGCATCGCGCCGGTCGCGCAGGTGGACGGAGGAAAGCTGAAGCCGAAGCCGAAAACGGCGGCCTCGAGCCGCTTGCGTGGCCTGCTCTGGGGCCTGGCCGGCCTGACGCTGCTGGTGGTTTCCGCCGGCGGTGGCTACTACGTCGTGCTGCGGATGAAGATCGCTGACCTGCTGGAGCTGGGCGAGCAGCGCCTGGTCGAAGGCAAGCTGGTGGAGCCGGCGGCGGACAATGCCGACTTCTATTTCCACGAGGTGCTGCGCCTGGACAACGACAACGCCCAGGCTGGCGACGGCCTGCAGCGGGTGCTTGCCGCGCGTGTGGCCAATATCCTCGCGCTGGCCGAACAGCGCCTGGCCGAGGACAACCTGCTGCAGCCGGACCAGGACAATGCGGTGTTCTACTTCCAGCAGGTGCTCACCCTGGCGCCGGGTAACGAGCAGGCGCTGGCCGGTCTGGAAAGGGTGGCGCAGCGCTTCGTCGAGCACAGCGAAGCGGCATACGGCCGTCGCGAGTTCGCCCTGGCGCTGGAGTACATAGACGCCGGCCTGCAGGTGGCGCCGACGAACCCGACCCTGCTTGAGCTCCGTGCCGTCCACGAGCAGCGGGTGAAAAAGGCCACGCGTGCCTCCACGACCCGGCAGGCCAGGCCGCAGCAGCAGGCGAGGCAGCAGGAAGAGAGCAACCCCATCAAGAAATTCTGGAACCGCCTCTTCAATTAACTGCCAACTCCAGCAAGGTCAAAGTTGCAGGCACATGGCTATCATTGGCCTGTGCCCTGCCTCCAAGGACCCCACATGCTCAGGATTCACTTCGCCGATAACCGCCAGGCCCCCATCTGGCTAGTGGACGAACGCTTCACCATCGGCCAGGACAGCCGCAACAGCCTGGTCCTGACGGAACCGGAGATCAGCCTGTTCCACGCGGAAATCCGCCAGGATCACGGCCAGTACTACCTGAGCGATTGCGGCAGCCCCGGCGGCACCTTCGTCAATGACGAACGTGTCGGCGCGCGCTTCCAGCTGCGTTCCGACGACCGTGTGCGCATCGGCAACCTCGAACTCCTGCTGGTGGACCCGGCCAAGGCGCGGCCAAAGGCCGAAGCGTCGGCGCGCTGGTTCCTGCAGGTGATCAAGGGCGAGCACGAGGGGCAGAAGATTCACGTCACCGGCTCCATGAGCTTTGGCCGATCGGTGAAATGCGAGCTGTGCTTCAGCGACCAGGAGCTGTCGCGTCGTCACTGCGAGTTCTTCCTCAAGGACGACGTGCTGGAGGTCAAGGACCTGGCGTCGGCCAACGGTGTGTTCGTCAACCAACAGAAGGTGAACACCGCCGTGCTCCAGCCCGGCGACCAGGTCCGCATGGGCTCGGTCACCCTGCTGGTGATCGGCCCCAAGGTGACGGCCCCCCAGGCAGTGGACGAAGACGCCACGCTGTTCATGCCTGCCGTCCAGTTACCCAAAGCGTCCGTGCCGCGTCCGGCCTCTCGTCAGCCAGTAGCCAACCCGTTGCGGGCGGCGCAGAAGAACGCCGCTCCGGTTGAAACGCCGCGGCAATCGCCAAACAAGGTGCTGATCGGCGTGTTGCTGCTGGCCGTGGCCGCAGCGGCTGCCTTCGCCGGCAAGACGATGCTATAGGGGCGATTTCCTTCGCCAAAGGCTGCGCAGCAGCCCCGTAGGTTGGTCCGAGCGCAACGAGGCCCAACGATTCCGGCATCGGCTACGAAACGTTGGGTTTCGTTCCTCTACCCAACCTACGAGAACTCCGGGGGTGAACTCCTTCGCCAAGGGCCGCGCAGCAGCCCCGTAGGTTGGTCCGAGCGCAACGAGGCCCAACGATTCCGGC
>NZ_SSOM01000015.1 GCF_029871235.1 Pseudomonas sp. BN411
GAGTACCCCGCCTTCGCCCAGCGGCGCGGCTGGGAAGGCACCGTGCTGCTGCGCGTGCATGTGCTCGCCAGCGGCCTGCCGAGCGAGGTCCAGGTGCAGAAAACCAGCGGCCGCGAACTGCTCGACGAGGCCGCGGTACGCGCGGTCAAGCGCTGGACCTTCGTGCCGGCCAAGCAGGGCGAGGTCGCCCGCGACGGCTGGGTCAGCGTGCCCATCGATTTCAAATTGAACTGATCAGAGGATGACTCCATGGACCTGTTAACCAACCCCTTCGCCTCCATCGAGCACCTGGTGATCTGGCTGCTCATCGGCTTCTCCGTCGTCACCTGGGGCCTGGCCCTGGTCAAGGGCATCCAGTTCGCCCGCCTGAAGCGCCGCGACCGCCAGTTCCAGAAGCGCTTCTGGAGCGCCACCAGCCTGGACAGTGCCGCCGAGCAACTGCAGCAGCACGCCGGTGCCGCCGCCCACGTGGCCCACGCCGGCTTCGCCGCGATCCAGGTGCAGGGCGGCCAGCCCGGCGACCTGAGCCAGGCGATCAACCACCAGGACCGCCTGGAACGCGCCCTGCGCCAGCAGATCCAGCGCGAACGGCGTTCCCTGGAATCGGGCCTGGCGGTGCTCGCCTCGATCGGCTCCACCTCGCCCTTCATCGGCCTGTTCGGCACCGTCTGGGGCATCATGGAAGCCTTGAAGGGCATCAGCGCGGCCGGCTCGGCCAGCCTGGAAACCGTGGCCGGGCCGATCGGCGCGGCACTGGTCGCCACCGGCGTGGGGATCGCCGTCGCGGTGCCGGCGGTGCTGGTTTACAACTACTTCCTGCGCAGCCTGAAGCTCACCGCCGCCGACCTCGACGACTTCGCCCACGACTTCTACCTGCTGGCGCAGAAGAGCGCCTTCAAGCTGCTCGTCAACCCGGCCCCGGCGCGCGCCGCCGGCGCCGTGAAGGAGGCCTCCTGACATGGCCTTCTCCACCCAGGACAACGACGAAGTCCTTTCCGAAATCAACGTCACCCCGCTGGTGGACGTGATGCTGGTGCTGCTGGTGGTGTTCATCGTCACCGCGCCGCTGCTGACCAACGCCATTCCGATCAACCTGCCGAAGACCGAGGCCGTGGCCCCGCCCGAGCAGAAGGACCCGCTGGTGGTGAGCATCGACGGCGCCGGCAAGCTGTTCATCAACAAGGACGAGATCCAGCCCGACCTGCTGCAGACCAGCCTGGAAGCCGCCAAGGCCAAGGACCCGGAGCTCCGCGTGCAACTGCAGGCCGACGACCAGGTGGACTACGGCGCCGTGGCCCGCGCCATGGCCTCCATCGAGCGGGCGGGGATCACCAAGCTCGCGGTGATTACCGCGCGCTGACGGGCATGTAGGTTGGTCTGAGCTACGCGAAGCCCAACGAGCGAATCCGACACCGCGCAATGTTGGGCCTCGCTGTGCTCGGACCAACCTACGGTGTTACCGCGCTGACAGGCTTGGCTGTTTTGTAGGTTGGTCTGAGCTACGCGAAGCCCAACGAAGGCATCCGACACCGCGCGATGTTGGGCCTCGCTGTGCTCGGACCAACCTACGGTGTTACCGCGCTGACAGGTTTGGCTGATTTGTAGGTTGGGCTGAGCTACGCGAAGCCCAACGAAGGCATCCGACACCGCGCGATGTTGGGCCTCGCTGTGCTCGGACCAACCTACGGTGCTACCGCGCTGACAGGCTTTGGTCGCCTCTCTTCAGGCAGGGGGGAGGCGGCCTTTTTAATTCCTTTCGAGAGTGCGCCGCACCTGCGCGGCGTGCTCGCGGAGCCTGGCGTGACTACGGGGCACGTGTCGCGACTTCAGGGTTGGCCCGGACTGCGTGAGCAGCTCCGGGCTCTTTTTTGTCCGCACGGCGGCCCCCGGATATCCAGCAGGTCAGCACCCTGGGCGAGCCCAGCCTGAAGGTGCAGCTATCGATGGCTTATAAGCTAATAATGCATAAGCAAATAAATTCTTATTCCTTAACAGACATATGACCAACGCCTAGACTGGCCAACATCGAATTTCAGCAAGGAGGGCTCGCCATGCGCAGCCAGGCCATTCGCTACCTGATCCTGCCGGGATGGCAGGGCTCCCCCGACGAGCATTGGCAAAGCCATTGGCAGCGCACGCTGCCCAATGCCAGCCGGGTCGAGCAGGCCGACTGGAGCAACCCGGACCGCGTGTCCTGGGTGGAGGCGCTGGAGCGCGCCATCGATGCCGAACGTACTCCGGTGATCCTCATCGCCCACAGCCTGGGCTGCGTGACAGTCGCCCACTGGGCTGCCCAGTCCGATCCGGATGTGCTGCGCCGCGTACGTGGTGCGCTGCTGGTGGCCCCGGCGGATGTGCAGCGCCCCGGTTGCCCGGAGCCGCTCAAGGGTTTTGCGCCTATCCCGAAGGATCTGCTGCCGTTCCCGACGCTCCTGGTGGGCTCGGACAACGACCCTGCTGCCAGCCCCCAGCGGGCACTGGAAATGGCCCGTAACTGGGGGGCCGAAGCGGCCATCCTCACCGGTGCCGGGCATATCAACGTGAAGTCCGGTCACAACACCTGGGAGCAGGGCTTCGCCCATCTGTATCGCCTGCAGAGCCGTGTCGAAGAGCTTGCTCGCCGCCGCGCCTGAGAACCTGCTCAGGATCGGCTGCGCGTCGGAATAACTGCGTTGAAAACGGCTTCGGGCTTGCTCATTTACAGCTCGTAAACTCCGCGCCCTCAGCCGTTCTCGCCTTGTTCTTCTCTAGCTCGCTCGACCCTGAACAGGTTCAGTCTTTCTATTTTTGTTACGCCAGGGTCCGCTGCACCGCAGCCTGGGCCCGGCGGGAGATTTCGTCATGAGCAAGGAAAACCCCGGCCAGCCATTGCTGACCTTCGCCGACGCCGACCGCAGCCCCCTGAGTATCCGGGCACGTGCCCTGGTATTCGTCGACGCGCGCTCGCGCCAGCTGCGCGAAGAGGTCGACCAGCTCGCGCCCAGTGCGCTGCCGGTGCTGATCCAGGGCGAGACCGGTACCGGCAAGGAATTGCTGGCGCGTCAGATCCATCGTTCCAGCGACCGACCCGGCCTGTTCGTGGCGGTGAGTTGCAGCGCCATCAGCAAGACCTACGCCGAGGCCGAGTTGTTCGGCCACGCCGCCGGTGCCCACAACGGCTCGGCCAGCAGCCGCGCCGGCTGGTTCGGTTCGGCCAACGGCGGGACGCTCTACCTGGATGAAATCGGCGACCTGCCGCTACCCCTGCAGGGCAAGCTGCTGGCGGCCCTGGAAAGCCGCGAGGTGGTTCGAGTTGGAGCCCAGCAACCGACACCGGTGGATGTGCGCCTGGTGGCTGCCACCAGCATCGACCTGGCAAAGGCGGTGAACGCCGGCAAGTTCAACGCGCGGCTCTACCAATACCTGGACGAGGGGCGGGTGGAACTGCCGCCGCTGCGTGAGCGCCCGGATGACATCCTGCCCCTGGCCGAATATTTCCTCGGCATCTACGCCCAGCGCCTGGACCTGCCGTTGCCCTTGATCGGCCCGGCAGCCCAGGCCGCGCTGGAGGCTTATCCCTGGCCGGGCAACACCCGCGAACTGGAGAACAGCGTGCACTTCGCCCTGCTGGTCAGCGAGGGCGACGAGATCCAGCCGCAGCACCTCAACCTGCCGCCCTTGCCGGGCTATGCCCAGCTCGCCGTGCAGTTGCGCCGGCTCGCGGCCAATGACGCCGAGCGCGATCACCTGCGGCAGCTGTTCGCCGAAGTATTGGCAGGTTAGTGAGGCTTCACGGGGCCGTCATTCGAGGCCTTGGTAGCCACCGTTGGTGGATGTGAAGGGCGACATCCACCCTACCCATGGGTCGAGCCCTGCGTAGGGTGGACCACGCTTCATCGGTCCACCATTCGGCGTTTCAGAGGGCACCGTTGGTGGATGTGAAGAGCGACATCCACCCTACACATGGATCGAGCCCTGCGTAGGGTGGACCACGCTTCACCGGTCCACCTTTCGGAGTCTCAGCGGGCGCTATTCGTGCAGGTAGTAGAGCTTGTTGATGATGGTCCAGCGGCCACCGAGCTTCAGCAGTGACAGGTAGTCGGTGAAGCGCAGGTCGGCGTAATCGTCGACCACCTTCACGGCGGCGGAGTCACCGGTGATATCCAGCGCCAGGATTTCCCAGACGGGAGCCGCACCCTCCGCCAGCACCGGTCCGGCATCGCGGATGGAGCCAGCGAAGTCATTCACGGAGAGCCATTCGAGGTCGCCCTGGAAGTGGCCGATGATGCGGCAGTCCGGGTGGAAGGCGCTGCGCAGGCGATTCTCATCGGCGAAGACCATGCCGTCGACATAGTCGCGCACGACCTGCCGGATAGCGTCCCGATCAGTCTCATAGCTAGTCATTTCATGCGCTCCCAGGGTATCGGCGAGTCAGCCAAATCGAATGCTAGCTCCGCCCACACAGAGCGAACGATTCGTTGTGAATAAGGCTGCGGCGGCAGTGTCCGTTTCGCTATTCGCCGCAGCCGATGCACCGGGCCGGAACTAGTCCCGGTGCGCGCGGCGCACCCTACGGGTGGAGCTGTCCGGTGGCTTTCAGGTGGTCCTTCACCGACCGCAGGCGCGGCAGCGGCAGGCAGACGAGGATGGTCAGGGCCAGCACGCCAACGCCCATCAGTGGCAGGTTGGCCAGGCCCATGTTGGTGCTCAGCCACAGTCCGCCGACGAAGGCGCCGCTGGCGTTGCCCAGGTTGAAGGCGGCGTGGCTGAGGGTGGCGGCGAGGCTCGCCGATTCGCCGGCCTGCTCCACCAGCAGCAATTGCAGCGGCGAGGAAATGGCGAAGCTGGCCACGCCCCAAAGGAACAGGCAGCCCAGGGCCAGGACCGGAATCTGTGCGAAGGCGTAGAGGCCCAGCAGGCACAGCACGCTGACGGTGAAGGCCAGCGGCAGCGAGTAGCGGAAGCCTTTGTCGGCCAGACGGCCACCCAGCAGATTGCCCACGGTGAGACCGATGCCGAACAGCAGCAGGGCGAAGTTGGCGTGTTCCGGCGTGAATCCGGATACGTCGCGCAGCAGCGGGCTGATGTAGGTGAACACACCGAACAGCGCCACCGACGACAGGCTGCAGACGAACAGTGCGTGCAGTACCGGGCGCCGCAGGATGCCGTCCCAGGCGCCAGCGGCATTGGCTTGCGGCTTCGGCGTGGCCGGCAGCCAGAGGGCCTGGGCGAGGAGGGTGAGGAAGCCGAGGCCCGCCACCACCATGAAGGTCACCCGCCAACTGGTGGCCTGGCCCAGCCAGGCGCCGGCCGGAACGCCGAGGACGTTGGCGATGGTCAGGCCACTGAGCACCAGGGCCATGGCCGAAGCACGGCGGTGCGGAGGGGCCAGTTCGGCGGCCAGCAGGGTGGCGCAGCCGAAGAAGCCGGCATGGCTGAAGGCGGTGAACATGCGCATGGCCATCAGCCATTCGTAGTTCGGCGCCAGGGCGCAGCCGAGATTACCCAGGGCATAGGCGCCCATCAGCCAGAGCAGTGCCTGGCGGCGCGGCAGGCGACCGAGCAACGGGCCCAGCAATGGCGCACCGATCACCACGCCCATGGCGTAGGCGCTGACCAGCAGGCCGGCGTCGGACAGGCTGACCTGGAGGTCTTTGGCCACTTCGGGCAGCAGGCCCATGATGATGAATTCGCTGCTGCCGACGACGAAGCCGCCGAGGGCGAGGGCCAGTAGCGGCAGGGAGAGGAGGGTGCTCGGGTTCATGCGGGTTCCGGTGGCGGGGCTTTTTGCGAGGGGCGCGGATTCTACGCGCATTTCCTTGCAGGGGGCTTACCGAGTGGCAGCCGGAGGGGATAGACACTGTGGGGGCGAATGCATTCGCTATGCAGACCGCAGGTCTGCCCCTGGGATTTCCAGGGGGCAGCTGTGCTGCCCTTTGCGAATGAATTCGCCCCCACAGGGAACGGCAAGGAACCGCCGCTGGAACGATCAGCCGTTGATGAACTTGCTCAGGAACTGCTTGGTGCGCTCTTCCTTCGGCGCACTGAACAGCGCCTTGGCATCGCCCTGTTCGACGATCACGCCCTTGTCGATGAAGATCGCGCGGTTGGCCACGTCGCGGGCGAAGCTCATTTCGTGGGTGACGATCACCATGGTGCGATTCTCTTCGGCCAGGCCGCGAATGGTGGCGAGCACTTCGCCCACCAGCTCCGGGTCGAGTGCCGAGGTGGGCTCATCGAAGAGGATCACGTCGGGCTCCATGGCTAGGGCGCGGGCGATGGCTACGCGTTGTTGCTGACCGCCGGAGAGACGCTTGGGATAGGCGTCTTCCTTGCCCGCCAGACCGACCTTGGCCAACAGCTTGCGTGCCTTCTCGACGGCGCGCTCGCGGGGTTCCTTCTTCACCACCACCGGGCCTTCGATGACGTTCTCCAAGGCGGTGCGGTGGGGGAAGAGGTTGAAGTTCTGGAACACGAAACCGACGTGCTGGCGCAGCTTGCGGATCAGCCCTTGCTGTTGCTTCAGCGGCTTGCTCGCGTCGATCTCGATCTCGCCTACGCGGATGAGCCCGCCGCTGGGCACTTCCAGCAGGTTGAGGCAGCGCAGCAGGGTGGTCTTGCCCGAGCCGCTGGGGCCGATGATGGCGACCACTTCGCCCGGCTCGATGGTCAGGTCGATGCCTTTGAGCACCTCCTGGCCCTTGAAGGATTTGGTCAGGTTACGGACGGTGATCATCAGCTGTCCTGCTCATGCTGGTTGACCCGCGCCTCGAGGCGGCCCTGGAAGTGCGACAGCACGGTGGCCAACACCCAGTAGATCAGCGCGGCGGCCAGGTACATGGTGAAGATTTCGAAGGTGCGCGCGGTAATCAGCTGCGCCTGGCGGAACAGTTCAGGCACCTGGATGGTGGCGGCCAGGGCGGTGTCCTTGACCAGCGAGATGAAGCTGTTGCCCAGCGGCGGCAAAGCGGTGCGCGCGGCCTGCGGGAGGATGGCGCGAACCAGCGTCTGGGTGCGGCTCATGCCGATGCTGGCGGCGGCTTCCCATTGGCCCCGGTCGATGGAGGCGATGGCGGCGCGGAGGATTTCCGAGGTGTAGGCGGCCATGTTCAGCGAGAAGCCGATCAGCGCCGCGGGCAGCGGTTCGAGCTGGATGCCCAGCTGCGGCAAGCCGTAATAGATCATGAACAACTGCACCAGCAGCGGCGTGCCACGGAAGAAGGACACGTAGATCCGCGAAATCCACTGCAGGGCGGTGAAACCGTAGAGGCGCATCAGGGCGAGGACGAACCCCAGCAGCAGTCCGAAGAACATGCCGCCGAGGCTCAGTACTACCGTAAAAACCGCGCCCTTCAACAGGAAGGGCGCGGAATCCAGCGCAAGTTGAAGGCTTGCGTCGATCATTGGGTCACGTCAGCCTTGAACCATTTCTCGGAGAGTTTCTTCAGGGTGCCGTCGGCTTTCAGCTTGGCCAGCGCCTTGTCGATGGCGGCCAGCAGTTCCGGGTTGCCCTTGCGCAGGGCGATGCCGGCTTCCTGGCGGGAGAAGGGTTCGCCGGTCACGGCCAGCTTGCCACCGGTTTTCTCGACCATTTCGAAGGCGGCCAGGCGGTCTACCAGGATGGCGTCGATGCGGCCGACATTGAGGTCCTGGAACTTGGTGGGGTCATCGTCGTAGGTGCGGATGTCAGCCTGCGGGACGTTTTCCTTCAGCCACTGCTCGTAGTTGGTGCCCAGGCCCACGCCGACTTTCTTGCCGGCCAGGTCGGCGGCGGACTTGATGCCGCCCTCGGTGCCCTTGCGCACCAGCGCCTGGATGCCGGAAACGGTGTAGGGGGTGGAGAAGTCGTACTTCTTCTTGCGCTCGTCGGAGATGGTCACCTGGTTGATCACCACGTCCAGGCGCTTGGATTCCAGCGCCGCGAGGATGCCGTCCCACTTGGTCGGCTGGAACTCGGCCTTCACGCCCAGCTCCTTGGCCAGGGCCTCGGCCAGTTCCACTTCGAAGCCGGTCAGCTTGCCGCTCTCGTCCTGGTAGTTGAAGGGCGGGTAGGTGCCTTCCAGACCGACCTTGATGGCGCCTTTCTGCTGGATGTCCTGAAGCAGGTCGGCGGCGGAGCTGGTGCCGACGAAGCTGGCGCCGAGCACCAGGCTCAGGCTGCCGAGGATGAACTGGCGACGCAGGGTTGCAAATGTCATATGAGCCTCACGGGGCAGGGTGGCTAAAGGTGGGGCAACTCTAGGGATTTGGTTATATGCAATAAAATAATTAAAAATTATTTATTGCTTCAAATAATGCATAAAGCTTTTTCTGAATCTGTTCAGGGCCGGCGAGCTAGAGAAGAACAAGGCGAAAATGGCTGAGGAAGCGGAGTCTACGAGTTGTAAATGAGCATTCCGAAGCCATTTTCAACGCAGTTATTCCGACGCGCAGCTGACCATGAACAGATTCTAGGTACCCGCTGGATGATAGGCGAACAGTGCCGGGGAGCCACCGGTGTGCAGGAACAGCACCGGGCCATCACCTTCGAAAGCGCTCTTGGCGATGCCATCGAGCAGGCCGGCGAAGGCCTTGCCGGTGTACACCGGGTCAAGCAGCAGGCCTTCCAGGCTGGCGGCCTGGCGCACGGCGTCCAGGGTTCCGGCGTTCGGTTCGCCGTAGCGCGGGAAGAAATATTCGTCCCACAGTTCCACCTTGAGCCCGGCCGGTACCGGCACGCCGAGCAGGTCGGCGGTGCGCTGCAGCAGGCCTTCCACTTTCGGGCGCTGGGTGGCGTCCGGGCGCGAGACGGTGACGCCGACCACGCGCGTGCCGGGCAGGGCGTATTCCAGCGCCAGGGCGAGGCCGGCGTGGGTACCGGCGCTGCCGGAAGCCAGGACCACGGCGGAGAAGTGCTCACCGCTGGCCTTGATCTGCTCGGCCAGTTCCAGGCCGGCGCGCACATAACCCAGAGCCCCCAGGGCGTTGGAACCGCCGATGGGCACCAGGTAGGGCTTCTTGCCGGCGGCGCGCAGGCGTTCGGCCGCAGCGGCCAGCAATTCGTCAGCGTTGTCCAGATTGGCGACCAGCTCGCACTCGGTGCCGAACAGGTCCAGCAACAGGCGGTTGCCGTTCTCCAGGTAGTTGCGGTCGGCGGTGCTGATGGGGTTTTCCAGCAAGGCGACGCAGCCAAGACCCAAGCGCGCGGCGAGGGCGGCCGTCTGGCGCACGTGGTTGGACTGGATGGCGCCGGCGGTGACCAGGGTATCCGCGCCCTGGGCCAGGGCCTCGGCGGCGAGGAACTCCAGCTTGCGCACCTTGTTGCCGCCCAGGGCGAAGGGGGTGAGGTCGTCGCGCTTCACATAGACGTCGCGGCCGAGCTTCTGCGACAGGTGTGCGAGCTTCTCCAGCGGCGTGGGTGAGGGAACCAGTTCCAGGCGGGAAAAGCGGGCGAGGGCGGCGTTGAGCATGACAGCGGCTCACTGGGCAGTTGCGAAGCCTGCCACTCTAGTGAGCCGGCGCTTTGCAGGCAATTCGCAGACGCGACATGAAAGTACCGGTCAGTCAGGGCGGAGACGGCATCGGGCGGACTGTTCTCATATTCATAATGGAATATAAAAATAATAAAACGATATTTGTTAGTTATAAAAAATCTTCGTAGTGTCGGCCTCAACCCGGCGCACCCAGACCGGGCATCCCAACACTTGCTCGCGGCTGAAGATCCAGCCGGAGCCGCAGAATCGAAAGGATCATCATGAAGAAGACCCTGCTGTTGACCGCTCTGGCTGCCGCCCTGTCCGTCACCTTCGCCCAGGCTGGCGAAAAGCTCGTAGTAGCCGCCACCCCGGTACCGCACGCCGAAATCCTCGAGCTGATCAAACCTCAGCTGGCGAAGGAAGGCGTGGACCTGGAAGTGAAGGTCTTCACCGACTACGTGCAACCCAACGTGCAGGTGGACCAGAAGCGCCTGGACGCCAACTACTTCCAGACCAAGCCCTACCTGGACAACTTCAACAGCGGCAAAGGCACCCACCTGGTGATCGTCAAGGGTGTGCACGTCGAGCCCTTCGGCGGCTACTCCAGCAAGTACAAATCCCTGAAGGAACTGCCGGACGGCGCCACCATCGCCCTCCCCAACGAAGGCAGCAACAGCGGTCGTGCCCTGATCCTGCTGCAGAAAGCCGGCGTGATTAAGCTGAAGGATCCGAAGAACGCCCTGGCCACGCCGAAGGACATCGCCGAGAACCCGCACAACTTCAAGTTCAAGGAACTGGAATCGGCCCTGCTGCCGCGCGTGCTGGACCAGGTCGACCTGGCCCTGATCAACACCAACTACGCGCTGGAAGCCAAGCTGAACCCGACCAAGGACGCGCTGGTGCTGGAAGACCGCACCTCGCCCTACGTGAACTACCTGGTAGCCCGTCCGGACAACAAGGACAGCGACGCCATCAAGAAACTCTCCGCTGCGCTGACCAGCCCGGAAGTGAAAGCCTTCATCGAGCAGAAGTACGCCGGCGCGGTCGTGCCGGCGTTCTGATCACCTGCTAGCCACGGTGGCGGGAGCATGACCCGCCCCTCCTCACGCCGACGAGTCTCGACTATCGTCGGCGTTCTTTTTTCTGCTGCACTTGCAGGGACGATTCCTTGTGGGGGCGAATTCATTCGCTAAGGACCGCGCAGCGGTCCCCGACCAGGCAGGGCAGTCCTGCGGACTGCATCGCGAATGAATTCGCCCCCACAGAGACAAATGCCCGCCTGCCTTTCCGGAGTTCCCATGCCCACCCCCAAACCCGGCCTTTCCACCCGTTCCGTCCACACTGGCAACGACGTCGACCGCAGGATGGTCACCCGGCCCAAGAGCCTGCCCATCTACGAATCCTCGGTGTTCGTCTACGACTCGCTGGAGCAGGTGGACGACTTCCTCGCCGGCAACCCCGACAACTACATGTACACGCGCATCGCCAACCCCAACCAGGCAGCGGTGGAAGAACTGGTGTGCCAGCTGGAAGGTGGTGAAGCAGCGCTGTTCTCCGCGTCCGGCATGGCCTCGGTGAGTGCGGCGTTGCTGGGCCGGTTGAATGCTGGCGACCACCTGATCGCCAGCCGCGAGTTGTACGGCACCACCCAGAGCCTGATCGAGAAGGAGCTGGCGCGTTTTGGCATCACCGCCACCCTGGTGGAAATCAACGACCTGGCGGCGGTGGAAGCAGCCATCACCCCAGCGACGAAGCTCATCTACACCGAAACCGCGTCCAACCCGCTGGTGCGGGTCAGCGATGTACCGACACTGGCGACGCTCGCCAAGGCCCATGGCCTGAAGCTGCTGGTGGACAACACCTTCCTCTCGCCGGCGCTCTACAACCCGCTGGCCGCAGGGGCCGACCTGGTGCTGCACAGCACCACCAAGTACCTCAACGGCCATAGCGACGCCACCGGCGGCATCCTGGTCGGCGATGCTGAATGGATCGCCCAGGCGCGGCGCTTCCAGATCAACGCCGGTGGTAGCGCCAGCCCCTTCGAGGCCTGGCTGACCTTCCGTGGTGCCAAGACCCTGGCCCTGCGCATGAAGGCCCACTCGGCGAACGCCCAGGCCCTGGCCGAAGCCCTGGAAGCCCACCCGAAAGTGGCCCAGGTGTTCTATCCGGGCCTGCCTTCTCACCCGGACCACGCGCTGGCCCAGCGGCTGTTCCCCAAGGGCGCCTCGGGGATGCTCAGCTTCACCCTGCACGGCGGCTTGGCTGAAGTGGACGCGCTGATCCGTGCCCTGAAGAACACCGCTTTCGCACCGTCGCTCGCGGGTGTCGCCAGCAGCATCACCCACCCCGGCAAGACGTCCCACCGCGCCCTGTCGCCGGAAGCCCTGGCCGAGCTGGATATCCATGACGGCACCATCCGTGTATCGGTGGGCATTGAGGACGCGGTCGATATCGTTCAGGACTTCGTGCAGGCGTTGGATAGCCTCTGAGGCGCCGTAGCGTCAGGCGACCTCGACTCTTGTAGGGGCGAATTCATTCGCCAAGGACAGCGCAGCTGTCCCATCGGACCTTTGCAGGGCAGCCCTTCGGCCTGCTTGGCGAATGAATTCGCCCCTACACAAACTCGCTCGGACGAGCTTCTATCCTTATTCGTTATCGGTATTTCACTCTCCGTTCTTATGCCAGCTATTCTCTCGCCACAACTTGTTATAACAAGTCAGGATCACGAGCGAACAACGACATGGCCGAACTGCTTCCCCTCTCCCCGGTACCGCTCTACAGCCAGCTCAAGGAGCTGCTGCGCGGGCGCATTCTCGACGGCACTTACCCACCTCACAGCCGCATGCCCTCGGAAAGCGAGCTGGGCAAGGCCTTCGGCGTCAGCCGCATCACCGTGCGCCAGGCGCTGGGCGACCTGCAGAAGGAAGGGCTGATCTTCAAGATCCACGGCAAGGGCACTTTCGTCGCCAAGCCCAAGGCGTTCCAGAACGTCAGCACCCTGCAGGGCCTGGCCGAGTCCATGACCCAGATGGGCTACGAGGTGCTTAACCGCCTGCGCAGCTTCAAGCACGTGCCCGCAAGTGCCTTGGTGGCCGCGCGTCTGCAGGTGGAGGAAGGCAGCCCGGTGACCGAGATCCGCCGCGTGCGCCTGATCAACCGTGAGCCGGTGTCCCTGGAAATCACCTGGTTGCCGAAGGCGGTGGGCGAGAAGCTGGAGAAGGCCGACCTCGCCACCCGCGACATCTTCCTCATCCTCGAAAACGACTGCGGCATTCCCCTCGGCCATGCCGATCTGGCCATCGATGCAGTGCTCGCCGACGGCGACCTGACCCAGGCGCTGGAAGTGGAAGAAGGCTCGCCGATCATGCGCATCGAGCGCCTGACCCACGCTGCCGACGGCACGCCGCTGGACTTCGAACACCTTTACTACCGCGGCGATGCCTTCCAGTACCGCCTGCGCATCGACCGTCAGAAGGGGCCCCAGGCATGAGCACCCGAGAACAGGAATACGACATCGTCGTCATCGGCGGTGGCACCGCCGGCCCCATGGCCGCCATCAAGGCCAAGGAAAAGGACCGCGAGCTGCGCGTGCTGTTGCTGGACAAGGCCAACGTCAAGCGCAGTGGCGCCATCAGCATGGGCATGGATGGCCTGAACAACGCCATCATCCCCGGCCACGCGACGCCCGAGCAGTACACCAAGGAAATCACCATCGCCAACGACGGCATCGTCAACCAGGCGACCGTGCATGCCTACGCGACCCACAGCTTCGAAACCATCGAGCAGCTCGACCGCTGGGGCGTGAAGTTCGAGAAGGACGAGACCGGCGACTACGCGGTGAAGAAGGTCCACCACATGGGCGCCTACGTGCTGCCGATGCCCGAGGGCCACGACATCAAGAAAGTGCTCTACCGCCAGCTCAAGCGCGCGCGGGTGGAGATCAGCAACCGCATCGTCTGCACCCGCCTGCTGCTGGATGGCGAGGGCGCGGCGAGCGGGGTGATGGGCTTCGACTGCCGCAGCGGCGAGTTCCGGGTGATCCGCGCCAAGGCGGTGATCCTTGCCTGCGGCGCCGCGGGTCGCCTCGGCCTGCCGTCTTCCGGCTACCTGATGGGCACCTACGAGAACCCGACCAATGCCGGCGACGGCTACGCCATGGCCTATCACGCCGGGGCGGAGCTTTCGAACCTGGAGTGCTTCCAGATCAACCCGTTGATCAAGGACTACAACGGCCCGGCCTGCGCCTACGTCACCGGCCCCCTGGGCGGCTACACCGCCAACAGCAAGGGCGAGCGCTTCATCGAGTGCGACTACTGGAGCGGCCAGATGATGTGGGAGTTCCACCAGGAACTCGAAGGTGGCAACGGCCCGGTGTTCCTCAAGCTCGATCACCTGGCCGAAGAAACCATCCAGACGATCGAGGAAATCCTACACAGCAACGAGCGCCCGAGCCGTGGCCAGTTCCACGCCAACCGGGGTACCGACTACCGCTCGCAAATGGTCGAGATGCACATCTCCGAGATCGGCTTCTGCTCTGGCCATTCGGCCTCGGGCGTGTGGGTCAACGAGAAGGCCGAGACCACGGTGAAAGGACTGTACGCCGCGGGCGACATGGCTGCCGTGCCGCACAACTACATGCTCGGCGCCTTCACCTACGGCTGGTTCGCCGGGATCAACGCGGCGGACTACGTGGCCGGTCGCGACTTCGCCGAAGTCGATGCCGAGCAGGTGGCGCTTGAGCGGGCGCGGGTGTTCGCGCCGCTGGAGCGTGAGCACGGCCTGCCGCCGGCCCAGGTGGAATACAAGCTGCGGCGCATGGTGAACGACTACCTGCAGCCGCCCAAGGTGACCAAGAAAATGGAGATCGGCCTTACGCGCTTCGCCGAGATCGAGCGGGACCTGGCGCAGATGAAGGCCAGCAATCCCCACGAGCTGATGCGCGCGATGGAAGTGGCGGTGATCCGCGACTGCGCCGAAATGGCCGCCCGCGCCTCGCTATTCCGCGCCGAAAGCCGCTGGGGCCTGTACCACCACCGCGTGGACTTCCCCGAGCGCAACGACGCCGAGTGGTTCTGCCACTGCCACCTGAAGAAGGGCGAGGACGGCCGCATGACCAGCTTCAAGAAAGCCGTGGAGCCGTACCTCATCCCGCTGGATGCCGAAGAGCAGCAGGCCTATGACCGCCTGCGGGTGAAGACCGAAGCCGCAGCGTAGCAGGATGGTTTCGTAGGTTGGGTAGAGCGGAGCGAAACCCAACATGGAGCGCAACGCGCTCCCGGTTTCGTCCGGTGGCCGGTTCTTCGAACCGGTTGTTGGGCTTCGCTTCGCTCTGCACCAACCTACGAGAGTTGCTGCTACAACGCATAACGAGAGCCCCAGGCTCCAAGGAAATCGTGAAATGGCCCATCAACCTCAGGAAATCTTCTTCCGCAGCAGCGCGCCGGTGACCATCGACGAAGACAAGTGCATCGCCGAAAAGGGCTGCACCGTTTGCGTCGAGGTCTGCCCGATGGACCTCCTGGCCATCAACCCGGCCACCCAGAAGGCCTACATGGCCTTCGACGAATGCTGGTACTGCATGCCCTGCGAGAAGGACTGCCCGACCGGCGCGGTGAAGGTGGAAATTCCCTACCTCTTGCGCTGACCGAGTGTCCCTGTAGGAGCCAGCTTGCTGGCGAACAACGGACCTGCAGGCAAGAGCTTCGCCAGCAAGCTGGCTCCTACCGAAAACCACAAAGCAAATGCCATCCGGCCCACCCCCGGACGCCTCACCCGAAAGCCCCTCGTTTCCCACCACCCGACCACGTGGCGGAGACGATTCCAACACTCATGATTCGAGGGGAAAAACCCATGCGTCTTCGTGCAACCGTTGCCGGCCTCGCGCTGGCCATCTCCAGCCTGTCCGCCTCCGCGGAAACCATCCGTATCGCCATCGGCACCCAGGACACCACCATCAACTGCGCCACCGGCGGCCTGCTCATTCGCGAGCTGGGCCTGCTGGAGAAGTACCTGCCCCATGACGGCAAGTACAAGGGCGCCGACTACCAGGTGGAGTGGAAGAACTTCACCAGCGGCGCGCCGCTGACCAACGAGATGGTCGCCGGCAAACTGGACTTCGGCGCCATGGCCGACTTCCCCGGCTCCTTCAACGGCGTCGCCCACCTGGATGCCGGCAAGCAGAGCCTGTTCATCAGCGTGCTCTCGGGCAGCACCCGGGGCAGCGGCAACGGCATCGTCGTGCCGGCCTCGTCATCCGTGCAGTCCCTGGCCGAGCTCAAGGGCAAGACCATTTCCGTGCCCTTCGCCTCCACCGCCCACGGCATGTTGCTGCGCGCCGTCGCCGCCCAGGGCTGGGACCCGGAGAAGGATGTGCGGATCATCGCCCAGCCGCCGGAGATCGCCGGCTCGGCCCTGCGCAGCAACCGCATCGAAGCCCACGCTGACTTCGTGCCCTTCGCCGAGCTGTTCCCCAGCCGTGGCTTCGCCCGCAAGATCTACGACGGCTCCCAGGCCGAGGCGCCCACCTTCCACGGAGCGCTGGTGGACGCGGCCTATGCGAAGAAATACCCGGAGATCGTCACCGCCTACCTGCGCGCCAGCCTGGAGGCTGATCGCCTGTTCGCCGAATCGCCTGAGAAATACAGCGAGCTGATCGAGAAGGTCACTGGCATCGAGGCCGAGGTGAACTACCTGTTCCACGGTCCCCTTGGCCTGCAGACCCGCGACCTCACCTGGAAGCCCGAATACCGCAAGGCGGTCGCCACTTCCATCGACACCCTGAAGCTGCTGAAGAAGACCGACCGTGGCCTGGATACCGCCAAGTTCATCGACGACCAGTACATCCGCGCGGCGTTCAAGGCGGCGGGCCAGGACTACGACAAGGCGCTGAAAAACTACGCGCCGCTGCCGCTCAAGGCCAACGACGCAGCCACCGGCAAGCCGATCACCGACTTCAAGCGCCTGGCGCAGATCTGGGTGCGCGGTGAAGACAAGGTGCGCCACTACGCCTCGCCGGAAGCAGCGCTGACCGCGCTGGCGCAGCTGGAACAGGAGGGCAAGGACATCCGCGCCATCTACGCCCAGGCCACCGACAGCGGCATCAAGCTGCTGGCCAACCAGGCCTGGTTCGTGCGCAACGACAAGGGTGAGCTGAGTGCCTTCCTGCTCAAGTCCCAGGCCGAGCAGTACGCCCAGCAACATGGCGGCACGGCGCTCGATTTCGTGAGTGCCAATCAGAAGCAGGCCGTCGCCAGCCGTTGATTGCCTTGCCCTCTCCCCCGGCCCCTCTCCCTGAAGGGAGAGGGGAGTCGCTCCCTCGCCCCTTGGGGGAGAGGGCTGGGGAGAGGGGGTTGCAGCAGGAGAAAACCGATGACCAACCTCTACCGCTGGCCCCTGCGCCTCGCTTCATTGGCCGCCTGCCTGCTGTTCTGGCAACTGGCCGCCAACGCGCGCCTGGACCTCGGGCTGTTCACCTTCACCTACGTGCCGACGCCCGCCGCCGTGCTCGACGCGGCCTGGCAGTTGGCGCACTCCAGCAAGCTGCTGCCACACCTGGCCAGCAGCCTGTCGCGGGTGTTCGCCGGCTACCTCGCCGCGGCCCTGCTGGGCGTGTTGCTGGGGCTGCTCATCGGCCGCTCGAAATGGGCCGAGGACAGCCTCTTGCCGCCGCTGGAAGTGCTGCGGCCGATTCCCGCGGTGGCCTGGATTCCCCTGGCCATCCTGATGTTCCCCTCGTCCGAGCTGTCGATGGTGTTCATCACCTTCACCGGCGCGCTGTTCCCGATCCTGCTCAACACCGTGCACGGCGTGGAAGCAGTGGACCCGCGCCTGATCGCCTCGGCGCGCAGCCTGGGTGCCGGGCGACTGGCGATCCTCCGTGAAGTGATCCTGCCCGGCGCGGCGCCGAGCATCGTCACCGGCCTTGCCATCGGCATGGGTACATCGTGGTTCTGCCTGGTCACCGCCGAGATGATCTCCGGGCAGTTCGGCATCGGTTACTACACCTGGGAGTCCTACGTGGTGCAGAACTACGCCGACATCGTCGTCGGCATGCTGTTGATCGGCCTGCTCGGCATGGGCAGCAGTGCACTGGTGAAGCGCCTGGGCGCACTCGCTACGCCCTGGTACCACGCGCGGAGGAACGCCTGATGAGCAGCTTCGAACGCGCAGTGGAACCCGGCCGTATCGAGGCCAGGGGTGTCTCCATCCGCTTGGGACAGGGCCGCGATGCCTTCGAGGCGGTGCAGTCCCTGGACTTCGCCATCGCACCGGGTGAATTCGTCTGCATCCTCGGTCCATCCGGCTGTGGCAAGTCCACCTTGCTCGGTGCCCTGGCAGGCCACCTCACGCCCAGCGCCGGCAGCCTGGAGGTGGATGGCCAGCCGGTCGCGGGACCCTCGCCCGCGCGCGGCATGGTGTTCCAGCACCACACGCTCCTGCCCTGGCGCAGCGTGCTCGACAACGTCGCCTTCGGTTTGAAGATGCAGGGCATCGGTAAGCTCGAACGCCAGCGTCGCGCCGCCGATTTCCTTGGCCTGGTCGGGCTCGGCGACTTCGCCGCACGCTGGCCCAGCCAGCTCTCCGGCGGCATGCAGCAGCGCGCCGAGATCGCCCGCGTGCTGATCAATCGTCCTCGGCTTCTGCTCATGGACGAACCCTTCGGCGCGCTGGACGCGCAGACCCGTTCGCGCATGCAGGAACTGCTGCTGGATATCTGGACGCGCATCCGCACCACCGTGGTGTTCGTCACCCACGACATCGACGAGGCACTGTTCCTCGCCGACCGCATCCTGGTGATGAGCCCGCGTCCCGGTCGCTTCATCGAAGACCTGCGCCTGGACTTTCCGCGTCCGCGCCGCGCCAGCCTGCTCACCAGCCCCGGCTTCACCCACCTCAAGCGTCATTGCCTGGAACTGCTGCGCCATGAAGAAGGCCGCGAGCTGCCACGCCTGACACCGCTGGGACTGCCCACCGATCACCCGCCATTGCGAGTCGCCCTATGACCCACCGTGAAACCGACAACCCTGACATCCTCGACCTGCTGCCACGCCTCGCCGCTGACGATGCCGGTGTGCGCCGCATCGCCCTGATCGAACTGGCCGACCTGGAAGACCCGGAAGGCTTGCCCTGGCTGACCGACGCGCTGGTGGTGGACCCGGCCGCCGAGGTGCGCGCCGAGGCCGCGCGCCTGCTGGAAGCCTGGGAAGAGCCGGAAGTCGTGCAGGCCCTGTGTGCCGCCCTGGCGGACGCCGCTGAACCCGTGCGCCTGGCCGCCGCGCAGAGCCTGAGCGAACTGAAAAGCCTGGAAGCGGGGCAACTGATCCTGCCCTGGGTGACCCACGCTGATGCCTTCGTCCGCAGTAGCGCCCTGCGTGCCCTGCGCGAACTGCGCCTGGAAGATGCAGCAGGTCCCGCGCTGCTGGCGCTGAGTGATAGCGAGGCTTCTGTCCGCCGCGAGGCGGTGGGCATCCTCGGCTGGCTCAAGCACGGCGAGGCATTGCCGGCGTTGGCGCGCCTGGCCAGCGACGATGCGGACACCGAAGTACGCCGCGCCGCCACTGGCGCCCTTGGCCTGGCGCGCGATGCCGGTGTGTTGCCGGCCCTGTATGCGGCCCTGCGCGATACCACCTGGCAGGTCCGCGAAGAAGCCGCCACCACCCTCGGCAAGGTCGGGTTGGCCGAAGCCGGTCCCGCATTGGTGAAGGCCCTGGAAGACGATTACTGGCAGGTCCGCCTGCGCGCCGCCCGTGCCCTGGGCCGCCTGCGTTATCGGCAAGCCTTGGCAGAGCTGGCAACCCTGCTCGGCCATGGCATCGCCAACCTGCGCAAGGAAGCGGCGCTGGCACTGGGTGAACTGGGCGACGCCGCCGGGCTACCTGCTCTGCGTGCCGCAGAAACCGATAGCGATCCGGAAGTACGCAAGGCTGTACGCATCGCCCTGGCGCAACTGCAGGGAGTCGCCTGATGGATGCCCCCAGCGCGCTGCGCAATTCCCGAAGCCAGGCGCGCCTGAGCCTGGAGTGGACCAACGGCGAGCTTCAGCAGATCAGCCACACCCGCCTGCGCGGTGCCTGCCCCTGCTCGCAATGCAAGGCAGCGCGGCTGCGCGGGGCGATCACGGTGGTGGACGAAGGGGTGATCCTGGAGCGCATCGCGCTACAGGGCTATGGCGTGCAGCTGGTGTTCAGCGATGGGCACGAGCGCGGGATTTATCCCTGGGAATACCTGCGGGAGTTGGGCGGCATGTAGGAGCGAGCTTGCTCGCGAAAGGTTGTGCACCCGGCCCGTAGGTTGTGGCAGAGCTACGCGAAGCCCAACACGCGGAGTCATGGTCAACCTCGTTGGGCTTCGCTGCGCTCTGCCCAACCTACAAGAGCCCCGTCCGCGCGGGGTCGATCCTGGCACTTTCCTGTAGCGAATTCATTCGCGAATAAATTCGCACGTTGCACGCCCAGCACATGCCGGCAGAAGGCGATGCAAACCAGGGCGAAGACGATGAGTCCGAGCCACTCCGCCGTATCACTGAATCCGGGGCCGACCAGGGCCAGCGGGGCATCCTTGCCGGATGTGCCGATCAGCCCGGCGAGCAGGATGCCCATCAGGCTCTCGCCGACGATCAACCCCGAGGCCAGCAGTACGCCACGGCGGCGGGTATCGACGAAGCGAAGGTCAGGCCGACCTTGAGGCCGAGGTAGACGTTGGAGGCGGTGAACACCAGGGTGATCAGCGCGCCCAGGACCAACCCGCGCAGGGTGAGTTCGGGTAGGTCGAGGTGGTCAGGGACGCGGTCCGTCATGTTGCTCTCCACGGGACACGCCAGCAGGGTCGCGCCGGCACGGGAAAGCCTAGACCACGGGGCGCAGCCCAATCAGAACGGTTTGTCGCCCAGGATGGTCGCGCGGTGCATCACGCGGCGCTGCGGCCGGTAATCGTCCACGGCGAAATGCTGGGTGATGCGGTTGTCCCAGAAGGCCACGTCGCCCACCTGCCAGCGCCAGCGAATGGTGAACTCCGGGCGGGTGGAATGAGCGAAGAGCAGGCGCAGCAGCGCATCGCTTTCCGCTGCCGAGAGTTCGTTGATGCGGGTGGTGAAGCCCTCGTTGACGAACAGTCCTTTGCGTCCGGTAACCGGGTGGGTGCGTACCACTGGATGGCTGCGCGGCGGGTGCTTGCGCTTGGCATCCTCCAGGCGCTCGTGCTCTTCGGCGGTGAGGCTGAAGCGTTCCTCGGGGAAGGAGCGGGACAGGTCGTGGGTCGCGGTCAGGCCTTCGAGCAATTGCTGGATGGGTTTGGACAGCGCGTCATAGGCCGCACTGCTACTGGCCCAGAGCGTATCGCCGCCATAGGGCGGGAGCTGCTTGGCGGCGAGCACCGCACCGAGTGCCGGGGTTTCAAGGAAGGTCACGTCGGTGTGCCAGAGGGCGTTGTCGCGCACATCGGTCACGGCGGTATCCAGGACCAGCACTTCCGGCTGATCGGGAATGTTCGGATAGATCGGGTGGATGTGCAGGTCGCCGAAGTTGCGGGCGAAGGCGGCCTGCTGCTGCGGGTTCAGCGGCTGGTCGCGGAAGAACAGCACCTGGTGGGTGAGCAGGGCGTGCTCCACCGCTTCACGCAGCGAGGCATCGAGCGGCTTGTTGAGGTCGAGGTCTTCGACCACAGCGCCGAGGGCGGGGGAGAGCGGGGTGATGTGCAGGGGCATGGCGGGTATCTCGATGTCTGGATGTGTTGGGCTTCGCTGCGCTCGCGGAACGCCGCCCGGCCCAACCTACGGCGGATACGTAGGTTGTGGCTGAGCTACGCGAAGCCCAACAAGAAGTTCTTCAGTGGCTCTGCCCATGCCAGGGCACGAGCTTGCGTTGCAGGGCGCGCAGGCCGAGTTCGAGGGCGAAGGCGATCAGGGCGATGACGAGGATGCCGAGGATCACCACGTCGGTGACCAGGAACTGCGCCGCCGACTGCACCATGAAGCCCAGGCCACGGGTGGCGGCCACCAGTTCGGCGGCCACCAGGGTGGACCAGCCGACGCCGAGGCCGATGCGCACGCCGGTGAGGATGTCCGGCAGGGCGCTGGGCAGGATCACATGGCGGATCAATTGCGCCTGGGTGGCGCCGAGGGACTGCGCCGCGCGCAAGCGCGCCGGGTCGACATTGCGCACGCCGGTGGCGGTGGCGATGGCGATGGGGGCGAAGATTGCGAGGAAGATCAGCAGCACCTTGGACAGCTCGCCGATGCCGCACCAGATGACGATCAGGGGCAGGTAGGCCAGCGGCGGAATCGGCCGGTAGAACTCGATCAGCGGGTCGAAGATGCCGCGCGCGACGCGGTTGCGGCCGATGGCGATGCCCAGTGGAACGGCGATCAGCACCGCTGCCAGCAGGGCCAGGCCGATGCGTCCGAGGCTCGCGCCCAGGTGCTGCCAGAGGCTGGCGTCCATGTAGCCCTGGGTCAGCAGCACCCAACCCTTGCGGGCGATGGCCTGCGGGCTGGGCAGGAACAGCGGTTCGATCAGGCCGGCGGTGGTCACGGCCCACCAGGCCAGCAGCAGGCTGCCGAGGGTCATCAGGCTGATGGACAGGGTGCTCAGCGGGCGGCGCTGGCGCGGTTTCACGGTCGTTGCGGACTTGCTGGCCAGGGTCAGGTCGAGGCTGCTCATGCGCTTCTCCTATGACGTTCGGCGAAGACCTGGGCGAGCACGTGCTCGCGCGTTTCGATGAACTGCGGGCCGGACTTGATCGCCCGTGCGCTTTCCCCGGCGGCGTAGCGTTGGCCGAAGTCCAGGCGCAGGCGCTCGGCGATGCGGCCCGGATTGGGCGACAGCAGAATGAGTTCGGTGGCGAGGAAGACCGCTTCCTCGATGTCGTGGGTGATCAGGAACACCGGCTTGGCGGCGCGTCGCCAGACCTGCAGCAGCAGCTCCTGCATCTGTTCGCGGGTGAAGGCGTCGAGGGCGCCGAAGGGCTCGTCCATCAGCAGTACGCGCGGGTCGGCGGCCAGGGCACGGGCGATGCCGACGCGCTGTTTCTGTCCGCCGGAAAGCTCCCAGATGCGGCGCTTGTCGAAGCCGGCCAGGTCCACCAGGGCGAGCATCTCGCGGGCGCGCTGCTCGCGTTCGGTGCGGGGCACGCCGGCCAGTTCGAGGCCGAAGGCGACATTGCCGAGCACGTCCTGCCAGGGCAGCAGGGCATCGTCCTGGAACACCACGCCGCGTTCGGCGCTGGGGCCGCTGACGGGGACGCCGTCGAGGCTGATGCGGCCGGCGCTGGGGCTGACGAAGCCGGCAATGAGGTTGAGCAGGGTGGTCTTGCCGCTGCCGGAAGGACCGAGGGCCACCAGCAGCTCACCGGGGCCGAGGTCGAAAGATATGTCGGTCAGTACCGGCTCGGCCGCGCCTGGGTACTGTGCGCTGATGCGCTCCAGTTGGAGTAAGGCCATTTTGCTAATGCTCTTCAAGGTGGAGCTGATTGAGCGAGCTAGAGCGTGGCTAGGCGAAAACGACCGAGGACGCGGAGCTTACTGTTGTAAGTGAGCAGTCCGAGGTCGTTTTCAACAACGCCACGCCGACGCGCAGCCAATCAGCCAATCAGTTGGTGAGGTATTTCGCGCTGACGTACGGGGCGTAATCCGGCAGCACCGCGTCGACCTTGCCCTGCTCCTTGAGGAAGGCCGCGGTCTCGCTGATGGCCTGGGTAGTCGGCGCGCCCAGGGCGGTTGCCTGGTCGGCGGCCAGCGGGAAGACGTTGCCCTGCAGCAGCAGCGGGATGTCTTCGGCCTTGGCGCCGGAGAGCTTCACCAGCTTGTCGATATTGCCCTTGTCGGCCAGCCAGGCTTTCGGGTCCTTGCGGTAGTCGGCGTAGGCGTCGAGGGTCACCTTGGCGAAGGCGCGGACGACTTCAGGATGCTTCTCGGCGAAATCCTTGCGCACGATCCAGGCGTCGAAGGTAGGCGCGCCCAGCTTGCCCAGTTCGGCGGAGCTGATCAGTACCTTGCCGTTGGATTTGGCCACGCCCAGTGCCGGGTCCCAGACGTAGGTGGCGTCGATGTCGCCGCGCTGCCAGGCGGCAACGATGGCCGGCGGCGCGAGGTTGAGGATGGTCACCTTGGTGGGGTCGATCTGCCAGTGCTTCAGGGCTGCCAGCAGGCTGTAGTGGCCGGTGGAAACGAAGGGCACGGCGATCTTCTTGCCGATCAGGTCTTCGGGCTTGGTGATGCCGGCGCCGTTGCGCGCCACCAGGGCTTCGGCGTCACCGATCTGGGTGGCGATGAGGAAGGTCTGGATCGGCAGCTGGCGAGTGGCGGCGGCGGCCAGGGGGCTGGAACCGACATAGCCGATCTGCACGTCACCGGAGGCGACAGCGGTGATGACTTCAGCGCCGCTGTCGAACTTGCGCCAGTCGATCTCGGATTTGCTGGCCTTTTCATAGGCGCCATCGGCCTGGGCCACCTTGGCCGGGTCGACGGTGGTCTGGTAGGCGACGGTGAAGTCCGCAGCCTGTGCGCTGAGGGCCAGGCTGCCAAGGGTCAGGGCCGCTAGCAGGCGACGGGGGAACAGGGACGGAATCATGGAGGTGCTCCTCAACGGGCTGGGGCCGGTCTTGGAGGCCGGTCCACGGGACAGGGTGTGCTGCTTTCTGGGATGTCCGGTGGTCCGGTGAGGAGAATCTAAATGATCTAAAAAACGCAGAATAAATAATTTTTTAGCATTAGCTTAGCTTCGCTCAGGAATAGATCGACGGTGTCGGCAACTGGTTGTCCAGCAACCATCGGCCGATGTCGCGGGCCTTGTAGTCCAGCGGATCGTGCAGGCTGTGGACCCGTACGTTGCGCCAGAATCGGTCCAGGCCGTAGCGCGCGGAGGTGGCGCTGGCGCCCAGGTTGTCGAATATCTGCGCAGTGATATCCAGCGCCGCACGGGCGGATGCCACCTTGGCCTCGGCAATGGCCAGTGCCACGTCACCGCGTTCGGCAGCGGTCAGCGCGGGGCGATCCCAGGCCGCCTGCAGACGTTGGGCGGCGTCCTCGGCAAGGGGCAGGGCGCTGCGGTAGCGCAGCCAGAGATCACCGAAGCGCTGCTGCACATAAGGGTCGTCGCTGGCTGCCAGCACCTCGGCGCCAGCCCGCGGCCTTGGCTGTTCGCGGGTATAGCGCAGGGCCGCATCAAGGGCGCCCTGGGCGTTGCCGAGGTAGAGCTGCACCAGCACCAGTTGCGACAGGCAGGCACGCAGGGTGCTGCGCGGGCTGGCGCCACTCGGGCCGAGCAGTTCCTCGCTGTGCACGAAGACATTCTCGAACTGCACCGTGCCGCTGTCGGTCTGGCGCTGACCGAAACCGTCCCAGTCATCATTGATCGCCAGGCCTTCGCGCTGGGTTGGCAGCACCAGGAAGACCCGGTCGTCGCTGCTGTGTCCGCGCGGCGCGCTGACGATCAGCGCGTCGGCGCCAAGCGCCCCGGAGCAGAACGACTTGCAGCCGTTCAGCTCGTAGTGTTCGTCGCGCCGATTGAGGCGCAGGCGGCGGTCGCGGCCATTGGTGGCATTGCCCCAGAACCAGCGCTCCTGCACCGTCTGGCCGAGCCAGTGGCGTTGCTGCGCCGGGTTGCCGAACAGCTGCAGGGTGGCCACCTGCAGGTGCTGGAAGGCGAAGAGGTGGGCCAGCGAACTGTCCACCGCCGCCAACTGGCGCACGATGCGATAGATCAGTGGCCAACTGGCGCCCAGGCCGCCGTGGGCCAGGGGTACGGCCAGGGTCAGCAGGCCGCTGGCGCGCAACAGCTCGCGTTCCTCCTGCGGACTGCCACCGCGCTGGTCGCGCTCGATAGCGGTAGCGGCCAACTGGCGACTGAGCTGATCGACACGTTCCCCGTATAGGCCGAAGTCGGCCGGGAACAGGCGCGGGTCGAAAAGCGCTGCCTCCCTCGGGTGGCTCAGCGGCAGGTGCAGTCCGGCGGCCATCAGTGTTTCTGCGGGTTCCAGATGGCCACTTTTTGGGTGTCTACCGGTTTGGGCAGCAGACCGGCGTTGAAGAAAGCGTCGGCGATCTTCTGTTGTTCACGAAGGCTGTCGGCCTGCACCGCCTGTACCTGGTAGCTGCGCTGGGCATTGGCCTTCTCGACGATGGCCGGGTCCAGCCCGCCCCACTGTGGCGCGAGGATTTTCGCTGCCTCCCGTGGGTTTGCTCGCAGCCAGTCACCGGCCTTCACCAGCTCGCCGAAGACAGTACCCAGCACCTCGGGATGGTCATTGGCGTAGCGGGTGCTGGTCAGGTAGTAGCGCTGGTAGCGGGCCAGGGCGGCGCCATCGGCCAGGGTACGAGTGGCCAGTTGGCTGCGGGCGGTGCTGAGGAAGGGTTCCCAGGTCACCCATGCATCCACCTTGTGGTTCTCGAAAGCCGCACGACCGTCGGCCGGGGTCAGGTACGCCGGCTTGATGTCGGAGAACTTCAGGCCGGCCTTGGCCAGGGCGGCGATCAGCAGGTAATGGCTGCCGGCCGCCTTGGTGACGGCAACTGTGCGGCCCTTGAGGTCGGCCGGGCTCTTCAGCTGCGAGTCCTGGTGCACGACGATGGCCTGGGCGGCGGGTGAGGGAGCTTCCAGGGCGAAGTAGGTGAGTTGGGCGCCGGCAGCCTGGGCGAACACCGGCACGGTATCGGCGACGTCGGCGGAGAGGTCGACATTGCCGACGTTCAGCGCTTCCAGCAGGGGTTGGCCGCTGGCGAACTCGTGCCAACTGATGCGGATGTCCTGCTTGCCCAATTCACGCTCCAGCGTGCCCTGGGCCTTGAGCAGCGTGATCAGGGTGGATGACTTCTGGTAGCCGATCCGCAACTGGGTGGCGGCATCGACAGGCAAGGCGCCGACCAGGCCGGCGGCCAGGGTCAGCGCAAGCAGGGTTCGGCGACTGAAGGAAAGCGAATGAGACATGGGGACCTCGCTGATTGCGTTGTCGTCCGGCAATCAACGAGGCCGGAACAAGGACGCTGGATGGGGATCAGGTCGTCCGGTGTTCCGGTTTGGCAACGTTAACGATCTAAAAAAATGCTCTCAAATACTTTCTTGGAATTAGCTTAGAGAGTCGTCTGGGCCGATTCCGTAACTTTTATTATTCCAAAAAGGTATTTGTATCTAAAAAATAATTCTTTTTGGAAATTAGCGATCCCGCCATAGAGTGGCGGCCTGCCGAAAGCGGACCGCCGCATCGCATTTGCACCGGAGCCTGTGAAAAAGACAGTGGCTTCGAAGGTCACGCAGCGGCGCGTCGCGTCAGCTCCTGCTCCGGGCACCCCAACACCCTTACAAGATCGCAATGGAGCATCGAGCATGAACAAGTCGTCCCTCGCCCTGTCCGTCGCCCTCGGCGTGCTGGCCCAGCAGGCCGCCGCCGGCGGTTTCATCGAAGACAGCAAGGCCAGCCTGACCCTGCGCAACTTCTACATCAACTCGGACAACCGCGAAGGCACCGCCGCGCCGTCCAAGCAGGAAGAGTGGGGCCAGGGCTTCCTGTTCAACTACGCCTCCGGCTACACCGAAGGCACCGTCGGCGTGGGCGTCGATGCCCTCGGCCTGTTGGGCGTGAAGCTGGATTCCGGCAAGGGCCGCCACTACAACCCGACCAGCGCCAACTACGGCGGCACCGTGTTCCCCACCGACAACGACGGCCGCGCCAAGGACGATTTCGGCAGCCTGGGCGTGACCGGCAAGGTGCGCTTCTCCAAGACCGAAGCGCGCCTCGGCACCCTGCTGCCGAAGCTGCCGGTGGTGACCTACAACGACGGCCGCCTGCTGCCGCAGACCTTCGAGGGCGGCCAGGTGACCTCCAGCGAGATCGCCGGCCTGACCCTGATCGGCGGCCAGCTGGAACACGCCAAGGGGCGTAACTCCAGCGACGCCCGCGGCCTGTCGATCGCCGGCGCCAACAACGCCCGCACCGGCCAGTTCGTCAACAAGTTCTACTTCGCCGGTGGCGACTACAAGGTCAGCGACAACCTGGTCGCGCAGTACTACTACGGCAACCTGGAAGACTTCTATCAGCAGCACTTCGTCGGCCTGACCCACAACTGGGCGCTGCCGGTGGGCGCGCTGAAGTCCGACCTGCGCTACTTCTACAGCGATTCCGACGGCAAGAACGCCAGCGCCGCCGGCCGCCGCGAAGGCTTCCGCAGTGCGGGCAACTGGGCGACCAACGACCCGGACCGCTACGAGGTGGACAACCGCACCTGGAGCGCCCTGTTCACCTACACCCTCGGCGGCCACGCGGCCAGCCTGGGCTACCAGCAGGTGTCCGGCGACAGCGCCTTCCCCTTCCTCAACCAGGGCGACGGCGCCACCGCCTACCTGATCACCGACCGCCAGATCGGCAAGTTCCTCAGCGCCGGCGAGCGCACCTGGGTGGCCGAATACGCCTACGACTTCGCCAAGCTCGGCGTGCCGGGGCTGAAGGCGGTGGGCACCTACCTGAAGGGCAGCAACATCGAGACCCAGGGCAGCGACCAGGGCGAGTGGGAGCGCGACTTCCGTCTCGACTACGTGCTGCAGGACGGCCCGCTGAAGGGTCTCGGCCTGTCCTGGCGGAATGCCGCCCTGCGCAGCGACGCCGCCCGCGACCAGGACGAGAACCGCCTGATCCTCAGCTACACCCTGACGCTGCTGTAAGGACGGTGGTGGGCTGAAGCCCACCCTACGATCGCTCCACAGCTTGCGTAGGTTGGTGTAGAGCGCAGCGAAACCCAACGTTGCGGCGCCTGTGACCGGCCGCGTTGGGCCTCGCAGGCTCGGACCAACCTACGGGGCCGCTGCGCCGCCCTTGGCGAATGAATTCGCCCCCACAGGGAAGTGCCAGGGAGAGGGGCTTTTGTAGGTTGGGCAGAGCGCAGCGAAGCCCAACGAGG
>NZ_SSOM01000016.1 GCF_029871235.1 Pseudomonas sp. BN411
GGACAGGTCCTGGTGGACCATGTCGGTGCACCAGACTGGGTGCGGGCAGCCCTCGCGCAGGCTGAGCAGGCCGGTAACGTGGTCGATCTGGCTGTCCAGCAGGATGATCGCCTGGATCCCGGTGTCACGCACGTGGCGAGCCGGCTGCAGCGGCGGAAAGGCCTCGAGCTGGGCGCGGATGTCCGGCGAGGCGTTGCACAGCACCCAGTCGACGCCGTTGGCGCTGAGGGCGATGGAGGATTGGGTGCGCGGCTGGGCGCGGAGCTTGCCGCTACGCACGCCTCGGCAGTTGCGGCAATTGCAGTTCCACTGGGGGAAACCACCGCCGGCGGCGGAGCCAAGAATCTGGATGTGCATATGAATTCAACCTGCCTCGTAGTGCTGCAGGAAAAAGGACCCCGGCGAACCGGGGCCAAGCAAAGGACGCTGCGCCAGTGGAGGCCAACGCAGCGCCGCGTGGAGTATCAGCGGTTGGCGAAATACAGGGTGACTTCAAAACCGATACGCAGGTCGGTGTAGCTGGGTTTGGTCCACATGGGGCACGTCCTCTCTGTTGTTGTTACTCGGGGTGAAGCGAATGAACCTTCATTCGCTCCTGACAGGATCACGGTTTGTCTTTCGCGGCAGTGGACTGCTGTTCCTTCACGTAGTCAGCGTACTCGCGGCTCATGACATAGGCCTTGATCTTTTCGACCTCGTCCGCCGTCAGAGTGTCCCCAAAGGAAGGCATGCCCAGGGGACGCAGCACGCCTTCGCGGACGATCTGCTGGAACAGGCTGCGGCGCGACTCGTCGGATTTGCGCAGGTCGGGCACCAGGCCGCCGCTCATCGCTCCAACGCCATGGCACACGGAGCAGTAGCTGCCGTAGAGCTGCTGGCCGGCCTTCAGGTCGGCTTCGCTGGCATGGGCCGGCTGCGGAATGCGGGCGAGGGCGGCGACTTTTTTATCCGGCAGCGGCGGCAGGCTGGCCTTGCCGTCGAGCTTGAACACCAGCAGGCGGCTGACGTTGCCGACGCCCGGTGCCTTGGCTGCATCGCCACCGATCAGCGGCGCGACGCCACCCCAGCCGGCCATGATCGCTACGTACTGCTCACCCTTGTAGTTGTAGGTCATGGGCGCGGCGACGATGCCGGTCTGCGCGGCGAACGACCAGAGCTTCTCACCCTTGTCGGCCGAGTAGGCCACCAGGTTGCCGGCTGCGGTGCCCTGGAACACCAGGTTGCCCGCCGTGCTCAGGGTGCCGCCGTTCCAGTAGTGCGGGTAGGGCACGCGCCAGGCTTCTTTCTGCTTGACCGGGTCCCAGGCGAGCAGCGCGCCGGATACCGCCTCGCGCGGGATTTCGGTGGCATCGGAGAAGCCGGCGCCGGTGTTGAAGCCCTTGCGGCGGACGAAGTCCTTGCCCTCGTTACGGTAGACGCCGGGGATTTCCTGGTAGGGGATGTACACCAGCCCGGTCTGCGGGTTGTAGGACATCGAGTGCCAGCTGTGGGCGCCGAAGGGGCTCGGCCACATCACCACGGGCTCCTTCTCGTAGCGCACGCCCGGAGCCTCCACCGGACGGCCGGTGGCCAGGTCGACGCGTTCGGCCCAGGTCACCTTGCCAAACTTCTCGGCGGACAGGAGCTTGCCGGTCTCACGGTCGAGCACATAGAAGAAGCCGTTCTTCGGCGCCTGCATGATCACCTTGCGTGGCTTGCCGTCGAGTTCGAGGGTCGCCAGGGTGAGCTGCTGGGTCGCGGTGAAGTCCCAGGTTTCGCCCGGGGTGGTCTGGTAGTGCCAGGCCAGTTTGCCGGTATCCGGGTTCACCGCGAGGATCGACGACAGGTAGAGGTTGTCGCCGCCGCCGGGGCTGCGCAGCTCGCGGTTCCACGGCGAGCCGTTGCCCGTACCGATGTAGAGCAGCTCCAGGTCGGGGTCATAGGCCATGCCGTCCCAGACGGTGCCACCGCCGCCGCCCTTCCAGTATTGGTCGCCTTTCCAGGTCTTGGCCGCCTCGGCCAGCTCCGGATGCTCGTAGGGTTTGGCCGGGTCGCCGGGCACGGTGTAGAAGCGCCAGGCCATCTTGCCGGTCTCGGCGTCATAGGCGGCGAAGTAACCGCGCACGCCGTACTCCGCGCCACCGTTGCCGATGATGACCTTGCCCTTCACCACACGCGGGGCGCCGGTAATGGTGTAGGGCTTGCTGTTGTCGGTGGTCTGCTGGCTCCAGACCTCCCGGCCGGTCTTGGCGTCGAGGGCGACGAGGCGGCCATCGAGGGTGCCGATGTAGACCTTGCCATTCCACAGCGCAACGCCGCGGTTGACCGCATCGCAGCAGGCGTCGCGCGCCTTGCCGCGGTCGATCTGCGGATCGAAGGTCCAGAGCACTTTGCCAGTGGCGACGTCGACGGCAATGGCGCGGCTCCAGGACAGCGAGGCGTAGAGCACGCCATCGGAAAACAGTGGGGTCGCTTCCAGGCCACGGTGGTTATCGAGGTCGATGTACCAGGAGAGGCCGAGCTTGCCGACATTATCGGCAGTGATCTGCTTCAGCGGGCTGAAACGCTGTTCGTCATAGGTACGGCCATGGCTGAGCCATTCATTGCCATCTTTCTCGCTGGCGACGATGGTGGCCTGGTCGACGGGTGCCGCGTAGGCAACCGGGCCCAGCAGGGCGACGAGCAGGGCGGCGGCGAGGCGAGTGCGGTTTCGGTACATGGGCTGCGTCTTGGGCATTTACGCAGGACTCCTTGGTTTGTTTGTTATGGGCGGAGTGTGTTGGTCATCCGACGTGAATCAGGCGGTCGGCTGGCGCAAGGTCAGAACACCTGCAGCAGGCGCAGGTTGATGCGGTTGTCTTCTTCGAATCCGTTCTCGACGGACAGGTCCTGCCCGTAGGTCGCCAACACCTGCGTGGTGGGCGTGATGAAGTAGGACGCACCGACGTTGTATTTGCTGGTATCGGGTTCGTCGTTCAGGTCGATGCCGTCGACTTCGTTTTCCCCGCCCCAGGTCCTGGATATGCCGGCACGGATATCGAAGCTCTGAGTGAAGTTGTAGCGCAGGAAAGCCTGGCCCTGATAAAGCTCCGACTGCTTGCGCGTCACGCTGTCCGGACCGTAGTCGTCGTTGTCGCCGAAGAAGGTCACGTCGCCCACCAGGTCGAGGGTGAGCTTGTCGGTCAGGCCAGTGATGTAGCCGGCCTGGAGGGTGAACTTCCAGCGGTTTTCACCGAGGTTGATCGGCTGGTCGTTGTCGTAGCTGCCGGTCGGCGCAAAGAGGAAGGGCGTGATACCGAAGTAGCGGCGATTGGCCGGATCGTTCACCAGCCAGAGGGTGGACGCGAGGATCAGGTCGCCGGTGCCGCTGTCGCTGCCCAGGCCCTTGAGGTCGTCCTTGGCACGGACATTGCCAAAGGGCAGGAGAAATTGCGGATCGATGATGTAGTCGCCGAGCTTCATGAAGTGCACACCCCGGAGGATGCCCACGTCCGAATCCAGGCCGGCGTCGATGGGGGCCTTGTGGCCGTTTGCGTACAGCGCATTGCGTTCGGCGTGCTGGTAGTACAGCAGGCCGAGGTTGGTGCCTTCGGGGAGTGCCGTGTAGTCGCCAGCGTCCACATCGAGCGCATGGGCGACAGAGGTGAAACCGGCTGCGAGGCCGAGGGTGGTGGCCAGGGTCAGGGCCCTGGAAAGAGCCGTCTTGTGCGTGCTGCTGGAACAGGCGAGACGAGCTTTACCGCTCTTCGTCATGACATCACCTTTTATTGTTTTTGTTTATTATCAATTGCTGTGTCCTGGCCTTTACTTCAGGGAAGAACCAGAGACGCACAAGTTGTTCAGCACGACCTGTGCCAGGTAGTTTTCAGTTCTATTTAGTGCTTGAAAATCAATGGCTTGGATAACAATAGAATTAATGGTTGAGCCATTCCGGAAAGTTGCATCGTCTCGCTGTCTCACTCTGAGCCAGATAAAAAGAGGCACGCCTGTACCGGACTGATACAACCGTTTCGAGGCATGAGCCATGAACAAGCCGGATGACCCCATTCCTGCCAAGGAAGGTACGAACGTTCTTGCGTCCCTCGAGGACCGCAGGCAGGCCTTCGGATCGCAGTTGATTGCGCGCTCGTGGGCGCGCTCCCAGCAGTACGGAATCTCGCCTCGCGACCGGGTGTTGTTCGACGCTCCGGTGGTGGTCCGTCCGAAGGACATCCAGGATCACGGCGGGCTGTTGCTGCGTGCCGCGTCGCCCGAAATGGAGCAGTTGCACGGAGCGCTCGCACCGAAGGATTGGGTACTCGCCTGCATCGACATGGAAGGTGTGGTGCTCAGCTCCATCGGCAAGTGCAACAGCGCCAGCCAGGAGCTCAACCAGGTATTCCGGCCCGGTGCGCAGTTCCTCGAAACACTGGTGGGGACCACCGGACCGAGCTGCGCCCTGGAAGAAAGGGAAACCGTCATCGTGGCCGGCGCCGATCACTATCTGGAAGAAGCCCATGCCTTCACCTGCATGGCCACGCCGATCTTCGGCCTCGATGGCGGAATCGTCGGTGTGCTGGATGCCAGCCGCAAAGGGCCGGCCACTTCCCTCTACTGCCTGGAGTCCCTGGTCATCGCGGCGCGCGCGATCGAGCGGCGGATGTTCATGGAGCTGGGGAATGTCCTGCTGGTCCACCTGCATTTCCGCCTGGACATTCTCGGCACGCCAATGGAAGGGCTGCTGGCGTTCGATGGGACGGGAAGGCTGCAAGGGGCCAATCGCATCGCCACGCAGATCTTCTCGTCGCCGGGGTTGAAGCCGGGCATGGAATTCAGCGAGTTGTTCGACATGCCTTTCACCCATGCCGTGTGCTACCGCCGCTACGATCTCAGCGTGCCGTTCCGCATTCAGACTCAATGGGGCAGCCAACTGCACGCCTGCCTCACCACCGCTCCCGACAAGAAGGCCGGGCAGCAGCCGGCGCAGCCGCGTCCGTTCACCACAGCCGAGCGCCGTCCTCTCGCGCCGCAGGGGCCCTGCATCGAGGACCAGGCTGTGAACTCTGCGCTGGAGCGCGCCCGCAAGGCTTTCGCTCGCGACATCCCGGTGCTGATCAATGGCGAGACCGGTACCGGCAAGGAAGTGTTCGCGCGCCTGCTGCATGAAGGCAGCGCCCGCTCGGGCGGACCTTTTGTGGCGATCAACTGTTCTTCGATCCCGGCGAGCCTGATCGAGTCGGAACTCTTCGGCCATGTCGAAGGCGCCTTCACCGGCAGCCGTAAAGGCGGGGCGGCAGGGAAGATCGAGCAGGCCCATCAGGGCACCCTGTTCCTCGACGAAATCGGTGACATGCCCCTGGAGCTGCAGGGCCGCCTCTTGCGTGTGCTGCAGGAGCGCAGCCTCAGCCGCCTGGGCAGTACCGCCGTGATCAAGGTGGATTGCGCCCTGGTCTGTGCCACTCACCGCGACCTGCTGCAGCTTTCCCAGGAACAGGGTTTTCGCGAGGACCTCTACTACCGGATCAATGGCCTGCGGGTGACCCTGCCGGCATTGCGCGAGCGGAGCGACCTGGAGCGTTTGATCCAGCGGCTGTTGCAGAGCGAGACAACGGCCCATGCGCCACTGACGCTGGAACCCGCCGCGTTGCAGGCCCTGTTGGCGTACCGCTGGCCGGGGAACATCCGGCAGCTCCACCAGACACTTCGGCTGGCGGCGGCACTGGCGGAGGACGATGGGCGGATCGGTCTGCAGCACCTGCCCGATGAAGTGCTGCAGGGTGTCCCGGCGCGGGTCATGGCGGAGCCGGCGGTGGAGCGCGATCAGGCGGAGGTCGGCGGTACGCTTCAGGCATCCGAGCAGCGTGCCATCCGCGCAGCCATCGAGGCCTGCCAGGGCAATCTCTCGGCGGCGGCGCGTTCGCTGGGTATCGGCCGCGCCACCCTCTATCGCAAGCTGAAGGCGATGGAGAAGGAATAGGACCACGGGGCAAGGTCACGCCCGTGCTGGCGTGGCCTTGCCCCGCGTGTATCAACCGGCGGTGCTCGGGTCGATGAGGCCGTGCACTTCTGAAATGCGATTGACCGGGAAGCCTCCCTGTTCCGCATGTTCACGAACCAGTTGTTCGTTGTCTGCCAGGTATAGGCAATAGACCTTGTCGTCCGTCACGTAGCTGTGAAGCCACTGGATGCGGGGCCCCATGGCGCTGAGCACGGCGCAAGACTTCTGCGAGATCGCCTGCAGCTCGTTGGTCGAGAGCTTTCCTGCGCCGGGAATCTCACGTTCGATCACATATTTCGGCATGGCTGTTTCCTTCTTGTTGTGGGTTTTCTGGGGGGTAAGGGGGTGATGGGTATCGCAAGCTCCACCCATCCTACGATCGCGCTACGGTCGGGCTTTTGTAGGATGGGTGGAGGCACGATACCCATCAGAACGAAGGTCGTCCGGGCACTCAGAGCTTGATCAGCACCGACTTCAGCTCGGTGTAGTGCTCGATGGCGGCCGCGCCCATTTCGCGGCCGACGCCGGAGAGCTTGTAGCCGCCGAAGGGCAGGGCCGGGTCGAGGGCGCTGTGGCAGTTGACCCAGACCGAGCCGGACTTGATGCGCGGAATCATCCGATGCACCGCCGACAGGTCGTTGGACCAGATGCTGGCGCCGAGGCCATAGGGGTTGTCGTTGGCCATGCGGATGACTTCATCGATGTCGTCGAAGGGCATCGCCACCAGCACCGGGCCGAAGATTTCTTCCTGCACCAGGCGGTGCTGCTGGTCGACGTCGACGATCACCGTCGGCTTGACGAAGTAGCCGGGGCCGAAGCCGTCGCCGCCGCAGGCGATGGTGGCGCCCAGTTCGCGGCCGAGGTTGATGTAACCGGTGACGCGGTCCTGCTGCTTGGCGGAGATCAGCGGGCCCATCTGCACGCTCGGGTCGAGGCCGTTGCCGAGCTTCATGCCGTTGGCGATGCCGGCGATGTCGGCGATCACGTTGTCGAAGTGCTTGCGGTGCACGTACAGGCGCGAGCCGGCGCAGCAGACCTGGCCCTGGTTGAAGAAGATCGCGGTGGCGGCGCCGGCAGCGGCTTCGGCGAGGTTGGCGTCGGGCAGGACGATGGTCGGCGACTTGCCGCCGAGTTCCAGGGTCACGCGGGTCATGTTGTCCATGGCCGCCTTGCCGATCTGCTTGCCGACTTCGGTGGAGCCGGTGAAGGTCAGCTTATCGACGCCCGGGTGGCGGGTGAGGGCGACGCCGGCATTCAGGCCGGTACCGGTGATGACGTTGAACACCCCGGCCGGGTAGCCGGCTTCCAGCACCAGTTCGGCCAGCTTGAGGGCGGTCAGCGGGGTTTCGTCGGCGGGTTTCAGCACCACGGTGCAGCCGGTGGCGAGCGCCGGGCCGAGCTTCCAGCAGGCCAGCAGCAGGGGGAAGTTCCAGGCGACGATGGCGCCGACCACGCCGACGGCTTCGCGGCGGATGTAGCCGTGGAACTGGTCGTGGGGCATCAGCGGCAGGGAGGCGTCGACCGTGCTGCCTTCGATCTTGGTGGCCCAGCCGGCCATGTAGCGGAGGAAGTCGATGGCCAGCTGCACGTCCATGACCTGGGCCACGGCGGCGCTCTTGCCGTTGTTCAGGCACTCCAGCTCGGCCAGTTCCTGGGCGTCGCGTTCCATCAGGTCGGCCAGGCGCCACAGCAGGTTCTGCCGTTCGCGCGGACGCATACGGCTCCAGGCGGAATCGTCGAAGGCCTGGCGCGCGGCCTGCACGGCGCGGTCGACGTC
>NZ_SSOM01000017.1 GCF_029871235.1 Pseudomonas sp. BN411
GGGTTTGGGCACCGGCTTGGGCGGCGGCTTCACGGCCAGCTCCTCCACCACCGGGGGCGGCGGCTCGATCACGGGCGGCGGCGGCTCGGGCGGTGGCGGTTCCACCACGGGCGGGGCCGGGGCGGTGAACTCGATGGTCATGGGCGGAATCTGCGGCGGTACTTCCGGCAGCGGCGGCGTGGGTTTCTGGCTCAGCCAGTGCAGCACGGCGCCATGCAGGACCAGGGCGAAGGCGCCCAGCAGCCAGGCCTCGCGGCGGCTGAGCACGCGGCTGTCGCCGGGGCTGCGGAAGACCGTGCGGTCCAGCGCCTGGCGTACCGGCACGCCGAGGTCGCGGACCTCGCCTGGGCGGCGAACGTCCTGCCAGTGCAATTCACGGCCGCTGTCGGCTTCGAGGACATTGCCCATGGGCAAGACTCCTGGGGATAAAAAGACCCGGCCTGTGCCACCGGGCTTGTTGAATTGACAGCCGGCTCAAGGCCGGCGAGATGGCCGAGCTAGAGCGGTCGGCCATGGAGGGATGATTGGGGTGGCAGGCTTATCTCATAAAGTAATTTTTAATGATTTTGTAATTACTTTTAGAAATATATGATTCGTAAGTAATTGAATTTAAGAAATATTTTTCCGCGCATGCCTTAAGGACATCGAAAATATGCCCGACAGGCATCGGAGGCCCCCTAGGTTGGTCCGAGCGCAGCGACGCCCAACATCGCGCAGTGTCGGATGCCTTCGTTGGGCTTCGCGTAGCTCAGACCAACCTACACGTAGCGCACAGCCTCACCGCCAGCGCAGAGACCGAGAAGTGGCACCGTAGGTTGGTCCGAGCGCAGCGAGGCCCAACATTGCGCGGTGTCGGATGCCACAAATCAGCCAAACCCGTCAGTGCGGTAGCCGCAAGGCTTTCGGTGCGCGCGGCGCACCCTACAAACGCAAAAGCCCCCAGCGGATCGCTCCGGTGGGGGCTTTTGGCTTGAACAATCAGCTCTTGCGAAGGGTCTGGCTGCGCTGGCCGTCGATGCTCACCGGCACATCACCGGCCAGGGTCACGCGGCGGACGATGCGCGGTTGGGTGTCGTAGTCGTCGACGGCGTAGTGCTGGGTCGCCCGGTTGTCCCAGATGGCCACGTCGCCGGCCTGCCAGCGCCAGCGCACGGTGTTCTCCAGGCGTGTGACGTGGCTCTGCAGTACGGTGAACAGGTGCGCCGAGTCGGGCTGGGAGAAGCCCTTGATGCGCTTGACGAAGTGCCCCAGCAGCAGCGTGCGCTCGCCGCTTACCGGATGCACCCGCACCACCGGATGCTCGGTCTCATAGACGGTGGAGGTGAACACCTTGCGGTACTGCTCCAGCTTCTCGGCGCTAACGTGCGGCCGCACGGCGGCGTAGTCGTACTCGTTGCTGTGAACCGCCCAGAGCTTGTCGGCCAGCTCGCGCAGGGGGGCGGGCAGGTCCTGGTAGGCGGTGGCGGTGTTGGCCCAGACGGTATCGCCACCGGCCTCCGGCGCCACCACGCTGCGCAGGATGGAAGCCTTGGGATAGGCGTCGACGAAGGTGACGTCGGTGTGCCAGGAGTTGGCGCGCTGGCCCTCGGCACCATCCAGTTGCAGCAGGTAATGGGTGCCCTCGCGCACCGGTACCGTGGGATGGGCCACTGGCTCGCCGAGCAGTTTGGCAAAGGCTTCCTGGCCCTGGTCGTCGAGCTGGGTCTGGCCGCGGAAGAAGATCACCTTGTATTGCACCAGCGCCGCCTGGATGGCTTCGAGGGTGGCGGCGTCCAGGGTGGGCGACAGGGTGACGCCCCGGATTTCGGCGCCGATGCGGCCGGCGACGGGATGGATATCGAGTTCAACGGCCCGAGATTGGGCCAGTGCGGCATTGCTCATGGTGCGGTCCTCGTGTCAGCGGAGAAGGGCCATATACTTATTCGATATACGTCTAATAAATTATCGAATACGCATTTGACGGAATAAGAGCCTGCATTTAAAACCCCAGCCAATGCCGCGACAAATGCCTTCGCCCTATATTTTCGATGCCGGAAAAGCACCATGGATCTGCGCCAGCTCCGCTACTTCATCGCCCTGATCGAACACCGCAGTTTTGTTCGCGCGGCTGACGCCATGGGCATCACCCAACCGGCCTTCAGCCGCAGCATCCAGGGCCTGGAACAGGACTTCGGCTGCCAACTGGTGGACCGAGGCAGCAAGGACCTGCGCCCAACGCCCGAGGGCCAGGTGGTGCTGCAACACGCCCTGCGCCTGGTGCAGGGGGCCAGCAATCTGGTGCGCGAAATCGACCAGATGACCAAGCTGGATGCCGGCGAGCTGCATTTCGGCGCGGGACCGGCACCGGCCACCAAGCTGGTGCCGGATGCACTGGCCAGCTTCATGCGCCTCTACCCGCGCATCCACACCCATTTCGAAGTGAACAACTGGGAGGTCCTGGGGCGGCGCCTGGCCCGCGAGGAAATCGAGTTCTTCATCGCCGACGTACGCCAGTTCGAAGCTGACCCCAACTTCCAGACCCGTCCGCTCACGCCACGTTACGGGCGTTTCTTCTGCCGCCAGGGACACCCACTGCTGGCCAAGGAGAGCCTCTCCACCAACGACATGTTCGACTACCCGCTGGCGGCCACGCGCCTGCCAGCGGGTATTCGCAAGCTGCTGGCGAGCTACAGCGGGATGGCGGATTTCCAGCTCAGCCTGGAATGCGACCACGTGCCCACCCTGGTGCAGGTGGTGCGCCAGACCGATGCCATCGGCATCGCCCAGCAGGAAACCATTGCCCCGCTGCTGGAGCGCGGCGAACTGGCCCTGCTGCACTGGCGCAACCTGCCCGAGCGGATGGACAGCCTGGCCGCGCACTGCGGCATCGTCACCCGCACGGGCTATCGCCTGTCGCCGGCGGCGCGGGCGCTGATCGAGGTACTGGTGGAGATGGATGCGGTGGAGGTGGCGGCGTAGTGAAGTGGTCAAGTAAAACTGGACACCGGTTTAGGTCTATCCGGCCAGCGCTTCGCGCTGTACCGGTGTCTGGTAACTGTTGTAGCTGTGCGGCCGTCGGTGGTTGTAGTAGTCGGTCAGGTAGCGCAGTACGTCAGCCTCTGCTTCGGCTTGGCTGGCGTAACCCGAAGCCGGTATCCATTCGGATTTGAGGCTCCGGAAGAAACGCTCCATCGGGGCGTTGTCCCAGCAATTGCCGCGACGACTCATGCTCTGGCGGATTCGATGCCGCCAGAGCAATTGTCGAAACTCCTGACTGCTGTAGTGGCTGCCCTGGTCGGAGTGAAACAGCACTCCGCCGGGGCAACCGCGAGCCTCATAGGCCACGCGCAAAGCACGTCCGGTGAGCTGCGAGTCCGGACGATCGGACATTGCCCAACCCACAATCCGCCGCGCATACAGGTCCATGACCGCGGCCAAGTAGATCCAGCGCCCGCCGGCCCAGATGTACGTCAC
>NZ_SSOM01000018.1 GCF_029871235.1 Pseudomonas sp. BN411
GGACGGAGCGGGCGCAGCTGCAGTTGCCGGTGCTACAGGTGCGGCCGGCGCGGGTTGTGCCGAGGCCTCTGCCGGCTTGGCCGGAGCAGCGGCAGCAGGAGTAGCAGCCGGAGTTGCCGGAGTTGCCGGAGCAGCAGGAGCCTGCTTGCCCTGACCGGCCATGTCGGCCTGCAGCTTGGCGAGCTGGCTGTCCTTGAGCTGGATCAGACGCTGCAGCTTGTCCATCTGGCTCTGCAGGTCGGTCATCCGACTCTTCAGTTCGTCATTCTCGCGACGAGTCGAGTCCAGGCTTTCCTGGGTCACGGCCAATTTGTCGCTGAGCGCCTTGCTTTCGCCGTTGGCGCCCTTGTCGCTGCCACTGGAAGCCTTGCCGCTGGCGGCGGATACCAGTCGCAGATTGTCCTCGGTTTCAACCTTCTCGGGGGCGTCGCCGGCACTGGTGCGCTTGGTGGCGTCGAGCTGGCGCTTGCCCTCCCCCGCCAGGCTGCGGCCTTCACGCCACGCGGTGTTCTGTGCCTGGACCTGGGCGATGGCCTCGGCCTGGGAACGGCTGGCGATCTGCTTTTCATCAGGCAGGCGCAGGACCTGGCCGCTCTTCAGTCGATTGATATTGCCGTCGACGAAGGCATCCGGGTTCAGGTCCTGGATAGCCAGCATCGCCTGGTGCACCGAACCACTGGCACGGGTACGGTCGGCGATCTCCCAGAGGGTGTCGCGAGAAGTAGTGCGGTATTCATCGGTCGGCGCCTTGGGCGCGGCGGCCGGCGCTGCAGCCGGGGCACTCGGACGCGGTGCGGCGGCGACAGGAGCTGCAGGAGCGGTGCGGACCGGGGCAGGAGCCGGAGCTACCGCGGGACGCGGCGCCGGAGCAGGTGCGGCGACCGGAATCTTCGGCGCTGCGGCGGCTGCGGCCTGAGGCGAATAGAGCGGTGGATCGAGGAGCAGCGTGTACTCACGCAGCAGACGGCCGTTGGGCCAGAGCACCTCGACCAGGAAATTCAGATAGGGTTCACGGACCGGCTTGCTGGAGGTCACTCGAATGACACTGCGGCCATTGGGCTTGAGGACGGGTGTGAACTTGAGGTCCTGCAGGAAGTACTGACGATCCACGCCAGCCTTGGAGAAATCCTCGGCCGACGCCAGGTTCGGCTTGACCTCGGCCGACGCCAGGTCACGCACTTCGAGCAGTTCGATCTCCGCATCCAGGGGCTGGTTCAAGGACGAGCGCAGGGTGACTTCCCCGAGCCCGAGGGCGTTGGCAACACCCGAAGTCAGCGCGGTTGCAGCCGCGATTGCCAGCACAAGTTTGCGAACCCGAACCATAGAGTGATTCCCTTGTTTTATCTTTTTTCTCGCTGCGCGAGATGAGGGTCTTAAGTCGCTGCCTGCGCGCGCCGAAACGGCGGCTCCCCATCAACGATAAGGCCAAGCCAGTATTGTCAAGCTAGAATATTTCTACAAATTTTCAGGTAAGTATCTTTGACAGATAGTGTTTTATCAACAACTCGGCCGACTGCACGGCATTCAGCGCAGCGCCTTTTCTCGCATTATCTGAAGCAATCCACAAATTGAGTTCACTGGGGTCATCCAACCCACCCCGAACCCTTCCTACATATACCGAATCCTGCCCCACGGCGTCGCCGACAGCGGTCGGATAATCGCCCTCCTCTTCCACGAATTCGACGCCCGGCGCCGTCGCCAGCCGCTCACGTACTCGCTCAAGGTCCACCGGCTGCTCAGCCACGACGGATACCGCCAGGCTGTCGCCGAAGAAGACCGGGGCCAGGGCGCAGGTGGTGGACACACGAAGGCCCGGCAAGCCAAGCAGCTGCTTGATCTCGCCAGCCAGTCGCCGTTCCAGGGCGATATGCCCCTCGGCATCCGGCTCACCGGCCTGCGCCAGGACATTGAAGGCGATCTGTCGATCGAAGAAGCGCGGCTCCAGTGGTCGCGCGTTGAGCAGCTCCGCAGTCTGGCGGGCCAATTCGGTGACACCTTCACGACCACGACTGGATACCGCGAGGCTGGCCATCACGCTGAGTCGTTGCGGCTTGAGCAGATCGCCGAGCGGCGCCAGTACGCAAGCCAGGGCGACCGCCGAAGCGCTGGGACTGGTCAGCCGGTACGGCGCCGTCAACGTGTCGAGCGATTGAGGGTTGGCTTCCGGGACCAGACCAGGTGCTTCAGCCGGATCGAGAGCACCGGACAGGTCGATCAGCGAGCAACCGGCCGCTGTCGCACGTGCAGCGAAACCGCGGGTAACCGCCTCGCCGGCAGCAAAGAAGGCGAGATGGACCTGGGAGAAATCGAAATCGGCCACGTCCCGTACCCGCAGGTTACGGCCCTTGAAGGGAACGGACGCCCCAGCGGACTCGCCGCTGGCGAGCAGATGCAGGTTGCCGACCGGGAATTCCCGCTCTTCTAGGATCTGGACGAGGGTTTCGCCAACGGTGCCGGTGGCGCCGATCACGGCGATATCGAGGGACTGGCTCATGGGGGAGAACTTCTGGCGATGCGGGGAGCGGCACTTTAACCGCCACCCCGCACACAGGCAATCGAGGGTCAGAAGGTGCCGACGAGCCTCATCGACACCCTCCCTGCCATCAACGCTCCAGCAGGATGCGCAGCATGCGGCGCAGCGGCTCGGCGGCGCCCCAGAGGAGCTGGTCGCCAACGGTGAAGGCGCCCAGGTACTGCGAGCCCATGTTGAGCTTGCGCAGGCGGCCAACCGGAACGGTCAGGGTACCGGTCACGGCGGTCGGGGTCAGTTCGCGCATGCTGATTTCGCGCTGGTTGGGCACCAGTTTCACCCAGGGGTTGTGCTGGCTGATCATGCCTTCGATGTCGGCGATCGGCACGTCCTTGTTCAGCTTGATGGTCAGCGCCTGGCTGTGGCAACGCATGGCGCCGATGCGCACGCAGATGCCGTCCACCGGGATCGGGCTCTTGATGCGACCGAGGATCTTGTTGGTCTCGGCCTGGCCCTTCCACTCTTCGCGGCTCTGGCCGTTGGGCAGTTCCTTGTCGATCCACGGGATCAGGCTGCCAGCCAGGGGAACGCCGAAGTTTTCGGTGGGGAAGTCTTCGCCGCGCATGGCTTCAGCCACCTTGCGGTCGATGTCGAGGATGGCACTGGCCGGATTGGCCAGATCATCGGCGACCGCAGCATGGGTTGCGCCCATCTGCTTGATCAGTTCGCGCATGTTCTGAGCGCCGGCGCCGGAGGCCGCCTGGTAGGTCATGGCGCTCATCCACTCCACCAGTCCAGCTTCGAACAGGCCGCCCAGGGCCATCAGCATCAGGCTGACGGTGCAGTTGCCACCGATGTAGTTCTTGGTACCAGCGTCCAGCTTCTGATCGATGACCTTGCGGTTTACCGGATCGAGGACGATCACTGCGTCATCCTGCATGCGCAGGCTGGAAGCGGCGTCGATCCAGTAGCCCTGCCAACCGGCTTCGCGCAGCTTGGGGAACACCTCGTTGGTGTAGTCGCCGCCCTGGCAGGTCAGGATCACATCGAGGCTCTTCAGCTCGTCGATGCTGTAGGCATCCTTCAGCGGAGCAATGTCCTTGCCGACCGCAGGGCCCTGGCCACCGACATTGGAAGTGGTGAAGAACACCGGCTCGATCAGGTCGAAATCCCGCTCTTCCAGCATTCGCTGCATGAGAACGGAACCCACCATGCCGCGCCAACCGATCAGACCTACACGCTTCATGACAACTACACCTTTCTTGAAAAGTGGGCCGCCGGTATTCCAGCGGGCCCGACAGATTACAGATTACGCAGTGCCGCGACCACTGCATCGCCCATTTCGCGAGTACCGACCTTGGTCGCACCGGCGGAGTAGATATCGCCGGTCCGCAGCCCCTGGTCCAGCACCAGGCTGACGGCCTTCTCGATGGCGTCGGCGGCAGCGGTCTGGTTGAAGCTGTAGCGGAGCATCATCGATACGGAGAGTATGGTCGCCAACGGGTTGGCAATGCCCTGGCCGGCGATGTCCGGCGCAGAACCGTGGCAAGGTTCGTACATACCCTTGTTGTTCGAATCCAGCGAGGCAGAAGGCAGCATGCCGATGGAGCCGGTGAGCATGGAAGCCTCATCCGACAGGATGTCGCCGAACATGTTGTCGGTGACCATCACGTCGAACTGCTTGGGCGCACGCACCAGTTGCATGGCGGCGTTGTCGACGTACATGTGGCTGAGCTCGACGTCCGGATAATCCTTGGCCACCTCTTCCACCACTTCGCGCCACAGCTGGCTGGAGGCCAGCACGTTGGCCTTGTCCACCGAGCACAGCTTCTTGTCGCGCACGCGGGCCATGTCGAAACCAACGCGGGCAATGCGGCGGATCTCGCTCTCGCTGTACGGCAGGGTGTCGTACGCCTGGCGCTCGCCGTTCTCCAGCACACGCTGCTCACGGGGCTGGCCGAAGTAGATACCACCGGTCAGCTCGCGAACGATCAGAATGTTGAGGCCAGCGACCACTTCCGGCTTGAGGCTGGAGGCTTCGGCCAGTTGCGGATAAAGGATGGCCGGGCGCAGGTTGGCGAACAGGCCCAGTTGCGAACGGATCTTCAGCAGACCGCGCTCCGGACGGATGTCACGCTCGATCTTGTCCCATTTCGGACCACCTACAGCGCCCAGCAGTACGGCATCGGCCTTGCGTGCGCGCTCCAGGGTTTCGTCGGCCAGGGGTACGCCGTGCTTGTCGATGGCAGCACCGCCGATGACGTCTTCAGTCAGTTCGAAACCGAGCTGGAACTTGTCGTTGGCCAGCTCCAGCACCTTGACCGCTTCGGCCATGATCTCCGGGCCGATACCGTCGCCGGGGAGAATCAGAATCTGCTTGCTCATGCTTTCCTCTCGTTAGGCGCACTCCGCGCCATGCAATGCGTTCTAGCGTTCGGCCCAGAGCACCAGGACATCGGTGCTGAAGGAGCCGTCCGCGGAAATTTCGAAATACTCGCGAACCTCATCACCCACGGATGCCTGCAAGGCCAGGATGGCCTCGCGGAACACCGCCGGTGTGCGCATGCGCTCTACCCAGGAGGCGAACTCCAGGCGCAGCCGCTGGCGCGTGTGACTGCGCGTCTGCAGACCGGCCTCGGCAACCTGGCGTAGCCACTCGGCGGGCGAGTAGTTACGCACGTGGCTGGTGTCGCGCAGCACTTCGACGGTTTGCAGGTGGGTATCCAGTAACGGACGGCCAGGCGAAGCCACGTCGATGAAAGCAGCCACGCCGCCCGGTTTGAGTACGCGGCGAACTTCGCGCAGGGCTACGCCCAGGTCGCTCCAGTGATGCGCCGAATAGCGGCTGAAGACGAAATCGAAGCTGGCGTCGGCAAACGGCAGCGCCTCGGCCATCCCCTGCTGGGTGACGACGTTGCGCAGACCGCGCTGGGAAGCGGCACTGGCCACCACGTCGAGCATCTGCGCGGAGAGATCGTAAGCGACGACTTCACCGACCAGCGGTGCCACCTGGAAGGCCACATGGCCCGCGCCGCAACCGAGGTCCAGCACGCGCGCGTCACCGCGCCCGGCTACTTCGGCTTGCAGCAGGGCGAACTCGGTGCCCTGGGCATGCACGGCGCTATTCAGGTAGGCAGAGGCCTGCTCGCCGAACTGGCGCTGGACCACTTGCTCATGGGCCTTGTCGCTCACGTCGCTCTCCTTGATATCAGGCGTCGCGGAACAGCCAGGGGCTTTCCTGGCGGTGTTTGCCTTCGAAGGTCTTGATCGCTTCAGCGTCCTGCAGGGTCAGGCCGATGTCGTCCAGGCCATTGAGCAGGCAGTGCTTGCGGAACGCGTCCACCTCGAAGCTGTACTGCTTGCCATCCGGACGGGTGACGGTCTGCGCGGCGAGGTCGACGGTCAGCTGGTAGCCCTCGGCGGCCTCGCACTGTTGGAACAGTTCGTCGACTTCTTCGTCTTTCAGAATGATCGGCAGCAGGCCGTTCTTGAAGCTGTTGTTGAAGAAGATGTCGGCGTAGCTCGGCGCGATGATGGCGCGGAAGCCGTACTCCTCCAGCGCCCAGGGGGCGTGCTCACGGGAGGAACCGCAACCGAAGTTCTCGCGGGCGAGCAGCACGCTGGCACCCTGGTAGCGCGGGAAGTTCAGCACGAAGTCCTTGTTCACCGGACGCTTGGAGTTGTCCTGGTTGGGCTGGCCCACATCCAGGTAACGCCATTCGTCGAACAGGTTGGGACCGAAGCCGGTGCGCTTGATCGACTTGAGGAACTGCTTGGGGATGATCTGATCGGTGTCGACGTTGGCGCGATCCAGCGGAGCGACGAGACCGGTGTGTTGGGTAAAGGCTTTCATCTCGACTCTCCTTCCTTACTTGAGCAACTCGCGAACATCGACAAAACGACCGATCACCGCAGCAGCGGCGGCCATGGCCGGGCTGACCAGGTGGGTACGACCACCGGCGCCCTGACGACCCTCGAAGTTGCGGTTGGAGGTGGAGGCGCAATGCTCGCCACTCTCCAGGCGGTCCGGGTTCATTGCCAGGCACATGGAGCAGCCCGGCTCGCGCCATTCGAAGCCCGCCTCGAGGAAGATCTTGTCCAGGCCTTCCTGTTCGGCCTGTTGCTTGACCAGGCCGGAGCCCGGCACCACCAGTGCCTGCTTGACGGTGGCGGCGACCTTGCGGCCCTTGGCGACTTCGGCGGCGGCACGCAGGTCTTCAATGCGCGAGTTGGTGCAGGAACCAATGAATACGCGGTCCAGCTGGATATCGGTAATCGCCTGGTTGGCGGCGAGGCCCATGTACTTCAGGGCGCGTTCGATGGAACCGCGCTTGACCGGATCGGCCTCGGCAGCCGGGTCCGGCACACGCTGGTCGACCGGCAGCACCATCTCCGGCGAAGTGCCCCAGCTCACCTGCGGCTTGATGTCTTCGGCACGCAGCTCGACCACAGTGTCGAAGTGCGCGTCGGCATCGGAAACCAGATTGCGCCAGGCAGCCACGGCCTTGTCCCAGTCAGCGCCCTTCGGCGCGAAGGGACGGCCTTCGACGTAAGCGATGGTCTTTTCGTCCACCGCCACCAGGCCCACGCGGGCACCAGCTTCGATGGACATGTTGCAGATCGTCATACGGCCTTCGACGGACAGGTCACGAATGGCGCTGCCGGCGAATTCCAGGGCGTGGCCGTTGCCACCGGCGGTGCCGATCCTGCCGATGACGGCCAGCACGATGTCCTTCGCAGTGACGCCGGCGGGCAGCTTGCCCTCCACGCGCACTTGCATGTTCTTCATCTTCTTCGCCACCAGGCACTGGGTAGCCAGCACGTGTTCGACTTCGGAGGTGCCGATGCCGTGGGCCAGCGCACCGAAGGCGCCGTGGGTGGAGGTGTGCGAGTCGCCGCAGACCACGGTCATGCCCGGCAGGGTGGCGCCCTGCTCCGGGCCAACCACGTGGACGATGCCCTGACGCACGTCGTTCATCTTGAATTCGAGAATGCCGAAGTCATCGCAGTTCTCGTCCAGGGTCTTGACCTGGATACGCGACACTTCGTCGGCGATCGCTTCGAGGCCGCCCTGGCGCTCGGCGCGGGTGGTCGGCACGTTGTGGTCCGGGGTGGCGATGTTGGCGTCGATGCGCCACGGTTTGCGACCGGCCAGGCGCAGCCCTTCGAAGGCCTGCGGTGAGGTCACTTCGTGAAGGATGTGACGGTCGATGTAGATCAGCGACGAACCATCGTCGCGGCGCTTCACCTCGTGAGCATCCCAGAGCTTGTCGTAGAGCGTCTTGCCGGCCATCGTCAGGTCCTCGTCAGCTTGTTTCTGTGCGCAGGGGTCAAAAGCCCCTTTTGCTTGTGGGGTCGATCCTAGGGGCTTGCATCCAATAACTCAAATTCATATTTTTTATTTAAAGCATTCCACTAAGGAATGCAGATCCTAGCGGCGCAACCCATGGAGCCCAGATATGGATTTGGCCAGCCTCAATGCTTTCATCGCCATTGCCGAGACCGGCAGCTTCTCCGAAGCCGGGGAACGCCTGCACCTGACCCAGCCTGCCGTGAGCAAGCGCATCGCCTCGCTGGAACAGCAGCTCAGTGTGCGCCTGTTCGACCGCCTGGGTCGCGAAGTGAGCCTGACCGAGGCCGGGCGCGCCCTGCTCCCGCGCGCCTATCAGATTCTCAATGTGCTGGACGACACCCGCCGCGCCCTGAGCAACCTGTCCGGCGACATCAGCGGCCGCCTGACCCTGGCCACCAGCCACCACATTGGCCTGCATCGCCTGCCGCCCCTGCTGCGCGCCTTCACCCGCGCCTACCCCCAGGTCGCGCTGGACATCCAGTTCCTCGACTCGGAAGTGGCCTACGAGGAGATTCTCCACGGCCGCGTGGAGCTGGCCGTGATCACCCTGGCGCCAGAAACGGCATTGCCGGTGCAAGCGGTGCCGGTGTGGAACGACCCGCTGGACTTCGTCGCCGCGCCGGAACACCCGCTGGCCCGCGACAAGACCATCTTCCTCCCCGACGTGGCGCGGCATCCGGCGGTATTCCCGGGCGGCAACACCTTCACCCACCACATCGTCCGGCGGATGTTCGAGGCCGAGGGCCTGATGCCGAACATCGCCATGAGCACCAACTACATGGAAACCATCAAGATGATGGTCTCCATCGGTATCGCCTGGAGCGTGCTGCCGCGCACCATGCTCGACGACTCGGTGGTACGCCTGCCCCTGCAGGACATCCAGCTGTCGCGCCAGCTCGGCTACATCCTGCATACCGAGCGCACCCTGTCCAACGCCGCCAAAGCCTTCATGGCGCTGCTGGACGCCCAGCGCGACAACCTTGCGTATCTGTGAGGGCAAAGGATAAGTTGAGCCGCATCACATAAGAAAAGGGCCGGGAAGGCAGCTGCAACCTTCCGCCATTCACCGGCCCGAATATCTGCCCTATCGACGGAAAGGGGCGCGCATGCGCAAAGCCAGTGACCCGAACCCTCCGCTTCCCCATGTTCCTGCCCTCGACCCCGTCGCCTTCGAGCAATCCTGGCAAGACGCCGCGAGCCTGCTGGCCGCGCTGAACGGCGCCCGGTTGGGGGCCTGGTCCTGGGACATCGATTCCGGCCAGGTCAACTGGTCCCGCGGCGCCCAGGCCCTGTTCGGCCTGGACCCTCACCGTCCGCTGCGGCACCCAGTGAATTACATCCAGCTGATCCCCGAGGACGATCGCGTCGAAGTACTGCGTCTGTTCCGCGAAGTGCTCGACGGCCGCCAATCCGAACGCGCCATGCGGCACCGCATCCGCTGGCCCGATGGCACGCTGCATTGGCTGGAGATCAGCGGCAGCCTGCAGCCCACGACTGACGGCCGACGCCGCATGATCGGCGTGATCCGCGACGTCACCCAGCAACAGCAGCGCGCCCAGGACCTGGCCAACTCCCGGCAGCGTTACTCCAGCCTGTTCCACCTGAGCCCGGACGTCGTGCTGCTGGTCCGCCTCACCGACAGCCTGATAGTCGAGGCCAACCAGCACTTCGAGCACGTACTGGGCTGGCCGGTGTCCGAAACCATCGGCCGCACCACCCTGGAGCTGGGCATCTGGGTAGACCTCGAGCAGCGCGAGTGGCTGCTGCGCAATGCCCGCAACAGTGGCGCGCCGATCTCCCAGGAAGTGAAACTGCGCACGCGCAACGGAGGCATTCTGGACGGCGTGCTTTCCAGCCAGTACATCGAACTGGAAGATCAGCCGTTCGCGATCAGTACCTTCCTCGACACCACCGAACGCAAGCGCGCCGAGAACGCCCTGCGCAGCAGCGAGGAGAAGTTCGCCAAGGCTTTCCGCAGCACGCCCGACGCGGTGGTGATCACCGACCGTGCCAGTGGCTGTTTCATGGAGGTGAACGCCGGCTTCGAGCGCCAGTTCGGCTGGAGCCAGGATGAAACCATCGGCCACAGTTCCCTGGAACTGGGCATCTGGGAGGATCCGGCGCAACGCCAGCGGATGCTCGACACCCTGCAGCGCCAAGGCCACCTCCACGAACTGGAAGTGAGCCTGCGTCACCGCGACGGCAGCCGCGCCACTTGCCTTCTCTACGGCGAGGAGATCGAGCTGGATGGCCGCACCTGCCTGGTGCTGACGGCCCGCGACGTCACGCGCCAACGCGCCCAGGAGCAGGCCCTGAAGGACAGCCAGGAGCGCCTCAACCTGGCGCTTGAGTCCGCAGACCTCGGCACCTGGGACTGGCACATCGCGACCGGCATTCTCTACGGTTCCGCGCGCGCTTCGGCCCTCCACGGACTGGCCAGGGAGCCGTTCGAAGGCGAATTCCGCGAGTTCTTCGTCTGCGTGCCGGAAGAGGACCGCCAGACCATGCGCCGCGCCTACCAGGAATTGCTGGAAGGACGGAGCAACGACTACCAGGTGACCTATCGCACGCGCTTCAGCAACGGTGAAGTGCACTACCTGGAAAGCACCGCCAAGCTCTACCGGGACGACCTCGGCCACCCCGTTCGCATGACCGGCATCCTCATGGACATCAGCGAACGGGTTCGCCGCGAACAGCGCCTAGCGGCCTCGGAAGAGAAGTTCGTCACCCTGTTCCAGGCCAGCCCCGACCCGATCTGCGTTTCGCGCATCCGAGACGGCGTATTCATCGAAATCAACCCGAGTTTCAGCGAAGTGTTCGGCTGGCGGCCCGATGAGATCGTCGGCAGAAGCGCCCCGCAGCTCCAGTTCTGGGCCGAGCCCGAGCAGCGCTCACGGCTATTCAGCGAACTGCTGCGCGACCAGGGGTTGGACAACGTCGAAGCACGCTTCCACACCCGCGACGGCCGCCTGCTGACCTGTGTGGTGTCCAGCCGTTTCATTCGCGTCGAACGCCAGCTCTGCATCACCACCACCTTCCGTGACATCACCGCGCGCCAGCAGGCCGAGGCGGCGCTCAAGGCCAGCCAGGAGAAGTTCGCCAAGGCGTTCCACTCCAGCCCCGACGCCATCACCATCACCGAGCGCGACACCGGTCGCTACATCGAGATCAACGAAGGTTTCAGCCGCCTGACCGGATACCGCGCCGACGAAGTGCTGGGGCGCACCGCGAGCGAGATGAACATCTGGGCCAAGCCCGACGAGCGTGATCACCTGCTCGAACAGCTCAGGCGCAATGGCCGCGTGCACCACCTGGAAATGCTCGGCCAGCATCGCGACGGCAGCCAGAAGGTGGTGGAAGTCTCGGTGGAGCAGATCGACCTGGACGGCACGGCTTGCCTGCTCCTGACTGCGCGGGACATCAGCGCGCTCAAGGACGCCCAGGCACAGATCCAGCACCTGGCCTACCACGACCCGCTGACCAACCTGCCCAACCGCGCACTGCTGACCGACCGCCTGACCCAGCAGATCGCCCTGCTGCAGCGTCACAAGATGCGCGGCGCCCTGCTCTTCCTCGACCTCGACCACTTCAAGCACATCAACGACTCGCTCGGCCATCCGCTTGGCGATGCCGTGCTGATGATGGTCACCGCCCGCCTTGAAGCCAGCGTGCGGCTGGAAGACACCGTGGCACGCCTGGGCGGCGACGAATTCGTGGTGCTGCTCACCGGGCTCGAAGGAAAGCGCTCCGAAGTCACCCGGCAGGTTCGGGAAATCGCCGACAAGCTGCGCAAGCTACTGGCCGAACCCATGCTGCTGGACGGGCATCGGCTTCAGGTCACCCCCAGCATCGGCATCGCCCTGATCCCGGATCACGGCGCGAGCCCGGCCGACCTGCTCAAGCGCGCCGACATCGCCCTGTACCGCGCCAAGGATTCGGGGCGTAACGCCATCCAGATTTTCCGCAGCACCATGCAGGAGGCGGCCAGCGAACGCCTGCGCCTGGAGAACGACCTGCGCCTGGCACTGGCCCGCGGCGAGTTCGAGCTGCACTTCCAGCCCCAGGTGGATGCTCGCAACAACCGCATAGTCGGCGCCGAAGCCCTGCTCCGCTGGCAGCATCCGACCCTGGGGCCACAGTCCCCCGGCCATTTCATCCAGGTGCTGGAAGAGAGCGGCCTGATCCTCGACGTCGGTGCCTGGGCGCTGAACGAGGCGTGCAACGCCTGCGAACAGCTGCTCGCCGAGGGCCTGGTCAACGCCAGCGATTTTGGCCTCTGCGTGAACATCAGCCCGCGGCAGTTCCGCCAGAGCGACTTCGTCGAGCGTGTGGAACGCGCCCTGCAACGAAGCCAGCTCCCCGCCCAGTTGCTGAAACTGGAGGTCACCGAAGGCATCGTCATCCAGAACATCGAGGACACCATCGGCAAGATGCGCCGCCTGAAGAAACTGGGCGCCAGCTTCGCCATGGACGACTTCGGCACCGGCTACTCCTCCCTGACCTACCTCAAGCGCCTGCCGGTGGATGCGCTGAAGATCGACCAGTCCTTCGTCCGCGACGCCACCCAGGACCCCAACGATGCGGAGATCATTCGTGCCATCGTCGCCATGGCCCGCAGCCTGGGTCTGGAAATGATCGCCGAGGGCGTCGAGCGCAAGGAGCAGCTGGACTTCCTCGAACAGCAGGGCTGCCACCTGTACCAGGGCTACCTTTACAGCAGGCCGGTACCGCTGGCCGAGTTCCGCGCCCTGCTTGCCCACAGTCAGCAACGACCGCCTGAAAGCGGGCCATGAAAAAGGGCGCCCGTGGGCGCCCTCTTCAATTTCCGGTGAAGCCCGGAGATCAGTTTTCCAGCACTGCGCGCTGGCCGTTGATAGGGATACGCTTGGCCTTGGCCTCTTCCGGCACCACGCGCACCAGGTCGATATTCAGCAGGCCGTTCTGCAGACCGGCGGCCTTGACCTCGATGTGGTCGGCCAGGCGGAAGGACAGCTTGAAGGCGCGCTGGGCGATACCGTGGTGAAGGTAGGTGACGGACTCGTCGCTCTTCTCGCGCTTGCCGCCGCTGACGGCCAGCACGCCACGCTCTACCTGGAGGTCCAGGTCTTCTTCCTGGAAGCCGGCTACGGCAATGACGATGCGGTACTGGTCGTCACCGTGCTTCTCGACGTTGTAGGGCGGATAGGTGCTGCCACCTTCATTGCGCAGGGCGGATTCGAACAGGTCATTGAAGCGGTCGAAGCCCACGGAATGGCGGAACAGAGGGGCGAGGGAAAATGCAGTGCTCATGTAGATCTCCTGAATAATCAGCAAGTATTTCGAGTGCGGGACCCGACTTCGGCATCCCGCAGTAACCTAGATATGGACGCTCGAAAACTTTTCAAGACCCCGAGGAAAAACTCATGAAAGTCATGCTGATCACCGGTGCCAGCCGGGGCATCGGCGCCGCCACGGCGCGCCTCGCCGCGCAACGCGGCTACGCCCTGGGAATCAACTATCGGCAGCAGCGGGACGCGGCCGAAGCACTGGTGCGGGAAATCGAGGCTGCTGGTGGCCGCGCCCTGGCCCTCTGTGCGGACGTCGGCGACGAAGCCCAGGTACTGGCGATGTTCGAACAGTTGGACCAGGCATTCGGGCGGCTGGACGTTCTGGTCAACAACGCCGGCATGCTGGAACGACAGATGCGCCTGGAAGACATGGACGTCGCCCGATTCGAACGGGTACTGCGCGCCAACGTGACGGGCAGCTTCCTCTGCGCGCGGGAAGCCATCAAGCGCATGTCCACCCGCCATGGCGGACAGGGCGGCGCCATCGTCAACCTGTCCTCCATCGCCGCGCGCATCGGCGCGCCGAACGAGTACATCGACTACGCGGCAGCCAAGGGCGCTGTCGACAGCATGACCCTGGGCCTGGCCAAGGAGCTGGCGACGGAAGGGATTCGGGTCAATGCAGTGCGCCCTGGTGTAATCCGCACCGAGATCCACGCCAGCGGCGGCGAGCCGGATCGAGTCCAGCGGGTGAGTCAGTCGGTGCCCATGGGGCGTGGCGGCGAGGCTGAGGAAGTGGCCAGCGCGATCCTCTGGCTGGCCAGCGAGGAAGCGTCCTACACCAGCGGGACGTTCCTGGATGTAGCGGGCGGGCGCTAGAGCCCTGCCCTCACGGAGATTTCAGACCGCCTCGGCCCATTCCCGGCTCAGGTCCGGCACGCTGAGCAGCGAATCGATCCGCGTGCAGTCGTTTTCACGGCGTACCTCGGCGAACAGCGCAACCGCCTCGGGGTAACTGCGAGTGAGCATGCCGAGCCACTGCTTCAGACGCCCCGGCGCATAACGCGGCGCCAGCTTCTTGCGGGCCTGGCGCCAGAAGTCCTGGAGCAGGGGCTGGAGTTCGGCCCAGGTCATTTCCCGCACCGGCTCGCCAGCGCGCGCGGCGGCGATCTGCCGAGCGAGGTCAGGACGGGATACCAGACCCCGGCCAAGCATGATGTCTTCCACACCACTCACTTCGCGGCAACGGCGCCAGTCATCCAGGGTCCAGACTTCGCCGTTGGCGAACACCGGCACCTTGACCGCTTCCTGCACCCGCGCCACCCACTCCCAGTGTGCCGGCGGCTTGTAGCCTTCGACCTTGGTCCGCGCATGCACCACGATCTGCTGAGCGCCCGCGTCAGCCAAAGCCCGCGCGCAATCCAGGGCGCCGTCCGGGCTTTCGAAGCCGAGGCGCATCTTCGCGGTCACCGGAATGTCCGCCGGCACGGCGCGGCGCACCTCTCGAACGATCGCGTGCAGGAGCTCGGGCTCCTTGAGCAGCACGGCACCGCCACGGGACTTGTTCACCGTTTTGGCCGGGCAGCCGAAATTGAGGTCGATCACCGGCGCCCCGAGTTCGCAGGCAAACGCAGCGTTGTCCCCCAGACAGACCGGATCGGAACCCAGCAATTGCACGCGCATGGGCGTGCCGGCACGGGTGCGCGCACCATCGGCCAATTCAGGGGCCAGCTTCTCGAAGGTGCTGGCCGCCAACAGGCGATCGCAGACCCGGATAAATTCGGTCACACACCAGTCGATGCCGCCGACACGGGTCAGCACATCGCGAAGGATCTCGTCGACCAGCCCCTCCATGGGGGCCAGGGCGATTTGCATGGAGGAAAGGCTCACAGGAAAAAGGCGCGTAGTTTACGCAGCATGACGGACGGCGAATATCCCGCGGAGCATACGACGGGACTGATGGTCGAAATTTCACCGATTCAGTGCAGGAGAACTGCCCGGATGAATTCACTCGTACCCGTCCTCGCCGCAGTCATGCTGGCCACCACGGCGGTATTCGCTGCTAGCGAAGCGATACTGTCGCCGCCGCCGCAACCGGTGCCAGAGGCCTTCGGCGAATTGCTGATCAGCCGAGACGAGAACGCCCCGAACGCCTGCGATATCGAACTTTATGTACAGAACGAGCTGGTGGCGCGGGTCGCGCCGGGCCAGTCCGTGAGCATTCCGGTCCCCGCTGGCGAAGTGAGCCTGCGGGTTGCGCAGCACGGCTCCGGCTATTGCGCGGGTCAGTTCGCCGGGAACCCGCAGTCAGCCATCATCGAGCCCGGCGAAGTCCGCCACCTGCGCATCGTGCAGGACGAGCACGAGGTATTCCTCGCACCCGCGGCGGACTGACGCTCAAAGCTCCAGGGGGAATGGCGGCTGCAGCGCGCTGCCGTAACCTTCGACGAACTCTGTCGGCATGCGCTTGGGCCGGCCGGAGGACAGCTCGATGCAGACGAAGGTAGTCCTGGCTCGCAACAGAGTGGTGCCATCCTCCGGCCTAACCAGCTGGAAGCGACGATCCATCTTCAGCTTCTGATCCGACTCGACGATCCAGGTGCCCATTTGCAGCTCCTGGTCCTCATACGCGGCGGCAAGGTAATCGATCTCATGCCGAAGCACCGCCATTGCGCGATCCAGGCGGCGATATTCGGCGAGGTCCAGCCCCAGGCTCTGGGAATGCCGCCAGGCACAGCGCTCCAACCAGCTGACGTAAACCGCGTTGTTGGCATGGCCGAGGCCATCGATGTCGTCGGCACCGACCTTGATGTCAATGACGAACGGATTGGACATGTCCCAGGTCATGAATGGTGCTCCAGGCTGCTGGCCAGCTCGCGGGCTTCACTGGCGAGTTGGGTGATCTGGTCCCAGGCGCGGGCGCGGATCAGGCTCGTCGGCGCGATCCAGGTACCGCCCACACAAGCCACGTTGGGCAGGCGCAGGAAGCTCAGCAGGTTATCCGGCGTCACCCCGCCGGTGGGGCAGAAGCGGATACCGGTAAACGGGCCTTTTAGGGTTTTCAGCATCTTCACGCTGCCATTGCCATTGGCCGGGAACAGCTTCAGCGAACGGTAACCGTACTCCAGCGCCAGCAGCACTTCCGACGGCGTCATCACGCCGGGCAGGTACGGCAAGCCGGAGTCCTCGGCGGCGGCGGCGAGGCGCTCGGTGCAACCGGGGCTGACGGCGAAATGCGCCCCGGCGTCCCGCGCCTCGAGGAATTGTTCGGTGTGGATCAGGGTGCCGGCCCCCACCAGCAGGTCCGGGAACTCCTTGCGGATCGCCGATAGCGCGTCGAGCGCGCGCGGCGTGCGCAGGGTCACCTCCAGCACTTCGACGCCGCCAGCGCTGAGCGCCCCGGCAAGATCCAGTGCCAGCCCGATATCTTCGATCACCAGCACGGGCAGAACCGGTCGCGCCCGCTGCAGCACCACATCCATCGTCAGGCTCATGTCAGTTCTCCACGTTGCAAAGTTCCCGGCCCCGCACCGAAGGCGACAGCGCCGGGCCGATGAACCTTGGAAGTAGAGCACTGACGACAGGTCACCCGCCAGCCCTGCCGAGGCTCAACGCAGAGCTTGTACAGCGCTGAACGGCTCGCGAACCTGCGCCAGCAACCCGAGCACAGCCCTGATCAACCGGGAATCAGACAGCAGGCGCTGATGACCACCCTGCTCCAGGCGCAGCAACTGGCTGTCGAACCATGCGTCGTGGATGACCTGTGCATCACCGGCGGGCACTATCGGGTCGTCGTCGGCGTGCACCACCAGGCCAGGGATATCCAGTTGGTAGCGCTGCACGTCGAGATTCGCTGCGGGAATCCCCGCGTGGGTTTCCACCTGGCTGACAAAATGTGCCCGCGCCTTGGGCGGTAGCCCCATGTAATGGGCGAAGCTGCGCAGTGGCCCGAGGATACGACTGGGCGCCGAAATGCTCACCAAAGCACGCGCCTGCAGACCCATCTGGCTGGCCAGCAAGGCGCTGGCGCCACCCATGGAGTGCCCGATTACTGCATGCAAGGGCGGCAGTTCGCCTGCTGCCTCCAGCAAGGCCCGGGCGAAGAGCACAACATTGGATTCACGCCCCGGTGAGCGGCCGTGGGCCGGAGCATCCAGCGCCACTACGCCGTAACCGGCATCCACCAGGGCCTGGATCAAGCTGGCGAACTGGGTTGGGCGCCCTTCCCAGCCATGCATCAGCAACACAGTCGGGCCACTGCCCCAGCGCAGCGCGGAAAGACCGAAGCGTAGGGTGATGCGTTCGGAGCTGCCGAGCAGCGGCATTTCCCAATCCCGCGGAGGCAGGTTGCGGGGCGTCATGAACTGACGACGCATGCGGCGCGCGACAGCCTGCGGGGCCAGGCGACCGAGGGTGGCATTGACGCCGCGGATGAGGCTCAGGCTATTCATGTTCAGGCTCCTCAAATGACCGCTGACTTGGCGGCGCGCAGTACTCGGTCGGACAGGTCTCCCTCGCCCAGGGCACGAGCCAGGGCCAGGCCACCCACCATCAGGGCGATGTCGGCGAGGGCCATGTCGGCCTCTTCCGGGCTGTCGCACATTGCGGCGCTGAGTACTTCCAGATGCTCAACCAGCACCGCCCGGTAAGCCTCAGGAAGCTGCGGTAGCGCGCCCAGGGAACTGGGCAGCGGACAACCGGAGCGCGTGGCATCCCGATGTTTGCGCGACAGATAGAATCCGACTGCCAGGGCACGGCGCTCCGGCGCGGGCAGACTCGAATCGATCAATGCCATGAGGTCCCGGCGCTTGCGCAGCAATTGCTCGAACACCTCCAGCATCAGCGCGTCCTTGCTGGCGAAATGGGCGTAGAACCCTCCTACCGTGAGGCCGGCGGCGCCCATCACATCAGCCACGCCCGGCTCCTGCGGGCCGTGCTGCAACATGGCTGAAGCTGCGGCCTGCAGGATGCGCTCGCGGGTCTGGGCTTTCTTGTCGCTCATAACGGCCTCTTCATTTGAATTACAGTCATAATATTATTTACGTAATACAAATTGGCAAGTCGCATCTGCCGCCATTCGTCGGAGCTGGAAATTTTTCGGGCGGAAAAACAAAAGGGCCATCCCAAGTTGGAATGACCCTTGAAAAGCCCGCAGAGCGGGAAATTGAAAGTGGCGTCCCCTAGGGGACTCGAACCCCTGTTACCGCCGTGAAAGGGCGGTGTCCTAGGCCACTAGACGAAGGGGACAAAACCTTCGAACAGCAGGGCCAGCGCTAGGCTGGCCCTGAGTGATGCACGCAGCATCGATTTGGTGGAGCTAGACGGGATCGAACCGTCGACCTCTTGCATGCCATGCAAGCGCTCTCCCAG
>NZ_SSOM01000019.1 GCF_029871235.1 Pseudomonas sp. BN411
TGAATCGCCCCTAGTTTCGTAGACACCTCCAAGCCTCATAATGAGGCCCGTTAGGAGGTGCCATGAGCAACCAGCGTTACCCCGAAGAATTCAAAATCGAAGCGGTCAAGCAAGTGACCGAGCGCGGCCTCCCCGTAGCCGAGGTGGCAGCGCGGTTAGGCATGTCGGTGCACAGCCTGTATGCCTGGATCAAGCGCTACGGCAAGCCCCAGGCGCAGCGGCAGCAAGAAGATGATCAGCAGGCCGAACTGCGTCGTCTACGCGCCGAACTCAAGCGAGTGACCGAAGAGCGAGACATCCTAAAAAAGGCCGCCGCGTACTTTGCCAAGGAGTCCGGCTGAAGTACGCCTTCATCAGCAAGCTGTCGGTGGAGTACCCGGTACGGCGTCTCTGCCAGACCCTGAAAGTGCATCCCAGCGGTTACTACGCCTGGCTGGCCGAGCCGAAATCCGTACGCGCCAAGGAAGATCAGCGCCTGCTCGGGTTGATCAAACATGCCTGGCTGGAAAGCGGTGGGGTCTACGGCTATCGCAAGATTCACGACGACCTGCGTGAGCTGGGAGAGTCCTGTGGCCGGCACCGCGTGGCTCGCCTGATGCGGGGAGAAGGGCTGCGCTCGCAGACCGGCTATCGTCGGCGCCCCGGCTATTACGGCGGCCGGCCAACGGTAGCTTCGCCCAATCGCCTGGAGCGGCAGTTCAACGTCAGTGAACCGAACAAGGTCTGGGTCACCGACATCACCTACATCCGCACCTATGAGGGTTGGTTGTATTTGGCGGTGGTGCTGGATCTGTTTTCACGCCAGGTGATCGGCTGGTCGATGAAGCCACGGATGTGCAGCGACCTGGCCATCGATGCCCTGTTGATGGCGGTCTGGCGGCGCAAGCCCAAGCAGGAAGTGATGATCCACTCCGACCAGGGCAGCCAGTTCAGCAGCTCGGATTGGCAGAGTTTCCTCAAGGCCAACAACCTGATCAGCAGCATGAGCCGACGCGGCAACTGCCACGACAACGCGGTAGCGGAAAGCTTTTTTCAGTTGCTGAAACGGGAACGCATCCGACGGAAGACCTACGGCACCCGCGAAGAAGCTCGGAGTGATGTGTTCGATTACATCGAGATGTTTTATAACCCCAAACGCCGGCACAGCAGCGCTATGCAGCTATCGCCAGTGGAGTTTGAAAAGCGCTATTTCCAGAGCTTGGAGAGTGTCTAGGAAAGCCGGGGCGATTCACCTGACGGTGATTGACGACTTCACTAAGCAATCGGTGGGCAAACGGTCCGCTAAAGCCAATAGCTGCCTGCTGGAACCGGCTGAAATCGACCCATAGCTGCAGGTGGGAGCTGGCAGCAACTGGCCAGAAGCAGAAGTTTAGAGTAGGAGAAATATGCTCCGCTGAGTTCCAGCACCGGTAGATCAAGGATCAGGAAGGCCAGCCCAAGAGCCGCGTAATCACTCCCCTTACTGGGCGGTGACTCTTCTACCATTCTCATTGTCGAAGCCTGGGAACGCTCACGCTGTAAGGAGCAGTTATGGGCAATGCACTCAAGATCCGAGCTACAGTGATCTGCCGTCGAGACAACGAGGTATTGCTCGTCCGCAAGACTCAGAAGAAATGGAACCTTCCGGGTGGGCGGGTTGAGCCTGACGAGGCTCCACCGCAAGCGGCTCATCGGGAACTCATGGAGGAAATCGGGCTGGAAGCGGAACAGCTCGATTTTGTTACCCAGCTTGAGCTGTTCGAAACCCTCCACCATGTCTTCCATGCCCAGCTTCCCACGACGCAGGCTCCGCGGCCGCTCAATGAAATTGCAGAGTGCCGTTGGTTCCGGCTGGACTCTCTTGACGACCGCAAATGCCACAAGGCTGTAAGTCGCTTGTTCAAGGCTGTGCAGGTGCCTTAGCAACTGGCGGGAGCGCGAGCGACTGCCTATGCTGTTGAACGTTGGGAAGTAAATGGCTTATATCGACACTCTCGCTTGAGCCGGGGCAATGCCCCGGCTTTTTGTTGCCTGCAATTTCCATCGTCGCCGCTCAGTCCCACCCGCTCGGACAGCCCTTGCAGCCTTCCATGTTGGTAGCCTGAAAGGTGGCGTAATGCTTGCGGGCGCCGGTCAGGTCGGCGTTCTCCAGGTTGGCTTCGCTGATCTTGGCTTCCTGCAGGTTGGCGTCGCGCAGGTCGGCGTCCTTGAGGTCGGCTTTGCTCATCCAGGCCATTTCCAGGTCGGCGGCCTGGAGATTGACCTTATGCATCTTCGCTCCCGACAGGCGCGAAAACTCCAGGTAGGCCGCAGTGAGGTCCGCTCCTTCGAACTGCGCAGCCTGGGCGAACATCCCCCAGCCCTGTACGGCCACCATGCGGCTGTCGCGCAGGTCCGCCAGGCGCAGGTTCGCCTGCTGTAGGCTAGCGCGGGTCAGGTTGGCGCCTGCCAGGCGTGCCTTTTCCAGATTGGCCAGGTCGAGCCTGGCGTGGCGCAGATCGGCGCCTTCGAGGTTAGCGCCGGAAAGGTTCATCTTGCCCATGTCCTGGTTGGCCAGGTTAGCGCCGCGAAGGTCTGCGCCGGGGCAGTGGCTTTCCGGAGCGATGCGGCAGCCGTTGATCACCAGGTCACCGTCGTCGGCGATCGCGAGGCTGGTGGCAGCCAGCAAGACGAATGGAAGGAACAGGGTCAGGTTCTTCATGGCAGGTTTCCAGGTGAACAGGGAAAGGAAAACCGGGGCACTGGGCCCCGGTCCGTCACTCAGCGTTGCGCCGTCTTGTCCCAGCTCGGCAGCTTGAACACCCAGAAGGAACCGCCCTGGGCCACGGGCTTGGTCAGCTCGGCCATGTCGCCGCCCCAGAGGGGAACTGCGCCGCCGTAACCCACGGTCACGCCGATGTACTGCTCGCCGTCCTGCTCCCAGGTGATGGGCGGGGAGACGATGCCGCTGCCTGTCTGGAACTGCCACAGCTCCTTGCCGTTCTTGGCATCGAAGGCCTTGAGGAAACCGTCGCCGGTACCGGTGAACACCAGGTTGCCCTTGGTGGCCAGCACGCCGGCCCAGAGTGGCAGGCGTTCCTTGTGCTCCCAGACCACTTTGCCGGTGGTGGGGTTCATGGCTCGCAGAATGCCGACGTGGTCGTCATACATGCGCTTGATGCGGAAGCCCTGGCCGAGGTATGCCGAGCCCTTCTTGTAGGACAGTTCCTCGGTCCAGTAGTCCTCCTTCCAGTGGTTGGCCGGCACGTAGAACAGACCCGTGTCTTGGCTGTAGGCCATGGGGTTCCAGTTCTTGCCTCCGAGGAAGGGCGGCGAGACTTCCACCGGCTTGCCGTGCTTCTGGCCCGGCTCGGGCAGCTGCGGACGCTGGTTGGGGTTCTCAACCGGGCGGCCGGTCTTCATGTCGATATGGCTGGCCCAGGAGATGTTGTCGACAAAGGGGAAGGCGTTCTGCAGCTTGCCGTTGCTGCGGTCCACGACATAGAAGAAGCCGTTGCGGTCGGCGTGGGCGGTGGCCTTGATGGTCTTGCCGTCCTTGCCCTTGTAGTCGAACAGCACCAGTTCGTTGTTGCCGGAGAAGTCCCAGGCGTCATTGGGGGTGTGCTGGTAGAACCACTTCACCTCGCCGGTGCTCGGGTCTACACCTACCTGCCCGGAGGTGTAAAGGCTGTTGAAGTCCTTCGGATCTCCACCGTCCGCGGTGCGCGCCCAGCCGTTCCAGGGAGCCGGGTTGCCGGCGCCCACGATGATGGTGTTGGTCTCCGGGTCGAAGCTCGCGCTCTGCCAGGGGGCGCCGCCGCCGTGGCTCCAGGCTTCCTTCTTGCCGGTGGGGGAGTTTCGGTCGTCCGGCCAGGATGGTGCCTTGACGTCGCCGGTGGGGGTGCTGTCTTTACCGTTCAGGCGGCCCATGTGGCCTTCGACGAAGGGGCGCATCCACACCTCTTCGCCGGTATCCGGATCGCGGGCATAGAGCTGGCCGACCACGCCGAACTCGTCGCCGGAGCTACCGTGGATCAGCAGGACCTTGCCGGTCTTCTGGTCCTTCACGATGGTCGGTGCGCCAGTCATGGTGTAGCCGGCACCGTGATCGCCGAACTTCTTGTTCCAGACTACCTTGCCGGTCTTCTTGTCCAAGGCGACCACGCGGGCATCCAGTGTGCCGAAGAAAATCTTGTCGCCGTAGATGGCCGCGCCGCGGTTGATCACGTCGCAACAGGGCCGGATGTCATCGGGCAGGCGGTGGTTGTAGGTCCACAGGCGGTGGCCGGTCTTTGCGTCGAGGGCGAAGACGCGGGAATAGGAAGCGGTGACGTAGATCACCCCGTCGCTGACGATGGCCTGGGATTCCTGGCCGCGCTGCTTCTCGTCGCCGAAGGAAAAGGACCAGGCCGGGGCCAGCTTGAACACGTTGTCGGCGTTGACCTGGGCCAGCGGGCTCCAGCGTTGGGCATTGGTGCCGAGGCCGTACTGCAGCACGTCGCCGGTGGTGTTGTGGTCGTTGGCGATGTCGTCCCAGGTGACGCTCTTCGCGAAGGCGCCGCCGGCCGCGGCCAGGCCCCCGATGAGCAGCAGACAGCGGATGGTCGTGGCGAGCGGGTTGGCAGGAGAGGGTAGCGATCTTGTTGTCATGGTTGCGATTCCCATAGTCGATGGATACGGGGCAATGTGCTGGCCCAGCGTCTCGAATAGTGGGATTCGCGCCTTTTCCTTGATACGGAAATGCTCCCGCGCATGCCGGGAAAACTTCCCAGTGCGCCCATGAATTGGGCTTGCCACCAAATCCTCTGTCGCCACCTCCCGAGGAGCCAATACCAAGGGCGGCTAATGCGACTGCTACCAAGGTGCCGGTCGGGCATTACCAAGGTAGTAGAAGCTGGTCGTCAATTCGGCCCTAGCATGGTTGCACATGAACCAGAAGGAGGCCGTCCATGCGCATCCTCAGGCACCTGCTATTACCCTTGCTGCCGATCCTCAGCCCGCTCGGTTTAGACCGCCCCGGTGCTGCCGGTCATCTGGCTTGAGTGGTGAGGCCCGCCATGTCCGCGCTATGGCGAATCAACCTGCTGGTGACCCTGTTCTTCGCTCTGGTGGGTGCTGCCTGCCTGGCCCTGCTGCTGCGCCAGGCGGGGCAGGACGTGCACCGGGAGCTGATGGCCGCCGAAGCAGTGACGGAGTACCTGCGGGAAGCGGCGCGGCGTGATCCAGCGGCCTTGCAGCCGCACCTCACCGATAGTCTGCGGCATGTGCGCGTCCACCGTCTGGACCAGCCCGCCGCCGAACCGGCGCCCGGTCCGTTGCAACGCTGGCTGGCCCACTGGCTCTATCCCGCCGGCAATGCAGACACCGAAACGTTGCTGCTGGCCGATGGCAGTAAGGTACGTATTAGCGTCGACCCGCGCGACGAAGTGGACGAGATACGCGATTCCCTGCAGCAACTACTATTGCTTTTCGGCCTGGCCCTGGGTCTCAGCCTGATGGCTATCCGCTGGGCAGTGCGCCGGGGCTTGCGAGTGCTGGATGAACTGCTGCGAGCCTTGCAGCAGGTGTCCCGTGGCGACTTGCAGGCCCGCCTTCCGCCTCATTCATCCGCCGAATCCCGGCGGCTGGCCGGACACTTCAACCTGATGGCCACCTCCCTGGAGAGGGTAAAGACCGAGAATGCCGAACTCACCCACGCGCTGTTGGCCTTGCAGGAGCGTGAGCGTCGGCAACTGGCCCAGGCCCTGCACGACGACCTCGGTCAGTACCTGGCGGGCATCCGCGCCCAGCTCTTCCTATTGCGCAATGTCAGCGGGCAACTGCCGGTGGTGCATCGTACCGCCGAGGCCCTGGAGAACAATTGCCAGCACCTTCAGGATGGTTTTCGCGCATTGGTCCGCGATCTCTATCCGGTAATGCTGGAGCGCCTGGAGTTGGCCGAGGCATTTCACCTGCTCGGCCAGCAGTGGCAGCAGGCCCATGGCATCACCTGCCACATGCAGCTGGCCGACGAATTGCCGCCACTTTCTTGCGAAGCCAAGGCCCATCTCTACCGCCTGTTGCAGGAAGCCCTGACCAATGTGGTGCGCCATGCAGGCGCGAGCGAGGTGCGGGTGCGCCTTCGCGCCGGACGGCGACGGCTGCGCCTGCTGGTGCGTGACGACGGCCGAGGCGCCGGAAGCCTCGCCGGCGGAGGAATTGGCCTGCGCTCCATGCGCGAGCGCGCCCGCTGCCTGGGTGGCGAACTAAAACTGCTGACGCGCCCCGGCGCCGGACTGGCGCTGTGCCTCAGCGTGCCCGTGGAGGAGCTTGGACCATGAAAATCCTGTTGGTAGACGATCATGCCGTGGTGCGCCAGGGCTACGCTGCGCTTCTCGGCGCCCTGCTACCGGAGGTACGGGTGAGCGAGGCAGGAAGCGGCGAGGAAGCGCTGCAGAAGGTGCAGGAAGATATCCCCAATCTAGTTATCGTGGACGTCGGGTTGCCCGGCATCAGTGGCCTGGAAGTCACCCGCCGGCTGCGCCGGCGCTTGCCGCAACTGCGTGTGTTGTTCTTCAGCATGCACGACGAGCTTCCCCTCGTACGCCAGGCCCTGGACGCAGGTGCTACCGGCTACATCACCAAGAGTTCTCCTCCGGAAGTGCTACTGGAAGCGGTGCGGCGCATCCTCGCCGGCTACCTCTACATCGAGCAGCCGCTTGCCACCCAGCTAGCCTGCCAGCAGACCGATGATCCGCGCCTACGTGGTATCAGCCAGCGGGAATTCGAGATCTTCGTGATGCTCACCCGTGGCATGCCAGCCAGGGAGATCTCAGAGCGTCTGTGCATCAGCGGCAAGACGGTTTCCAACTACGTGACCCAGCTGAAAAGCAAATTGCAGGTGGAGTCCCAGGCGGAGATGGTGCACCTGGCGATTGATACCGGCGTATTGCGGATGGCAGCGCGTTAAGTGGGAGCGGCAGCGCTGCCCTTGGCACTTGCTAGGTCTTCGGGCCGATTAAGCTCCCTCACAAGGGGAGAATTTTTTGTAGTGGTTTTATGAAGCGTCTGCTTCTGGCCCAGGCCGTGTAAAAACGCAGCGGGTGATGAATAGCTGGACGTTGGATTGTTTTAGCTGCACCCAACGGCGCAGCTTTAGCCCTTTCTCGACGCTTGAGTAGCGCCAGATCAGACTTTGCCCAGCAGGGCATACCGCTGGATGCCCTCTATCGCATCTGTCGCGCGCCGAGGAGGCTGGTGAGCTGGATAACTTCATCCACCTGCGTTGATCAGCAAGTTCGAATCTCAGCCACTTCCTGGAGCCTGAGCAGTCGCCAACAAATACCCACAAAGGGATGGCGTCACCCTGGTCCCGCTACCCCAAAAATGGGAGTCGACACCGAAATTGGATTGACTGCCGTATCTATTTTCCCCCTGTCTAGAAGGGACACATCAGGGCTGCCGCGGCATTGACCCGTTCCCCAAGGGCTCGCAGGCGTGCCGGCATCATTTCCCCTGGGTGTATCGACTCCAGCGTGCTCCTCCCTGGACAGAGAACCATTGACGGCCACAGCTCTTCCCCATCGCTGTGGTGGCCCTCTTTCTCGGCCATGTGCATCAACTAGATTTATAGATAGCCCCACCGTCGGACCTGGGGCTTTCGACTGGCGCGGCATTTCCTCCCCCAATGCGATTGCTCGCAGGCCGCGCCGGCCGCTTTTTACCCCACCTATGAGCATCAACCATCAAGGACTTCAGTCTTCAACAACTCGAAGGCTTTCTGCTCGTTGCACATGTTCTCCAACAGATACACGCCCACACGCACGCCCCGAATAATGCTGGTGCTTGGCGCGGGTGGCTAGGTCGCCGCGCAGTTCAATCAAGGTAAGCGTCCGGCGATCCCACCTTGCTAACAAATTCTTCGTGTCGCCTGCCGGCCTTCGGGCGACCCGCCGCCTGTTTACGATTGCCGCCCCATGCACGGCAAAGCAGCGCCGCACATGGACAACCGCTTGCCTGGTCTATACCGTTGCCTGCCTGAAAAATCAGCCCTAGTGCTTCTACAGCGACCAACGTAGACGAATCCTAACTAGCCAAGGCGCGGCTTGATCGTCGCCCGGGCGCGATCCTCTAAAAGACGACTGATGGCCACCAGCAGAGCAAATAACAAGCTAACCGTATTTGGTAGCGGCACCGTCATCGGTGCTATGGGGGGATTGATAGGATTGGGTGGTGCGGAGTTCAGGCTGCCGCTGCTAATTGGTCTCTTCGGCTTCGGTGCGCTGGAGGCGGTCATCCTCAACAAGGCCATGAGCTTGGTCGTGGTCGCGACTGCACTGCCGTTCCGAGCCTTCAGCGTTCCCTACGCGGCTGTCGTCGAACGGTGGGACATCATCGTCACGTTGCTTGCCGGAAGCCTGGCAGGCGCCTGGTTCGGAGCTGGGTGGGCTACCAAGCTCAGAAGCCAGACGCTGTATCGGGTTCTGGCCGTGCTGTTGGTAGGCATCGCCGCCGCTCTTCTATTCGGCCATGAAGCCAGCGCGACCGGCACTCCGCTATTTCAGGGGGTGACCTTAGCCAGCGTGGGCATCATCGTCGGCTTTGGCATAGGCGTGGTTGCTGCCCTCATGGGCGTCGCAGGCGGAGAACTGTTGATCCCCACAATCGTCCTGCTTTTTGGTGCAGACCTTAAGCTAGCTGGCAGCCTTTCACTGGCGGTGAGCTTGCCGACCATGATCGTGGGCTTCACCCGCTACAGCCGCGACCAAAGCTTCTCGATCATTCGGGCTCAGTTGCCGTTCATCCTGATCATGGCAGTGGGCTCGATTGTCGGTACCTTCATCGGCGGTCAACTGCTTGGCTTGATTTCAACGAGCTACCTGCTCCCTTTGCTGGCCGCGATTCTGCTGATCTCGTCGGTAAAAGTCTGGCGCCATGGCTGATCTCGATGCTGCCCGGCAAAATTGCTCGACTGCGACCGAGCGAGCGACCGTATCTAGGGTCACTCTCGGCCAGGGTTTGGGCACCATCGATGCGGTAGCAGATCTGCAATTTCACTTGCCCGCTGTGTCGGCAGGCGCATGAGGACGTCCTTCAGGTAGGCATACGGATCGTGCCCGTTGAGCCGTGCTGACTGGATCAGACTCATGATCGCCGCCGCCCGTTTGCCGCTGCGCAGCGACCCGGCAAACAGCCAGTTCGAGCGACCGAGCGCCCACGGTCGGATCTGGTTCTCGACCCAATTGTTGTCGATGGGCACGACACCGTCCTCGAGGTAGCGAGTCAGGGCTACCCAACGCTTCAAGCTGTAGTCAAGTGCCTTGGCAGTCGCTGACCCGTCAGGCACCAAGTCGCGCTGGGCCAGCATCCAGGTATGCAGCGTTTCGAGTAGCCATTTACGGACGACGTTGGCGTTGATGCCGTGGTTCAAGGCGACACTGGCCACCGAGGCTCCTGGCTGGAGACACTCCTGGACGACCTGGGCCTTGAAGGGCTTGGGGTAAGAGTTTCGCTGGCGCATGAGGATCCGCTGGCAAGGGCTAAAAATGGTGTCCACTTAAATAGGTGGACACCATCGCCCTTAGCGTTGGAGCGGAAAAGGTGTGTTGGCTGGACGCTTACCAATCAAGGTCTGCACACGCCTGACCATCTGCTGCGACGGTCGAGAGTAGGTCGTCGCTAGGCCTGTCACTGAGCCCGACTAGATCGAAACCAGTGCGGCGGATCATCCGACTGGATTCTGGCCGCAGCGTTGTACTAACGGCGACGCCGCGGCCAACTCAGCAGTTAATCATCGGGGGCGATAACCTGGCGCAGCCGATCACACTGGGGTTAAGCGTTGCGGGCCGGCCACGCCGAGGATCAAGGCCGTGAGAGAGGAATTTGCAGTGGCCAGCTCGACACCCCCGCGAAGTAGCTCCCCACTGACGGCGCTGACTGCACCCAGAAGGGCAATACATCGTAGATGCAGCTGATCCGGATGTAGCTGCGAATAGGGCGCCAAAGCATGCTCCCATATCGCTACATGGTTTGCAGCCAGTCGTCGCTGAACTGTGGTCATTGCTTCATTGCCATTCAAGGCCGCTTGTAATGCATGCAACTCCTTGCCAGCGCCAAGAGCGTGGTTTATGTAGGCTTCACTGATCGCCCTTGCGATTCCGGGCAAATCACGCTTCGCCCGCTCAAGCGAGAATTGCAAAACTTCAACTTGATGCGCATCTGCCTGCTCACACAGCGCAATTAACAGCCCGGCTCGCGAATCGAAATGTCTGTAGACGACCGTGTGGGTTATGCCAACTTGATGCGCCAGCGAGCAAAGGGTCAAACCCTCTGTGCCTTGGTTACGTACCACTAGCAAGGCCGCATCCAGCAACTGATTGCGGCGTTCGCATTTCGGCAGGCGTAATGCATGACTCGCACTCATTTTCACACCTCCCCTTGATGATGCACGGGTTGTAGTTGGCGGGACGGGCACCGTACCGAGCCATACGAACAAAACACACAGCAGTCACCGGGCTTGGGTCGCAGCAAGGCATGGCAGCGACTGCACTCATGGAAGTACTCACAGGCGTCGGTTCGCATGCGTACCCGTGCAATAAATCCACAGTAAGGACAGCGCAAGTCGCAATCGAGTGTAAGAGCGTCCATCCTGACCTCGGCGAATACACCAAGCGGGTGAGCGACTGCGTTTAGCGTAGCAATAGCGCCAGCCAAGGTGCCGCAAGCAGCCCCATCACCACTGTCGAAATCCACCAGAACCAGCGCCGGTTTCGAGTCAGCGCGCACTTTGCGTCTGGCGACCAGTTAATCGCATACGGCGGCACCAGGTAGACGCGGCTGAAGGCAAACCCCAGACAAAGTACGGCCACCCCGACGAACAAGGGGCGATAAGGAACAACGAACTCCACGCGCACGGTCCAAGCTGCACCACCTAGCCCAAGAGCCAAGAGAGCAGCCGGGCCAATGCAGCACATCGAAGCCACTACCCCAGCTACTAGACTGGCATAGAGCGCGCGCGTCACGGTGAGAAAGGCCATGTCGGCCACCCGAAGCAAACCTGCCGTTCAGCTAGTCTAGTTTCTGTATCTAGGTACGGTTTCAAGAGGTTCGTATGGCCGAAGTTTTCAGCATCGGCAAGCTTGCAGAGCGGGCCGGCGTAGGGGTTGAGACAGTGCGCTATTACCAGCGTCGAGGGCTCTTGGAGGAACCTCGAAAAGGAATGGGCGGGCAGAGGCGCTATGCGCCAGATCAGCTCAAACGCTTGTGCTTCATCAAACGTGCGCAGGCCCTGGGCTTCACTTTGGCAGAGGTTAGTAGCCTCCTGGCGATAGCAGACGGGCAGCATTGTATGGATGCGCGAATGCTGGCAGTCGAAAAATTGCACGTGATCGAGATGAAACTGGCCGCACTCACGGCAATGCACCAGGCTTTATGCGCACTCGTTCAGCGATGCGAGGTGAATCCCTCCGAGCAAGCTTGCCCGCTCATAGAGACCTTGATCGAGGATTGATTTACTTGGACCTCATCGGTCAGAGCTTTCGAACAGCTCCGCGAACCGATCCAGACAGACAGCGTCCGTATGCCCAGCTGCCATACCCATGTGCGAGGAAACTGCGGTATTCATTGAGCGCCGCCATCTCGGCAGCGGAAATGCGTTGGAACTCCAGTACCTGATCATCGGACCAATGCACCATCGCCTGTTCCAGAAAAACCACCATTGCGATGTGTGTCGCCGAGACGTTCAACGACAGGCGATGTAGCTCGGCCCAGGTGAAAGGATTGTCCATTAAACGCTCCTGGCACGTTCGCTTGAAAAGCTGACGTGGTTCGGTGATCACCTCGTCTTCCGACTAGCCAACACCAGAGTGATAGTTCCGTCGGCGCTTGATGAAACGTAAGGATCAAGAGTCGGGAACCCGTCCGCCGCCCGTTCCACCAGCAACTCCCCCGCAAGGCGAATCCGCTCACGGGTAGGGTTCGGGAGCCTGATGCTCTCTTGCGCATAACCGTTGGCTGCCACTTCTGCGGCAGCTCGTTCGAACAGGTCATCCAGCAGGACCAGGGTTGCTCTATCCACAGTTTTTCCCGTTAACGCGAATGTTCTACGTCGATGTCGGGTTATCCACACCGATTTCCCACACCCGGAGTGGCTGGGACTCCAAAGACGCTGCTGCAACCCCAAGCAAGGGCGCGCCTGAACTGATGGGTGAGTGGGAGGACTCCGGAAAGTGCGAATGACTGGGACCGCGACGGCTGGCCAGTTGGGGGCACGGGGACAAGCATGCCGAGCGTTTTTCCAACGTCAGCAAAAGCAACTGAGCTCGATTCAAAACAAGTCGAGGCCAAGCTTCATACAGCTGGACGAGTGAGGACTGAAACTCAATCTTGGGTGAAGAAAACCCATCTTCGGGGCCAATGAGGACAGTGGCTCGGCGTGCGGCTGGCGTTAGAGGGTTTATCGAGAGGTGGCCTTTAGGGGCGTGGAAGGTCTGCGTCACGCAGACCAAAGGACCGCCATAGCTAGGCACGACATGGGGAAATGGCGAAGCTCCTGGCAGGGTAAACCCAACACTACTAGGACGAGCGTTTGTTAGGGCGTGCTCCCTTGAGCGCCCCAAGGGAAATACGCCATAAAGGCACTGAGCTTGTGGAAAACCTCACGCCGCTGATACACCGGCTGAGTCGCTTCCGGTGCCCTGACCCATTTGCGGATCGTGTTGCGCGACAACCCGTGCGCTTGGAAATCTCATGCAGCGACAGCTTGTCGCGAAAGTACATCCGCCGAATTTTTCCCATCATTTCCATGCTGATCACCCCTGTGTTTTCCTGCTCAAAAATTGAGCAGGTACAGTGAAACACCAGGGTCAGTTTTCGGTCAGCGGCAACAAACTGCTATTGCAAGCATGGTCAGGCCAGGGTGGTTGGGAACAATCTTGAAGCGCGTGACCGTAGGGTTACTTGCACCCAATTTGCGCCGAGCATCTGGCATTTTCTAAGGCTGGTCCAAGGAACCGAAGATGTGAGATAAAACGCGAAAATCCAGTAGGGACGGATCAATTTTGCGCGCTACAGAAGTTTTCAAACCACAAGGCACACCTATCCACACTCTCGTGCGTGAGCCGGTGGCTGTTGAGTCTGTTCAGGACTTTGACGATGCGATTGAAGAGACTGGCAAGCTGGTCAGGGTTGTAGGTCCGTCCAAATCCGGAAAAACGGTCTTCGTGGCTACGAAGGCGCAAGACCGTGACCTCATTCGCGTATCTGCTTCTGGTATCAACAGTGGGGCCGATCTCTGGAACAGGGTATTGGCGAGCGCAGGTGCGGAGGCTCAGCGGACTACATCTGTTGAGCTTGGAGGAACCGTTGGCGGAGAGGCCGGGGGTAAGGGCTCTGCAGGTGTGATATTCGCCAAAGTGGAAACTGAGGGTAAGGTAAAGGCTGACGTTTCCGCCAAGCGTACTACAGCAAGTACTCAGGCCTCAGACCCACTCCAAGCCGTTGTTCAACTCCTCGCACGGCAAGAGGTTTGGGTCTTCATTGATGATTTTCATTACGCGACTCCTGATGTACAAACTCAGCTGGCTGAACAGATAAAGTTTGCCGCCGAGGAGGGGGTTCAGCTCATCATTGCGTTAATCCCTGGCCGCTCGGAAGACATCCTCAGAAGGAATACAGATCTTCAAGGACGCATCGTCGACATTCCTTTCACATATTGGAATATCGACGATTTGTCTGAGATTGCTGAGCATGGATTTCCATTTTTGGGAGTACGGCTGGAGCCGGGCAGTGCGCAGCTTTTAGCTAAGGAGGCAGCAGGAACTCCGCAGCTGATGCAAGCCCTCTGCCTAGAGCTTGCACGGGAGCTGGGGGCCCGTGAAACTCTGGACCCACCGCAACATTTTGAGATGGGAGCAGATAAAGTAGCCACTATTTGTACGAAGTTGGCTAGCAATCGGGCTGATTTCAGTTCCACCATAGACCAAATGCGAAAGGGGCCACCAACGCGTGGAACTTCGCGCAAAAGCTATCCTGATACCAACGGGAAAGTTCGCGATGTCTACGAACTGCTCATTGCAGCCTTCGGAATGGACCCTCCGCAGCTCACTTTCACTTACGATGAATTGCAGAAACGTGTAGACCAATTAGCCGGGGCCGATGTCGCTAGCGTATGGGAATCCGTTCGGCACATGTCGGACATTGCCAACAACATGAGCGCCGAGAAGAAGCTCGATTTTGCAGGCGACCTGCGCTGGGTTTCAATCCTCGACCCATATCTGTTTTTCGCGTTGCGCTGGGGATAGCTTTCCGCTCAGCAAGGCTGAACATAGGGATCGGCTTAAGACACGCAGCTCAATGTGGAGATCAAAGACCGCATGTGAGCTGCGCGGCTTGATCGTCCAAAGCGCGAGCGACTTGCGCCACCCTAGCAATGCATGTGTGCAGCAGGATGGCGGTTTACTGGCCTCTGGCACCCTCTCATTGGTTTAACCTGCAAAAGACGTGTTTCGTCCAGAAGCACGCCTTCCCAGAGCTTTATCCCTCTGAACCGAGTTCTAGCCGAGCCATTCTTGGATGAGGCCGGCAGTCTGCCGAATGGACACCAGCGCTCAGGCACCGATGCTATATTAAACAGGCTGCCCATAAGCTTCCTCTCCCGGCGAATTTACCGGCGATGAAACCTGGTACACGGCCCCTATGGGGCCGCTAGAACCTGGCTGTATGGCGGTTTAGCCCACAGGCACTGAAGATATCCACAGCCTCAGCGACACTTCGAATCGGTCGATTGGGTGATCTCACGTAGCTGGGGGGACTTCCAGGCTGATGAACGTTATCCACAGCTGAGAACGTGATGCCTACCACTGCCCAATCAAACCAACTCCTTCCGACCGCGGACCCTATTGAGCTCCTGATCGGCCGAGAAAGAATTGGAAATCCACTCCAAATCTTTGAACTTATCGAGACCGGAATTCCGATCACAAATGCCGCGCGGGCTCTATCTGAGCTCGACTTGATGGGAAATCAGCAGGTTCTGGCCAAGATCATTGGCATGTCACCAAGAGCACTTTTGAGAAGGTCTCGGGTTGCCGACAAAGCATTGAGTCCCACGCTGAGCAGCCGCCTACTCACCTTCGTTCAAATTTTGATGCAGGCAGAAGTGGTGTTTGGCTCAAGGCAACTGGCCGCAAAGTGGATCACAAAACCTGCACTTGGACTCGAAAGTTATCCACCGATTGACCTGCTTACCAACCCGCAAGGGGCGGAGATTGTTGCTGACTTCTTGGCTCGAATTGAGTACGGCGTTTATCATTGAGCATTGACTTAAAACACTTATTGACTTGAAATCTTGAATCAATGTCTTACGCGAATGAAGAATGGTGTGTGTCAATAAGACAAGATCGAACAACACCCAAGTTGCTAAGGCCATCGTGCTCAAGGCTATGTAGAAATTCACCATAACTAGAAAATAACACAACCATAAATCCGATATGATGCGAAATCGGTAAGTTAAAGCAACCCGCCCCGATACTCTGATTGAGAATTTGCTGTATACATCGCTCGATATACGGATAGCGCGATACTTCTTGCCCCATCGCTCGTGAAATAAACTCCACAGCCCTTCCTATATCATCCTCCGTCTTTAGCTCGATTCCGACCTCGCTAAGTCTGAGCCAGTACCGTTCTAGGATACTGCTCCACTCAAACTGGAAATTACTTGAGTAAACGTCAAATACAATTTTTGCGTATTTTTGCAAAAACTCATCCGAGTTCGGCTCAGATTCGTACTGGTTCGCGCTAGTTCCACATTTGCAACGATCCCAAGGAATTCCAATATAAAGGTGCTCATTGCTGAATGGTGACTCGCAGAAAGGACAAGAAGATACCAATTTTGTGTTGTGGACAGGGCACACATAAACATCAAAAAACTGGTGACTTCTCCTCCAGTATGCAAACCCCAATTTACTTAAATCCTCCCTGACACAGTCCGGGCACAAATTATTATTTGGCCCACGAAGGTACTCATTAAGTTTTGAATAATTTCGGATTCCATAGAGCCATTCAGGGGACTTATTAAATCCATCATATGCTATCCACATGGATGGAACATAACCTGTATGGCCAATAAGCAGTCGACGGAATCCCGGCATTCCGTCCCATCCTAAAAACTCCGAAAGCCTTCTGAGCTTATGTAAAGTCCAGTCGCCATTGGAGACGGCAAAGCCCATTTTTTTGTAAAGACTATTGGTATTCCCACTACCCGAGAAAATTAGGTTCCTGGAGAAATAGGAATCCAAAGTCTCATCCGGTTCAGGTTGGATGAGCATTGGAGAGATTCGGAGTACGGGGGAAGGCAGACGTGGACGGTGCTGGGATGCACCGTCCACGAGACTCACTGCTTAGGAGGTCAGCTGCGCGACAGACTTTATTCTCTAGCGACAGACTTTATTGTCTAAGACCACCGTTCGTTCAAGCAGGCTGTGGATTACTCCACGGTCACCGACTTGGCCAGGTTTCGCGGCTGGTCGACGTCGGTGCCCTTGAGCACGGCGACGTAGTAGGACAGCAGCTGCAACGGGATGGTGTAGAGGATCGGCGCCAGCGCGTCGTCGATGTGCGGCATGGCCACGACATGGACGCCCTCGCCGTTGTCGATGCCGGCTTCGCGGTCAGCGAAGACGATCAGCTCGCCACCACGCGCACGCACTTCCTGCAGGTTGGACTTGAGCTTCTCAACCAGCTCGTTGTTCGGCGCAACGGTGACCACCGGCATGTCGCTGTCCACCAGCGCCAGCGGGCCATGCTTGAGTTCACCGGCCGGATAGGCTTCAGCGTGGATATAGGAAATCTCCTTGAGCTTCAGCGAGCCTTCCATCGCCACCGGGTACTGGGCGCCACGGCCGAGGAACAGGGTGTGGTGCTTCTCGGCGAACAGCTCGGCCACCTTTTCCACGGTCTTGTCCATGGCCAGGGCTTCGCCCAGGCGGGTCGGCAGGCGACGCAGTTCTTCCACCAAGCCGGCTTCCACGCCCGCCTCGAGGGTGCCGCGCACCTGGCCGAGGGACAGGGTCAGCAGCATCAGGCCGACGAGCTGGGTGGTGAAGGCCTTGGTTGAGGCCACGCCGATTTCCGGACCGGCCTGAGTCAGCAAGGTGAGGTCGGATTCGCGCACCAGGGAGCTGGTGCCAACGTTGCAGATGGCCAGGCTGGTCAGGTAGCCCAGCTCCTTGGCATTGCGCAGGGCGGCCAGGGTGTCGGCGGTTTCACCGGATTGGGAAATGGTGACGAACAGGGTGTCCGGCTGCACCACTACCTTGCGGTAACGGAATTCGCTGGCCACTTCGATCTGGCAGGGGATACCGGCCAGGCCTTCGAGCCAATAACGGGCAACCATGCCGGCGTGATAGCTGGTGCCACAGGCAACAATCTGCACATTGCGCACTTTGGCGAACAGCTCGGCGGCACGCGGGCCGAAGGCGTTGACCAGGACGTGGTCGGTGCCCAGACGGCCTTCCATGGTGCGCTGCACGACCTTGGGTTGCTCGTGGATTTCCTTGAGCATGAAGTGGCGGTACTCGCCCTTGTCGGCGGCTTCGGCACCTTCGTGGTACTGCACCTGCTCGCGCTGCACGGCGTGACCCTGCTCGTCCCAGATTTGCAGGCTGTCACGGCGGATCTCGGCGATATCCCCTTCTTCCAGGTAGATGAAGCGGTCGGTGACCTGGCGCAGGGCCAACTGGTCGGAGGCGAGGAAGTTCTCGCCCAGGCCCAGGCCGATCACCAGCGGGCTGCCGCTGCGGGCGGCGAGCAGGCGGTCCGGCTGGCTGGCGCTGATCACCGCCAGGCCATAGGCGCCATGCAATTCGGGCACGGCAGCCTTGAGGGCGTCGGCGAGGTCAGGGATGGTCTTCAGCTTGTGATGCAGCAGGTGGACGATGACTTCGGTGTCGGTGTCCGAGGTGAAGACATAGCCCAGGGCCTTGAGCTGTTCGCGCAGGGCTTCGTAGTTCTCGATGATGCCGTTGTGGACAACTGCCAGTTGCTCACCGGAGAAGTGCGGGTGGGCATTACGCTCGCTGGGGGCACCGTGGGTGGCCCAGCGGGTGTGGGCGATGCCCAGGCGACCGAGCAGGGGCTGCTCGGCCAGGGCCTGCTCCAGCTCGGCGACCTTGCCGACGCGACGGCGGCGGTCCAGCGTGCCGTCATTGGTGAAGACGGCCACACCAGCGCTGTCATAGCCGCGGTATTCGAGGCGCTTCAGGCCCTCGACCAGGATGGGGGTGATGTTGCGCTCGGCGATGGCGCCAACGATGCCACACATGGCTCTTCTCCTATTTCAATCTATGCGCGCGCAGATCAGCTTGATCCCGCGCGCGGCTATCTGTTCGCGCGCTTCGGCAGAAAGGCGCTCATCGGTAATCAGGGTGTGGATGCTGCTCCAGGGCAGCTCCAGGTTGGGAATGCGCCGGCCGACCTTGTCGGACTCGGCCATGACGATCACTTCGCGAGCCACTTCGGCCATGACGCGCGAGAGGCCCAGCAGTTCGTTGAAGGTGGTGGTGCCGCGCTGCAAGTCGATGCCATCAGCGCCGATGAACAGCTGGTCGAAGTCGTAGGAACGCAGGACCTGCTCGGCCACCTGACCCTGGAAGGATTCGGAATGCGGGTCCCAGGTGCCGCCGGTCATCAGCAGCACGGGCTCGTGTTCCACCTCGCGCAGGGCATTGGCAACGCTGAGAGAGTTGGTCATCACCACGAGGCCAGGCTTGTGCCCGAGTTCCGGGATCATCGCCGCAGTGGTGCTGCCGCTGTCGATGATGATGCGCGCGTGCTCACGGATGCAGCCGACGGCGGCGCGGGCGATGGCCAGCTTGTAGGACGAGACCGGCTGGGCGCCCTCACCGATCAGCTCCTGGGGCATCGGGACGGCCCCGCCGTAACGACGCAACAGCAGGCCGTTCTTTTCCAGGGCGGTGAGGTCCTTGCGGATGGTCACTTCGGACGTGGAAAAGGCCTTGGCCAGCTCATCGACACTCACCTCGCCGTGCTCGTCGAGCAGCGCAAGGATGGCGTGACGGCGCTGCGGTGTGTTGCGTTTGGTCATCACCGAAAGTTTCGTTTCGAAAGATAATGGCGCGAATCAAAACCTAAGATGCTTCCCGCGTCAATCCCGAAAACGACAAAAGGCGGCCTGAGCCGCCTTTTGCATGGGCTGCGGGTTATCCACAGCCCAGGTTTTCCACAACCTTACTTGTTGATTTTCACCGGGCGCTTCCAGCCTTCGATGTTGCGCTGCTTGGCACGGCCTACGGCCAGGGTGTCGGCTGGCACGTCCTGGGTGATGGTGGATCCGGCACCCGTGGTAACGCGGTCGCCCAGAGTGACCGGAGCCACCAGGGAGCTGTTGGAGCCTATGAACACGTCCTCGCCCATGACGGTGCGGAACTTGTTGGCGCCGTCGTAGTTGCAGGTGATGGTGCCGGCGCCGATGTTGGTGCGCGCACCGATTTCGGCATCGCCCAGGTACGACAGGTGGCCGGCCTTGGCGCCCTCGCCCATCACGGCGTTCTTCAATTCGACGAAGTTACCCACATGGGCCTTGGCGCCCAATACGGTGCCCGGACGCAGACGTGCAAACGGACCGCAATCGGCGCCCTCGCCCAGCTCGGCACCTTCCAGGTGGCTGTTGGCCTTGACCACGGCGCCGCGGCGCAGGGTGCTGTCCTTGATGACGCAGTTCGGGCCGATCTGCACACCATCCTCGATCACGACCTTGCCTTCGAGAATGACGTTGACGTCGATCAGCACATCGCGACCGACGCTGGCTTCGCCACGCAGGTCGAAGCGGGCGGGGTCCAGCAGGGTCACGCCCTGGGCCATCAGGCGACGGGCAGCGCGTTTCTGGTAGTGGCGCTCGAGGTCGGCGAGCTGGATGCGGTCGTTGGCGCCCTGCACTTCCATGGCGTCATGGGGGTGTTCGGTGGCCACCACTAGACCGTCGGCCACGGCCATGGCAATGACGTCGGTGAGGTAGTACTCGCCCTGGGCGTTGTTGTTGGACAGGCGGCCCAGCCAATCAGCCAGGCGCTTGCCGGGTACCGCGAGGATGCCGGTGTTGCCTTCACGAATGGCGCGCTGTTCGGGTGTCGCGTCCTTGTGCTCGACGATGGCCTTCACCACGCCAGCGGCATCACGGACGATCCGGCCGTAGCCGGTGGGGTCATCCAGTTCGACGGTGAGCAGGGCAAGCTGGTCGTCCTTCACCTTCTCCAGAAGGCGCTGAAGGGTCTCCACTTCGATCAGCGGAACGTCGCCGTAGAGGATCAGCACGCGCTCGGCAGTCAGCTGTGGCAGAGCCTGGGCGACGGCATGGCCGGTGCCCAGCTGTTCAGCCTGGAGGACGAAACTCAGGTCATCGGCAGCCAGGCGCTCGCGTACGGTCTCGGCGCCATGGCCGATCACCACGTGGATGCCCTTGGGCTCGAGTTTGCGGGCCGAGTCGATGACGTGGCCGAGCATGGCCTTGCCGGCCACCGGATGCAGGACCTTGGGCAGGGCCGAACGCATACGCGTGCCCTGGCCGGCGGCGAGGATGACGATATCGAGAGACATGGAGGGGATCACCGAATCAGGCTGGTAAGCAAAAACCGGAATGCCGGAAAAGAAAAAGGGTAGCCAAGGCTACCCTTTAACTTGTCTGCAATGAAGCCTGGGAGCTCTTAGCCGCCGAACTTCTTGCGGATCTGCTGGACGGTACGCAGCTGGGCCGCGGCCTCGGCCAGACGAGCAGAAGCGGCAGAGTAATCGAACTCCGCGCCCTTCTCGTGCAGGGCCTTCTCAGCAGCCTTGAGGGACTCCTGAGCAGCAGCTTCGTCCAGGTCGCCGGCGCGCAGCACGGTGTCGGCAAGGACCTTCACCATGTTCGGCTGGACTTCGAGGAAACCGCCGGAGATGTAGTACACCTCCTCCTCACCACCCTGTTTGACCAGGCGGATCGGACCCGGCTTGAGGTCGGTGATCAGCGGGGCGTGACCCGGAGCGATACCCAGATCGCCCAGGTGGCCGTGCGCAATCACCATCTCCACCAGACCGGAGAAGATCTCCGCTTCGGCGCTGACGATATCGCAATGGACAGTAATAGCCATACGCTTGCCTCACGTAAGCGCCCGTTGCCGGGCGCTCAGGGGGTTACAGTTTCTTCGCTTTCTCGATGGCTTCTTCGATGCCGCCGACCATGTAGAACGCCTGCTCGGGCAGGTGGTCGTAGTCACCGTTGAGGATGCCTTTGAAGCCAGCGATGGTGTCCTTCAGCGACACGTACTTACCCGGGGAACCGGTGAAGACTTCGGCCACGAAGAACGGCTGGGACAGGAAGCGCTGGATCTTACGAGCACGGTTAACGAGCTGCTTGTCCGCTTCGGACAGTTCGTCCATACCCAGGATCGCGATGATGTCCTTCAGTTCCTTGTAACGCTGCAGAACGTACTGGACGCCACGAGCGGTCTCGTAGTGGTCCTGACCAATCACCAGCGGGTCCAGCTGGCGGGAGGTCGAGTCCAGCGGGTCAACGGCCGGGTAGATACCCAGGGACGCGATGTCACGGGACAGTACGACGGTGGCGTCCAGGTGGGCGAAGGTGGTCGCCGGGGACGGGTCGGTCAGGTCGTCCGCAGGAACGTATACGGCCTGGATGGAGGTGATCGAACCGGTCTTGGTGGAGGTGATGCGCTCTTGCAGAACGCCCATTTCCTCGGCCAGGGTCGGCTGGTAACCCACAGCGGACGGCATACGACCCAGCAGCGCGGACACTTCGGTACCGGCCAGGGTGTAACGGTAGATGTTGTCGACGAACAGCAGAACGTCGCGGCCTTCGTCACGGAACTTCTCGGCCATGGTCAGGCCGGTCAGTGCAACGCGCAGACGGTTGCCCGGCGGCTCGTTCATCTGGCCGTATACCAGGGCCACTTTGTCCAGAACGTTGGAATCCTTCATCTCGTGGTAGAAGTCGTTACCCTCACGAGTACGCTCACCCACGCCGGCGAACACAGAGTAACCGCTGTGCTCGATCGCGATGTTACGGATCAGTTCCATCATGTTTACGGTCTTGCCTACACCGGCGCCACCGAACAGGCCGACCTTACCGCCTTTGGCGAAGGGGCAGACCAGGTCGATTACCTTGATGCCGGTTTCCAGCAGCTCGTTGCCACCCGCCTGCTCGGCGTAGGACGGAGCATCGCGGTGGATAACCCAACGCTCTTCTTCGCCGATGGGACCAGCTTCGTCGATGGGGTTGCCCAGCACGTCCATGATGCGGCCCAGGGTCGCTTTACCGACCGGGACGGCAATGGCCTTGCCAGTGTTGGATACGTCCAGGCCACGCTTGAGGCCTTCGGTCGAACCCATTGCGATGGAACGAACCACGCCGTCGCCCAGCTGCTGCTGAACTTCCAGGGTGGTTTCGACGCCGCTGACTTTCAGCGCGTCGTATACGTTCGGCACCTGATCACGCGGGAATTCCACGTCGATAACGGCGCCGATGATTTGAACGATACGTCCGCTACTCATATCTGGTTCCTCTAAATATATGAACCGGTCTTAAACCGCGGCAGCGCCGCCGACGATTTCCGAAATCTCTTGAGTGATCGCTGCCTGACGCGCCTTGTTGTAGATCAGCTGGAGGCTGCTGATCAGGTCACCGGCGTTGTCGGTGGCGTTCTTCATCGCGATCATCCGTGCCGCCTGCTCGCAAGCGTTGTTTTCAACCACGGACTGATACACCTGGGATTCCACGTAGCGCACCAGCAGACCCTCAAGGATCTCCTTGGCGTCAGGCTCGTAGAGGTAGTCCCAGTGGTGCTTCAACTCTTGATCGGCGTCGGCCACCAGCGGAACCAGTTGGTCCACGGTCGGCTTCTGCGTCATGGTGTTGACGAACTTGTTGGAAACCACGAACAGGCGGTCGATACGGCCGTCCAGGTATGCGTCGAGCATGACCTTGACGCTGCCGATCAGGTCGTTGATCGAAGGCTCCTCGCCGATGTGGCTGATAGCTGCCACGACGTTGCCGCCGTAGTTGCGGAAGAAGGCCGCACCCTTGCTACCAATCACGCAGAGGTCGATCTCCACGCCTTGTTCACGGTAACCCGCCATGTCCTTGACCAGGGTCTTGAACAGGTTGATGTTCAAGCCGCCACACAGACCACGGTCGCTGCTCACCACGACGTAACCGACGCGCTTGACTTCACGGTCGATCATGAACGGGTGGCGGTATTCCGGGTTCGCGTTGGCCAAATGACCGATCACCTGGCGGATGCGCTCCGCGTAGGGGCGGCTGGCAGCCATACGCAGTTGTGCCCTGCGCATCTTGCTGACCGCCACCTTTTCCATGGCGCTGGTGATCTTCTGCGTGCTTTTGATGCTCGCAATCTTGCTGCGAATCTCTTTTGCGCCTGCCATGTAACACCTATCGGGTTAGCAGGCGGGGGGCCTTTCGACCCCCCGCTGCGGCTTACCAGGTTTGGGTGGCCTTGAACTTCTCGATACCAGCCTTGATGCCGGCGTCGATTTCGTCGTTGAAGTCACCCTTCACGTTGATCTTGGCCATCAGTTCGGCGTGATCACGGTTGAAGTAGGCGATCAGGGCTTGTTCGAAGGCGCCGATCTTGGACAGTTCGATGTCCTGCAGGAAGCCACGCTCGGCGGCATACAGGCTCAGCGACATGTCGGCGATGGACATGGGCGCATACTGCTTCTGCTTCATCAGCTCGGTAACGCGCTGACCGTGTTCCAGCTGCTTACGGGTAGCCTCGTCCAGGTCGGAAGCGAACTGCGCGAACGCAGCCAGTTCACGGTACTGGGCCAGGGCGGTACGGATACCACCGGACAGCTTCTTGATGATCTTGGTCTGGGCCGCGCCACCAACACGGGATACCGAGATACCGGCGTTAACGGCCGGACGGATACCCGAGTTGAACAGGGCGGATTCCAGGAAGATCTGACCGTCGGTGATGGAGATCACGTTGGTCGGAACGAACGCGGAAACGTCACCAGCCTGGGTTTCGATGATCGGCAGGGCGGTCAGGGAACCGGTCTTGCCTTTCACGGCGCCGTTGGTGAACTTCTCTACGTACTCTTCGGAAACGCGGGAAGCGCGCTCCAGCAGACGGCTGTGGAGATAGAACACGTCGCCCGGGTAGGCTTCACGGCCCGGCGGGCGGCGCAGCAGCAGGGAGATCTGGCGGTAGGCTACGGCCTGCTTGGACAGGTCATCGTAAATGATCAGGGCGTCTTCACCGCGGTCGCGGAAGTATTCACCCATGGTGCAGCCAGAGTACGGAGCGATGTACTGCAGGGCAGGAGACTCGGAAGCACTGGCGGCCACGATGATGGTGTTGGCCAGGGCGCCGTTCTCTTCCAGCTTGCGAACTACGTTGGCGATGGTCGATTGCTTCTGACCGATGGCAACGTATACGCAGCGGATGCCGCTGTCTTTCTGGTTGATGATGGCGTCAACGGCCAGGGCGGTCTTACCGATCTGACGGTCGCCGATGATCAGCTCACGCTGGCCACGGCCGATCGGGATCATGGCGTCAACGGCCTTGTAACCAGTCTGTACCGGCTGGTCTACCGACTTACGCCAGATCACGCCCGGCGCTACTTTTTCCACCGCATCGGTGGCAGCAGCGTTGATCGGACCTTTGCCGTCGATCGGGTTGCCGAGGGCGTCAACGACGCGACCCAGCAGTTCCGGACCAACCGGTACTTCCAGGATGCGGCCGGTGCACTTGGCGCTCATACCTTCGGCCAGGCCGAGGTATTTGCCCAGGATTACGGCACCAACGGAGTCTTGCTCCAGGTTCAGCGCCATACCGTAGATGCCACCCGGGAACTCGATCATTTCACCGTACATCACGTCGGCCAGGCCGTAGATGCGCACGATGCCGTCGGAAACGGAGACGATGGTGCCTTCGTTGCGGGCTTGGGAAGAGACGTCGAGTTTCTCGATACGTCCCTTGATGATTTCACTAATTTCGGAAGGATTGAGTTGCTGCATTGCTCTGCTGCCCCTTCAAACTCAAGATTTCAACGCTTCGGCCAGTTTCGCGATCTTGCCGCGAACCGAGCCATCGATAACCAGGTCGCCGGCGCGGATGACTACACCACCAATGAGGCTGGAGTCTTCCACGGCGTGCAGACGCACTTCCCGGCTGAGCCGTGCGCTGAGAACCTTGGCGAGTTTGTCTTGCTGTTCATCGCTCAATGCGAAGGCACTGGTGACTTCCACATCTACCGATTTCTCTTGTTCGGCCTTGTACAGCTCGAACTGCTCGGCAATTTCCGGCAGCAGCACGAGGCGGCCGTTCTCGGAAACAACGTGGATGAAGTTCTGTGCCTGGGCGTCGAACTTGTCGCCAACCACCTCGACAAAGGCGGTGGCTTTCTCTGCGCTCGTCAGACGCGGGGCTTTGAGCACACGCTGCATGGTGTCGTCCTGCGACACCGCAGCGGCCAGGCCTAGCATGGCCGACCAAGCGGCCAGCTGCTGATGGGCCTGGGCGTACTCGAAAGCAGCCTTGGCGTAAGGTCGGGCCAGCGTGGTCAGTTCTGCCATGATCGCCCTCGCTTAAATTTCGGCTGCCAGTTTGTTAACCAGCTCCGCGTGCGCGTTTTGATCGATAGTGGCACCCAGGATCTTCTCGGCACCATTGACCGCCAGGCTACCCAGTTGGGCGCGCAGCGCGTCTTTGACGCTGTTCAGTTCCTGTTCGATCTCGGCCTGAGCTTGCGCCTTCAGGCGCTCGCCTTCAGCACGTGCCTGATCGCGAGCTTCGTCGACGATCTGGGTAGCGCGCTTTTTGGCTTGCTCAATGATTTCTGCCGCTTGACCTTTGGCTTCGCGCAGTTGCTGACCCACTTTTTCATGGGCCAGCTCCAGGTCACGAGCCGCACGGTTGGCAGCGTCCAGGCCATCAGCGATCTTCTTCTGACGTTCACGCAGAGCAGTGATGACCGGTGGCCACACGAACTTCATGCAGAACAGTACGAAGATGAAGAACGCAACGGACTGGCCGATCAGGGTTGCATTAATGTTCACGCCAACACCTCGCTCGTTCGTTGTCAGTCGAATCCTCGAAAATCGAGGATTACTGGGCTACCTGAGCAATGAACGGGTTAGCGAAGGTGAAGAACAGGGCGATACCAACGCCGATCATGGTTACGGCGTCGAGCAGACCGGCCACGATGAACATTTTAACTTGCAGCATCGGAACCATTTCCGGCTGGCGAGCAGCGCCTTCCAGGAACTTGCCACCCAGCAGACCGAAGCCAATGGCGGTACCCAGGGCACCCAGACCAATCAGCAGAGCTACGGCGATCGCGGTCAGACCTACTACAGTTTCCATTTTTCCTCCCGACTTTATGTCGTGTTGGTTAAGGTTTAAGTGAAGCGGTAAAGCGAAATCGTTGTTTCCCACTGCCCTTGCGGGCTTTCCGGCCCAGAGCCGGAACCATCTCAAACTGACTGTGCACCCTCTCGGCCTTTCTCTCTTCTCGGGAGAAGGTCAGCGGGTGCGCAGCGCGTTATTAATGGTTGTCCTCATGCGCCATCGACAGATAGACGATGGTCAGCATCATGAAGATGAAGGCCTGCAGGGTGATGATCAGGATGTGGAACACGGCCCACGCCCACTGCAGTGCGATACCCAGGCCGCTCAGCAGCAGGATGCCGGCGCCGAACATCACGGCGATCAGGATGAACACCAGCTCGCCGGCGTACATGTTGCCGAACAGACGCAGTGCCAGGGAGATCGGCTTGGCGATCAGGGTGACGAATTCGAGCAGGAAGTTGACCGGAATCAGCAGGATCTGAACCAGCATGTTCTTGCTGCTGAAGGGGTGCAGGGTCAGTTCGCCGAGGAAGCCGCCGATGCCCTTGACCTTGATGCTGTAGAAGATGATCAGGCCGAAGACCGAGAAGGCCATGCCGAGGGTGGCATTCGGGTCGGTGGTCGGAACGGCGCGGAAGAACAGGTGCTCGTTGCCGGTGATAGTGGCAGCCAGCATCGGGATCCAGTCGACCGGGATCAGGTCGATGGCGTTCATCAGGAAGATCCAGACGAAGATGGTCAGCGCCAGCGGAGCGATCAGCGGGTTGCGGCCGTGGAAGGTGTCTTTCACGTTGCTGTCGACGAAGTCGACCATCACTTCGACCAGGTTCTGCAGGCCGCCGGGAATGCCGGAAGTGGCTTTCTTGGCTGCCATGCGGAAGAGGAGAACGAAGAGCAGACCGAGGCCGATGGACCAGCCCAGGGTGTCGACGTGGAAGGCCCAGAAGCCCATTTCCTTGGCTTGCTCGGCGCTGTGGGCGAAGCCCCAATCGCCATTGGGCAGACGACCGAAGGTCAGGTTCTGCAGGTGGTGCTGGATATAGCCCGAAGCGGTTTGCTCTGCCATGTTTGCCTCAAACGCCCTAAGGTTTCGAAAATCTTGTTCTCATCAGCAGGGGCGCGAACCAGTTGACCGACTGGGTCAGCAGGAAAACACCGAAAACTGCCGGCGCATCCAGAGGTTTCACACCTGCAAACGTCAGTGCGAACAGCACTGCCGTCAGAATCAACTTGCCCATCTCGCCCGCATAGAAAGAGCGGACTATCGCCTGGGCTGCACGGGCTCCACTGTAGCGGAACGCCTTGCGGGCGAAATACAGGTTCGGCACCCAGGCGATAAGCCCGCCGCACAAGCCAGAGTATCCAGCCACCGTGCCACGCCACTGCCAGAGAACGACAGCGGCGAGCAGCAGGACGACCAGTTGGACCAGCAGCACCGGAAAGACCGGTAGGCGATGGAAGGGCAGGCGGTTTGGCGTGCGGATATCCATCGCAACAGTTCCTCTGGCGTCGGCCGCTGAATTCAACGACTTGGCATACTTTGTGCCGACAAAATTGCGCGCAGAGTATAGGGGGGGAACCCCCCCTGTTCAACTGCCGGGTAGTGAAATCCGACCGCCGCTACAGCGCCAAGTGTTTCAGCGGATGTGGGCCAGGACGCCCTGCAATTCGTCGAGGGAGTTGTAGCGGATGACCAGTTGGCCTTTGCCTTTCTGCCCGTGCTTGATCTGCACCGGAGCGCCCAGCCGCTCAGCCAGGCGCTGTTCGAGGCGACTGATGTCCGGATCCGCCTTGACCGGTTCGACAGCTTTTTCCTTGCTGTTCAACCAGTGCCGTACCAGTGCCTCGGTTTGGCGCACGGTGAGGCCTCGTGCGACAACATGTCGCGCCCCTTCTACCTGTCGCTCCAAGGGCAGACCGAGCAGGGCACGGGCGTGTCCCATCTCCAGGTCACCGTGGGAAAGCAGGGTCTTGATCTCTTCCGGCAGGCCGATCAGGCGCAGCAGGTTGGTGATGGTGACGCGCGACTTGCCGACCGCTTCCGCCACCTGTTGCTGAGTAAGCTGGAACTCCTGCTGCAGACGCTGCAGGGCGATGGCTTCCTCGATCGGATTGAGATCCTCGCGCTGGATGTTCTCGATCAGCGCCATGGCGATGGCGGCTTCGTCCGGCACTTCGCGGACCAGGGCCGGGATCTTTTCCAGTCCGGCCTGGTGGCTGGCGCGCCAGCGGCGCTCACCGGCGATGATCTCGTAGCGGCCCGCACCAATCGGGCGCACCACGATAGGCTGCATCACACCCTGGGCCCTGATGGACTGGGCAAGCTCTTCCAGGGCGGTGGGGTCCATGTCGCGGCGGGGCTGGTACTTGCCACGCTGGATCAGTTCCAGGGGCAGGTGCTGCAACTCGCGGCTGTCGATCTGGACGGCTTCGTCTTCGAGTTTGGTGACGGTGCTGCCGCCCAGCAGGGCGTCCAAGCCACGACCCAGACCTCGTTTTTTCGCGGCCATGCGGATTCCTTATGCGGTAGCGGTTTTGGCTTTGGCGCGCTGGCGGCGAACCAGTTCACCTGCCAGCGCCAGATAGGCGACGGCGCCACGGGATTGCTTGTCGTAGACCAACGCAGGCATGCCAAAGCTCGGTGCTTCCGCCAGGCGGACGTTGCGCGGAATTACGGCGTCGTAGAGCTGGTCGCCGAAATGCTCCTTGAGCTGGGCCGAGACTTCGTTGGTCAGGCTGATACGCGGGTCGTACATGGTGCGCAACAGGCCTTCGATCTTCAGGCTCGGATTCAGCAGCTGTCCGATGCGCTGGATGCTGTTGACCAGGTCCGACAAGCCTTCGAGTGCGTAGTACTCGCACTGCATGGGAATGATCACGCCATCGGACGCCGCCAGGGCGTTGATGGTGAGCATCGACAGCGAGGGTGGGCAGTCGATGAGGATGTAGTCGTAGTTCTCGCGGATCGGCGCCAGGGCCTCGCGCAGGCGATGCTCCTTGTTTGGCACGTTGAGCAGGGCCACTTCAGCCGCGGTGAGGTCGCGGTTGGCGGGCAGCAACTGGTAGCCGCCGTGCTCGGAGAACTGCATGGCGGTCGCCAAGTCGCACTCTCCTGTCAGCACGTCGTAGATGGAGTGCTCCAGTGCGAGCTTGTCGATGCCGCTCCCCATGGTGGCGTTGCCCTGGGGATCGAGGTCGATCAGCAGCACGCGTCTCTTGGTGGCGACCAGCGACGCGGCGAGGTTTACACAGGTGGTGGTCTTGCCGACCCCGCCCTTCTGATTGGCAATTGCGAATACCTTGCCCATGGCTGCCTTCCCCCTCATAGCGTGCGGCGCAGTATCAGCAGATGGCGCTGACCTTGGCAACCGGGAACCTCCAGCTGATGCGCGGACTCGACGCGGAAGTGCGCCGGCAGTGCCTGGAGCTCGTCATCCGGGTGCAATCCCTTCATCGCCAGCCAGCGTGTTTCGCCATCACCGAGATGGCGGGTCCAGTTGCTGAAGTCCTCCAGCGAGCTGAACGCGCGGGAGACGATGCCGCTGAACGGCTGTGCGGGCGTGAATGCTTCGACGCGGTTGTGGACAACTTCAAGGTTGTCGAGTTTCAGCTCCAGCTTCACCTGGGTGAGGAAGCGGGTCTTCTTGCCATTGGAGTCGAGCAAGGTGAAGCGCCGCTCGGGGAACAGGATGGCCAGCGGAATGCCGGGCATGCCGCCGCCGCTGCCGACGTCGAGCCAGTTATCCCCAAGCGCGCCGACAAAGGGCACGACGCTGAGGCTGTCGAGCAGGTGACGCGAGACCATTTCATCCGGATTGCGTACGGCAGTCAGGTTGTAGGCCTTGTTCCACTTGATCAGCAGGGCCAGGTAAGCGAGGAGCTTTTCCTGGGTTTCCGGCGTGAGTTCGACAGCAAGTTGCTTTGCGCCACGGGACAGTTCGTCTGCGTGGCGCGGGGTAACCAGGGACATCAGGCGCTTTGCTCCAGCTGACGGCCAGCGCCGCGTTTCTTCAGGTGAATCAGCAACAGGGAAATGGCTGCCGGGGTAACGCCAGGGATACGACCCGCCTGGCCCAATGTTTCCGGACGGGAGTTGCCCAGCTTGTGCTGGATCTCCTTGGACAGGCCGGAGATGGTGGCGTAGTCCAGATCCGCCGGCAGGCGAATGTCTTCACTGGCACGCAGACGGGCGATTTCGTCCTGCTGGCGGTCGATGTAGCCGGCGTACTTGGTCTTGATCTCGACCTGCTCGGCGACTTGGGGGTCCTCGGCGCCGCCGCCGGTGAGTTCGACCAGGCCGGCGTAATCGATTTCCGGGCGGCTAAGCAGATTGAGCAGGTTGTACTCATGGGCCAGCGGCGTGCCGAATCGCTGGGCGATGGCATCGCCTTCCGGCGTGCCGGGGCGGACCCAGGTGCTCTTCAGACGCTGCTCTTCGAGGGTGATGCCCTCGCGCTTGGCTTCGAAGGCGGCCCAACGCTTGTCGTCCACCAGGCCGAGCTCGCGGCCCTTTTCGGTAAGGCGCAGATCGGCGTTGTCCTCGCGCAGGATCAGCCGGTACTCGGCGCGCGAAGTGAACATGCGGTAAGGCTCCTGGGTACCCAGGGTGATCAGGTCGTCCACCAGCACGCCGATGTAGGCCTCGTCGCGACGCGGGCACCAGGCTTCCTTGCCCTGGGCGCGCAAGGCGGCATTGGCGCCGGCGAGCAGGCCCTGGGCACCGGCTTCTTCGTAGCCGGTGGTGCCGTTGATCTGGCCTGCGAAGAACAGGCCGGAGATGACTTTGGTTTCCAGGCTGTATTTCAGGTCGCGCGGATCGAAGTAGTCGTACTCGATGGCGTAGCCGGGACGAACGATATGGGCGTTCTCCATGCCGCGGATGGAGCGCACGATTTCCAGCTGCACATCGAACGGCAGCGAGGTGGAGATGCCGTTGGGATACAGCTCGTTGGTGGTCAGGCCTTCCGGCTCGAGGAACACCTGGTGGCTGTCCTTGTCGGCGAAGCGGTGGATCTTGTCTTCAATGGACGGGCAGTAGCGCGGGCCGATGCCTTCGATCACGCCCGAGTACATCGGCGAGCGATCGAGGTTGCTGGCGATGATATCGTGGGTACGTGCGTTGGTATGGGTGATCCAGCAGCTGACCTGGCGCGGGTGTTGTTCCTTGGAGCCAAGGAAGGACATCACCGGAATCGGCGTGTCGCCAGGCTGCTCGGTCATCACCGAGAAATCCACGGAACGGCCATCGATACGCGGCGGCGTGCCGGTCTTCAGGCGACCGACGCGCAGCGGCAGCTCACGCAGACGGTGGGCCAGTGCAATGGACGGCGGATCACCGGCACGGCCACCGGAATAGTTCTGCAGACCGATGTGGATAAGTCCGCCAAGGAAGGTACCTGTAGTGAGCACCACGGATTCCGCTAGGAAGCGCAGTCCCATCTGAGTCACTACGCCCTTGACCTGGTCGTTCTCGACGATCAGGTCATCGCAGGCCTGCTGGAATATCCACAGGTTCGGCTGGTTCTCGAGGATTTCGCGAATCGCCGCCTTATACAGCACGCGATCGGCCTGGGCGCGAGTGGCGCGTACGGCCGGACCCTTGCGGCTGTTCAGTACACGGAACTGGATGCCGCCCAAGTCGGTGGCAGTCGCCATGGCGCCGCCCAGGGCATCGATTTCCTTGACCAGGTGGCTCTTGCCGATACCGCCAATGGCCGGGTTGCAGCTCATCTGGCCGAGGGTTTCCACATTGTGGGTCAGCAGCAAGGTCTTCACGCCCATGCGTGCAGCCGCCAGAGCGGCCTCGGTGCCGGCATGGCCGCCGCCGATCACGATCACGTCAAAACGGGAAGGGAAATCCACCACGCACCTCGTGCCTGTTCAAGGCTGGGAAATAGAGAAAGCCGCACAGTATAGGGGAATTTCGCCATCGGCATGAAGCCGTCTGGACAAAAAACAACCAACCTTTCCGATCAATGCTTTCCCCTGAAAGTTATCCAGCTGGGGAAAAGTGGTTGTGGGTAAAAGAAAATAAGAGAGAAGAATTTCTTAAAAAGCCTGTTTTTATTTTTATACCTTAGGGGAAGGCCTTTCTGTGGATAAGTGACTAGAGCCCAATTAGGATGCTGGTTGCAGAGAATGATAACCCTGTTACGTTCCTGCCCGTAGCCGTTGTGTATGCCGTCAGAAACCTGTGCATGCAGAAGGCAGTTATTCACAGGCAATTTATCCCTCGGCTTTTCACCAGGCTTATGGACTGGGTTACGGGCAACTTATCAACAGGGTTCAGGTACGGGGTTTTTCAGGCGAACAGGCACGAACGGACCGCCCGGAAAACAGGCAGTCGCGTTCGTTGTGGATAAGAAGGAGAGGGGCTTCGGCTTATTTGCCGATGCAGAAGCTGGAGAAGATGCGACCGAGCAGGTCGTCCGAGCTGAAGGCGCCGGTAATTTCACCCAGGGCTTGCTGGGCCTGGCGCAAGTCTTCTGCCAGCAGTTCGCCGGCGCCCGCCAGGGTGAGCTGGGAACGGCCATGATCGAGGAAGGCGTTAGCCTGGCGCAGGGCTTCCAGGTGGCGTCGGCGGGCGCTGAAGCTGCTTTCGGCCGTCTGTTCATAACCCATGCAGGCCTTGAGATGCTCGCGCAGGAGCTCCAGGCCGTCGCCTGAGCGGGCAGACAGGCTCAAGGTGACATGGCCGTCGTCGCTCACTTCCAGGCCTATGGATTCACCACTGAGGTCGGCCTTGTTGCGGATCAGGGTGACCTTGGCTGGATCGGGTTTCTGGTCAAGGAATTCAGGCCACAAGGCGAATGGATCGGCCGCCTCGGGAGCAGTAGCGTCGACCACCAGCAGCACACGATCTGCTTCGCCAATGGCCTTCAGGGCGCGCTCGACGCCAATCTTTTCCACATGGTCGTCGGTGTCGCGCAAGCCTGCTGTATCCACTACGTGCAGCGGCATCCCATCGATGTGGATATGTTCGCGCAGTACATCTCGCGTGGTGCCGGCGATGTCGGTGACGATGGCCGCCTCACGCCCCGCGAGGGCGTTCAACAGGCTGGATTTTCCAGCATTCGGACGTCCCGCGATCACTACTGTCATGCCGTCGCGCAACAACGCACCTTGCCCCGCCTCGCGGATGACTGTGGATAAATTTTCCCTCACACCATCAAGCAGGCGCAGAACGTGGCCATCGGCTAGAAAGTCGATCTCCTCCTCGGGAAAGTCGATCGCCGCTTCCACATAGATGCGTAGCTCGATCAGCTTTTCGGTCAGCTCGTGTACCCGTTTGGAGAACGCGCCCTGTAGCGAGCGCAGGGCGTTACGTGCAGCCTGTTCGGAGCTGGCCTCGATGAGGTCGGCGATGGCCTCGGCCTGGGCCAGGTCGAGCTTGTCGTTGAGGAATGCGCGCTCGCTGAACTCGCCCGGGCGGGCTTGGCGAGCCCCAAGCTCCATGCAGCGGCGCACGAGCAAGTCGAGCACCACGGGGCCGCCGTGGCCCTGCAGTTCGAAGACGTCTTCACCGGTGAAGGAGTTGGGGGCGGGGAAGTACAGGGCGATGCCCTGGTCCAGGGTTTGTCCGGCGCCATCGAGGAAAGGCCCGTAGTGGGCGAAGCGGGGCTTGGGGATCCGGCCGCTGATGGCTTCGGCTATCCGCGCGGCGTGTGGCCCGGATACGCGGACGATTCCTACCCCGCCACGACCCTGGGCGGTGGCGACGGCGGCGATGGTTTCACGGACAGGATTCATCTGTGGATACCTTGAGGTCTGCGGATGGCGGATAGCAAGACGCCCCCAGAGGGGGCGTCTTGTTCAAGCTGACTGGCGTCGCTGTCAGGCTGCTGCCTTCTTGCTGGCCGCCTCGATCTGCCGCGTAATGTACCACTGCTGCGCGATCGACAGGACGTTGTTGACCACCCAGTACAGGACCAGGCCAGCCGGGAACCACAGGAAGAAGAAGGTGAAGATGATCGGCATCAGCTTCAGTACCTTGGCCTGCATGGGGTCCGGCGGAGTCGGGTTCAGCTGCTGCTGGATGAACATGGTGGCGCCCATGATGATCGGCAGGATGAAGAACGGATCCTTGATCGACAGGTCGGTGATCCAGAACATCCACGGGGCCTGGCGCATGTCCACGCTTTCCAGCAGAACCCAGTAGAGCGCGAGGAAGACCGGCATCTGTACCAGGATCGGCAGGCAGCCGCCCAGCGGGTTGATCTTCTCCTTCTTGTACAGCTCCATCATCGCCTGGGACATCTTCTGGCGATCATCACCGAACTGTTCCTTCAGCGCTTGCAGCTTCGGCGACACGGCACGCATGCGCGCCATGGATTTGTAGCTGGCGGCCGAAAGCGGGAAGAAGGCGCCCTTGATCAGGATGGTCAGGACGATGATGGACCAGCCCCAGTTGCCGAGCAGGCTGTGGATATGTTGCAGCAGCCAGAAGATCGGCTGGGCGATGAACCACAGGAAGCCGTAGTCGACGGTCAGTTCCAGGCCCGGGGACAGTTCCTTCAGGTGATTCTGGACTTTCGGGCCGGCGTACAGGGTGGCGGAGGTTTCGGCGGAGGCGCCGGCCGGAACGTTCAGCGAGGAACCCACGAGGCCAACGATGTAGTTGCCCTTGGAGTCCTTGCGAGTCTGAATGACGTTGTTCTGGTCCTTGCTCGCGACCCACGCGGTCACGAAGTAGTGCTGCAGCCAGGCAACCCAGCCGCCCTGGACGGTTTCCTTGAAGGGCTGCTTGTCCATGTCCTTCATGGAGATCTTTTTGTACGGCTCGTCCGGGGTCCAGACCGCAGCGCCCAGGTAGGTGGATACGCCGGTAGCGGTGGTGGAGGACGGGTCGGCACTGGAGTCACGTTTCAGCTGTGCGTACATGCTGCCGGTCCAGGGCTGGGCGCTCTGGTTGTCGATCTTGTACGACACCTGCAGCTCGTACTTGCCGCGATTCAGGGTGAAACGCTTGGTGTAGTTGACGCCAGCTTCGCTGAAGGTCAGGTCCACGACCAGCTGCTCCTGGCCATCGGCCAGTTTGTAGCTGCGTTGAGTGGCGCTGTACAGCGGGCGGCCATTGGCGCGGGCATCCGGGCCATTGGCACCGACCAGGCCGCTTTGTGCCTGGTAAAGACGCTCGCCGCCGTTGTCGAACAGCTGGAACGGCACGTCAGGACGGTCCTGGCGGCGCGGGAACTTCGGCAGGGTCAGCTGGACGATGTCACCGCCGTTCGGGTCGATGGCCAGATTGAGCACATCGGTTTCAACGCGGATCAGGTCGCTGCTGGGCGCTACCTGGGTGACTGCCGGCTCGTTGCGCTCGGCATTGGCGGCAGTCGGAACGTCGTCGCTGGACTTGGCGGTTGCGGTGTCGTCCGGCAGGGTCGCTTGAGCGCTGTTTGCGCTGGTGCCCGCGGTCGGCAGGGCGGCTTGACCGTAGTCCTGGTTCCACTGGAGAACCATGAGGTAGGACACGATTGCCAGGGCGACGATCAGGATCGAGCGTTGAATATCCATGATTACTCGGCCATCGAAGAGGATTGGGAAGTGTTGGCGGGTGGCACCGGGTCATAGCCGCCCGGATTCCACGGATGACAACGGCCCAGCCGACGCAAGGTCAGCCAGCCGCCTCGCAGGACGCCATGCTGTTCGATGGCTTCCAGCGCGTAGCAGGAACAACTGGGATAGAAACGACAGTGACTGGCCATCAGTGGGCTGATGGCGTAGCGGTAAAACTGGATCGGAGCGAGGGCCAGTTTACGCATGGGGACTGTCGGACACCCCTGATCCGGTTGGTGGTTCAGGGCGAGCCCGGCTGCGCGCTAGACGCTTCCAGAGTTTGCCGAACTGATGTTGCAGCTCGGGATTCTCCAGGTCGCCAATGCCTTTGCGCGCCACGATCACGATATCCCAACCGGCCAGCAACTCAAGGTTATGGCGGAAGGATTCGCGAATCTGACGCTTGAGGCGATTGCGCTCTACGGAGAGCTTGACGCTCTTCTTGCCGATCACCAGACCCAGGCGGGGATGATCGAGACCGTTGTCGCGCGCGAGGAGCAGGACGTGCTTGCCGGGAACCTTCCCGGTCGGTGAGTCGAAGACTGCCTTGAATTGTCGGGGAACCAGCAGACGCTTTTCCCGACCGAAGCCCTGACTCACCACCCGTTCCGGATAATCAGACGGTCAGGCGCTTGCGGCCCTTGGCGCGACGACGCGACAGGACTTGACGGCCGTTCTTGGTGGCCATGCGGGCACGGAAACCGTGGGTGCGAGCGCGCTTGATGGTGCTGGGTTGGAAAGTGCGTTTCATGATGCTTTACCTGGTGGTCACTACGGGCCGGAAGTGGCCCCCGTTTAAAGAGACCGGCAATTCTAGTGAAACGGTGCGGGCAGGTCAATTTCCAACCAGTGCCGTCGAGCGAAAGAATATAAAAGGAAGGAATTTTTAAAGAAAGGCTGGTTGTGTTTTTTAAAGCTGGGCCCCGGGTCTGCCTGTGGAAAACTCATCGGGGCCCGCATGCTGCCTGTTGATGAGCTTACTAACAACCCTGTCGAAAATCGGTTATTCGGCTGTGGGGTTTCTGGGTGGAAGCTGGGGGCGAATCGTCGATTTACCCACAGGCAGGTTGTTCATGACGTTTTCCCCAAGGCTGAAAGGGTGGTTATCGCATGGTTATCCACAAGATTCATGCCAATCAAAGGGAGATCTGGCGCGGTGAATAACGCATTGATTTTATTCAACCATTGGCCATCTTTCGTGTGGATAACTCTCCCCGTGGCAGCTACAATGACGGCTGTTTTTTGCGTCCGGCACCTTTCCGACTTGGGGGATATCCGTGTCAGTGGAACTTTGGCAGCAGTGCGTGGAACTCCTGCGCGATGAGCTGCCTGCCCAGCAATTCAACACCTGGATCCGCCCATTGCAGGTTGAAGCCGATGGAGACGAACTGCGCGTGTACGCGCCGAACCGGTTCGTGCTCGATTGGGTCAACGAGAAGTACATGGGGCGGCTCCTCGAGTTGCTCGGCGAACGGGGCAATGGCATGGCGCCTGCCCTTTCCTTATTAATAGGCAGCAAGCGCAGCCCGGCTCCGCGGAAGGCTCCGCCTCCCCCGCCACCGGTCATGGCGCCGCCCCCGCCTGCTCCAGTCGCACCGCCGCAGATGCGCATCGAGACCGTGGAAGAAACCCGCGACAACCTCGATCCGTTGGCTTCTGTCGTGCCCGCACCGGCGATTCGGACCGAGCGCTCCGTACAGGTGGAAGGTGCGCTCAAGCACACCAGCTACCTGAACCGTACCTTCACCTTCGAGAATTTCGTCGAGGGCAAGTCGAACCAGCTGGCCCGCGCTGCGGCCTGGCAGGTAGCGGACAATCCGAAGCACGGCTACAACCCGCTGTTCCTCTACGGCGGCGTTGGTCTCGGCAAGACTCACCTGATGCATGCTGTGGGTAACCATCTGCTGAAGAAGAATCCGAATGCCAAGGTGGTTTACCTGCATTCCGAGCGCTTCGTTGCGGACATGGTCAAGGCCCTCCAGCTCAATGCCATCAACGAGTTCAAGCGTTTCTACCGCTCTGTGGACGCGCTGCTGATCGACGACATCCAGTTCTTTGCCCGCAAGGAGCGCTCGCAGGAAGAGTTTTTCCACACCTTCAACGCCTTGTTGGAAGGTGGTCAGCAGGTGATTCTCACCAGCGACCGCTATCCGAAGGAAATCGAAGGCCTGGAAGAACGCCTGAAATCCCGCTTCGGCTGGGGTCTGACGGTGGCCGTCGAACCGCCGGAGCTGGAAACCCGCGTCGCGATCCTGATGAAGAAGGCCGAGCAGGCCAAGGTCGAACTGCCCCACGATGCCGCGTTCTTCATTGCCCAGCGCATCCGCTCCAACGTGCGCGAACTCGAAGGTGCGCTCAAGCGCGTGATCGCCCACGCCCACTTCATGGGCCGGGATATCACCATCGAGCTGATTCGCGAGTCGCTGAAGGACCTGCTGGCCCTGCAGGACAAGCTGGTCAGCATCGACAATATCCAGCGCACCGTAGTCGAGTACTACAAGATCAAGATGTCCGACATGCTGTCCAAGCGCCGCTCGCGCTCGGTGGCTCGGCCACGGCAGGTTGCCATGGCGTTGTCCAAGGAACTGACCAACCACAGCCTGCCTGAAATCGGCGATGCATTCGGCGGACGAGACCACACCACGGTGCTCCACGCCTGTCGTAAGATTGCGCAATTAAGGGAATCCGACGCGGATATCCGCGAGGATTACAAGAATCTGCTGCGTACATTGACCACCTGATCGCAGCCCAAGAGGCAAGGGACTAGACCATGCATTTCACAATTCAACGCGAAGCCCTGTTGAAACCCCTGCAACTGGTCGCCGGCGTCGTAGAGCGCCGCCAGACCTTGCCGGTCCTCTCCAACGTACTGCTGGTGGTCGAAGGCCAACAGCTGTCGTTGACCGGCACCGACCTCGAGGTCGAGCTGGTTGGGCGCGTTGCCCTGGAGGAGCCGGCGGAGCCAGGTGAGATCACTGTACCGGCGCGCAAGCTGATGGACATCTGCAAGAGCCTGCCGGGTGATGCGCTGATCGATATTCGCGTCGATGAGCAGAAGCTCCTGATCAAGGCAGGCCGCAGCCGATTCACCCTGTCCACCCTGCCGGCGAACGACTTCCCCACGGTGGAAGAAGGCCCGGGTTCGCTGAACTTCAGCCTGGTGCAGAGCAAGCTGCGCCGCCTGATCGAGCGCACCAGCTTCGCCATGGCCCAGCAGGACGTTCGTTACTACCTCAATGGCATGCTGCTGGAAGTTAACGCCGGTATCCTGCGTGCTGTCGCTACCGATGGCCATCGCCTGGCGATGTGCGCCATGCAGGCGGGTATCGAAGCCGCGGATCGCCACCAGGTGATCGTGCCGCGTAAAGGTATCCTCGAACTGGCGCGTCTCCTGACCGAACAGGATGGTGAGGTGCGTATCGTGCTCGGCCAGCACCACATCCGTGCTACCACCGGTGAGTTCACCTTTACTTCCAAGCTGGTCGACGGCAAGTTCCCGGACTATGAGCGTGTGCTGCCGCGTGGCGGCGACAAGCTCGTGGTGGGCGACCGTCAGGCGCTGCGTGAAGCATTCAGCCGGACTGCGATCCTCTCCAACGAGAAGTATCGTGGCATCCGCCTGACCCTGGCTTCCGGTCTGCTGAAAATCCAGGCCAACAACCCCGAGCAGGAAGAGGCCGAGGAAGAAGTCGCCGTTGAGTACGGTGGCAGCAATCTGGAAATCGGCTTCAACGTGAGCTATCTCCTGGACGTGCTGGGTGTGATGTCTACCGAACAGGTTCGCTTGATCCTGTCCGACGCCAACAGCAGCGCTCTGGTGCAGGAAGCTGATAACGACGATTCCTCGTACGTCGTAATGCCGATGCGCCTGTAACGACTCAATGTCCCTCAGCCGTATCTCGGTCACCGGTGTGCGCAACCTGCACCCGGTGACCCTCTCCCCCTCCCCCCGCATCAATATCCTCTACGGCGCCAACGGCAGCGGAAAGACCAGCCTGCTTGAAGCCATTCACCTTCTCGGTCTCGCCCGTTCCTTCCGCAGTACCCGATTGCAACCCGTCATTCAGTACGAGCAGCCTGCATGCACCGTGTTTGGTCAGGTGGGCCATCCCGAGGGTGGCCAGAGCAATCTGGGGATATCGCGGGACCGTCAGGGAGAGTTTCAGATTCGCATCGACGGAGAGAACGTCAGGAGCGCGTCGCAACTTGCCGAAGCACTGCCGTTGCAGCTTATCAATCCAGACAGTTTCCGCCTTCTGGAAGGGGCTCCGAAGATCCGCCGGCAGTTCCTCGATTGGGGAGTGTTCCACGTGGAACCTCGGTTCTTGCCGGCCTGGCAAAGGCTGCAGAAGGCCCTGAGGCAGCGGAACTCGTGGCTCCGGCATGGTACACTGGACGCCGCTTCGCAGGCGGCTTGGGACCGGGAGCTTTGCCTGGCCAGCGATGAAATCGACCAGTATCGCCGAGCCTATATCCAAGCATTGAAACCGGTCTTTGAACGGACTCTTGCTGACCTTGTGGAACTCGATAGTCTCACGCTCAGTTACTACCGCGGCTGGGACAAGGATCGGGAGCTGTCCGAAGTGCTGAACACTTCCCTCCTCCGCGACCAACAGATCGGGCACACCCAGGCAGGGCCACAACGCGCTGACCTGCGATTGCGTTCAGGTGCACATAACGCGGCTGACATATTGTCGCGTGGCCAACAGAAACTGGTTGTCTGCGCTTTGCGAATTGCGCAGGGCCATCTCGTCAATCAGGCGAAACGCGGACAGTGCATCTACCTAGTTGACGACTTACCGTCAGAGTTGGACGAACAGCATCGACAGGCACTTTGTCGATTGCTGGAAGATTTGGATTGCCAGGTGTTCATCACCTGCGTTGACCATGAATTTCTGAGGGACGGCTGGCGCATGGATACGCCGGTCGCCATGTTCCACGTGGAACATGGCTGTATCAGCCCCACGAACATCGGGAGTGAAGCATGAGCGAGAACAACACGTACGACTCTTCCAGCATCAAGGTGCTGAAGGGACTGGATGCCGTACGCAAACGCCCCGGTATGTACATCGGCGACACCGATGATGGGACAGGTCTGCACCACATGGTGTTCGAGGTCGTCGACAACTCGATCGACGAAGCACTTGCCGGCTTCTGCTCGGAAATCAGCATTACCATCCACACCGATGAATCCATCACCGTTCGCGACAACGGCCGTGGCATTCCGGTGGATATCCATAAGGAAGAAGGGGTTTCTGCCGCCGAGGTCATCATGACCGTGCTGCACGCTGGCGGTAAATTCGACGACAACACCTACAAGGTTTCCGGCGGTCTGCACGGTGTGGGTGTGTCGGTGGTGAACGCCCTCTCCGAAGAACTGCGCCTGACCATTCGCCGTGCAGGCCAGGTCTGGGAACAGATCTATCATCACGGCGTACCGCAGTTCCCGCTGCGCCCTGTGGGTGAAACCGAAGGCACGGGCACCGAGGTGCACTTCAAGGCTTCTGCCGAGACCTTCACCAACATTCACTTCAGTTGGGACATCCTGGCCAAGCGTATCCGTGAGCTGTCCTTCCTGAACTCTGGCGTGGGCATCGTGCTGCGCGACGAGCGCAGCGGCAAAGAGGAAATGTTCAAGTACGAAGGCGGTTTGAAAGCCTTCGTCGAGTACCTGAACACCAACAAGACTGCCGTCAACGAAGTGTTCCACTTCAATGTCCAGCGCGAAGAAGATGGTGTTGGTGTAGAAGTTGCCCTTCAGTGGAACGACAGCTTCAACGAAAACATCCTCTGCTTCACCAACAACATTCCCCAGCGTGACGGTGGTACCCACCTGGCAGGCTTCCGCTCTGCCCTCACTCGTCATCTGAACAACTACATCGAGCAGGAAGGCCTGGCGAAGAAGTACAAGATCGCCACCACCGGTGACGATGCTCGTGAAGGCCTGACCGCCATTATTTCGGTGAAGGTGCCGGATCCCAAGTTCAGTTCCCAGACCAAAGACAAGCTGGTTTCTTCGGAGGTGAAGACCGCCGTTGAACAGGAAATGGGCAAGTACTTTGCCGACTTCCTGCTGGAAAACCCGAACGAAGCCAAGGCAGTGGTCGGCAAGATGATCGATGCCGCACGTGCCCGTGAAGCCGCACGCAAGGCCCGTGAGATGACCCGCCGCAAGGGCGCCCTGGATATCGCAGGTCTGCCGGGCAAACTGGCTGACTGCCAGGAGAAGGACCCTGCCCTTTCCGAACTGTACATCGTGGAGGGTGACTCTGCGGGTGGCTCGGCCAAACAAGGTCGTAACCGCAAGACCCAGGCGATCCTGCCGCTCAAAGGCAAGATCCTCAACGTGGAAAAAGCGCGTTTCGACAAGATGCTGTCCTCGCAGGAAGTCGGCACCCTGATCACTGCATTGGGTTGTGGGATCGGCCGCGAGGAATACAACATCGACAAACTGCGTTACCACAACATCATCATCATGACCGACGCCGACGTCGACGGTTCGCACATCCGTACGCTGCTGCTGACCTTTTTCTTCCGTCAAATGCCGGAGCTGGTTGAGCGCGGCTACATCTACATCGCTCAGCCGCCGTTGTACAAGGTCAAGAAGGGCAAGCAGGAGCAGTACATCAAGGATGACGAGGCCATGGATGAATACATGACCCAGTCCGCCCTGGAAGACGCCAACCTGCACGTCAATGAGAACGCACCGGGCCTTTCCGGTGAGGCTCTTGAACGCCTGGTGAACGACTACCGCAATGTGATGCGTACCCTGAAGCGTCTGTCGCGCCTGTACCCGCAGGAGCTGACCGAGCACATGATCTACCTGCCTCGCGTTGGCGTGGAGCAGCTCTCCGACCAGGCGGTAATGCAGAACTGGCTGGAAGCATTCCAGGCGCGTCTGAAGGCCGCCGAGAAGTCTGGCCTGACCTACACCGCCAGCCTGCGCGAAGATCGTGAGCGTCACCTGTGGCTGCCGGAAGTGGAACAGACCGCCCATGGTCTGTCTCACTACATCACCTTCAACCGCGACTTCTTCGCCAGCAACGACTACCGCCAGGTGACCGAACTGGGCGACCAGCTCAACAATCTGCTGGAAGACGGTGCCTTCGTCCAGCGTGGCGAGCGCAAGAAGCCGGTGGCCACCTTCAAGGAAGCCCTGGCCTGGCTGATGACTGAAAGCACCAAGCGTCACACCATCCAGCGCTATAAGGGTCTGGGTGAGATGAACCCCGAGCAGCTGTGGGAAACCACCATGGACCCGAACGTCCGTCGCATGCTCAAGGTCACCATCGAAGACGCCATTGCCGCGGACCAGATCTTCAACACCCTGATGGGTGATGCTGTGGAACCGCGTCGTGACTTCATTGAGAGCAACGCCCTCGCGGTGTCCAACCTCGACGTCTGACACAAGCTACGCCAGAAGAAGAAACCCCCCGGCCAGTGCCGGGGGTTTTTGTTTTTGAAAGGCGATAATTTCTGCCCGTTTCCCAAGAAAGGGACACGTGGTTTGTGCCATGGCGCGCTGCCAGAATAGTGCAGGACAGGTGGAGGAAATCCAGCGATGCGCATCATCCTGAGCCGTAAAGGCTTCGATTCATCCGCTGGCGGTTGTCCGAGCCCGATCTTTCCGGATGGGCGACTCTGTTCATTACCCATTCCAGACCCGGAGTCTGCCATCTCCTTTGGTGATATCGCCTTTGACGGCATCAGCCTGGGTGACGTGGTGAACGGACTGAATCGCGAGGCGGGCTGGCATCATCGGCGTGCACATCTGGACCCAGACCTGCGACCCGACGCCCTGCCCCGCCTACCGGGCTGGATGCCAATGCTGGGCCAAAGCGGTAGCGCCCAAGGGCATTTGCGCAATGAGGGCGTTGCCGAGGGGGACCTGTTCCTTTTCTTCGGCTCCTTTCGTCCAGTCGAAGAAACGAGGCATGGCGATTGGCGTTTCAGCCCCGGTCAGCCCGCCCGCCAGGTGATCTGGGGATGGTTGCAGGTTGGCGAGATTCTAAAGGTCGACGATGTACCCACCGACGCGATGCCCTGGGCGCGCTACCACCCACACTTTGCCTACGGCCAGGACGCCAGCAATACCCTGTATGTGGCTACGGAAAGGCTTTGTCTCGACGGTCTGTCGGAGTACGTTTCGGGAGCCGGAAACTTTCGGATCCTGGACGAGCGCCTGGTGCTGACGGCACCTGATTCGACGCTACAGACGCGCTGGCAGGTGCCGGCATGGTTTGCTCCCAGTGCAGAGCGATCAGGATTGAGCTTTCACCGGAATCCAAATCGATGGACCACTGCTGGTGATCGTTGCATGCTGAACAGTGCATATCGAGGCCAGGAGTTCGTCTTCGACACGCTCGGAGAGCAAGCGCCACTGGATTGGATCAAGGCGTTGCTCAGGGCGGCATGAAGCAACTGGTCGAGCGAGAAAATTCGTTCTACGGCAATGAGTTACATGCCGGAAACAGGGGGTAACACTCTGGCTGGGGAAGGGGGCTTCGAGTGTTACCCACGACTCGGGCCGCGGGTACCCGGACGGGTCGTAAGGGAACATTTTAGGGCAAGGAATTGCGTTTATGAAATGAATGATTTTGATAACTTATTGATTTATAAGTGTTTTATAAAAGTTGGCACGAGGTGTGCTCTATATATGGCACAACAACAATAAAAAGCTTCAAAAAGAAAGTTTTCGACTCTGACAAAACAACAACAACAGCCCAGAGAAGAAGCAAACCGATTTTTTTGGACAGGGTGTGCCGTTCCGCATCCGGTGACTGGAGCAATAGAACAATAAAACTACCTCAAGGTAGCGGCGCTCTGGTTGGTTCAGAAATGACGATGGCATGATCAGCGTCCAAAAAAATCCGTTTGCCCTCGGTCCATGTTGGGACCAGCCAATTCTGGCTCGCTAGTAGCCAGTAGCGAAGAACAACAACGAATACTTAATAAGAACAACAACAAGAATGAAAAACCATTTGAGGGGAGCTTCGGCTCCCCTCAGTGCTTTCCGGCTTTCGTAAACTTCCCTTTCCTCCATCTCCCAGCTCATTCAGATAGCGTGCTCTCGCTCGTTCTGCGCTCGGGATGGGGCGTGGGCGTGCGTGGCTGGGAAGCGTAGTCTGGAACGGCTTGCAGAGGCCCTGGAGGCCCTAGAGGAGAAGTGGGATGGACGAGCACCAGGAAGATGCACCGAGCATCACCGATGAAGAAATTGGCGCCTACATGATGCGGCAGCTGCGGTCGGGGCGGGTCAAGGCGTCGGTGTTGGTGGTGCTGACCGAGAAGACCTTCCCAGGCGTTGCTCGCGAGCGGATCATCCGCTGCTTCAACGCCCTCGATTCGAAGTATCTGAAGGGATAGCGCTGGTGCCTTGCGAGAAATCGTTATGCACTTTCTCGCTAAGCTTTATTGTGAAACGCAAAGCCTTGTAAATCAGGGGCTTGAGCTGTGATTTCGGCGATTCGCCAAAATTTTGTTCACAGCTTATCCACAGATCAGGCTGGGGTCTCGACCTTGGCGGTGGTTTGCGGACCTTCCAACTCGCGCTGAGTCGCTTCCACCCAGGTAAAAGCCCGCTCATTCAGCTCGGCGATGGCCCTTGGCCCCTCACCTTCGGCATACATCACTGGACCGATCACGACCTGGATGGTGCCCGGGCGCTTAGCCCAACCTTCCTTCGGCCAGAAGTGCCCGGCATTGAGTGCCACCGGCAGGACAGGTAGCCCGGCATTCACCGCCAGGGCCGCGCCACCGCGGGAGAACTTGCCCATCTGGCCGACCGGCACACGGGTGCCCTCAGGGAAGATCAGCACCCAGGCACCCTGCTTGAGGCGTTCGTCGCCTTGCGCTGCAAGCTGCTTGAGGGCTGCCTTGGGGTTGCTGCGATCGATGGCGATGGGCTTCATCAGCGCCATCGCCCAGCCGAAGAAGGGCACGCGCAGCAGCTCACGCTTGACCACCTGGCTCAGGGGCTCGAAAGCGCCGGAGAGGAAGAAGGTTTCCCAGGTGCTCTGGTGCTTGGCGAGGATCACGCAAGGCTGTGCCGGAACGTTCTCCATGCCTTTCACTTCATAGCGGATGCCTACCATCACCTTTGCCAGCCAGACGGCAAATCGGCACCAGCGCCAGACGATGAAGCGGTAGCGCGCGCGAAATGGCATGAAAGGCGCGAAAAAGAGGCTCAACGTGCCCCAGATGAAGGCGCTAAGCGACAGCAGCAGGTAGAAAAGGAAGGTTCTGATGGCCTGCACTGTCGTCATGGGAGCTGTTGACCTTACTGAAGGAGATGCGCGGCAACCGCCGCAAGATCGTCGAATACCAGGGTGCCCGCTGGCAAGGTTTTAGCCAGTGTGCGTTCGCCCTTGCCGGTCTTCACCAGAACGGGCTGACAATCGACGGCCAGCGCGGCTTCCAGGTCACCACTGCTGTCGCCGACGAACCAGATTCCAGCAAGGTCCACGCCATAGTGCGCGGCGATGCGGTTGAGCATGCCGGGGCGCGGCTTGCGGCAATCGCAGCCTTCGTCGGGGCCGTGCGGGCAGTACTGGATGATGCCGAGTTCGCCGCCCTGCTCCGCCACCAACTCGCGCAGGCGGGCATGCATGGAGTCCAGGGTGGCAAGGTCGTAGTAACCGCGCGCGATACCGGATTGGTTGGTGGCCACGGCGACGGTCCAGCCGGCCTTGCTCAGGCGGGCGATGGCCGCGATGGCGCTGGGAATGGGGATCCATTCCTCAAGGGATTTGATGTAGTCGTCGGAGTCCTCGTTGATGACTCCGTCGCGGTCGAGAATCAGTAGTTTCATGAACGACGCCTGAAGCGTGGAGCCGGAGCGCCCGAAGCATGCTGCCTCGGACCTCCGGCCCACGGGCTTGCCTTAGCCCAGTACCGAGATGTCCGCTACGCCCAGGAACAGGCCGCGCAGCTTGGCCAGCAGCGCATAGCGATTGCCACGAACGGCGGCGTCTTCGGCGTTGACCAGTACCGCTTCGAAGAAGCTGTCCACCGGCTCGCGCAGGCTGGCCAGGCGCTCCAGGGTTTCGCGGTAGCTGCTGGCGCTCGCCAGGGCCTGCTCGGCGTCGGCCACGGCCTTGGCCAGGGCCTGCTCGGCAGCTTCCTGCAGCAAGGCATTGTCGACGCTGCCGGGAACATTGCCTTCGGCCTTGCTCAGCAGGTTGGACACGCGCTTGTTGGCGGCAGCCAGGGCCGCCGCTTCCGGCAGCTTGCGGAAGGCTTGGACGGCCTGCACGCGCTGGTCGAAGTCCAGGGCCGAGGACGGCTGCAGGGCGCGTACCGAGAGGTACACGGCCACGTCCACACCTTCGTCCTCATAGCGGGCGCGCAGGCGGTCGAAGACGAACTCCAGCACTTGCTCCGCAAGGCCTTCGGATTTCACCTTGGAACCGTAGAGGTCGATGGCGAAGGCGACGGCTGCGGCGAGGTCGAGGTTCAGCTGCTTCTCGATCAGGATGCGCAGGACGCCCAGGGCCTGGCGGCGCAGGGCGAAGGGGTCCTTGCTGCCGGTGGGCAGCATGCCGATGCCGAAGATACCCACCAGGGTGTCCAGCTTGTCGGCCACGGCAACGGCGGCGCCGGTGAGGGTCTGCGGCAGCTCGGCGCCGGCGCCACGGGGCATGTACTGCTCGTTCAGCGCCTTGGCGACGTCTTCCGGCTCACCGTCGTTGGTCGCGTAGTAATAGCCGGCAATGCCCTGCATTTCCGGGAATTCGCCGACCATCTCGGTGGCCAGGTCGCATTTGGCGAGGATGCCGGCGCGCGCAGCGCGGGCCGGATCGGCGCCGATCTGCTCGGCCACGAAACCCGCGAGGCGGGATACGCGTTCTGCTTTCTCGTAGACGGTACCGAGCTGAGCCTGGAACACCACGTTCTTCAGGCGCTCGTTGAAGACTTCGAGCTTCTGCTTCTTGTCCTGCTTGAAGAAGAACTCGGCGTCGGTGAGGCGCGGGCGAACCACCTTCTCGTTACCGGAGACGATTTGCGCCGGGTCCTTGCTGACCACGTTGGCCACGGTGATGAAGCGCGGCAGCAGCTTGCCGTTGGTATCCAGCAGGCAGAAGTACTTCTGGTTGTCCTGCATGGTGGAGATCAGGGCCTCCTGGGGTACGGCGAGGAAGCGCTCCTCGAAGGAGCACACCAGCGGCACCGGCCACTCGACCAGGGCAGTCACTTCGTCCAGCAGGTCGGCGGGCACCACGGCAGTGCCGTTCTGTTCGGCAGCCAGTTCGGCCACACGCTTGGCGATGATCTCGCGGCGTTCGGCGAAGTCGGCCAGCACGTGGGCGCTGCGCAGGTCTTCCAGATAGGTGGAAGGCTTGCTGATACGGATGTTGTCCGGATTGTGGAAACGGTGGCCACGGGATTCACGACCGGCTTTCTGGGTGAGGATCTCGCAATCCACCACGTCGTCGCCGAACAGCATGACCAGCCACTGGGTCGGACGGACGAACTCTTCGCGGCGAGCGGCCCAGCGCATGCGTTTCGGAATCGGCAAGGCAGCCAGGGAGGTTTCGACGATACCCGGCAGCAAGCCCGCGGCGGGCTGGCCGGGAATGGACTGGCTGAACTTCAGCTTCGGACCGCTCTTGTCGATCTGCTCCAGGTCGACACCGCACTTGCGGGCGAAGCCCAGTGCGGCCTGGGTCGGCTTGCCTTCAGCGTCGAAGGCAGCCTGGATCGGCGGACCGTCGAGGTTGACGCTGCGATCGGGTTGTTGGGTGGCCAGTTGCTCCACCAGCACGGCCAGACGGCGCGGGGCGGCGAATACCTGGGCCTTGGCATAGCCCAGGCCGGCGGCCTTGAGGCCTTGCTCGATGCCGCCGAGGAAGGCGTCACCCAGGGTTTTCAGGGCCTTGGGAGGCAGCTCTTCAGTGCCCAGCTCTACCAGGAAATCTTGTGCACTCATTCTTGAGCCTCCAGCTTGGCCAGTACTTCGTCACGCAGTTCGGGAGTGGCCATGGGGAAGCCGAGACGCGCGCGCGCCTGCAGGTAGCTTTGCGCCACGGCGCGGGCCAGGGTGCGCACGCGCAGGATGTAGCGCTGGCGCTCGGTCACCGAGATGGCGCGGCGGGCGTCCAGCAGGTTGAAGGTGTGGGAGGCCTTGAGGACCATCTCGTAGGTCGGCAGCGGCAGCTGCAGCTCGATCAAGCGGTTCGCTTCGCTTTCGTAGAAGTCGAACAGCTCGAACAGCTTCTCGACGTTGGCGTGCTCGAAGTTGTAGGTCGACTGCTCCACTTCGTTCTGGTGGAACACATCGCCATAGGTGACCTTGCCGAAGGGGCCGTCGGCCCAGATCAGGTCGTACACCGAGTCGACGCCCTGGATGTACATGGCCAGGCGCTCGAGACCGTAGGTGATCTCGCCGGTGACCGGGTAGCACTCGATGCCGCCCACCTGCTGGAAGTAGGTGAACTGGGTGACTTCCATGCCGTTCAGCCAGATTTCCCAGCCCAGGCCCCAGGCGCCGAGGGTCGGGGATTCCCAGTTGTCCTCGACGAAACGGATGTCATGCACCAGCGGGTCGACGCCGATGGCCTTCAGCGAGCCGAGGTACAGCTCCTGGAAGTTCTCCGGGTTGGGCTTGAGGACCACCTGGAACTGGTAGTAGTGCTGCAGGCGGTTGGGGTTCTCGCCGTAGCGGCCGTCGGTCGGACGGCGGGACGGCTGCACGTAGGCGGCGTTCCAGGTCTCCGGGCCGATGGCGCGGAGGAAGGTGGCGGTGTGGAAAGTACCGGCGCCCACTTCCATGTCGTAGGGCTGGAGCACCACGCAGCCCTGCTCGGCCCAGTATTGCTGCAGGGCGAGGATCAGGTCTTGGAAGGTGCGCACGGCGGGCGTAGTCTGGCTCACGAATTTCACCTGTGCTGGGTCTTCGACGGAAAATGCCGGAGTATACCCGATCCGACCCCGCCGCAACCGCATGGAAAGCCTTATGCCACGCTGCTTCTGGTGCAATGACGACCCCCTCTATATCGCCTACCACGACACCGAATGGGGCGTACCGCTGAAGGACCCGGCGGCGCTCTTCGAACTGCTCCTGCTGGAAGGCTTCCAGGCCGGCCTTTCGTGGATCACCGTGCTGAAGAAGCGTGAGCGTTACCGCGAGGTGCTGTTCGGTTTCGACCCGAAGCGCCTGGCGGTGATGAGCGACGAGGAAATCGAGACGCTGATGCAGGACCCGGGCATCATCCGCAACTTCCTCAAGCTCAAGGCTGCCCGGCAGAACGCCCAGGCCTGGCTGCGCCAGGACGACCCGGTGGCGCTGCTCTGGTCGTTCGTCGGTGGCAAGCCGAAGATCAATCACTTCAGCGAGCGCGGCCAGGTGCCGGCAGTAACGCCGGAGGCGGAGGCCATGAGCAAGGCCTTGAAGAAAGCCGGTTTCACCTTCGTCGGTCCGACCATCTGCTACGCCTTCATGCAGGCCGCTGGCATGGTCATGGATCACACCACGGACTGCGACCGTTACCGTGAACTGACCGCCTGAGGCGGCATCGTTCACGCGGCGAGGGTAGAATGCGCGCTTTTCGATCTACTGGAGATGCCTGTGGATAAGCTGAAAGGCGCGCTGGTCGTCGGTTTCCTGCGCCTCTTTGCCCTGCTCCCGTGGCGCGCCGTGCAAGCGGTCGGCGCCACCATCGGCTGGCTGATGTGGAAACTGCCGAACCGTTCCCGCGAAGTGGTGCGGATCAACCTGTCCAAGTGCTTTCCCGAGCTGTCGCCGGCCGAACTAGAACAGCGTGTGGGCCAGAGCCTGAAGGATATCGGCAAGACCTTCACCGAGAGCGCCTGTGCCTGGATCTGGCCGGCGGAGAAGTCCATCGGCCTGGTGCGCGAAGTGGAAGGCCTGCACGTGCTGCATGAGGCCCTGGCCAGCGGCAAGGGCGTAGTGGGCATCACCAGCCACCTGGGCAACTGGGAAGTGCTCAATCACTTCTACTGCGCCCAGTGCAAACCCATCATCTTCTACCGCCCGCCGAAGCTGAAGGCGGTGGACGATCTGCTGCAGAAGCAGCGCGTTCAGCTGGGCAACCGCGTGGCGCCTTCCACCAAGGAAGGCATCCTCAGCGTGATCAAGGAAGTGCGCAAAGGTGGCGCGGTGGGCATCCCCGCCGACCCTGAGCCGAGCCTCTCGGCTGGCGTCTTCGTGCCCTTCCTCGGCACCCAGGCACTGACCAGCAAGTTCGTTCCCGGCATGCTGGCCGGCGGCAAGGCGCGCGGCGTATTCCTGCATGCCCTGCGCCTGCCCGATGGTTCGGGCTTCAAGGTGATCCTCGAAGCCGCGCCCGAAGGCATGTACAGCGAGAACGTTGAAGAAGGCGTCGCGGCCATGAGCCAGGTGGTGGAGAAGTACGTACGGGCCTACCCGACCCAGTACATGTGGAGCATGAAACGCTTCAAGAAGCGCCCCGAGGGCGAGAAGAAGTGGTATTGACGAAAAAGGCGCCGAGAGGCGCCTTTTTTGTGGCCCTTATGCGGCTCGAGAAAGGGTTGTTCCAGATTTGATACATCGTTAACGTCGGCAACTCACCGGCTCAGGACGATGCGATCCCATGGCGAACCAGCGGCAATTTCCCCGAACTCCGATGAAATGCAGGATCAAGATCAGCCACCCGACCTTCGGTGAGCTGGTTGCCCAGACCCGCGACCTCTCCGATGGCGGCGTCTATGTCCGCCATCCGGACCTGGCGGCCCTTCCCGCCGGCAGCATCGTCCGCGGCCAGGTGCAGGACCTGCCCTTCGAGGCACCTGTCCTGGCGATGGAAGTGATGCGGGCGGATGCCGAGGGCGCCGGCTTTCGTTTCCTGACGGAAGGTTGATTCCCCTCCAGGCAAGACCACCTACCTCAGTCTCCCCCCTAATCGCTTCTCGGCCTTGCGCCGTTCTGTGCAACCTCTAATCGCGCGGGCAGAGTCGATCAGGCCGACGCGCCGCCCCGCTTGTCCAGGCGCTTGAGGAACACCGTCATTTCCTTCTCCGCCTGCTTGTCGCCATGGGCCTGGGCGGCCGCGAGGCCTTCGGTCCAGGCGGCGCGGGCGGCGGCGAGGTCTCCGTTCGCTTCCAGGGCCTTGCCCAGCAGCTTCCAGGCGGCGGAATACTTGGGGTCCTGCTCGACGCAACGGCGCAGGTGCAGAGCAGCCTGGGCTGCATCGCCCTGGTCGAGGTAACCCTTGCCCAGGCCGAAGCGCAGCAGCGGGTTATCCACACCCTTGGCCAGCATCTTTTCCAGTCCTTCGAGCATGGGACGTGCTCCTTAGAAGAAGGTCAGGCCCACCTGGAACAACCGCTCGGCGTCACGGATGTACTTCTTGTCCACGAGGAACAGGATCACGTGGTCGCCGGATTCGATCACGGTGTCGTCGTGGGCGATCAGCACTTCCTCGTCACGAATGATGGCGCCGATGGTGGTGCCCGGTGGCAGGGCAATTTCTTCGATCATCTTGCCCACCACCTTGCTCGACTTGGCGTCGCCATGGGCGATGGCTTCGATGGCTTCGGCCGCACCACGACGCAGGGAGTGCACGCTGACGATGTCGCCGCGGCGCACGTGGGTCAGCAGGGTGCCGATGGTGGCCAGCTGCGGGCTGATGGCGATGTCGATATCGCCGCCCTGCACCAGGTCCACGTAGGCCGGGTTGTTGATGATGGTCATCACTTTGCGCGCGCCCAGGCGTTTGGCCAGCAGCGAGGACATGATGTTGGCCTCGTCGTCGTTGGTCAGGGCGAGGAAGATGTCCGCGTCGCTGATGTTCTCTTCCACCAGCAGGTCGCGGTCGGAGGCGCTGCCCTGGAGCACGATGGTGCTGTCCAGGACTTCCGAGAGATGGCGGCAGCGTGCCGGGTTCATCTCGATGATCTTCACCTGGTAGCGGCTCTCGATGGCTTCGGCCAGGCGCTCGCCGATATGGCCGCCGCCGGCGATCACCACGCGCTTGTAGCTGTCTTCCAGGCGGCGCAGCTCGCTCATCACCGCGCGGATGTGCGCCTTGGCGGCGATGAAGAAGACTTCGTCATCGGCCTCGATCACGGTATCGCCCTTGGGCAGGATCGGCCGGTTGCGGCGGAAGATGGCGGCCACGCGGGTGTCTACGTTGGGCATGTGCTCGCGGATCTGGCGCAGCTCCTGGCCCACCAGCGGCCCGCCGTAGTAAGCCCTGACCCCCACCAGCTGGGCCTTGCCTTCGGCGAAGTCGATCACCTGCAGGGCACCGGGGTATTCGATCAGGCGCTTGATGTAGTTGGTCACCACCTGCTCGGGGCTGATCAGCACGTCCACCGGAATGGCTTCGTTGTCGAACAGGCCGGCGCGGGTCAGGTAGGCCGCTTCCCGTACCCGGGCGATCTTGGTCGGGGTGTGGAAGAAGGTGTAGGCCACCTGGCAGGCGACCATGTTCACTTCGTCGCTGTTGGTCACCGCCACCAGCATGTCGGCATCGTCGGCACCGGCCTGGCGCAGCACGGTGGGAAAGGAGCCTCGGCCCTGCACGGTTCGGATGTCGAGGCGGTCGCCGAGGTCGCGCAGGCGGTCACCGTCGGTGTCCACCACCGTAATGTCGTTGGCCTCGTCGGAAAGGTGTTCGGCAAGCGTACCGCCCACCTGGCCCGCACCGAGAATGATGATCTTCACTGCTAGCTCCGTTAGCCGCGTGGCGAGGCGGCGATCTTGATCAGCTTGGCATAGTAGAAACCGTCATGGCCGTCTTCCTGCGCCAGCAATTGGCGGCCATGGGGTTGTTTCAATCCGAAGGGACCGGGGATATCCAGTTCGCGGGCGCCGGGGGTGCGGGCGAGGAATGCGGCGATGTTGTCGCTGTTCTCCCGTGGCAGGGTGGAACAGGTGGCATAGAGCAGCACGCCACCCACTTCCAATGTCGGCCAGAGGGCGTCCAGCAGCTCGCCCTGGAGCTGAGCCAGGGCGGCGATGTCTTCTTCCTTGCGGGTCAGCTTGATGTCCGGGTGGCGGCGGATTACGCCGGTAGCCGAACAGGGCGCGTCGAGGAGGATGCGCTGGAACGGTTTGCCGTCCCACCAGCTGGCGGTAGCGCGGCCGTCGGCGGCGATCAGCTTCGCATCCAGGCCCAGCCGGTCGAGGTTTTCCCGCACGCGGACCAGGCGGCTTTCTTCCAGGTCCACCGCCACCACTTCGGCGAGGTCCGCTTCGGCCTCCAGCACGTGGCAGGTCTTGCCGCCGGGGGCGCAGCAGGCGTCCAGCACACGCTGTCCGGGCGCCAGTTCCAGCAGGTCGGCCGCCAGCTGTGCGGCTTCGTCCTGCACGCTGACGCGCCCTTCGGAGAAGCCCGGCAGGGTTTTCACGTCGCAGGCTTCGATGAGGCGGATGCCGTCGCGGCTGAAGGTGCAGGGTTCGGCTGCGATGCCGGCCTGTTGCAGCTCGGCCAGGTAGGCGTCGCGGCTGCCGTGGCGGCGATTGACCCGAAGGATCAGCGGCGGATGGGCGTTGTTCGCCGCGCAGACCGCTTCCCAATGTTCCGGCCAGGCGGCCTTGAGGGCCTTCTGCAACCAGCGTGGGTGGGCAGTACGCGCCGCCGGATCGCGTTCGAGCTCGGCGAAGATCGCTTCGCCCTGGCGCTGGGCGTTGCGCAGCACGGCGTTGAGCAGGCCCTTGGCCCAGGGCTTCTTCAGCTTGTCCGAGCAGCCGACGGTCTCGCCGATGGCGGCATGGGCGGGAATGCGGGTGTAGAAGAGCTGGTAGAGGCCGACCAGCAGCAGCGCCTCCACATCCTTGTCGGCGGACTTGAACGGCTTCTGCAGCAGACGCTCGGCCAGGGCAGCGAGGCGCGGTTGCCAGCGCGCGGCACCAAAGGCGAGGTCCTGGGCCAGGGCGCGATCGCGAGGCTCCACCTTGTCCAGTTGCGGCGGCAGGCTCCCGCCGAGGGAAGCCTTGCCTGAGAGCACCGCGGCCAGGGCTCGGGCGGCGGCGAGACGTGGATTCATGCGCCCAGCACCTTGCCCACGGCGAACTGCTCGCGACGGCTGTTGAAGAGGTCGGCAAAGTTCAGCGGCTTGCCGCCGGGCAATTGCAGGCGGGTCAGGCGCAGGGCGCCCTCGCCACAGGCCACGGTCAGGCCGTCCTTGCTGGCGGCGAGGATCTGGCCGGGCGCGCCCTTGCCATCGCCCAGCGCGGCGGCGAGCACTTTCAGCGGCTCGCCGTCGAGAGTGCTGTGGCAGATGGGCCAGGGGTTGAAGGCGCGAACCAGGCGCTCCAGCTCCACCGCCGGGCGGCTCCAGTCGAGGCGCGCCTCATCCTTGTTCAGCTTGTGGGCGTAGTTGGCCAGGGCGTCGTCCTGCACTTCGCCTTTCAAGGTGCCGGCGGCGAGACCTTCGATGGCTTCCAGCACGGCCTTCGGACCCAGTTGCGCGAGGCGGTCGTGCAGGCTGCCGCCAGTGTCTTCCGCGCTGATCGGGGTGGTGACCTTGAGCAGCATCGGACCGGTGTCGAGGCCCGCCTCCATCTGCATTACGGTGACGCCGCTTGCCGCGTCGCCCGCCTGCACCGCGCGCTGGATCGGCGCCGCGCCGCGCCAGCGTGGCAGCAGCGAGGCGTGGCTGTTGATGCAGCCCAGGCGCGGGGTGTCGAGCACCACCTGCGGCAGGATCAGGCCATAGGCAACTACCACCATCAGGTCGGCGCCGAGGGCCTTGAGCTCGGCCTGGGCGGCCGGATCACGCAGGGTCGGCGGCTGCAGCACCGGAATGCCGTGTTCGACCGCCAGTTGCTTGACCGGGCTCGGCATCAGCTTCTGGCCGCGACCGGCCGGGCGGTCCGGCTGGGTGTAGACGGCGATGACCTGGTGGCGGGAGCCCAGCAGGGCGTTGAGGTGCTCGGCGGCGAACTCGGGGGTGCCGGCGAAGACGAGGCGCAGTGGCTCGGTCATGGGGAAGTCACCAAAAAGAAAAGGCTTGCCGGGGCAAGCCTTTGGATCGGGGGAATCAAGCCTGTTGGCGGTGCTGCTTTTCCAGCTTCTTCTTGATGCGGTCGCGCTTGAGGGACGACAGGTAGTCGACGAAGAGCTTGCCGTTGAGGTGGTCGCACTCGTGCTGGATGCACACGGCGAGCAGTCCTTCGGCGATCAGTTCATAGGGCTGGCCATCGCGGTCCAGGGCCTTGATCTTCACCTTCTGCGGACGATCGACGTTTTCATAGAAACCCGGTACCGAAAGGCAGCCTTCCTGATACTGGTCCATCTCGTCGGTCAGGGACTCGAATTCGGGGTTGATGAAGACCCGTGGCTCGGATTTGTCTTCCGACAGGTCCATCACCACCACACGTTTGTGGACGTTCACCTGGGTGGCTGCCAAGCCGATACCGGGAGCGTCGTACATGGTTTCGAACATGTCGTCGATCAGCTTGCGGATGGAGTCGTCGACCACCTCCACCGGTTTGGCAATGGTGCGCAACCGCGGATCGGGGAATTCGAGAATGTTCAGAATCGCCATATGCGTTTGTGATGCACTTGTGGAATAAGTTGAAAATCCGCTGCTAAGATGGTGCGCAGCATCGAAAAAACGGCTGCAGAGCCCGGTTGGGGCGGCTCTCAGGGCGTTTCATGTGAATGAACATAATAAAGGGATTCACCGCATGAGGAAATCACTACTCGCCCTGCTGCTCCTGGCCGCCAGTGGCCTGACCCAGGCTGCGGTGGAACTCAAGGATGGGCATCCGGAGCGATATACCGTCGTCAAAGGCGACACGCTCTGGGATATCTCGGGCAAGTTCCTGAGCCAGCCATGGAAATGGCCGGAGATCTGGCACGCTAACCCGCAGATCGAAAACCCGCACCTGATCTATCCCGGCGACGTGCTCAGCCTGGTCTACGTCGATGGCCAGCCGCGCCTGATGCTGAACCGCGGCGCGTCCCGCGGCACCATCAAACTGTCGCCGACCGTGCGCAGCACGCCGATGGCCGAAGCCATCCCGGCCATTCCGCTGGAAGCCATCAACGCCTTCCTGCTGAGCAACCGCATCATCGACGATCCCAAGGAATTCGAAGGCGCGCCCTACATCGTCGCCGGCAACGCCGAACGCGTGGTCAGCGGCGCTGGTGATCGCGTCTATGCCCGTGGCAACTTCTCTCACGAGCAGCCGGCCTACGGCATCTTCCGCCAGGGCAAGACCTACCTGGATCCGGAAACCCAGGAATTCCTCGGCATCAACGCCGACGATATCGGCGGCGGCGAGATGGTGGCCGACGAGGGTGATATCGGCACCCTGCAACTGACCCGCTCCACCCAGGAAGTCCGCCTGGGCGACCGCCTGTTCCCCACCGAGGAACGCGCGATCAATTCCACCTTCATGCCCAGCGCGCCGGATCGCGACATCAGCGGCGTGATCCTCGATGTACCGCGCGGCGTGACCCAGATCGGCCAGTTCGATGTGGTCACCATCAACAAGGGCAGGCGCGACGGCCTGGTCGAAGGCAACGTGCTGGCGGTCTACAAGACCGGCGAAACCGTCCGTGACCGCATCACCGACGAGTTCATCAAGGTCCCGGACGAGCGCGCCGGCCTGCTGATGGTGTTCCGCACCTATGACAAGCTCAGCTACGGCCTGGTGCTCGCCGCCACCCGCCAGCTGGCGGTGCTGGACAAGGTACACAACCCGTAACACCTCCAAGCCCCCGCCATGCGGGGGCTTGTTGTATTGATGGCTGTTCTGCCGCGATTGCGGCGCGATCAAGGACCGATCGAATGCCATCAATCTCCCCTGCCGAGCTGGAAGCTCGCCTTCGTCTTCATCACCTCCCCGAACTCGGCCCCGCCCGTTTCCGTCGCCTGATCCAGGCTTTTGGTTCCGCCTCCGCAGCACTCAGCGCCCCGGCCTCTGCCTGGCGCTCGCTGGGCCTTCCAGAAGCCTCCACCGACCCACGACGTAGCCCGGAGATTCGTGACGCGGCCGCCCGCGCCCTGGCTTGGCAGGAGCGGCCCGGTCACCAGCTGCTGTGCTGGGACGATCCCGCCTACCCCGCTCTGCTGGCCGAACTCGGCAACGCGCCGCCGCTCCTGTATGTCGCCGGTGATGCGTCCCTGCTGGAGCGCCCGCAACTGGCCATGGTCGGCAGCCGCCGCGCTTCGGCAGCCGGGCTGGATACCGCCCGTGCCTTTGCCCGCAGCCTCGCCGGTGGTGGCTTCGTCATTACCAGTGGCCTGGCCCTGGGCATCGATGGTGCTGCCCATCTGGGCGCGCTGGAGGTCAAGGGTGCGACGGTGGCGGTGCTCGGCACCGGCCTCGAACGCGTCTACCCCAATCGCCACCGTGGCCTGGCGGCGCGCATCGTTGATGAAGGCGGCGCGCTGGTGTCCGAACTGCCGCTGGAATGTCCGCCTCAGCCGGCCAACTTTCCGCGGCGTAATCGCATCATCAGTGGGCTGTCCCTCGGCGTTCTGGTGGTGGAAGCCAGCCCCTCCAGCGGATCTCTGATCACCGCGCGCCTGGCCGCCGAGCAGGGGCGCGAGGTCTACGCCATCCCCGGTTCCATTCACCATCCCGGCGCCCGTGGCTGTCACCAATTGATTCGCGAAGGCGCGGCGCTGGTGGAGAAGGTCGAAGACATCCTCGAAGCGCTGCGTGGCTGGCAGACGGTGGCGTCCGAACCGCGGATCAAGGCGCCCCTTCAAGCGGAGCATCCGCTGCTCGATCTGCTGCGCGCGGCGCCCTACAGCAGCGAAGCCCTGGCCGTTGCCAGCGGCTGGGAACTGCCGCGCGTGCTCGCCGAACTCACCGACCTGGAACTGCTGGGGCGCGTCGCCCGTGAGGCGGGCTGCTGGGTGCATCGCCAAGGTTGAGCCCTGTACACTTTAGCGATCCAGTATTGCGGGAGCGGGTGATGGTCAGCAGTTGGCGTGTGCAGCAAGTGGCGCGGATCGTGCGTGAAGGCGGGGTCATCGCCTATCCCACCGAGGCGGTCTGGGGCCTGGGCTGCGACCCGTGGAACGAGGACGCGGTGTATCGCCTGCTGGCGCTCAAGGAGCGTCCCGTGGAGAAGGGCGTGATCCTGGTGGCGGACAACATCCGCCAGTTCGACTTCCTCCTCGAAGGCCTGCCGGATGCCTGGATCGACAAGCTCGCCAGCACCTGGCCGGGCCCCAACACCTGGCTGGTGCCGCATCAGGACCTGCTGCCGGAGTGGATCACAGGCCAGCACGACAGCGTCGCCCTGCGCGTCAGCGACCATCCGCTGGTGCGCGACCTCTGCGCCCTCACCGGGCCGCTGGTTTCCACCTCCGCCAACCCGTCGGGCCGTCCCGCCGCGTACTCGCGCCTGCGCGTCCAGCAGTACTTCGGCGACGAACTGGACGCGGTGCTGGGGGGCGCCCTCGGTGGGCGGCGCAACCCCAGCGTGATCCGCGACCTGGCCAGCGGGCGCGTGCTCAGGGGATAAGCACGGTCGAACCGGTGGTCTGGCGGCTGGCCAGGGCGGTGTGCGCCTTGGCAGCGTCGGCCAGGGCGAAGCGCTGGTTCACCTCCACCTTGATGCGCCCGTCGGCGATCAGCCCGAACAGCTCATCGGCCATGGCCTGCAGGCGTTCCGGCGTGCTGGCGTAGCCGAACAGCGTCGGCCGGGTGACGAAGAGCGAGCCCTTTTGCGCCAGGATGCCCAGGTTCACCCCGGTCACCGGCCCCGAGGCGTTGCCGAAGCTGACCATCAGGCCACGCGGTGCCACGCAGTCCAGCGAAGTTTCCCAGGTGTCCTTGCCTACCGAGTCGTAGACGACCGGGCACTTGGCGCCATTGGTGAGCTCCTGCACCCGCTGCACCACGTTCTCATGGCTGTAGTCGATGGTCGCCCAGGCACCGTTGGCCTTGGCCTGCGCGGCCTTTTCCGCCGAGCTGACGGTGCCGATCAGCTTCACGCCAAGGGCGCGGGCCCACTGACAGGCGATCAGCCCCACCCCGCCGGCCGCGGCGTGGAAGAGGATGGTTTCGCCGCCCTGCAACGGGAAGGTCTGGCGCAGCAGGTACTGCACGGTCAGGCCCTTGAGCATCACCGCCGCGGCCTGTTCGAAGCTGATGCCCTCCGGCAGGCGCACCAGTTTGTCCGCCGGCAGCACGTGCAATTCGCTGTAGGCGCCCAACGGGCCGGTGGCATAGGCGACGCGATCGCCCACCTTGAACTGGGTCACCGCGCTGCCCACCGCCTCCACCTCGCCGGCCCCTTCGGTGCCCAGGCTGGTGGGGAAGTTCGGTGCCGGGTAGAGGCCACTGCGGTAATAGGTGTCGATGAAGTTCAGGCCGATGGCGCGGTTGCGCACGCGCACTTCCTGCGGCCCCGGCTCTGCAGGCTGGTAGTCCGCGAACTCGAGGACTTCCGGACCGCCGTAGGCGGAGAACTGGATGCGTTTGGCCATGCTTGCAACCTCCTGGTCGGAAAAGCTCCCATCCAACGCCTCGCCTTGATTCCCGTCAAGCCACCAGGCCCCTCGGGCGGTGGTATGCTTGCCTGCTCATTTTTCCGCCACTCCACCTGCTTCCAGGGTTGACCACGTGACTGACCGTATCGAGGCCGTGAAGGCCTACCTGCTCGATCTGCAAGACCGCATCTGCGCCGCGCTCGCGGCCGAGGATGGCAAGACCGGTTTCTACGAGGACGCCTGGACCCGTCCTGCCGGTGGCGGTGGCCGTACGCGGGTGATCGAGAACGGCGCGCTGATCGAGAAGGGTGGCGTGAATTTCTCCCACGTATTCGGCGCCAACCTGCCGCCATCGGCCAGTGCCCACCGTCCGGAACTGGCCGGCCGTGGCTTCCAGGCGCTCGGCGTGTCCCTGGTGATCCACCCGGAAAACCCCCACGTACCCACCTCCCACGCCAACGTGCGTTTCTTCTGCGCCGAGAAGGAAGGCGAAGAGCCGGTCTGGTGGTTCGGCGGCGGCTTCGACCTGACCCCCTACTACGCCGTCGAAGAAGACTGCGTGTTCTGGCACCAGGTGGCCCGCGACGCCTGCGCGCCCTTCGGCGCCGACGTCTATCCGCGCTACAAGGAATGGTGCGACCGCTACTTCCACCTCAAGCATCGCAACGAGCCGCGTGGCATCGGCGGCCTGTTCTTCGACGACCTGAACCAGTGGGACTTCGACACCAGCTTCGCCTTCATGCGCGCCATCGGCGATGCCTACCTGGAGGCTTACCTGCCGATCCTGAAGAAGCGCAAGGACACCCCCTTCACCGAGCAGCAGCGCGAGTTCCAGGCTTTCCGCCGTGGCCGCTACGTGGAGTTCAACCTGGTGTTCGACCGCGGCACCCTGTTCGGCCTGCAGTCCGGTGGCCGCACCGAGTCCATCCTCATGTCCCTGCCGCCGCACGTGCGCTGGGGCTATGACTGGAAACCCGAGCCGGGCAGCGAGGAAGCGCGCCTGACCGAGTACTTCCTCAAGGATCGCGACTGGCTCGGGGAGGCAGGGCTGTGACCGATCGCTACTGTGTCTTCGGCAACCCCATCGGCCACAGCAAGTCGCCGCTGATCCACGGCCTGTTCGCCGAACAGACCGGCCAGCAGCTCACCTATGAAGCCGTGCTGGCGCCTCTGGATGACTTCACCGGCTGCGCCCGGCAGTTCTTCGCCACGGGCAAGGGCGGTAACGTCACCGTTCCGTTCAAGGAGCAGGCCTACCAGCTGGCCGGCAGCCTCAGTGCTCGCGCCCAGCGCGCTGGTGCGGTGAATACCCTGAAGAAGCTGGATGACGGCAGCCTGCTCGGCGACAACACCGACGGCGCCGGCCTGGTGCGTGACCTCACCCGCAACGCCGGTCTCGATCTGGCCGGTAAGCGCATCCTCCTGCTGGGCGCTGGTGGCGCCGCTCGCGGTGTGATCGAGCCGCTGCTGGCCGAGAAGCCGGCTGCCCTGGTGGTCGCCAACCGCACCGTGGGAAAGGCCGAAGCCCTGGCCCAGCTGTTCGCTGACCTCGGGCCGGTATCCGCCAGCGGTTTCGACTGGCTGGAAGAGCCGGTGGACCTGATCATCAACGGCACGTCGGCAAGTCTCGCCGGCGACCTGCCCCCCATCTCGCCGAGCCTGATCAAACCGGGCCACACCGTCTGCTACGACATGATGTACGGCAAGGAAATGACTGCCTTCAACCGCTGGGCTGCCGAACACGGCGCCGCGCGCACCCTCGATGGCCTGGGGATGCTGGTGGAGCAGGCAGCCGAAGCCTTCCTGCTGTGGCGCGGCGTGCTGCCGGACAGCGCACCGGTGCTGGCCGAGCTGCGCCGCCAGCTGGCGCAGGGATAGGATCGCGTCGTTTTCGGTGGGCTGAAGCCCACCCTACGGCGTGCAATCCGGGCACGCCGAGCGATGTGGCTTAGGTAGGATGGGATACCCATCAGGCTCTGCGCAGCAGCATGGGTATCGCTCCGCTCCACCCATCCTACAGACAGGAGCGTAGGGTGGGCTTCAGCCCACCATTGATAGGGCGAAGCCCGACTACCCCTCTATCACCAGCCGGCTATCGGTGCCTTCCAGCTTGCGCAGCTCCCGCGCCACCTGCGGTCGGGCGCGGCGGAGTACCAGGCTGCGCCCTTCTCCACCCAGGCGCCGCGCCTCTTCGTGAAGCATGCTCACCCCGGCGTAGTCGATGAAGTTCACATGGTGCGCATCCAGCACCAGACGCCCGGCGCGGCTGCGCTGGATCAGCTTCTGCAGGTACGGGCAGGCGCCGAAGAAGATCGACCCCTCGATGCGCAGGACCTCGGCGTCTTCTTCCGTCGCCTGCAGCACACGTGGCTGCGAGGTGCGCTTGAGGTAGAAGAACAGCGAAGCCAGCACCCCGGCGTAGATGGCGGTCTGTAGCTCCAGCAACAGGGTGGCGACGCAGGTCAGCGCCATCACCACGAACTCCGCCCGGCTGACCCGCCAGAGCTGGCGCACGCTGCGTCCATCCAGCAAACCCCAACAGATCAGCAGGATGCTCGCCGCCATGGCGGGCAGTGGGATATGGGCGATCAGGCTTGCCCCCAGCAGGGCGAACAACGCCACCCAGAGCGCCGAGAACACACCCGACAGCGGCGACTGCGCACCGGCCTGGAGATTCAGCCCGGAACGGGTGAACGAGCCGGCAGAGAGGTAGCCGGAAAACCAGGCACCGATCAGGTTGGACAGGCCTTGGCCACGGCATTCCTGGTCTGCATCCAGCACCTGGCGCGACTGGCAGGCCAAGGCGCGGGCGATGGACAGACTGGTGACCAGGCCGAGCAGACCGCAGGCGACCGCCGAGGGCAGCAGGCGCAGGATGTCCTCGGCATCGAAGCGGATCGCGGCCAGTGGCGGCAGGCTTCCGCTGAAGGGCTGCACCAGCGGGACGCCGGCGAAGGTGCCGGGTAGCGCCAGCACCAACAGGCTGCCGCCGATGATGCCGATCAGTAGCGCCGGCATGCGCGGCCACATGGTGCGCACAAGGATCGACAGACCCAGGGTGACGCTCGCCACCAGTAGCGACGGCCAGTGTACTTCGCGCACATGCCGCGCCAGTTCCAGGGCGCTCTGCCAGGCCGTTGCGCGCCCTTCCAGATGGGCCAGGCCCAGCAGGTTCGGCACCTGGCCGAGGGCGATCACCAGCGCCGCGCCCAGGGTGAAGCCGAGCACCACCGATTGCGAGACGAAGTTGGCCAGCGAGCCGAAGCGCAGGGCGCCCAGCAGCCACTGGAAGGCCCCGGCGAGGAAGGTCAGCAGCAACACCAGGCCGACGTAGTCCTGGCTGCCCGGCAGGGCCAGTGGGCTGACGCTGGCGAAGAGCACCACCGAGATGGCCGCCGTTGGCCCGCAGATCAGGTGCCGAGACGACCCCCAGAGGCAGGCGATGATGACCGGCACGACTGCCGCATAAAGCCCGTACTCCGCCGGCAACCCGGCGATCAGTGCATAGGCGATGGACTGGGGCAGGGCGAGGATGGCGCCGGTCAGGCCCACCAACGCGTCGCGGCCGAGGTCGCGTGGGCGAATGGCGGGTAGCCAGGTGAGGAAGGGGAAGAGGTTGGCGGCTTTCATCTTGGGCCTGGCGGTGGGGCTGTTACTGCCTTGTGGGGGCGAATTCATTCGCTATGCAGGCCGCAGGCCTGCCCATGAATTTCCATGGGGCTGCTTCGCAACCATTAGCGAATGAATTCGCCCCCACAGGGATTTGTACCCATAGGGCGATCCGTCAGAGCTTTGCCTGCACCGCCGCCACGGCATCGCCGCCCTCACGGGTGGTCACGCCCTGCAGCCAGCCCTGCACCACCGCCGGGTTGGCCTTGAGCCAGGCCTTCACCGCCGCGTCGTTGTTGGCATTGCCGTTGAGCACCTGGTCCATGATGGCGTTCTCCATCTCCTGGGTGAACTGCAGGTTGGTCAGTAGCTTGCCCACGTTCGGGCACTGCGCGGCATAGCCCTTGCGCGCCAGGGTGTTCACGCTGCCGCTTTCGCCGAAGTACTTCTCGCCGCCCTTGAGGTAGGCCATGTCGTACTGCACGTTCATCGGGTGCGGCGTCCAGCCCAGGAAGACCACGAACTGATCGCGTTTCACCGCACGGCCCACCTGCACCAGCATCGCTTGCTCGCTGGACTCCACCAGCTTCCAGTCGCCGAGGCCGAATTCATCCTTGGCGATCATCTGCCGGATCGACTCGTTGGCCGGAGAACCGGAAGCAATCCCGTAGAGCTTCTTGTCGAACTGGTCGGCGAAGCGGTCCAGGTCGGCGAAGGTCTTCACGCCCGCGTCGAAGGCGTAGCGCGGCACTGCCAGGGTGTATTCGGTGCCGCTGAGGTTCTGCGCCACCTTGTCGACATTGCCGGCGGCGACGAACTTGTCGTAGTTGCTCTGTTGCGCCGGCATCCAGTTGCCGAGGAAGGCGTCGATCTGTCCCTTGTGCAGGCCGGCGAAGATGATCGGCACCGCCAGTGTCGGGGTTTCCGTGCGATACCCCAGACCATCGAGCAGGATGCGCGCCACGCCATTGGTCACGGCGATATCGCTCCAGCCCGGATCACCCAGCTTCACCGTCGCGCAACTGGCGTCCTCCGCCTGGACGTTGAACGTCAGGCCGGTCAGCAGCACGCCGCCGGCAAGCACCGCATTGATCGTCTTCATGCCTTGGTTCCTCGCAAGAGTGGGTCAGGGTTGGGGAAAGCGCGCGCGGCGCTCCAGGTCGTCCAGGTCGATGTGGTTGCGCATGTACTGCTGGCTGGCGTCGACGAAAGGCTGGTGGTCCCAGCTCTTCAGCCGGCCATGGGTCAGGGCGTCGGCGACGAAGCGGCGGCGGCGCTGGCTGGCCAGTGCGGCTTCGGCGATGGTCGGGATATCCCAGCGTACGCGCGCCTCGTCGAGGAATACCGCAAGCAGTGCCTGGTGGTCCGGTGAGGTGGCCAGGTTCTCCAGCTCCTGCGGGTCGTTGGCCAGGTCGAAGAGCAGGCAGGGGTCTTCTTCCGAGTAGATGAACTTGTAGGGGCCGCGACGGATCATCATCAGCGGGCTGGTGGTGCCTTCGGCCATGTACTCGCCCAGCACCCCATCGTGCCCGCCCTCGCCCCGCAGGTGTGGCAACAGCGAGCGGCCATCCAGCGGCAGGTTGCGTTCCAGCGTGCCGCCGGCCAGTTCCACCAGCGTGGGCAGCAGGTCGACGGTGGAGACCGACTGGCTCACCCGATGCGCCTGGAAGCGGCCGGGAGCGTGGACCAGCAGCGGCACGCGGGCGGCCATCTCGAACCAGTGCATCTTGTACCAGAGGCCGCGCTCGCCAAGCATGTCGCCGTGGTCGCCGGAGAACACGACGATGGTGTCCTCTTCCAGCCCGCACTCGGCCAGGGTCTTCAGCAGGGCGCCGATCTGGTCGTCTACGTAGCTGCAGGCGCCGAAATAGGCACGGCGGGCGTCGCGGATCTTCTCGTCCGGTAGCGGTTTGCCCCAGAGGTCGATGACCTTGAGCAGGCGCTGGCTGTGCGGGTCCTGCTCGGCATCGGCGAAGCGCTGGCGCGGCAGGGGAATGTCCACATCCTCGTAGCGATCCCAGTACTCCGCCGGGATGGTGTAGGGATCGTGCGGATGGGTCAGCGACACAGTCAGGCAGAAGGGCTGCTCGGCGTTGTCGCGAACATGGTCGTAGAGGTACTGGCGGGCCTTGAACACCACCTCCTCGTCGAAATCCAGCTGGTTGGTGCGTACACACGGCCCGGCTTGCAGCACCGAGGACATGTTGTGGTACCAGCTCGGACGCACATCGGGCTCGTCCCAGTTCACCGCCCAGCCATAGTCGGCCGGATAGATGTCGCTGGTCAGGCGCTCCTCGTAGCCGTGCAACTGGTCCGGGCCGCAGAAGTGCATCTTGCCGGAGAGCGCCGTGCGGTAGCCGAGGCGGCGCAGGTGGTGGGCATAGGTTGGCACGTCGGCGGGAAAGTCAGCGGCGTTGTCGTAGGCGCCGATCTTCGACGGCAGTTGGCCGCTCACCAGGGTGAAGCGTGAGGGCGCGCAGAGCGGGCTGTTGCAGTAGGCCGAATCGAATACCACACCCTCGGCGGCGAGCCGCGACAGGTGCGGCACCTTGATCGGCGAGGGCGCGTAGAAGGGCAGCAGCGGCGCAGCCATCTGGTCGGCCATGATGAAGAGGATGTTGGGTCGTTTCATCGTTCGCTTATCCATACTGTCGAATTATGCGAAAGTGCTGGGAACGATGATTGCGCCAGCGATCAGCCCGGTAAACCGCATAGCGGAACATGACTCGGATAAGAGCTACTTATGGCAGAACTACAGTCTGAGCTGTCCCTGGACCTGCTGCGGGTATTCGAGTCCGCCGCCCGCCATCTCAGCTTCACGGCCGCCGCCGTGGAACTGGGCACCACCCAGCCGGCGGTGAGCCAGCAGATCCAGCGCCTGGAGAAGCAGTTGGCGACCCGCCTGTTCGACCGTGTATATCGCGGCATCGAACTCACCGACGCTGGCCGGCTTCTGTTCCTCCATGTCCAGGAAGGCTTGCAGGCCATCAGCGCCGGGCTCGAAGCCATCGGCTCGCGGCCCCAGCACGAGGTGCTGCAGGTGGCCACCGACTTCGCCTTCGCCGCCTACTGGCTGATGCCGCGCTTGCACCGTTTCCATGAGGCGAACCCCGAAATCGACGTCAGCATCGTCACCAGTGATCGCACCATGAACATGCTGCGCTCGGAGGTGGACATCGCCATCGCCTTCGGCGACGGCCGCTTCAAGCATGGCGAGGCGCTGCTGTTGTTCCGCGAAGAGGTCTTCCCCATCGCCAGCCCGCGCCTGCTGGCTGGACGCGACAAGCCACTGCCGGTGACGGCCCTGACTGAACTGCCGCTGCTGCACCTCAAGCCCGAGGTGCGCACCCGCTGGTTCGACTGGGGCGCGCTGTTCCGCGAGCTGGGGATCGCCCAGCCGCCCGGCTCGGGGATGCTGCGCTTCGACAACTACACCCTGCTGATCCAGGCCGCGATTGCCGGCCAGGGTGTGGCCATCGGCTGGCGCTATCTGGTGGACGACCTGCTCGACCAGGGCCTGCTGGTGCCTGTGCTGGAGACCAGTGTCAGTTCGGATTTCGGTTATTACCTGGTGCAGCCGGAGCGCAAGCGCCGTGCCCGGCTGATGAAGTGTTTCGTCGACTGGCTGCAGCAGGAATTGGGCGACGAGGCCCGCCACGCGCAGCTCATCCGGCATCGGGAAGGCATCGCCATCTGAGAGCCGGTCAGGGGGCGCGGAGGCCCAACTATCGGTTGGTTCTGCGCGGATCTGAGACGTTCGTGCCGAAATCGTGCCGCACTGTCATGCAGCGGGAAAGAACCTCGGCTATCAGTTCTGGCTTCGTCCATTTCATGAGAGCTGCCGATGAAAGTCCTCACCTGCCTGGCTGCCGGCCTCAGCCTCTGCGCCCTCGCCGGCCAGGCCAACGCCTGGTCGCAACCGACCCACAAGAACATCGTCAAGGATGCCCTGGCCTACATGAATTCCCCCTACGCGACGGCGGAAATGCGTGAGGCCTACCAGTTCTACGTGAGCGCCGCCGGCAGCGAGGCCAAGGCCGGGGAAGTCCTCGGCCAGGCCGCCTTCGACGTGGACGATTTCAAGGACACCCGCCTGGGCGGCTGGTGGGTCGGCTACGAATACGCGCCGGTGTGGAACGCCGCCGCCGGCCTGGTGAATTACACGTCCTACTGGCACTTCCTCAACCTCACCCGCGACGGCGACGCCCATGGCAATGCCCATGGCGGCTACGACTATCGCTACCACAAGGTGGACGGCGGCATTGCCGACGTGGACTGGTACGCCATGGTCTATCTCTACAACCGCGAGCTGAAGCGCGGCGACTTCGACACCACCGAAGCCCACTACCGGCGGGGCACCCGCTCCAACTGGCAGGAGCACTACGGCGACTTCCAGACCGCTGCCTTCCAGCCCATCGATAACCTCGCCGGCTACTGGTTCGACCAGTTCCGCGCCGCGCCCTCGCTGCAAACCATCGGCTATGCCCTGCACGCCACCGGCGATGTGGCGCAGCCGCACCACGTGTGGGTCACCTCGGCCAACGGCCACTCCAGCTGGGAAGGCTGGGTCGACGACCATTACGCCAGCGAGAAACTCAATGACCAGGCTGCCGTGGCCAACCTCATCGGCCGCTACGACGCCAGCCGGAGCATCCGCGAGCTGCTGACCCAGACCGGACAGGTCGCCTATGCCCATCCCGAGCCGCTGTATGACACCAGCTACGCCACGCGCCTGCGGGTGGCCAGGGAGCTGATCCCCGAATCCATTGCGCTGACCGTCACCGTGTTGACCAAGGGGGCCGACAGCTTCAATGCGACCGAAGGCATCTGACGTGCGCAGGTCGATTGTCGCTCTGGTGCTGGGGCTGTACCTGGGGGGCGCGCAGGCCATGCCGGCCGCGCCGGATTTGCGGGTCGACGGCGAGCTGCTGCCGGGCAAGAGCATCGCGCTGCTGGAACAGGTGCTCAGCCGGGTGAAGTTCAACACCGACTCGCAACAACTGCGCCGCGGGCTGCTGGAGAACCACCTGCTGGCCCGCGAGGTGGCGAGCGAGTTGAACGCCCAGAGCCGCAGCGACCTGGACGCCAGCGTCGAGATGGAAGCCGGCAACCTGCTTGAGCAGTACTACGGACGTGCCGGCCGGCAGGACCTGCGGCCCTTCCTGCGCCAGCCGCAACCGCTCAGTGCCCAGCGCCTGCGCGAGGTGCTGGCTCCCGCTTCCCGCGGGTTGGTGGAGAACAGCCTGCAGCTCAGCCCCGAGCAACAGCGCGAAGCCGCACAGGTGGAGCTGATCCGCTGGCAGTTCCCCGGTCAGCCCGAGCAGCGCCTGGACCTGTTGTCCCTCTACCAGGGCGACAACATCCAGGGGCAGGTGGAACTGCAACAGGGCAACCTGGAATACCTGGCGCGCCAGGTGCAGACCCGCGTGCAGCGTGACTACCTGTGGTTCCGTCTGGCTCAGGACGGCTTCACCCCGGCGGAACGACAGGGTCTGAAAATCCTGGTGCGGGATCGCCTGGTGCGCCAGCGCTATCTGCACCAGATCGGCCTGTACAGCGACTTCCACCATGAGTCGGAAGCCCTGCGCGAACTGGCAGCCAAGGTCACCGACGCCGAGGCGCAGGCCTACTACCAGCGCAACCAGGCGCGCTACCTCAATGTTGCGGGCGTACAGGCGGCGCATATCCGCCTGCCCGACCAGGCCAGCGCTGATCGCGTCTATGCCGAGTTGCAAAAAGGGCTGGCGTTCGACGAGGCGGTGCGGCGCTATTCCCTGGCGCAGGACAAGGATCGGACACCACCGGGCGATCTCGGTTTGATCCGTCCTGAGGATGGCGAGCTGGACCTGCTGCGCAAGACGGCGCTGATCCAGAAGGCCGACACCCTGTCGCAGCCCATGCGCATCGGTGGCGTGTTCGAGATCGTCCGGGTACGCAGCCGTGAAGACCGGCAATTACCCCTCAGCGACCGCAGCGTGCGTTATGAGGTGAACCAGGCGGTGGCGCGGGAGAAGCTGGCTGCCGAGCTCGATGAGCGCCTGAGCCGCCTGCTCGCCAGTGCACAGGTGGAAGGGCTGTGAAGGCCTGGCTTGGCGTGGCCCTGGCCTGCAGCGCGGGCGTTGCGGCGTTGGCCTGCGCGACCGTGCTGCTGACACCGGCGCCGCAGCCGGTATCGGCGTCCAGACCCATACCGCCGCCGATCATCGCCCCCGCGCCTCCGTTGCCGGTAGCGCCTCCTGCGCCTGCCCTGCCTGCGGAAGGTCGAGGCAGGCCCCTGGCTGTCGCTTCGTCGGAGCGGGAAACACCGAGCCTGGACCAGGCCGAGGCTATCCAGCTCATGCAGTGGATGTCCGAAAAGGGCGACCCGCGCAGCCCGACCCTGGGTGGCCTGAAACCGCGCCAGGCTGCCACCGCCGCCGAGCTGGCCGACCCGCGCCAGTACGCAGCCCTGGAGGAACGCCAGACCCGCGAGCTGCTCCAGGCCTATGCCGGCGGCGTGCAGCAGATTCCGGAAATTCGTGCGCGCATCGAGGCGGCGGAACAGAGTGGCGAACGCAGCGTCAGCGAACTGGACGAAGCACGCGCCGCGTTGGAGCAGCTGGAGGCTATGAAGGGCCGGCTCGAAAGCGAGGCACCGCAACTGCTTCCCGAAGCAGGCACCCAGGCCCCGGCGAAAGACCGATAGCGGCGGAAATCCTCGCGGCCAAGCCATCGCTTGCAGGTACCATGGGAGCCTTCGCATTCCGGGAGGCGTGATATGCAGGACTTCTCCACACCCCGCATCAAGGGCTTTCACGCCCACGTTTACTTTGACGCCACGACCCTTGAGCAGGCGCGCACGCTCTGCGAGGAAGCCGCGCGGCGCTTTCCGCTGAAGATGGGACGCGTACACGAGAAACTTGTCGGCCCGCATCCCGACTGGAGCTGCCAACTGGCATTCAAGCCCGACCTGTTCGGCGACGTGATCCCCTGGCTGGCGCTGCACCGCAATGGCCTGACGGTGCTCATCCACCCCATCACCGGCAGCGACCTGCGCGACCACCGCGACTACCCCATGTGGATGGGGGCGATTCGGCCGCTGGACCTTTCCTGCCTCGAAGATGGCGAGATCGAGTACGACCTCTGAATCGATCGACTGTGGGTTCTAATTCATTGGAAAAGGGCCGCGAAGCGGACCCACCTGGCGAGCCTTCGGCCCGTTTGGCGAATGAATTCGCCCCTACAAGGAGCGTCCGAGGCGTAGGGTGGATCACGCTTCACCGATCCACCATCGATGCCCAGCCTGGCTGTGCTGGTGGACATGAAAAGCGATGTCCACCCTACGGGACGAGGGCCCAGAAAAAAGCCGCTGTTTCCCAGAGGGACAGCGGCTTTCTTGTGCTGCTGGCGTGAATCAGGCGCGAGCGCCGCGTACGCCTTCGGCGAGGGTCTTGCAGAGGCCGAGGACGCCGTTCACGGCCTGTTCCGGGGTTTCGGCATTGGCGATCTGGTCCACCAGGGCAGAACCCACCACCACGCCATCGGCCAGTTTGGCGATGCTCGCGGCATGTTCGGCGGTGCGGATGCCGAAGCCGATGGCCACCGGCAGGTCGGTGTGGCGACGCAGGCGGGTGACGGCTTCCTGCACGTGCTCCAGGGTGGCGGAGCCGGCACCGGTCACGCCCGCTACGGAGACGTAGTAGACGAAGCCGGAGCTGCCATCGAGCACCACGGGCAGGCGCTTGTCGTCGGTGGTCGGGGTGGTCAGGCGGATGAAGTCGATGCCCGCGGCCTGGGCCGGGTGGCAGAGGTCTTCGTTATGTTCCGGCGGCAGGTCGACCACGATCAGGCCGTCTACGCCCGCTTCCTTGGCGTCGCTGATGAAGCGGTCCACGCCGTAGTAGTGGATGGGGTTGAAGTAACCCATCAGCACCAGCGGAGTGGTTTGGTTGCCAGCGCGGAATTCGCGAACCATCTGCAGGGTCTTGGCCAGGTTCTGCTTGGCACCCAGTGCGCGGATGTTGGCCAGCTGGATGGACGGGCCGTCGGCCATCGGATCGGTGAAGGGCATGCCCAGTTCGATCACGTCGGCACCGGCTTCCGGCAGGCCCTTGAGGATGGCCAGGGAGGCGTCGTAGCCCGGGTCGCCTGCGGTGACGAAGGTCACCAGGGCGGCGCGGTTCTGTTCTTTCAGTTCGGCGAAGCGAGTCTGCAGGCGGCTCATGCTTTCTGCTCCTGTTGCATGTGGTGCATAACGGTCTGCATGTCCTTGTCGCCGCGGCCGGAGAGGTTCACCACCATCAGGTGGTCCTTCGGCAGCTTCGGCGCGCGCTTGAACACTTCAGCCAGGGCGTGGGAGCTCTCCAGCGCCGGAATGATGCCTTCCAGGCGGCAGCACTGGTGGAAGGCTTCCAGGGCTTCATGGTCGGTGATCGAGGTGTACTCGACGCGGCCGATGTCGTGCAGCCAGGCGTGTTCCGGGCCGATGCCGGGATAGTCCAGGCCGGCGGAGATCGAGTGGGCGTCGATGATCTGGCCGTCTTCGTCTTGCAGCAGGAAGGTGCGGTTACCGTGCAGCACGCCCGGTACGCCACCGTTCAGGCTGGCCGCGTGCTTGCCGGTCTCGATGCCGTGGCCGGCGGCTTCTACGCCGACGATCTTCACCGAGGTGTCATCGAGGAACGGGTGGAACAGGCCCATGGCGTTGGAACCGCCACCGATGCAGGCGACCAGCGAATCGGGCAGGCGGCCTTCCTGTTCGGCCAGCTGCTCGCGGGTTTCCTTGCCGATCACGGCCTGGAAGTCGCGGACCATGGCCGGGTAAGGGTGCGGACCGGCGACGGTGCCGATCAGGTAGAAGGTGCTGTCGACGTTGGTCACCCAGTCGCGCAGGGCTTCGTTCATCGCGTCCTTCAGGGTGCCGGTGCCGGCGGTGACCGGGATCACTTCGGCGCCGAGCAGCTTCATGCGGAAGACGTTGGCCTGCTGGCGGTCGATGTCGGTGGTGCCCATGTAGATCACGCACTGCAGGCCGAAGCGGGCAGCCACGGTGGCGGTGGCCACGCCGTGCATGCCGGCGCCGGTCTCGGCGATGATGCGTTTCTTGCCCATGCGCCGGGCCAGGAGGATCTGGCCGATGCAGTTGTTGATCTTGTGCGCGCCGGTGTGGTTCAGCTCTTCGCGCTTGAGGTAGATCTTCGCGCCGCCGAAGTGCTCGGTCAGGCGTTCGGCGAAGTACAGCGGGCTCGGGCGGCCGACGTAGTCACGCTGGAAGTAGGCCAGCTCTTTCTGGAATTCCGGATCATCCTTGGCCTTTTCGTATTCGCGGGCCAGGTCGTGGATCAGCGGCATCAGGGTTTCGGCGACGTATTGCCCGCCGAAGCTGCCGAAGAGGCCCTTGGTATCGGGGCCGGTGCGCAGAGAGGTCATGCTGGACTCCTGTTTCTGCACCCCTCGCTCGTCGGCGAGGGGCTGGGGAAGAGGGTTGATGGCGCCATTCTACCCTTGGCGAGGTGACGGAAAAGCGATTAGATTGCCTTTACCTGTCAGAAAAACTCACGAATAGCCATGAGCCGTGACCTGCCTCCCCTGAATGCCCTTCGCGCCTTCGAGGCCGCCGCCCGACTGCAGAGCATCAGCCGCGCCGCCGAAGAACTGCACGTCACCCATGGCGCCGTGAGCCGGCAGGTGAGGATGCTGGAGGAGGAGCTGGGCATCGCCCTGTTCAGCAAGGATGGTCGCGGCGTAAAACTCACGGATGCCGGCCAGCGCTTGCGCGATGCCGCCGGTGACGCCTTCGAGCGCCTGCGCAGCGCCTACGCCGATCTGCAGAAGCGCAGCGAGGATGCGCCCTTCGTCCTCGGATGTCCGGGCAGCCTGCTGGCGCGCTGGTTCATTCCACGCCTGGACCGGCTCAACCGCGAACTCCCCGAACTGCGCCTGCAGCTCTCGGCCAGCGAGGGTGAACTGGACCCGCGTCGTCCTGGCGTGGATGCCACCCTGTGCTTCGCCGAGCCGCCCTGGCCGGCGGACATGCGGGTGTTCGAGCTGGCCGCCGAATCCATCGGCCCGGTACTGAGTCCACGCTATGCCCGCCACGACGTGCTGGCTTGCACTGCGCCCGCCGCACTGCTGGATGAGGCCGTGCTGCACACCGTGTCGCGGCCTCAGGCATGGCCGCAGTGGGCCGCAGCCCAGGGGCTGGACCCGGGCCGCCTGCGCCAGGGGCAGGGTTTCGAGCATCTCTACTACCTGCTGGAGGCGGCCGTGGCCGGGCTCGGCGTGGCCATCGCCCCGCAGCAACTGGTCGCCGACGAACTCGCATCCGGCCGCCTGGTGGCGCCCTGGGGCTTCGTCGAAACCCCTGCGCGCCTGGCGCTCTGGGTCCAGGCGCGGCAGCTGGATCGTCGAGCCGAACGCCTGGCCCATTGGTTGAGCAAGGAGTTGGCCGGCCGATAGCGGCATTCTTGGCTAGCCTTGCAGGGGAACCCACTCGTGCCCGGCACAGGAGATACACCATGTCTGATCACCGCACCTACAAGAAGATCGAGATAGTTGGCACCTCCCGCAGCAGCATCGACGACGCGATCAACAATGCCATCACCGAGGCGTCGAGGACGGTCCGCAACATGGACTGGTTCGAAGTCGTGGACACCCGTGGGCATATAGAGAACGGCAAAGTGGCGCACTTCCAGGTGACCCTGAAGATCGGCTTCCGCATCAGCGACAGCTGACGCGCCACATCCTCCCTCGCCTGAATTCGGCTAGTCTCTGGCCGTCCGCTTCTGGCCTTTCCTGGATCCAGGCGGGAGCGGATAGCTCTTGCGAGCACTTCATTCATCACGAGGGAGCGTTACACATGAAGAAACTGCTGTTGGGCCTTGGCCTGTTCGCCCTGGCCGGTTCGGCCTTCGCCGCCGTCAAACCCTGCGAAGAGCTCAAGGCCGAGATCGACGCCAAGCTCAAGGACAAGGGCGTCGTCTCCTACAGCCTGGAAGTCGTCGACAAGGGCAATGCCGCCGGCAAGCAGGTGGTGGGTACCTGCGAGGGCGGCACCAAGGAGATCGCCTACCAGCGCAAATGATCGCGCGGTACTCCCCGGGCCGGCGCCTGTGCCGGCCCAATCCTTACCTTCTGGTGCCCTGGTTACCGAAAAGTGCCTTCTAGCGGCCTTGGGCGCCAATCCCTAGAGTAAGACCTACTGATTCACTCGGATAAGGCTCCACGCCTTTCCCCTGCCAAGGTCTTGCCTATGTCTGCCCTGTCCAAGCTGCCCCTTTCCGTCCTCGATCTGGCCCCTGTGCGCGACCACGGCGGCGCCACCCAGGCCCTGCACAACTCCCTGGAGCTGGCGCGCCACGTCGAACAGCTGGGTTTTTCGCGCTTCTGGGTAGCCGAGCACCACAACATGGACGGCATCGCCAGCTCCGCGACCGCCGTGCTGCTCGCGTACCTGGCCGGCGGTACCTCGCGCATCCGTCTGGGTTCCGGGGGCATCATGCTGCCCAACCACGCGCCACTGGTGGTCGCCGAACAATTCGGCACCCTCGCCAGCCTCTATCCGGGCCGCATTGAACTGGGCCTTGGCCGTGCGCCGGGGGCTGACCATCTCACCGCCCGCGCCCTGCGCCGCGACCGCCTGGGCAGCGCCGACGACTTCCCGCAGGACGTCGAAGAGCTGGAAATGCTCCTCGGCCCGCGCCAGCCGGAGCAGAAGGTGATCGCCATGCCGGGCGTGGACACCAATGTGCCCATCTGGCTGCTTGGCTCCAGCCTGTTCAGCGCCCAGCTGGCCGGGCAGAAAGGTCTGCCCTATGCCTTCGCCTCGCACTTCGCGCCGCGCTACATGCATGAGGCGATTCGCGTCTACCGCAATCATTTCCGCCCCTCGGCGGTGCTGGACAAGCCCTATGTGATGCTGGGCGTGCCGCTGGTGGCAGCACCCACCGACGAAGAGGCGGAATTCCTCGCCACCACGGTGTACCAGCGTGTCCTGGCGCTGATTCGTGGCGAAAGCCTGGTGCTGCGCCCGCCTGTGGAAAGCATGGCGGGTCGCTGGCTGCCCCATGAGAAGGATGCGGTGGGCAGTTTCCTGGCCATGGCCATGGTGGGCGGCCCGGAGAAGATCCGTGCGCGCCTGCAGGTGCTGCTGGACCAGACCGATGCCGACGAGCTGATCTTCACCTGCGACCTCTACCAGCACGAACACCGGCTCAGGGCATTCGACATCCTCGCCAGCCTTCGCGACTGAAGCACGCTGGGCAGGCAGCAACGGCCAGGGCGGCCGCTATCAGTTCACAAGGCGCCGCAGCGCGGGAAGATCTCATGGCGCGCCAGCACGTTGCGCTGGTCGTCGTAGAGCCAAACCCAAGGCTGGTTGGCGGCGTTCCGTGCTTCCACGCGGTAGCGCTTGCCGGCTTCGAACTTGTCGTAGCGCAGCACCACGTAGCAGGTGGTTTGGGTGGGGCCTGAGTTCATGTCTCTGCCGAAGCCACCGCCGCCACCACCGATTTCAAACTGGTAGCGCAACTCCAGCTCGTGCTTGCCGGGCAATACCTGGTAGTAGCGGCCGTCGCCCCAGCGCCTGTCGTCGAGGCGGTCGGCCATGAGGGTATCGCCGGGCTCGGGAGAAATGTCGATCCACGCCATCCGCGGATCGGGTTCGGGCAACTTGCTGGCGCAGGCGGAGAGGCTGGCCAGCAGCGTCAGGGCCAACAGCGTGCGCATGTAGGAACTCCTGATGGGGTAGGTGCTTTCAGCATACCCCCATGCCGAAGATTTCAGACATCGCCGCAGCGACTTTCCCGCGCCTTGGCGACTTCCTGGTTGCGCTCGTCATACAGCCGCGCCCAGGGACGGAAGCCGATACCGCCGGCCTGCAGCAGATAGCGCTCGCCTGCCGCGAAGTCGGCATAGTCCAGCTTGAGCAGGCAGGTGCGCCGATAATTCGTGCTGCCCTGGCCGATGTCCTGACCGCCCACGTCGAACTCCAGGCGCACTTCCAGTTCGTGCCGGCCCGGCGTGACCTGGAAGTAGCGCGGGTCGGAGAGTGCCTTGTTATCCACCCGGCTGGCCTGGATGTCCTGGCCTTCCTGCTTGTGCAGGGAGATCCAGGCCTGGTTCGGGTCGGGGCTGGGCAGCATCAGGGCGCAGCCGCCAAGGCTGAGAAGCGGCAGGAAAAGCAGCAGAGGGCGCATGGAAAGCTCCAACAGGCCAGTAGTGGTGGATGGCTCCGATGCGCTAGTGTCGCGGCATGCTGACCACCCTTGTTATCGAACTGCTTGACCGCATCCACAGGCCCTGGGTTCCCTTGTTGGGCGCCGTGCTGCTGAGCGGTTGTTCCAGCCTGGATTACTACGGCCAATTGGCGCGCGGACAGCTCGCTCTGCTGCACGCCCGCCAGCCGGTGCAGGCGCTGATCGACGACCCCGCCCAACCGCAACCGCTACGCCAGCGCCTGGCACTCACCCAGGAGGCGCGGACCTTCGCCAGTGCGTCCCTGGGGTTGCCTGACAACGACAGCTACCGCGTCTACGCCGATATCCAGCGGCCCTATGTGGTGTGGAACCTGTTCGCCACGGCGGAGTTCTCCCTGCAGCCGGAAACCCACTGCTTCCCCATCGCCGGTTGTGTCGCCTATCGCGGCTACTACCAGTTGAGCCGTGCCAGGGGCGCGGCGGCATTGCTCCGGCAACAGGGCCTGGATACCTGGGTTGGCGGCGTTGAGGCCTATTCCACCCTGGGCTGGTTCGACGACCCGCTGCTCAACACCATGCTGCGCTGGGACGACGACCGCCTTGCCGCGCTGATCTTCCACGAGCTGGCCCACCAGCAGCTTTATGTGCCGGGGGATACGGCGTTCAACGAGTCTTTCGCCAGCTTCGTCGAGCGCGAAGGCCTGAACCAGTGGCGCGCCAGCCGTGGCCTATCCACCCGGGGCGACGAAGGCTCCCGGCGCCGAGACGCCCTGACCCGCCTGGTGCTGGACGCCCGCGAGCGGCTGGAACGCCTCTACGCCAGTGACTTGCCGCCCGAGCGAATGCGCCAAGCCAAGACCGAGGAATTCGAGCGCCTGCGCCGCGACTACCGCACCATGCGCGACCGCGATTGGGGCGGCTACAACCGCTTCGACGCCTGGGTGGACGGGCCGATGAACAACGCCAAGCTGCTGCCCTTCGGCCTCTACGACCAGTGGGTACCGGCCTTCGCCGCGCTGTTCCGCGAGGCGGGAGGAAACTGGCAAGCCTTCTACCGGCGCGCCGGGGAGCTGGGGGACCTGTCTCAGCAGGAACGCACGCGAGCACTGGAAAGCCTGACGGCGAACCGCTAGAACTTGCCTGGCTGGCTGTCAGTCCAACGGCCGGGAGATCAAGAAAATGGAGTTGGCGATGAGAAGAATGGCTGTAGTCCTGATGCTGGGCGCGTTGGCGGGCACCGCTGTGGCGGCACCCAAGCCTTGCGAGGAGCTGAAGCAGGAAATCGAAGTGAAGATCCAGGCTGCGGGTGTCACCAGCTACACCCTGGAGATAGTCCCCAACGCCGAAGTGAAGGACCAGAACATGGTGGTCGGCTCCTGCGAGAACGGCACCAAGAAGATCATCTACCAGCGCAATGGGGATTGATGCCGACGCTGGGTTGGCCCTGTAGGGGCGAATTCATTCGCCAAGCAGGCCGAAGGCCTGCCCTGCTGGATCATTGGGGCCGCTGCGCGCCCCCAGGCGAATGAATTCGCCCCCACAAGTCATTGACCCAACTTGCCCCATCAACCAAACGCCCGGCTCAGCTCATCCAGGCTGGCGAAGTAGTAGGCCGGCGCCTCGCCCATCAGCTCCTCGCGGCTGCCGAATCCATAGCCCACGCCGGCCCCGTGCAGGCCATTGCGGCTTGCGCCGATCAGGTCGTGCTTGCGATCGCCGATCATCAGGGTATCGGCGCGGTCCAGGCGTTCCTCCTCCAGCAGGTGGGCGATCAGCTCCACCTTGTTGGTGCGGGTGCCGTCCAGTTCACTGCCGTAGATATGTTTGAAGTGCCGGTCGAAGCCGAAGTGCCGGGCGATCTCGCGGGCGAATACCGTCGGCTTGCTGGTGGCGATGAACAGGGTGCGGCCCTGTTCGCGCAGGCGTCCGAGCAACGCATCGATGCCGTCGAACACGCGGTTCTCGTAGAGCCCGGTGACCTTGAAGCGGTCGCGGTAGTGGTTCACCGCTTCCCAGGCGCGCTCCTCGGGGAGGTCGTAGGTCTGCATGAAGCACTGCAGCAGCGGTGGGCCGATGAAGTGTTCCAGCTTCGCCAGGTCCGGCTCGTGGATGTCCAGCTTGCCAAGCGCGTACTGCACCGAACGGGTGATGCCCTCGCGCGGGTCGGTGAGGGTGCCGTCGAGGTCGAAGAGGATGTTGCGGTAATCCATCTCAGACCCCGTAGCCTTCGGCGATGTGCAGGTCCTTCAGCTTCACGTAGTTGGCCGCGCTGTAGGTGAAGAAGGCCTTTTCCTTGTCGCTCAGCGGTCGGGCCTGCTTCACCGGGCTGCCGACGTAGAGATAGCCGCTTTCCAGGCGCTTGCCCGGCGGCACCAGGCTACCGGCGCCGAGCACTACGTCGTCCTCGATCACCGCGCCGTCCATGACAATGCTGCCCATGCCGATCAGCACCCGGCTGCCGACCTTGCAGCCGTGCAGCAGGGCCTTGTGGCCGATGGTCACGTCGTCACCGATTTCCAGCGGGTAGCCGTCGGGATTGAAGGGGCCGGCGTGGGTGATGTGCAGCACGCTGCCGTCCTGCACGCTGGTGCGCGCGCCGATGCGGATGCGGTGCATGTCGCCACGGATGGTCACCAGCGGCCAGACCGAGCTGTCGTCGCCAAGGTGCACATCGCCGATGACCACGGCGGAGGCGTCGACGAAGATCCGCTCGCCGAGCTGGGGGCTGATGCCCTGGTAGGTTCTGATCGGGTTCATAGAGATTCCTGAGGCTGCGTCAGCCGGCGATTGTAATTAAGATGGCTCCAATCCGGGCTGTGTCTCGTCTCCTCGCGCAGCCCGCGCCCTTCCTCGAATACAGGTGAATGCCGTGACCCTGAGCAATCCCCTCCTGCAAGACTTCGACCTGCCGCCCTACTCCGCCATTCGTCCGGAACATGTCGAACCGGCCGTCGACCAGATCCTCGCCGACAACCGTGCCGCCATCGCCGAGCTGCTCGAACGCCAGGACGGCACCCCCACCTGGCAGGGGCTGGTGCTGGCACTGGACGAACTGGGCGAACGCCTGGGGCGAGCCTGGAGCCCGGTGAGCCACCTGAACGCCGTGTGCAACAACGCCGAACTGCGCAATGCCTACGAGGCCTGCCTGCCCAAGCTGTCCGAATACTGGACCGAGATGGGCCAGAACCGAGCGTTGTTCCAGGCCTACGAGGCGCTGGCCGCCGGTCCCGAAGCCGCCGGCTTCGACGTGGCGCAGAAGACCATCCTCGACCACGCACTGCGCGACTTCCGCCTGTCCGGCATCGACCTGCCGGCCGACAAGCAACAGCGTTACGGCGAAATCCAGATGAAGCTGTCCGAGCTGGGCAGCCGCTTCTCCAACCAACTGCTGGACGCCACCCAGGCCTGGACCAAAGAGGTGCACGACGAAGCGGCCCTGGCCGGTCTCACCGATTCGGCCAAGGCACAGATGAAGCAGGCCGCCGAAGCCAAGGGCCTGGGCGGCTGGCTGATCACCCTGGAATTCCCCAGCTACTACGCGGTGATGACCTACGCCGATGACCGCGCCCTGCGCGAAGAGGTCTACACCGCCTACAGCACCCGCGCCTCCGACCAGGGGCCGAATGCCGGGCAGAACGACAACGGCCCGGTGATGGCCGAAATCCTCGACCTGCGCCAGGAGCTGGCCCGCCTGCTGGGCTTCGAGCATTTCTCCGACCTCAGCCTGGCCACCAAGATGGCCGAGTCCACCCCGCAGGTGCTGGGCTTCCTCCGCGATCTGGCCAAGCGCAGCAAGCCGTTTGCCGCCAACGACCTGGACGAGCTCAAGGCCTTCGCCGCCGAGCGCGGCGTGGGCGACCTGCATAGCTGGGACGTGGGCTACTTCAGCGAGAAGCTGCGCGAGCAGCGCTACAGTATTTCCCAGGAAACCCTGCGCGCCTACTTCCCCGTCGACAAGGTGCTGTCCGGCCTCTTCGCCATCGTGCAGAAGCTCTACGGCATCGAGATCCGCGAGCTGTCCGGCTTCGACACCTGGCACCCGGACGTGCGCCTGTTCGAGATCAGCGAGAACGGCCAGCACGTCGGCCGCTTCTTCTTCGACCTCTATGCCCGCGCCAACAAGCGCGGTGGCGCCTGGATGGACGGCGCCCGTGACAAGCGCCGCAACGTCGGTGGCGAACTGGTGAGCCCGGTGGCCAACCTGGTCTGCAACTTCACCCCAGCGGTGGGCGACAAGCCGGCCCTGCTGACCCACGATGAAGTCACCACCCTCTTCCACGAGTTCGGCCATGGCCTGCATCACCTACTGACCCGCGTCGAGCATGCCGGTGCGTCCGGCATCAACGGCGTGGCTTGGGACGCGGTGGAGCTGCCCAGCCAGTTCATGGAGAACTGGTGCTGGGAGCCGGAAGGCCTGGCGCTGATCTCCGGTCACTACCAGTCCGCTGAGCCGCTGCCCCAGGACCTGCTGGACAAGATGCTCGCGGCGAAGAACTTCCAGTCCGGCCTGATGATGGTGCGCCAGCTGGAGTTCTCCCTGTTCGACTTCGAACTGCATGCCGCCCACGGCGACGGCCGCAGTGTCCTCGACGTGCTGGAGGCGATCCGCTCCGAAGTCGCGGTGATGCGTCCGCCGGCGTTCAATCGTTTCGCCAACAGCTTCGCGCACATCTTTGCCGGCGGTTACGCAGCCGGTTACTACAGCTACAAGTGGGCGGAAGTGCTGTCCGCTGACGCCTTCTCTCGCTTCGAGGAGGAAGGTGTGCTCAATCCGGCCACCGGTCGCGCATTCCGCGAGGCCATCCTGGCCCGTGGCGGTTCCCAGGAGCCCATGGTGCTGTTCGTCGACTTCCGTGGTCGCGAGCCCTCCATCGACGCCCTGTTGCGCCACAGCGGCCTGACGGAGGACGCAGCATGACCGCCACGCCGAAACGCTTCATCGCCGGTGCCGTGTGCCCGGCGTGCAGCGAGATGGACAAGATCCAGATGTGGGACGAGGACGGTGTGCCGCACCGCCAGTGCGTGGCCTGCGGCTATGCCGACACCCTGAACGCCCAGGGCCAGTCGGTGCCGAAGGAGCTCGGTACCCGCGTCAATCAGCCCAAGCCCAAGGCGGCCGATCCCAAGGTGCAGGGGGTGCAGTTCTTCCCCAATCCGAAGCTGAAGAAACCCAGCGAGTGAGCGGAACGCCAAGGAGGGCGCATGTGGCATCTGGTGTGTGGTGATGGAGGGGCGGTGAGCGTTGGGCTTTCCGTCCGTCTCATCTGATCCGTAGGTTGGTGCTGAGCGCAGCGAAGCCCAACATGCCCGCCCACTGTCCGATCTGCCAGGAGGCACAGCATGCACGGCCCTGACCCCCGCAACCTGCACCCCATGGCTGGCTTTCCGCAGGTCTGCTACATCCGCAATGTGGTGAACAACCCGCAGATCGAGATCGGCGAGTACACCTACTACGACGACCCGGACGGCGCGGAAAACTTCGAGCGCAACGTGCTCTATCTCTTTCCCTTCATCGGCGACCGGCTGGTGATCGGCCGGTTCTGCGCTCTGGCGCGCGGCGTGAAATTCATCATGAACGGCGCAAACCACAAGATGTCGGGCTTCTCCACCTATCCCTTCCAGATATTCGGTGGCGGCTGGGAGAAGCACATGCCGGCGATGGAAGAGTTTCCCTACAAGGGCGACACCGTCATTGGCAACGACGTGTGGATTGGCTACGACGCACTGATCATGCCCGGCGTGCGCATCGGTGATGGCGCCATCATTTCCTCGCGCTCAGTGGTCACTCGCGACGTACCGCCTTACACCATTGTCGGAGGCAATCCGGCCGAACCGCTGAAACAGCGCTTCCCGGACGAACAGGTACAGCGCCTGCTGGCGGTGGCCTGGTGGAACTGGTCGGTGGAAAAGATCAGTCGTCATATGGCGGCCATCATGGGCGCCGACATCGACGAACTGGAGCGTTGCGCCGCGTCCGAGTGATGCACCGCCCGGCAGAATCCGGCTAGTCGTAGGAAGAATCTCAATATACTGTATGAATATACAGTTTGTGGAAATTCTCCCATGCCTGCCCCTCTTCCGCCCCGTGGCCGTGGTACGGCCAGCAACCCCTTCAACCGTTTCGCACCAACCACCTCGGTGGCGATGGATGACGGCTGGTTCCAGGAAGTCCCGCCCAGCCGCGCGACCGAAGTCCGGCAGGAAACCGCGAAGAGCATCATCACCCGCAACCAGTCGCCGGACCTGCCCTTCGACCGCTCGGTGAATCCCTATCGCGGCTGCGAGCACGGTTGCATCTACTGCTATGCGCGGCCCAGCCATGCCTATTGGGACATGTCGCCGGGGCTGGATTTCGAAACCCGGCTGATCGCCAAAACCAACGCCGTCGCCCTGCTCGAACAGCAGCTCTCCAAGCCGGGTTACCAGTGCGCGCCGATCAACCTCGGTTCCAACACCGACCCTTACCAGCCCATCGAGCGCGAATACCGCCTCACCCGCCAGACTCTCGAAGTGCTGCTGCGCTATCGCCACCCGGTGACCATCGTCACCAAGGGCTCGCTGGTGTTGCGCGATCTCGACCTGCTCACCGAGCTGGCGGAGCAGAACCTGGTGGCCGTGATGATCAGCCTCACCACCCTCGACGACGAACTGAAACGCACCCTGGAACCCCGCGCCGCCGCTCCATCGGCACGCCTGCGGGCGATCCGCGTGCTGAGCGAGAACCGTATTCCGGTGGGTGTGCTCTGTTCGCCGATGATCCCCATGATCAACGACATGGAGCTGGAGAGCCTGCTGGAAGCCGCGCGAGATGCCGGCGCGCGGCAGGCGAACTACATGCTGCTGCGCCTGCCCAGGGAGGTGGGGCCGCTGTTCGAGGAATGGCTCCAGGCGCATTACCCGCAGCGTGCTGCCCATGTGATGAGCATCATTCGCCAGTGCCGGGGCGGGGAAATCTACGACAGCCGTTTCGGCCACCGCTTCAAGGGCCAGGGACCTTTCGCCGAGCTGCTGGCGCAGCGTTTTGCCGTCGCCATCCGCAAGCTGGGACTGAACCGGCGGCGCGACTATGAACTGGACTGTTCACGCTTCTGTCCGCCCGGTGGACAGATGGCGTTACTTTGAGGTGTGACTCGGGAGGCTGTAACGACAGTCCTGTAGGAATTCAAATGCCGACAATCAGTGGATAATGGGCGGCAGAACAGACAATTCCTAAGATGACTGAGGTTGGCAGCATGAGCAACGAGCGCGACAAGCAACGTGGTGAGAGTGCGGAAGAGGCCCTGCGGAACATAGTCGAGGGCTTCCAGCGCTTCCGCGACGAAGTCTTCCCGCAACAGGAAGAACTGTTCAAGAAGCTCGCCCATGAGCAGAAACCCCGCGCCATGTTCATCACCTGCGCCGACTCGCGAATCGTCCCCGAGCTGATTACCCAGAGCTCGCCCGGCGACCTGTTCGTCACCCGTAACGTCGGCAACGTGGTGCCGCCTTACGGCCAGATGAACGGCGGCGTGTCGACGGCCATCGAGTTCGCGGTGATGGCCCTCGGCGTGCACCACATCATCATCTGCGGCCACTCCGACTGCGGCGCCATGAAGGCCGTGATGGACCCGCAGACGCTGGAGCGCATGCCCACCGTAAAGGCCTGGCTGCGCCATGCCGAGGTGGCCAAGGTGGTGGTCCAGGAAAATTGCGGCTGCGCCAGCCACGAGTCCCTGGCGGTGCTCACCGAAGAGAACGTGGTGGCCCAGCTCGACCACCTGCGCACCCACCCCTCGGTGGCGGCGCGCCTGGCCAGCGGCCAGCTGTTCATCCATGGCTGGGTCTATGACATCGAGACGTCCGTCATCAAGGCCTATGACGCCGAGCAGGGGCGCTTCCGCGTGATCGGTGACGGTCCGCTGCCGATGGCCACGCCACGGCCGCGCTACCAGGTGGATTGATGAAAAAAGGGGCTGCCGGTGCAGCCCCTTTTTCATTCAGCCAGCAGAACGCTGGCCCTGGTTCAGTTCCAGCCCGACACCCAGTTGCTGGGACATGCATGGCCAGCGTTTCCAGGCTTCTTCCACCTTGGGGTCGTGCAGTTGCTGGCGATAGGCCTGGGCCGAGGGTTGGCTGAATACGTCGTCGTCCAGCAGGCCGTCCACGGCATGGTGCACGGCTTCGTCCAACTGGTTGGCGAAAGGCTCGCCGATCAGCTGGTGGGCGATCAGGTTGGCCACCGTGGTATCCAGCGGGATCAGCGGCTGGCCGAAATGCACGATGTAGCGGTCATTGACCTCTTCCACCAGGCGATGGGCCAGGTAGGCCTCGTCGAGCAGGCCTTCCAGGCCTTCATGACCTGCCATCAGGGCCGGGGGCTGCAGGAAGAACTGCTCGGCGACCTGGAGCACTGGTTTGATGCGGGCTTCGATTCCGGCTTCACGGGCGACATTGGCGGCGGCATCCAGCACGTCCGGGACTTGTTCCACATAGGCGGCGATGAAGCGGGCGAGCACGCCCTGGGCATCCTCTGCCGGCAGGCGAATGGCGGGGTGCAGGCTGGCGACCTGGGCTTCCAGTATCCGGGTCAGTTGGGAGGAGGCGACTTCGTTCTGGAGGGCGCGCTGGATGAGTTCGCGCAGTGCGGCGGTGTTCATGACTGCTCCTGAAAAGGACATGGCGGTTGCAGGTGAATGAAAAGTTGAAGACAAGACCTTAGCTCGCTCAGCGGAACTGCTAAGACCGGATTGTCATAATTGCTTAGCGGTTATTCGGGCAGGATATAACAGCACTTTGCCATCCGCTTGCAGCCCACGCCAGCCGTGGCGTTTAGGACAAGGCTTACGCGCCTTCAGCCATTTCTTCGGTCGCGTTGCGCACCCGAAGTCCCTGTCTATACTCCGACTCGAAAGGCATTACCTGATGGAACCCGACTGTGCACCTGCGTGCCGAGGTCGGCGGTCCGAGTGTGGTAGTCCGGGCAGCCGTCCCCAAGCCGTTGGCCCAGCCGGCGGGATAACAAGAACGAGAAGGGGAACCCGCAATGATGCGACATCCACGAGTCTGGATGGGACTCCTGCTGCTGTCTGTTCTCAGCCAGGCGGAGGCTGCCTGGACAGTCAACATGGCGCCTGGGGCAACCGAGGTCAGCCGCACCGTTTTCGATCTGCACATGACTATCTTCTGGATCTGCGTCGTCATCGGCGTACTGGTCTTCGGTGCCATGTTCTGGTCGATGATCATCCACCGCCGCTCCACCGGCCAGCAGCCGGCGCATTTCCACGAGAGCACCACGGTTGAAATCCTCTGGACCGTCGTGCCCTTCGTCATCCTCGTGCTGATGGCGGTGCCGGCGACCAAGACGCTGATCGACATCTACGACACCTCCGAATCCGGGCTGGACGTGCAGGTCACTGGCTACCAGTGGAAATGGCACTACAAGTACCTGGGCCAGGACGTGGAGTTCTTCAGCAACCTGGCCACGCCTGCTGACCAGATCCACAACAAGGCGCCGAAGGACGAGCACTACCTGCTGGAAGTCGACCAGCCGCTGGTGGTGCCGGTGGGCACCAAGGTGCGCTTCCTGATCACCGCCGCCGACGTGATCCACTCCTGGTGGGTGCCGGCGCTGGCAGTGAAGAAGGACGCCATTCCCGGCTTCGTCAACGAATCCTGGACGCGCATCGAGAAGCCCGGCATCTACCGTGGCCAGTGCACCGAACTGTGCGGCAAGGACCACGGTTTCATGCCCATCGTGGTCGAGGCCAAGTCCCAGGAGGACTTCGCCAAATGGCTGGCGGCTCGCAAGGAAGAGACCGCCAAGCAGAAGGAGCTGACCGACAAGGATTGGACCCTGGAGGAGCTGGTTGCGCGGGGTGACAAGGTCTACCACACCACCTGCGCCGCCTGTCACCAGGCCGAGGGCCAGGGCCTGCCGCCCATGTTCCCGGCACTCAAGGGTTCGAAGATCGCCACCGGTCCCAAGGCTGATCACCTGAGCATCGTCTTCCACGGCAAGCAGGGCACTGCCATGGCCGCCTTCGGCAAGCAACTGTCCGAAGTCGATATCGCCGCCGTCATTACCTACGAGCGCAATTCCTGGGGCAACAACACCGGGGACATGGTGACGCCGAAGGAAGTGCTGGCCCTGAAACAGGCGGAAAGCCAATGAAGAAGACACCGGCCTATATGGAGACTGACATGAGTGCAGTGATCGATCACGATCATGCCGGGCATGATCACCACCACGGTCCGGCCAAGGGCCTGATGCGCTGGGTGCTGACCACCAACCACAAGGACATCGGCACGATGTACCTGTGGTTCAGCTTCGCCGCGTTCCTCCTCGGGGGTTCCATGGCGATGGTGATCCGCGCCGAGCTGTTCCAGCCCGGCCTGCAGATCGTGCAGCCGGAATTCTTCAACCAGATGACCACCATGCACGGCCTGATCATGGTGTTCGGCGCGGTGATGCCGGCCTTCGTCGGCCTCGCGAACTGGATGATCCCGCTGATGATCGGCGCGCCGGACATGGCCCTGCCGCGCATGAACAACTTCAGCTTCTGGCTGCTGCCGGCGGCCTTCGGCCTGCTGGTCAGCACCCTGTTCACCGCCGGCGGCGGGCCAAACTTCGGCTGGACCTTCTACGCGCCGCTATCGACCACCTACGCGCCGGAGAGCGTCACCTACTTCATCTTCGCCATCCACCTGATGGGCATCAGCTCGATCATGGGCGCGATCAACGTGATCGCCACCATCCTCAACCTGCGTGCCCCGGGCATGACCCTGATGAAGATGCCGCTGTTCGTCTGGACCTGGCTGATCACCGCCTTCCTGCTGATCGCGGTGATGCCGGTGCTGGCCGGTTGCGTGACCATGATGCTGATGGACATCCACTTCGGCACCAGCTTCTTCAGTGCTGCCGGCGGTGGTGACCCGGTGCTGTTCCAGCACGTGTTCTGGTTCTTCGGCCACCCCGAGGTGTACATCATGATCCTGCCCGCCTTCGGTGCGGTCAGCTCGATCATCCCGGCCTTCAGCCGCAAGCCGCTGTTCGGTTACACCTCGATGGTCTACGCCACCGCGTCCATCGCCTTCCTGTCGTTCATCGTCTGGGCGCACCACATGTTCACCGTGGGCATTCCGCTGACCGGTGAGCTGTTCTTCATGTTCGCCACCATGCTGATCGCCGTGCCCACCGGGGTGAAGGTGTTCAACTGGGTGAGCACCATGTGGGAAGGCTCGCTGACCTTCGAGACGCCCATGCTGTTCGCCGTGGCCTTCGTCATCCTGTTCACCATCGGCGGGTTCTCCGGCCTGATGCTGGCCATCGCCCCGGCGGACTTCCAGTACCACGACACCTACTTCGTGGTGGCGCACTTCCACTACGTGCTGGTGCCCGGCGCCATCTTCGGCATCTTCGCCTCGGCCTACTACTGGCTGCCGAAGTGGACCGGCCACATGTACGACGAGACCCTCGGCAAGCTGCACTTCTGGATGAGCTTCATCGGCATGAACATGGCGTTCTTCCCCATGCACTTCGTGGGGCTGGCAGGCATGCCTCGGCGAATTCCGGACTACAACCTGCAGTTCGCCGACTTCAACATGATCTCGTCCATCGGCGCCTTCACCTTCGGTGCCACCCAGCTCCTCTTCCTGTTCATCGTCATCAAGTGCATCCGTGGCGGCAAGAAGGCCCCGGCCAAGCCCTGGGATGGTGCCGAGGGCCTGGAGTGGACCGTGCCGTCGCCGGCGCCCTACCACACCTTCACCACGCCGCCGGAAGTGAAGTGAGATGAGCGGGGAAATGAGCACTCGCCGCCTGATCCAGCGCCTGCTGTTGCTGGTGGTGGTGATGTTCGGCTTCGGTTTTGCCCTGGTGCCGATCTATGACGTGATGTGCCAGGCCTTCGGCATCAATGGCAAGACCACCGGGTCGGCCTACGAGGGCGCGCAGAACGAAGACCAGCAGCGCCAGGTGCGGGTGCAGTTCCTCGCCACCAACGCAGCGGGGATGAGCTGGGAATTCCGCCCCAAGGCGGATGACCTGGTGGTGCACCCGGGGGCGAGCAACGAGATGCTGTTCATTGCCTACAACCCCACCGACAAGCCGATGACGGCCCAGGCCATTCCCAGCGTGGCGCCGTCGAAGGCAGCGGCGTTCTTCCACAAGACCGAATGCTTCTGTTTCACCCAGCAGGTCCTGCAGCCCGGCCAGCGCATCGAGATGCCGGTGCGCTTCATCGTCGACCGTGACCTGCCGGCCGATGTGCATCACCTGACCCTCGCTTACACGCTGTTCGATATCACTGCCCGCAAGCCACCAGTCGCCAGGAATGACGGCTGACGGGCCGATAAGGAGAACAACAACGATGGCTAGTCACGAGCAGTACTACGTCCCGGCCCAGAGCAAGTGGCCGATCATCGCCACCATCGGCCTGCTGACCACGGTCTACGGCCTGGGCACCTGGTTCAACGACCTCAAGGCGGCGCGCCCGGATTCAAACGGCCCGATCATCTTCTTCGTCGGTGGGCTCATCGTCGCCTACATGCTGTTCGGCTGGTTCGGCAATGTGATCCGCGAGAGCCGAGGCGGTCTCTACAGCCCACAGATGGACCGTTCCTTCCGCTGGGGTATGAGCTGGTTCATCTTCTCCGAGGTGATGTTCTTCGCGGCCTTCTTCGGTGCGCTGTTCTATGTGCGCCACTTCGCCGGCCCCTGGCTCGGTGGCGAGGGCGCCAAGGGTGTCGCCAACATGCTCTGGCCGAATTTCGAATACACCTGGCCGCTGCTGAACAACCCGGATTCCAAGCTGTTCCCGCCGCCCAAGGCGGTGATCGATCCGTGGCATCTGCCGCTGATCAACACCCTGCTGCTGGTGACCTCCAGCTTCACCGTGACCTTCGCCCACCACGCCCTGCGCAAGAACAAGCGTGGTCCGCTGAAGATCTGGCTGGCGCTGACCATCCTGCTCGGTGCGACCTTCCTGGGCTTCCAGGCCGAGGAATACATCCACGCCTACAAGGAACTGGGGCTGACCCTCGGTTCGGGCATCTACGGCGCCACCTTCTTCATGCTCACCGGCTTCCACGGCGCCCACGTGACCATGGGGGCGCTGATCCTGACGGTGATGCTGGTGCGCATCCTGCGCGGCCACTTCGACCCCGAGCATCACTTCGGATTCGAGGCGGCGGCCTGGTACTGGCACTTCGTGGACGTGGTCTGGATCGGCCTGTTCACCTTCGTCTACGTGCTGTGAAGGCGGTGGCCAAAGGCGGGGGCCTTTGGCTAATCACCAGGTGACATGAGAAACGAACTGGCCGCTGTAGAAACCCCAGGCAATGAGCGCCAGGGTGACAGCGGTCAGGATTACACGAACCGTTAGCGCATTGACCACGCGGGAGCTGCGTCCTTCGTCCCTGACCAGGAAGAAAAGGCCGCTGAACAGGCTGACCATCGTGGCAAGCAACATGAGGACGATCGCAGCTTTGAGCATGCGTGACTCCGGGGGAAGGGGGATGTTTTGCAGTATAGCCAGCCCTGTTCTGCCTCGCGGACGGCGGCCATGAGCGCCTTCCGGCCCGGCCTGGCGCCCACCCTGGTGGTGCTCGCCCTGCTGCCGGTGCTGCTCGGGCTGGGCTTCTGGCAGCTCTCCCGCGCCGAGGAAAAAAGCCAGCTGCTGGCTGCCGCCGATGCCCGTCGCATCACTGACCCTGTCGATATCGAGAGTCTTCGCGCCAGCGCCGATCCGGCCTACCTGCGCGTACGCCTGAGCGGCCATTTCGACGCCGCCCACAGCCTGCTGCTGGACAGCCGCATCCGTGACGGCAAGGCCGGCGTCGAACTGCTGCAACCCTTCCAGGACAGCGCCAGTGGCCAGTGGCTGCTGGTCAACCGTGGCTGGCTGCCCTGGCCGGATCGCCGCGTGGCACCGGCCTTCACCACCCCCGATAGCGAGCAGGCGCTGGTTGCCTGGGCCTATGTGCCGCCGGGCGCCGCGTTCGAACTCAAGCACCTGCAAGCGAGCGGTTGGCCGCAACTGATCAACCAGGTGGATGCCGCAGCGCTCTGGCAACACCTCGGCCGCAACGGCCTGCCACTGGAACTGCGCCTGGAGGACGGCCCGGTGGCCTACCGCACCGGCTGGCCGGTGGTCGCCATGGGGCCGGAAAAACACATCGGCTACGCCGTGCAGTGGTTTGCCCTCGCGGCGGCCCTGCTTGGCCTGTTCATCTATTTCGGACTGCGCAAAGGACGGGAGAACAACAATGAACCCAGCACTCGCCATGCCTGAGGCCGCGCCGCCGCGCCGCCGTGGGCGCATCCAGCTGCTGCTGATCCTGATGGTGGTGATCGGCCCGATGATGCTCGCCACCGCCATGTACAAGTTCAGCTTCTGGGTGCCGGAAGGCCGCAGTTATCACGGCGCCATGATCGGCAATGGCCAGACCAGCGCCGATATCGGTATCCAGGGCGCAGCGCCGCAGGAGACCTGGCAATTGCTGGTCACCGCGCCGGGCGCCTGCGAGGCCGATTGCCAGCAGTTGGTCTACCTGGCGCGGCAGATCCATATCGGCCTGGGCCGCGATGCGTCGCGCGCCAGCCACTCCCTGGCCGCTGCTGATGTGCCGGCGGACTACGCCGACAAGCTCAAACTGGAATATCCGCAGTTGAAACGCTACGGCCTGGACACGGTCACCTACGGTAAGGCCACCGACAACCTGAGTGGCGCCCGCCTGTGGATCGTTGACCCCCACGGCAACCTCGTCCTGCGTTACGACGGCACCGCCAAGGGCAAGCAGATCCTCAACGACCTGCGCCACCTGCTGAAGCTTTCCAATATCGGTTGATCGACCCCTTTCTCAGGAAAGGTGAGGAGCGACTGCTGTGGATACCTACAAGAACCGGCCCGGATTCCGCCTCGCCCTGTTCGCCACCCTGCTGGCGCTGGTGGTGGTGCTGCTGGGCGCCTACACCCGCCTGACCCACGCCGGCCTCGGCTGCCCCGACTGGCCGGGCTGCTATGGCTTCATCAGCGTGCCGCAGACCGACGCCCAACTCGCCCATGCCGAGGCCAATTTCCCCCACGCGCCGGTGGAGGCCCAGAAGGGCTGGAACGAGATGGTCCACCGCTACTTTGCCGGCACCCTCGGCCTGGTGATCCTCGGCCTGGCCATCCATGCTGCGCGCCTGCGCGGCCGTGACGGCCAGCCGCTGAAGCTGCCGCTGCTGCTGGTGGCGGTGGTCGTCGCCCAGGCCGCCTTCGGCATGTGGACGGTGACCCTGCAGCTCTGGCCCCAGGTGGTGACCGCGCACCTGCTGGGCGGCTTCACCACGCTCTCGCTCTTGCTGCTGCTGAGCCTGCGGTTGTCCAACGCCTTCCCGCCGCTGCAATTGCCACAGCGGCTGCGGCTGTGGGCGGCACTCGGGCTGGCGCTGGTGATCGGACAGATCGCCCTCGGTGGCTGGGTCAGCTCCAACTACGCGGCCGTGGCCTGCGTCGACCTGCCCACCTGCCATGGTCAGTGGTGGCCGGCGATGGACTTCGCCAACGGCTTCCACCTCACCCAGCACATCGGCCCCAACTACCTGGGCGGGCAACTGGATAGCGACGCCCGCACTGCCATTCACATGACCCATCGCCTCGGTGCATTGGCCGTGACCCTGGTGCTGTTGGCCCTTGCCTGGCAACTGCGCGCCGCCGGCCTCAAGGGCTTGGCCGGGCTGCTGCTGGCGGCCCTGTGCCTGCAGGTCGGCCTGGGCATCAGCAACGTGATCTTCCACCTGCCGCTGCCGGTGGCGGTGGCCCACAACGGCGGCGGCGCCCTGCTGCTGCTGGTGCTGGTCACCACCAATTACCGGGTGCGCAACGCGGCTCTTTTTGTAGGAGCGAGCTCTGCTCGCGAAATTGGCGGCGGCGGCGGTTCGCGAGCAGAGCTCGCTCCTACGGCATTGACCCCGCACGGCAAGTAACCGAATCACCAAGGAGAAAACGCCATGGCCACTCTGCTCAGCCAAGGACACAGCCAGGCCCGCGCCAGCTGGCGCGACTACCTGGAACTGACCAAGCCCAAGGTGGTGGTGCTGATGCTCATCACCTCCCTGGTGGGCATGTTCCTCGCCACCCGCGCCGGTGTGCCCTGGGAGGTGCTGCTGTTCGGCAACCTCGGCATCGGTCTCTGCGCCGGGGCGGCGGCGGCGGTCAACCATGTGGTGGACCGGCGCATCGATTCGATCATGGCGAGAACCCTGAAACGCCCGGTGGTCAATGGTCGCGTCTCGCCGGTGGCTGCCTTGAGCTTCGCTTTCATACTGGCCGTGCTTGGTCAGGCGCTGTTGCTGACTTTCACCAATGAGCTGACCGCCTGGCTGACCCTGGCGTCCTTGGTGGGCTACGCGGTGCTCTACACCGGTTTCCTCAAGCGCGCCACGCCGCAGAACATCGTCATCGGCGGCCTGGCCGGCGCCGCGCCGCCGCTGCTGGGCTGGGTTGCCGTCACCGGGCATATGTCCGCCGAACCGCTGCTGCTGGTGCTGATCATCTTCGCCTGGACCCCGCCGCACTTCTGGGCCCTGGCCATCCACCGCAAGGAGGAGTACGCCAAGGCCGACATCCCCATGCTGCCGGTGACCCACGGCGAGCACTACACCAAGGTGCACATCCTGCTCTACACCCTGGTGATGTTCGCGGTCAGCCTGCTGCCCTACGTCATTCACATGAGCGGCGTGCTCTACCTGGCGTGCGCGGTGGCCCTGGGGGCGCGCTTCCTGCAGTGGGCCTGGGTGCTGTACCGTGACAGCAAACCGCACGCTGCGATCAGGACCTTCAAGTACTCTATCGCCTACCTCTTCTTGCTGTTCATCGCCCTGCTGGTGGACCACTACCTGATGCTGAACCTATGACCAGAATCCAGAAAACCGTCTTTGTCCTCGTCGCGATCGTGGCCGTGGTGCTCGGCCTCACCGTGCACCGTGTCCTGACCAGCCAGGGCCAGGCCGACCCCACCAAGTTGCTCGATGCCGGCATCGTCCTGCTGCCCCAGAGCCGCACCCTGCCGACGCTGGAAATGGTCGACCAGAACGGTCAGAAGGTCGCGGTGGACCAGCTCAAGGACAAGTGGAGCCTGGTGTTCTTCGGCTACACCTTCTGCCCCGATATCTGCCCCACTACCCTGGCGCAGATGCGTGAGCTCAAGGGCCTGCTGCCGCAGCAGGCGCAGGACAACCTGCGCTTCGTGTTCGTCAGCGTCGACCCGAACCGCGACACGCCGCAGCAGATCAAGCAGTACATCGGCTATTTCGACCCGACGTTCGTCGGCATCACCGGTGACCTGCCGACCCTGCAGAAGCTGGCCAACGCCGTGAGCATTCCGTTTATCCCGGCCGATACCAGCAAGGAAAACTACACCGTCGACCACAGCGGCAACCTGGTAGTCCTCGGCCCGGACGGCACCCAGCGCGGCTTCATCCGCTCGCCGCTGAACAACCAGAAGCTCAAGGAGCAATTGCCGGGGTTGGTGACGCCGAAGAGCTGAGGGCTCTTTGGGTGGGCTCGGCTCTTGTAGGTTGGTGCGGGCGGCGTTCCGTCAGAGCGCAGCGAAGCCCAACGCGCGAGTCCCGACTCTGAATTGTTGGGCCTCGTGGGCTCGGACCAACCTACGGACCTGCGATGTATCTCCGTACAGCACCCACAAAAAAGCCCGCTCATTGAGCGGGCTTTTTCATTCAGCCGGACGCGATCAGAACGCCGGAACCACAGCGCCTTTGTACTTCTCCTCGATGAATTTCTTCACCTCGGGGCTGTTCAGGGCCTTGGCCAGTTTCTGCATGTCGGCGTTGGCCTTGTTGTCCTCGCGGGATACCAGGATGTTCACGTAGGGCGAGTCGCTGCCTTCGATCACCAGGGCGTCCTTGGTGGGGTTCAGCTTGGCTTCCAGCGCGTAGTTGGTGTTGATCAGCGCCAGGTCCACCTGGTTCAGCACGCGCGGCAGGGTCGCGGCTTCCAGTTCACGCACCTTGATGCCCTTCGGGTTCTCGACGATGTCCTTCGGGGTGGCGGTGATGCTGGTGTTGTCCTTCAGCTTGATCACACCGGCCTTGTCCAGCAGCAGCAGGGCACGGCCGCCGTTGGTGGCGTCGTTGGGGATGACCACCTGGGCGCCTTCCGGCAGATCGGCCAGGGACTTCACCTTGCTGGAGTAGGCGCCGAAGGGCTCGACGTGCACGCCGGTGACGGAAACCAGTTTCACCTTGGTCTGGCGCGCCTTGTTGAACTCATCGAGGTAAGGCTGGTGCTGGAAGAAGTTGGCATCCAGGCGGCCTTCGGCAACTTGCACGTTGGGCTGCACGTAGTCGGTGAAGACTTTCACCTGCAGGTCCACGCCTTCTTTGGCCAGCTGCGGCTTGATGAATTCGAGAATCTCCGCGTGGGGCACCGGGGTAGCGGCCACTTTCAGGGTGTCGGCCTGGGCGGAGAGGGCGGTCAGGGCGGCGAAGGCCACCAGCAATTTCTTCATGAACGGCTCCTTGTGGGAAGTCATCGGGCCGGCGCAACTGGCGCCGGCGCCAGGTCATTTACGGGAAAAGTGCACCACCAGCTTGTCGCCGACGGTTTGCAGGATCTGGACGAGCACCAGCAGCAGGACCACGGTGACCACCATCACGTCGGTCTGGAAGCGCTGGTAGCCGAAGCGGATGGCCAGGTCGCCGAGGCCGCCCGCGCCCACCACGCCGGCCATCGCGGTGTAGGACACCAGGGTGATGGCGGTGACGGTGATGGCGGCGAAGATGCCCGGTCGCGCTTCCGGCAGCAGGGCGTTCCAGATGATCTGGCGGGTGGTGGCGCCCATTGCCTGGGTGGCTTCGAGGATGCCGCGGTCCACTTCACGCAGGGCGGTTTCCACCAGGCGCGCGAAGAACGGCGTGGCACCCACCACCAGTGGCGGGATGGCGCCGGCGACCCCCAGGGAGGTGCCGGTGATGAACACGGTGAAGGGGATCATCACGATCAGCAGGATGATGAAGGGCAGCGAACGCAGCACGTTCACCAGCAGCGACAGCAGGCCGTAAACGGTCTTCTGCTCGAACAGCTGGCGCGGGCCGGTGAGGAACAGCAGCACGCCCAGCGGCAGGCCGAGCAGCACGGTGAACAGCAGCGAGCCACCGAGCATGAGGAAGGTATCGAGGGTGGCGAGCCAGATTTCGTACCAGTCGATATTGGCGAGCAGGGCGTCCATCAACGCAGGATCTCCAGGTGCACGTCCGCCTCGCGGAAGCAGCCAAGCGCGGCGTCGATGTCGCCGCCGGTCAGGGCCAGGGTCAGCTGGCCGTAGGGGGTGTCCTTGATGCGGTCGATGCGCCCGGCAAGGATGCTGTAGTCCACGCCGGTCTGACGCGCGACGGTGCCCAGCAGCGGGGCGTAGGTCGCCTCGCCACGGAAGGTCAGGCGCAGGATGCGGCCGCTGACGTGAGCGAAGTCATCGTGCTGCTCACTCTCGTCCACCTGCTCGTCTTCCAGCACGAAGCGCTGGGTGGTGATGTGCTGCGGATGCAGGAACACATCGGCCACCGCGCCCTGCTCGACGATCACGCCGTTGTCCATCACTGCCACGCGGTCGCAGACCCGGCGGATCACGTCCATCTCGTGGGTAATGAGGACGATGGTGAGTTTCAGCTCGCGGTTGATCTCGGCCAGTAGTTGCAGCACCGAGGCGGTGGTCTGCGGGTCGAGAGCGCTGGTGGCCTCGTCGCAGAGCAGAATCTTCGGCTGGGTGGCCAGGGCGCGGGCGATGCCGACGCGCTGCTTCTGGCCGCCGGAGAGTTGCGCCGGGTATTTGCGGGCGTGGTCGCTGAGACCGACGCGAGCCAGCAGTTCGGCGACGCGGCGATCGATCTCTGCGCGGGACAACTCACCGGCCAGCTTCAGCGGTAATCCGACGTTTTCAGCAACGGTCTTGGATGCCAGCAGGTTGAAGTGCTGGAAGATCATCCCGACGCGCTGACGGAAGCGGCGCAGGCCTTCGCTGTCCAGGGCGGTGATGTCGTCGCCATCGATGACGATGCGACCACCGGTGGGTTCTTCAAGGCGGTTGATCAGGCGCAGCAGGGTGCTCTTGCCGGCTCCCGAGTGGCCGATCAGGCCGAACACTTCGCCGCTCTGGATGGCGAGGTCGGTCGGCTGCAGGGCCGGGATTTCGCGGCCTTCGACGCGGTACGCCTTGTGGACGTTATGGAATTCGATCACTGCGGAAACCTTGTGGGTTCGTCGTTAGCCGGATCGGCTAAAAACCGGCAAGTTTACCTGCTGGCACATAGGCACAGAAAATCTTTCTGGACCTATGGCTATAGCAAGTGGGAATAAGCGACAGGCGGACTGCGTGGAGTCTAGCTGCCGCCAGCCGGGACGTTCAGTGGCGCGGGCTGAGAACCAGGCGCGGCACCTGGTCGGGGTTCAGGGCCTGGCTGTATTGAGTCTTGAAGCCGGGGTCGAGCTTCTTCACCCGTGCCGACAGCAGGGCGGCGACCCAGGGATAGTCCTTGGCCTCCCGCACCTGGATCTGCACGGCGCAGTCGTGGGCGACGATGTCGGCGGCCACGTCGTCCAGTAGGCGGCGCAGGTTCTCGTTGTCGTCGCGGTCGAGCATGGGCAGCTCCACCAGCGGTTTCAGGGCGCGCGGCTTGCTGGCCTGGACAATAGGCTTCTCACCCTGGGGGGTGTTGGGCAGAACGGTCTGCGCCTGGATGGCGGCGGCCTGGCGTTCGGCGGCTTCGCGCAGTTGACGGGCCTGTTCCAGGCGCGCGGCATTTTCCTTGGCAGCGGCGGCCTCGGCAGCGCGGCGGGCCTGCTCGGCACGGGCCTCGGCGGCTTCGCGGGCCTGGTCGATGGCGCCGTCCAGGCCGGTGGTCAGGGCGGGCGCCTGGGGCATCAAGCCACGGGCGTGGCTGAGGGCCTTGGTGGCGTTGTCCAGGTCGCCTTTCTGCAGGGCGTCCTGGCCGCGCTTGAGCCAGGCATCGGCCAGTTGACGCTGGTATTGCTCGAGACGGGTGTCGCCGGCGGCCTTTACTTCCAGGCCCTTGAGCTGGGCCTCGGCTTCGGTGAGCTTGCCTTCGGTAAGGTCCTGGTCGAGATGTCGGAAGCTGTTGACCAGATCGTCAGTTGGTACCTCGGCTACTTGCTGGGCGGTCTGACAGGCGGCCAACAGCAGGGAAAAGGCGACAACGGGCAGGCAACGAGTGGCGAACAGCTTCATTCCAGCGGGTCTCTGATTGCTCAAAAAACGCGCGATTCTACACTGCGGTGTTGATCAGGACAAAAAGTAGGGGCAAATCGGCCGCGAAGATGGCATTTCCAGAGGCATCTCAGCGGCCCTACAGACCCCTTTCCCGGCTCCTGTCGGAACCGCCACTGCTGCAATATGGCCAGCCACAACGACCAGAACGGCGAGGATTGCCATGTACCCAGCCCTCCAGGACTTCGACTACCTCATCGTCGGTGCCGGCCCGGCCGGCTGCCTGCTGGCCAACCGGCTATCTGCCGACCCCAGCGTGCGCGTGCTGCTGCTGGAAGCGGGCGGCCGTGACACCTATCCGTGGATCCACATTCCGGTCGGCTACCTCTATTGCATCGGCAACCCGCGCACCGACTGGTGCTACCGCACCGAGGCCGAGCCCGGCCTGCATGGCCGCAGCCTGGGCTACCCGCGCGGCCGGGTGCTGGGTGGCAGTTCGTCGATCAACGGGATGATCTACATGCGCGGCCAGGCCGCCGACTACGACCGCTGGGCCGAGCTGGGCAATGCGGGCTGGAGCTGGAAGGACGTGCTGCCGCTGTTCCTGCGCAGCGAAAGCCACTTCGGCGGCACCAGCGAATTCCACAACGGTGCCGGCGAGTGGCGGGTGGAGCGCCAGCGCCTGTCCTGGGAAATCCTCGACGCCTTCCGTCTGGCCGCCGGCGAATGCGGTATTGCCCCGGTGGACGACTTCAATACCGGCGACAACGCGGGGTGCGGCTACTTCCAGGTCAACCAGCGCGGCGGGGTGCGCTGGAATGCGTCCAAGGCGTTCCTGCGGCCGGCGTCGCAGCGGCCCAATCTCACGGTGCGCACCGGGGTGGAGGTGCAGCACTTGTTGCTGGAGCAGGGCCGCGCGGTGGGTGTGTCGGGGCGCTGGGAAGGTGTGCAGCATGAATTCCGGGCGCGGCGGGAAGTGATTCTCTGCGCCGGTGCCGTGGGTACGCCGATGCTGCTGCAACGCTCGGGAATCGGTCCGCGACCGCTGCTGGAGCGCCTCGGCATCGGCGTGCGACACGAGCTCGCCGGGGTAGGCGGCAATCTGCAGGACCACCTGCAGCTACGGCTGATCTTCAAGGTTTCCGGCGTGCCGACCCTCAACCAGATGGCCGGCAGCCTGTGGGGGCGTCTGGGCATGGGCCTGCGCTATCTCGCCAGCCGCAGCGGACCACTGGCCATGGCGCCGAGCCAGCTGGGGGCATTCGTCCGTTCCGGCCCCGAGCAGACCCGGGCGAATCTCGAATACCACGTGCAGCCGCTGTCCCTGGAGCGTTTCGGCGAGCCGCTGCACCCCTTCCCCGCCTTTACTGCGTCCGTGTGCAACTTGCGCCCGCGAAGTCGTGGCCGGGTGGATATCCGTTCCGTCGATCACAAGGCGCCGCCGCTGATCCAGCCCAACTACCTGAGTGATGCCGAGGACCTGCGGGTGGCCGCCGATGCCATCCGCCTGACCCGGCGCATCGCCGCTGCGCCAGCGCTGGCGCGCTATCGACCGGAGGAATACCTGCCGGGCCCGGCGCTGCAGAGCGAAGCGGAGCTGCATGAGGCTGCGGGGCAGATCGGCACCACCATCTTCCATCCGGTGGGTACCTGCCGCATGGGGCAGGATCGGGACGCCGTGGTGGATGCCGAACTCAAGGTGCACGGCGTACCGGGATTGCGCATTGCCGATGCCTCGGTGATGCCGGAAATCGTCTCCGGCAACACCTGCTCACCGACCCTGATGATCGCGGAGAAGGCCGCGTCCCTGGTGCTTGCCGACCTCAGGCGCGGCGCGGCAGCGCAAAGCTGAAGAGGAACAGGCTGGCGGCGGAGACCACGATGGACGGGCCGGCCGGGGTGTCCTTGAACCAGGACAGCGCGAGGCCCGCGCAGACCGCCACCAGGCCCAGCAGGCTGGCGCCCAGGGCCATCTGCTCGGGGCTGCGGGCGTGGCGCTGGGCGGCGGCGGCCGGGATGATCAGCAGCGAGGTGATCAACAGCACGCCGACGATCTTCATCGCCACGGCGATCACCACCGCGATCAGCAGCATCAGCGCAAGGCGGATGGCCGCCACTGGCAGGCCTTCCACCCGCGCCAGTTCCTCGTGCACGGTGATCGCCAGCAGCGGCCGCCACATGGGGATCAGCACCAGCAGCACCAGGGCGCTGCCGCCGAGGATCCAGGCGAGGTCGGTGCGGCTGACCGCCAGCAGGTCGCCGAACAGGTAGCCCATCAGGTCGATTCGCACTTCGCTCATGAAGCTCAGGGCCACGAGGCCCAGGGACAGGGTGCTGTGGGCGAGGATGCCCAGCAACGTGTCCGATGCCAGCGGCTGGCGCTGTTGCAGGGTGACCAGCAGCACCGCGAGCAGTACGCAGCCGACGGTCACGGCGAGGGTCGGGCTGACGTCCAGCATCAGGCCCAGGGCTACGCCAAGCAGCGCGGCGTGGGACAGGGTGTCGCCGAAGTAGGCCATGCGCCGCCAGACCACGAAGGAGCCGAGGGGGCCGGCCACCAGGGCCAGGGCCAGGCCGGCGAGCAGTGCGTTGAGCAGGAAATCAGCCATGGTTGCAGTCGGGGCCGTGCTGGTGGACGGGAGTGAAACGGGTGCCGCTGGGGAAAGGTTGCTTCACCACCCCGCCATGCAGGTCGTGGGCGTGGTCGTGATGGTGGTGGTAGACCGCGAGGCTCTTGGCGTCCTGGCCGAATAGTTCGACGAACGCCGGATCGCCGCTGACCTGTTCCGGGTGGCCGGAGCAGCAGACGTGGCGGTTGAGGCAGACCACCTGGTCGGTGGCGCTCATCACCAGGTGCAGGTCGTGGGAAACCATCAGCACGCCGCAGCCGTGACGGTCGCGCAGGCGGGTGATCAGACGGTAGAGCTCGGCCTGGCCGGCGACGTCGACGCCCTGCACCGGCTCGTCGAGCACCAGCAGTTCGGGTTCGCGCAACAGGGCACGGGCCAGCAGCACGCGCTGCAATTCGCCGCCGGAAATGTTCTGCAGTGGGCTGTCGATCACCTGCACGGCGCCTACTTCATCCAGCGCGGCGAGGGCCGCCTTGCGGTCCACGCCCGGCACCAGGCGCAGGAAACGCAGTACGGTGAGCGGCAGGGTGGCATCCACCTGGAGCTTTTGCGGCATGTAGCCGATATGCAGCCGTGGCTTGCGCCAGACCTCGCCCTTGTCCGGCTTGAGCAGGCCGAGCACGGTGCGCACCAGGGTGGTCTTGCCGGCGCCGTTGGGGCCGATCAGGGTGACGATCTCCCCAGCCTTCACGGCCAGATGCACGTCCTGCAGCACCGGCTGCCCGGCAAAGTCGACGCCGACCTTTTCGAGGCGAATCAGTGCGTCGCTCATGCGGCCACCTGGCAGCTGGCGCAGAGGCCGACGACTTCGACGGTCTGGCTTTCGACGACGAATCCGACGGATTTCGCGCTGTCGACGATGGCCTGGCTGATGCTCGAATGCTCCAGCTCGATGGCCGTCTGGCAATTGCGGCAGATGAGGAACTGGCCCTGGTGGGATTCGCCCGGGTGGTTGCAGCCGACAAAGGCGTTGAGCGAGGCGATGCGGTGCACCAGGCCGTTTTCCAGGAGGAAGTCCAGGGCGCGGTAGACGGTGGGCGGCGCCGCACGGCGGCCATCTTCCTCGGTTAGCACGCCGAGGATGTCGTAGGCGCCCAGCGGTTTGTGGCTCTGCCACACCAGTTCCAGCACGCGCTTGCGCAGGGCGGTCAGGCGCAGGCCCTGCCGGCCGCAGATGGCTTCGGCTTCGGCCAGGGCGTTGGACACGCAGTGGGAGTGGTCGTGGGGGCGACAGGCCAGGGGGGCTTTTGCGCTGATCGGCTTGAGCATGGCGGCGGCGACGTCTGGAGAAAGAGACGTTATTCTATAACTCTTTTCCCGCCGAGTCTGTGCCGTGTTCCGTCTATTCGTCTCCCTGTTCCTCAGCGCCTGCGCCCTGTCTGCCCAGGCCGACGTACGCCTGCTGACCAGCATCAAACCGCTGCAACTGATCGCCGCAGCCGTGCAGGACGGCGCCGGCCAGCCGGAGGTGCTGCTGCCCCCCGGAGCCTCGCCGCACCAGTACGCCCTGCGCCCTTCCGACGTACGCCGGGTGCGTGAGGCTGACCTGTTCTACTGGGTCGGGCCCGACCTGGAAGGCTTCCTGCCCCGCGTGCTGAAAGGGCGTGACAAGCCCAGCGTGGCATTGCAGAGCGAACCCGGCATGACCCTGCGCCATTTCGAGGCGCTGCAGGATGAGCATGAAGGCGAACACGACGAACACGAGCACGACCATGCCCATCGCCCCGGTTCCCTGGACGCCCACCTCTGGCTGCTGCCGGCCAACGCCCGGGTAATCGCCGCGCGCATGGCTGCCGACCTGGCTGCCGCCGACCCGGCCAATGCCGCGCGCTACCAGGCCAACCTGGCGGCGTTCCAGGGCCGTCTCGACCAGCTCGATGCCACCCTCAAGGCGCGCATGGCCAAGGTCGCCGACAAGCCGTTCTTCGTCTTCCACGAGGCCTTCGACTACTTCGAGGCGGCCTACGGCTTGCGCCATTCCGGCGTATTCAGCGTCGCCAGCGAAGTCCAGCCCGGTGCCCGCCACGTCGCTGCGATGCGTGAGCGGTTGCAGGCGGCAGGCCCGAGCTGCGTGTTCAGCGAGCCGCCGGTACGCCCGCGCCTGGCCGACACCCTGACCGCCGGCCTCTCGGTGCGTCTGGCCGAACTGGATGCCCTGGGCATAAACGCCCCGGTGGCCGCCAACGGCTACGAGACCCTGCTGCAGAACCTAAGCGATGGCCTGGCGGGGTGTCTGGAAGCGCTCTGAGTGTTGCTCCCCTCTCCCTCCGGTGGGCTGAAGCGGTTCGCCGCCCGGCCCACCCTACAAGGGCGTTCCGCACGGACTGCTAAGGTGAGAGAGGGGCCGCGGGCCGTCTTGATGTGAATCAGCGGCCGGCATTCGTGGTCAGACTAGTCTGGACTCTTCATCGAGGGAGGGCAGCGGATGGCCAGGACGGGAACCCCCAGGCAGGTCCAGGGTAACCACGGCATCGCCTTGCAGGCGGCGTCGGAAGACATCTGGGACAGCAAGTACCGCCTCAAGCACAAGGACGGTACGCCGATCGACCTCACCCCTGATGCCACCTGGCAGCGCGTGGCCCGCGCCCTGTCGGAGGTGGAGGCCGATTCCGCAGCCCGCGAGCACTGGTACGAACGCTTCCTCTGGGCCCTGCGCAATGGCGCCATCCCCGCCGGCCGGATCATTTCCAACGCTGGCGCCCAGGACATCAAGCCCGCCACCTCCACCATCAATTGCACCGTTTCCGGCACCATCCTCGATTCCATGGACGACATCCTCGGCAAGGTCCATGAAGCCGGGCTCACCCTCAAGGCCGGCTGCGGTATCGGCTACGAATTCAGCACCCTGCGCCCACATGGCGCCTATGTTTCCGGGGCCGGCGCGCAGACCAGCGGGCCGCTGTCCTTCATGGATATCTACGACAAGATGTGCTTCACCGTGAGCTCTGCCGGTGGCCGCCGTGGTGCGCAGATGGGTACCTTCGACGTCTGCCATCCGGATGTGCGTGAGTTCATCCGTGCCAAGCGCGAGGACGGCCGCCTGCGCCAGTTCAACCTCAGCCTGCTGGTGAGCGATGCCTTCATGCACGCGGTGGAGAACGACACCGAATGGCCGCTGCTCTACCCGGTGCACCCCAAGGAGCGCGAAGAGCTCGACTTCGGTGATTCGACCCAGGTGATCTGGCGCGACTGGCCGGTGCACGAGGGCTACATCACCCGCGAGGATGGCCTGGTGGCCTGCAAGGTCTACGGCCGCGTCCAGGCCCGGCACCTGTGGGACATGATCATGGTCTCCACCTACGACTTCGCCGAGCCGGGCTTCATCCTCATCGACCGGGTCAATGAGCTGAACAACAACTGGTGGTGCGAGGCGATCCGCGCGACCAACCCGTGCGGAGAGCAGCCACTTCCTCCTTATGGCTCCTGCCTGCTGGGTTCGATCAACCTCACCGCCTTCGTCGAAGAGCCGTTCACCGAAGACGCGCATTTCGACTGGGAGCGCTTCCGCGCCGTGGTGCGGGTATTCACCCGCATGCTCGACAACGTGGTGGAGATCAATGGGCTGCCGCTGGAGAAGCAGCGCGAGGAAATCCTCGGCAAGCGCCGCCACGGCATGGGCTTTCTCGGCCTGGGCTCGGCCCTCGCGCTGCTGCGGTTGCGCTACGGCAGCACCGAGGCCTGTGTGTTCACCGAGGAAGTGACGCGGGAAATGGCCCTGGCCGGCTGGCAGGTAGCCCTGGAGCTGGCGCGGGAGAAAGGGCCGGCGCCCATCCTGGCCCTCGACTATGAGGTCAACGCCGCCATGCTGCGCAAGCGCCCGGAAATGGTGGATGACGGCTACAAGGTGGGCGACCGCGTGCCCGGCCGCATCCTCCACGCCCGCTATTCCCGCTACATGCAGCGTGTCGCCGAACATGCCCCGGAACTGGTGGCGGAACTGGCCGAGGTGGGCGCGCGCTTCACCCATCACAGCTCCATCGCCCCCACCGGCACCATCAGCCTCAGCCTGGCGAACAACGCCTCCAACGGCATCGAGCCGAGCTACGCCCACCAGTATTCGCGCAACCTGATCCGCCCCGGGCGCAAGACCAAGGAGAAGATCGAGGTCCGCAGTTATGAGCTGCTGGCCTACCGCTCCCTCGTCAACAGCCAGGCCCGGCCGGATGCCGAGCACCCGGCGCAGCGCTTGCCGGACTATTTCGTCAGCGCTGACGACATCAGCCCGGCCGAGCACGTGGACATGCAGGCGGCGGCGCAGAAGTGGATCGACTCGTCCATCTCCAAGACCGCCAACGTGCCCACCGACTTCCCCTTCGAAGCGTTCAAGGACATCTATCTGCACGGCTGGCGCCAGGGTCTCAAGGGATGCACCACCTTCCGCTTCAATCCGGCGGCCTTCCAGGGTGTGCTGGTCAAGGACGCGGATCTGGAGAGGACGGTTTACCGCTTCGAGTTGGAGGACGGCACCCTGGTGGAGCTGCGCGGTAACGAAGAAGTGGAGTACGACGGCGAATTACACACCGCCGCCAACCTGTTCGAGGCCTTGAAGGAAGGCTACTACGGCAAGTACTGAACGATCGGAGGCGGTCATGACCATCAAGATCGAGAAGAAGATCAAGGGCTTCAGCCTGGTGGACCTGGAACAGGAAAAGGCCCGCAAGGCCGCCGAGGAAGCGGCTGCCGTCGTGCAGATGGATGAAACCCTGCAGCGGCCGGAAACCCTGGTGGGTGCCACCTACAAGATCAAGTCGCCGCTGTTCGAGCACGCGCTCTACGTGACCATCAACGACATCGTGCTCAACCCCGACACCGCCTTCGAGCAGCGCCGGCCCTTCGAAATCTTCATCAACTCCAAGGGCATGGAGCACTTCCAGTGGATCGTCGCCCTCACCCGCATCATGTCGGCGGTGTTCCGCAAGGGCGGCGACTGCACCTTCCTGGTGGAAGAGCTCAAGGCGGTGTTCGACCCGCGAGGCGGCTACCTCAAGCGTGGCGGCGTCTACATGCCGTCGCTGGTGGCCGAGATCGGCGCCGTGCTGGAGCGCCACCTGATCGCCATTGGCCTGATGGAGGGCCAGAAGCTGGACGAGGAACAGCGGCTCTACCTGGCGGAAAAGCGTGCCGCCTACGAGGCCAGCCAAGGCACCACCACCGCCGAACCCGGCGAGGGCTTCCCACCCGGCGCCCAGCTCTGTGGCAAGTGCAATACGCAGGCGGTGGTGCAAATGGATGGCTGCGCGACCTGTCTCAACTGCGGCCATTCCAAGTGCGGGTGAATTCGTTCAGAGCGCACACATATCGTCGGGCTGGAACGAACCTTGTGGGGGCGAATTCATTCGCCAAGCAGGCCGAAGGTCTGCCCTGACGGCTGTCGGGACAGCTGCGCTGTCCTTCGCGAATGAATTCGCCCCCACAGGAAAAGCGAAGAACTCGCGTCCTTCTCAGAGCGCGAATGGCAGCGGCAACTCCACCTTCTGCCGCTGCGCGAGACGCCGCTGGAACACACTCGGATCGTGGATCAGCACGTCCTGCCCGGCGAAGGCATTGGCGGCGATCAGGCGCGACAGCCAGAAGCGCACGCAGGCGATGCGCAGGGCGGTCGGCCAGAGTTCGGCTTCGGCGGCGGTGAAAGGGCGCAGCGCGGCGTAGGCGCCGAGCAGGGCGCGGGCGAGTTGGCCGTCGAGGCGGCCGTCGGCGTCCGAACACCAGTCGTTCAGGCAGATGGCCAGGTCGTAGAGCATTGGCCCGGAGCAGGCGTTGTAGAAGTCGATCAGGCCGGACAGGTGGGGGCCGTCGAACAGGGCGTTGTCCTTGAACAGGTCGGCGTGCAGGTTGGCGCGCGGCAGGGCGAGGAAACGCGCCTTCACCTCGCCGATTTCCTTCAGCGCATCACGCAGCAGCGGCAGGGCCGTCTTGTCCAGTTGCAGGGCCAGCGCCGGGCCTTCATCGAGCATCCAGTCCAGGCCGCGATCGCTCTTGCGCTCCAGTACCCGCTCGCGGGTGGCCAGGTGCAGGCGCGCCAGCAGGGCACCGACCTCGGCGCAGTGGTGGGCATTGGGCTGGTGCACGTGCTTGCCCGGCAGGCGCGGTTGCAGCAGCGCCGGTTTGCCGGCGAGTTCGCGCAGGGCGTCGCCGCCCCCGGTGCGCAGCGCAAAAGGGACCGGCAGGTCCGCGTCGTGGAGCACATCCAGTAGTTCGATGAAGAACGGCAGGTCGTGGACCGGGCCGCGCTCCACCAGGGTCAGTACGTATTCACCCCCTTCCAGGCTGACGAAGAAGTTGCTGTTCTCGGAGCCTTCGGCGATGCCCTGGAAGTCCTTCAGCCGGCCCAGCCCGTAGGGGGCGAGGAAGTCTTCCAGTTCCGGACGTTCGAGCGGAGTGAATACAGACATTGGACTACCTTGTTACGGGGTTGCGTGTGCGCTACCAGCTGAAGATTTCCCAGGCTGGGATGAGCATGTCGGGATAATCCGAGCGGACGAAATTGTTTTCGCCGTCGGCGCGGACCAGGAAGTACGGCTTGCCACCCTTGGGGGTCACCTTGATGGCGTAGAGGATGCCGTTGACGCGGTATTCCTGGATGGTCTTGTCGCCTTCCTGGCGGATGGTCACGTCCGGCTCGGCGGACGGCTCGTCTGCGGCGAAGGTGGCGACTGGTGCGAGAGCCAGCAGGCTGGCCAGCAAAAGGCGGTTCAGTGCGCGCATGGTAACCTTGTCCCTTCTCGTCAATGATCGGTCCATTCTACTTCGGGTCCGGTGAATAAAGGTTGAATTCACGCATGAGCCAAGCCCCCCTCGTCCTGGTGGACGGATCCTCCTACCTGTACCGCGCCTTCCATGCCTTGCCGCCGCTGACCACTTCGGCCGGCCTGCCCACGGGCGCGGTCAAAGGCGTGCTGAACATGCTCAAGAGCCTGCGCCGGCAGTTCCCGGACAGCCCCTTCGCGGTGGTGTTCGACGCCAAGGGCGGCACCTTCCGCGATGAAATGTTCGCCGAGTACAAGGCCAATCGCCCCTCGATGCCGGATGAGCTGCGCGTGCAGGTGGAGCCGTTGCATGCCAGCGTGCGCGCACTGGGGCTGCCGCTGCTCTGTGTGGAGGGCGTGGAAGCCGACGACGTGATCGGCACCCTGGCCCGGCAGAGTGCAGCGGGCGGGCGTCCGGTGGTGATCTCCACCGGTGACAAGGACATGGCGCAGTTGGTCGACGGGCACATTACGCTGGTCAACACCATGACCGGTAGCACGCTGGACGTGGATGGCGTGAAGGAGAAATTCGGTGTCGGTCCTGAGCTCATCATCGACTACTTGGCGCTGATGGGGGACAAGGTGGACAACATCCCCGGCGTGCCCGGCGTCGGCGAGAAGACCGCCCTCGGCCTGCTCACCGGCGTGGGTGGTGGCCTGGATGTCCTCTACGCCAGCCTGGACAAGGTACCCGCCCTGCCGATCCGTGGCGCCAAGGGCCTGCCGGCCAAGCTCGAAGAGCACAAGGACATGGCCTACCTGTCCTACAAGCTGGCGACCATCAAGTGCGACGTCGAGCTGAACGTCGAGATCGACGCCCTGCACCCCGGAGAACCCGACCGCGAGGCCCTGGCCGAGCTGTATCGCACCCTGGAATTCAAGACCTGGCTGGACGACCTGCAGCGCCAGGCCAAGTCCGATGGCGAGCAACTGGAACTTGTCGAAGCTGCGCCCGCCAAGGCCGAGGCGCGCTATGAGGTGGTCCTGGAGCAGGCGCAGTTCGATGCCTGGCTGAAGAAGCTGGAAGCCGCCCCGCTGTTCGCCTTCGACACTGAAACCACCAGCATCGACGCCCAGCAGGCGCAGGTGGTGGGAGTGTCTTTTGCTGTGGAAGCCGGTGAAGCCGCCTACGTGCCCCTGGCCCACAGCTATATGGGCGTACCGGCGCAGCTTGATCGCGACGCCGTGCTCAAGGCCCTCAAGCCGCTGCTGGAAGACCCAAACAAGGCCAAGGTCGGCCAGCATGCCAAGTACGACATGAACGTCCTGGCCAATGCCACGACGCCTATCGCCGTACAGGGCATCACCTTCGACACCATGCTCGAGTCCTACGTGCTGGACGCCACGGCCACCCGCCACGACATGGACAGCCTGTCCCTCAAGTACCTGGGGCACAGCACCATCCGTTTCGAAGACATTGCCGGCAAAGGCGCCAAGCAGCTGACCTTCGACCAGATCGCCATCGAGCAGGCCGGCCCCTATGCGGCGGAAGATGCCGACGTCACCCTGCGCCTGCACCAGACCCTGTGGCAGAAGCTGGAAGCCATTCCCTCCCTGGCCAAGGTGCTGCGCGAAATCGAGATGCCGCTGGTGCCGGTCCTGGCACGCATCGAGCGCAACGGCGCCTACGTCGACGGCACGTTGCTGGGCCAGCAGAGCCTGGAGCTGGGCGAGAAGATGGTTGCCCTGGAGCGCCAGGCATTCGAGCTGGCCGGGCAGGAGTTCAACCTTGGCTCACCCAAGCAGCTCGGCGCCATCCTCTATGAAAAGCTCGGCCTGCCAGTGCTGGCCAAGACCGCGACCGGCCAGCCTTCCACTGCCGAGAACGTGCTCGCTGACCTCGCCGAACAGGATTACGAGCTGCCCAAGGTGATCATGCAGTACCGCTCCCTGAGCAAGCTCAAGAGCACCTACACCGACAAGCTGCCGGAGCAGATCAACCCGCGCACCGGACGTATCCACACGTCCTACCACCAGGCGGTGGCGGCGACCGGGCGCCTGTCGTCCTCCGATCCGAACCTGCAGAACATCCCGATCCGCACCGCCGAGGGCCGTCGCATCCGCCAGGCCTTCGTCGCGCCCAAGGGCTACAAGCTGTTGGCGGCGGACTATTCGCAGATCGAGCTGCGCATCATGGCCCACCTGGCCAAGGATGAAGGCCTGCTGGACGCCTTCCGCCATGACCGCGACGTGCACCGTGCCACCGCTTCCGAGGTGTTCGGCGTGCCGCTGGACGAGGTCACCTCGAACCAGCGCCGCAGCGCCAAGGCGATCAACTTCGGCCTGATCTACGGCATGAGCGCCTTCGGCCTGGCCAAGCAGATCGGCGTCGAGCGCAAGGAAGCCCAGGCTTACATCGACCGCTACTTCGCTCGCTATCCCGGTGTGCTGGCTTATATGGAGCGCACCCGCGAGCAGGCCGCGCAGCAGGGCTTCGTCGAAACCCTGTTCGGCCGCCGCCTGTACCTGCCGGAAATCCACTCCAAGAACCAGGCCATGCGCAAGGGCGCCGAGCGCACCGCGATCAACGCGCCGATGCAGGGCACCGCGGCCGATATCATGAAGCGCGCCATGGTGGCCGTGGATAACTGGCTGCAGGAAAGCGGCCTGGACGTCCGCGTCATCCTTCAGGTGCACGACGAACTGGTGCTGGAAGTGCGCGAGGACCTGGTGGATCAGGTTTCCGAGCAGATTCGTCCGCTCATGAGCGGTGCCGCCGAGCTGGATGTGCCGCTGGTGGTGGAAGTGGGCGTGGGTGACAACTGGGATGAGGCGCACTGAGTGCGCCTTCGGGGCGAGCATTTGTTTCACAGCTGAAACAGATGCTTATTTCCTGATCGAATAAACAGATTTTTTTGATAGCAAACTGTTTTTAGGGGCGGTCTGAACTTTCTGCGAGGCAGGGGAGTCACACACATGAATGGCTGGTGAAGCCTTTCGATGCTCCTTTTGCTGTGTTTAGTGTTGGCAGATATCTGAACCCCGCCCTAGCGGTTCAGACTTAGACCCCGAACTTCCCCCTCCCCATACGAAGTCCGGGGTTTTTTTTGCCCGGAATTCAGGCTTCGGCCTCGCCTTCTTCCAGATCCAGCTGCAGCCAGTGCGCCAGCACTGCATGGGCTTCCTCGATGCCCTGGCGCTTGGGCGCCGAGAACAGCTGGATGCTCACGCCCTCGCCCCAGCCCTTGCGGATTTCCTGACGCACCTTGAGCAGGGCGTTCTTCGCCGCGCCGAAGGCCAGCTTGTCGGCCTTGGTCAGCAGGATGTGCATGGGCATGTTGCCGGCGGTGGACCAGTCCAGCATCAGGCGGTCGAAGTCGGTCAGCGGGTGGCGGATGTCCATCATCAGGATCAGCCCGGCGAGGCTTTCGCGGCTGCTGAGGTAGGCCTCCAGGTGATGCTGCCAGTGTTGCTTGAGGGGGATCGGCACCTTGGCGTAGCCGTAGCCGGGCAGGTCTACCAGGCGACGTTCTTCATCCAGGGAGAAGAAGTTCAGCAGCTGGGTGCGCCCCGGGGTTTTCGAGGTGCGCGCCAGGCTGGCGTGGGTCAGGGTGTTCAGTGCGCTCGACTTGCCGGCGTTGGAACGCCCGGCAAAGGCCACTTCCAGGCCGCTGTCCGGCGGGCACTGGTCGACCTTGGCGGCACTGATGAGGAAGCGGGCTTGTTGGCACAGGCCAAGAATGGGGTTCTTCAATGACATGGGGAATCCAAGGGTGCGACGCGGTGTCGCATAGGGCGGTTTCGTTTCCGTTTATGCCTCGCCAGTATATAATGCCGCAGATTTAGTGTGCGCTTTATCCCCCAGGGTCTGGTGTCCACGGCAACGACCGACGCACGAAAGAATGCGCGGCAATGCCCTCCCGATGAGGTTGATCATGAAGAAAGTACTGCTCGTCGCTAGCCTTGCGGCGCTGTCCTTCGCCGCTCAGGCGGCTCAGGATCCGGAAGCGGTTTTCAACAGGGCCTGTGGTGCCTGTCACTCTGGTCAGCTGCCGATGGCGCCGAAAAAGGGCGACAAGGCTGCCTGGGAACCGCGACTGGCCAAGGGCATCGACACTCTGGTGCAGAGCGTCACCAATGGTTTGAACGCCATGCCGCCGAAAGGCCTGTGCATGGATTGCAGCGCCGAGGACTACAAGGCCGTCATCCAATGGATGAGCCAATAAAGTAGCCCGGCACATAACACCTTTACCCTTTAGCCGTAGTTGGATTAGCTGATGAACAAAGTAATCGTGAGTCTGCTGTTGACCCTGGGCATCACCGGCATGGCCCACGCCGCTGGCGACGCCAAGGCTGGCCAGGCCAAGGCCGCTGTTTGTGGCGCTTGCCACGGTCCCGATGGCAACAGTGCCGCCCCGAACTTCCCGAAACTGGCTGGCCAGGGCGAACGCTACCTGCTCAAGCAGATGAAGGACATCAAGGCCGGTAACCGCACCGTGTTGGAAATGACCGGCCTGCTGACCAACATCAGCGACCAGGACCTGGCTGACATCGCCGCCTACTTCTCCAGCCAGAAGGGCAGCGTCGGTGCCGCCGACCCGAAAGTGGTCGCCCGTGGTGAAGCCCTCTTCCGTGGCGGCAAGCTGGACCAAGGCATGCCTGCCTGCACCGGCTGCCACGCTCCGGACGGCTCCGGCAACCCGACTGCCGGCTTCCCGCACCTGGGCGGCCAGCATGCCCAGTACGTGGCCAAGCAGCTGACCGACTTCCGCGAAGGCAACCGCACCAACGATGGTGACACCATGGTCATGCGCGGCATCGCGGCCAAGCTGAGCAACAAGGATATCGAAGCGGTTTCCAGCTACATCCAGGGTCTGCACTAAGACCCGTTGTCTGGAATCTGAACAAGGGTGGCCTAGGCCACCCTTTTTCGTTCTGCGGCCCGCTACAATGGCCGGAACCCGCTGTGTAGCCGCAGGTCGAATCATCGCCCTCGCGGCCCCATTACCCCTCAAGGAGTGAAGCATGCGTAACCTGATCCTTTCCGCCGTTCTTGCCGGTGCCAGCCTGCTGGGCATGAGCGCCGTCCAGGCTGACGACATCGAGGCCGGCAAGCAGTACGTCGAGCTGAGCAGCCCGGTTCCGGTATCCGTACCCGGCAAGATCGAAGTGGTGGAGCTGTTCTGGTACGGCTGCCCGCACTGCTATCAGTTCGAGCCGACCCTCAATCCCTGGGCCGAGAAGCTGCCGGAAGACGTGAACTTCGTGCGCATTCCTGCCATGTTCGGCGGCCTGTGGAACGTCCACGGCCAGCTGTTCATCACCCTCGAAAGCATGAAGGTCGAGCATCAGGTACACAAAGCCGTGTTCGATGCCATCCACAAGGAAGGCAAGAAGCTGGCTACCCCGGAAGAGATGGCTGAATTCCTCGCTGGCCAGGGCGTGGACAAGGACGCCTTCCTCAAGGCCTACAACTCCTTTGCCGTGAAGGGCCAGATGGAGAAAGCCAAGAAGCTGGCCATGGCCTACCAGATCACCGGCGTTCCGACCCTGGTGGTCAATGGCAAGTACCGTTTCGACATCAGCTCCTCGGGTGGCCCGGAGCAGACCCTCAAGGTCGCCGAACACCTGATCGAGAAGGAGCGCGCCGCGAAGTAAGCGGCGCATTCGCCCGATGCTGCGACGCTGGGTGGGTGAGCGGGCGGCGAGCTCGTGCGATGCACGGGTGAACCCCCATTGCGACAGGGGCGGGCTGCCCGCCGATGGCCGCCTGCGCTTGCTCAGCTTCAACATCCAGGTCGGCATCAGCACCGAGCGATACCGTCACTACCTGACCCGTGGCTGGCAGCACCTGCTGCCGCACACGGGCCGCGCCGGAAATCTCCAGCGCATTGGCAGCCTGCTCGGCGACTACGACCTGGTCGCCCTGCAGGAAGCCGACGGCGGCAGCATCCGCTCCGGCTACATCAACCAGGTCGAGCATCTCGCCCAGCTTGGCGACTTCCCCTACTGGTACCAGCAGCTCAATCGCAATCTCGGGCGCATCGCCCAGCACAGCAATGGCCTGCTCAGCCGCCTGCAACCCAGCCTGTTGGAAGACCATCCCCTGCCGGGCCCGCCCGGTCGCGGCGCGATCCTGATGCGCTTCGGCAAGGGCTCCGACGCCCTCGCCGTGGTGATGATGCACCTGTCCCTCGGCGCCCGTACCCGCACTCGCCAACTGGCGTACATCCGCGAGTTGGTGGCCGGCTATCGCCACCTGGTGCTGATGGGCGACATGAACACCCACGCCAATGACCTGCTGGAGCGCTCGCCCCTGCGCGACCTCGGCCTCCTGGCCCCGCAGGTCGAAGCGACCTTTCCCAGCTGGCGGCCACAGCGCTGTCTCGACCACATCCTGCTCAGCCCCAGCCTGACCCTGGAGCGGGTGGCGGTGCTCAGCCAGCCCATATCCGACCACCTGCCCGTGGCCGTGGACATCCGCCTGCCGGTCGAACTGCAGGCCGACTTGCCCCTTGCCCTCAGCCAACCCACGCGCGGAATCCCTGCATGAGCGACGACGCCCAGCGCTGGAAAACCAAATACCTGGAAAACCTCGAACAGCAGGAGAAGCTGGAAAGGCGCTGGGATGCCCGCCTCGACCTGCTGCGTCGTGGCCTGGTGCGCAGCTCCCTGGCGGCCGAGGGCTCCGACAAGGCGGTCGACCAGTGCATGCAGGAGCTGCGCGAAATCATCCGCGGCGAGCAGATGGACGCTGGCCTCGCGGCCCTGATTCCGCGCCTGGAAAAGGCGGTGCTGGACTCCGAGCAACGCCGCCAGCAGCGCGTGGAACAGAACGTCAGCGCCCTGACCGGTATCACCAGCCGCCTGCTCGCCCTCGACCTGCCCCGGGAAGTGCGCAAGGGCCTCAAGCAGTTCGCCAAGCGCATCGACGAACGTGCGCGCCAATCCCGCGAGCTGCCGGCAGTGCTGGCCGAGCTGGGCGTGCTTCAGGGCCAGGCACTGCAGGCGCTTACCAATGAAGACGCGACGGTCGCCAGGCCCGGCCTGCTGCAGCGCCTGTTCGGCAACGGACGCGACGAGCCTTCGGCCGAGGCCGCAGCTGCGCCAGCCGCTCCTGCTGCTCCGCAAGCCGAAGAGCGCTCCCGGACGGACGCACCTGCTCGCCAGGCAGACGCCCTGCCCGACCCCGTTGACCAGCGCCCGCCGAGCGAAACAGAGCCTGCCCCTGCCCGACCGCTGCCAGCGCCCGTCGAGCCCGTGCTAGCCGCGCCCGCCTCCGCTGCCCCGGCGCGCAGCAGCACCCTCGACAGCCTGCCGCTGGCCGCCTCCATCCTGACCGGCGAGGGCGACCCCGAGTACGCCCTGCCGGCCCAGCCAGAGCCTGGCTACAGCGCCATCGCTCCCCATGTGGCCGACAGCCTGCGTTCACTGCTGGATGAGCTGGACCTGCCTGAACATCACCAGCCCCAGGCAGAAATGCTGCGCCAGCGCCTGCAAGGTGGGCTCAACTGGTACGAGCTGGTGCCGGTGCTGGATGACTTCGGCGTGCTGGTGCTGGCGGTAACCGACAATGGCCACCGCGAGTTCGCCGGCTACCTGAAACAGCTCAACCAGCGATTGGCGCTGTTCCTCGAACACCTCCGCGCCGCCCAGGAAGGTTATGCCGAGTCACTGGACAGCGCCCGCGCCCTGGACGACCAGCTGCGCGAACACGTCAGTGGCCTGCAGGCCAGCGTGCAGGACGCCACCGACCTGAACCATCTGAAGCAGAGCCTGGAGCATCGCCTCGACGGCCTGCTCGACACCATGAACCGCTACCAGCAGCAGCGCTCGGCGCGCGAGCAGGAAGTGGGCGAGCGCTTGCAGGCACTGATGGCACGGGTGGCGACCATGGAGGATGAAGCCAAGGTCTTCCACGACAACCTTGAGGTCCAGCGCCAGAAGGCGCTACAGGACCCCCTGACCGGCCTGCCCAACCGCGCCGCCTGGAACGAGCGGCTGGAGATCGAACAGGCTCGGCAGCAGCGCTACGGCGGCGACCTGCTGCTGGCGGTGATCGACATCGACCACTTCAAGCGCATCAACGACGGCTTCGGCCACCTGGCCGGCGACAAGGTGTTGAAGATCATCGCCGGTGAACTCGCCCGGCGCCTGCGTAAGACCGACTTCATCGCCCGCTTCGGTGGTGAGGAGTTCGTCCTGCTGTTGCCCTCCACTCCCGTGGAAGGCGGCAAGCAATTGCTGGAAAACCTGCGTGCGGCCATCGAAGCCTGCCCCTTCCACTTCAAGGGTGAGCGGGTGTCGATCACCCTCTCCGCCGGACTGACGACCTTGATGGCCGGTGAGCCCAGTGATGTCGCCTTCCAGCGTGCTGACCAGGCGCTCTATCGGGCCAAGCACCAAGGGCGTAATCGCGTCGAGCTGGCGCTGGTGCAGTCGCCGGACGGACGTGGCGAATCCGGTGCCCAGGGCTTGCCTCAACCGGTCTGAATCCTCAGGCCGCGCTGGAGAGATAGGGCTTCCAGTGTTCCGGAATGTGCTCCAGGCGCGGATAGTCGAGCCCGGCGAACTGCGGTTCGCTGAGCATGAACGGCGTGTGCCGCTGTTCGATCGGCAGGCCGCGCAGCTCCGGTAGCCAGAGGCTGACATAGGTCGCCTCCGGATCGTACTGGCGAGCCTGGCGCAGGGCATTGAAAGCCAGTGCGCGTTGCGGGTCGCTGGCGACGCCGGCGAGGTAGGCCCAGTTGCCCCAGTTGCTCGCCGGATCGTAGTCCAGCAGGTGTTCTTCGAACCAGGCCGCGCCGTAGCGCCAGTCCTGCTGCAGGTCGTTGACCAGGTAGGCTGCGACGATCTGTCGACCGCGGCTGGACATCCAGCCGGTCGTCATCAGCTCGCGCATGTTGGCGTCCACCAGCGGCATACCGGTGCGCCCATTGCACCAATGCAAGTAGCGCTCATCGAGGGTTTTCGGCGCCCGTGCGGTGGCTTTCAGACCCTCTGCGCGGAACAGCGCGCTGCCGTAACGCAGCAGTGTCCAGCGGAAAAACTCGCGCCAAAGCAATTCCATCCGCAATTGCTGGGTGGACTCGTTACGGCCGTGCTGCGCTTCCAGGCGGTGCAGCTCGGCGGCTACGCGGCGTGGCGACAGGCTGCCGTTGGCCAGCCAGGGCGACAGCTTGGACGAGTACTCGCTGCCGATCATGCCGTTGCGCGACTCCTGGTACTGATGCACGCCCTGGGTTTCCCACAGGTAATCGCGTAGCCGCGCCAGGGCCGCAGGTTCGCCGCCCGCGAACGGAAAGGCGGTGGCCGGCATCCCCTGGGGTTCACCAAGACCCAGGCGAGACAGGGTCGGCAGTGGCTCCATCAGGCTGGCTGCGCCACTAGGTAGTGGCGGTAGGTTCTGGGGGATGGGGCGTGGCTGGAAGACATGCAGGCGCGCTTCCAGCAGCTCGCGGAATTGATTGAAGACCGAGGGCAGCTCGTTCAGAGGACGGGGCAGCTCTTCCTCGCGCAGCAGGTTATTGCCCTGCAGCTCGGTCAGTTGCACACCCAGGGCATGGCGCACCCGGCGCAGCTCGTCGCGCTCAAAGGGAGCCATCTCTTCCAGGGTCAGCACCTCATCCAGGCCAAGGTGCTCCACCAGGGTCGGGATCACCAGTTCGGCGTGGCCCTGCACTACCATCAACCGCGAGCCGTGCTGGCGCAGGCCAGCATCCAGCGCCGCCAGGCTTTCCAGCAGGAAGCGCGCGCGATGTACGCCGAGTCGACGCGGGCCGAACGGCGAGGGGCGAAGCAAGGCGGGATCGAAGACGTAGAGAGGCAACAGGCGATCAGCCTGGAGCGCCGCCTGGAGCGCCGGGTGGTCATCGAGCCTGAGATCCTGCTTCAACCAGAGCAGCGCGCGGCGCATGTCGGTCTTCCTCGGCGAGGTTTCCCTTACCTACAACATTACCTGCGGCGGCCATTTCCAACTCGCCGTTCATCCTGGCCTGTAGGCCCCATGTCCGATAACCACAGTAGCATTCGGCTATAATTCGCGCCCTTTTTCTCCCGGGGCCTGCGTGCGGGGAAGATTTCGCAACAGCTTCACCATCCGCCCCAGGGACTGCGCGCAGACGCCAGCGCAACCGCCCATTACACTTCTGCCCATTGGTACAGGGGAGCACCCCATGGAAATCCTCGGCATTGCCGTACTGATCTTTCTGGTCACCGACCCCTTCGGCAACATCGCCATCTTCATCGCCGCCCTCAAGGGCGTGGCCCCCGAGCGCCGTCTCAAGGTGGCGCTGCGTGAGTTGCTGTTCGCCCTGGCCCTGCTCCTGCTGTTCCTCACTTTCGGCGACAAGATCCTCAGCGGGCTGGGCCTGTCACGAGAATCCATCGCCATCGCCGGCGGCATCATCCTTTTCATCATCGCCCTGCGCCTGATCTTCCCGCGCCCGGAAGGCGTGCTCGGCGACCTGCCCGGTGGCGAGCCGATGCTGGTGCCCCTGGCCACCCCGGCCGTGGCCGGCCCCTCGGCCCTCGCCGTGCTGATGACCCTGCGCAACACCCACCAGGGCGAGCTTTGGGAACTCTATGTCGCGGTGATCCTGGCCTGGGCCTGCACTGCCCTGATCCTGCTGCAGGCCGCGTTCCTGCAGCGCTTTCTCGGCGATCGCGGCCTGATGGCCGTGGAACGCCTGACCGGTATGCTGCTGATCATGCTCAGCGTCGACATGCTGCTCGACAACCTGCAAAGCGTCCTGCACCTGACCCCATGAAGACTTTCGTTCTAAGTCTCGCCTTGCTGCTACTCGGTGGTTGCGCAGGCGGGCTGCAAATCGACGACAGCCAGCGCTCGGTGAGCCAGAGCAGCCGCGTGCAGTACGTGGTGCTGCACTACACCTCCACCGATATGGAGCACTCCCTGCGCCTGCTGACCCGCGACGGCGTCAGCAGCCATTACCTGATCGGCGACCACCCGGCGAAGATCTACCGTCTGGTGGACGAAACCCGCCGCGCCTGGCATGCCGGGGAAAGCGAATGGCAGGGTCGCACCTGGTTGAACGCCAGCACCATCGGCATCGAACTGGTCAACGACGGCTATCGCGATGCGCCGGGCGGCCGGGTCTACCAGCCCTTCAGCGACGAGCAGATCGACGCCCTGATCCTGCTCCTCAAGGACATCGTCCAGCGCAACAACCTGCCGCCGGGCAGCATCATCGGCCACAGCGACATCGCCCCCCAGCGCAAGGTCGATCCGGGCCCGTTGTTCCCCTGGAAGCGCCTGGCCGACGCTGGCCTCGTGCCCTGGCCGAATGCCAACGCGGTGGCCCGCGAGCAGGCACGCTTCGCCGTGGCCTTGCCCACCGTCGGCTGGTTCCAGCAGCAGCTGGTGCGCCAGGGGTACTCCACGCCGCAGACCGGCGTGCTGGACAAGGAAACCCGCAACGTCATCGCCGCCTTCCAGATGAAGTACCGCCAGAAGCTGTTCGACGGCCAGCCCGACGCCGAAACTGCCGCGCTGCTGTTGGTACTCAACGGGATACGGCACTAGGGCTCGATCGACGAATCCACCCGCTGTACGGACTTCTCTTCGTAGGGGCGAATGAATTCGCCCCGACAGTTTGTAGGGTGGGCTTTAGCCCACGTTGATCTGCGATGGTGGGCTGAAGCCCACCCTACGGGCTCCAAGGAGCCCCTACACCGGCAAGGTCATATAGAACTGCGCCCCCTGCCCCGGCCGTGAATAGAGGCCGACGCGCCCGCCGTGCAGCTGCACGATCTCCTTGCACAGTGCCAGGCCCAGGCCGGCGCCGCCCTTGCGGTGGCCGACCTGCACGAAGGGTTCGAAGATCCGTGCCTGCTGGCTATAGGGAACGCCGTCGCCGTCGTCCGCCACGCTCACCAGCACCCGTTCGCCGTGACGCCGGGCCTGCAGGCGGATGTTTCCGCCGTCCGGGCTGTGGCGGATGGCGTTGCCCACCAGGTTGTCCAGTGCCCGCTCGATCTGCAGACGGTCCAGGCTCACCCGCGGCAGTGGCGGGTGCAGTTCCAGCTCGATCTCGATGCCGCGTTCGCTGGCCTGGGCGCTGTACCGTTGGCGCAAGGCGCAGAGCAGTTCCTCCAGGTCGCAGGGTTCGCGCTCCAGGGCCTGCACGCCGCTCTGGTAGCGGGAGAAGTCCAGCAGGTCGTTGATCAGTCGCACCAGCCGCTGCATCTCTTCGTCCACGGTGGTCAGCAGGTCGGCCTCGCGGCTATCCGGGTCGAAACGCAGGCGCTCGTTGAGCAGCCCAAAGGCCATCTGCATGCCGGTCACGGGCGTCCGTAGTTCGTGGGAGGCGCGCAGCACGAATTCCTTGCGTACCCGTTCGAAGGCGCGCTCTTCCGTCACGTCGCGCAGCACCATCACGCCTCCCAGCAGACGTCCGTCCTCCAGTGCCACCGGGACCATGCGCCAGCTCAGCAGGCGCTGCTCGGCGTCGGCCATGACCTCCAGGTCCTCGGGCTCCTCCTCCCGAGTGTCGCCGCGCAGTACGCGCTGGGCCTGCTCGTCCAGTTCCGGCCGGCCGAGTGCCTTTGACAGGAGGAGGCCGTGTGGTACCTCTTCCCAGGACAGCTGTCGCTGGGCCACCGGATTCGCGTGCTGGATGCGTCCCTGGCGATCGAGGATCAGCAAGCCGTCATCGATGCTGTCGAGTACCGCCTTCAGGCGCTGTTGCTCGGCCAGCAGTTTTTCCACATTGGTTTCCTTGAGCAGGCGCAGGGCCTCGGCCATCAGGCCGAAGCGGCGGATCAGCGCAGCCATCTCGTTTACCGGCGACAACGGCAGAGTGACCTGGAAATCTCCCCGTCCCACCTGGTCCGCCGCCTTGGCCAGGGCGTCGATGGGGGCGCCGAAGCGGCGGGCGATGCCCTGGGCAGTGATGAAGCCGATCAACAGCACGGCGCCCACGACCAGTCCGAGCAGCCCGGAGATCATCCGGGCACGGTCACGGGTCGCCGTTTCCGCAGCCCTGACGATGGACAAGGCATGGCTCTGCAATTCCGCCATGTTGTCGCGCAGGGCCTCCAGGGCGCGGCCGGGCCCTCTCTGGTCCAGCAGTTTGCTGCGCAGGCTGGCAGGTTGACGCATGACGTCGAGGAAGACCTGGTAGGAGGCCGCGATCTTCTCGAAATGCTGGCGGGATATCGGGTCGGTCGACAGATCCAGGCCTTCCTTCAGTGCCTCCAGGAATTTCTGCTGGCCGTTCAGGAGGGTTGCAGCGTCCACATCCTCGCCCATCAGATTGACCATTTGGTCGCCCAGGTGCTGGCGCATGCGCTGGACAAGCTCGAGGGTCGTGAAGGACTGGTTGATCAGCTGCTCCCGGGAACCGGCGATCTGGGTCACGCTGACCAGCCCCAGCAACAGGCCCACGAGGGCGACGGTGATCAGCGCCGAGATACTAAGAAACAGCCGCGTGCGCAGTCGCATGGCCGTTGCCTCGTTCAGAGGCCGTAGAGCTTGCGCTTTCGGTACAGGGTCGAAGCGTCGATGCCGAGCGTGCGGGCGGCCTGGTCCAGGGTTTCGCTGCTGGCCAGCACTCCGGCGATATGCGCCCGCTCCAGTTCCTCCAGGCTCAGAGGCCCGCCCACTCGCGGTGTATTGGCGGCGGGCGTGTCGCCCAACCCCAGGTGGCTGACGTCCACCACTTCCTGGTTGCAGATGATGCTGGCGCGCTCGATCACATTGCGCAGTTCGCGCACATTGCCCGGCCAGCGGTAACCCTGCAGTGCCGCCGTCGCCTCTTCACTGAAGGCGCGTGCGGGGCGCCCGTAGTCGCCAACGAAGCGGGCCAGGAAGCGCTCGGCGAGGTCGAGGATGTCTTCGTGGCGCTCGCGCAGCGGCGGCAGGCTCAGGGCGATCACATTGATGCGGTAGAGCAGGTCCTCGCGGAAGCGACCGTCGCGGGACATCTCCTCCAGGTCGAGGTTGGTCGCGGCGAGGATGCGCACGTCGGCACGGCGGGTTACCGGGTCGCCCACTCGCTCGTATTCCTTGTCCTGGATGAAGCGCAGCAGCTTGGGTTGCAGGCTCAGGGGGAAATCGCCGATCTCATCGAGGAACAGGGTGCCGCCGTCGGCCTGGCTGACCCGGCCCAGGGTGCTTTCGCTGGCCCCTGTGAAAGCGCCGCGGTTGTGACCGAACAGCTCGCTTTCCATGAGGTCGGCCGACAGCGAGGGGCAGTTGACGGTGACGAAGGATTTCTTCGCCCGCTTGCTCCAGCCGTGGATGGCGCGGGCCAGTTCTCCCTTGCCCGTGCCGGATTCGCCGAGGATGAGAATGTTGGCGTCGGTGCCGGCCACCTGTCGTGCGGTTTCCAGCACCGTCATCATCGACGGGCTCTCGGACGACAGGCCTTCGCCCGCGCGGCGCATCTGGCCCTCCAGGGCTTCCAGGCGCGCGGTGAGCTGGCACATTTCCAGTTGCTTGGCCGCAGCCATGCGCAACTGGTCAGGGCTGCAGGGTTTGACCAGGTAGTCGGCGGCGCCGGCCTGCATGGCGTCCACCGCCGTATCCACGGCCGAATGCGCGGTGACAATCACCACACGCATCCAGGGTGCCTGCACGCGCATCTGTGCCAGTACATCCAGACCGTTGTCCTCGCCCAGGCGCAGGTCGAGGAAGCACAGGTCGAACACCTGTCGTTGCAGGATCGCCTCGGCCTGAGCCGCGCCGCCCGCCGTGGCCACGCTATAGCCCTCATCCTCGAGGCAGTAGCGGAAGGTCCGCAGAATGGCGGCTTCGTCATCCACCAAGAGAATTCGTCCCTGGTTCTCGGTTGCCTGTTCCATGATCTCGCTCCATTTCCGAGTCATAGAAAGTTAGTCCAAGAATTATCGTGCAAGTTGCACGCGCTTTTTCTGCAGGTCTTGCAGCATGCAAGCGTAGGGAGTCTCGGGCTGGACGCTAATGCGCTGATTGATAAGAAAATCCTTCAACTAGAGCGACTGGCACAGGCCTTGCGATATCCCTGGTACCTGAAGGCGCGTCGGTCTTTCTACCTCTTGTGACCGTTGCGCACCCCAGGACCACTCCGCCTGGAACAGGGAGGTTCCGGGCCTTTTGTCAGCGGCGATCCGTTCGGGGAGCAGGACGGGAATCGCCGTTGGGGCTGGCAGGGATGCCGGCGCAAGCGAGTGACTTCAGATGTATTCAGGGCCACGAGTGGTATGGCCGTGCGTCTGTAGTCTCGAGGTCGATCGAACATCCGCCCAAGGGGAGGATTCGAGGATGAAAGGTTTTCAGTGGTGGTCGCCCAGGTGGCTCATGGTGCTGCTGATCGCGCTCGTGGTAGGGCTCGGAATGCTCGCCGACTACCTCCCGCGCGAACGCGTCCAGCCTACGCCGCTGCAGATCCCCGCAGTGGAACAAAGCAGCAGGACGGCGCCGGTTCGTGCTGACGGGCCGTTGCACGAAGTGAGTCAGCCCGTGCAGACCGAGGTCGTTACCCAACTGCGCTGGGTCTTCTGAGTCCGCACAAGGAGCATCGCCATGTGGAGCCTTGCCGTCTTGCTGATCTCTTCGCTGCGCTGCCTCGCCTTGCTGCGCAGCGGCTTCCACAGGTTTGCAACACCCATCGGCGCGGCGCTTTGCGCCGTGACGATCGTCCAGGCGCAGCCGTGCCGAAGGCCGTTGCGCTGAAAACGTCAAAGCAAAAGGAGAAAGGCCATGTTGAGTTGGGCACTTACTTTTCTCGTCATTGCCATCGTTGCTGCCGTGCTGGGGTTTGGCGGCATCGCCGGGACCGCCGCGGGAATCGCGAAGATCCTCTTCATCATCTTCCTGGTGTTGTTCGTGGTGTCTTTCATCATTGGCCGACGAGCACCCTGAGCAGGTTGCGTGGAGAGCCGGAACAAGGACGACGCCTGGGGACTCTATGTGCAGGTACCGGATGGATTGCCGTCCGGTAAGTCGCCCAGTCGACATGCCAGTTTCCGCTGGCTCGGCGAGCCCGATGACGAAGTCCGGCGCACTCTCGACGAGCAATTGAAGGCGGACCCGAACTGGTATTGGAGGTCAGACGGAACAAGGCCCGCTGATGGGCCGAGGGACCAGGGGGCCGGGTTGTTCCGCGTCGTCACGAGCGGCGTGACCCAGGGGCAGAAGGGGTGCCTCCGCAGCCATGCGGGCCAGGTCAGGAGAGCTGCTGCCGGGAGCTGGATGACCTCCAGCTCCCGGTGGGCAGCGGAGAGAGTTTTTCGTCGGGAATGAATGCTTCTTCGACTTTTTGTGGGGGCGATTTCAATCGCTATGCAGTCCGAAGGACTGCTCGACAAGATCCCAGGGGGCAACCCTGTTGCCCTTGGCGAATGAATTCGCCCCCACAGGTTGTTCACCTCCCCCTCATTTCATCTTGCTTACCAAGGTCGCCACATGTGCGCCCTGGAACTTCGCCAGGGCCAGCTCCTTGGCGCTCGGCGTGCGCGAGCCGTCGGCGCCGGCCACGGTGGCCGCGCCATAGGGCGAGCCGCCTCGCAGTTCGCTGATGTCGGAGAGTTCCGGTGCCGAGTACGGCAGCCCGGCTAGCAGCATTCCGTGGTGGGCCAGGGTGTGCCAGAAGGAGGTGATGGTGGTTTCCGAGCCACCGCCGGTCCCGGTGGAGGTGAAGACGCTGCCGATCTTGCCGATCAGCGCCCCTTTCACCCAGAGCCCGCCGGTCTGGTCGAGGAAGCTGCGCATCTGCGCACTCATGTTGCCGAAGCGGGTCGGCGTACCGAACAGGATCGCGTCATAATCCGCCAGCTCCTGCGGGCTGGCCACGGGCGCAGCCTGGTCCAGTTTCGCGCCGGCGTTGCGGGCCACATCCTCGGGCATGGTTTCCGGCACGCGCTTGAGGGTCACTTCCACGCCCGGAACGCTGCGCGCACCTTCGGCGACCGATTCCGCCATGCGTTCGATATGACCGTACATCGAGTAATAGAGCACCAGGACCTTCTTCATCTCAGCTCTCCATCCGATCGAAATTCTGGGACCCGAGCGGGTCGGACCCAGACAGCCTAGATGGTGCTCACGCACTTTGCCGCCGCAGCTTCAAGAGAATTGCCCATGCCGGAATTGCTATTTCGCGGCCTCTGGAACCATCGTTCCATCTGATCTTCGTCATGCCGATTCGGCATAGGGTAGGCGGTTACGGCATTAGACGATCGTTAGCCTCCTATGAATCATGTCGCCCCTTTTGCGGTCCGCCCGGCCATCCCGGACGGTGCCGTGCTCCCGACTTCCACAAGAAATCAGAGGGTGACGACTATGACCAAGGCCAGACTGAGCCTCGCGTGGCAAATTCTCATCGGGCTGGTGCTGGGTATCGCCATTGGCGCCCTGCTCAACCACTTCAGTGCAGAAAAGGCCTGGTGGATCGCCAACGTCCTGCAACCGGCGGGCGACATCTTCATCCGCATGATCAAGATGATCGTCATCCCGATCGTCATCGCTTCGCTGGTCGTCGGCATTGCCGGCGTGGGCGATGCCAAGAAGCTCGGCCGCATCGGCCTGAAGACCATCATCTACTTCGAGATCATCACCACGGTGGCGATCGTGGTCGGCCTGCTGCTGGCCAACTTCTTCCAGCCCGGCTCCGGTATCGACATGAGCACCCTGGGCACGGTGGATATCTCCAAGTACCAGCAGACCGCCCAGGAAGTGCAGCATGACCATGCACTGGTCTCCACCCTGCTGAACCTGATTCCCTCCAACATCTTCGCCGCCGTGGCCCGTGGGGAGATGCTGCCGATCATCTTCTTCTCGGTGATGTTCGGCCTTGGCCTGTCCAGCCTGCCGGGCGAGACTCGCGAGCCCCTGGTGAAGGTGTTCCAGGGCGTGTCCGAGACCATGTTCAAGGTCACCCACATGATCATGGCTTACGCGCCCATCGGTGTTTTCGCGCTGATCGCCGTGACCGTGGCCAACTTCGGCTTCGCCTCCCTGCTGCCGCTGGCCAAGCTGGTGGTGCTGGTCTACTTCGCCATCGCCTTCTTCGCCTTCATGGTGCTGGGCCTGGTAGCCCGCCTGTTCGGCTTCTCCATCATCAAGCTGATGCGCATCTTCAAGGACGAGCTGATCCTCGCCTACTCCACCGCCAGCTCCGAGACCGTGCTGCCGCGCATCATCGAGAAGATGGAAGCCTACGGTGCGCCGCGTGCCATCAGCAGCTTCGTGGTCCCAACCGGCTACTCCTTCAACCTCGATGGTTCGACCCTGTACCAGAGCATCGCCGCGATCTTCATCGCCCAGCTCTATGGCATCGACCTGTCCATTGGCCAACAGCTGCTGCTGGTGCTGACCCTGATGGTCACCTCCAAGGGCATCGCCGGTGTTCCGGGCGTGTCCTTCGTGGTCCTGCTGGCCACCCTGGGCAGCGTCGGCATCCCGCTGGAAGGCCTGGCCTTCATCGCCGGTGTCGACCGCATCATGGACATGGCGCGCACCGCCCTGAACGTGATCGGCAACGCCCTGGCGGTGCTGGTGATCGCCAAGTGGGAAGGCATGTACGACGCCGAGAAGGGCCAGCGCTACCTGGCCTCCCTGCACAGCCTGGGCGGCGGTGAAACGCAGCCCAAGGGCCGTGCGGTCATCGACTGAGATCGCGCCGCGCTGAATGAGAAAGCCCCGACCTGGTCGGGGCTTTTTATTTGGTGACCTGGCTGAAGTCCCAGCCTGGCCAACACACCCTCACCCCCGGCCCCTCTCCCAAGGGGAGAGGGGTGACTCACGCCGGTCAGTTCTAGCACGGACCGCCCCCTCTCCCTCTGGGGTGAAGAGGCACGCTTTCGGAAGCACCGCTTCCGGTGCCGATGAACGCCTGAGCGCGAAGCGATCAGGCTGGGGCGCAGAGCGGGGTTGGGGTGAGGGAAGCGGGATTCGCTCGGACTCAAAGGCAGATTGAATTCGCCGCTGTACGAGCTGCCCCGCTAGAATCCGCCTCACTGATTTCTGGGGGACTGCAAATGCTCAACGGCCTGTGGCTGAGCTTCTTCCTGGTGGCGGCGGTGGCCGCGCTGGTGCGCTGGATCGGGGGGGACCCGGGGGTGTGGGCGGCGATGGTGGAAAGCCTGTTCGCCATGGCCAAGCTCTCGGTGGATGTGATGGTCCTGCTGTTCGGGACCCTGACCCTGTGGCTGGGCTTCCTGCGCATTGCCGAGAAGGCCGGCCTGGTGGATATCCTCGCGCGCCTGCTCGGCCCATTGTTCGCCCGCCTGATGCCGGAGGTTCCGCGGGGGCACCACGCCCTCGGCCTGGTCACCCTGAGCTTCACCGCCAACGGCCTGGGCCTGGACAACGCGGCCACACCCATCGGCCTCAAGGCGATGAAGGCGCTGCAGGAGCTGAACCCCAGCAGTACCTCGGCGAGCAATGCCCAGGTGCTGTTCATGGTGATGAACGCCTCCTCCTTCGTGCTGCTGCCGGTGACCATTTTCATGTACCGCGCCCAGGCCGGTGCGACCGATCCGGCCCTGGTGTTCCTGCCGATCCTCCTGGCCAACGCGATTTCCACCATGACGGCGCTACTGTCGGTGGCCTTCATGCAGCGGATCAAGCTGACCGACCCGGTCCTGCTCGCGTGGTTCGGCGGCGCTGCGCTGCTGCTCGGCGGGTTCATGGCGGTGCTGGCCGGCCTGTCGGCGACCGCGTTGACGGCGCTGTCCTCGTTGCTCGGCAACCTGACCCTGTTCGCCCTGATCCTCTGCTTCCTGCTGATGGGGGCGCTGAAGAAGGTGCCGATCTACGAGACCTTCGTGGAAGGCGCGAAGGAAGGCTTCGATGTGGCGAAGAACCTCCTGCCCTATCTGGTCGCGATGCTGTGTGCCGTGGGTGCCCTGCGCGCCTCGGGAGCCCTGGACCAGTTGCTCGACGTTATCCGCTGGGCGGTGGAAGGCCTGGGGCTGGACAGCCGCTTCGTCGAGGCGCTGCCCACCGGCCTGGTCAAGCCCTTCTCCGGTAGCGCCGCGCGGGCCATGTTGATCGAGACGATCCAGTCCCAGGGCGTCGACAGCTTCCCTGCGCTGGTGGCCGCCACCATGCAGGGCAGCACCGAGACCACCTTCTACGTGCTGGCGGTGTATTTCGGCTCTGTGGGCATCCAGCGTGCCCGCCACGCCGTGGGCTGCGCCCTGCTGGCGGACCTGTCCGGTGTGCTGGCTTCCATCGGCGTCTGCTACTGGTTCTTTGGCTGACCGGTGGGTTACCGCTGGCGGTGACGCTTTGTGTAGGAGCGAGCTTGCTCGCGAAAGACCGCGCTCGGACCGTTCGCGAGCAAGCTCGCTCCTACAAGTTTGGTGCTCAATGCGGTTTGGGTGGCAACTCGGACGGCGTGACCTTGAAGCGCAGGGTGCCGATCATCTGCCCCGCCTCGGTCAGCACCTGAACCTGCCAGCGCCCCACCGGGTTGCTGGGGAAATTCTGCTTGTGGGTCCAGGCGCGGTAGCCGGCCTCACGGCCGCCGTGGATGCCCAGGGCGATGCGGTCCACTTCGCGGCCATTGAAGCGCCACACGTGGTAGATGCGCTCGTTCAACCCGCGCGGCGCATTGATCGCGGTGTAGGCATAGAGCCCCTTACTGCGTAGTTCGGCGGCGCTGACTTCTTCCACGCCATCGCCCGGCGTGCGCTGGTGGTTATCCAGGTCCGGTGTCACCGCCACTTCGGTGAGCCAGAGGGTCGCTGGCGGCACCCAGACTCGCGTCACCCAGCCCAGCCCGCCCAGGGCCAGGATCAGTACCGCCAGGCCCAGCACCCGCCACCAGCGCTGCCCACGGAACACCCCGAGCAGGCTGACGAAGGACAGCGCGACGGCGGTGCCCAGCGCCCAGCGGTAGCTCTGCGCGGTGGTCTGCTGGAGGATCAGCGGCAGCGCGGCCAACAGCACGGCGAACAGCGTCAGCGTGTGATAGGCCAGGAACAGCCAGCGGCGCGGCGCCAGGTGGCGGTTGTAGATCGGGTCGGTGATCGAGCACAGCGCCGCCACACCCAATAGCCCGGTGAACAGGGCCTGGCCGCTGTTCCAGCTGGTGGTGATGGCGAAGAACGGCAGCACGAAGAACAGGCTTTCCTGGTGGATCAGCTGGGTCAGGAAACGCATCAAGGGTGGCGGCAGTTCGATGCCGAAGAGGCGCTCGACGCTGCGTCGGAACAGGTTCTCCAGCATCAGCCAGACCCAGCTCACCAGCAGCAGGATGGCGATCACCTTGGCCACCCGTGCGCCCCGCTCCACCAGGAAGAAGCTCGCCATGCCGGAGCAGAAGCCGTAGAGGGCGATCAGCCGTGGATGGCGTTGCAGCAGCTCGATGAGCTTGAGCACTTGCGGTTTAAAGGTGGACAGCAGCATCGGTCGCGACTGGGCTGTGGGCGAAGGCGCGCAGGATACTGCCCACCGGGGGCCCTGAGAAGGCGCGCCGGACGGCCTGCGGCTCAGCCCAGCAGCAGGCGCATCTTCTGCGGCTGGTCGGCGCGGCCGTTGGGCAGGGTCACCGGCGGCAGGTCCGCCAGCCAGCGAAAGGCGAAGCGCTCGTAGAGGCGGATGGCGGTCGCGTTGGACTTCAGCACCGTAAGCTCCACCCGACGCATGTCCAGCTGGCGGCAATGTTCGAGCGCCGCCTCCATCAGATTGCCGCCCAGGCCCCGGTTGCGATGGGCCTTCCTCACCTGCATGCCGAGCACGCCGAAGTCTTCCCCGGAGCCATCTTCCATGCGGCAGAAGCTGGCGGGGAAAACCTCGATGGACCCCACCAGGTCGCTTTCGACTTCGGCGACGAACTGCGGCAGATCCAGCGGCAGCGAGCGCAGCAGCATCGCCCGCATCTGCGCGATGGGCGGCGCCTCGGCCCGCAGCAGGAACTCACCCTCGGCGCAGACTTCGGCGAAGAGGCGATGCAAGGCTTCGATATCGCTGATGCGCAGCTTCCTGATCGACATGGGCGTCCTGCTCCGAGGAAATGCTGGCACTCTCGCCCAGGGCTCGTTGTCTGGCAATGCTTCAACCGTGCCGGTGGCGCCTCTCCCAGAATTGCTGGGCCAGCGCCTGCAGGTCCGCCGCCAGCTCCGCCACCCGGTGGGCGCTGTGCTGGCTGTGGCCACTGCTTTCGGCATTGCTGTCGGCGGCGATGCGGATGCTCGCCAGGCTGTGCTGGATTTCCTCACTGGCGGCGCTCTGCTGCTCCACCGCGCTGGCGATCTGCAGGCTCATGCTGCTGATTTCGCTGACCTGGCCATTGATCCGGGCCAGGGAATCGCTGGCGCGCAATGCCTGTTGCAGGCTTTCGGAAGCCTGCCGGCAACTTTGCTGCATCGCTTCCACGGCATCGCCGGCGCCCTGCTGGAGTCTGGCGATCAGTGTGTGGATTTCTTCCGTGGAGTGCCGGGTCCGCGAAGCCAGGGCACGTACCTCGTCGGCGACCACCGCGAATCCCCGGCCGGACTCGCCCGCGCGGGCCGCTTCGATCGCGGCGTTCAACGCCAACAGGTTGGTCTGTTCGGCAATGCTGCGGATCACCTCCAGGATCTGGCTGATATCGCCACTGTGGCTACGCAGTGCCTGCACGGTGCTACTGGCCTGGCGAACCTCTTCTTCGAGGCTGGCGATGTGCAGGCGGGTGGCATCCACTTCCTCCCGGCCAGCGCTCGCGGCTGCGTCGGTCTGGTCGGCGGCGGTGGCGCCTTGCTGGGCGCTGCGCGCCACTTCCTGGACGCTGCAGGCCATCTGCTCAATGGCACTGGCGACATGCTCGGTATCCAGCTGCTGGCGGAGGGTCGCCTCGCTGGTGCTGGCCACCGACGACGCCAGGTGGCTGGCATGGCCCGCGAGCTGCCGGGCGGATTCAGCGATACGCCCGACCACGGCGCCCGCCTCGGCCTCCAGCATGCGCATGGCGAAGTCGAGTTCGCCGAATTCGTCGGTCCGGCCGCAATAGAGCCACTGGCCGATAGGGTTGTCGGCGATGCGCCTGGCCTTGCCCAACAGTGCGTTCAGGGGACGCAGCTGCCAGTGGATCCAGGCACCACAGGCCCCCAGGCTGGCGAGGGCGGCAGGAACCTCGGCGAAGGGCAGCATGCTGTCGAGTACAAGGGCGAGGCCAAGGCCGGAGAGGCCGGCGGCGCCGCAACCTGCCAGCAGGCGTGCACGCAGGCCCAGGAGCGGACGCCGCAGGGCACCTGGCAGGCGCCCTTCCCGCAGGTTCGCGTAGAGCCGTTCCGCCGCCGCGGCCCGGGCGGGTTCGGGACGGGTCCGCACCGACTGGTATTCCACCACCTTGCCGTCCCGCACCACTGGCGTGACATAGGCACTGACCCAGTAGTGGTCGCCGTTCTTGCAGCGGTTCTTCACCAGCCCCATCCAGCTGCGGCCACCCTTGAGGGTCTGCCAGAGATGGGCGAAGGCTTGCGGCGGCATGTCCGGGTGACGCACCAGGTTGTGGCTGCGCCCCAGCAGTTCGTCGCGGTCGAAGCCGCTGATGGCCAGGAAGTCGTCGTTGACGTGGGTGATGACCCCTTTAAGGTCCGTGGTGGAGAGGATGTTGGCATTGGCGTCGAACTCGACCGCCCGGCCGCTGACCGGCAAGTTGATCTTCATCGGCTGCTCCCCTGGCTATCTTCGCGGGTCCTGGTGGCCGGACCCGGCAGGCATCCTTCGCCCTCGAACCCTTCCTCGCCCAGCAACAGCGGTTCGAGCATGTCCGGCGGCCGTGGGCGGCTGAACCAGTACCCCTGCGCGTAGCGACAGTCCTGGCCAAGCAGGAAATCCAGGTGCGCCGGGTCTTCGACGCCCTCGGCCACCACTTCCAGGCCGAGGCTGCGGCCCAGGCCGATGATGGCTCGGGAGATGGCGTTCAGTTCGGGGTCGTCTGGCGCGCCGCCGATGAAGCTGCGATCCACCTTGAGGATCTGCAGCGGAAAGCGCTTGAGGTAGCCGAGGGAGGAATAGCCGGTGCCGAAGTCGTCCAGGGCCAGGCGGACCCCGAGCACGGCCAGTTCGCGCAGGCACGCCAGGGTCTCGGCGCTGTCCTGCATCAGCAGGCTCTCGGTGATCTCCAGCACCAGGCTGGTAGGACGCAGCCCGCTCTCGCGCAGGATGGCCGTGACCCGCTGGGCGAACCCCGGCTGCAGCAGCTGTCGGCTGGAGAGATTCACCGAGCAACTGAGGTCCTCCTGGCCGACCAGTTGCCAACGGCGGGTCTGCCGGCAGGCTTCCCGCAGCACCCAGTCGCCGACCGCGATGATCTCGCCGGATTCCTCCAGCGCGGGAATGAACTGCAATGGTGATTCCAGCCGGCCATTCCGGCGCCAGCGCAGCAGGGCCTCGACTGCGGTGACCTGCGGCCGGCTGCCATCGATGCGGCAGATCGGCTGGTAATGCAGTTCGAACTCGTCGCGAGCCAGCGCGTGGGCCAGGGCGTTGTGCAGGTCGAGACGCTTCTGGGCTGCGGCCTGCAGTTCGGTGCTGTAGCGGGCGAACTGGGCCTTGCCGGCTTCCTTGGCGCGGTACAGGGCCAGGTCGGCGGCCTGGAGGGTGTCCACCGCCTGCCCCTCGGCCAGCAGCCCGGTAATGCCGATGCTGGCGCTGACCGCCAGGCTGTGGTCGTCCAGGTGCAGGGGTTGGTGCAGGCTGTCGAGCATGCGTTGGGCGACCTGTTCGGCGTCGGCCAGGCAGGCCAGGTCGTCCAGCAGCACCACGAACTCGTCGCCGCCGAAACGCACCAGGTGGTCCCCCGGACGCAGGCAGCGGGTAAGGCGCTGGCTCACCTCCACCAGCACGCGGTCACCCATGGCGTGGCCCAGGCTGTCGTTGATCAGCTTGAAGCGGTCGAGGTCGATGAACAGCAGCCCGGCGTCCCTTGCTCCGGGACGCTGGCGGCGTTGCAGTGCCTGTTGCAGCAACTCGTCCAGGCGCAGGCGGTTGGCCAGGCCGGTCAGGGGATCGTGGCGGGCGGCGTGGCGCAGTTGCTGTTCGGAAAGCTTGCGCTGGCTGATGTCGGTCTGCGAGCCGGCCATGCGCCCTTCTTCCGCCACGCCGCGCACCAGTACCCAGAGGTAGGCGCCGTCGCGACGGCGGATACGGTACTCGTGATTCAGCCAGGGTGTGTCGCCGCGCAGGTGGGCATCCACCGCCTGGCGCAGGCCCGGCAGATCGTCCGGATGAACCCGGCCAAACCAGCTGGAGCTGCCCTCGCCCAGGCTGTCGCGGCCCAGGCCAAGCATCGCTGCCCAGCGTTCGGAAAGGTAGATCCGGTCCGTTTCCAGGTCCCAGTCCCAGAGGCCGTCGTTGGCCCCGCGCAGCGCCCGGGCAAAACGCGCTTCGCTGTCCTCCAGGGCCTGGCGTTGTGCGCTGCTGTAAGTGTCGATGGCCAGTGCCATGTCGAAGAACACCGCCTTCAGCAGGCTGGCATAGACGGACTGGTCCGTGCCTTCGCCCAGCAGTGCGCCGAGCATGTGGTCCAGGTACAGGCGGTAGGCGCCCAGGTACCACTTGAGGTCGACCCCCACGTGCTGGTGCACCAGGCCAACGCGCAACCGGTCGAGCACATAGCCACGGTCGTAGGGGCCACGCCAGAGCCGCTGGTAGTAGTCGAGCTGGCTGTGCTTGAGGCGTTTAAGGGTGACCGGATCGTGGAGGATGCCGGCGATGGGCTCGAACTGCGCCAGGTGGTCGTACAGGCGTTCGACGAAGGCCTGGTGGCAGTCGTCCAGACTCGCTCCCCGGCTGGCCAGGTGCGCCGCGTCCTTGTCCTGCCAGTCCAGGTAGCGGCAGCGCATCGTGACTTCCGCACGTGACAGGCCGATGCGGCCGAGCATTCCCTCGAGTTGTCGTTCCAGGCCCATGCATCCTCCCTTGGATGTTTTCTGCGGGCATAAAAAAAGCGCCGTGATCGACATCCCCCGGAGGAGATGCCGATCACGGCGCTTTGTCTTGCAGGCCCCTTGCGTCCTGCCCGGCAAAGCCGGCTTCCGCATTGGCGGAACCTTGCGGCCCCGTTTTTACCTCAGTCGTCGGGAGGCGGCAACTCCCCCAGTGCCTGTTCGAGTCGTTTGCGCAGGCGGCCCAGCTCACTGGAACGGAAGGCGTGGCGGGTGCGGTCCAGTACCTCCACCGCCTCGCCCAGCAGGGCATGCACACGACCGGCATGGTTCAGCGGCGCGTCCTTCAGCCAGCGGCACAGCGGGGCCTTCGAGCAGTCGCTGCTGGTGGTCAGCACGGTGCACTCCAGGGCGTTGTACGTCAGCAGCTGGCGCGCCTGGTCGGCGAGCACACGGTCATCGCTGATCAGCAACAGGGGTGGGAGGATGCGGGGCATGGCGGATTAGTCTGATATCAATTGGCCATCGACTTTATCCGCGTGCCTGTGGACAAATATTGATCCGCATCAGTTGTCGCGATTGGCCACTCGCGCTGGCGATGTCGGCCACTGTCGCTCCCGGGGCGGACGACTAAGCTGCTCTGGCCTTGCGCCCGCGAGCGGCGACAGAAGAACAACAAGAGAACCCATCGATGAACTACGACAGTAGTCAGCAACTGATACTCGGGCTGGTGCTCGCCGCGCTGATCTTCGGCGTGGCGCTGGAGCTGCGCCTGGCCCACTTCCTCCTGGTCCTGCGACGGCCCCTGCCGGCACTGCTCGGGCTGCTCTGCCAGTGCCTGCTGCTGCCCTGGCTGACCTTCGTGGCCACCCTCTTCCTCGACCTGCGCCCCGGCCTTGAGCTGGGCATGCTGCTGGTGGCCGCCTGCCCCGGCGGCAACCTGTCCAACGTCATCACCCACCTGGCACGGGGCAATACGGCGTTGTCGGTGAGCGTCACCAGCCTGTCGAGCCTGCTGGCGATCCTCAGCCTCCCGCTGAACTTTGCCGCCACCGCCAGCCTCAACCCGGACACCGCCGCCTTCCTGCATGGGCAGATGAGCAGCCTGGACGTGGACGCCAGCGGCATCATCGGCGGCCTGGCGGTGCTGCTAGTACTGCCACTGCTGGCCGGCATGGCGGCGGGCAACCTGGCGCCGGCCTTCAGCGCCCGCGTGCTGCCCTGGTTCAAGCGCTTCTCGCTGCTTGCCTTCGGCCTCTTCCTGGTGGTGGCGGCAGCGGGCAACTGGCAACTGCTGGTGGCCAACGCCGGGCTGGTGCTGCTGGTGGTGGTTGGACACAACGCCGGCGCTCTGCTGCTGGGCTGGAGCGCGTCGCGCCTGGCCGGGCTCGCCGATGCGGACCGCCGCGCCCTGACCATCGAGGTCGGCATGCAGAACTCCGGGCTGGCCCTGGGGCTGATCCTCACCCAGTTCGGCGGCCAGGTGGACATGGCCCTGGTGGCCGGCTTCTGGGGGCTCTGGCACATCGTTTCCGGCCTGGTGCTGGTGGCTGTCTGGCGGCGCAATCCGCCGCGCGGCAAGGAGGAACTCTCGTGCGCGTCCTGATCACCGGCGCTGCCGGCTTCATCGGCCAGCAACTGCTGCGCGACCTGGCCCTGCGCCACCCGGACTGGACCCTGGTGGCCGCGGACATCCGCCCGCTGAGCCATCAGGGGCTCAAAGCCAATATCGAACCGGTGTCGCTGGACATCAGCTTGCCCCGCGAAGTGGCCACTTGTGTTCAGCGCTGGAAGCCCGACGCCATCGTGCACCTGGCCTCCGTGGTGACCCCGCCACGGGGCATGAGTGAGGCACGCCTGCACGCCATCGACGTCGGCGGCACCCGCGCTGTGCTGGATGCGGCAGTTGCCGAGGGCGTCAGTCAACTGATCGTTACCAGCTCGGGCGCTGCCTACGGCTATTACCCGGAGAACGCCGAGTGGATTGACGAGCAGCACCCGCTGCGCGGCCATGAACGCTTCGCCTACGCCCGGCACAAGCGCGAGGTGGAACTGCTGCTGGCCGACGCGCGCAAGCGTCATCCGCAACTGCGTCAGCTGGTGCTGCGCCCCGGCACCATCCTGGGCGAGCAGGTGAATAACCAGATCACCGAACTGTTCCAGAAGCGCTCGGTGCTGGGCATCAAGGGGCATGACAGCCGCTTCGTGTTCATCTGGGACCAGGACGTGGTGGCGATCATCCGCGAAGGCCTGGAGCGCGGCGCCGAAGGCATCTACAACCTGGCCGGCGACGGCGCGCTGAGCATGGCCGAGATCGCCGGCATCCTCGGCAAGCCCTATCGACCACTGCCTGCGGGCTTGCTGCGTGCCGCCCTGGCCCTGCTCAAGCCCTTGGGCCTGACCCAGTACGGCCCGGAACAATTGGACTTCCTGCGTTACCGCCCGGTGCTGGACAACCGCCGCCTGAAGGACGAGTTCGGCTATCGGCCGCAGTATTCGAGCCGTGAGGCGTTCCTGGCGTTTCTCAAAGCGCGTGGAATAGCGTCGAAGCTGAGCTGAATCCTTGTAGGGGCGAATTCATTCGCCAAGGGATGCGCAGCGTCCCCCTGTTTATCCTCAGGGCCGCCCTTCGGGCTGCTTGGCGAATGAATTCGCCCCTACGAAGAGCAAGAGAAGCTCAATCCCGATGCTGCTGCCGGTACTCCCCCGGCGTCAGCCCGGTCCACTGGCGGAAGGCGCGGAAGAACACGCTGGGCTCGGAATAACCCAGCAGCACGGCGATATCGGCAATCGGCAGGCGGCCCTCCTCCAGATGGCGCTCGGCCAGGTGGCGGCGGGTGTCGTTGAGCAATTGCTGATAGCTACTGTCTTCTTCCGCCAGACGCCGTTGCAAGGTCCGTTCGCTGATGCCGAGGGCCGTAGCCAGGGCGCCGCGATCGGGTTCGCCACGGGCCAGCTGGGCGCCGAGCAGCGCGACGACCCGCGCCCGCAATCCTTCGCTGGGCAGGCGCGCCAGCAGCGCTTCGGCGTGCTGGCGCAGCACCGCCTGCAGCGGCGGGTTGGACTGCTTCAGCGGCGCCGTGCGCAAGGCCATGGGCAGCACCAGGGCGTAATCCTCAGCCTCGAACTGCAATGGGCAGGCGAAACACTGCTGGTAGAGGCTGGTATCCGCGGGCGCGGCGTGCACGAAGCAGGCCTTGAGCAGACGCAGGTCCGCCAGCAGCGGACGCATCAGCTCCAGCCAGAACGCCATCAGCGCCAGCACCCGCGCACGGGTCGCCGGCAGCGTCGGGTGCAGCGGGCGGTACAGGGTCCAGAGTTCATCGCCGCGCACTTCCAGGGCCAGGCTGCCGCCCTCGCCCACCAGCCGCTGGTAGCGCAGCTCGGCCTCCAGGGCTTCGCCCAGGGTCGGGCTGCTTTGCAGCAGGTAGCCGAGCACACTGAACTGTCCGGGCGCCAGGGCGCGGCCGATGGCGAGGCCCGGTTCGGGATGCGCCAGGCGGCTGTGGATGGTTCCCCAGAGCGCTTCCTGGGTGCTGAAGGGGATGCGCGCGTCCGGGTCGGCGAGGCGGCTTTCATCAAGGCTGCTGGCGCGCAGCAGTTCATCTCGGGCGAGGCCGAGCTGGGTGGCTGCGTGCAGGACGGCCTGGGTCAGACTGGCGCTGACCGAGGCGCTGGAAGGGTCATGAGGCGTCATGCCCGGATTCTGCCCAAGCGGCCCGCACGCTGTGAAGAGTGCGGTTCAGCGATGTGAGCCGATCTCCGGCTCGAAGAAGCGTGAGGGCGCGACAGACACGTGCTCGTCCTCCACCACATCGGGGGCGTCCGGGTTATCCAGCACCGCGTAGGCGATGGCACAGAACAGCGAGTTGAGACGCTTCATGTCACCGATCAGGCCCAGGTGCAGGGCGCTGGTCTCGATGCTCTGCACCACCTGCTGGTGCAGCCGCGAGACGTGGGCGTGGGCAAAGCGCCGTTCGAGGATGCGAAAGCGCTGCTTGGCGCGGCGCAGGCGCTTGGCGTTTTCCAGGTCGCCATTGAGGAACACCGAGAGGGCCAGGTGCAGGTTCTCCACCAACTGGTCGTGGAGACTGACGATCTCTCCCAGGCCCTCATCGGAGAAGGCCCTGCCCTGGGCGTTGTTCTTGCTCTGCACGTCGTCGAGCATGCGCTCGATGATGTCCCCGGCCTGCTCCAGGTTGATGGTCAGCTCGATGATTTCCGCCCAGCGCCGGCTGTCGCGCTCACCCAGGTCCTCGCGGGGCATGCGCGCCAGGTAGAGCTTGATGGCGGTGTAGAGGGCGTCGATGTCGTCGTCGAGGCGGTGGATGTCCTTGCCCAGCAGCGGGTCGCCGCCGCGCAGCAGGTGCAGCAGGTTGTTCAGCATCTGCTCGACGATATCGCCCATGCGCAGGGTCTCGCGCACGGCGTTGGCCAGCGCCAGGCTGGGGGTTTCCAGGTCGGCGGGGTCGAGGTGGCGCGGCTTGGCCACATCGTCGGGCTGCGGGCGGTCTGGCAGCAGCCAGTCGCAGAAGCGCGCCATCGGCACCGTCAGCGGCAGGCAGAGGGTGCAGCGCACGCTGTTGTAGAGCAGGTGGAAGGCGATCACCAGTTCGGCGGTGGAGATCGGCCAGTTGTCGATCCAGTTCGCCAGCGGCCCTACCAGAGGCAGCACCAGGATGCAGCCGGCCAGCTTGAACAGCAGGCTGCCAAGGGCCACGCGGCGCCCGGCCGGGTTCTGCAGGGTGCTGCTGAGCAGGGCGAGGACGCCGCTGCCGAGGTTGGCGCCGATCACCAGGCAGAGCGCCACCTTGAGGGAAATCACCTTGGAGGCCGCCAGCGTGGCGGTGAGCAGCACGGCCGCCAGGCTGGAGTACGAGACCATGGCGAACAGCGCGCCGGTCAGGGCGTCCAGCAGCACGTCGCCGGTCAGCGAGGAGAACAGCACCTTCACCCCCTTGGCGGTGGTGATGGGTTCGGCGGCGGCGATGATCAGCTGCAGGGCGAGGATGATCAGCCCCAGGCCGATGCCGACGCGCCCCAACTGCCCCAGGCGGGTCTGCTTGCGGGAGAGAAAGAAGATCACCCCGAAGAAGATCAACAGCGGCGACAGCCAGGACAGGTCGAGGGTGAGCACCCGGGCCATCAGCGCCGTGCCGACGTCGGCGCCGAGCATGATCGCCAGCGCCGGCGCCAGCAGCATCAGGCCCTGGGCGACGAAGGAGCTGACCAGCAGTGCGGTGGCGTTGCTGCTTTGCACCAGGGCGGTGACGCCGATACCCGAGGCGAAGGCCAGGGGCCGGCGGCGTACGCTGCGGCTGAGCAGGCGGCGCAGGTTGGAGCCGTACACGCGAAGAATGCCCGTTCGCACGATGTGCGTGCCCCAGATGAGCAGGGCGACGGCCGAGAGGAGATTGAGCAAGGTCAGCATGGTGGCCCTCCTGGCGATCTCGAAGGCCGCTGTATCCGTGGGCGGGAGAACAGCGGCCCAGGCAGGCGAGTTGCAACAAGATTGTCATCGTTGGACCGTCCCGGCCCTGACTGATTACCGCTGCGTGCCTGACTTTTTCTTCACCTGCTGACAAGTAAAGCCCGTCTCTTGGGTTTGTGCTCGTTGCCGATCAATAAGTTGGCGCAAAAAGCTGAGGTGGTTTCCGCATGGGTTTTCCCGATCCCGTGGCGCGTGCTGGGGCGACGGTCGTCCGGCGCACCCTACCCACAAACAAAAAGCCCGGCATCCGCCGGGCTTTGAGGTTTTGCAGGCTGCGATCAGCTGATGCGCTGGGCTTGCAGCAGACGGTCGGCACCGCCTTCGGCGATGCGGTTGGCACCGGTACGGTCGGCACCGCTTTCGGCGACGCGGTTGGCGCCGGTGCGGTCGGAACCACCTTCAGCCACGCGGTCCAGGACCATGAAGCTGCCTTCGGCGGCAACCGGGTCGATGACCTGGAGGGTGGTGCCTTCCTTCGCTTCACCCAGCACCGGCTGGTAGGCGGCCGGCAGGGCAAAGGCGGAAGTGCTCAGGGCGGCGATGAACAGGGCAGCGAAGGCTTGGGTTTTCATGATCTTTGGCTCCGTGCAGGGGGGAGGAAACTTCTTCTGGAGCCCATGTTACGGATAGGGTTCTGATTAAAAAGTGATCACTCGGCATAGAGAACATCAACGCTGTTGATGTGAGTGCCGGGCCTTTCGAATCAATGAGTTGGCGTGCTCCGGTGCTTGCGCCCAAATAAAAAACGGGGCCATTCGGCCCCGTTCTTCATTGCTTCGGCTTACTGCCCAGGAATGTCCTTGCGCAGTTTCACCGGGTCTTCCTTGCGACCGCGAGCGATGCGCATGCGGATGTTGAGCGCCTCCACGGCCAGGGAGAAGGCCATGGCGAAGTAGACATAACCCTTCGGTACGTGGACTTCGAAGGACTCGGCGATCAGCACGGTACCGACCACTACCAGGAAGGCCAGGGCCAGCATCTTCAGGCTCGGGTGCTTGTCGATGAAGTCGCTGATGGTGCCGGCGGCCAGCATCATCACCAGTACGGCGACGATGATCGCAGCGACCATCACCGGCACATGGGAAACCATGCCGACGGCGGTGATCACCGAGTCCAGCGAGAACACGATGTCGATGATGGCGATCTGGATGATGGTGCCGATGAAGTTGCGCGCCGCGCCGTCGGACGCTGCTTCGGACTCATCTTCGCCTTCCAGGCTGTGGTACATCTCGGTGGTGCTCTTCCACAGCAGGAACAGGCCGCCGAAGAAGAGGATCAGGTCACGGCCGGAGATGCCCTGGCCGAACAGTTCGAACAGGTCGTTGGTGAGCCGCATGATCCAGGTGATGGAGAGCAGCAGCAGGATGCGGGTGATCATCGCCAGCGCCAGGCCGAAGAAGCGGGTGCGCGCCTGCATGTGCGGCGGCATGCGGCCCACGAGGATGGCGATCATGATGATGTTGTCGATGCCGAGGACGATTTCCAGGGCGGTCAGGGTGAAGAAGGCGACCCAGATTTCCGGGCTGGTCAGCCATTCCATGATGCGTTGATCCTCACAAGTTTCTTGGTCTAGGGATGGAACACGAACAAGCCGGAAAGAGCTTACGCAGTTTCCGGCTTGAGCGAATGTCAGTTAGCGACTGTCAGTGTGATCCGAAGAGCGGGAACACACCCAGCAGCAAGGCGGCGACGAGGATACACAGACAAATCATCACCGCCCACTTCAACGTGAAGCGCTGGTGGTCGCCGAACTCCACTTTGGCCAGGCCCACCAGCAGGTAGGTGGAGGGTACCAGCGGGCTCAGCAGATGCACCGGCTGGCCTACGATAGACGCCCGCGCCATCTCCACCGGACTGATGCCGTAATGGCTCGCAGCCTCGGCCAGAACCGGTAACACGCCGTAATAAAAAGCGTCGTTGGACATGAAGAAGGTGAACGGCATGCTCACGACCGCGGTGATCACTGCCATGTAAGGACCCATGGACGGCGGGATGACCGCCAGCAGGCTCTTGGACATGGCTTCCACCATGCCGGTGCCGGACAGGATTCCGGTGAAAATGCCCGCGGCGAAGATCAGGCCGACCACCGCCAGCACGTTGCCGGCATGGGCCGCGACCCGTTCCTTCTGCTGCTGCAGGCAGGGGTAGTTGATGATCATGGCCAGGCTGAAGGCGATCATGAACAGCACCGGCAGCGGCAGCAGCCCGGCGATCAGGGTCACCATCAGGGCGGCGGTCAGCGCGCCGTTCACCCACAGCAGCTTGGGACGGCGGGCCTCCGGGTACTGCGACACGCTGATTTCGTCGTGATTGATCTGGTCATCCGGCAGGTGCAGCACGCCGAGGCGGGCGCGCTCGCGTTTGCCGTAGGCCCAGGCGAGGCCGAACAGGGCGATGGCGCCGACGATCATGGCCGGAATCATCGGTACGAAGATGTCCGACGGGTCCACGTGCAGGGCGCTCGCGGCGCGGGCGGTAGGGCCGCCCCAGGGGGTCATGTTCATGATGCCGCCGGCGAGGATGATCAGCCCGGCCATGATCAGCGGGCTCATGCCCAGGCGGCTGTAAAGCGGCAGCAGGGCGGCAACGCAGATCATGTAGGTGGTGGCGCCGTCACCGTCGAGGGAGACGATCAGCGCCAGGGCGGCCGTGCCCATCGAGACTTTCAGCGGGTCACCTTTCACCAGCTTGAGGATCTTGCGCACGGCCGGGTCGAACAGGCCGGAGTCGATCATCAGGGCGAAGTAGAGGATGGCGAACATCAGCATCACGCCGGTGGGGGCGAGCTTGCCGATGCCTTCCAGCATCATCGGGCCGATACCCGCGGCGAAGCCGCCGATCAGGGCGAAGACGATGGGGACGATGATCAGGGCGATCAGGGCAGACAGGCGCTTGGTCATGATCAGGTACATGAAGCAGATGACCATGGCGAAGCCGAGCAGAGTCAGCATGGCGGTTCTCCGGACGTGATTCGGGTGGGGCGGGAGGAAATCAGCGCGGGGCCGAAGGCGTGCGGAGGACGGGCGGAGGAGTGCCGGGCAGGCAGCGGGAGCAGAGCATGTCGATCACCAATCTTGTTGTTTTCGGGTTACCGGTCTGGTGCCGGTAGTGGGGCGGATGCTAAGCCCGCAACCTTTCAGCCAGCTTTCGGCGGTGATCGGTGCCGATTACGTGGCTATTTGTCGACGAACGGCGCCAGGCCGCCATGGCTTCAGATGGCCAGCGTGCGCATCACCAGCAGCAGGCTTCCGGCGGCGAGCAGGGTCTGCAGGGTGATGATGCCGGCCATCAGGTGGCTGTCGCCGCCGAGCTGGCGGGTCAGCACATAGGCCGTGGGCGCGGTGGGCAGGGCGAAGAACAGCACCAGGATGCTGCTTTCCATGGCCGGCAGGCCGAGCACGCGGGCGACCAGAAAGGCGAGGGCGGGCATGGCCAGCAGGCGCAGGGCGCAGTTCCAGGCGAGGGCTGGAACCTCGCCAGCCAGTTCCTGGGGACGTAGCGCGGCGCCGACGCAGAGCAGGCCCAGCGGCAGGCTGGCCACTGCCAGCAGGTTGAGCAGGCGGTCGGTGCCGCCGGGCAGGCCGATGCCGGCCAGGTTGACCAGGGCGCCGGCCAGGCAGGCGAGGATCAGCGGGTTCTTCGCCACCGGCAGCAGCAGGCCGCGCAGGTTTACGCCGCGCTCGGCGGTCAGGGCCCAGACCGACATCAGGTTCACCGTCGGCACCATCAGGGCCAGCATCAGCGCCGCAATGGCCAGGCCATCCGTGCCAAAGAGGCTGCCGATGGCGGCCAGGCCCAGGTAGGTGTTGAAGCGCAGGATGCCCTGGGTGATGGCGCCGAAGCGCGCGGCCGGCCAGTTCAGCAGGCGTCGTGCGAGCAGCAGGGCGGCCCAGCCGATGCCGAGGCCCAGGAACACCGCCAGGGCCAGGCGGGGTAGCGCCGGGTTGTGCAGCGGTGCGGTGGCCAGGCTGCTGAAGAGCAGGGCGGGGAACAGGATGAAGTAGTTCAGGCGCTCGGCGGCGGGCCAGAAGGCTTCGCCGGGGAAGTCCCAGCGGCGCAGCAGGTAGCCGCCGATGATCAGGGCGAAGAGGGGCCAGAGGGCCTGGAAGAGGGTGAGCACAGCGACATCCAGTCAGCGGGAAGCCTTCATCTTCGGTATGCCGACGGCCCTGCGCAACCGCCTGCTAGCGTTATTCAGGACCCAGCGAACGGAGACTGCCATGACCGAACTGCACACCGGCGGCTGCCACTGTGGGCAGCTGCGCTACACCGTCGAGGCGCCCTTGACCGATGTTGCCCACTGCCATTGCTCGATCTGTCGGCGGACCACCGGCGGCATCGTCACCACCTGGGCCACGGTACCCCTGGCGAGCTTCCGCTGGACCGCCGGCACGCCGGCCGAATACGCCTCGTCCGCCAATTGCATCCGCTACTTCTGCGCGAACTGCGGCAGCCAGTTGGCGTTCTTCACCCAGCTTGCCCCGGACACCCTGGACCTGACGGTGGCCACCCTGGACCGGCCCGAAACCGCTCCGCCGGACCGGCATATCTGGGTGAAGAGCCGCCTGCCATGGCTGCACCTGGACCCGCAGTTGCCGGAGGAGGATGAGGAGCAGCTGTGAGTCGGGACCGCGTAGGGTGCGCTGCGCGCACCGAAATCTCCGCACGGGGTGCCGGTGCGCATGGCGCACCCTACGCACTGGCGGGCCTTTCGTAGATTGGGTAGAGCTCCGCGAAACCCAACGGCCCCGAGTGCGGAATCGTTGGGCTTCGCTTCGCTCTGCACCAACCTACGGAGAGCACATGGCGTGCTTTACGGAAGGACCAACCCGCCGGACTGCTTGTGCAACTGGCGCAGGTGCGTGCCAATGGCCTTGAGGTTGGCTTCGGTGGCATTCAGCTCGGCCATGCGCTGGGGTTCCAGCAAGCTGCGGACTTCGCGGTCGAGGTCGTCGTTGAGCTTGCGCATGGTCTGCTGGCGGCTGCTGCTTTCGGCTTCCAGGCGTTGCCACTCGGCGCTTTGCGGCAGGCCGTAGCCGCCTTGCAGCATTTCCGCCGGGCGGCTGAGGAAACCGCTGTTGGCGAGCATCTGTTCCAGGGTGCCGCCGGCCTTGGCGAAACGGGTCTGCCCGGCCTGTTCGCGGGAGTTGAGGTAGTTTCGCTTGAGCTCGTCCTGGGCCAGCAACAGCTGGCGACGCTGGGCGGCTTGTTCCAGCAGGAGCAGGGCGGCGCTGGCGCGCAGGTCAGCCTTGTCGAACCAGGGGCGGCGTTGTTCGGCGGGCAGTTCCAGCCAGTCTTCCACTTGTTCCTGCGGCACGTTCAGGCGCTCGCGGAGGATCTTGAACATGGCCTGGTAACGGTCGCGGAAGGAGTCGAAGCGATAGCCCAGACGCAGGGCTTCCTTGGGATCTTCCAGGGGCGCGGGGTCGGCCACGCCGCGGCCTTCCAGCAGCTTCAGGAGGCCGTTGGGCATGATGCTATCGAGGTCGCGCAGGGCCGGGTGGTCGGTGCCGCTGCGCAATAGCTTGAGCGTTTCCACGGCGCAGTTGTTGGAGAGGAACCAGTAGTCGCCGTCGTAGCTCCAGTGCATCTCGGCGGCGTGTTCCACCAGGGTTTCCACTTCCTCTCGGCTGAGCTTGAGCGGCACCGAAGCCAGGCTGCGCAGCTCGACCTTGGTGTATTCCTCGATCACCTGGTGCAGCGGCAGCACGAACAGGCGCGACGGATAGGCACCCGTGAGGCCGTCCCAGCTTGAGAGCTGTACGTCGCCGACGAAGGCGCGGTAGGACAGCACCAGGTGCTGGTCGAGGTCGAGGCGGCAGTCCGGCCCGCGCGGGCGGCCCGGAGCGCAGATCACCAGGCGCAGCATGCTGTGGCCCCAGCGGCTCACCCAGTTCTGGTTGGCTTCGGCGAACAGGTAATCCACCTCGTAGACGCGCTCGGGGTCGAGCTTGCCCAGGGGCTGCTTGCCGAAGTCGCGACCGGCGTTGAGATAGGCGTAACCGTCATTGCAGGTGCCCTGCCGTTCCGGCGCCCAGCCGAAGTGTTCGCGGTAGTAGCGGTAGAGCGCCGGACGACGGCAGCCATAGGTCGGGTCGAGGAGGAAGTACTCCATGTTCACCGCGACGAATTCGCGGGGGTTCGACAGCTCGTAGATATCCGGGCTGCGCGCCACCTGGTGGTTGTCCTGCTCGCGCTGGCCGCGCTTGCCGACGTACTGCGGCCAGCCGGCGAGGTCGAGCAGGCGCGGGTCGTCGCTCAGGGTGAAACGGCGTTCGGTCTGCCCGCGGCAGTCGCCGGGCAGACCCACCAGGCCGTTGCTGCCAGCCTGGTTGCGGCAGCGGAACTGTTGCGTCTTCTCGGCGGCGGACCAGAGGCGCGCGCGGTCGTAGAGGTGGGTCAGTTCGTGGAGCACGGTGGCGAGCAGTTCGCGACGCACCGTGCCGTGCACGCGATTGGTCTTCTGGGTCGCCGCGCTGCCGTCGGTGAGGCTCGCCAGCAGGTTTCGATTGAGCACCAGGGCATCGAAGCGGGTGGCACGACCGTAGCCGTTCTCCGGCAGGTCATCGCTCCAGCTCACTTCCACTTCCCGATCCAGGCGCTGGATGAAGGTCGGCGGCAGGGCCGCAAGGGCCTCGTCCAGCAATTGCTGGCTGGCCTGACGCTGGGCTGCGGTCAGCCCTTCGTCATCCAGTGCCAGGCGCAACTCGGCCTGGGCGCTGCCTGCCAGTAACAGACCGCCCAGGCAGATTCGGCGAAACCAGATGTTCAGGGGCTGATGCTCGTGAGGGTCAGAGGGCGACGATGGTTTCCGCCAGGGCCAGGTCGCTGGCCTCGCGGGCTTGCGGGAACTGTTCGCGCAGGGCGGCGAACGCGGCTTCCAGCTGGGCGCCACGGATCTCGCCGGCGCTGGCGACGAAGCTGGCGGCGTCGTCACGGGCAGCCACGACGACCTTCATGTCGCGGATCGAGGTGGTGGTGTCGGAGGTGAAGTCGAGGGTGCGATCCAGCGCGCGGACGATGATGTTGCTGGTCGCCACCAGGGTCTGGGCCTGGGCGGCACCGGCAACGAGGGAAAGGGCGATGGCTGCGACAGACAGCGAGCGGCGCATGGAAGCTCTCCGTTGGAAATTTCTAAGGCATTGGACGGAATTGCCCGTCGGCAGTTCTCAGTCTCGGGCGCAGGGCGCGAAGGTTAGCGGAATGGGCGGACGAGAGCCAGGCGGCACGCGGTGTGCAGCCTGTTGGGCCGCGACTGGCGCGGCCCGGAGGGTGCCGTCAGAGGGCGAGGATGGCCTGGGCCAGTTGCAGGTCGCTGGCCGCCAGTTGCGGTTGGGCGCTGCGGATGTGCTTGAACGCGGCTTCCAGTTGGGCGCCACGGATGTCGCCGGCACTGGCGACGAAGCTGGCGGCGTCGTCACGGGCGGCGAGCACAATCTTGTCGTCATCGAAGGAAGAGGTCACATCGGAGGTGGCATCCGAGGTGGCCGCAACGGCGTTGACCACAGCGTCAGTGGTAACCACGAAGCTGGTGGCCGAGGCGCTGGTGGCGAGCGCCAGCAGGGCGGCCGCGCTGAGCAGGCGAATAGAGGTCATGAGGGGCTCCTTTTACTGACCGGGACGGCGGCGTGATAAATGCCACCGGCTGGGAGGAAAGCCTAGTCAAAATGGAGGTTCCAGGCCAGTACTGGCTAAGCGCCTATGAATGGCGACTGCGCGTCGGCGAGGTGATGGGTTCGCCTCAATGCGTCCGACGCGCGGGCCGCACATCGGCACTCAACGCCAGAAGGGACGCTCCAGCTCCTGGTAGCGCTCGCTCGGACTGATACCCACATCGGCCAGGGCGCGGGCGTCCAGCTGTGCGAGCTGGTGCCGCGTGCGGGCATTACGCTGCCATTGGGCCAGGGTGGCGAACAGGCGCAGGTACCAGTGGGTGCGCAGGCGGCTGGATTCGAACTGGGCAGTGGCAGAGGCAGTAAGGGTGCGGTCCATGGCGCTTTTCCTTCCCGCAGCAACGCGGGGATTGGTTATGGGAGGCCATGATCTCGTTCTGCTGAAAAGCTGTGCAGTCACAGCGAGGGTGAATTGTGCTGTAGCAGATTCGTTTTCTTGGAAACTGTATCGGTCTGATCCAGTGCAGCTGTGTTGGGGCTGCGTCGTAGGGTGCGCCGCGCGCACCGGTAAGTCCGGGAATTTCGGTGCGCGCAGCGCACCCTACAGTTCGCTCTTGCGTCGTCGGAAATTTCCGGGCCCCAGAAACGACGAAACCCGTCGCGGGCGGCGACGGGTTCTGTCTGGGGTGTTGCATTCGGGCCTCTAGGCCCGGCGAACTGCTTAGCGCCAGAAGGGCTTGTTCAGTTCGGCTTCGCGCTGTGCTTCGCTGATGCCAGCGTCGGCCAGCAGGCGATGGTCCAGCATGGCCAGTTGATGACGGCTGGCGATGCGGCGCTGCCACAGCAGCAGGGTGGAAACAGTGCGCAGGGCCCAAGAAGATTTCGGGGATTGTTCGGCACTTTCGAAAATCAGGTCGGAACTGAGGGTACGTTCCATGGCGGCAGGTCCTTCCCGCTTGTGGCGGGGCTTGGTTATCAACTGGTGCCTATGATGGACCCGGAACAGCCGCCTCTGTAGTCACAGTTGCTCTAAATTGTGCCGGCCTTTATTAGCATGCTTATCAACTGTTTTGCTGAAAAATTGCACAACTGTATGGGTGCCCCGTTGAATCACTCGTAATTCAACGGGAAACCACAGTTTTCTCTGTGCAAATAACGAACAGCAGGGTTTTTGAACAGTACAGTTCTGAATTTTCAGAAACTGTTTTTAGGTCGCGCCGTCAGAATCAATGGTTACAAGCCCATAACTGTTTTGCTCCGACCGGATCAGTTGGCCAGCATCCGACCGGTTTCTTCCAGATTGATATGCCAGGACATGGCTTCGCGCAGCAGGTGCGGGGTATGGCCGCCCTTGGCGCAGGCACGCTCGAAGTAGTCCAGCAGTTCGTGGCGGTAATCCGGGTGCACACAGTTGTCGATGATCGCCCGGGCGCGCTCGCGCGGTGCCAGGCCGCGAAGGTCGGCCAGGCCTTGTTCGGTGACCAGGATGTCCACGTCGTGCTCGGTGTGGTCCACATGGCTGACCATGGGCACCACGCTGGAAATGGCGCCGGCCTTGGCGATGGACTTGGTGACGAAGATGGCCAGGTGGGCGTTGCGGGCGAAGTCGCCGGAGCCGCCGATGCCGTTCATCATTTTCGTCCCGCCCACGTGGGTGGAATTGACGTTGCCGTAGATATCGAACTCCAGGGCGGTGTTGATGCCGATGATCCCCAGGCGACGCACCACTTCGGGGTGGTTGGAGATTTCCTGCGGGCGCAGGACCAGCTTGTCCTTGTAGCGCTCGAGGTTGCCGAAGACGTCGCTGTTGCGACGGGCGGACAGGGTGATGGAGCTGCCCGAGGCGAAGCTCAGCTTGCCCGCGTCGATCAGGTCGAAGGTGGAGTCCTGCAGCACCTCGGAGTACATGCTGAGGTCCTGGAAGGGCGACTCGATCAGGCCGCACATCACCGCGTTGGCGATGCTGCCGATACCGGCCTGCAGCGGCGCGAGGCTGTTGCTCATGCGCCCGGCTTCCACTTCACGCTTGAAGAAGTCGATCAGGTGGTCGGCGATGGCCTGGGTCTCGTCGTCCGGCGGCAGCACGGTGGACAGGGAGTCCGGCTGGTCGGTGATGACGATGGCAGCGATCTTGGCCGGGTCGATCGGGATGGCGGTGCCACCGATGCGGTCGTCCACGCGGGTCAGCGGGATCGGTGTGCGGGTCGGCCGATAGGTCGGGATATAGATGTCGTGCAGGCCTTCCAGATTGGGGTTGTGCGCCAGGTTGATCTCGACGATCACGCGCTTGGCGAAAATCGCGAAGCTGGCGGAGTTGCCCACGGACGTGGTCGGCACGATGTGGCCTTCCTCAGTGATGGCCACGGCTTCGATCACCGCGATGTCTGGAAGCTTGAGCTGGTGGTTGCGCAGCTGCTCGACGGTTTCCGACAGGTGCTGATCGATGAACATCACCTCGCCCGCGTTGATTGCCTTGCGCAGGGTGCTGTCCACCTGGAAGGGCATGCGGCGCGCCAGTACGCCGGCCTCGGTAAGTTGCTTGTCGAGGTCGTTGCCGAGGCTCGCGCCGGTCATGAGGCTGATCTGCAGCGGCTGCTCCTTGGCGCGCGCGGCCAGTGCCTGGGGCACGGCCTTGGCCTCACCGGCGCGGGTGAAGCCGCTCATGCCAACGGTCATGCCGTCTTCGATCAGGGCAGCGGCCTCGGCCGCACTCATCACCTTGTCCAGCAGGGAGGACAGGCGCACGCGATCAGAGTACATGGGGAAAAACCTCGGACAACGGGGTAGGAGCCGCGCAGTCTAGGGGCTGGCGGGGCGCCCGACTTCTATACCAAGGTCGAAGAAATGGCTCTATTTGGGGCCTTTTGTCGGTTATTGGCTCGGCGGGGAGGATTACCTGTAGGGGCGATTTCAATCGCCAAGCAGGCCGAAGGTCTGCCATCTGCACTCTATTTGGGGCCGCTGCGCAGCCCTTGGCGAATGAATTCGCCCCTACAGGGAAAGCAAAGAAAAAACCGTCCCCAAAAAGAAAAACCCCGGCACCAGGCCGGGGTTTTTGGTATCGCGGGACAGGGCTTAGTCGACAGCCTTGACCATGTCCTCGATCACCTTCTTGGCGTCGCCGAACACCATCATGGTCTTGTCCATGTAGAACAGTTCGTTGTCCAGGCCGGCGTAGCCGCTGGCCATCGAGCGCTTGTTCACGATGATGGTCTTGGCCTTGAAGGCTTCCAGGATCGGCATGCCGGCGATGGGCGACTTCGGATCGTTCTTCGCGGCCGGGTTGACCACGTCGTTCGCGCCGAGCACCAGCACCACGTCGGCCTGACCGAACTCGGAGTTGATGTCTTCCATCTCGAACACCTGCTCGTAGGGCACTTCGGCCTCGGCCAGCAGGACGTTCATGTGGCCCGGCATACGACCGGCAACCGGGTGGATCGCGTACTTCACGTTCACGCCACGGTGGATCAGCTTCTCGGACAGCTCCATCAGCGCGTGCTGGGCACGGGCCACCGCCAGGCCGTAGCCGGGGACGATGATCACGCTGTCGGCGTTGGTCAGCAGGAAGGCCGCGTCGTCGGACGAACCGGACTTCACCGGACGCTGCTCCTTGCTACCACTCGCTGCACCGGCATCCGCTTCGGCACCGAAGCCGCCGAGGATGACGTTGAAGAAGGAGCGGTTCATCGCCTTGCACATGATGTAGGAGAGGATCGCACCCGAGGAGCCCACCAGGGAGCCCGCGATGATCAGCATCGAGTTGTTCAGCGAGAAGCCGATACCGGCCGCCGCCCAGCCCGAGTAGCTGTTCAGCATGGACACCACCACCGGCATGTCGGCGCCACCGATCGGGATGATGATCAGCACGCCGATGACGAAGGCCAGCGCCACCAGCAGGGCGAAGGCTGCGATGTTGCCGGTGAGGGTGAAGTACAGGCCCAGGCCGATGATCGCCAGGCCGACCAGCAGGTTCAGCTTGTGCTGGCCGGCGAACTGCACCGGGGCACCCTGGAACAGACGGAACTTGTACTTGCCGGACAGCTTGCCGAAGGCGATGACCGAGCCGGAGAAGGTAACGGCACCGATGGCCGCGCCGAGGAACAACTCCAGGCGGTTACCGGCCGGGATGGCGTCACCGAGGGTGGCAACGATACCCAGGGATTGCGGCTCGACGACGGCGGCGATGGCGATGAACACCGCGGCAAGGCCGATCATGCTGTGCATGAAGGCGACCAGCTCCGGCATCTTGGTCATCTCGACGCGCTTGGCCATGATCGAACCAGCGGTACCGCCGACCAGCAGGCCGACGATCACGTAGCCGATACCCTGGGTGGCGAGGTCCGCGCCCAGTTTATAGATGAGGCCGATGGTGGTGAGCACGGCGATGGCCATGCCGACCATGCCGAACAGGTTGCCGCGACGCGACGAAGTCGGGTGCGACAGGCCCTTGAGCGCCTGGATGAAGCACACCGAGGCGACGAGGTAGAGAACAGTGATCAGGTTCATGCTCATGGTCAGTGTTTCTCCGCAGCCGCTTTCGGCGCTTTCTTCTTGAACATTTCCAGCATGCGACGGGTGACCAGGAAGCCACCGAAGACGTTCACCGCGGCCAGTGCCACCGCCAGGGTGCCCATGGCTTTGCCCAGCGGGGTGACGGTGAGGGCGGCGGCCAGCATGGCGCCGACGATCACGATCGCCGAGATGGCGTTGGTCACCGCCATCAGCGGGGTGTGCAGGGCCGGGGTGACGTTCCACACCACGTGGTAGCCGACGTAGATGGCCAGCACGAAGATGATCAGGTTGTAGATGCCGTCGGAAATAAGGTCCATGGTCTCTATCCTTATGCGTTTACTTTTTGCGGAGCAGCGGTCCCGGCGGGAGCGCCGTTGCTACGCACGACATTGCCGTCGCGGCACATCAGGCATGCGGCGACGATGTCGTCTTCGAGGTTGACGTTGAGCTGGCCGTCCTTGTCGATGATCAGCTTGAGGAAATCCAGCAGGTTGCGCGCATAGAGGGCGGAGGCGTCCGCCGGCACCATGGCGGCCAGGTTGCTGTGGCCGACGATGGTCACGCCGTGCTTGACCACTACCTGGTCGGCTTCGGTCAGCGGGCAGTTACCGCCCTGGGCAGCGGCCAGGTCGATGACCACGGAGCCCGGCTTCATTTCGGCAACGGTGGCCTCGTGCAGCAGGGTCGGTGCCTTGCGGCCCGGGATCAGCGCGGTGGTGATGACGATGTCGGACTGCTTGGCGCGCTCGTGCACGGCCTTGGCCTGACGCTCCATCCACGAGGCCGGCATCGGACGGGCGTAACCGCCAACGCCTTGGGCGCATTCGCGCTCTTCATCGGTCTCGAACGGCACGTCGACGAACTTGGCGCCGAGGGATTCGATCTGCTCCTTCACCGCCGGGCGCACGTCGGAAGCCTCGATCACCGCACCCAGGCGCTTGGCCGTGGCGATGGCCTGCAGGCCCGCTACGCCGGCACCGAGGATGAGGATGCGCGCGGCCTTAACGGTGCCGGCGGCGGTCATCAGCATCGGCATGAAGCGCGGGTAGTGGTGAGCCGCCAGCAGCACGGCCTTGTAGCCGGCGATGTTGGCCTGGGACGACAGCACGTCGAGGCTCTGGGCGCGAGAGGTGCGCGGCGCCGCTTCGAGGGCGAAGGCGGTGACGCCGCGAGCGTTCATGCGCGCGATGGTCTCGTTGCTGAAGGGGTTGAGCATGCCCACCAGCACGGCGCCGGCACGCATGTGGGCCAGTTCGCCTTCGGTCGGGGCAATCACTTTCAGCACCAGGTCGGCACCGAAGGCGGCGGCGTCGTTGCCGATGACGGCACCAACGGCTTCATAAGCGCTGTCCGGAATGCTGGCGCTGACGCCGGCACCGCTTTGGACCGTCACCCGGTGGCCTTGGCTCACGAGCTTCTTGATGGTTTCGGGCGTCGCGGCTACCCGCGTCTCGCCAGCATGGCTTTCGAGAGGAACACCGATGTGCACTTCAAATCTCCTGCGTGATCGATCTGGTGAACCAGTGCACTGCGGATGGTGCTCTGGCGAGGCGGATCCGCCTTTCAACAGCCTGGTATCGCAACAGCCGAAACCTGGTGGCGCGGCATTCTGCAATCGGAACCTCAACTGCTTCAAGCAGTTCTGGAGTAAAACGACACAATAACTACAAGTCACGATTAGACTTGCTGTCCCTGGCTTCCGTTCCAGACCCCGTCACCACTGGTGGAGGCCAGCCTTCACCAAGGAATCCGGTGCCGGTCTCCATCCCCAGGCTGAATGACTATCCATCAAAGCAGCGCCAGTACAGGCTTTGGGTACGTGACATCCTGCCGTTAATGGCTGGCGCACTGTTAGTAAGACTTTTTAATAGTTGCCATAAGGCTGCGGAAAATGGGCGTTCTGTAGCTTTTGAAAATGTTTGACTACAGAGTCAGGATTGCGATTTCAGTCGATTGGCAAGAAGAAGGGTAGTTCGCGTGCAAGCCAGTCGCCTCGCGGGCTGCGCCAATTTGTCGCGGGTGCCGTAATGGGAACGGACGATGTCGCTCGGGTGAAATTCGGGCAGGCGATACGAGGGGGTGTCCGGCTTTTGCCGGCGGTTGCGTACGCAGGGTGGAAAACCACGGGAAGGATTTCCACCCTGCCGGGGGGATGCAAGGCGCGTTGCCGATTGAGGCCCCTAGACCAGCAATCCCAGGGTCTTGGCGCGCATCACCGCCTGGGTGCGGCGTTTCACGCCGAGCTTGCTGTTGATCTTCTTCGTGTGGGTTTTAACCGTGTTCACCGAAATGAACAGGTAGCCGCCGATTTCCTGGTTGGAGAAGCCTTCGGCCAGCAATTGCAGGACGGCACGTTCGCGCTGGCTGAGCAGGCTGCCCTGGTCGTTGTCGACCGAGCCGGCGCTGTCGCAACGCGGGTAATCCCGCAGCAGGCATTGCATGCCCAGGCGCTCGGCCTGTTCCAGGGCCTGGCGTTGCAGCTGGCTGGCCTCGGCACGACCGAGGGCGTGCCAGGTGGTGGCCAGGGCAAGTTGCACTTCGCAGGCCAGGGGCGCGAACTGTAGCGCCTGGCAGTGCTCCAGCAGTGTCTGGAGCATGACCTCGGCCTCTTCGGCGCGCCCGGATTCCAGTTGCGCGCGAGCCAGCAGCAGCTGGTTGCGCAGGGGGAGCGTGGGGTAGTCCAGCGGTGCCATCCAGCGGCAATCGCCCTCGAAGTAGCGCTGGATGCGCAGGGCGACCGGCTCGATGCGCTCCCAGCGTCCCTGGCGGGCCAGCACGCGCATGCCCTGCAGGTTCAGCACACCGCTGTAGGCGTAGCGCCAGACCTGGCGGCAGTGCATCTGCCGCTCGGCCTCGCGCAGTTCCTGGTAGGCCTCGTCGAATTGGCCACGACGGGCGCGGAGTTCCGCCAGGCCGAGGAAACCATGCAGGGCGAAAGGGTCCAGGCATTCGTGGGCCTGTTCCAGGCCGGTGCGCAGGGCACGTTCGGCCTCGTCGGGGCGATCGGCGATCAGGTGCAATTCCGCCTGGATCAGGTGCAGACGGCCAAGCATCAGGCTGTCCACCTGCTTGCGTCTGCCGATCAGCGCGAAACTCTGCTCCAGCAGGGTCTGGGCCCGGCCGAACTCACCACGCAGCAGGAGCAGGCGAATGCGGTCCAGGTTGAGCAGCACTTCGAACAGCAGGCTGCCCTGGCGACGGGCGATCTCCAGCGCCTTGTGCAGGTGGGGCTGCGCCGCTTCGGGGGCGCCGCTGGCCATGGCCACCCGTGCCAGGCTGGAGTAGCAGAACAGGATGGGCATCCAGTCGTGTTCGGGCAGGTGCTCCAGTGCCTCGCGGCAGTGCAGCTGCGTGTTGGCGACGGACTGCCCTCGCAGCGCGGTGAGCACGCCGTGCAGGGCCTGCCAGTTGGCCAGCAGCTTGCGGTTGCGCAGGGCCGTCGGTTGCGGCAGGAAATGGCCGAGCTTGGCGATGCAGGCTTCGGCTTCGTCCAGACGCCAGGAAATCAGCAGGCCCCAGGCATTCAGGCTGAGCAGGCGCGGAGTGCTTTCCAGCAGGGCCGCGGGCAGGCGCGCGCGCCAGGCCAGGAGGTGGGCCAGGTGCTGTTCGCCGGTCAGCCATTCCTGGCCGAGACGCTCCAGGTAGTTGGCCGCCGCTTCCGGTTGGCCGGCACAGAGGGCCTGCTCAATGGCGTCCTCCACTTGGCCGGCGGCGATGAACATGCGGCAAGCGCTGAGGTGCAGGCGGGTGGCGGCGGCTTCGCTGATGCGGTGGCGCAAGGCGCGGGCCACGGCCGGCAGCACGCGGTACCAGATGCCGTGTTCGTCCAGCGGCATGCAGAAGGCCTGCCGCGCCAGCAGGCGCTCGAAAAGCCCGGCGCCATCGCTCTCTTCCCAGAGGTGCTGGCAGAGCTCGGCCGACACCTTCGGCAGGTGCGCCAGGGCGAACAGGCAGTTGGCTTCTTCAGGACTCAGGCGGTTGAGCAATTCGTGGTCCAGGTATTCCCTGAGCCAACAGTGGTTGCCACTGGCGCTGGTGGGCGCCTTGGCGGAGAGGTGCAGGCGCACGCCGGCGCACCAGCCTTCGGTTTCCTGCCAGAGCTCTTCGCGCAGGGCGGCACTGGTGCGCGGCGCCAGTTGCTCCACCAGTTGTTCGTGCTGCTGGCGATCGAAAGCCAGCTGGGTGGCGTCCAGTTCCAGCAGTTCTCCGGCCAATAGCAGGCGCGGCAGGTTCCAGGCCGGACGCTGGCGTACGCTGACCAGCAGGCGCAGGTCGGGCAGGGCGCGTGCCAGGAGTTGGTCGATACAGTCGTCGAGACCGGCGGGGGGATGGCCAGGGTAATCATCCAGGACCAGCCATACCGGTTCGCCGCGATGCGCCAGCAACTGCTGCAGGGCTTGGGTGGTGGGCAGGGCAGGGACGTTCTCGGCCAGTTCGGCGGCGAGTTGCGCGAGCAGTTGCTCCGGCGTCAGCGCCTGGCCGGAGAGGTTGAGCCAGATGACCAGTGCCGGTTCGGCCTGGGCGCGGAGGAATTCGTTGATCAGCACGCTCTTGCCGAAGCCGGCCGGGGCGCAGAGCAGGCGAAGCTGGGCATCCTGGGCGGCGAGGCGTTCGACCAGTCGCGGACGTGGGACATGGGCCGGGGGCAGGCGTGGCAGGCGAGACGGAAGGACGTGCAGTGTCTGGCCGTGACGGGGCATGAGGCGGTTCTCGCGGAGTTGTTGTTATGGGTGAACCGGACCCTCGCAGACTAGATCGGCCCCAGGTGGGCTTGAAGCAGCATGCATGGCGCTGATGGGGCGCCATAACACGGCAGTGCGGAAGAAAGGGGCGCCCCTGGATCGGGGCGCCCGGAGGGGTCAGCGGATGCCGGCGTTGCGCAGGGCAGCCGGGGTGTAGTCGGCACCGGTGGCGGCAAAGCCGAACTCGATGCCGTGCTTTTCTTCGTTCTTCAGGCCGAGGGCGATGTAGCGACCGGCGATGATGTCGTAGAGGGCTTCCACCGCGTAGGTGGCCACCTGGCGCTGGTAGTGGTAGCTGGCGTGGCCTTCACCGACGCGCCAGAGCTGGCCGCGACCGTCGTAGTGGTCGGCATAGGCGATCTGCCAGCTGTCCTCATCGATGAAGTAGTGGCGCTTGGCATAGATGTGGCGCTCGTTGGGCTTCAGCGTGGCCACCACCTCCCAGACGCGGTGCAGCTCGTAGCGGGTCAGGTCCTGGTTCAGGTGGCCCGGCTGGATGATCTCCTTGTAGGTGAGCTTGGGCGATTCCAGCTTGTAGCTGTTGTAGGGGATGTACATCTCCTTCTTGCCGATGAGCTTCCAGTCGTAGCGGTCCGGAGCGCCGGAGAACATGTCGAAGTTGTCGGCGGTGCGCATGCCGTCGGCGGCGGTGCCCGGACCGTCGTAGGCGACCTGCGGGGCGCGGCGCACGCGGCGCTGGCCGGCGTTGTAGAGCCAGGCCAGGCGCGGTTCCTTCACCTGGTCAATGGTCTCGTGGACCAGCAGCACGTTACCCGCCAGGCGCGAGGGTGCCAGGACACGCTGCTTGAAGTAGAGCAGCACGTTGGCGGACTTCTCCTTGTCCAGCTCGTTCATGTCCGCCGGGAAGGCCACCTCGTCCTGGAACTGCACCGGCGTGAAGGATCCGTTGGTCTGCGGGGTGGCCTGGACCACCAGGCGCCGGGCGTTGCCGCCGCGGTAACGGGTGATGTGGTTCCACATCACCTGCACACCATCCTTGGGAATCGGGAAGGCGTAGTAGTGGCTGTCGGCGAAGTTGGACAGGCCGTTGCCGCCGTCCACCGGCTGGGTGCTCAGCGCGCTCTGCTTCGCCGCGTCGTAGATGGGCTGGGGTGCGGCGGCGCTTCGGTGGCTGGGGTAGACCGGGATCTTGTAGGTGCTGGCGTAGCGTTTGAACATCGCCATCTGCCCGGGGGACAGCTTGTCCTTGTACTGCTCCGCGTTGGCGGCGGTGATGGTGAACAACGGCTGTTCGTTGGCGTAGGGGTTGCCGACGAAGCCGTTGGAGTCGACCACCGCGGCGTTGGTCGGCAGCCCGCCGGTCCAGGCCGGGATGCTGCCGTCGGCATTACCGACCTTCTCCGCGCCCAGCGGGGTGAGGCTGGTACCGAGCTGCGCGGCTTCCTCCTGGGTGACGGCGGCCATGACGTTGGCGGCGATAAGGCTGAGGGCCAGCACGCTGCTTTGCAGGAATCTTCTCTGGGTCATTCTGGGAGTCCTTGCGGTCAGAAGTTGAGGCCGAAGCTGAGGGCGACGAAGTCGCGGTCAGTGGTCGGGTTGAAGTGGCCGCCGAAGAAGTCGGTGTACGACAGGCTGGCGGTGTAGGTGTTCTGGTATTCGGCGTTGAGGCCGAGACTGATGGCCTTGGAACCTTCGTTGAAGTTCGGGCCGTAGCCGTCCACGTCATGGGACCAGGCGATGCTCGGGGTCAGGTTGATGCCGGCGAAGACGTTGCTGTAGTCCAGGCTGGCGCGGGCGCGGTAACCCCAGGAGCTGCTGGTGTAGAAACCGTCGTCGTTGCACTCGCGCTGCAGCGGGCTGGCGGCGGTGAGTGCCAGGCACACGGCTTGGGCGGACAACTGGCCGGGGCCATAGATGGGGTCGCGGCCAAAGCGCAGTTCGCCGATGTCGTCGTCCAGGCCTCCGATGTGGTTGTAGCCGACCTCGGCTACCAGGGTCAGACGGCTGGCGCCCATGACCTGGTCGATGAACTGGGTGGCGGTGACCTGGGCCTGGGTGACCGGCTTGCGCTCGTAACCGTGCAGGTCCTCGCCTGCGACGTTGCGTGCATGACCGCTCTCGAAGATCGGCACGTTCGGGATGCCGAGGGCGGCGAAGGAGAGGTCGGTACTGTTGAGCTGCAGCGGCATGTTCGGGCGGAAGCTGACTTCACCGGCCAGCGAGGTGCCTTCGATGTTGGTCTGGAAGCTCAGGCCATAGAGGCGGATGTCTTCAGGGTACTCAATGAAGTAGCGCGCACCAGGGGCGCCCGGAATGATCGCGGGGCTCGGGGTGGTGGTGCGGATGGTGGAGAAGATCGGGCCGCGGCTGTGGTAGTTCATCGCATAGGCACCGAACTCTGTGTCGTTGAATTCGGGTACGAACCAGCGCAGGGCCACGCCGAACTGGCCGCTGTCGCGGGCGTCGCGGTCGCCGGCGCGGGGAATGTACAGGTTGTTGCCTGTGGCCGGACCTGTGTTGTTCGACTCGCCGGGGGGCAGGTCCGGGCCGGCGACCACCAGGCGGTCGACGCAGCCGTCGGCCACCACGTCCGAGGTGGAGAAGAAGGTGCCGCAGTTATCGGCCACCGTCTGGTCCCATTCCAGCTGGTAGAAGGCCTCGGCCGAGAGATTGTCGGTCAGGCTCTGGGACAGGTAGATCATGTTCACCGGGATCAGGCCTTCCTTGATCTCGGCGCCGGGGCGACGGAAGGCCGCCGCGTCGATGGGGTTGATCGAGTTGATGCTGTTGCCGATGAAGGTGCTCTCGCCCCAGCTCACCACCTGTTTGCCGACACGGAAGCTGCCCGGCAGGTCCCCCAGGTTGTAGTTGTGATAGAGGAAGGCATCGAGCAGCTGGGCGCCGGAGGCCTTGGCGCCTTCCTTGCGGTTGTGATCGTCGATGTCATAGAAGAGGCGGTGCTCGTCCTTCAGTTCGAAGTCGTACCAGTACTTGCCGCGCAGGAAGACCCCGCTGTCGCCGTACTTCAGCTCCAGGTCGTGAATGCCCTTGAAGATCTTCGAGAAGGTCTCCCCCTTCTTGAAGTTCAGGCGTCCGTCGTCGGAGGTACGCGACAGTGCTTCGCCGCCACTGGCGGTAGAAATGAACTCCGGGTCCGGCGAGCGTACCGCCCAGCTGGCGCCGACCGAGAGGGAGGAGTCGAACTGGGCTTCGATTTCACCAATGTTGAACGTGATGGCAAAGGCCTGGGCGCTGCAACCCAGGGCGATGGCGGCGGCCAGCGTGTGCGGCCGGAAGATTCCGCGCATTGTTCTTGTTGTCATGCGGCTCTCCAGAGCGGGTCTTGGGAGGCCTCATGCTAATCAGCCCGCTACCTGCGCCATAACTGCCTGAACGGGCGATTTCACCTATCACCCGAGTGGGTGATAGGTGCGTTGTGCTGGTGCCCGGAACGGGCCTTCCTCCGTCCGCTGAGCGCGGGCGAGCGGGGCGGTGCTACCTGGGGTTACAGCGCCGGGTCAGTCCAGTCCGGCCTCGCTCCGGTAGGCGCGCGCGGCGTCTACCAACCAGTCGCGGAAGGCGATCAGGGCGGCAGATTCGAGCTTGCGTTCGGGAATGATCAGGTAATAGGCCTTGTCGCTGCGGAAACTGTGGGAGTGGGCGATCACCAGGCGGCCGTCGGCCAGTTCGCGCTGGATCAGGAATGGCGGGACCAGTGCCACGCCCATCTCGTGCATCGCCGCTTGGGCAAGCATGGAAAAGAGTTCGTAGCGCGGGCCGCTGAGGTCGCGAGCGACGTTCATCCCGAGGGAGCTGAACCACTGGCGCCAGGCGTAGGGGCGGGTGGTCTGTTGCAGCAGTGGCAGGCGGGCGATGGCGTCGGCGTCCAGGCCCTGCCGGCCCTCCAGCAGCGCGGGGCTGCATACCGGCACCGAGTTTTCGTGCATCAGGAAGTCGGCGCGAGTACCCGACCATTCGGCATCACCGAAGTAGAGGGCGGCATCGAAGTCGGTGTCGGCGAAGAGGAAGGGGCGGGTGCGGTTGGTCAGGTTGACCGTCACTTCCGGATGCAGGCGCTGGAAGTCTTTCAGCCGGGGCACCAGCCACTGGGTGCCGAACGTGGGCACGATGGCCAGCTCTACCGTCATCGCGCCTTGCTGACCCATCACCGCGAGTGTGTCGCGCTCCACTGCATCGAGCTGAGCAGCAATGCGACGGGAATACGCCAGGCCGGCTTCGGTCAGCTTCACCCCGCGCCGCGAACGGCGGAACAGTTCCAGTCCGAGAAACTCCTCCAGGCCGGCAATCTGTCGGCAGATGGCGCTCTGGGTCAGTGCCAGCTCATCGGCGGCCTTGGTGAAACTCTGGTGGCGGGCAGCGGATTCGAAGGCGACCAGGGCGCCGGTGCTGGGTATCTTGCGGCGCATGCTGTACCTCCGGTTCACAAATAAAGGCTTGAAAATGGGGTGTTTGGCTTTTCGGAGTGAGAAATTAGCACAACAGCATGCGAAATCCTCGTTTGTCCGATAGGGCCTAGGCTGTCTAGGATGCGTCAACACTAATAAGGCAGTGGCCCGCGATGGCCCGCCCCCTGAACCCCGCTTACCGAGGACACTCCCCATGGCCGCCAAAGCAAGCTTCAACTGGATCGACCCGCTGCTGCTGGATCAGCAACTCACCGAAGAAGAGCGCATGGTGCGTGACAGCGCCCAGCAGTTCGCAGCCGACAAGTTGGCTCCGCGCGTCCTCGAAGCCTTCCGCCATGAGCAGACCGATCCGGCCATCTTCCGCGAGATGGGCGAAACCGGCCTGCTCGGCGCGACCATTCCGGAAGCCTACGGCGGCAGCGGCCTGAACTATGTGTGCTACGGCCTGATCGCCCGCGAAGTCGAGCGTATCGACTCCGGCTACCGCTCGATGATGAGCGTGCAGTCCTCCCTGGTGATGGTGCCGATCAACGAGTTCGGCAACGAAGCCACCAAGCAGAAGTACCTGCCGAAACTCGCCAGCGGCGAATACATCGGCTGCTTCGGCCTGACCGAGCCGAACCACGGCTCCGATCCGGGCTCGATGATCACCCGCGCCAAGAAGGTCGACGGCGGCTACCGCCTGACCGGCAACAAGATGTGGATCACCAACAGCCCGATCGCGGACGTCTTCGTGGTCTGGGCCAAGGACGATGCCGGCGAGATCCGCGGCTTCGTGCTCGAGAAGGGCTGGCAGGGCCTGTCCGCTCCGGCAATCCACGGCAAGGTCGGTCTGCGCGCCTCCATCACTGGCGAGATCGTGATGGACAACGTGTTCGTGCCGGAAGAGAACGCCTTCCCGGACGTGCGTGGCCTGCGTGGTCCGTTCACCTGCCTGAACTCCGCACGCTACGGCATCTCCTGGGGTGCCCTGGGTGCCGCCGAAGCCTGCTGGCACACCGCTCGCCAGTACGTGCTGGACCGCAACCAGTTCGGTCGTCCGCTGGCCGCCAACCAGCTGATCCAGAAGAAGCTGGCCGACATGCAGACCGAGATCACCCTGGCGCTGCAAGGCTGCCTGCGTCTGGGTCGCATGAAGGATGAAGGCACCGCCGCGGTGGAAATCACCTCGATCATGAAGCGCAACTCGTGCGGCAAGGCGCTGGATATCGCGCGCATGGCCCGCGACATGCTGGGCGGCAACGGCATCTCCGACGAGTTCGGCGTGGCCCGTCACCTGGTGAACCTGGAAGTGGTGAACACCTACGAGGGTACCCACGACGTCCACGCGCTGATCCTCGGTCGCGCGCAGACCGGCATCCAGGCGTTCTTCTGATCCTCCGCCGGGCCTCTCTTCTATATATAGGTGCGAGGCCCGGGTCCTTTTGCGAACCCAGGTGATCCCATGGCTGGCGCTCTCTCCCATATCCGTGTGCTCGACCTCTCCCGCGTGCTGGCTGGCCCCTGGTCCGGCCAGATCCTCGCGGACCTGGGGGCCGAGGTAATCAAGGTCGAACGTCCGGGCTCCGGCGACGACACCCGTGCTTGGGGGCCGCCCTTCCTCAAGGGCGCCGATGGCCGGGATACCAGCGAGGCCGCGTATTTCCTCTCGGCCAACCGCAACAAGCAGTCGGTGACCGTCGACTTCACACGTCCCGAGGGCCAGAAGCTGGTTCGCGAGCTGGCGGCGAAGTCCGACATCCTCATCGAGAATTTCAAGGTGGGTGGCCTGGCGGCCTATGGGCTGGACTATGAGTCGCTGAAGGCCATCAACCCGCGCCTCATCTATTGCTCGATCACCGGTTTCGGCCAGTTCGGTCCCTATGCCAAGCGTGCCGGTTACGACTTCATGATCCAGGGGCTGGGTGGTCTGATGAGCATCACCGGTCGCGCTGATCAGGAAGAGGGGGCCGGTCCGGTCAAGGTCGGCGTGGCGCTGACCGACATTCTCACTGGGCTCTATTCCTCCGTGGCCATGCTGGCTGCTCTCACTTCTCGGGACATCAGCGGCAAGGGACAGCATATCGACATGGCGCTGCTCGACGTGCAGGTGGCTTGTCTCGCCAACCAGGCGATGAACTACCTGACGACGGGCAATCCGCCCCGGCGTCTGGGTAACGCCCACCCGAACATAGTGCCGTATCAGGATTTTCCGACTGCGGACGGGGATTTCATCCTCACCGTGGGTAACGACAGCCAGTTCCGCAAGTTTTGCGAGGTCGCCGGTCATCGGGAGTGGGCGGACGACCCGCGTTTTTCAAGCAACAAGGCGCGAGTGGCGCACCGTGCCGAACTGATTCCGATGATTCGCCAGGCCACCGTCTTCAAGACTACGGCCGAATGGGTGAGTGCATTGGAGGAGGTCGGCGTGCCCTGTGGGCCGATCAACGACCTGGCGGCGGTATTCTCCGATCCCCAGGTGCAGGCGCGCGGCCTTCGCGTCGAGCTGGAGCATCCCCTGGCCGGCGTGGTGCCGCAGGTGGCCAGTCCGCTGCGCCTTTCCGAAACGCCAGTGGAGTACCGCATGCCGCCGCCGCTTCTCGGCGAACACACCCAGGAAGTGTTGCAGCGCGTACTGGGCCTGGCTGCGGAGCAGGTGGAAGCCTTGCGCAAGGCGGAAGTCATCTAGCCCTTCTTATATAGGTACGAAAGGCGTGCTGAAGATACTTTCAAAAAAGTGTTGACGGCAGATTCTGCATCCCTATAATGCGCCCCACTTCCGGCGCAATCGCCAAACAAAACTCCTTGTAGATCAACGAGTTAAGTGTTTGGAGAAAGTGCTGGAAGGGTTCGCTTCGCAAGGTTCGCCACTGGCGAATGAGGCTGAATCGGAGGTGTTGACAGCGGGTTTGAACGCTGTAGAATGCGCCTCCCGCTGACGAGAAGAGTGAATCGGATCGGAAGCGCAAGCGGTTGAGTAGAAACGAAAATTTCGAAAAACAGCTTGACAGCAAGAACGGCTAGCGTAGAATGCGCGGCCTCGGTTGAGACGAAAGAC
>NZ_SSOM01000020.1 GCF_029871235.1 Pseudomonas sp. BN411
TGAATCGCCCCGGCTTTCCTAGACACTCTCCAAGCTCTGGAAATAGCGCTTTTCAAACTCCACTGGCGATAGCTGCATAGCGCTGCTGTGCCGGCGTTTGGGGTTATAAAACATCTCGATGTAATCGAACACATCACTCCGAGCTTCTTCGCGGGTGCCGTAGGTCTTCCGTCGGATGCGTTCCCGTTTCAGCAACTGAAAAAAGCTTTCCGCTACCGCGTTGTCGTGGCAGTTGCCGCGTCGGCTCATGCTGCTGATCAGGTTGTTGGCCTTGAGGAAACTCTGCCAATCCGAGCTGCTGAACTGGCTGCCCTGGTCGGAGTGGATCATCACTTCCTGCTTGGGCTTGCGCCGCCAGACCGCCATCAACAGGGCATCGATGGCCAGGTCGCTGCACATCCGTGGCTTCATCGACCAGCCGATCACCTGGCGTGAAAACAGATCCAGCACCACCGCCAAATACAACCAACCCTCATAGGTGCGGATGTAGGTGATGTCGGTGACCCAGACCTTGTTCGGTTCACTGACGTTGAACTGCCGCTCCAGGCGATTGGGCGAAGCTACCGTTGGCCGGCCGCCGTAATAGCCGGGGCGCCGACGATAGCCGGTCTGCGAGCGCAGCCCTTCTCCCCGCATCAGGCGAGCCACGCGGTGCCGGCCACAGGACTCTCCCAGCTCACGCAGGTCGTCGTGAATCTTGCGATAGCCGTAGACCCCACCGCTTTCCAGCCAGGCATGTTTGATCAACCCGAGCAGGCGCTGATCTTCCTTGGCGCGTACGGATTTCGGCTCGGCCAGCCAGGCGTAGTAACCGCTGGGATGCACTTTCAGGGTCTGGCAGAGACGCCGTACCGGGTACTCCACCGACAGCTTGCTGATGAAGGCGTACTTCAGCCGGACTCCTTGGCAAAGTACGCGGCGGCCTTTTTTAGGATGTCTCGCTCTTCGGTCACTCGCTTGAGTTCGGCGCGTAGACGACGCAGTTCGGCCTGCTGATCATCTTCTTGCTGCCGCTGCGCCTGGGGCTTGCCGTAGCGCTTGATCCAGGCATACAGGCTGTGCACCGACATGCCTAACCGCGCTGCCACCTCGGCTACGGGGAGGCCGCGCTCGGTCACTTGCTTGACCGCTTCGATTTTGAATTCTTCGGGGTAACGCTGGTTGCTCATGGCACCTCCTAACGGGCCTCATTATGAGGCTTGGAGGTGTCTACGAAACTAGGGGCGATTCACCCGAACCTCCTTCGGGCGACGCAATTCAATACCATGAATGAGTTAGATGACTTTCTGGCCAACCACCGAATCAAAGAGATTCCGTCCCAGGCCTCCGACCCTGAACGCACAGAACAATGGGAAAATACCGAGACCAGTGAGGCTGTACTCTCTATCGGCGTGCCGTTCCTGGCTTCTCTGCTCTCACTCGAAGTGGCAGTCACAGCCTCCACCGACCGGGCCCGCGTATGCGGAAAAGCAGAATACTGGGCGTCGTTTGCAGACAAAATCAAGACAGAAATCAAAAAAGGATCTAACCGTCTACTGAAAAAACACCTGAATGCTGCATTGAAGCTGATCGACGCAAAAAAAATGGAGAAATTGATCTATGTCCCTGCTCACTGGGCGTGAATCTAGCACGGGGTATGAATTCCTCGATGAGTTTGGGGTAACAGAACTATCGCCTCATACGTCAGCACCTTGGCTGCTCAGTGACTTCGATGAGACTCTTTGGTCAATTTATATTAACAAAAAGAAATTATACGAACTTGATTGGAGTGTACGTCTTGGGGATGGCAGCCTATTAACTGACGACAACAACGAGGTACTACTCCGGTCATTGAAGCACCTGCTCATCATTGGCACGACGGGAGTCAACGACGAGTTTGCCACACTCGCGCCAGCGTCCCTAAAAACGCGCCTTTCATTCATATTAAAAATCATTGACTATCTGTTAATCCATGCTCAAAGCCTTAGTCTTATCCAATTCGGCCTTGGCGCCTTGAACGCCGATGAATTGAAAGGAATTCTCAACCATTTGGCCTCCTCCCCACGGGCTGAAGAGTCCGTTTATGCATGGCATGAACGCGCATCCGCTTTCTGTAATGCCCAACTGAGCAATATAATCTACAGCGAGGCCGAGGATTTTTTTGCTAAGTATCCAAGTATGCTGGAGGTTAACGATGATGAATGTGAAGATCTTAAACTCAATATCACCGTAGCTGAGATCCCGATGATTCGTGCGGCGCTCATGAAAGCTAATTTGTACTACGGAACCCACTGCCAGGGCTTTAAGGTAAATACTAAATTACTTTCGGAAAGCGTCTATCCAGACACGATCTACGGGCGGCAGACGCCAAAATCGTCTCTCGAAGTACTAAGCTTCTATCCCAGCGAAACCAGGTATAAGCGCGAATATCCGAAAGTCAAAGTAACCACAGGTGAATCCGAACACCTTATAGACACCGCGTACTTTTACTATCGGTATGCACTCGTGAATAGCGCAGCGCTCAGCACATTGGGGTTGCCGGCTCCCTCAGATACTCACACCATCATAGAGTACATTCCAAAACTCAACGAGGCTTCCCGGTACAGAAGTGTGCCTGCGAGCAACCTGCTAAAGCTCTTCCGTTGCAGTATAGATTTTCATGTCGAACATGGAAGGAAGGTCCTAAACGGCTTCATCAGAGTAGCAGCGCATTGCCACAGACAGAATCTCGCAATGACCCGCCTACCCGAGGCGGACTTTTTGAGGATTATCGGCCCGGAACTTGTCAGCTTCGGCGTTAAAAAGTTAGGCCTTTCGAGTTACCGTAGTAATAAATCTCCTCGAAAAGGTGGCGCAAAGCAATACTTCCAGCACTTACGCGCCAACCATGGACTGCTTGAGTTGGTGAGTGTCTACCTGGGCAGTGTCCAGTTGGCCGTTGGGATGCTCATGGCGCGGCGCATTGACGAGTTGGTCACTCTAGACGCCTCGAGATGCTTGGACGAAAGCAAATCATGGCTTGTCTTCAACCTAGCGAAATCCACCCACAAAGCCTTGGGGATTCGGCAGCGTGAGTCTCGGCCTATCGATGCCATTGCCGTCGAAATGATTGAGGAACTGCGCCGCTTTCAAATGATACTTAAACGCCTTGGAGTTATAAGCGACCTGACCAACTTGTTCGCGACTCCATGGTTGCGGGGACTCAAAGGACTGCAGGACTGCACACTGCACCTGTACCATCGCAATCTGGACTTGGCCTGTGACTACTTCGAAAGCGATATTAACGCTGCTGGGGAGCGCTACTACGTACGCCAACACCAACTACGCCGCTTTTTCGCCATCATGTTCTTCTACACGAATAGCTTCGGCGAGTTGGATACCCTTCGCTGGATGCTTGGCCACCGCGACATCGAGCACGTTTGGCACTACCTGACTGAATGTCTGGAGCCCAAAGATATCAGGGGAGCGGGCGCCCGCTATTTCGCTGAACTTGCTAAACAGGAGCGGTTGGAAAACTATCAAAATTTGCAAGATTTGCTGTTTGCGGAATTCGGCACCTCTAAATTTTCATTGGTAGACGAGCAGAAAATCGAAGATTACCTTTCGGCGATGCTTGAAGAAGGTAAAGTCCGGATTGAGCCGCAATTCTTCAACGATGAAAACGGCAAATCCATGAAAGTCCTATTTATTGTCAGCTAAAACAATGAGCACATTGCCTAAGCGCGAGTTGATCGACCAATCTATTGGGAACATTTTTAAATTACTTTCAGACATAGCGTACTCCCCAGGGAGCTATGTCGAAAATAAACAGGTTTTTAACGCACTGAAGAGCCAGGGAAATCTCTGCGCCCTCGATCTGGATTTCACCGTACAGGATGAACAGCTAGCAATTCGACCAATAAGCCTTAACACTCTCAAGAAAAGGCTCTCCGACAATTCCTCTGATATAAATTTTCAGCACCTGGATAAGCTTCGAGTGCAAGCACAGGCGGCAATACGAAAATTTAGCGAAGATTTGACCACCCCTAAGAAGAAGACCCGTTCTGCATTGGAGGATCAGATTGAGGAACTTAAGAAATCTGTCGCCACACTCCATGCAGTTAACATGGTTCTAATACAGGCACTGGAGGTTAACCGAAGGGATCTAATCACAATATCCGATACCCCCAGCACAGGTCTTCGACAAAAAAGGATTAACGACGCGATCAATCGGATCATCAAGATTTTAAATTTGAATCCTGCACCTTTCGACGACATCACTATTCTGTCCATGAAAAAGCATTTGCAGTCGGTGCCCAATGAAAAATAGAATCGTTGAGTATCCTGAATCAGCTCAACTTTTTAAACCTATTCCTATATTAAGACTCTACGACTATTTAACGCAGGACACGCTCCGAACGCTTGACGGCAGCAACATGCCCTTCATGACATGGCCGGATGGATCACCATGCCTGCAAGCAAATGCCTACATGATTAGAATCCGTATGCAATCCGGCCGAGGCGGGAACGGCCCGTCAAGACTCGGAAGCAAAGGTGGTACATTTGGAGAGTACGCGGGTCAGATTAGCCATTTGATCAGGTTCTGCTACTACAACAAACTCAATTTCATTTCTCTTTCGGACGACGATTTTTGTGAGTTCATCGATGGGCTCCGCAAGGAGACCAAACTCAACAACCCAAGCCAACTCAAGAGAAATGAGCGCACAATTTCCAGCATTGGCAAAAGGTGCTTGAACTTTCTATCACACGTTGGAGAAATGAACCAGCTGCATAATTTCGTTGGCATTGGTGGAACCATTGCTATAAAAATGGTCGATTCAACTGCCTATCGAAACGGAAAATCCTTCAAACGCTCCAGCGTCCACCATAGATCTTTCAGGACGGCCAGCGCCAAAAAGACTCGCAAGCCTATTGGCGAGGCGAGCATTGAAAAGTTGCGCTATGCAGTTGATGAGATATCCAACTCAGAATTTCTATGCAATCGTCGGCACTTGATGATTTCCTTGTTTGAGGAACTTGGTGCGCGACGAGGCGAAATTCAGCCTATTACCGTTGCCCAGGTATTAGCCGCCAGCAAGAAAAAAAAACACATAATTACCATCACCACTTTAAAGCGAGGAGAGACTGGCCTGACGCGCGAGTTAGAGCTGAGCCCTCCCCTGATTGAGGATCTCTTGACATATATTCGCGGCGATCGCCGCGAAATCATGAAACGATTTAAGGGCATTCCAGATCACGGCTTCCTGTTTGTTACCGAGCGCGGCGGACGCCCTTTAGGGGCAGACACGCTGACGACCGAATTTTCAATAATCCGACGCGCAGCTGGCATTGAGGAACAAGCTTGTGCACACCTCTTTAGACACGCCTTTTGTACCAACATTGTCGCCAACCTCATTGCTGAAACACAGGCGCTAAGCACCGACTCATTCAGACAAACGCTGATGACCAATAAGATGCTGGCCGAGCGAGCGATGTCCATGAGCGGCCATGCAACGCTAGAAAGCTTGCTTGACTATGTAGACGCCGCTTTCAGGGTCAAATCCAAATTCGAGCAACTCATCCACAACGTCGAAATCGCCCGACGTTATGAAGTCTACGAGCGCCGAAGAAAACGCCTTCTTCAGGATTTCAAGGCCGGCAAAATCAGCAAAGAAAAATACATCGAGCGCGAGGAGTCCCTCACAGCGGCAATGGATAGTGACCTTAAGACTGTGTAAGGCCCTCTCAACGCGCCGTCAAACTGATGGCCAATTCAGCCTGGCAATCCCACGCAGAATGCCTTCATCGAGTCTTTCAACGGCGAGTACCAGGATGAATGCCTCAACGAGCCACGATTCTGTTCGCTGGCAAAATCCAGAATTCGCACCGCGGCGTAGCGACGGGATTACAACGAACACCGACCGCACCGCACGATTGGCGATCTCACTCCGGAGGAATTTGCTGCGGAATGGCGAGCCAGCCAAGAGAAGATAAAGTCACTGCTTGCCGGAAAGGTGGAAGAGCTTCCACAAGAAAGTCAGCCTTGGGCTTTCTTGAATTCCCGTAACGATTAGTTGGCCTGCAGTTCTGTCACCTGAGGCAGAAGAGTGGCTGGATCGCACGCCAGCACGCTGGCGATACGGTATAGCTTCTCGACGGTGATATTCACTTCACCACGCTCGATGCGTCCCATATAGCTGCGGTCAATGCTGCAGGCCAGTGCCAATGCGTCCTGGGAAATCCGGCAGGACTTTCTCTGCGTCCGAATGCGTGTCCCCAACGCTTTCGCCAACTGATCCATGACCGCCTCAACTCCACTTGAGGCGGCACTATCCTGCGTTTGCCGACGCACAAACCACGGACTATAATCCGCATTTTTACGCTACGACCCCGTGGGTGCCCGCATGAGATCTGCCTCGTTCATCTTCGATAGGCGGCTGTATCAGCTGCTTCAGGAGGAAGGGCGCACGCAATTCACGACTCGTGACCTGCGGGATGCCTATGCCAAGCGCTTGGAGGGCATGACCTTTCGTCTCGGCAATGTGCGCCGATATGTGTATAAGCAGATCCGCCGAATGCTGCGGGTAGGCTGGCTCGTGCTTGACGAAGAGCGCCGCACGCGCGGGCAGGTCTACCACCTGCAACCAATCCCGGCACATTTGCAACTCGAGCTAGTAGACAACGGGTTCGAGAATAGCCTCAGCGAACCAAGGCAGGCGCCGCCAGTGCTTGAGCCGCCTAGACCTTCATTCGACGCGGAGCAGCACCTGGAAACGCTCCTCAAGGAGATCCGGCTCGACTTCCTGTCCGCCATGGGCGAGGCGGAGCGATTCAAGCAGTTACTTGATGACATGCCGGATCTGCGGGAAAAGGTCGAAGGCGAGTATTTGGAAGCCATGGACCGCAGCTCGCGCCTCTTGGGACACCTCCGTGCCGTCGAGAAGACGCTCAAGACACTTACTACTTCGCGATGACGTCATCCCTGAGAAATTGGCAGCGTCGCTGTATTGAAACGGCGCTCGAGCACTTCATTTCCACGCCGCATTTCTTCTGCCAGGCAACACCGGGCGCCGGCAAAACTCGCATGGCAGCGGAGCTGGCCCGGCGCCTGCGGGAGCAAGGCTTGATCGATCTGGTGCTCTGCTTTGCTCCGTCGTGCCAGGTGGTGGACGGCTTTCGCTCGACCTTTTCATCGGTGCTTGGCGGACGCTTGGACGGCTTGCTTGGCGCTTTGGGTGGCGCGTACACCTACCAAGCCATGGAGTACCGAGACGAGGCATTCTGGCGCCTCCTCGACGACTACCGCGTATTTGTCGTCTTCGACGAAATCCACCATTGCGCCGGTCATGATCCGCTCCTGAGCAACGCCTGGGGACAGCAGATCCTGCAACGGATCCAGGATCGTGCCGCTTTCACCCTGGCCCTTTCCGGCACTCCATGGCGCTCGGACGACCGTGCTATTGCCCTCGCGCGATACTCCTCTCCCGAGGGGCACCTGATCTGTGACTATCGCTATGGCTTGAAGGAGGCCATTGCGGACGGGGTGTGCCGTTCGCCTCGCATCGTCCTCCTCGACAACCAGAAGGTGAAGCTTACGGAAGAGTTGGGGGCCGAGAGCCTCGCCAGGCACTTTCCCAGCATTGTCAAGCTATTGGAGGAATCCCCCGTCACCTATGAAGACCTGCTTCGCCATGACGAGGTGATCGATCAACTGCTCGGCCTGGGATGCGAAAGGTTGGATGAGCTTCGCCGAATCAAGCCGGATGCTGCTGGCCTGGTGGTCGCCACCGATATCGAGCATGCCCATCAGATTGCCCAGACCCTAAAATCCAGGGGAGAAAGTTGCCGGGTCGTAACCAACCGAACCCCGGATGCCCAGCAGGTGATCAATAACTTCAAGCACAGCGACTGCCGTTGGATCGTCGCCGTGGGAATGATCAGCGAAGGCACAGACATCCCCCGCTTGCAGGTGTGCTGCTACCTCAGCCGCATCCGAACCGAGCTGCACTACCGGCAAGTGTTGGGACGGGTGCTGCGGCGTATAGGCGAGCCCGATGACAAGGCCTGGCTATTCATGCTCGCGGAGCCCACGCTCCAGCGCTTTGCGGAGCGCATTGCAGATGATCTACCGGATGATCTGGCGGTGCTGAGTCAGGTTCATACGCCTACTTCTACACCCGGCATTACGTCTGGCGGGCTGGCTACCGCTAACTATGTCGATGGCAGCAGTGGTACTGAGAGTGGGCAGGGTCTTGGGACAGGTTCGGTAGGCATCTCCTCGTTGGGTGATTTCGCCGCTGAGCCAAGCTATCAAATCAGCTTCTCGCAGCACTACCGGCAGCTGTTGGTGGCTTGCTTTTGACGGCCGATTGGTAACGGAATCAAATTAAACGCAGAGGCCATCGAGCTTGCCAAGGACCAGGTCAGTGAGATGCTCACCCATGAGAAGGCTGGACAGAATCGGGCCAGAAAGAGAAGAACTTCTTCGAAACTCGCGTCATCGAGTACTAGACCTACGGCGCACTGAGCTGGGATCAAAGCTATCTCGCGTAGTTTTTCAACAAACACTGAAACTTTTTCACTGAATGTTGAAACGAATGCACCGAGACGGTGCATAGCCGCTGCCAGGGGAGGCAGCGGCGACAGCCATCCAAGGCTGGCTTTCGCTGTTAGGTCGAGACCATTGGCCCCGAAGGAATAGAGGGCAGCAAAGAGTAAACAACAGGGCCGGCGAGCATTGCTCGCTGGCCCTTTTTACTGGCGGGACAGTTCCGGCTTGGGGGAAAAGCAGCCGTCACCTTCCCGTGTAACTTACAACCTCAGTTTGATTCCGCCTGGCTATCACAAGCCAGGATCATCGATGTACCAGGGGGTACGCCGAATTGGACAAACAACGAAAGACCAAGCCCCCAAATGGGCGGTACGACACCAACGACGAAACGAAACGAATCGTCTGGACTCAGGCTGCCGGTCACTGCGAGCTATGCGGCACCGATCTCACATTCGACTACCGCGCAGGCAAGCCAATGAAGTGGGGCGAGGTAGCCCACATCCTACCGGCCAGCCCCCAAGGTCCGCGGGGGCGTAAGGACCATGACGAAGCAAAGGCGCAGGGGCTCACCAACGACAGCGCCAACCTCATGCTCCTCTGCCCAAGCTGTCACAAGAAGATTGATCGTGACGCGGATGGCTACCCGGAAAATGACTTGAGTGGCCTGCATCAAGCCTACCTCGAACGTATCCGCCTCTTGCTTCAGTCCAGGTCTTTGCGGATGCAATGAAAGCTGATGACGAGCGGCGGCCGATCGATACGTAGCAGGGGCTACATACGGGTCTAAGCTGAGTGTATTCCCTTAGGGTCAATCTCTAATGGCTACCCCTAGCAAAGACACTCGCGCAGATGGTGCCTCAGTGGCAGCGGAGGCAGGCTGCAGTCTTCGGGAGTTGGAGCGACTTAACCGAACGCTCGAGACCCTTAGTGCAGGCAATCGTATGCTTCTGCGCTGCTCAAATGAGCAAGAACTACTGAGCGGCATGTGCCGCGTAATAGTAGGAAAAGGCTATTATCGCTATGCCGGTGTTTGGAGTGCGCTAAACGACGATGGCTATCCCCTAGTTCATATGGCGTATGCACTCAGCTCTTCACATAGCCTTCAGGAGGCTGAATTTTTTAAAAGCATTTCGCTTTCGTGGGCAAATCCAGAAAGGGGAGGAGCCGCAGCTATCGCTGTCATTACAGGTAAAGCCTGTGTCGGCCGCAATCTTCTTACCGACCCTGACCACGCTAAATGGCGCGAAGACATGGTTCGTCTTGGTTATGGATCGGTTACTGCCTTTCCATTGCGGGTAGATTCAGTTGTCGTAGGATCTCTGTGCATCACTGCTACCGAACCTGAAGTATTTGATGAGTCTGAAGTTTCTTTGTTAGGCGAGTTGGCTGATGATCTGGCGTTCGGGATAGAAAATTTGCGCATACGTGCAAAGCATCAAGCTGCAGAAAAAAAAATTCATCAAATGGCTTACTACGACTCACTTACCGGACTACCTAATCGAGAGATGTTTTATGAAAAAATCAAGTCAGCCATTATAGAGTTCAGAGAGAAAAATCGCCCGCTCGCAGTATTGCTTCTAAAGGCCAAAAATTACCACGAAATCAAGGACACCTTTGGACACATACAGGGAGACAAGTTACTACAGGAGATTGCCAACCAGCTCTGCGCGACAATACTCTCGAGTGGATTTGTTTCTCGCGTAGGCGAGGCCGAATTTGCTATTCTTTATCCTCATGCGGACGCAGAATGCGCTATTCAAATGGCGCAAAAGCTTAATGCATTATTTCATTGTGCGCCTGACTCTTCTGGGCTAACCCACTATACAAGGGTGACGATAGGAATTGCGTTGTTCCCCGGCCATGGTGTTGAGCCGGATGCATTATTTAGGCATGCACGAGCTGCTATGTCCGAGGCGAGGCGCACAGGACGCGACTATGTGGTATTCGCGCATAGCCTTGATGAGGCATGCACCAACCGGTTATTACTGACGTCGGACTTGCGTGAAGCGATCAAGCTTGGCCAGCTAATACTCTATTGCCAGCCTAAATTCAGTTTAGCTTGCTCGTATCTATGTGGAGCTGAGGCACTAGTGCGTTGGCGGCATCCGGTTCGGGGCATGGTGCCTCCCAGCGAGTTTGTGACACTTGCTGAATTCACCGGACTGATTACTACACTCACCTTTTGGGTTCTCGAAGCTGCATTTAGACAATGCTTTGCATGGAATGAGTCAGGTTTAAACATTCCGCTTTCCATAAATCTTTCGGCGCAAGACTTATGCGACACCAGGCTAGTCACCAAGATCGAAGGTTTGATGGCGACTTGGGGGGCGAAATCGAATTGGATACAGTTTGAGGTTACTGAAAGTGCGCTCATGGAGGACCCAGCTAATGCGCTAGAAACACTGCGGAAATTGAAAGGAACAGGGGCTCAGATTGCTGTCGATGATTTTGGAATTGGCTATTCCAGCTTGAGCTACCTACAAAATCTGCCGATAGATGCAATTAAGATAGATCAGTCTTTCGTTAAGCAAATGGCCGAGCACCCGAAGGCGGCTGCTATTGTTCACTCTACGATTGAGTTAGCGCACAGATTGAATTTAGAGGTAATTGCTGAGGGCGTTGAAAACCAAGAGGCTTGGGAGCGTCTCGTGAAGATGGGATGCGATGTAGTTCAAGGTTACTACATAGGAGCGCCAATGCCTGCGGAAGCTTTCGGAGATTGGCTGGAGCACTCTAAATGGAAGTAATTTGAGAAGTGATAATCCAGTCGCTTGAAAACGGGACGTTACCCCCCTTAAACCGAAGAATCGGAAGAAGTGGTAATTGGCTCGAAAGCAAAGCTTATCTCTGTAAAATGGATTATTTTTATATAAATATATTGCCCACCATTCGAGCGGCAGTAAGTAGCTCCTAACTCTCAGCACATCAAATCGAAAAGCCCCCTGGGCGAAGCCTCAGGGGGCACGATTAGATTAGATTGCTAGCGCTAGATTCAGCGATTAGGAAGCGCAATCTTGGGAGCGACCTCTTTAGCGATCAACTCTAGCGACTGAAACCAGGGCGCCGGATCATCATAGTAATCATGCGCTTCTACCTGTAGCGTTCCCCAACCACCTGTTGCTTCAAACAGCGCATTGATCTTCTCCTTCACGGTATCGGGCGAACCGACCAGGAAGACGTGATCCACCAAGAATTCAAGATCAGCATTAGCCGGATCGATACCTGCATCCTTGGCATACCCATCCATCATGCCGAAACGACGCCAGATGGGGATCAGGTAGTGCTGGAAGCAGTAGCCGATCGGTCCTTCCATCACCAAACGCTTGGCTTCCTTGTCGGTTTCAGCACAAAACACAGTGTGGGATACCGCATGACGCGAACGGTCCGGGGTATGGCCCGCTTTAATGGCCGCTTCGGAATAGACTTCCCAGTGTCTCTTCAGTGCATCAAGACCAGAAAAGATCGAAACCGGCTTGAAGTTGCGCTCACCGGCCAGACGCATGGACGGCGAGTTGTAGCTGAAACCGGTTACCGCGATCTCAGGTGCCTTTCCCCCCCAAGGACTGAAATCCGCCAGCTTATGCTGTTCATCACCCTCGGCACCTTCAAGCTCTTCCGGATACCCCGCATCCCAATACTTACCTTCATAGAAGAACGGCTCACGCTTCCAGATCTTCTCCATGATGAACAGTGACTCTCGCACCATGTCGTTCAGGTCCTTGGTTTCGTCTCCACCGCTAGCCGTGTTGGACTGGCCGGCGTTGCGAATTCCGTGCATGTAGGAGGCTTGCGGATAGGCGCCAGCACCAATACCGAGGAAGTAACGGCCTTCCAGAATGCGTGACAACCAGCCGATCATGGTCGCTAGTTTTGCTGGATGCTGATGCGGCAGCAGGTGGGCCATAGGCCCGAACTTAATGTTCTTGGTTTGCAAGGCTGCAGCGGCGATTAAAAGTTCAGGGTTGGGGATGTTCTCCCATATTTGCGAGGCGTGCTCGGAGATCATCATTGAATCGATACCGACGCTGTCCGCCTGCACGGCACTCTGGATGCCCCAATCAAAGGTCTGCTTGGCTGTCCGGCCAGGACGCATGTAGGGATGAAAGATCAAACCAGTTTCCATTGCCATAATTGTTGTCTCCTCTAGATGGGTAATAGGCAAGGGAGGCATTAGCCTGTGTCTGCGGGCAGGTGCCAGCAGAGGCGACTATAACGGCGTTATACTGATCAGTCAACCATCGCGTTGATTGCTTTTTAATGCTTGTCACCCCAACATTCGCTAAGCTGGATCCCTGGCGTTCCTAGATCGTTCCTGATGCCGAATACCACACGAGCGGGAGCGAGGAGGAAGAGCCCTAACGATACCTTTTGCCCACCAGGATTAACCCAAATCGGCTCAGGGATTTATTGAATTTTATGCACAGGTTAATCAGATGAAATCGATGGTTTCTCCCAGCATTAAGGATCGCCTCAGTGACACCCTCGAAGTGAAGAAGCGCTTGCTGCAGGTAGCTCGGCACCTACTGAGTACAGAGGGACGCGAGGGGGCAAGCTCTCGCGCAATCTGCGCCCTGGCAGGGGTCGGCGCACCAACGATCTATCATTACTTCGGCGATCTGACAGGGCTGCACCGGGCTGCCATTGATGAAACCTATGTGCAAGTAGCCGAAGCCTATCAACAGGGAGCGAAGGAGCGCGGCCCCCAGCAGGGGTTGAGAAACGGCTGGGGCGCTTTTAATCACTTTGCTCATCAAGAGCCACTTATGTGCAGGATAGTTATCCAACAGATCCTAGCCGGCGAGCCTCCGGCTACCGTTGCGGAAACGCTGCGGACGGTAGAGAACGACCTATCGCGGCTATATGAAGAAGGTGTCCTGAATTGCCCCGCTCATGAAGCAGTTCAATTATTATGGATAGGCACACTGGGAACAGCCTGCTTTACATCAATCAAAAAAAATGAAGAGCATGAAAGTTACCCAGCATTACAAGAGAAAATGGTGGATTTAGTCCTTAACGCGTTGTTTTTAAATAAGATCCAATAACTTTAAATGGACCCCTGGAACATCTGGATAGTTCTTACTTTTGATTGCACTCGCACACTTTCATCATGGATTAAGCGCTTACATAGCACGACCAGTAACTCCAATTGTATTAAAACTGGTCGATACCAGGATCTTGCCGTCGCGAACGGCATGGCGGCAGTGGCTCGAACTCACGCCTGAGCTTGGGCTTGCCCCGCCCCCATCCCGCTAACTTCAGCACGGCCTCAAAAGTCGTGGAGTGACTGGCGATCCCGATAGCCGCCTGGAAAAGCTCCATTGGCTCAGCCTGACAGGAAAGCTTGTGTGACAGGGCCAGTTGAAGGAGAAGTGGGTGTTTCTCCGCGGAAATTGTCGACGGTCGTCCAGCCTTGGTCATCGGCTCGCCCCGGGTAGGAGCCAATGGATTACTTGATTTTGTCTGCACCCTCTTAAGGAGTGTCTGGCACAGCATTCCGGTTTCAAGATGCGCTTCACGCCGACCAGCGCAGCCTGGTTGTCTTTTATTGCGCAGCGGCAACTAGCGGTCGCCCTTGACCACTAGGTGCGCCGGCTTGTCATGGCACAGGGCATTGGCCTGATCAACGCGGATCCGGTCGAGCACCTCACGGCCATGGCGGGCGAAGACATGAACAGGTCGCATACCACCTCCGCGCGTGGGCAATGCCATTTCACTTCCATATCGAAGGCGGTGTTCATGTCCATAGCCACTGACGCGAACCGTTAGCACCACTCGCCGAGCAGTTCGAAGAACAGCAAGATCGCCTACAGCTGTTGCCGCGGAGTAGCGATGGCCCTTGTACAACGCAAATGCGAAGAAATGGCCCCATCGACTGCCTGCTTCGCCCCACATCCGGCACCGACAATGATCGGAGTTCACTTCCCTTCGACACGCGCCACCTGTCAACACCACCGTTGACCGGAAAGGAACGTCGATGCTAGGGTGCTCGACGAAGGCTCCACACGCGGCCGTCGTCGCAAAGCTCTTCAACGGAATGGTAAGCGAACCTGCCCGAGCAATTTGATCCAGCTCTCCGGCAGTACCTTAAAATCTCGCTAAAGGCACTATTCCTGGAACCAACGCGTTAATTGGCGTTGGTCGGATTCGAATGCAGACAATCAAATAACAACAAGGGTCGCATCGCCTTGAATCACGAACAGGTTTCAATAGAAACACACGATGGCAAGTGCCAGGCGCACATCTTCAAGCCAGAGGGTCAGGGCCCATGGCCCGCCGTGATTTTTTGCATGGATGGCTTTGGCATCCGTCCCACATTGTTCCAAATGGCTAGGCAGCTCGCACAAGGCGGCTATGTCGTATTACTACCTGACCTGTTCTATCGAGCTGGCCGCTATGGGCCATTGGCGCCTGCAGAGATTTTCAGAAGCCTCGATGTCATGGGCGCAATCGGCCACCTACTCGCCTCAACGGACAATCACAAGGCGGCACAAGATACGCAGGCATTCATAGACTACTTGGACACCCGCACCGATGTTGCTAGTCCCAATATTGGGACAACCGGATATTGCATGGGTGGTGGCATTTCTCTCTCCATTGCAGGCACATATCCGGATCGAATTTTGGCTGCTGCGAGCTTCCATGGAGGCAATCTTGCTACGGATGCTGAAACCAGCCCTCATTTACTGGCGCCATCAATCAAGGCGCGAGTCTATGTCGCCAGTGCCGATAGAGACGACTACTACTCACCACAAATGGCGAGGCGTCTGGAGAAAGCGCTGTTAGATGCGGGCGTCGATCACCGATGTGAAACCTATGCAGGGGCACTACACGGCTTCGCCGTACCTGACTTTCAAGAATTCAACAAAGAAGCTGCCGCGCGCCATTGGCGTGAGCTTTTTGGCTTGCTTGACACGACACTGATTTTTTAAAAGATACAATTTAGTCATTTTTATTTAGCAGACACAAGACGACCACCCTTAATTGCAACGGGCGCTCACATGCTGACATCGAAAAGCCGCAGAGCTACAACTGAATGCCTTATGCATCTAATTGATGCGTTGGAAGGACACTCCAAACCCAACGCACCAGAAGAGAATTTAACTGCGCCCCCCCTAGTTAAGCGTGCTTACCGCGCATTGCGCGAACATGTGCAAGCGCAAGATCATAAGCAGCAACAACAGACTGCCCTCGCCAGCCAGATAGTTTCGTTAACTCAGCAGCGAACCACTACCACGAACGAAAAACTTCATGTCGATCAACGCATTGAACTAATTAGCCTAGCCAGCAACGAAGGACTTTGGGATCTTCCGGTGAAAAATGGAGACCCCGTAAATCCAAATAACTCCCTTTGGTGCTCAACACGGTTTCGCTCATTACTTGGACTGGATGACGAAAATGATCTATCCGTGCAACTAGGAACTTGGATTCAGCGCATACATCCTGCCGACCTGAAACCTACAACGGATGCATTGAGCAAATATCTAAAAGAAGGCCGAGACGACGTTACTTTTCGCACTGAATACCGACTACGTAATGCCGCAGGCGATTATGTCAACGTTGAAGTAAACGCAAGGGCCTGGCGTGACGCGAAAGATGTACTGATACGCATGGCCGGCACTATACGTGACGTACAAGTACAGCGCGATCGGGATTACGAACTGGAGCGGACGCTTGAGCGATTCGAGATTGCCAGGGAGATAATCAGCGACGGTCTCTGGGATATGGAGGTGATAGGCGGCAACCCACTGAATCCTCACAATCCCCTATGGTGGTCGCAACAATTCCTTCAAATGCTTGGTTTCGAAGATCCAGATGAATTTCCCAATGTTCTCGAAAGCTGGGTTTCTCGCATCCATCCAGACGACAGACAAAATGTGTCCGATTTGTTTGGCGCACACATAAACGACAGCAGCGGTGGCACCCCGTTTGAGGCGACCTACCGAATAAAATTGAAAAGCGGCGAATATCGCTGGTTCAGCTCCCGGTGCAAGACACTACGAAGCACTGACGGAAAGCCACTCCGGATAGCAGGCGCGTTGGTAGACATGCACTCCCAGTACCAAGAGGAACAATTGCGTGAGGAGCGGGAGCTGCAGGGTAAACTCATAGAACGAAATCTAAGTAAGCTTACCGAGATTGTCGGTGCCATCCAAGCCATCGCTAGCCGCACAAATCTACTCGCCCTCAATGCGGCAATTGAGGCCGCACGTGCTGGTGAGGCTGGACGAGGATTTGCAGTAGTTGCCGATGAAGTCCGCAAACTTGCCACACGAACAAGCGAGGCCACTCAACAGGCGGCTGAAATGCTTGCCACGCAGAATAACAATTAAAACACCTCTTACGGGCAACACATTCCGAAGCAGTAAGAATTGTACTAAAAGGCAACCCAAGCATCACAGCAACACTAGCGGCTTTATTAGCGCAAAAAAACGCACCCTATACAACAAATCATCTAGACAAACTACATATGTCGCAAAATTATCAGACGAAAGTGCACGCCCTCCGCTCCAACACCCAAAAACAGCAGCACTTGGCTGCGCAATCTCAAAACTCACTCTTCACATCGACTGCGGCCTTCAATCTAAGCGCATCACATGCTTAGGGATAGCATCGAACCACCAAACCGGCATTTTTAGATAGGGTATTTTTTAATGCACATCGCACAGGTTTTTTTGCTTATTTCATCCTAAATGCCTGCATCCCTATACTCGATTCAACTAGCTCGCCAATGAATGACGTACCGGCCACGCAAAACAACAAGAGAACCAGCCATGAGCGACGTAGCTCTTAATCGTGCCCAAAGTAATCCAATGCAATACCGCGGCGATGGCCTTCCCAGCATGGAGGGTACGACTATTGGATGGCACGAATTCCTTCTTTACGGCACCGATGCTGCCCTATTCCTCAAAAAACTCACCATTCCTTTGCAAGGCACCTTGGCTGCCTTCGCCGCCTATGCAGATGAGATCATCGGTCGTCTGATAGGCACGGTCTCCTCCATTCACGAGCAACAACTGCTGACTTTTGGTTGTAAGTTTCCATACCTGTCCAGGATCACTCTGCGCCTTTTAGGCTTGCTTCACCGAGAAAACTTCGTCACGTCTCCGTACCTTGGAAAGCTCAATCACTATAGCCTTCGCTCACAAGTACTGCCGATCGCCGAATCTCATCGCCATATCGATATCGACAACTTACCTGTCTACTCGGTTTCACCGCCCCCTTTTACCTAGCCCCTTCTCTACCAAGTACACGAAGTCAAACCTGACTGTAAGAGTGATCAATCAACCTCTTTATAAACCACCCACAGGAAAATATACATGGGCGCTTCAACTCCTAAAGTAAAGCTCTTAATCAACGGCGAATTTGTCGAATCGAAAACCACCCAGTGGCGTGACGTAGTCAACCCAGCCACCCAGGAAGTCCTGGCCCGCGTGCCCTTCGCCACCCAGGACGAGATGAACGCCGCCGTCGCCGCCGCCCAGGACGCCTTCAAGACCTGGCGCAAGACCCCGATCGGCGCCCGCGCTCGCATCTTCCTCAAGTACCAGCAGCTGATCCGCGAGAACATCAAGGAGCTGGCCGCCCTACTCACCGCCGAACAGGGCAAGACCCTGCCGGACGCCGAGGGCGACGTCTTTCGTGGCCTGGAGGTGGTAGAACACGCCGCCAACATCGGCACCCTGCAGATGGGCGAACTGGCCAACAACGTCGCCAACGGCGTGGACACCTACACCCTGCTGCAACCGATCGGCGTGTGCGCCGGCATCACCCCGTTCAACTTCCCGGCGATGATCCCACTGTGGATGTTCCCCATGGCCATCGCCTGCGGTAACACCTTCGTCCTCAAGCCCTCCGAGCAGGACCCGCTGGTGACCATGCGCCTGGTCGAGCTGGCGCTGGAAGCCGGCATCCCGAAAGGCGTGCTGAACGTGATCCACGGCGGCGTCGATGCGGTAAACCTGATCTGCGACCACCCGGACATTAAGGCCGTGTCCTTCGTCGGCTCCACCAAGGTGGGCACCCACGTCTACAACCGCGCCACCCTGAACGGCAAGCGCGCGCAATGCATGATGGGCGCCAAGAACCACGCCATCGTCCTGCCCGACGCGAACAAGCAGCAGACCCTGAACAACCTGCTGGGTGCCTCCTTCGGCGCCGCCGGCCAGCGCTGCATGGCCCTGCCGGTCGTAATCCTGGTAGGCGAGGCGCAGACCTGGCTGCCGGACCTGGTGGAAAAGGCCACGACCCTCAAGGTCAATGCCGGCGTCGAGCCGGGTACCGATATCGGCCCGGTGGTGTCCTGCGCGGCGTTGGACCGCATCAGCGGCCTGATTGCCACCGGCATCGAGGAAGGCGCCAAGCTGGTCCTGGACGGCCGCAACCCGAGCGTACCCGGTTATCTGGAAGGCAACTTCGTCGGCCCGACCATCTTCTCCGGCGTTACCCCGTCGATGACCATCTACCGCGAGGAGATCTTCGGGCCGGTGCTCTGCGTGGTGAACGCCGCCTCCCTGGACGAGGCCATCTCCTTCATCAATGCCAACCCGAACGGCAACGGCACCGCGCTCTTCACCCGCTCCGGCGCCGCCGCACGCCACTTCCAGGAAGAGATCGACGTGGGTCAGGTCGGCATCAACGTACCGATTCCGGTGCCGGTCCCGCTGTTCTCCTTCAGCGGCTCCCGCGCCTCCAAGCTCGGCGACCTCGGCCCCTACGGCAAGCAAGTGGTGCTGTTCTACACCCAGACCAAGACCATCACCCAGCGCTGGTTCGACGAGAGCGATGTCGGCGGCGCAGTGAACACAACCATTACCCTCAAGTGAGGCTTCAGGGGCGGGCTATGAACCGCCCCTGATTAAGGAGACCTCTAAATGGCATTCGAATCTCTACTTGTTGAAGTCCATGGCCGCGTTGGCCTGATTACATTAAACCGACCCAAAGCGCTCAATGCGTTAAACGTCAATCTGATAGACGAAATCAACCGGGCACTAGACGGCCTGGATCGCGATCCCAACGTCGGTTGCATGGTGATTACCGGTTCTTCCAAGGCCTTCGCGGCCGGCGCCGACATCAAGGAAATGGTCGACATGGCCTATCCGCAAGTGTTCCTTGATGACTTCTTTTCTGCAGCAGATCGCATTGCAGCCCGACGCAAACCCCTGATCGCCGCTGTTGCTGGCTATGCGCTGGGTGGCGGCTGCGAGCTGGCGCTGATGTGCGACTTCATCTACGCCGCTGACAACGCTCGTTTTGCCCTGCCAGAGATCACCCTTGGTGTTTTACCCGGGATCGGCGGAACCCAACGCTTGGCTCGTGCCATTGGCAAGGCCAAGGCCATGGAGATGTGCCTAAGTGGTCGACAAATGGATGCCCAGGAGGCAGAGCGCGCCGGCTTGGTTGCACGCGTACTGCCGGTTGAGCTCCTCCTCGAGGAAACGCTGAAAAGCGCTGCAGCCATAGCAGAGAAATCTATGCCGGCAGCCATGCTGATCAAGGAGTCAGTTAATCGCGCCTTCGAAGGCAGCTTGGCGGAAGGTATCCGGTTCGAGCGTCGAGTATTCCACTCCACTTTTGCCAACGCAGATCAAAGGGAAGGCATGAGTGCCTTCGTTGAAAAGCGTACTCCCCACTTCATTCACCGCTGAAATTTCTGGCCCTACCTCAAGAGGACGCCAACATGCATATCGGATTCCTTGGCCTCGGCAACATGGGCGGCCCCATGGCCCGCAACCTGCTCAAGGCCGGCCACACCCTCACCGTATTCGACCCCTCGCCGCTGGCGACCGCCGCACTCGTAGAGCTCGGCGCCCGCACCTCCAACAGCCCGGCGGAGCTGGCCCGCGATGGCGTCGCCGCGATCATCACCATGCTGCCCACCGCGGCCCACGTGAAGGATGTCTACCTGGGCGCCGAAGGCCTATTGGCCAACGTCCAGCCGGGCGTGCTGCTGATCGACAGCTCGACCATCGACCCGCTCAGCGCCCGCGAAGTGGCCAAAGCCGCCGCCTCCCAGGGCAATCCCATGCTCGACGCGCCGGTTTCCGGTGGCACAGGTGGCGCGGCGGCTGGCACCCTGACTTTCATGGTCGGCGGCACCGTCAGCGCCTTCGACGAGGCCCACCTGCTGCTCGCCGCCATGGGCAAGAACATCGTCTACTGTGGTGACACAGGCAACGGCCAGGTGGCCAAGATCGCCAACAACATGCTGCTAGGCATCTCCATGGTCGGCGTCGCCGAAGCCATGGCGCTGGGCGTTGCCCTGGGCATGGACGCGAAAGTCCTGGCCGGCATCATCAACACCTCCAGCGGCCGCTGCTGGAGCTCGGAAATCAACAACCCGTTCCCCGGCGTGCTGGA
>NZ_SSOM01000021.1 GCF_029871235.1 Pseudomonas sp. BN411
CTTCGCCGGCCAATCGCGATTGAAATCGCCCCCACAACAGTTCCCCACGCAGGGTATTCCTGTAGGGGCGAATTCATTCGCCAAGCAGAACGCCGTCCTGCCGTAGGTTGGTCCGAGGAACGAGGCCCAACGTTGCGGTATTGAGACTTGGCTACCGTGGGTCGGTGGATGAAAAGAGCGTCATCCACCCTACGGGCCAGCTTCGCCGGCCAATCGCGATTGAAATCGCCCCCACAACACCTGCCAGATCGCTTCGCGCTACGCTGGCGGCTTGCCCTGGCGAACGGCTGTACAGAGAGACACGATGAACGCCCGCAGTTCATCGTGCTCCACTGGCCCTAACTCACCTCGCTGGTAGGCGGCGTCGATCAGGCCGATGCAGTAGCCGTCGTACTCGTCGCACTGGTCAGCGGCCGAGAAGGCGAGATTGGCTACGGCGGCATAGAAGGGTTTGATCGCGCCGGTATCCAGGCCGTCGATCATCTCCCGCAACTCGACCGGAATCAAGGCGGCTCCGGCAACTGCCCGGTCCTCTGCTATCTCTCGGGTCCAGGAGTAACGGTCAGTCATGCGCAGGCCTCCAGGGTGTCGGTGAGTGTTGTGTCTGGAAAAGATGGTAGACCCGCTGGCGACGCGACGCTGCGCAGGGCAAGCCTGATCCAGCGTCTATGATCCTTTGGGGGCATTCAGCATCGGGTAATACGCCACATCTTGGTCGATCAGGGGGAACTTCCATGCGAGCGACATCGCTTCGGGTGTTATCCGGCATGCTGGCGTGCCTGGGCACATCGCCGGTTGTTGCCGGTTCGGCGGGTTTTGCCGGTATCGCGGCCAGCGCCGACAGCGCGGAAACCGCCAGTGACAACCCAGCCGGCATGGCGCGGCTGGATAAGCCCACCGCGACGATCAGCCTGTTGCAGGCGACCGGGCTGGGCAAGTTCGAGGTGGATGAGGGACAGACCACCACCAGCGGCGGAGACCCGGACAACGATCTCAACCCAGTCATGGTGCCCCAGGCCTACTACGTGAGGCCGCTCACCGATTCTCTGCATGCCGGGATCTCGCTCACCATTCCCTCCGGGTTCGGTTCGGAATACGGTTCGGACTGGGCCGGCCGCTACTACACCGACAGCTATTCGCTGGTCTATGTCGCCGTGACGCCGGCGCTTTCCTGGCGAATCAACGAGCAATGGTCGGTCGGTGCGTCAGTGGGCATCAACTACATCGCTTCACAGTCTGAAGTTGCCATCAACACGTTGGTGCCAGGTGCCGCCGATGGAAAGCTCGAGGCCGACCTCGACGGCGTCGGCACCAACTTCAGCCTCTCGCTGCTCTGGGAAATGACTGAGAAGACACGCTTCGGCCTGGTCTACACGAGCGAGTCCAAAACCGATATCGATGGCGACCTCAAGTTCCGCAACACCGGCCCGGTGATTGGCGGTTTGCTCGAACGGGGCATCCTGAGCGACGAGATCGAGGTCGAACAGGTCATGCCACAGCGCATCATCGGTGGCGTTTACCACGAACTGGATTCGGGGGCCTTCATCGTTGCCGACATCGCGTGGGTCGAGTTTTCCCGGTTCGGGGCCAACTCGATATCGCTGGACGGCGAAACCCTCGACGTGGAGGACAGCGGTTTCAACAACTTCTGGGCAGGCACCCTGGGATACGGTTTTCCCGCCAACGGCGGACTTCGCTACACGCTCGACACCTTCTACGTCCAGGCGCCGGTCGACGACAGCAAGCGCACGCTGGCCATGCCACTGGACCGGATGTGGGGCGTGGGCGCCGGGGTGCAGGTCGATTACCGCAATGGCAAGGCCGTCGAATTCGACCTGCACCTGGTGAACTTCGGCAAATCACCCGTGGATACCGGCCCCTCGGCCGTGCGCGGGCGCGTCGTAGGTGAAACCGAGCACCCGTACGCCGTGATCGTTTCCGGGGCTTACCACTTCTAGCGCCAAGCAGGACGCCGTCCTGCCGTAGGTTGGTCCGAGGAACGAGGCCCAACGGAACGCCGCTTTTCGCGAGCGGAGCTCGCTCCTACAGTTATTCCGCCACCCAAAAAAATGCCCTCCGAAGAGGGCATTTTGCTTGTACGTGGTATCAGCTCGGCTGTTTGACGTAGCGGGCCAGTTGCTGGTCGCGGCTCATCACGTCCAGGGTGTTGGCGAGCACCTGATCACCGGTCGTGTCAGGCGCGACGAAGATATTGGAGAAGTTCGCCTGGGCGACCTGGGCGAAGTGGGCACGGTCACCCTGTTCGATACCCAGCAGGGTGGCATAGGCATCCAGCGCCTCGCCCTGGCCCTGGGCCATGTCTTCGGCGATGTTGTCGAGCATGCCGTTCATGGCGAACAGCGAGCGGCCGCCGTAGCGGATGGTCACGCTGGAGTCGCAGCCGTTGGTACCGGAGGTCAGGCCGAAGGTGGCGTTGCCCGAGGTGCCGTTGGTGGTGGTGGCCAGAAGGTGCGGGGCCAGGCCACGCTGGCCGTCGAACACCATGTTGCCCCAGCCGCAACCACCGCCCTTGCCCTCGGCGGCTTGCGCCATCACACCAACGGTGCCGAGAAGTCCGAAGATCAGCGCTTTACCCATCAGTTTTTTGGTCATTTCCTTTGTTCCTTGGTCTTTGCAGAGGCTTGTTATAGACGCATGACAACTCGTTCGACTGCACCACTGGACGACACGCGAACTCCCTGAATATGTAGGCGACGAACCTGCGACTTTCAAACCACAGCGCGAAAAGTCCTCCGCCTGCATCACTGTTGCTGCTGCCAATACGGCTTGATCGCCTGCAGGCGCGGATCATCCGGCGCCGCTTCACGCATGCGTTTGACGTAACCGAACGCCGCGCTTCGCTCGCCTTCCGCGGCATGCAGGTAGATCAGTAAATAGAGCAGATCGGGATCATTCGGGGACCGCTCCAGCCCGCTGCGCAGTGCAGCCAGCAGCCCCTGGTAGTAGCGGATGCGCGAGTTGCCGGGCAGTTCGACCGCAGCCTTTTCCATCCAGTTCAGCGCTTCCTCTGCCCTGCCCCGTTCCACAAGAAACAGGGCAAGCATGTAGGCCAGGTTGCCGTGAGCGGCGGCCGGCATCACCGCCAGATTGAGGCGCCCGCCAACAGATCGGCCATTCCCATCGGACACACTCCGACGCAGCAACATGAAGACGTGCATGATCGAAGTGCCGGGGGCTGCCGCAGGCACCTGGCCTACGGCCTGATCCAGACCTTGCCCAGTCGGAGGGGCGATGGATCAGTGAAAAATCTGGCTGAGGCTGACGAGCGGAACACCATTCGCGTAGCTGGGACGCGTTGGCGGTTGCTCGCCGAGCAGCGCGATCAGTAACAGGATGCCCAGCAGGGTGGGCGTGAACAGGTAAGCGAGATGGTCACGCATATGGACCTCCATCCGGGGCGGCCGGATTGATTTCTTGTTGTAGGTGGCCCAAGTGTGCAGAGGACGATTCCGGAGAAATTGTCATTTCACGTCAGGAACTTTGCATATCGTGCCAATGGATAGCCAACCGTCGGGCTGGGTCAGTCAACAGGCCTGGAGTCGAACTGGATTCCAACGTCCGGCAAGCGGCCTCTTCCGGCGATCCGCTTTTACGGGCCGACGCAGGAGATGAACGAAAAGACCTTCAAGTTGCCAGACTTCGAGTTGGCTGACTGACTAAGCCCGCCGGCGATCCAGGACCAGGTTGATGGTCCCATCCGCATTGGATGAAACATAGGGATCAAGTGCCGGAAAACTTTCCGCCGCACGCTCCAGGAGGAACTCCCCGGCGTGCTGGACTCGCTCGCGGGTCGGGTTGGGGAGCCGGATGCTGACTCTCGCGAAGCCGTTGGCCAGCACATCCAGTGCCGCTTGCTCGAACAAATCTTCCAGCAGTTCCAAGGTTTCTCTATCCATGGTTTCTTCCTTTGACCGAAATGCCCACTTCGAGGTCGGGTTGCCGACCTCGCTACCCTGCGCCTGGGCAATTGGGGCCCATGACGTCCTGACTGCTACCTATGCAAGGGGCGCACCTGAACTGGTCGTTGAGCAATAGCGGTCGATTCGAATGGCGCGAGCAGGGCAAGCAAGCCCGTGACGAAGGGATACGCGGGATAGGGTTCAATCCCTATCTTCCCGCCATACTCAATAGCCTAAACCACTGAAATTCTTAGAATTTCAGGGGTTTTTCTTTTCGGGCTCGCTCCAGAGTGTCGAAAAAACCAGTGCGGTTTGCTCAGTCGCTTCACTCAGGTGGGCCAGAGCCCGGGGGATAACGGGCTAGGTCTTCATGCCTTGGCGTTCCTCGTGAGTCAGGGCGTACGCAGCTTTGCAGCCATGTCTCGCATGACGCCATGAACAATTCGGCGCAGCAGGTATCTCTCACCGGCAAGGAAGTGCTCTGGCAGGCTTTGCAGGAGATGATCGGCAGCTTCCAGGGTCGCTTTCACAAGCTCATCCATCAGCTTGGCGGCAATCCTGTTCGGTAGTCCGAGGTGGCTGCCCATGTAGAGCACATGCTCCCTGGTCACTTCGGCGTGTGTTCGCATGCCTTCCACCTTCCATACCAGCTCAGCGTCCAGCCAGGGGGCCGATTCCTTGCTTGCGGTATATATCGCTGTGCAGAGCAGGTCGTAGTGAGGTGTAAGGTCAACGCCGTCCGCTGTGACGTAAAAAGAGAGGTTCTTCAGGTGGGCGTCGTTGTTGCCGACCAGGATGTTGAAAACCAGCCAATTGAATAGCTGGATTCGTGCTTCGGCTTTCCGGCGACAGAGACTGACGATGTGTTGAAGCGTCGTCATCGAGGCCTGTTGGTATTTGAACTGGCGATCCAGTCCCAGTAACTGGCAACCGTCCAGGACATGCAGGCGTTTCAGTTGGCCGTCGACTACTTGCCTGTCAAAACGCTCAATCAGATAAACCGGCTCCGGGACGCGGTGAAGATCTACGGGGGCAGCATTCAGCCTGGCCATTTGGGCGACAGACATAACGAACCATTCATTGGCCACGCTGTTGTCGTACTGGTCTGTTTCCGGGTGGTTCGGCTTGAGGATGTGAGTTGATGGCCGGCTGCCGATTGGCTCGTACAACACGCCGTCCAGGACCACGACAGGCAACTTGTGTTGGGCGCCTGCCAGCGACATTCGCTTGGGTGCTCCAGTGGTCAGCGATACCCGGGGGAGGTTCCTGATTCGCTGGCTGAGCATGTCGTCAGGGAGCGGCTGGAGCCCGCCATCGGGTATTGGTTCAAATCCTGGCAGAAGCGTGATGGCTCCCGCCGATTCAGCACCGTAGTAGCCCAGGAGCCCGAAGGCATCTGCAAACTCGATTTTCGCGTCGCTGGCCAGCAACTGACGGGCCTGCTCTTCTGGCAGCAGGTTGTCGAAGAACCACTGAACAGGACGTTCCGTAGAGCCATCCACGACTCGCCCTGCAGAGCGGGGAAGTGTGGGTGAGAGGTCGAATGATCGAGGGTTATTCAGCCAGTCAGATGAGTACTCGAGCGCCCATACACCGTTCTGGTCGATCAGGCTGCCGACATGCTCGTTGTTTATGGTGACTTCCAACTGCCTCATGGCTTCGGCACGTCCAGATAGACCCGAATGCCCAGCTCATCGAGCAGTTGCAGCACACTCCCGAGGGAGACTGTTGGCTTGCCCTTTTCGATATCGCGCAGATGCACGTGGCTTTTACCAATCAGCATTGCCATGTCTTCCTGACGAATGTGCTGCTTTTTCCGTACCTCGCGAACGACCTTGCCGAGATCTTCCGGTGTGCGAATGGGGACGTACGAGTGCTGATCCATTTGGGATATCCGTTTCGAAGCTATGGTTTCGATTGTAGAAGGGAGCAAGGCGTGGTCAAGCCAAATCGAAACTATGGTTTCACTTCTGGAGAGCAATACTCCTTTTCTGTGTAAAACGAAACTATGGTTTCTATTTTTATATTTAGCAGTGTGCTTCAGGCGGGTATCGAAGCTATGGTTTCGATTGTTGGCTAGCCCTACGAGAGCGACGAGAGTGTCGAAGAAGTGTCGAAATCACAGGCACGAACTGTCGAAGATCGACACCGGCTTATGGCTGGAAACCCTGAACTGAGCAGGGTTGCGACGTACTGAGCCAGCCCTCGGGATGATTCTACAACTGCCCATCGGACGCTGGGTGCGGAGACCCGATTCCAGCCCGGAAATACCCCCCAGCTTCGGGGGAGAAAGCCGAAATACTGCTCCGGCCAATATCCAGCTCAGCGCGGCGCCATGAAACCATTTGAGCCCCTTACACTGGCTGGACAGGCCCCTCATTCCATCAGGAGACCAGCATTGCAACCTGTGACACCCATCCGGCGGGCAGCTGTGGCGGACGCCGACGCCATCACTGCATTGGTCAGCGAGGCCTACTCCCCGTACATCGCCAGGATCGGAAAGAAGCCCGGCCCGATGCTTGATGACTATCGACAACTCATCGCGGACGCCGACGTTTATGTCGCTTCCTTGGATTCGGTAGTGGCTGGCGTGTTGGTGATGTGCAAGGAAGGGGACGAAATGCTGCTGGCCAACGTTGCCGTACTGCCTCGTTTCAAAGGCCAGGGCATCGGGAAATTGCTGATGGCGTTCTGTGAGGAACTCGCGCGGCAGGCCGGATGCGCTGCTGTTCGCCTCTACACCCATGAGCGGATGACCGAGAACATCGAGATCTACAAAAAGCTCGGTTATTTGGAAACCCATCGGGCGGTGGAGGACGGTTTCGCTCGGGTGTTCATGCGCAAATCGATCTTGAGCCCCGCTGGTAACTCCCTGTGAATCACCTTCCGCGAGGGAGAGGAGCTCTGTAGGGGCGAATTCATTCGCCAAGCAGGACGCAGTCCTGCCGTAGGTTGGTCCGAGGAACGAGGCCCAACAGGTTCGAGCAGAAATCGATTCCCTTCGCCGGGTGCAACACGCCCCTAGCTCGACGCGAACACGATGATCGGCCCGCATACCGCCAACAGCACGTTGGAGATGGCGTAGCAGACCGTGAAGCCAACCACCGGGGTGTTGCTGCCGGACAGCTCGATGATCTTGTTCATCGAGGCGGCTTCGGTCTGTGCGCCGGCCAGCGCGCCGAACAGGATCATCGGGTGCAGCCGCAGCACGTAACGGCCGAAGTACAGCGCCACCAGGGGCGGCAGCAGGGTCACCACCACCCCGGAAATCAGCAGTGCGACGCCCTGCTCCTGCATCGCCGCGATGGCTGCCGGACCGGCCAGCAACCCTACCACTGCACCGAAGGCGGTCAGGCCGAACTCGGAGAAGGCCCACTGGGCCGCCGGCGGCAAGGCGCCGACCTCGGGGTGGCGGGAGTTGTACCAGCCGATCAGCAGCGCCACCACCAGCACCCCACCGCCAATTCCTAGCTCGATGGGGATCATCCCGATATGGGTCGAGAGCATGCCCAACAGTGCGCCCAGCACCATGCCCAGGCTGTGCACGGCGATATCGGACTTGTAGCTGCGCTCCCGCACACGGCCCAGTTGCTCGGCCAGTGCGTCGACGCTGGAGGAACGCCCGGTAAGGGAAATCACGTCGCCGCGCCGCAGGACGGTATGCGGCAGCAAGGGCAGTTCGAGCCCCTGGCGAGTGATGCTGTTGATGAAGCAGCCCATCCGGTTCGCCCCCACCAGTCGAGAGCGGATGTCATGGACGGTCTTGCCGGCGAAGTCGACGGAGGTCAGCACGATATCCGCGGACTTGGTGGGGAACGACAGCGACTCCGGGTGATCCACCTCCTGGCCTATCCAGCCGGCCAGCTCACCCACAGCCTCGCGCAAGGCATAGACGCCGACGATATCGTCTGCCTGCAGTACCAGTGCGGGATCGCGCTCGTGCACCTGGCCGCCCCGCACCACGCGCTCGACGCTCATGGTCGGGTGCAACCGCTCGATATCGGCAATGGTGCAGCCGGCCGCCCCCGAGGTGACCCGGTGTGCCCGCACCACGATGCGCGTGTAGGGAATGCTGATGATGTCTTCATTGCTGGCGATGCCCAGTTCCAGCTCCAGTTCCCGCGCCGAGGCACGCAGGTCCACGCCCAGCAGCTTCGGCGCGACGGTGCCGACGAAGACGATCAGACCGATGGTGCCGAACAGGTAAGTGATGGCGTAGGCGATGGCCATGTGGCTGTTGAGCTGGGCCTTGGCCGCTTCACCCAGGGGCAGTTGGGCAATGGCGCTGCTGGCCGTGCCCATGATCGCGGTGTCGGTCAGTGCCCCGGCCCCCAGCCCCGCCGTGAAGCCCGCGTCGAAGTGGTAGATGGCGTTCATCATCAGGATGGCGCCCAGGGCGGTGGCGCAGAGCACCACGGAGAACAGCACCAGTTTCAGGGTGCCCCGGTTCAGGCTACCGAAGAATTCCGGACCGCTCTTGAAGCCGACTGCGTAGATGAACAGCACGAAGAACACCGATTTCAGCTCGTGGGGCACTTCCAGGCCGATCTGGCCGATGAGTAACCCCATGAGCAGGGCACCGGCCACGGAGCCCAGGTGGAAGCTACCCAGTTGCACCCGGCCCAGCAGCACCCCGAGCGCGATGGCCAGGAACACGGCAATTTCCGGGTTCGAGCGCAGGGCACCCAGCATGAAGTCGATCACCGATCACCCTCCCCCTGATCCGGCGACTTGGCCGGCGCCGCGTACCAGTGCTCCCTGGGCACCAGCTTCTCGTGGGTCGGGTCGCCCAAGTAGTGCGGCGACATGATCTGCACGCCGAACTCGTTGAACACGTCCTGGATATTGGCGTGCAACATGGTCAGCAGCTCGGCACGCGGTCGCGGTTCGCTGGGCACGGCCTGGGCCACCAGGTGGTACTCGGGGTAGAAGTCCGACAGCGCGGTCTGGAACACCTGGGGCCGGGGCAGTTGCAGGATGCCGGGCGTACGCTGGGCGGCTTCCAGCAGCATGGCCTCCACCTGGCGCCAGGGCGTGTCGTAGCCGATGGTCACGGTGGTATCCACCACGTAGCCCGCGCCCTGCACCACGCGGGAATAGTTGCGCGTCACGGAGCCGGTGATCATGGAATTGGGAATGGTCAGCACCTCGCCCAGGCCGGTGCGGATGCTGGTAGTGAACATGCCGAGCTCAGTGACCGTGCCTTCGTTGTCGCCGATACGCACGTACTCGCCTGGACGCAGGGTGCGGGTGTAGGTGAGGATCAACCCGGCGGCGGCCTGCCCCACCACGCTGGAAGCCCCCAGGGAAATCATCAGGCCGATCAGCACCGACAGGCCCTTGAATGCCTCGGTGCCGGCACCGGGCAGGTACGGGTAGGCCATGGCCAGGGCGAACAGCCAGATGGCCAGGGACGTCAGCCGGGTGGTGGGCTGCAGCGTTTCATCGTTGAGCCACTTGATGGTGCCAGGCCGGGAAAGCCGCTCCAGCAACCGTTTGCCGAAGGCACTGACACCCCGCGCGATGAAGAAGATCAGCAGCGCGATGATGAGGCCAGGGATTGCGCTGACCACCGCATCGAGCAGGTAGCGCACCAGCTCGATCAGGTATTCGTTGAGGCTCTCGCCCCAGGGCCGGGTATAGGGGAAACGCTGCAGCACGAAGCTCAGCCATTCATAGGTGAGCAGCAACACCACGGACCAATACAGCAAGGCCAGCAGCCGCCGCACCACCGGGAACAGGTTGCTGGAGTCCACCAGTTGCGTCTGGCCGATTTTCAGCGCGCTGGTGTGCCTGCGCATGCGCTTGGGCAGCCAGGCCAGGGCTTTCTGGTGGACCCGTGTCAGAAGCCGCAGCAGCCCCAGATAGAGCAAGGTGGCCAGCGCCGAGTAGCCACCGGCGGTGAGCAGGAAGCGCAGGCTGCGAGCCTCGGCGGACTCCGCCACCACTTGCCGCAATCGCTGCGCTGCGTCTTCGGCGGATTCGCGCACATCGCCCGCGGTCGCGTCGACGTCCTTTGGCGAGACAATGAAGGCACGGCGGTCGCCCAGCAGCACCAGGTAGCTGTCCTGGATGGTATCCAGCCTGACGCCGGGCTCCTCGGTGCCGTCGAGCATTTCGCCGATCACCGCACGGGCACGGCTGGCGCGGGCCTCGGGCGACTCGCCGAGGATGGTGCCGCGAAAGACGAAGATGCTGCGGTTGGCGATCTTCAGTTCGACGGGGGCCGCCATTACAGGGGCGGCCTCCTCCTCCGCCGCCAGGGCAACGACGCCAAGCGCCATCGAAATAACCCAGAAAATCGTGGCGCCCCACCAGTAGATCCGTTTACCCATGCATCGTGCTCCAGCCAATCACTTCAATGTCTACCGGGCCTGCGCTGTGCATGCAGCGGGCCCCCGGCCAGATGCAGCCTAGACCAGTTCAATGCGGGAAACCGGGCGGATGCCTGCCGACGGAAGATGATGACGTGCAGGTCTTCAGCCATTTCTGATGCCGGCGTTTGCATACCTGAGCTCAGTAGGATTTTTCTGACGCCAGAAACGCATGCAGAAAATTCCCAGCTCATCACAGAAATCTCTCAGAACGCCCGCAATAGGCGGCCTTTCCTGTCAAAGGAGCGACAAGTGGGCTGGATTTTCGGCTATCTCGTGGATAGGCTCAGGGTCAGAAATTTCTGACAGAGAATGGAGTTCTGTCAGTAACACCAGATCTTCTGGACGAACCCGACACACGCAAGCGCCCTCCCCTGACTGCAGCCCTGCGGCTCTTTCGGGACCGGGAAGAACGTGGCTCGGGTTCACCGCAGATTGAACAAAGACCTTGTCCGGCACGTCCGGGCAGGAAGTCGGTAGCACCGAAATTTCAACTGCTATGACCTGCCGAGCGCGGCGGGTCCCTTGGTGAACATATGGATATCGATACCAAGTCCGGCGCGCGCGTGCCGCCCGTATTCAAACCCCAGCGCCGCGCCATGGCCCTGGAACCGCGCATTCTGTTCGACGGTGCCGCCGCGGCAGCGGTCGACCAGCAGCACCAGGACAACGGTGACGCCGGCAAGGCCACCACTGACCACGCCACCCCCAACGATGCCCGCAGCGAACCGGGCCAGCAGCAGTCCGCCAGCCGGCACCTGCTGGTGCTGGACAGCCGCATCGAAGGCCGCGAGCAACTGACCGCGCAGCTCCCCGGCAATGTCGACGTGCTGGTGGTGGAGGCCAATCAGGACGGTCTGGCGGCCATCTCTGCCGCCCTCGCGAAACTCGGCCAGCTCGACTCCATCCAGATCCTGTCCCACGGCGCGTCCGGCGAGTTCACCCTCGGCAAGACGACCCTCACTGCAGACAACATCGAGCAGTTCGCCCAGCCCCTCAGCCAGTGGAGCCAGTCCCTCAGCGAAGGGGCCGACATCCAGCTCTACGGTTGCAAGGTAGGTGAAGGCAACGCCGGGCGTACGCTGGTCAACGAGCTGGCGCGCTGGACCGGCGCCGATGTCGCAGCCTCCAGCGACAACACCGGCAGCACCCGCGCAGGCGGCGACTGGGACCTGGAAGTCACCAGCGGCGACATCGACAAGCCCATTGCCCTCGCCGCCACCGCCACGGCGGCCTACGACCGCCTGCTGGCCGCTGGCCCCAGCACCACCCTCACCGGCGGCGCGGATGTGCTGCTGGGCGACACCTTCACCTTCGACGTCACCTTCACCAACATCAGCACCGACACCGGCTACGCGCCCTTCATCGACCTGTTCTTCCCCGCCACCGGCAAGGACGGTGCCGGCGCAGAGATAGACGACGGCGCCACCTTCGTCTCCGCCACCTACCTCGGGCAGAACCTCACGACCCATGTCCTGACCTTCGACGCCAACGGCCGGGCCAGCCACCCGCTGGCGGTAGGGACCGACGGCAAACCGCTGATCATCAACGCGGCCGACTTCGGTATGCGCGCTGGCGACCAGATGGTGGTGGTCGAACTGCCGTTCGCCAGCGTCACCCAGGGCCAGCCGCCCATCACCGTACAGGTGACGGCTTCGCTGAGTGACCTGGCGGACACGGATTTTTCCTTCTCCGGGACGACGCCGGACCTCACCATCCGCGCCCGTAGCGGTTTCCAGTACGGCAACGATTCGCTGAACAACCCGGCCACCGACCCCAGCATCCTCGAGCCCTCGGCCAACGCGGACAGCTATGTGGTGCACCCAACGGTGATCACGTTCGACCAGGTCATCACCACGCCCGAAGGCGAAACCGCGACCGGCCCGAACTACGGCCGCGAACTGGACGTCATCATCACCCCGGCCGACTCCCAGACCCTGACCGACGTGGTGCTGGTCCAGCCGGTTCCGGACAACGTCATAGTGACCGGCATCACGCCCGGTGCCGGCGGCACTATCACCTCGATCACCTTCCATAACGGCAGCACCGTCACCGATCCGACGTTCATCCAGCGCATCCTGGCGCAGAACAGCGACGGCGACCTCAGCAACGACCTGTACATCAGCGAATTCACCGTCCGCTATCCGACGCTGACCGGCGCCACGACCACCGGCGTGAATTTCTTCGTTCCGGAAGCCGATGCCAACGGCGTCCCGGTACTCAATGCCGCCACGGGTGACGACGTCACCATCACCTTCGGCGCTCCCACCGCTGCCGGCAGCTGGCAGCCCCTGGACCCGCGCGACGCCACCAATGGCCCGATCGTCTTCGACGGAACCGGAGACGACGTCAGCTTCGTCGCCAAGTCCATCACCCTGGAGAAGCAGGTCAGCGTACGCACCGATGTCGGCACCACCGGCCTCAGCCCAGGCGACATCCTGAACTACAACCTGAACCTCGCCCTCTCCGACTATTTCGCCTTCGGCAGGACCTTCCTGGGTGCGGGTAACTTTGCGGTCTTCGACCGCCTCGGCGACGGCCAGAGCCTGATCCCCGGCACCGCCACCCTGACCATCAGCCAGAACGGCGCCACCCAGACAGTCGCCCTGCTTTCTCAAAGCATCGTCAACGCCGATGGCAGTACGTCCATAACCTTCAATATCGGCGCATCCCTGGCCAATGCTTTCGGCATCCGCCAGTGGCTCAACGGCGACCTGGCCTTCGATAACCGACTGGAGGGCGCCACCCTGGCGGTGATCGCCTACCAGGCGCGCGTCGCCCAGAGCTATACGCCCCCCGCGGGCGCCCCACACAGCGAGATCAACGAGGGCGACTCCTTCGGCAACAACGCCACGGCCACCGCCACGGTGCTGTTCGACCCGAACAACCTCAGCGGCTTCGACGAGAGCGACGGCTCCAGCACCCTCAGCACCATTCCCACCAGCCAGGTGCAGATAGACCTGGCCGGTCTCAATGGCGGTGGCGCCCCGGCGCCTGGAACCGAATTGCGGCCCGGCGACTCGGTCACTTTCCGCCTCAGCTATGACCTGGTCACCGGCGACTACGAGAACTTCAAGCTCACCGCCTACCTGCCGCTGCCGTTGTTCGACCTGACCGGCATCGACCCCAACACCATCTGGCGCCTGGCCACCGGCAACACCAACCCGAACAGCCCCACTTCGGTCACCATCGGCCCGGGCAACTCGCTGGTATTCACCTTCGCCGACTATGTGAACCCGAGCATCACTGGCAGCCGCATCGCCATTGACTTCACCCTGACCGTCAGCGACCAACCCTTCGCCGACCAGCGCGCCTTCAACGTGCTGGGTGAGTCGAGCCAGACCCGCACCCTGGACAAGAGCGTCCTGCTCACCACCGACGACGTGACGCTAATCGCCTCGGTGGCCGAACCGGTGCTCAACATGAGCCACGGCGTGGTGTCCGCCAGCCACGGCACGGTGACCGGCACCACCGGTACCTGGAACGCACCCGGCACCGCCGGAAGGCCCTTCAGCGGCAGCATCACCGACATTCTCGCGGTCAACGGCAACGTCACCGGCATCGATGCCAGTGACCGCCTGCGTCTGGCCACGGCCATCGAGAACCACGGCGGCGGCAACGCCTACGACGTCAGCACACGCATTACCCTGCCCCCGGGTCTGTCCTTCGTCGGCGGCAACCTCTCCGCCGCCAACCTGCTGATCTATCGCGGCGACGGCACGCAACTGGTGGCCGGCACCCACTTCACGGTGAACAACGCCACCAACACCATCACCTTCATCGATGCTCCCGGTGTCGGCGCCCTGCTGGCCGGCCGCCCCGGCACCGCCGCCGACAACAGCGGCGCCAACGTCGTGGTGATCACCTATGACGCGCAAGTGGCGGCGAACATCGGCGCCAGTGCCACCCTGCAGACCACCGCTCAGCTCACCCACTACGCCAGCGCCGAAGGTGGGCAGAACTTCGTCCCTGCGCCGCTCTCCGACATCGCCAGCCAGCAGGTCAGCGCGCCGGTAATCAGCAAGAATTTCGCCGGTGGCAGCCTGGATAACAGCGACTCCAGCGCCACCCACACCACCGGTGCGAACCTGGTGGTCGGCGAGAGCATGCTCTACGACATCATCGTCACGCTGCCCGAAGGCACCACCCAGAACCTGCGCATCGACGACCTCATCCCGCCCGGCCTGCGTCTGGACACCGGCTTCAACGCCAACCAGGGCTACCAGCTGATCACCACCGCCGGCGGCGCACTGACCGCCAACTTCGCCGGCACCGTCACCGTCGGCAGCATTACCGCCCCAACGGGAACCCTGGGGACCGATGGCACCGATGCACGCTTTACCTTCACCGCTGCCGGTGCGGCGGGCGACAACAACACCGGCAACAACAGCTTCGTCATCCGCGTTCGCCTGGTGGCCAGCAACGTCATCGGCAACCAGGCCGGCGGCGTGCGGCAGAACGATGCCCGGTTGAGCTACAGCGACCCCGATGGCAACACACCGAACGGCACCACGCCGCTGAATCGTGATGTGAACCTGACCGGCACCAAGCCCTCGATCACCATTCAGGAACCGACCCTGCAGCTCACCCAGCAGCTGATCACCAACCCTGGCCTGGGCTTCGACGAGGGCGACCGGGTCGACTTCAGCGTCACCATTGCCAACGGCAACGCCGGCAGCGACTACGACGCCTTCGACATCGCCTTCTCCAGCCAGCTGCCCACCGAAATGGACCAGCTCACTGTGGTCAGCGCGATCTATACCGTGGGCGGGGTCAGTACCGATATCAGCGCCCGCTTCAGGCTCGACCCGACCGGTCGCACGTTGATCAACACCGGCAATGTCGACATCGCCAAGGGCGGTACCCTCGTCATCCGCGTGACCGGCGTGGTGAACGCCACCGGCGCCTCCGTGGCCGAGTTCGACAACCTCGCCAACGTCCGCTGGAGCAGCCTCAACGGCAGCAACATCAACGGCGCAGCCGACCCTGCCGGCGAACGCACCGGCCTGGACGGCCTGCTCAATAGCGGCGTACTGAATGACTACCAGCGCAGCAGCGCCCTGATCATCCCGGTGGCCCAGGCCATCCGCTTCTCGCGGGTCGGCGGGCTCTCCGATACCGCCGCGCCCAACCCGACCGATGCGCCCGTGGAAACCGTAAGCATCGGCGAGATCATCCGCTACCGCGCCGCCGTGCTGGTGCCTGAAGGCAGCAACCCCAATTATCAGCTGATCATCACCCTGGACGACGGCCTGACGGTGGATGACATCAGTACCATGCGCATCGGCTTCATTTCCGATGGCGGCCTGGTCACCAGCCTGGGCGACCTGATCATCGGCGGCACCTTGCAGATCATCGGCAATGAAAACAGCCCGGAAGCCCAGCTGATTACGCCCAACCTTTCCGGCGCAGCCCCGACCGGCGTGATCAACCCGATCTACGTGGTGCTCGACACCGACGCCAACGGCAGGCAGGTGGTGACCCTGAACCTCGGCAACCTCACCAACGGCCCCTTCGGCAACGGAAACGACGGCAACGACGACGACCTCGAAGGCGTGGTCTTCGAGTTCAACGCCCGGGTGGACAACAGCCTCGGCAACCAGAACACCAAGCAGCTTGGTGTCACGGTGCATGACCGCGTCAACGGCATTGTCCGCACCACCAGCGATACCCTGTTCGAGCGCATCGTCGAACCCGGCTTTACCAACCTGGACAAGACGGTCACCGACTTCAACGCCAATCCCGGTGGCACCCTCGGGACCGCTACCGTTACGGTCGGGTTCACCTCTAACGGCAGCCTGCCGGCCTATGACGTACACCTGACCGATGGCTTCCCCACCGGCAGCAACTACAGCCTGCTGAGCATCACCATCGGCGGCACCACCTACAATCCGGGCAACCTGCCGGCCGGCGTCAGCTTCAGCACCACGGGCGGCGTGACCGTGGACATTGCGCAAATCAACTCCGGCACCAGCGTCAGCGTGGTCTACAGCGTGCAGGTGCCGAACAGCGCGACCATCGCCAGCACCGATGCCACCCTGCGCTGGAGCAGCCTGCCGGAAACCTTCACCAGTTGGGGTGGCACGGCAGTCGGCACAGACGGCACCGCGGCGGGTGAACGTACCGGCGCGGACGGCCCCGGCCCGGACGGTACGACGTTGAACAACTACGTACTTCGCGAAGGCGCCGGCCTCGGCATCATCAGCGGCACCCTGTGGAACGACACGGGCACGGCCGCCACCGCCCCCAATGACCGGACGCCCGACCCGGACCCGGTTCCCGGCACACCGGCCTACGAGCTGGCCATCGCCAACCAGACCATCAAACTGATCTGGGCCGGCAAGGACGGCGTGCTCGGCAATGGCGACGACAAGACCTTCACCACGACCACCAACGCCAATGGCCGCTTCAGCTTCGGCGTGCTGCCCTCGGGGCTGTACCGCATCGATGCGCCCACTACGGTCAACAGCATCGCCCAGTTCGGTGAGCTGCGCGTACGCATCGACACCGATGGCGGCACCCTCGGCCAGGTCCGGGTAACCCTTGGAGAAGGCGCCGCGCAGCAGGCCAACTCCGGCTACGTGGAAATCAACGATGCGCCGGTCAACAGCCTGCCGGGCTTCCAGCCGGGCCTGGAGGACACGCCGCTGGCCATTCCGGGAATCAGGGTCAGCGACGTCGACGCCGAGCGCGATCCCAACGTCAACGGCCGCGCCATCCAGGTCAGCCTCGAAGTGCTGCGCGGAACCCTGTCGCTTACCGGCGCAACCACCGGGGTGACAGTCACCGGCGCCGGCACCGCGAACCTGTTGCTGGTGGGACGGATCGCCGACATCAATGCCGCCCTCGCCGGCCTTCGCTACCTGGGCAACCGGGATTTCAACGGCGTCGACTTCCTCGAAGTGGTGACCAACGACCTGGGGAACTACGGCGACTTCAATGGCAACGGCATTCCTGGCGAACTGGCCGACGCACGCACCGACAGCGACTTCCTGGTGATCCGGCTCGACCCGGTGAACGACGCGCCGCACGCGGTGAACGATAACGCCACGGCGCTGGAAGCCGGCGGCACCGCCAACATCATTGCGGGCATCAACCCGCGCGGGAATCTGCTGGACAACGATACCGATGTCGATATCGCCACCAACGGCGACCAGATCAACGTCAGATCGGTCACCTCTCCGCTCGGCGTCGTGGTCTCGGTTCCAGCGCTTGGCTCGGTGGAAGTGCTCGGGCGCTACGGCAAGCTGGTGATCCAGGCCAACGGCGCCTACCAGTACATCGTCGACAACGCCAATCCCGAGGTGCAGGCGCTGCGCCTGGCCTCTCAGCAGTTGACCGAGAACTTCACCTACGTGATCTCGGACATCGGCATCGGCGGGCCGCCGCTGCAATCCTCGGCCGTCTTCTCAGTGGTCATCCAGGGCGCCAACGACACCCCGGTAGGCATCGATGACACGGGCACGGCCATCGAGAAAGGTGGCGTCAACAACACCGATATCGGCAACCCCGGCGATAACCCACCCGTCGGTTTCCCGGTTGCAGGTTCCAATGCCACCGGCAATGTACTGACCAACGACCTGGACGTGGACGGCGGCGAAAACCCGGCGGACCCGATCAACTACGGCGAAACCAAACGTGTCAGTGGTATTCGCAACCTGCGAGAACTCGCACCCGGCCTGATGTTCATCGTGCCCAATGGTGGCAGCGTCAGCCTCGGCGGCACCTACGGCATCCTCACCATCGGCTCCGATGGCAGCTACAGCTATGTGATCAACGACAACAGCACCGCGGTACAGCGTCTGGGCCCCAACGACACGCTGTCCGACATCTTCACCTATCAGGTTACCGATGCGGCGGGCCTGAACGACCTGGCCGAGCTGCGCATCACCATTCGCGGCAACCACGACAACCCCGTGGCCAGCGATGACCAGGCCGTGGCCCAGGCCGGTTCCGGCCCCAACGCCATTGGCGAGAGCAACCCCAGCGGCAACGTCATCCGTTTCCCCAGCCGCCCCGGCCCTATCACCCAGCCCGGCGGCAATGGCGTGGACAACGATGTCGACGCCGCCGACCGACCCAACACCCAGCTCAAGGTCAACGGTGTGCGCTCGGGCCTGGAAACCGCAGGCGGCGTGCTGATCGGGGTGGCTGCCGGTTCTACCAGCACCACCGGCGCTACCCTGCTGCTGGGCAACTTCGGCCTGCTGCGCATCGGCGCCGATGGTTCCTTCACCTATGACGTGGACAGCGCCAACCCCACGGTGCAGGCGTTGCAGGCCGGACAGACCCTGACCGAGACCTTCACCTACCAGATCGTCGACACCAATGGCCTGACGGATCAGGCACAACTGGTGATTACCGTCCGTGGCATCAACGACCCGCCCATCGCCCAGAACCACTTCAACATCGCGGTCGAACGCGGTGGCGTGGCCAACGGCCAGGCGGGCCTCGACCCCTCCGGCGACGCCCTGGTGTTCGACGTCGACCCGGACGGCGACCCGCTGAGCGTGATCTCGATCAGCAACGACACCCTGGGCACCAATGGCGTGATCGGCCAGGCCTTCGACGGCCAATACGGCACGCTGACGCTGAACGCCGACGGCACTTACACCTACGTGCTGGACAACACCAACCCGGAAGTCGAAGCCCTGCGCCAGCTTTCGGACTTCCTGATCGAGAGCTTCACCTACGCCATCTCCGATGGCCAGGAAGCGCCCCAGTCAGCGCAGCTGGTACTCCTCATCCTTGGCCGCAACGACAACCCGGTGGCAACCAACGACACCGCCACGGCCGTGGAGGCCGGCGGGGTGAACAACGGCAGCGCCGGTGTGGACCCGAGCGGCAACGTGCTGGGCAACGACACCGACGTCGACGGGGGCGCCCTCGACGACATCGACTACGGTGAAACCCAGGCGGTGGAATCGGTACGGGCCGGTGCCGTGGAAGGCGTCGGCTCGGCAGGCACCCTCGGCAGCGAACTGCGTGGCCAATATGGCTGGCTGACCCTGAACGCCGACGGCAGCTTCAGCTATCGCCTGGACAACAACCTGGCTGCAGTGCAGGCCCTGCGCGCCGGCAATACGCTGATCGACACCTTCAACTACAGCGTCATCGACACCGCCGGTGCCACCGACATCGCCCTGCTGAACATCACCATCGAGGGCGCCAACGACACGCCGGTGGCCAACGACGACAGCGCCACAGCCATCGAGGCCGGAGGACTGAACAACGACATCCTGGGCACCGACGCCACCGGCAACGTGCTGGACAACGACACCGATGTCGACCGGTTCGGCGAGACGCTCACGGTCGTGGATGTGAGCCAGAGCGGTGTCGACGGCCTTGTCGGCGGTGGCCTCATCGGGCAATACGGCACCCTGACGCTGAACGCCAACGGCAGCTACACCTACGTCGTCGACAACGACAACCCACTGGTGCAGGCACTGCTCACTGCCGGCGATACGCTGAGCGAGTCCTTCAGCTACACCATCCGCGACCTGGCCGGCGCCACCAGCACCGCCACCTTGACCATCACCATCCAGGGGCGCAATGACAATCCGCTGGCCGTGGACGACAGCACCGTGGCCGTGGAAGCCGGCGGCACCGGCAACGCTACGCCGGGCGTGAACCCGAGCGGCAACCTGCTGCACAACGACCGCGACGTGGACGCCGGCGACAGCAAGGCGGTCGACGGCATCCGCACCGGCAGCGAATCCGCGGGCGGCACCTTCACCGCCGTGAGCGGCAGCCAGGTGATCGCGGGCACCTACGGCACTCTGACGATTGCCGCCAACGGCACCTACACCTACGTGGTGAACAACGACCTGGCGGCGGTCCAGGCCCTCAAACCGGGCGACACCCTGCAGGAAGTCTTCAGCTACCGCATGCGCGACACCGCCGGCGCCGAGGACATTGCCCAGTTCACCATCACCGTCCAGGGTGCCTGGGACGCTCCGGTCGCCCAGGACGACCTGAACATCGGCATCACCGACAATGGCGACGGCCTGGTGCTCAACCCCAGCGGCAACGTGCTGCCCAACGACAGCGATGTCGACCAGGGCGACCAGCTCACCGTCACCGGCATCCGCACGGGGCCGGAAAACGGCAGCGGCACCGCTGGCACGGTCGGCAGCGTGCTGGTCGGCCAGTACGGCACGCTGGTGATCAATGCCGACGGCAGCTACCACTACACCATCGACATTTCCAACCCGGACGTGCTCGCCCTCGACCTGCTGGACACCCTGGTAGATCACTTCACCTATGAAGTGACCGACCTCGGCGGTCTCACCGACCTGGCGCAACTGTCGATCATCGTCGTCGGCCGCAACGACGCCCCGGATGGTTTCGACGATGAGGCCACGGCCGTCGAGGCCGGCGGCCTGAACAACGACACCCCCGGCCTGAACCCCAGCGGCAACGTGCTGAACAACGACTCCGACCTCGAAGGGCAGCCGCTGTCGGTGACAGGCATCCGCACCGGTACGGAAGCCGGCAGCGGCACCAGCGGGACCGTCGGCACGGTGCTGCGCGGCCACTACGGCGACCTGACGATGAACGCCGACGGCAGCTGGACCTACGTGGTCGACAACAGCCTGGCCGAGGTGCAGGCGTTGCGTATCAGTGGCCAGACGCTGGTGGACACCTTCACCTACACCCTGGCTGACACGCACCTGGACACCGACACCGCCGAGTTGCGCATCACCATCGACGGGCGCAACGACACGCCGATCGCCCAGGATGACGGCAGCACGGCGGTGGAGGCCGGCGGCGTGGGCAACAACATCCCCGGCAGCAATCCGTCCGGCAATGTCCTGACCAACGACCAGGACGTGGACAGCGTCGCCAACGGCGAAACCCGGCAAGTCCTCTCAGCCACCAGCGAACTGGGCAACAGCGCTGGCGCCGGCGTGGCCCTGGTGGGCCGCTACGGCACGCTGACCCTCAACGCCGATGGCAGCTACACCTATGTGCTGGATAACGCCAACCCGTTGGTGCAGGCACTGCGTACCGCCGGCGAAACCCTGCGCGAAACCTTCACCTACGTCATGCGCGACACGACCGGTGCCCAGTCCGAAGCACGGCTGAACCTGCTGATCCAGGGCGCCAACGACAACCCCGTCGCCCGCGACGACAGCAATGTCGCCAGCGACCAGACCCCAGCGCCCCAGGCTGGCGGCAACGTGCTGCCCAACGACTCGGACGTGGACGGTGGCGAGCAGTTGCAGGTGGTGGGCATCCGCACCGGCGCCGAGACCGGCAGCGGTACTGCCGGCGTGGTCGGCCAGGCCATCCTGGGCCGCTTCGGCACCCTGGTGATCAATGCCGACGGCAGCTACAGCTACAGCATCGACCTCACCAGCCCGGAAGTACTGCGTGCCGCCGGCCTGGGCCGCGTGCTGCAGGATGTCTTCACCTACACCCTTGGCGACCGCGCCGGGGCGACGGACCTGGCGCAACTGGTCATCGACCTGGACATCGCCGCGCCCTTCATCCCCGCGCCGGAAAGTGGCCTGATCGACCCGCACTTCGACCGTGACGACCTCGATCCCTTCCGCCGCCCGCCGCTACCCGGCGTGGACCCGGTGGTCTTCGTCGGCCCTGTCGTGGAACGCAATGACCGGCTCCTCACGCTGTCCAGCTGGGAGGCCGACGGCAGCAACCTGGCCCTGGGGCGGGTTCCGGAAATCCAGAGCGACACCCTCGGCAACCGTCTTGGCCAGACACCCGGCCAGTTCGTGTCCCGTGCGGTGCGCGAAAGCCGCGTGGAGAGCGACCTGGACCTGGCGTGGATCCTCGGCCGTCATGGTCGGATCAACCTCAGCGCAGATGGCCTGCTGGCCGACCCATCGGTATTTGCCCCCAGCGCGGAGAACCTCACCCAAGGCGAGGCACAGCTGCCACCGCCGTCCGACACCCGTACCGCCCCCGGTTTCCGCGCCCAGTTGCGCGAGGCCGCCGAGCGCCTGCGCGCCCTCGGCAACGGCACCCCCGAATGAGCAGGAATCAAGGACTGACCATGCCAAGAACGCCCCTTACACTCCTCAGCGCCGCCATCGCCTCCAGCCTGCTGCTAGGTGCCTGTTCGGCCATGAAGCCCCACGTCTACACCGAGGAGGAAAGCCGACAGCGCATCGTCCAGGACCAGGCGCAGATGTACGCCGACCAGGAACCGGTAACCGCCCCCATCACCTTCTATGAAGCCGCCGCCCGGGCCCTGAAGTACAACCTGGACTACCGCCTGAAGCTGATGGAAAGCGCCCTCTCCAGCGACCTGCGCGACGTGTCCAGCCACGAGATGCTGCCGCGCCTGGTGGCCTCGGCTGGCTATGCCGGACGTAACAACGACTCCGGCGGCACCTCAATCGGCATCGAAGACCGCGAGGAAAGCTTGCGGGCATCCACCTCCGAGGAGCGCTACCGCGAACTCTACGGCCTGGGCCTCTCCTGGAGCCTGCTGGACTTCGGCGTGGCCTACTACCGTACCCAGCAGAAGAGCGACCAGATCCTCATGGCCGAGGAACGCCGTCGCAAGGTGGCGCAGAACGTCCTGCAGGATGTGCGCAATGCGTACTGGCGCGCCGTAGGCGCCCAGCGCCTGATGCCCCAGGTGGACCGTCTGCTGGTGCGCACGCACCAGGCCCTGCTCTCCGCCCAGGAAGCCGAGTCCAAAGGCCTGTTGCCGCGCCAGGAAGTGCTGGCTTACCAGCGCGCCCTGCTGGATTCCATCTACCTGCTCACCGTGCGCCGCCAGGACCTGGAGTTCGCCCAGGCCGAGCTGTCGGCCCTGATGTCGCTGCCGCCGGGCTCGAAGCTGGTCCTCGCTGACCAGACCGAACAGCCCCTGCCGGAACTGAAGCAGGACATCAACCGGCTGGAGCAGCTCTCCCTGGAGAACCGCCCGGAGATCATGGAAGAGTGGTACCGCAAGCGGGTCAACGAAAACGACCTGAAGATCGCCAAGGCCCAGCTCTGGCCCAACGTCAGCCTGGACTTCGGCTACAAGTACGACACCAACAAGTTCCTCTACAACAGCCACTGGACCGAGACCGGGTTGCAGGTGTCGTTGAACCTGCTGCGCCTCTTGCAACTGCCGTCCCTCAACAACGCCACCGAGTCCCAGGCGAAAACGGACGACATGCGCCGCGTGGCGCTGTCCATGGCCATCCTCACCCAGGTGCGCGTCGGCACCCTGCGCTACCAGCTGGCGCGCCAGGAAGTGGAATTCGCCGACCAGAGCCTGCGGGTGGACCAGAGCCTGCTCGACTACGCCCAGGCCGCGCGCAACACCTCCTACGGTTCGGAACTGGAGCTGATCCGCGCCGAAGGCCGTTACCTGCTGTCGCGCTACCAGCGCGAAGCCGCCTACTCCAGTGCCCAGGCCGCCTGGGGCCGGCTGTACAACTCCATCGGCCTGGACATCCTCCCGGAGCAGATCGAGAAGCACGACATCCCGACGCTGGCCCGCGAAATCCAGCGCACCCTGGAAGAGCAACAACGCGCCAAACTCCTCGCCAACCAACAAGGAACACCGCATGTCGTACAACGCTGAGCGCAGTCTGCTCGCACTTTTGCTGTCCCTTGTCCCTTTGCTTCCGCTCCCCGCCGCCTATGCCGAAGACGTACCGGCGGCCAGTCCCCTCGGGGACCCCGGCGCCATTCGCGTGCTGCTCGCGGCTGACCTGGAGACCACCCTCTCCAGCCAGATGAACGGCACCCTCGGCGAACTCAAGGCCTCCCTCGGCCAGCAGGTGGCGAAGAACGCCCTGCTGGCCCAACTCAACTGCGAGGAAGCCCAGGCCCGCGCCAAGGTGGCCGTCGCCGAGCTGACCATGGCCAGGCAGAACCTCGACGCCAAACGCAACCTGCGCAAGCTGGACGCCGTGGGCGACCTGGAAGTCGCCATGGCCAATACCGAAGTGCAGAAAGCCGAAGGCGCACGCGCCCTGGCCCAGGCCCAGAGCGGCTACTGCCAGGTGCAGGCGCCGTTCGCCGGGCGGGTGGCCAAGGTCCACGTGAAGCCGTACCAGACCGTGGCCGCCGGTACGCCGCTGTTCGACCTGGTCAGCGACGGCGCCCTCAAGGTGCGCCTCAACGTGCCCTCCAGCCTGCTGCCCAGGCTCAAGCCGGGCCTGGCGCTGGAAGTGAGCATCCTGGAAACGGGCAAGTCCTATGGCGCCCATATCAGCGCTATCAACTCGCGGGTGGACGCCGTGGCCCAGACCGTGGAACTGGAGGCCCGGCTCGATGCCGAGCACCCGGAACTGATCGCCGGCATGAGCGGCACCGCACACTTCCCGCAAGCCAATGACTGATCGCCTGCCCCATCCTCAGTTGCTGCTGGGACTGGCCGCCCTGCGCGACCGTGCCCTGGCCGCCGATTCGCTGAACGCCCTGGCGTTTTCGATTGCCAACGACCCCTACGCCCTGCTGCGCTGCCACCAGGCACTGGTGCTGGCCCAGCGCGGCGAGGACCTGGAGCTGCTCTGCGTCTCCGGCCTGGCGCGGCCCAGCGAGGATTCGCCCTACCTGGTCTGGCTGCGCCGTGCCAGCCGCTGGCTCGCCGGCCAGTTGCCCGATGCGACGCCGCGCTGGTTGGGCCGCGATGCCGTGGAGCCGCCCGAAGACATCGCCGAAGGCTGGGCCGAATGGTGGCCCAGCGGGATCTGGTGCATTCCCCTGCATGACCGAGACGGCAAGCGCCTCGGGCTGGTGCTGTTCCTTCTGGAAGCGCCGCCGGCGGAAACCCTGCTGCCGTTGCTGGATGGCCTCTGGCAGACCTGGGCCCATTGCTGGGCGGCCTTCGGTGGCCAGCGCCGCCTGCTGGCCTGGCGGCCCAGCAAGCGTCAGCTGCTGGTGGCGCTGGCGGTGGCCGGCGCGCTGATGCTGATTCCGGTCAGGCAGACAGCCCTGGCGCCGGCGGAAATCGTCTCGCGCCAGGCGGAGATCGTCAGTTCCCCCATCGACGGCGTGATCGAACGCATGCAGGTGCGGCCGAACCAGCCGGTGGAAGCCGGCACCCTGCTGCTCAGCCTCGACGAAACCACGCTCAAGAGCCGCGCCGAGGTCCTCGGCAAGGAAGTGGCGGTGGCCGACGCCGAACTGATGGCGGCCAGCCAACGCGCCTTCGACAACCCCCAGAGCAAGAGCGAGCTGACCCTGCTCAATGGCCGCGCCCAGCAGCGCCGTGCCGAACTGGCAGCGGTGCAGGCACAGCTGCAACGCACCCGCGTGCGTTCACCGCGCGCCGGAGTGGCAGTGTTCAGCGACCCCAATGACTGGCTGGGCAAGCCGGTGGTGACCGGGGAGCGCATCCTCCAGGTGGCCGACCCGGCACAGCCGGCGATGCTGATCCAGTTGCCGGTGGCCGATGCCATCGCCCTGGAACCCGGCGCCGAGGTCACCCTGTTCCTCACCGCGTATCCTCTCTCACCGCTCAAGGGCGAGGTGCTGGAAACCAGCTACCAGGCCCGCGCCAACGACGAAGGCGTGGTGGCCTACCGGCTGCTGGCCAGCGTCGAGGGCCAGCCGGAGCACGCCCGCCTTGGCCTCCACGGTACCGCCAAGCTGTATGGCGAACGGGTAGTGCTCGGTTACTACCTGCTGCGCCGTCCCTTCGCCGCGCTGCGCGCCTGGACCGGCCTGTGATGATCGATGCCGCCGAGCTACCGCTGCCGGCCTTGCGGGAAGACCTGCGCCTGCTGGAAACCGCACCGGGTAGCGACGGCGAGCCGGCCTGGGTGATCCAGGACACGGTAGTGAACCGCTTCTATCGCATCGGCTGGCTGGAGTTCGAATGCCTGTTGCGTTGGGAAGGCACGCCGGCGCGGATCTGCCAGGCCATCCAGGAGCAGACGCCGCTGCGCCCGGACGTGGAGCAGGTGCTGGAGTTCCGCCAGTTCCTCGACCAGCACCAGTTGTTGCGCCCCAGCCCAGACGCCACGTCGCGCATGGCCAAACGCAGCGAAGGCAATGCCTGGCTCGACTGGCGCTGGTGGCTGCACCACTACCTGTTCTTCCGCGTCCCGCTGCTGCGTCCGCAACGGCACCTGGAACGCCTGGCCGGGCATCTGGACTGGCTGTTCCGGCCACTGACCGGGGTACTGGTGGTGGCCCTCGGTGTGCTGGGCGTGCTGCTGGTGCTGCAGCAGTGGGACAGCTTCACCACGGCGGTAGTGGAGTCCTTCTCCGCCTCCGGGCTGGTCAGCTTCGCCATGGCACTGATCCTGGCCAAGACGCTCCATGAAATGGGGCATGCCCTGGTGGCGACGCGACTGGGGCTGCGGGTGGGTCACATGGGCATCGCCTTCGTGGTGCTCTGGCCGATGCTCTACACCGACACTGGCGAAAGCTGGAAGCTGCGCAGCTCGCGGCAACGCCTGGCCATCGCCTCGGCCGGCATCCTCACCGAACTGGCCCTGGCGGGCCTGGCCACCCTTGGCTGGGCACTGTCGGACCCGGGCCCGCTGCGCAATGCCCTGCTCTACCTGGCCACCACCAGTTGGGTGCTGTCCCTGGCGCTGAATGCCAGCCCTTTTATGCGCTTCGACGGCTACTTCATCCTGTCGGACCTGCTGGACTTTCCCAACCTCCACGAGCGTTCCTCGGCCCTTGCCCGGACCACCTTGCGGCGCGTGGTGCTGGGCCTGGATGAGGAGTGGCCGGAATCCTTCAGCCCCGGCAGACGCCGCGCCCTGGTGGCCTTCGCCATGGTCACCTGGGTCTACCGCCTGGTGCTGTTCCTGGGGATCGCCGTGGCGGTCTACCTGCTCTTTTTCAAACTGCTCGGGATACTGCTGTTCGCCGTGGAAATCTCCTGGTTCATCCTCATGCCGGTCTGGCGCGAACTGAAACACTGGTGGGCCAACCGGGCCGCCATCCGCCGTAGCCGCCGCGTCTTCTGGTGGGGCGTGCTGGCCACGCTCCTGCTGTTGCTCGCCGTGCCCTGGCGCAGCCAGATCCATGCCCTGGGCGTGGCCCGCGCCGAACACCAGCTGCGGGTCTTCGCGCCCTACCCGGCCCGCCTGCAGGCCATCCATCCGGCCGGCACCGTGGAAGCCGGTGCGACCCTGGTGTCGCTGGAAGAGCCGGACATCGCCTCGCGCGTATCCAGCAGCGAAGCCAGCGTGAAAAGCTACGAGGCACGCCTGGGCGGGCTGATCGCCGACCCCACCGGCGCCGAACAGGCCCTGGCCACCCGCCAGCGCCTCGGCGTGCAGTTCGAGGAAGCCCGGGCAGCCCGCTCGGAAATTGCCCGGCTCAGGCTCCAGGCGCCCTTCGCAGGCCAGTGGCTGGACCTCGACCCGGACTGGCGCCCCGGCCAGTGGGTGCACAGCCGCGAACCGATCGGAGTGCTGGTGGACCCGAGCCGCTGGCAAGTGGACGCCTACGTCGACCAGGACGACGTGCAACGGCTGGTGCAGGACGGCAGCGTGCGCTTCTACCCGGAAGGCCAGCCAGCGCCCATTACCGGAAAAGTGGTGGCCATCGGCAGCACGCGCGTCAGCAAACTCGAACACCCCATGCTCGCCTCCCGCTTCGGCGGCCCGCTGACGGTGGCCAGCCACGGCAAGGAACTGGTGCCAACGCCGCCGCTATTCCATGTGCTGGTGCAACTGGACAGCGCCCCGCCCTCCCTCCGCGAAACCCGCGGCCACCTGCAGATCGAAGGCAACCGCCGCAGCCTGCTGGCCGAGGGCCTGACCCATGTCGCGGCGGTGGTGCTCAGGGAAAGCGGGTTCTAGAGCGCGTGCTCGCTTCGTTGGGCTTCGCGTCGCTCAGCCACAACCTACGATTTCCGCCCCCCTTCCTGTGGGGGCGAATTCATTCGCTACGCGGGCCGCAGGCCCGCCAGGCTCAATTCCCCGCCGAAACACCCCGATCAATGGCCATATCCGCCCCCGTGATGGAGCGCGCTTCCGGCTGAGCGAGGAAATACACCAATTCGGCCACTTCCTCCGGCTGGATGAAGCACGCCCGGTCACCCTGCGGATACTTCGCCAGCAGCTCGCGGTAATACCCTTCGGGATCGCCCCCGCCGTATTGCTCGGCCTGGAACTTGAGCATCGGGGTTTCGATATCGCCGGGCGACACGGCATTGCAGCGCACGCCGAAGGGCGCCAGGTCCAGCGCCAGGGTCTTGGTCAGCAGCGTCACGCCGCCCTTGCTCGCGCAATAGGCCGCTGCATTCCTGTTGCCCTGGCGGCCGGCATCGCTGGAAATGTTGACGATGCTTCCCTCGGACACTTTCAGGTGCGGGATAGCCGCCGAGCACATGAAGAAGGTGGCCTTCAGGTTCACATCCAGCACCAGGTCGAAGTCTTCCTCGCTGAAGGTGTCTACCGGGCCTTCACGCCAGACGCCAGCCGCGTTGACCAGCGCGTCCAGCCGGCCAAAGGCGGCTAGCGCTGCACCGACTACCTCGGTGCAGGTCGACGGGCGCCGGATATCGCCGGCGAGGATGGCGCAGGCCGGATGTTCCACCTGCAGCCGCGTCAGGCCCTCGGCGGAGAGGTCGGTGGCAAAGACCTGCCAACCGCCCTGGATGAATCGCTTGACCAGCGCCCGGCCAACACCGCCGGCCGCACCCGTGATCAGAACAACAGGACTGCTCATGGTGACGTTCCTCCCGCTCACGGCGCCTTGTTTTCAATCAGGCAGTTGCCGCCGTCCACCACCAACAGTTCGCCGGTGATGTAGCTGGCTTCCGGCGATGCGAGGAAGGCCACCGCAGCCGCCACTTCCTCCGGGCGCCCTGCCCGGCCCACCGGCACATAGCTTGCCGCATGGCGTTCCTCTTCCGTGCTGGAGCCGGTACCGATCCATCCCGGTGCAACGCTGTTGACGGTGATGCCCTGGCGCGCCACTTCCAGCGCGAGGCCCATGTTCATCCCGACCATGCCGGCCTTGGCGGCGCTGTAAGCGGCTTCGCCCGGATTGCTGCCACGGGTGCCGGTGGTGGAGCTGATCTGCACGATGCGCCCGTAACCCCGTGCCTGCATGCCCGGCAGCACGGCGCGGGTGAGCAGGAAGGCGGTGGTCAGGTTGCGTGCAATGGAAAGATTCCAGGTGGCGAGGTCCATGCCGGCAACCTCGGCAAAGGGTTCGGGGCTGCCTTGCATGGCCATGCCGGCGTTGTTCACCAGGATGTCGATGCGGCCCCAGAGCGATTCGGCCCAGGTGGCAAGCTCGCGAACCTGGGCTTCGTCGGTAAGGTCTGCCGCCCTGCCCTCGGCCTCGAAGCCCTCGGCGCGCAGCTCCGCCACCCGCTCGGCGATCCGCGCGCTACTGGCGGTGACCACCAGCTTCACCCCTGCAGCGCCAAGCCGGCGGGCGATTGCCATGCCGATACCCAGTTCGCTGCCGGCCCCGCTCACCAGAGCCACCTGGCCCTGCCAACTCCTGTTCGTCATGTCCTGCTCCTCACGCGTGTTGTCGTAGGAGTGGAAATTAAGTGCACAAGCCTGATAGAAAAAGACGACCGTCATCAGCAAACCTGACAACCGCTATGGCCTTCACCAGCGAAACCCTCAAGGTGTTCCTCGCCGTCCTCGAGGCGGGCTCCTTCTCCGCGGCAGCCCGCAAGCTCGGCCGCGTGCCCTCCGCCGTCAGCATGGCGATCTCCCAACTGGAAGCCGAACTGGACCTGGAGCTCTTCGACCGCTCCACCCGCAAGGCCCTGCCCACTGCCGCCGCCCGCGCACTGGAGCCCCAGGCACGGCAGGCCGCCAGCCAGTTGAATCTGCTGGACGCCCATGCCCTGCAATTACACCAGGGCCTTGAGGCACGCCTGGTGCTGGCAATGGCGCCGGAGCTGCAGACCGGTGCCTGGAGCCGTCCGCTGGCGATCCTGGCCCGCGAGTTTCCAACCCTGCAGATCGAGGTGCGCTCCGCATCCCAAGCCGAGGCCGTGCGCATGCTGCATGAAGGCAGCGTTCAGTTGGCACTGGTGTTCGAGCGGCCGGGCATCGACGAGCGCGAAGCCTTCCTGGAGGCCGGCAGCCAGTTGCTGACGGCCGTGGCCGCGCCGGGATTTGCCTCCGCAAACGAGTCCGGTGCCTTGGGCGAGGCGCAGATTGCGGATACCCGGCAGATCATCGTCGGCACCGGCGAGCCCACCGCGTCCGACCCGCAGATCGTGCTGTCGCACCGGGTCTGGCTCTCCGACAGCTACCTGGCGACCCTCGATCTGGTCCAGGCCGGTCTGGGCTGGGCCTACCTGCCGCAGCCGCTGGTCCAGCCGCTGCTGGCATCGGGCGCGCTCACCGAAGTCGCCTTCGACAACATGGCCAGCCAGTTGCGGCTGTGGGTGGACATCATCTGGATCAAGAATCGCCCTCTCGGACTCGGCGCCGCGCGCTACCTGGAGCTGATGCGCGCGCAGCTCGATACCGAGCCCCGCAGGGCCTGAACCGTCTTCAAAGCGTCACCACGATCTTGCCGAATTGCTGGTTCGACTCCAGGTAACGATGGGCCTCGGCCATCTGTTCGAAGGCCGCGAGCCGCACCGCGCTCCGATGGAGTACGTAGGGTGCGCCGTGCGCACAGACGGTTTGTATCGACGCCGAGGCCGAGCCCGGAATCGGTGCGCTCGGCGCGCCCTGCGGATTCCTGCTCAACCCAGCACTTCTCCAACCGTGGCGGCAGATTCCACCTGCTGCGCCGCCGGCCCGGTAGAGAACCGAAGGCAAGCATCGTCCACCGGCCCCTTGCGCAACAGCTTCACGTCATTGAAGTAGTCCATGGACATGACCCAGGGCATGCCCGGGCCCTGGCGTGGCAGGTTGGCCAGGACGCGCTGGACGTAACCGGCGCCGAAATCCAGCAGCGGGCGGGTCGGCATGCCAGCCGGAGCCTGCGGTTCGCAGACGCTGACGCCCTGCTCTTCCATATGCCCCAGCAGGCGGCAGAAATGCTCGCAGAGCAGGCTCACCTTGAGCGTCCAGGAGGCATTGGTGTAGCCCACCGCGAAGGCGAAGTTGGGGATGCCGGAGAGCATCATGCCCTTGTAGGCCACGGTTTCGTTCCAGGCGATGGGCTGGCCATCCCGCGACAGCTGCACGCCGCCAAACACCTGCACGTTGAGCCCGGTGGCGGTGATGACGATGTCCGCTTCCAGCACGACGCCGGATTTCAGCCTTACGCCCTGCTCGGTGAAGCTGTCGATATGGTCGGTGACGACGGACGCCTTGCCGCTGCGCAGTGCCTTGAACAGGTCGCTGTCGGGCACCACGCACAGGCGCTGGTCCCAGGGGTTGTAGGGCGGATTGAAATGCACATCCACCGGATAGCCCTTGGGCAGCGCGCGTTTGTTGACGAAGCGGATGATGCGCCGCGCGGCATTGGGGAAGCGCTGGCAGAAGCGCCACAGGCCCAGCGCCACCTTGGCGTTCTTGTAGCGCACCAGGGCGTAGGCGGTCTTTTCCGGCAGCACTTTGCGCAGCAGCAGAGCGATCGGGTCCTTCGCTGGTAGCGGGATCACGTAGCTCGGGGTGCGTTGCAGCATGGTCACGTGGGCCGCCTTGTCAGCCATGGCCGGCACCAGCGTCACCGCCGTGGCGCCACTGCCGATCACTAGGACCCGCTTGCCGCTGTAGTCGAGGTTTTCCGGCCAGTGCTGCGGGTGGATCAGCTGCCCACGGAAGCGTTCGGCACCCTCGAAATTCGGGGTAAAGCCCTGGTCATAGCGGTAGTAACCGCCAGCGGAAAACAGCCAGCGGCACGGCACCACGCTGCGCTGACCGCTGGCCGCGTCTTCCACCAGCACTTCCCAGCAGGCCCGTTCGCTGCGCCAGTCCGCCGACACCACGCGCTGGCCGTAGCGGATGTGCCGCTCGATCTGGTGCTCGACCACGGTTTCCCGCAGGTAGCTCATGATCGCGCTGGCATCGGCAATGGCCTTCTCGTCCTTCCAGGGCTTGAACTCGAAGCCAAAGGTATAGAGGTCGGAGTCGGAACGGATGCCGGGATAGCGGAACAGGTCCCAGGTGCCGCCCAGGCTGTCGCGCGCCTCCAGTACCTGGAAGCTCCTGCCCGGCTGGTCGCGCTTCAGGTAACAGGCGGCGCCGATGCCGGACAGGCCGGCACCGACGATCAGTACGTCGAGGATGCCCTGGGACGGGTTCGATTGGGCGGTCATGGCGGTTCCTTGTGCTTGTTGTTCGGACCACGGCTGACGAAGCCATGCTAGAGGCTAGAGCTGGACTATGGTTCCAACAAGCCGCTTTCCGCACTATCCAAAAGCATGGAATCGCAAAGGCCGTCCCACGGGACCGTTACTGGAATGCAGGCGCCTTCGGCAGCCCGCAATGGGTCGGTGCCGGTGACACGAATTCGATGCCGGTCAGCCATCCGTTGGCCATGATCGACGCGAACATCCCGGACACCGGTTCGGAGCACGGGTCGATGGCGAGGTGCAGGTGCCAGGAACTGCCATCGGGCGATATCGACTGGAGGGTCCAGGCGACGCCGGGCAGGCACTGGTTGATGATCTGTTCGATGGCGGCGGCAGCCAGGGGGCGGGTGGAAATCATGACCGTCAGGCTCATGGCAGGCTCCGGGCATGGAAATCGGGGCCTGGGGCCACCCGTCACAGGACGGGCGACCCAGGCGATGGGCTAGCGCCGGCGATTGGCTGGCGACTGGGGTATCAGGCGACGACCGGAATCATCGGGTCGGCAGCAGCCAGTGCGGTGGCACGATCAGCCGCCGGCGGGTAGATCCACACGGAGTTGATCTGCTGCTTGATGGATTTGCCTTCCTGACGCTCGAACTTGATCTGGCGCTCCCATCCCTCGGTGAACACGGCACCCCAGGCACCGAGGTCCAGGCAGGTGACGTACTTCGGCTGGCTGTAGGGGATCGGCGTCACGCCCAGCAGGCTGGCGGCCACGTTATTGCCGGCGGAGCGGCCCAGGGCAATCGCATGCTGGCAGGACATCAGCGCATGGTTGCCATGGTCGTCGCATGCCGCGCGGGCGACGTCGCCAGTGGCGAATACACCGTGATGCCCATGCACCTGCAGATTGGCGTCAACGTGAAGGCGACCCTGGCCGTCACGCTCGGCCGGAACCTGCTCAGTGAGCGGGTTGGCGCGCACGCCGACCGTCCAGACCACGGTGTCCGCCTCGATACGTTCGCCGTTGGACAGGGTCACGCCGGCGGCATCCACCGAAGCCACGCCGCTGTTCAGGCACCATTCGATACCCAGTTCGGCAGACGCCTCGGCAATGGCGGCACGCGGCCCCTCGCCCAGTGCAGCACCGATCTGGTGGCCACGGTCGACCACGATGACCCGCACATCGGCGTCCTCGCCCAGCACCGCACGCAGGCGAGCCGGCATTTCAGCGGCGGTTTCGATACCGGTGAAGCCGCCACCGGCCACGACCACGGTGTTGCGGCTGGCGGTTGCAGGACGCTCCGCCAGGGTGTTGAGGTGGCGCTCCAGGCGCACGGCTTCTTCGAGATTGTCCACGTCGAAGGCGTGCTCGACACCGGCCATCTCCGGGCGTACTACCTGGCTGCCGGAGGCCAGTACCAGGCGGTCGTAGGCCAGTTCGGCGAACTCGCCTGCGGCATCGCGATAGCCAACGCGCTTGCCCTCGACGTCGATGCGCTCGGCAAAGCCCTGGACGAAGGTCACGCCCACGGCGTCGAACAGGTCGCCCAGCGGCGCCACCATCTTGTGCACCTCGGGTTCGTAGAAGCGCGGACGCACGCGCAGCTCGGCCTGGGGTGCGAGCACCACCACTTCGACGTCGTTGCGGCCATGCTGGTCGAGCAGGCGAGTCGCGCTCAGGGCGCTCCACATACCACCGAAGCCGGCGCCGACAATCAGGATGCGTTGTTTCATGGTTCTCTCCACAAGGCGAAAAGCGAGGTTGTTCCGGGCGGATACACCCGAGAGTCATAGGCCGGGGGGTGAGGTCATTTCCTCTAATCACACCGGATAACTACGACTGTATTTGTCGTAGTTAATTTCAGCAAGCATTTTTCCTTGCCGGGTCATGCCGCTCGTCGCCATCATTTCCCTCAAGCCGCGACAAATATGGGCGTCAAGGCTTCAATCCTTTAGCATTGAGGCGTCTGAAGTGAAGGAAGGCTTCCACTGCGAAGCTGGAAACACGGGAAATGCAATAGAGAACGGCCGTCAAAATGGCGACCGCATTAGTCGGAGTTAAAGATGGCGTTGTACAGCGCGGGCGTGGAGTACGGAATCCACTGCCTCCTCTATCTCGCAGATGAGAAAGGCAATGGCCGAGAAGCCAGCGTGCGCGCCCTGGCCGAACTGCAGGGCGTGCCGCCGGAACTGCTGGCCAAGGTGTTCACCCGCCTGGCCAAGGCGGGCCTGGTGGCGGCCACCGAAGGTGTACGCGGCGGCTTCCGCCTGGCGCGGCCGGCGGACGAGATCACGGTGCTGGACATCGTCCGTGCCATCGACGGCGACAAGCAGATTTTCGAATGCCGGGGTATACGCGAGCGCTGCGCGATCTTCGGGAGTGATTGCCCCGCGCCGGACTGGGCCATTGCCGACCCCTGCTCCATCCATGCGGTGATGCTGCAGGCGCAAAAACGCATGGAAGAAGCCCTCGCCCAGCAGACCATTCTCGACCTGGTGCGCCGCGTCGCACGCAAGGCCCCGCCCGAGTTCGGCGAACAGGTGCTGCGCTGGATGAACGACCGCCACGAAGGCAAGACGGAAGTCGGGCCGCTCTGAGCCCGACCGTAACCATCCGCGGCATCCCTACCGTAGGGGGTGCCGCGTTTTCCAAGCGTTCGAAACTGGCTCCGATTACGTGCCTTGCGGGGTTTCGCCGCGGGCCAGGCGTTGGTTGATGTCGTCGATCACTGCCGGCAGGTCGGCGATGGTGTCGATCAGGTAGTGCGGGCGCGAACCCTCGAACATCTGGCCGATACGCGCACGCTCCGCGTCCAGCTTGTCTTTCGGCAGCGCCTTGAACTGTTCGTACGTCAGGCCCAGGGCGTTGCCCGAGCAGGTCAGGGCCACGGTCCACATGCCGGCGCTGCGGCCTTCGAGGATGCCCGGCCAGGTGTCGTCCACCTTCACGCAGGCGGCGACGTCGTCGATGCCGAGGGCGATCACGTTGGCCAGAGACTGGGCCGGGTACGGACGGCCGTTGGGCACTTCGTCGGTCGCCACCACGTGGTCCGGCGTGTAGCCGTTCTCGCGGGCCAGTTCCACCACCTTGGCCATCACCACCGCCGGGTAGCCGGAGCAGGTACCGATCTTCAGGCCCTTGCCGCGCAGGGTGGCGATGGCGTCGAGGGCGCCGGGGATCAGGGCCGAGTGCAGGCCGATCTTCTCGATCTGCAGCGGCATGAAGCGTTCGTAGATGGCGGTGACGTCATCGTCCGTCGGCAGGCGGCCGAAGGCAGCGCGGTAGCGTTCGCCGATCGCCGGCACGTCGCAGAGGGTGCGGATGTGGTCCCACTTGCCCATGCCCATCGGGCCGCGGGCTTCTTCCAGGGAGACGGCGACGCCGAACTCACCGAAGGCCTCGACGAAGATCTGGGTCGGCGCGAAGGAACCGAAGTCGACGACGGTACCGGCCCAGTCGAGGAT
>NZ_SSOM01000022.1 GCF_029871235.1 Pseudomonas sp. BN411
CAAAAAAGCAGCAACTCTCGGCTTCCGGCGGGATTCGAACCCTGTGGGGGCGAATTCATTCGCAAAGGGATGCGAAGCATCCCCCTGCAATTCCGAAGGCCGGCTCTTCGGCCCGGTCAGCGATTGAAATCGCCCCCACAAAAAAGCAGCAACTCTCGGCTTCCGGCGGGATTCGAACCCTGTGGGGGCGAATTCATTCGCGAAGAGATGCGCAGCGTCCCCCTGCAATCCCGAAGGCCGGCCCTGCGGTCCGGTTAGCGATTGAAATCGCCCCCACGAAGAGCGGCAAGTCGCAGCCTCCAGCGGAACCCGAACCCTGTGGGGGCGAATTTATTCGCGAAGGGATGCACCGCATCCCCTTGCTAGTTCGAAGGATGGACTGATCCGCCCTCACCCCAGCCCTCTCCCGGAGGGAGAGAGGGTTATCCGTGCCACGCCCGCCCCAGGCGCTTCCTTGTGGGAGTGAGTTCATTCGCGAATAAATCGCTCCCACATCATTACCCGCGCGTCGCAATCGCGTGCTTGCGCAGCTTCCGGTACAGGGTGTTGCGGCTGATGCCGAGTTGTTCGGCGGTGCGGGTCATGTGCCAGCGCTGGCTCTCCAGCGCATTCAGCAATGCCGTGCGCTCGGCGTCGTCCAGCGGGCTGGCCACGGGTTCGAGCATTGCAGGCGTGGGTGCTGCGCGCAGCACTTCGCGGGGCAGGTCGGACAGGCGAATGATGCCGTCCTCACACAACGCCGCCAGGGTACGCAGCACGTTGCGCATCTGCCGCACGTTGCCCGGCCAGTGGTAATCCAGCAACACCTGGCGTGCCTCCTCGGTAAGCACGACGCGCATGCCCCGCGCCTCTTCCGCCAGCAGGTAGTGCAGCAGCTCCGGCTTATCGCTGCGCTCGCGCAGGGGCGGCAGGTCGAGGATCAGGCCGTTGAGGCGGTAGAACAGGTCTTCGCGGAAACCGCCGCTCTGAACCCGCTCCTCCAGTGCGCGGTGGGTGGCGCTGATGATGCGCACGTCCACCGGCAGTGGCTCGCCGCCAATGGGCACCACCTGGCGCTCTTCCAGCACCCGCAACAGGCGGGTCTGTAGCGCCAGCGGCATGTCGCCGATTTCGTCGAGGAACAGAGTGCCGCCGTCGGCCTGCTGCAGCTTGCCGCGCATGCCTTCTTTGCGAGCGCCGGTGAAGCTGCCGCCGCGATAGCCGAACAGTTCGCTCTCGATCAGGGTTTCCGGAATGGCCGCGCAGTTCAGCGCCACGAAAGGCCGTTCGGCGCGGGAGCTGGCCTGGTGCAGCGCGCGGGCGAAGGCTTCCTTGCCGGAACCGGTTTCGCCGTTGATCAGCAGTGGCACATCCCGTTCGTACACGCGCAAGGCGCGGCGGAAGTCGGTCTGCAGCGCCGCATCGCCCAGGCAGATGCCGGGTCGTGCCGCTTTCGGCAGCTCCAGCGGAATCGGTTGCGGAATACTGCGAGGCTGCCCGCGCAGGGCGGCGAACAGGGAGCGGCCATTGCGCGTGCGCAGCGGCCAGCTGGTCACCGGCTGCGGCGTGGCGCGGGCCAGCAAATCGTCGAGGCGGCAGTCGAAGAAGGCCTCCACCGGCTGGCCGATCAGCCGCTCGCGGGGCAGGCCCAGCAGGTTGATCGCACTCTGGTTGACCGCACTGATCCGCCCTTCCCCGTCGAACGCCAGGAGGCCCTCGCTGAACAGCCCGATGTACTCGGCCTGAAGGTGGAAGCGCAGCAGCCATTCGCCTTCGAAGCGACGGAGGAAGTAGCAACTCTCGATCATCTTGGCCGAGAGGTTGACCAGCGCCATGGTGTGGAACTGACTCTGGCGCGAAACATCGTGCCGAGCGGAGGACACATCGAGCACCGCCATCAGGTCGCCCTGGGGATCGAACACCGGGCTGGCGGAACAGGTGAGCCCGGTGTGGCGGCTGCGGAAATGTTCGTCCTGGTGGATGGTCAGCGCCTGGCGCTCCACCACACAGGTGCCGATGCCATTGGTGCCCTCGCTGGCCTCACTCCAGTCGGCGCCGAGCCAGAGCCCGGCACGTTCAAAGGTGGGGCGCTCGGCGTGGGCGGTCACGCAGTTGAGGATCACCCCGCGAGAGTCGGTCAGCAGCACCGCATGACCGGCCCCGGAGAGCTGGCGATAGAGGTTGTTCATCTCGCCGTTGGCCACCTCCAGCACCTGCTGCATGCGCTCACGGCATTCGAGCATGCGCCCGTGCTCCAGCACCGTGGGCGCCACCGCCTGGGCCGGATCGAGGTGGTAGTCCTCCAGGCAACGCAGCCAGGAGCGAGCGATGGACGGGTCGGCGGCTGGCCCACTGGCCTGCGCCTTACCCTGTGCCAAGGTCATCACCTGTTGGGCGTGACGACTGAGAGGATTCTGCATTGTTGTTCTTCTCCAGTGCGGGCTTCCCGGGAGGCAGCCCTGGCCGTGGAACGGCACCCGCATCGACGCAGCATCCTCCAGCGTAGATGCCTTTGCAATGGCCGCCTGACCCGTCGGTCATCCGCTGTGCCAGATACGTGACAAAGTGTCACTCCCAGTTGTGCCAGGCCTGTCACACCCCTTGCCAGGAATGCGCGCCAGGCCACCACAAACCGCTCTGGAACGGCACTTTCGTCACTCTGGCCCGGCCCTTGCTCAAGTAGGAACAAACGCCAACCGCGTCTTTGCAACTACAACAAGAGACAGGAGAAACACCATGCGTTACGCCCAACCCGGTACCCCCGGCGCTGTCGTTTCCTTCAAGTCCCGCTACGGCAACTACATCGGTGGCGAGTTCGTCGCCCCGGTCAAAGGCCAGTACTTCACCAACACCTCGCCGGTGAACGGCCAGCCGATCGCCGAATTCCCCCGTTCCACTGCCGAAGACGTCGAGAAAGCCCTGGACGCCGCCCATGCCGCCGCCGATGCCTGGGGCCGCACCTCCGTGCAGGACCGCTCGAACATCCTGCTGAAGATCGCCGACCGCATCGAGCAGAACCTGGAAGTCCTGGCCGTCACCGAAACCTGGGACAACGGCAAGGCCGTGCGTGAAACCCTGAACGCCGACATTCCGCTCGCCGCCGACCACTTCCGCTACTTCGCCGGCTGCATCCGCGCCCAGGAAGGCGGCGCCGCCGAGATCAACGAGAACACCGTCGCCTACCACATCCACGAACCGCTGGGCGTGGTCGGCCAGATCATCCCGTGGAACTTCCCGCTGCTGATGGCCGC
>NZ_SSOM01000023.1 GCF_029871235.1 Pseudomonas sp. BN411
CGCAATGAAGTTTCATTTGATGCAAACAGGTGTAATCGGTCGTCGTTATGAGCTGGAAGCGGGTATGGCTGGGCAGCGTCCTGAGTTGTATCAGCGCTTTCTATCCGAAGTGCGTGATTACGTTCGTCTGGCGGATGAGCTTGGTTATGCAGGCTATTGCCAGCCTGAGCACCACCTGCAGATCGAAGGTTTTGAGATCAACAACCATCCCGGCATGTTCAGTCTCTATGTGGGCCTGCATTCCAAGCGGATGAAGGCCGGCATCATGGGGTACACCCTGCCGACCCATAACCCGGTGCGTATCGCCGAAGAAATCGCCACCCTTGACCACATGCTCCAAGGGCGCCTGATGGTTGGTTTCACCCGTGGCTACCATGCGCGCTGGGTCGACTCCTATGCTGCGCGTCCGGGTGTCAGCGCCACTACGCCGGACAACGCCAAGGCCCGCGACGAGCAAGATGCGCTGAACCGCGAAGTCTTCGAGGAGTCGCTGCAGGTCATCAAGAAGGCCTGGGCCAATGACGTGTTTAGCCACAAGGGCAAACACTGGGAGTTCCCGCCAAATGGCGGCTCTGCCGGTCACCCGGCCTATGCCAGCATGGGCAAGGGCATGGATGCAGATGGCATCGTGCGCCAGATCGGCATTGCGCCGAAGTGCTACCAGAGTCCCCACCCGAAAATTTACGGCGGCTTTGCCGGCAGCATGCGCACCGTCGACATGTGGGCCCGGGAAGGCGGCAAGCCAATCGTGCTGGCTTCCGACCTGGACTTTTGCGATGCCCTGTGGACCCGCTATGCCGATACCGCACGCCAGCACGAGCGGGAGGTTGCCCGTGAGGATGTTGCTGCCTGGGGCGGTTTCCTGATGCTGACCGATGACAAGGACAAGGCCAAGCAGTTGATGGCCGAGCATAAGTGGTTCTGGGACAAGTGGTTCATTCCGTTCGGCCAGAAAATGCCGAACGTGCTGATCGGCTCGGCTGACGAGATCGCCGATCAGATCGGCCGCGCCCACGACCGCCTGGGCTTCAACGAGCTGTTCCTGATGTTCGGTCAGGGTCACCTGGACCCGGAGCAGAACAACGAGGAACTGGAAAAGTTTGCCAGCCTGGTGGCTCCTCGCTTCGCGACCAAGGATGCCGAAGGCACGTTGGTTTAAGTGATTGCATGGCTGGTTTGCCTGGCAAGCCAGTCTGACAGGCTAAACAATAACAAGAGGTAATGACTATGCAATGCGGATTTTTCCATACTCCCTATAATCTTCCTCACCGCACTGCGCGGGAGATGTTTGATTGGTCTCTCAAGCTGGCACAAGTCTGTGATGAGGCGGGTTTTGCCGATTTCATGATCGGTGAGCATGCGACTCTGGCTTGGGAAAACATTCCCTGTCCGGAGATCATCATCGGTGCCGCAGCGCCGATCACCAAAAACATCCGTTTTGCGCCGATGGCGCACCTGCTGCCCTATCACAACCCGGCCAGTCTGGCGATTCAGGTTGGTTGGCTGTCACAGATTCTTGAGGGTCGCTATTTCCTTGGTGTGGCGCCCGGTGGGCATCACACCGATGCCATCCTGCACGGTTTCGAAGGCATTGGTCCGCTGCAAGAGCAGATGTTTGAGGCGCTGGATCTTATGGAGAAGGTCTGGGCGCGCAAACCTTTCATGGAGAAGGGCAAGTTCTTCCAGGCCGGCTTCCCTGGGCCGGATACCATGCCCGAATACGATGTGGAGATCGCGGACAACAGCCCCTGGGGTGGCCGCGAGGCACTGGAAATTGCCGTTACCGGTCTGACCAAAAACTCCTCGTCGCTGAAGTGGGCTGGTGAGCGCAACTACAGCCCGATCTCCTTCTTCGGTGGTCATGAGGTTATGCGTTCTCATTACGACACTTGGGCCACAGCTATGCAGTCCAAGGGCTTTACTCCGGAAACGTCGCGCTTCCGTGTGACGCGGGAGATCTTCATTGCCGACTCCGATGCTGAGGCCCGCCGGCGCGCCAAGGCCAGTGGCATGGCCAAGACTTGGGAGCACTATCTGTTCCCGATCTACAAGAAGTTCAATCTGTTCCCGGGCATCATCGCGGATGCTGGTGTGGATATTGATCCCAGTCAGATAGATATGGACTTCCTTGCCGACCATGTCTGGCTCTGTGGTTCGCCGGAAACCGTGACGCGAAAGATCGAGGCAATGATCGAGCGCACTGGTGGCTGCGGTCAGGTCATCGTCAACTCGCATGACAATATCGACAACCCGGAACCCTATTTCGAGTCGCTGCAGCGACTGGCGCAAGAAGTGATTCCCCGCGTCAAAACATCGTAGAACGAAAGGCTAGGTGGTGGTCTTCTCCGCCTAGCTTTGCCAGTTCTAATCAAAGCAGGTCGCACTAAGGATCAAATTGCGTTGTTTTGCTGTATTGATCCGACCGCAAATGGCTGCTGTTTGGCAGCCATTTCACATCTTGTAGCACTAAACTGACAAGGAGCTCAGATTTATGTCTTGGAATGGCATTTCTGGATTGTTTTCCGTCGCCGGCAGAACAGTGTTGGTTACAGGTGGGGCCAAGGGCATCGGTGCAATGATTACCCGCTGCCTGGTAGCGGCAGGCTGCCGGGTGATGGTCGCTGGGCGCGATCATGCTGCGGCAGACAGTCTGAACAATGAACTGGCAGAGTACGGGGGGTTCGAATTCATTGAGTGTGACCTTGTGCGCGATGATCATCTGGCTGATCTGTTTCGCGCCGTGCAGGCCCGCTGCTCCAAACTGGACGCGCTGATTAACAACGCCGGTGTATTTCATGCGCCGCCACTGGGTTCTGTCACAGAGAAAGACTGGTCTGCGGTGATGAGCCTCAACCTGCAATCGCCGTTTCTCCTGATCCAGGCACTGTGTCCCCTGCTGGAGAAGGCCGGCACAGCTGACGATCCGGCACGTATAATCAACATCGGTTCAGTGGGTGGCATTCTCGGAAAAAGTTTCGGGGGCGCCTATGCCTATGGTTGCAGCAAGGCTGCCATTCATCAGCTTAGCCGCACGCTGGCATCAGATCTACGTTCGCGGAACATCAACGTTAACGCCATTGCCCCGGGTTTTTTCCCAAGCGACCTGACCGCCGGGGTCATCGCTGATGCTGAAGTTGAGCGCGCAGTGTTGGATGGTATACCTGCTCATCGGTTTGGCAGTGCAACTGATATTGGCGGCACTGCCATCTATTTAATCTCCCGTGCAAGCGCCTATCTTACTGGGACGGTTATTCCCCTTGACGGTGGTCTGATAGTGGCCCCGTGAACCTTATACGGGACGGTCAAGCGTTCGGATGGTCCAGCCCTAAAATGTGTGAGGGGGACGAGTCCCTGGCCCTGCCAAGAATACGGCGCAGCTAGCGATGCTGTTCAATGCCCTCAGGACATCTCAATCTGTTTGAACGCGCGTGTAGGTTCCCGCTGCGGCTGGCGGCGTTCGGTCGGACTTGATTTTTTGTCGAGAGGGTGTAAAGGTTCTCGCGAGTCAACATTTGCGTTGATAAAAGAGGCGCGACTGCTGTGGGTCGTGCTAGCTAAGCCCTGATCGTGCGAACTGGAGGAAAATATGCCAAATCGCGCCAGCCTCGAGCGTCTAAATTGGGATGACCTGCGCTTTTTCTTAGAAGTGGCGCGCACCGGTACCGCCAGTGCTGCTTCTCGAAGGCTGGGCGTTGACTACACCACAGTCTCGCGTCGAGTCCGTGTTCTGGAGCAGAACCTGGGTGCACTGCTATTCGAGAAATCTAGGGCTGCGGGTTTTGTGCTCACGCTAGAAGGGCAGCGCATGCTGAGCTACGCCGAGACTCTTGAAAGCACCCTACAGGCAGCCTGCGAGCAAGTTTCAGGCGCTGGCTTGGAACTGTCTGGGCATGTGCGTATCGGTTGCACTGAGGGATTCGGCTCCAGTTTCATCACTCAACATATGAGTCGATTCCAAGACCGCCATCCACACATCTCATTGGATATCCTCCCGGTGCCACACTTTGTGAGCTTGTCTAGGCGCGAGGCTGATATCGCTATTACGCTGGAGCGCCCGCAACGGGGGCCGTATGTCTGTTCTAAGCTTTGCGACTACCGTCTTCGCTTGTATGCCACTCCTGAGTACTTGGCCAATCATGCGCCGATTCTCAGCCTCGAAAGCTTGGCCGGGCACACGTTCATCTCCTACGTTGAAGACTTAGCCTTCAGCCCCAAGCTTCTCTACTTAAATGACCTTGTACCCGGAGCGGTACGCCAACTGCGTAGTACTAGTGTGATTGCTCATTACCATGCAGCGCTGGAGGGAAGAGCGCTTGCAATTCTTCCCTGCTTTCTAGCAGGACAGAACCAGCGTCTGTGCGAAGTTCTTCCGGGTGAGATCGAGGTAGTGCGGCAGTTCTGGATCTATTATAGCGAGGATCTACGTAAACTCCGTCGTATTACTCAGGTAGCCGAATACCTGCGGGGCTGCGTCGAACTTAACCAGCCGCTACTGATGGGCGAGTCAACATCGATGAGCTATCTGCCACCGGTTTGAGCTACCGAGTTAGCTACACGCTGGGTGGCCTGGAGCACGCCTCGTATGGATCCAATAATCATTTCGCGCAGCATCTCAAACTTTGCCGTATTGCCAGTTGGTGCCTCTCCGAACCAAGCCGGTAACTGGTTAAGCTGTGAAACGATGCTAGCTAGGCCGGCGCGTCGGAGCATGCATGCTGGCTCTCCAGTTAGTTGCTCAACGGTTTTTATTAGCACCGCCTCATAGAGTTGACGCAACTTTAGGATCCGTTCCTGGTGATCGTTATTGAGGTAGTGTACGTCGTACTCCGCCAGACGGAAGTGTGCGCCCATACCGTTGTGTAGTTGGAGATGGGTTTCAGTGAGGAGAAGCAGTCGTGCTGTGGGGGAGACGTCCCGGTGGGTTAATTCCAGCGCGCCATCTAGCAACTGCTCATATAGTTCCTCGATTAGCTCGAACAGCAAGGCTTCTTTGCTTTCGATGTGGTTGTAGAGAGAGCCGGCACGAATGCCCATGAACTCTGCCAAATCACGCATGCTAACTCGGCTATAGCCACGCTTAGCGAACAGCTCCAGAGCTTTCTCGCGTGTTTGTTGATAGCGTTTTGGGGAGCCAGTAGTACTTATAGGTTGGCTGAGAGTGGATGGCTGCAGCTCGTCAAACAAAGTAATGGACATGGACATCAGATCTTCATCGATGTGGCTACAGCTAACAGTGTTATTCGCCGCCAGAGGTACTGCTTCTAGCGATTCTTGGATGTTTGTGATGATCATGGGTGCATAGTTGGGGCGCTTGTGGGCACCGCTGAGGCGCCCACAAGAGGTTCTATAAAGTGTAATTAGCCATTTCCCGAGCGATCAGCAGCCGCTGCACTTCACTGGAGCCTTCGTAGATCTGGGTGATGCGCGCATCGCGGTAGTACTTCTCCACCGGGTAGTCCTCCAGGTAGCCGTAGCCGCCGTGGATCTGGATCGCGCTGGAGCACACCTGCTCAGCGATTTCCGAGGCGAACAGCTTGGCCTGCGAGGCTTCCGAGAGGCAGGGCAGGCCGGCGCTCTTCAGGCGGGCGGCGTGGAGAATCATCAGCCGCGCGGCGTTGAGGCGGGTGTGCATGTCTGCCAACAAGTTGCCGATGCTCTGGTGCTCGATGATCGGCTTGCCGAACTGCACCCGTTCCCGTGCATAACCGAGCGCCGCCTCGAAGGCCGCACGGGCGATGCCTAGGGCCTGGGCGGCGATGCCGATGCGGCCGCCTTCGAGGTTGGACAGGGCAATGGCGAGGCCTTTGCCGCGCAGGCCCAGCAGGTTCTCTTCCGGAATGCGACAATCGCTCAGGGTGACGGCGCAGGTATCGGAGGCCTTGATCCCCATTTTGTGCTCGCTGCGGTCCACCACGAAGCCGGGGGTGTCGGTGGGGACCAGGAATGCGGAGAGGCCCTTCTTGCCCAGTTCCGGATCGGTCACGGCGAAGACGATGGCGAGCTTGGCACGCTTGCCATTGCTGACAAACTGTTTGGCGCCGTTCAGCACCCAGTGACCGTCCACCAGCTCGGCGCGGGTGCGCAGATTGTGCGCTTCCGAACCCGCCTGGGGTTCGGTGAGGCAGAAGCAACCGATGGCGGTGCCGCTCGCCAGCTGCGGCAGCCACAAGTCCTTCTGCGCCTGGCTTCCGTAGTTGAGGATGGGCCCGCAGCCCACGGAGTTGTGGATACTCATCAGGGCGCCGAGCGCACCGTCGCCGGCGGAGATTTCTTCCACCGCCAGGGCATAGGCCACATAGTCGATATAGCTGCCGCCCCATTCCTCGGGCACCACCATGCCGAGCAGGCCCAGCTCGCCCATCTGCTGCACCAGGTCGTCGTCTATCCAGCCAGCCTTTTCCCAGGCCTGTGCGTGGGGCGCGACTTCAGCGCGGGCGAAGTCCCGCGCCATGTCGCGGATCATGTGTTGTTCTTCGGTGAGTTCGATATCGTGCATTAAAGGTCTCCAGCGGATCGGTCGTGCCTGGCGCTATTAAGTTTCTGGCCGCTTAGCAGCTATTGCAGAGGTTCGACGGGTATGAAAGCCTGCAAAAAAGGCTTTCACCCGTTCATCCTGTAACTCCTCAAGGTTCGGTGGGTTCCAGCGTGGGTTTTTGTCCTTATCGATGATCAGGGCGCGAATGCCCTCTATCAGGTCGCCCTTGTCGAACCACTGGCGGTCAAGATGCAGCTCAAGATCGACACAGTCAGCCAGACTAAGGCATCGACCGCAGCGCAGCAGCTTGAGGGTCACAGCCATGGCGAGTGGGGAATTCTTGTTGAGCAGGCGGAGCGTTTCCTCTGCCCAATCTTGTACACCGGGCCGGGTGTCGGACTGCAGCGCCGTGCGGATCTCCTTGAGATTGGGAAGTGAAAAAATTTCGTCGATAACTTGGCGATAGGCCTTCAGCTCCGATCCAGGGATGCGCTCGGTGGCGAGGCCGGCCAGCAACTGGTGGAGGTTTTCCTGCGGCGCGAAGCTCCAGTTGAGGGTGTCCAGCGCCTGATCCAGCTCAGCGATGCGTTCGCTGGGCAGGCAATAGTCGGCCAGTCCGGTGTAGAGGGCATCGGCGGCGCGCACCTGGCAGCCGATGACGCCCAGGTAGACGCCCAGTTCGCCGGGCAGGCGCGGCAGGAAGTAGCTGCCGCCAACATCCGGGAAGAAGCCGATGCCGACTTCCGGCATGCCCATGCGGGTGCGCTCGGTGATAACCCGCAGCGACGCGGCCTGGGCCAGGCCCATACCGCCGCCAAGCACGAATCCATCCATTAGGGCCATCACAGGCTTGGAATAGCCGTGCAGGTATTCGTCGAGCGCGTATTCCTCTTCGAGGAACAGTTGGTGCTGGTTGTCGCCGGTGGCATGGCTCTCGTAGAGCATGCGGATATCGCCGCCGGCGCAGAACGCTTTCTCACCAGCGCCGCGAATGACCACCGCGACGATGTCCGGGTCGAGTTCCCAGGCCCACAGGTGGCGCTGTAGCAGGCGCACCATGGGCAGGGTCAGGGTGTTCAACCCGGCCGGGCGGTTGAGGGTCAGGTGACCGACGCGGTTGCGCACACTGGCCAGTACCGGTGCCTCGTGCTCACTCATGCTCAGGCTTCCCGACGGAACAGGCTGATGATTGCGGAGAAGTCCAGGCCGCCGTGACCCTGTAGGCTGAAGGTCTGGTACAGCTGCTGGGCCGCGGCGCCGAGCACCACCGGTTGTTTCGCATGGCGCGCGGCTTCGGTGGCCAGGCCTAGGTCCTTAAGCATTAGATCGGTGCCGAAACCGCCGCTGTAGCCGCGGGACGCCGGGGCGTTTTCCAGCACGCCGGGGAACGGGTTGTTGATTTCCGAGCTCCAGCAGCGGCCGCTGGAGGTGTTGATGATGCCGGCCAGGACTTTCGCGTCCATGCCCAGGGCAACGCCCAGCGCCATGGCTTCGGCGACGCCGACCATGGAGATGCCTAGCAGCATGTTGTTGGCGATCTTGGCCACCTGGCCGTTGCCTGTGTCACCACAGTAGACGATGTTCTTGCCCATGGCGGCGAGCAGCAGGTGGGCCTCGTCGAAGGCGCTGACGGTGCCGCCGACCATGAAAGTCAGGGTGCCAGCCGCCGCGCCACCTGTGCCACCGGAAACCGGCGCGTCGAGCATGGGATTGCCCTGGGAGGCGGCGGCTTTGGCCACTTCGCGGGCGCTGAGCGGGTCGATGGTCGAGCTGTCGATCAGCAGCACGCCCGGCTGGACGTTGGCCAATAGGCCTTCGGCGCCCAGGTAGACATCCTTCACGTGGGCCGCGGTGGGCAGCATGGTGATGATCGCGGCGACGCCATCGCGGGCCAGCTCCGCCGGGCTGTTGGAGGTGCGGGCGCCGAGCTCTACGAGTGCGGCGGTCGCCAGCGGCGAGGGGTCGAATACGGTGAGGGTGTGGCCGGCCTTGAGCAGGTTGCGGGCCATGGGGCCGCCCATGTTGCCGAGGCCAAGGAATCCGATATGCATGTTGGCGTCCTCTTGA
>NZ_SSOM01000024.1 GCF_029871235.1 Pseudomonas sp. BN411
CGCAATGAAGTTTCATTTGATGCAAACAGGTGTAATCGGTCGTCGTTATGAGCTGGAAGCGGGTATGGCTGGGCAGCGTCCTGAGTTGTATCAGCGCTTTCTATCCGAAGTGCGTGATTACGTTCGTCTGGCGGATGAGCTTGGTTATGCAGGCTATTGCCAGCCTGAGCACCACCTGCAGATCGAAGGTTTTGAGATCAACAACCATCCCGGCATGTTCAGTCTCTATGTGGGCCTGCATTCCAAGCGGATGAAGGCCGGCATCATGGGGTACACCCTGCCGACCCATAACCCGGTGCGTATCGCCGAAGAAATCGCCACCCTTGACCACATGCTCCAAGGGCGCCTGATGGTTGGTTTCACCCGTGGCTACCATGCGCGCTGGGTCGACTCCTATGCTGCGCGTCCGGGTGTCAGCGCCACTACGCCGGACAACGCCAAGGCCCGCGACGAGCAAGATGCGCTGAACCGCGAAGTCTTCGAGGAGTCGCTGCAGGTCATCAAGAAGGCCTGGGCCAATGACGTGTTTAGCCACAAGGGCAAACACTGGGAGTTCCCGCCAAATGGCGGCTCTGCCGGTCACCCGGCCTATGCCAGCATGGGCAAGGGCATGGATGCAGATGGCATCGTGCGCCAGATCGGCATTGCGCCGAAGTGCTACCAGAGTCCCCACCCGAAAATTTACGGCGGCTTTGCCGGCAGCATGCGCACCGTCGACATGTGGGCCCGGGAAGGCGGCAAGCCAATCGTGCTGGCTTCCGACCTGGACTTTTGCGATGCCCTGTGGACCCGCTATGCCGATACCGCACGCCAGCACGAGCGGGAGGTTGCCCGTGAGGATGTTGCTGCCTGGGGCGGTTTCCTGATGCTGACCGATGACAAGGACAAGGCCAAGCAGTTGATGGCCGAGCATAAGTGGTTCTGGGACAAGTGGTTCATTCCGTTCGGCCAGAAAATGCCGAACGTGCTGATCGGCTCGGCTGACGAGATCGCCGATCAGATCGGCCGCGCCCACGACCGCCTGGGCTTCAACGAGCTGTTCCTGATGTTCGGTCAGGGTCACCTGGACCCGGAGCAGAACAACGAGGAACTGGAAAAGTTTGCCAGCCTGGTGGCTCCTCGCTTCGCGACCAAGGATGCCGAAGGCACGCTGGTTTAACACTGGCCAGTGCACAGTTGAAGCAGGTCGGAACTAGTCCTACCTGCTTCGATTGTAACGACCTGATCAGCCCGAGATGCCGTGAAGGTATTAAGGGTGAACGCAACGCGAATTTATCTGGAGTTGCATCATGAGTGACGTCACCACAGAGAACGTACGAGACGCGATCGATCCGCAATGGTTCAGAACCGTTCTGGGCCAATATCCCACCGGCGTATGTGCCATTACTGCGATGGATCAGGACGGTAGGGTGTCGGGTATGGCAGTTGGGTCGTTCACCTCGGTATCGCTTAATCCTCCTTTGGTGGCGTTTCTGCCCGATCGCAGTTCCACCAGTTGGCCGAAGATTGAGTGTGCCGGTAAGTTCTGCGTCAATGTGCTAAGTAATCAGCAACTGGGTGTCTGTAAGCGCTTTGCTTCCAAAGCGGAAGATAAATTTGCCGGGCTGGAATACGAGCTATCAAACAATGGCTCCCCAGTGCTTGCGGGCGTGGTGGCCTGGATCGATTGTGACTTACATTCCGTTCAGGAAGCAGGTGATCACTATATCGTCATTGGTGCAGTTCGTGAGTTGCAAATCGAGTCCCAAGATTCTGCTCTGCTTTTCTACCGTGGCGGATATGGTGGTTTTGCATCGCTGTAAATTGAAACTAGCAAGTTGCTGCATGTCGGTTATGCGCAAGGCTCGGCCGAACCTTGGCAAGATTGCGCGAAACTCGTTTGAGTCGCGTAATCTAGGTGCGAGTAATGTTTACCGGAATTATTGAAGCGGTTGGTTTGATAGGCTTGATCGAGCCCTGCAATGGTGATCTGAGGGTCTTCGTTCTGACTGGGACGATGGATTTGAGTGGTATGGCGCTAGGGGAAAGTGTCGCGGTCAACGGTATCTGTCTGACAGTCGTCAGTTTGCTGCAGGATGGTTTCTGGGCTGATGTCAGCCAGGAAACGCTTAGCCGCAGCAGTCTGGCGGGGCTGCGACACGGCGATCGTGTCAATCTGGAAAAAGCGCTTAGGGCGGACTCGCGGTTGGGCGGTCATTTGGTCAGTGGACATGTCGACGGACTCGGCAAGGTGGTTTCGCTGTCACGTGACGCGCGCTCATGGCTGATTCGCATCCAGGCGCCTGCAGCGCTCACCCACTATATTGCGGAAAAAGGCTCGATTACCGTAGATGGTGTCAGTTTGACGGTCAACGCGGTGGCAGTCGACTGCTTTGATCTGAATATAGTGCCGCACACCATGCAAATGACCATCATGTCCAACTACCAAATCGGCCAGCAGGTCAACCTCGAAGTTGACCTGATTGCACGGTATCTAGAACGCCTTCTGGCCGGTCGTCAGCATGAAAGACCGGGCGGAGAGGGTGGGCCCCCTTGGAACTTTGCAAGTGTTTGTAAATGCGGGCTGAATCAGGCAACTCATGATGCGCCGGCAGTGTGAAATTCTGCCCAGCAATTGATCAACGTTGTTGTTGACTTTTGTCGATCGCGGTACCATCTTTTGGTATTTAAACGGTGCCGAGCACATAATTAAAAGCGTGCAGAAGGCTGCCAGAGTAACAACTGCCTTCTGTCCGTAGTGGAGGACGCTCAATGACAAAAACAACAGAATGGTTTGAGGTTTCCCCAATAGGCGACCTCATCGTACGAGGGGCGCATTTGCAGCCAGCACGGGATGCGGTCGTTTTCCCTGAGGAAAGACGCACCTACCGGCAGTTGTGTGACAACGCCATACAGGTGGCCCGCGGTCTTATAGCTCTTGGAGTTCGTCCCGGTCAGCATGTTGGGCTGATGTCCGCCAACAGCCCTGAATTCATTGAAGGTTTTCTCGGCGCGGTGATGCTCGGGTGTGTAGCGGTGCCGATCAATGCCCGGCACAAGGCCAGCGAGATTGGCTATATCATCGAAAACGCCAACCTTGTCGCTTTGCTGACTACTGCAGACGACAGCGAGTACACCAATTTCACTGCGCTGTTCTGCGATGCATTGCCCTCATTATCTAAGGCTGAGAACCCGGCAGCCTTGGTCCTGCCAGAAGTACCCTGCCTGCGTAGTACCGTGTTGCTCAAGGGCGAGTGCCGTAAGGGGTTTGTCGGACGTTCGGAATTCGATCGTTTGGCACAGAGCATCAATGCGAACCAGGTGCATGAGGCTCGCTTGCGCGTGCGTATTCGCGATCTGGCACTGTTGGTCTACACCTCTGGCACAACGGCCAACCCCAAGGGCTGCATGCTGACCCATGAAGCCATTGTACGCGGCTCGGTGCAGCGTGCCCGTTCACGGTTTGCCACAGACGAACACCATGTTGCCTGGAACCCAGGTCCGCTGTTCCACATTGCAGCGATCGCTCCCTTCCTCGGCGTGATTGGAACCCTTGGCACGTACCTAACCGATACCTTTTTTGAGCCCGGGCGAGCCATTGCCTTGATGGAAAGGGAAGGGGTGAGCATGGCTTGGCCTTGGTTCCCCGCCATCGTACAGGGCCTGCTTGATCACCCTGATTTTGATGTCGGCAAACTGAGGTCGCTGCGCAAGATTATGCTGATCGGCCCTCCTGCTCTGGTCAAAACGGTTCAGAAGACCTTTCCGGACGCTGAGCTCTTCCAAGCCTGCGGCATGACCGAGACTGCCGGTATCTTTGCTCTGACCGACGCCGACGAAACGGCAGAACAGCGCGCCAACACTCAGGGGCGTCCTGCGGTTGGAATGGAGGTACGCGTTGCCAGTCTTGATGGAAACGGCGATGCCGCACCTGGCGAAGTAGGTGAAATTCTGGTGCGCGGCTTCTGCATAATGGAAGGCTACTATCGCGACCCAGTGAAGACCGCTGACACTTTGGACAAAGATAGGTGGTTGCATACCGGCGACCTCTATTTGCGCACTGAGGACGGCAGCCTGGTATTCAACGGTCGCCTCAAGGATATGCTCAAGGTCGGCGGTGAAAACGTCGCAGCTATCGAGATCGAATCTTACCTCTGTGAGCATCCCTGCGTGGCCATTGCGGAAGTGGTTGGCAAGCCTGATCCGCGCCTGGACGAAGTGCCGGTGGCTTTCGTCGAGCTTAAGCCGGGCAAGACTGTCGAAGCTGAAGAGCTGATCGCCTTCTGTAAAGGAAATATCGCTAACTACAAGATCCCTCGGGCTGTGCATTTCGTTGAGCCGGGTACCTGGCCTATGTCAGCAACCAAGGTTAACAAGCGTGCACTGCGCAGCATGCTGACCGACTAGGCCGCAGCGTAGCGACGGGCGCTGTTGCAACCTGATCGTAGCAGAACCGAACGGAGTATCTGGATATGGAGCAGAGTAGCGAATGTTGACACTCGAAGAGATCGGAACCTACGCAGAGGGCTTTCTCGAGTCCGTGCTGGACGGCGAGCCGTTATCTGATCGGGACGCCGCGCTAATTGGCCTTGCGGTCCGAATCTCACCTTCGGCCCTGGATATGCAGGGGACGCAAGACTATGTGCGGCGGGCATTGGATGCCGGTGCGAGCGCGGCACAGGTGCATGAAGTACTGGTGCTGGTCTCTGGCCTAGGAGTGCACACCCTTATGGTGGGCTCGTCTACTGTGGCCGCGGTTTTGCGTGAGCGGGGCGATCTGTCCATCAGCGCGCCGCTGGATAGCCTGCGCCAGCAGCTTTGGGATCAGTATGTCGGTGATGACCCGTTCTGGGGCAGCATGGAGCAGCAGGTGCCCGGTTTTCTGGACGCGCTGCTCCGTCAGTCGCCCGAGGCCTTTGAGGCATTCTTCAAATACTGCGCGGTGCCCTGGAAAACCGCGGCACTGCGTGCGTACCTCAAGGAGCTGATTTCCTTGGCGGTGGATGCCGCACCATCGCATCGCTTCATGCCGGGGCTGCGCCTGCACCTGGCCAATGCAGTGCAGTTGGGCGTTGGGCGCAAAGCTATTCTGCAAGCTCTGGAGATTGCCGCGGATGCCCCGCTGCACCGAGGGATCGCCTAAGTCACTGTTAGGAACGGCGGAAGAGGGTGCCGTAGGTGCGCAGCGATAATAAAGCCCAGATACTGACGTCTGACGCTGGTTTCTGGTGGTAGATCGAAGCACAGGGAAGTGATCGCCGGACCTGAACCGCCATCTGTTCCCTACGCGGAAGAAGGCGAGGTCATGTCATTTGCGCCGTCAACGGCCGTTCCACGCGCATTTGTGCTGTTCGGGGAGGGGATATTCAGCCTGCCGCACACCATGTACCTCTTTAGGGCGATGCGGTGCAATGCTTGTTGGGGATCGATCTGGGCAGAGCATGCCTGATTGGCTTTTGATGAGCGGGTGCACAGGCCCATGAATCGATGAGCCTTTTCAGGACTGCGAACAGGGTGTTATTCGGCGAGATTGCTTTCAATTTCGATGAGCTCCGCTGGTCAGCAGCCATTGGGTGCTGACTGCCATAACCACTGTGGAGCGCAAGCGCGGCCGGAGTTTTTCCCTGTTTGCCCGCATCCCACTGGAATTGTGGATTCCACGCCATTCGGACACTCAGCCCGCGCTGATCCGGACATCTGTTCCACAATCATTCTGACAGGCAGTCTGTGCGCAGCGACGCAGGGTTGGCATCGTTTGTCGTAGCTGCCCGGCGGCGTCAATCTCCGCGGCTACTTGCGCATCGACTCGCCTTTGAGCCGGATAAGATAAACGCTCCAGGAGACATCTTTACTTCGAAAAAAGGTGACCGATGGTGGTGTAAATCCTGTGTGACTACCTGCCGGAGAAGTGTCCGAATGGTCGCAGAATCGGTGTTCGGATGCGCGTTAAAGGGGGAAGAGTCAGCGCGGAATCCGCAAAAGCACGCCGTAGGTACTATCCGCAAGACAAGATTTGCTGATCCGGTTGCCCACCGCTGAAGGATGACCCCACCCCGATTCGCAGGGATGGCTGGACCGTCAACGCGCTAAGGCTGGGGGTATGAGCCGGTCAATAAAGGCTCGATTCTTCGACATTGTATTTGCCGAATCGCGAGGTGACTATGTTGCTGAGTGCTGCCCGCACAGTACCTCACCTCACCTCACCTCACCGCCCGCTACTGAGTGCCTCGGTAGGTGTTATCGAGGCGCCGCCTGAGCCGCCTGAGCCGCCTGAGCTGCCCGGGCCGCGAGAGCGCTGAGTGCGCTCGCGTCACCACGTGTCGATGAAGGGGCGCCTCTTGCCCTGCCTTGGCCCCACCGTCTTTAACGACTGCAGGCAACGTGCAAGCCACTGGCGTGATGTGGCCGGATCGATGACGGCATCAAACTCAAGCGATGCGGCGACACTGCTGGCCTTCCCGCGCTGGTAATAGTCATTGACCAACTTGTCGAACAGGGTCTTCCGTTCCTGCTGGTCGGCAATGGCTTCCAATTCGTCGCAATAGGCAAGTCTGACCGCGCCTTCAAAACCCATACCGCCAAACTCGCCGGTCGGCCAGGAAGCAATGGACAGCGGTGCGTGGAAGGAACCGCCGGTCATCGCCATGGCGCCAAGACCATAGCCCTTGCGCAGTATCAGACTGAATAGCGGCGTGGCCATATTCGCGGCTGCTGCGAATAGCCGGCTGGAGTGGCGCACAAGCGCTGTTTTCTCGCTCTCCGGACCGACCATGAAGCCGGGGGTATCGCACAGGCTGAGCACTGGCATATCAAAGGCATCACAGAGTTGAAGGAAGCGCGAGGCTTTGTCTGCAGCATCGGTATCGATGGCCCCACCGAGGATCTGCGGATTGTTGGCTATCACTCCAAGCGGACGCCCTTCAATGCGTATGAGTGCGGTGATCATATTGGCGGCAAACTGCTCGCGCAGCTGTATGGCAGAGCCGCTATCCGATAGCGTCTCGATCACGGACCACACGTCATAGGAGCGCAGGCGGTTGTCCGGCACGCTGTGGCGCAACCCTCGCTGGTCAGCAGATTCCCAGTGCTCAAGCGACCCCTGAAAATAACCCAGCAGCTTTTTGGCTAGCGCGGTGGCCTGCGCCTCGTCATCAACCACACAATCTACCACGCCGTTCTTAGCCTGCAGATTGACCGGGCCAATGTCCTCCGGCGCATACACACCCAGTCCCGCGCCCTCGATCATTGCTGGACCAGCCATGCCGATATTGGCATCCCGGGTGGCAATGATGATGTCACTGCAGCCGGCCAGCACTGCATTGCCGGCAAAGCAGCGACCGCTGACGATGCTGATGCGCGGAGCCAGACCACTGAGCTGGGCAAATTGCAGGAAGCTGGGCATGTTCAGCCCGGTTGCCCGGGTAGCATCGTCGTTGTCCCCTGGCCGGCCGCCTCCCCCCTCGGCATAGATGATCAGGGGAATTTCCAGCTCGTTGGCGATACCGAGCATGCGCGACAACTTCTTGTGGCTCATGATGCCCTGTGTGCCGGCCAGTACGGTGTAGTCGTAGGCCAGCACCATGCACCGGGCTTGTGGGGGCTGGAACTGATTGCCATTGACGCTGGCAACCCCTGCGATCAGACCGTCCGCTGGTGTCGAGATGGCCAGTTCCTGTTCGGAAAAGCGGCTGCGCTGGGCGGCAAATGTAAGGGCCCCATATTCAATGAAACTGTCTGCATCACACAGGTCTGCTATGTTTTCGCGAGCAGTGCGCTTGCCTTTTGCATGCCGGCGCGCCACTGCCTGAGGACGCGACGCATCCTGGCCGAGGGCGTGGCGTGATAGGACCTCGGAGAGGTCCGCTCTGGCCGTGTCCAGGTCAACCGCGTGTAGCGATCCGCTATCGATCGAATCGACATCGGCCTCTTGAAGATAGAGCAGGGCTTGGTTTGCGGTAACGGCCGAATGCATGTCCACACTGACGCGACGGATAATCCCGCTAGCTGGCGCGCTGATTACATGCTGCATCTTCATGGATTCGATCATCGCCAGCGCCTGCCCCTTGTGCACCGGCTGGTCCTCGGCGACATGCAGTTCAATCAGCAGGCCGCTCATGGGGGCGGTAATCATTCTCAGACCATCCAGAAAATGCTCATCTGGATGTGCTGTGGGAGCAGGACCGGATGACTCGGTAAAGAACTGCTGTGGATGCTTCTGGCTCGGACTGCGAATTAGCTGCCCCAGGTGCTCATCAATAAAGCGGGTATACACCTGGCTCTCGACCACCGCAGGGTGGCAAAGCAGGTTCTTGAGAAACTCGATATTGGTTTCGACACCTTGTATGCGTGTTTGACAAAGGGTGCGATAGACGCGCTGAGCGAGCTCGCTGAAGCTTCCGGAAGGGCTGTGCACAATCAGTTTAGCTAGCAGCGAATCGTAGCGGGGATTGATGCTGTACCCGGCGTAGCCAAAACTGTCGACTCGAATGCCGGGGCCGCCCGGCGGCTCGAAGATGCTGAGCGTGCCGCCACTCGGCAGTACACTGCCGTCGGGCTGCATGCTTTCCATATTGATGCGTAGTTGCATGGCAAAACCCTGCGCAGGAGGAATGTCCGCCTGTTGCAGATGCAGGCTGCGTAATGTCTCGCCGCCGGCCAGGCGCAATTGCGCCTGCACCAGATCAATCCCGGTGACGGCCTCGGTGATGGTGTGTTCCACCTGCAGTCGCGGGTTGGCTTCTATGAAGAAGAAGCGACCGGTTTGCTCATCGAGCAGAAATTCGAAGGTGCACAGGCTGCTGAGGCCAACTGTGCGGGCCAACCTGAGTGCGGCATCAATCAGTGCTTCGCGTAGGTCGCTGCTGAGCGACGGACTCGGGGCAATTTCCAGCATCTTCTGGTGCTTGCGTTGCAGGCTGCATTCCCTTTCCCACAAGTGGCTCACTTCTGTGCCGTCACCGATCACTTGCACTTCTATATGCTGTGCGCGGGCCACCATTTCCTCGATGTACAGCTCATGATCGCCAAAAGCTGACAGAGCCTCGGCGCTGCACTGATGGAAGGCTTCTTCCAGCTGATTGGCATCGCGCAGTATTCGCATGCCACGGCCACCGCCACCGGCAATCGCTTTGAGCAGCGCTGGGTTTCCCGCTGGCAAATTGGCAAGAAAAGCGCGAGCTTGCTCTAGATCGATTGCGCCGTCGGTTCCAGGAATAACCGGAACTGCGCACTGCTTGGCCAGCACTCTGGCACTGGCCTTGTTGCCAAGTCTGGCGAGGACATCCGCAGACGGGCCGACAAAGCGGATATTGGCGGCTTCACATTGTCTGGCAAATTCCGGCTGTTCACTGAGGAAGCCGTAGCCGGGGTGGATGGCATCACAGCCATGCTGGCAGGCCAGGGAAATCAGTTGCTGCACATCCAGATAGGCCGCTACGCCAATACCTTCGAGGGGAATGGCCTGGTCGGCAATACGCGTATGTAGGCATCGCGCATCATCTTGCGGGTACACCGCGACGCTTCTGATACCTAAGTCGGCTGCGGCACGGGCAATACGGATGGCCACCTCTCCGCGATTGGCGATCAGAAGCTTGTTGATCATGTTTTGCCCTTCTTAATACAAAAAAAGGCCGAACGCTTGGCGCCCGGCCCCGGTGCACTTGGGTAGACTTAGCGTCCCTTCCATTCCGCTTTACGTTTCTCGACAAAGGCGTTACGGCCCTCGAGTACATCTTCGCTGGAGGCATATTCCTCGATCGACTCGAAACGGGTTGCCAGAGCAACTTCAAGCGGGTAGTCGAGGCGGCTCATTGCCGCGTCTTTGGCGGCTTGGTTGGCTAGAGGGGAAGCGGCCGCGACCTTTTCCGCCCAGCGCATGGCTGCTTCGGCAAGGTTGGCCGGCTCGACCACTTCATTCACCAGGCCATAGCTGAAGGCGTCCTGGGCGGACATGCGATCCCCGGTCAGGATCATGGCCATGGCAATGCGCTGCGGCAGCTGACGTATTGCGCGGTGAACGACGCCGCATTCGCCGATAATGCCGGCCTTGGTTTCCGGCAGGCCGAATTGAGCATTGTCTGCTGCAACGATGATGTCGGCACACAAGGCCAGCTCGAAACCACCGCCTAGCGCATAACCCTGAACAGCGGCAACCAGTGGCTTCTTTAGTTTCACCAGCGGGCCACCAATACCGGTCAGACCACCACCGACAGCCATGCGCGATACACGTTCAGTACCGCCACTGATATCACCGCCAACACAGAACGCGCGGTCACCCTCTGCAGAGAGCACGGCGACCCAAACTTCCGGATTGTTGTTAATTTCATGCCAGGCTTCAAACAAAGCCTGATCCATATCACCATTGATGGCGTTCAGAGACTTGGGACGGTTCAGCCGTACGTGAGCAGTATGGCCTTCAATGTAGAAGTCGACGTTAGACATGGCTCTTATTCCTGTATTTTTTTCGCCGGGGTCAGAGGGGTCGTCCGCTCTGAGCGGTAGAGTTTTATCGACTCCTTCAGACCTATTTCGGCAAGCTTCTGTTTGATTTCCAGCACCGAGGGCGCCACGTGTAGCAGTGCGTCCATCTCGGCTACCGCAGCTCCGGCAGAACGGAAGCCCATCGCTTCGGCGGCACGGTTGATGGACAGCTTCTTGATTCGCAGAACTTCGGGTGGTGTCAGGGCAATGCGCTCGGCGAGACTTTCGACACACTCAATGAGCTGGTCTGGGGGCACGCTATGATTGGCCCAACCCCACTCGACTGCAGTTTTCCCATCAATGCTGTTGCCAGGTACGAAAGCTAACTCCTTGGCCCGCTTGGCTCCCACCAGTGGTACCCAGAGGGGGGCAATGTAGCCGCCCCCAATCGGGATCGTCGGCTCACCGATCTTGGCGTCATCGGTCACAACGGTGATATCCGCATACACGCAGATCTGTGTGGCCCCCGCGATGCAGTACCCGTGAACAGCGGCGATGATCGGTTTGGGGTGATCCCACATCGCAACATAGCGGTCCACATTCCGGCGCAGACGTTCCCGATCAGCGAGCGGATCGGGTACGAGACTGCCGTAGCCGTTTGCCTTACCAACTTGGCCTATGTCGTAGCCAGCCGAAAAACCGCGTCCTTCTCCCCGTATACCAATCACAGGGCCGCCTTCAGTTGCGAGACGCTTAAGGGCATCAGAAAACTCGTCGAGCAATTCGTTTGACAGCGAATTAGCACTGTCAGGCCGATTGAGAATCAGCCAGGAAATTTTCTCCCTGTGCTCGATGCGGATGTGTTCATACGGGTAGGAAGACGCGGCGTTCATATCAGCTGCGTCCAATCGGCAGGGTTTTCTTCACATGGAAGTCCTTGTCGCCGGTCACGCGCAGCTCGCGGCGCTTAAACTGCCATTTGCCATCCGTGCGCACGATGACATCGTGATACTGGCCCCACACATGGCTGTCAGGCATATCACGGTTGTAGCGGTGCCATGCATAGAGAACAGAGCGCACGGTGGCTTCGTCCGGACCGGTGAAGTCGACGACGATATTCGATACATGGTGGCTAGTGGCTTTGAAGAAGGAGCCAACGCCTTCAAGAGTCTTGGCGTAGGCTGCGCGTCCCTGTGCGCCGAAGCCGCCGGGGCCGTAGATGACCTCACAGTCTTCGGTGAATAGGGCAGCCAGCTCGGCTGCCTGATTCATGTCGAGATGGAAGGCATAGGTGAACAGCAGGCGCTCAATGGCCTGGGTGTCGATAAGTTGTTGCAGCTGGGTTTCTTGGGTCATGTTGTTCTCCTCAGTCAACGTTAGAGTTGACTGATACTATTTATTTGTCAACGCGAGTGTCAACTTTCATTTCTTGCTTTCTGTCGGGGCGGCCCGCGCATCCCTTGGCGGCAACGATCCCTGATGCTGTGGCCGGGGTTAGGCGGTGCGGGTAGGGAGGGCTTGATGGAGGTGTTTGAGTGGCTGGGGAATGGCACCTCCGGTCATTCCTTCTATGCTGTCATGTGTGGAGTAGACAGGCTGAAGTGTTCTATTCGGGTGTCTGGTGGCAGTGCTGCCAGCTTCTGCGCTTGTAGCGATGTGTCCGAGAGCTAGAGGCCTGTCATGCCAGCTACTTGGTGCAGATGGGCTTGTAGCGTGAGCGGTGCCTACGAGGGCCGCTAAGTCCAAGCGCTAAGCCAATGCCTGTCAGTCTGTAAGGCGCCGCGTTCTGTGGCGTGAGCGCGCTGCGTTCCGCTGGTGCTTACATCTTCTCGGCCTGATTGCAGGGCATCGAACGACATGAGTTGAGGATCGTCGGCCGATGAAGTCTTCGTCTTGGCATCGTTCAGGGCCGCGTAAGCTGCCGAGCCCTGCTCGCAAGCGCAGTGGCATAGCAATGAGAAAGGGCATTGGCGCTGAACGGATTCCGGTTCTGGTCGTGCGCAGTGTCGGAGCGGGCGGCCTGCAGACTTCTATTTGGTGAAGCAGTCAATGGCGCACCACATAGGTGCTGCCTTGCGGCCATTATTCGACTCGCGCAGGGTTCTGCGAATCGATAGCGCAGTGCTCCACTGCGGGCTGCCAGGGCTGAGGGGGGGTACTCGCCACCGCCGTAGTTTGCGCCAGAAGCGTCGTATTGCCGGTGCTTACCTTATCAAGAAGGTCTGCGCTTATGACAGTCGTCTGAAGGCCTGGATGATTCGCTTCCAGGGGGTAAGGACGAAACACTTGGCCAATTGCCTGGGCTGGAAACGTTTGGTCGAGAGCTATGGGAAGCCACATAAACCCATTGATTTACATGAAGTAATTCCCCGATGTATGTCCCTTTGGGCAGCTAACGCCATAGCCTTCCTTCCCCCTTCATACGCTTTGCGCGTCTCGGCAGCGCGACCGCTCCACCGTCAGCTGAGAGGCATCTCCCACCTGAATTGCGTTGGGAGAGGGAGTTATCAACGCTGGAGTTGACGAGGAGGTGCTCGAATGGTATATCAACGTCGGAGTTGAAAAAGTGAGGTAACGGTTGCGATGGGGTTGGGCGCAATCCAGAGGAGAGTGGTGACGTACTGAAGCGCAGGCTGGCGTGCTGTTGGCCAGTAAAGGTCCGTGGACAGGAGAAGCAGAAATGCAAAAACAACAAAAAGAAATTGCAAGGTTTGGCAAGATTCAGTTTGGTCAAAAGAAGCTGAGAGCAGCGATCGCCCTTGCGACGATTTTCTCATCTGGTGCATCGCAGGCAGTCACTCTGAAGGCCGACCAGGACTGGACGATCAACTTCGATACGTCCCTGCAGTGGCTCGCAGGCTGGAGGGTTGAGGGGCGCGACGCGCGTATCGCGAACAATCCGAATAACCACGCCGCCGATCACAAATTTGATCGCGGGGAAATGGTTACGAACCGTGTTCAGGGATTGTTCGAGTTGCAGGGTGTCTATCAGGATAACTATGGTTTTCGTGTGTCTGCTTCGGCTTGGAATGATTTTGCTTACGACGATGATGTCGAAGTACGTCCGGGGTACCTGCCGACCTATAGCGATGGCAAATACAGCAGCCATACTAAGAAGTACCACATCCGTGGTGCTGAGTTGCTTGATGCTTTCGTTTTCAGCAACTTCGAAGTCGCTGACCACAACGCATCTGTACGGCTAGGTCGCTTCAGTCAGCAGTGGGGTAACGCAGTATTCTTCGGTTACTCCGGTATTGCGTTCGGTCAGCATCCCGTTGACTTCATCAAGGGGTTTTCTCAACCTGGCTCTTCCGTCAAAGAGTTGATCCTGCCGCGTACGCAGGTCTACGGCAGTTTCGATATCAATGATGAACTGTCAATCGCCGCACAGTATTTTCTCGAGTGGCGTCCCAATCGTTTCCCCGAAGGGGCTACCTATCTGGCGCCTGCCGATATTCTCTTTGAGGGGCCGGATGTCGGCGGTAGCGTAGTGCCAGGCGCTGTTGTTGGTAAGAGCGATGATCCAGATGATATCAACGGCAACTTCGGTGTCCGCTTGGACTGGACTCCGGCCTGGGCTAATGGTGATCGCATTGGCTTTTATTATCGCCAGTACGACGAGCCGGAACCTGTTGCAACTCTGAACTTCCCTCAAGTTGAATTGAAGTACGCCGAAAAGTCAAAAATGTACGCGATGTCCTACGAGACCGCGATTGGGGCTAACAGCCTCGGCTTCGAAGTGAACTATCGTCAGGATACCGCGTTGCAATCCGTTTTCCCTTCCGAAGTGGCGAAAGGTGACTTGGTTAACGTGTTGGCTAACTCTTTGATCAGCCTGCCCGGCAACTCACTCTGGGACGCGGCGACCGTCCTCGGTGAAGTGACCTACACGCATCTGACTAAAGTGCATGACAAGGACATCTATAACGGTGAGGGTTATGCCTGTAAAGGTAACAGGAGTGATGGCTGTGGTACAGACAATGCAGTTGCAGTTGCGCTGCTGTTTGAACCGTCCTGGCTGCAAATCCTTCCATCCACTGACATAAGTCTGCCGATTTTCGTCCAGTATGGAGTTACCGGAAATCCGGCCTATGCAGCTGGGGGGTTTTATGCTGAGGACTCCGTCATTGCCTCTATTGGCGTGAAAGCAGCTGTGGCCCAAAAGCATTATTTTGCTCTGCAATATCAGGACTACTACTGGAATCCCACTGGTCGCATCGTTAACGGTGCACCTGGCGGTGATATATATGCAGGTGGTAACGGTCCCACTGGTCTGAATGACAAGGGCTGGGTATCGCTTTCCTACAACACCTCGTTCTAAAAGAGGGCCCAGCCTAGCGAGTCAAGCATCCAGTAATACTTACAAGCCTTACAGACACACTTGTTCCGATAATCACAAGAAGGAAGACAGCCGTGCTGAAAAAAACAATTATTGCCGGGCTGGTGCCTGCCCTGGCACTGTGCTTCGTAGGTAGTGCCTTGGCTGCCGTATCGGCAGAAGAGGCCAAGCGTCTTGGTGCGGATCTGACCCTGCATGGCGCCGAAAAGGCCGGTAATGCAGATGGTAGCATTCCAGAATACACAGGCGGACTGCAGCCGGTTCCTGGCTACAACCGGGACACGATGCAGACTTATATCAATCCTTATAAGGATGAGAAGCCTCTGTTTTCCATTACGTCCGCCAATATGGAGCAGTATTCGCAGTTCCTCACCGAAGGTACTAAGGCTACGCTGCGTAAGTATCCCAGCTACAAGCTCAATGTGTACCCAACCCACCGTTCGGCGCGTTATGAAGACTGGGTACTTAAAAACACTCAGGTGAATGCGACGACTGCCGAAATGACCGGCGAGAACACGGGCGATGGCATTAAGGGGGCGGGGCCTGACGGTCTACCCTTGCCGGGTGTTCTCTTCCCGATCCCGAAGAATGGCTATGAGGTGATGTGGAACCACAAGCTGTCCTTTGCCCCGGCGATCATGCACCAGCACAACCAGGGCTTCGTGGTTGACTCCAAGGGCGGTGTGAGCGTGCTGTCCACCCCAAACCAGTACCACATGCGCCCCTGGTATGACCATAGCGGCAAGCTGCGTCAGGAGTCAAACGGCGCAATTCTATCGTTCTCGGCACTGCAAACCAGTCCGCCGCAATCCGCGGGCGTAACCTTCCTGAACTTCTATCTGCCGACCGCCGACAACGGTGGTCAGCTGGTATGGTTCTACACTCCGGGTCAGCGCCGTGCACGTCGTGCGCCGGACTTTGCCTACGATCTGCCGATCAGTTCTTACGGTGGCGTACTGATGTGGGACGAGCTCTTCGGCTTCGTCGGCCGCATGGATCGCTTTGACTTCAAGTTGGTCGGTAAGGAGGAAAGGTTCGTACCCTACAACGCCTATACCCTGACTCAGGACGTCAATCCGCGTGACGCACTTGGTAAGGAGCACTTGGCTCCGGAAGCCCTGCGTTTCGAAAAACATCGGGTATGGATTGTCGAGGCCGATCGTAAGCCAGGTGCCCGCCATGTATATAGCAAGCGCCGCTTCTATATCGACGAAGATAGCTGGCAGATTGTTGCTCTGGAAACCTACGATAATGCCGGTAAGCTCTGGAAAAACGGTTTCATCGAGAGTTTCCCGACCTACGACGTAGGTGGAGTTAATAACAACACGTGGGCTTTCAATGACCTGGTTTCAGGCAACTACATGCTGATCAATGCCGGTGCTTCACAGCCTGGCTACTGGAACCGTTCCTATACTGCTATGGACGGTTTGCGTATTGCACTTACTCCGCGTGCAGTTGAAGCTCAGGGTGTTCGTTAACAGCTGAAGGACTTCTGGCGGGGGTGTCAACCCCCGCTAGGCTCCAGCTTTCTTGTAAGTAATCGAGTTCACTTCTGCTTACTGTGTGAGTTTTCTGAAAGTCTTTCGTGCACCAATGGCTTTGCTTAAGCAAAGAAGAGAACCCCGTATGAAAAATAAATTGAATAAGCTGCTCAGGGTGTTTGTCCTTCCTTTTGTGGTTTTGTTCGTGTTGGCTTCATCATCAATGGCCGATTTCAAAGATCCTCTGGATTATGGCGCCATTGAACAGAAAAAGCCTCTGAATAAGCCCTTTATTGACAGTGCGAAAAGCGGGCATACATTAGTCGTGGTTGGGCCGCGAGGCTTGATTCTGTATTCCAATGATGGGGGAGGGAAGTGGGCTCAAGCCCAGGTTCCTATACAGAGCGACTTAGTTGCCATTGATATGGTCAACGAGTCAAAAGGTTGGGCAGTTGGGCATGATGGCGTGATTCTCGCCACTACTGATGGCGGCGCCACATGGGTCAAGCAGCTTGATGGTCGAATGGCCAGCGAGCAGTTCATCAAATACTACAGTAAGCGTCTCAAACAGGGCGACAGCAGCGTTGAGAAGGCCCTTGAACTCACCGAGCTCAATTATCGAGATGGTCCGGCCTTACCCTTTCTCGATGTCTGGTTTCGTGACGAGTTGACCGGTTTTGCCGTAGGTGGATTCGGAAACATTGCGCGCACTGATGATGGTGGCAAGACTTGGACACCATGGACGGACCGCATTGCCAATGAATCCGGTTTTCACCTCACTAGCGTCGTAGGCGTTGGTGATGATGTCTTTATCGGCAGCGAGCGTGGAGTGTTGTTCAGGTTGAATGCTGAGCGGCAGTTTTTCGAAATTATTGAAACCGGGTATTCCGGTAGCTTTACCGGAATTACCGGCGCTAATGGGCTGATCATCGCTTATGGCGTGGGCGGGGCGGCGTACCGCAGTACAGATCGAGGCAATACATGGGCGGAAGTCAAGGATCTGCAGGGCTCAACCATCAACGATGCTTTCAGACGGGCCGATGGCAAGGGTTATATATTTGCCAGTCAATCTGGCAAGTTAATCATTAGTGACAAGAACTTTGCCAATCTTGAGGTGATCGACTCCGGCACACCCGTTAGTTTCACTTCGATTCTCGAAGTATCGGATCGTGAGTTGCTCGTTACTGACTTGCAGGGGCTTTCGAAGGTTTCGCTGGTGGATCACAAGATGACCAGAGTCACGTCTCAGGAGTAATGTCAGATGTTAAGTAATAATAAAGCTGCAGCAGGGCCTGGTTCGGATGTGACTGCCGGCACGTTTGACCGCTCATCAGGAGCCTTTCACGAGCGGCTGTTTTTTAACAATCGCATATTGTTTCTTCTGGTCGGAGTTTTTGTAACGCTCTGTTTCGGTTTTCAGAGTGCGAAGCTTGGTGTAAACGCAAGTTTTGAAAAAATGATGCCCTCATCCCATGAGTACATCCAGAACTACCGCGCCTTTGCAAATAACCTGCGCAGTCTAGGTAACGCAGTTACAGTGGTGGTGGAGAACAAGAATGGGTCTATCTACGACGCCGAGTATCAAAAGACGCTGAGCGAGCTCAATGACAGGGTGTTCCTGATCAATGGAGTCGACCGGGCATTCGTACAATCCCTGTGGATGGCCTCGGTGCGCTGGACCGCGGTAACCGCAGAGGGCTTTGACGGCGGTCCGGTCATGCCACCGGATTATGACGGCTCGCCCAAAAGCCTTGAGCAGCTTCGTGCCAACGTCGAGAAGGCCGGGTTGAAAGGCTCCCTTGTAGCTATGAACGAGCGCTCCAGCGCGATGTTCGTGCCCTTGATGGAGCGGGACCCGGTAACTGGTCAACTTCTTGACTATAAGGCTTTTACAGACAGCATCAATGCAATCAACGCAGAATTCCAGAGCCGGGGCGTCGAACTCCATGTCATCGGTTTCGCCAAACTGGTCGGTGACTTGATTTCCGGCCTTATGGAAGTGCTCAGTTATTTTGTTGTGGCTGCCGCGGTCGTATCGGTCATCGTTTACTGGTATTCGCGTTGCTTGACCAGTACCTTAATCGTGGTTGGCACTTCGCTGATTGGGGTGATCTGGCAGTTGGGGATCATGCAACTGTTCGGCTTTGTGCTGGACCCCTTTTCGGTACTCGTGCCTTTCCTGGTTTTCGCCATCGGTGTGTCCCATGGCTCGCAGATGATGAGTGGCATCATTCAGGACATCGGCGAGGGTGCCGATCGCTATGTGGCTGCGCGAATGACCTATAGGCGGCTGTGTCTGGCTGGCTTTGTGGCGCTGGTAGCCGATGCCTTAGGTTTTGCCGTGATCTCGGTGATCGATATTCCTGCTATCCGTGATTTGGCCCTACAAGCCACTGTTGGTGTCGCGGCGCTGATCATCACCAACTTGCTGCTCATTCCAGTGGTACTGTCCTTCACCGGTATCAGTGCCCGCGCGGCCCAGCGCGCTTCGAAGGTTCTGCACGGCGAGCACCTTATGGTCAGGTGGCTCGGTGATCTTGCTGAAAAGCGCGTTGCCCGCTTGGTGCTGATCAGCGTGGCAATTATCACAACTGCTAGTTTCATCCATGGTCAGAAGATAAGCATTGGTGATTCCGGGACCGGTGCCTCCGAGTTACGCGCGGATTCAATTTATAACAAAGATGTAAATTACATCCGCGAAAACTACGGTTTGTCGAAAGATATGTTTGCGGTGATTGTGACGACGCCGGAGGGTGGCCTAGGTAACTTTGAAACCCTGTTGCAAATTGATCGGCTGGAACAGCAGCTGAGTGACTTGCCTGGTGTGCAGATCACCGAATCCGCAGCCAGCATGGCTCGCAGGCTCACTCCGGCAGGCTTTGAGGGCTCGCCCAAGTGGTACACCATCAGTCGTAGCCGCTATATCACCAATGACGCGGTAGACAACGTGTTTACCGCACGTCCAGGGCTGATCAACGATTCTCGTACAGTGGCACCGATCATTGTCTATCTGAGCAATCACAATGCCGAAACCCTGCAGCGCTTGACGCAGGTTGTTGAGGCGTTTGCCGCCGAAAATAACAATGAAGATCGGAAATTCCTGCTGGCCGGCGGCAACGCTGGTGTGGAAGCTGCCACTAATCAAGCAGTGGAAAAAGCCAGCTTCGAGATGGAAGTACTAGTTTACGCAGCAGTAGTTCTGCTCTGCTGGATAACTTTCCGTAGCTGGCGTGCCGTGCTGGTGGCGATTCTGCCGCTGATTGTCGTGACCATTCTATCCAAATCGTTGATGGTCCTGCTGGGAATCGGACTCAAGGTGGCTACCTTGCCAGTAGTAGCGCTGGGTGTGGGGATCGGCGTGGATTACGCGCTTTACATGCTGACTGTATTCCTAGCGTTTCAGCGTCAGGGTATGTCGGTCAAGGGAGCTTACACCAGTGCGCTGGCGTCTACCGGGCAGGTGGTGCTGCTGGTAGGTGTTACCTTGACAGCAGCGGTGGGTACCTGGATATGGTCTCCGATCAAGTTCCAAGCCGACATGGGCCTGCTGCTGGCCTTCATGTTCCTCGGAAATATGCTTGCGGCACTGATTATGGTCCCGGCGCTGTCCGCTTATTTGCTGGCACCTAATAAGGTTGAGCCCGAAGACTCCGTTGGGGTCGAATCAGATAGCGATCTTGTAACTAAGCACGTCGCCCAAATGTCGACCCTGTGAGCTGTCAGGAGGATTAGCCGCTGCTGGCTGTAGCAGGCGTCTAAGGGGGCGGACACGTCAAAAGCAACGTGCCCGCCCTTGTCCGGGCGTTCAGCGATAAAGGTTTGGGCGTTTTTTTTTGCCCTGCAAATCAACATGAATGTTGACATCCGGTGTTTGGTTGTCTGATAGTCAATCGATACGAGCCACAGCAGGAACCGAGGAGGCGCAATGAAGTTTCATTTGATGCAAACAGGTGTAATCGGTCGTCGTTATGAGCTGGAAGCGGGTATGGCTGGGCAGCGTCCTGAGTTGTATCAGCGCTTTCTATCCGAAGTGCGTGATTACGTTCGTCTGGCGGATGAGCTTGGTTATGCAGGCTATTGCCAGCCTGAGCACCACCTGCAGATCGAAGGTTTTGAGATCAACAACCATCCCGGCATGTTCAGTCTCTATGTGGGCCTGCATTCCAAGCGGATGAAGGCCGGCATCATGGGGTACACCCTGCCGACCCATAACCCGGTGCGTATCGCCGAAGAAATCGCCACCCTTGACCACATGCTCCAAGGGCGCCTGATGGTTGGTTTCACCCGTGGCTACCATGCGCGCTGGGTCGACTCCTATGCTGCGCGTCCGGGTGTCAGCGCCACTACGCCGGACAACGCCAAGGCCCGCGACGAGCAAGATGCGCTGAACCGCGAAGTCTTCGAGGAGTCGCTGCAGGTCATCAAGAAGGCCTGGGCCAATGACGTGTTTAGCCACAAGGGCAAACACTGGGAGTTCCCGCCAAATGGCGGCTCTGCCGGTCACCCGGCCTATGCCAGCATGGGCAAGGGCATGGATGCAGATGGCATCGTGCGCCAGATCGGCATTGCGCCGAAGTGCTACCAGAGTCCCCACCCGAAAATTTACGGCGGCTTTGCCGGCAGCATGCGCACCGTCGACATGTGGGCCCGGGAAGGCGGCAAGCCAATCGTGCTGGCTTCCGACCTGGACTTTTGCGATGCCCTGTGGACCCGCTATGCCGATACCGCACGCCAGCACGAGCGGGAGGTTGCCCGTGAGGATGTTGCTGCCTGGGGCGGTTTCCTGATGCTGACCGATGACAAGGACAAGGCCAAGCAGTTGATGGCCGAGCATAAGTGGTTCTGGGACAAGTGGTTCATTCCGTTCGGCCAGAAAATGCCGAACGTGCTGATCGGCTCGGCTGACGAGATCGCCGATCAGATCGGCCGCGCCCACGACCGCCTGGGCTTCAACGAGCTGTTCCTGATGTTCGGTCAGGGTCACCTGGACCCGGAGCAGAACAACGAGGAACTGGAAAAGTTTGCCAGCCTGGTGGCTCCTCGCTTCGCGACCAAGGATGCCGAAGGCACG
>NZ_SSOM01000025.1 GCF_029871235.1 Pseudomonas sp. BN411
ACCGAATTGCTTGACGACCATAGAGCGTTGGAACCACCTGATCCCATCCCGAACTCAGCAGTGAAACGACGCATCGCCGATGGTAGTGTGGAGCTTCTCCATGTGAGAGTAGGTCATCGTCAAGCTTCTATCCCAAACCCCCGATACGCCCAGGCGTGTCGGGGGTTTGTCTTTGCGCGCAAGAAATATTCAAGCCGGGTCGTGAAGTTGGTAGCGCCCGGAAACTCTTGAATCGCTACCGCCTGCGGTGCGCTCGTCTAGAATAGCCGCGATACCCTGAGAGCCTTGCTGCCATGCCTGAACAGGCTGAACAACGTCCGTTATCCGAACTACCGCTGCATGATCTGATTGCTTGCCATGAGTGCGACCTGCTGATGCGTCGCCCGGACATTGGCGAAGAGCAAAAGGCTTGCTGCCCCCGCTGTGGCTATGAGCTGGTGGTGCACCGCTCCAAGATGGAGCGCCGCGCCCTGGCCTTGGTGCTGACCGCATTGCTGCTGTTCGTGCCAGCCAACTTCCTGCCCATCATGAAGCTCAATCTGCTTGGGCAGACCACCCACGACACCGTCTGGACAGGGGTTGTAGGCCTCTATAACACCGGTATGGAAGGTGTCGCCTTGCTGGTGTTGCTGTGCAGCATGATCATCCCCCTGATAAAGCTGCTGTGTCAGCTGGTCGTGCTGGTCTGCATCAACACCCGTCGTGCGCGTGGCCTGGGCGTGACGCTCTATCGCCTGTACCACCACCTCAAGGAGTGGGGGATGCTCGAGGTCTACCTCATGGGCATCCTCGTTTCCATCGTCAAATTGATCGACCTCGCCGACCTGCACCTGGGTGTCGGTCTGGTCTGCTTCATCGGCCTGCTGCTGGCCCAGGTGTGGCTGGAGGTGACCATGTCGCCGCACCAGGTCTGGGATGCGCTGGACGCAGAAGGAGACGCCCATGCGCGCCATTGATGCCGGCATCATCGTCTGCGACGAATGCCATCAACTGAACCGCCCCGAATCCGACGACGAACACGGCCACTGCAGCCGTTGTGGCGCTGTCCTGCACCCGCGCCGCCCGGACAGCATCGTTCGCACCTGGGCGTTGCTGATCACCGCCACCATCCTCTACATACCGGCCAACCTGCTGCCGATCATGACGGTGAACTTCTTCGGCAACGGCTCGCCGTCCACCATCATGGGCGGCGTGCTCGAACTGATTCATGCCGAGATGGTTCCCATCGCGCTGGTGGTATTCGTTGCCAGCATCCTGGTGCCGACTTTCAAACTGGTTGGCATTGCACTACTGCTTTACTCAGTACAGCGGCGGCTACCCATGTCGCCGCGTCAGCGCATCCTGATGTACCGCTTCATTGAATGGATCGGCCGCTGGTCCATGCTGGATATCTTCGTCATCGCCATCCTCGTGGCGCTGGTGAACTTCGGCAACCTGGCGAGCATCGAAGCGAACCTGGGTGCCGCTGCCTTTGCCAGCGTCGTGGTGATCACCATGATTGCGGCAGTGACCTTCGACCCCAGGCTGATCTGGGACAACACCGATATGGACGACGAGAATGCCTGAGTTGCCAACGCCCAAAACCCGCAAAACCACGAGCTGGTCCGCCATCTGGGTGCTACCGCTGGTGGCGCTGCTCATCGGCCTATGGCTAGCCTGGAAGGCCATGAGCGAAGCAGGTATCGAGATCCAGATCCGCTTCGAAAATGGTGACGGCATCCAGGTCGGCAAGACCCAGCTGATGTACAAGGGCATCCAGGTGGGCAAGGTGGTCGACCTGCATGTCAGTCAGGACATCAAGGGGGTGATCGCCACCGTCGAAGTGATGAAGGAGGCTGAGCCCTACCTCAGCAAGGAAACCCGCTTCTGGCTGGTGCGCCCACGCGTTTCCCTGGCGGGGGTTACCGGTCTGGAAACACTGGTTTCCGGTATCTACATCGCCATCGACCCGGTGAAAGGCGAGCCGATGCGCAAGTACACCGCGCTGGCCGAACCACCGCCACTCTCCGATTCCCTACCGGGCCTGCACCTTACATTGAAGGCCGAGCGCCTGGGTTCCCTTGAGCAGGGCAGTCCGGTCTATTACCGGCAGATCCAGGTCGGCCAGGTGAAGAGTTACCGGTTGGCTGAAGACCAGCGCACCGTCGAAATCAAGGTGCACATCGACCAGCCCTATGCGCATCTGGTGCGCAAGCACACGCGTTTCTGGAATGCCAGCGGTCTCAATGTCACCGCCGGCTTGTCCGGGGTGAAGATACGCACCGAATCCCTGTTCAGCATCATGGCTGGCGGTATTGCTTTCGCTACCCCGGAGCATCGCCAGGACAGCCCGCCCACCGATCCCAGCATCCCGTTCCGCCTATATGACGGTTTCGAAGCCGCCGAGGCCGGCCTGCGCGTGTTGCTGCGGATGGACGATGTCAGCGGCCTCAGCCCGGGCAGTACTCCGGTGATGTACAACGGCGTGCAGGTCGGCACCCTGAAGAAGCTGGACATGGACAAGGACTTCACCGGCGCCACCGCTGAACTGACCATGGAGCCGCGTACCGAAGATTACCTGGTGGAAGGCACCGAGTTCTGGACCGTGAAGCCGTCCATCTCGCTGGCGGGCATCACCGGTATCGAGGCATTGGTGAAGGGCAACTACATTGCCGTGCGCTTCGCCAAGGAAGGAACGCCTACCCGCGAATTCAAGGTACGCCCCAAGGCACCTCCGCTGAACACTGATGCGCCCGGCCTGCACCTGGTGCTCACCAGTGACCGCCTCGGGTCCCTGGAAGTGGGCAGCCCGATCCTGTTCCGCCAGCTGCGTGTGGGTAGCGTGCAGAGCTACCAGCTCTCCCGCGACCAGCAGCGCGTGGTCATCGGTGTCCATATCGAGCCTGAGTTCTCCAAGCTGGTGAATGAATCCACCCGCTTCTGGAATTCCAGCGGCATTACCCTCAAGGGCGGCCTGTCAGGCGTCGAGGTGAAGAGCGAGTCGCTGCAAACTCTGCTGGCGGGCGGTATCACCTTCACTACGCCGGATCCGAAGGCCAAGCCGGTGACCCGTCCGCGTCGCTTCACGCTGTACGACGACGAGGCTCAGGCCATCGTCAAAGGCACGCTGATCGAGATCGCTGTTCCCCAGGCCGAGGGCGTCAAGGAAGGCACGCCGATCCGCTTCAAGGGCATCGACATCGGCGAAGTGGAGACCGTGACCCTGAACAACGACCTTTCCGGTGTGACGCTCAAGGCGCGCCTGACTCAGGCTGCCGATCGCATCGCCCGCGCCGGCACCCAGTTCTGGATCGTGCGTCCGGAGCTCGGCCTGCTGCGCACGGCCAACCTGGAGACGCTGGTCAGCGGCCAGTACCTGGAAGTACTGCCATCGCCCAAGCCAGGTGCCTCGCAGACCCGCTTCACGGCGTTGCCGGAAGCGCCGGATGCACTCGCGCGCCAGGAGGGCCTGCGTATCACCCTCAGCGCGCCGCGCCGTGGCTCTATCAAGCCGGGTGTGATCGTCAGCTACCGCGAGGTGCCGGTGGGCAAGGTGCTGTCCTATGAGCTGGGCAAGACCGCAGACCGCGTCTTCATCCACGTGCTGATCGAACCGCGCTACGCGGCCCTGGTGCACAGCGGCAGCCGCTTCTGGCACACCAGCGGGGTCGGCGTGGATGCCAGCCTGTTCAAGGGCGTGAAGGTGCGCACCGAGTCCCTGGAATCCATGGTGGAAGGCGGGATTTCCTTCGCCACGCCAAACGAAGCGCAGATGGGCAATGCCGCGCTCAACGGCCAGACCTTCGCGTTGCATGACGATGCCGAGGATGAATGGCTGACCTGGGCACCGAAGATTCCCCTGGCGAAATGACCACCCCGTAAAAGAAAGGGCCGCTTATGCGGCCCTTTCTGTTTTCAGCGAAGGAATCAGGCGGGTTCTGCCGCCTCGTCCGTCGCGTCCTGGGTGGTCTTGGCCACCTCACGACGCTTGATGAACTTCCAGTCCGCCTCGTCGATGTAGATGCCGTTCGGACCGCTGCCGCCTTCCAGGTCGATCGCGACGTTGGCCGACACCTGCGGCTTCACCGACGCGAGGATCGGCGTAAAGCCCAACTGCTGGCTGGTCTCGATCAGCGCCTGCTGGTTGCGCTCGTCGATGTCCGCCGCCTCGTCCAGGTAGTAGGGGAGGCGGATGCGACCGGCCTGCTCGCGGTCCATCAGGTGCAGCAGCAGGTACATGTTGGTCAGCGCCTTGATGGTCATGGTGGTGCCGTTGGAGGCGGCGCCATCGATGTCCGTGTGGATAACCGGTTGGCCGTGCACCTTGGTGATCTCGAAGGCCAGTTCGAACAGGTCCTTCAGGCCCAGCTGGTTGCCGTTGGCGGCCACCAGGCGTGCCAGGTACTCCTTGGCTTCCTCGTTCTTCGCGTCCTGGTCGCTGGAGTTGGTCAGGTCGAAGACCGACAGGGTCTCGCCTTCCTCGTACTGGCCGGCACTGTGGATGATCTGGTCAATGTGGCGCAGGGCTTCCTTGTTCGGCGCGAGGACGATACGGAAGCTCGCGAGGTTGGATACCTGGCGTTTGTTGATCTCGCGGTTGAACAGGGCCAGCTGGTGTTCCAGGTTGTCGTAGTCGCTGCGGATATTGCGCAGGGTCCGGGCGATGTCGGTGACCGCCGCGCGACGTGCCTTGGCCAGGGTCAGTGCCTCGTCCTGGCGGTGCGCGTAGGCGTTGATCAGCAGTTGCAGGCGGCGCTCGGCATCGTCCTCGCTGTCGAACTTGGCCACGCCTTTCAGGCGTACCTGGGCGTAGAGCGCCTCGATCTGGCCGTCGATGCGCTGCAGTGCCTGCCAGGTGTCCTGGTAGTCATTGAGCAGCGGCAGCAGGTTGTCCAGGCTGTCATCCACCGGGTCCATGAACGGCTTGCCGAAGGGTAGGTCGGCGGGCAGCAGCTGGCGGCGGCGCAGGGCGTCTTCCAGGGTACGTTCCTTGGCTTCCAGGTCGGCGAGCTGGCGACCCACCAGCTGCAACTTGGCGGAGAGTTGCTGGACGCGTTCGGTGAAGGCGTCGGCGGAACGCTTGAGTTCGTCCTGGGTGGCTTCCAGCTGCGCCAGCTCTTCCAGCTTGGCCGGTTCTTCGGCGGACAGGGTCTGGCTCTTGCGGAAGTCTTCCAGGGCTTTCTGGGCGTCGAGCACGTCCTGGTACAACTTCTCGGCCTGGGCCTTGCTCGCGGCGCGGTCGGCGGCCACGGACTGCTGGGTCTTGAGCTGCTTCAGCTCGCGCTCCAGGCGGTCCTTCTGGTCGCGCAGGGCGGCGCGGTCAGCCAGGGCCTGCAGGGCCGGCGGTTCGATGTGGGACAGGTCGATGGACAGCCCCGGCACTTCGAACTGGCTGCCCTTGAACTGATCAAGCACGGTTTCCAGGGTTTTCACCCAGGCTTCGCCGTCGTCCAGCTGGATACCTTTCTCGCCCAGCGGCAGGCTGAACAGCTGGCCATTGAACAGGCGCATCAGGCGATCCACGTCAGCCTGGGAGAACTCCTCGCGCAGACGGGAGTAGCTGTTGTTGTCGGCGTGGTCGAGCTGCTGCTTGACCGCCTTCAGGCGTTTTTCCAGGTCACGCAGGCGCTCGTCCAGATCCTCGGCGGAGAACTGGCGGGACTGCGCCAGGGCGCCGGCCAGTTCGTCGTGGGCGTCCTTGGCGGCGAGCAGCTGCTGCTCCAGCACCTTGGCGTCATCCACCAGCGCGAAACGGTTCTTCAGCACCGCCAGTTCGCCCAACCAGCGCTGGTTTTCGGTGATGGCGCGCTCCAGGCGCATCATTTCCTGGGTGCCGCCACGCTGCTCGTTCTGCAGGCCGTCCTGCTCGCCACGATAGTGCTCGGCCTGGATCACCAGCTCCTCGCGACGGGCGCCGGAGTAGTCCTGCCAGGTGCCCAGCAGGGAATCCAGCAGCGGCGAAATGCGATGCAGCTTGCCACGCAATATTTCGCGCTGGGTCACGCCATTGGCCAGGGCTTCCACCAGCGGACCGGCGGCCACCAGCGCCTGGTAGTCCTGCTCCATGCGGCGTACGTCGCGGAAGGCTTCTTCGCAGGCGGCGATGTAGTCCACGCTGCCCGAACGCAGGCTGTGCTCGAAGGCATCGAGGAACAGCTGCTTGAGCTTGGCCGCGGTGATCTCGCGCATGTGCAGCAGGTTGATGAACAGCGAGCGGAAGGTCTTCAGGCTCTGTTCGCTGGTAGAACGCAGCGGGATCAGCGTCAGGTCCAGCGGGATGGAGGTGTGACCACCCACCAGCAGGCGGCGCAGCTCATCGGGCTTGAGCTCGTAGGCCTTGATGCCTTCGCGCTCGAGGTTGTTGAACAGCTCGCGCTGGCGCAGGCAGGTGCCGTCACGCTGGTAGTGATCCAGGTCCAGCTCGCCGCGATAGGCGAAGAACTGGTGGCCGAAGCCACCACCCGGGCCGCGACCGGCGACGCCGATCACATGGGGGCCGTGGGGCAGGGAGACTTCGACGAGGATGTAGCTGGTGTCGGTGGCGAAGTAGAACTTGCGCGACTGCTCCAGGCTGTACTTGCCGAAGCTCATGTCCGACATCCGCGCCAGGATCGGGAACTGCAGCGCGTTGATCGACGCCGATTTACCCAGGTTGTTGGCGCCGTAGATCGACAGCGGGGTTTCCAGCGGGAACAGGCCGAGGCTGTAACCAGCGGTGTTCAGCAGGGCGAAGCGGCGGATGCCGTAGCGTTCCTGGCTCATGCGTCTTCCTCCTGGGCGGCGCGTTCTTCGGCCATGGCGCGGGCCAGGGCGTCTTCTTCGGACTCGGCGGGAGCATCGACAGCTTCGGGCTCGTCGATGGGAATGATGGCGTCGCCGCTGTCGTCATCCATCAGCACCGGAGCGCGCAGCTCCAGGTCAGTGCTGTGCAGGCTGGCGGCCAGGTCGCGGTCGTGCTGCACCGCCAGGCAAACGTCCAGGAAGCGGTGCATCGGCGGCAGGAAGCGGTACACGCCGTTGCTGTCCTCGGCAAAGCCCAGTTGGGTGAGGCGGCGGATGACCTTCTCTTCCAGCTCTTCATGGGTTGTCACCTCGGCCTGCATGAACAGGTCGCGGTACTTCTCCAGCAGCGCCGGAAGCTCGTCGCGGCCGATGCTGCCGCCGTCGAGCACGGAAAGGGGGTCGCGGCCCTGGTCGGCCAGGTGCTCCACCAGGATGAAGGTGAACAGCGCCAGACGCTGGGCGGTCTTATTCACCTGGGCGCCCATCTGCTCCGGGACGAAGTAGTAGAAGCCACGCGGATCGCACACCAGCTCGAAGCCGAGGCCCTTGAACAGGGCGCGGTACTGGTCCTGCATGGTGGACAGCTGGGCATAGCACTCCGGCTCGCTGCGGGAGAGGTGATAGCCCTTGAACAGCTCGCGGAAGATGGGCGCGAGCTGGGTCATTTCTTTCAGGTCGATATTCATCAGGAAGTCTTCTCGGCCGCGGCGGTGGGGCTCTTGATCAGGGCATAGGAGCTCAGGCTGACCTGGTGCTCGGCGGTCAGGTAGTCACGGCGCTCCAGGCGATCGCGCGAGAAGCGCGCATCGCGGGACAGACGCGAGAACCAGTAGAGGAGTTCGTCGGTGGCGCCTTCGGGCTCCTGTTCCAGCAGCCAGACCATCAGGTCCGGCAGCGGCAGGGCCTGCTCGCAACGGTCGAGCATTTCCCGCGCGGTCTTCGGCGAACGCGGCGCTGTGGCCTTGCGCGGGCCGCCGGATTTCGGGAAGTGCGCCGGCTTGGGCTGGAAGCGCGCCAGGGCGTAAACGTACGCCTCCACCTGGGAGCCGCTGCCAAGGAAGGTGGTCTGCGGGCGGGTGAACAGCGGCATCGCAGCCTGGGGCACGGCGTCCAGGCCCTTCTTGCGGATCACCGACAGTGCCAGCGCGGCGCCACGGGTCACGGCGTTGTGCCGGCGGGCCTCTTCACGCAGCGGCAGCAGCAGTTCGCGGGCCTTGCGCAGGGTCAGCTGGGCGCTGGTCTGCATCTCCAGGATGCGCGCGTGGGTGCGCAGCAGCAGGTCGTCGTCCACCAGTTGGCCGAGGCGCTGTTGTTCGCCCAGCAGGCGCAGCAGCACCTGCTCAACGCGGCGTACGCCCTGTTCAAAGGCACCGTCGGCGGCCACCAGCTGGATCATTGGCTCGACGTACTCGTCCCAGGTGGCCAGCACTTCGGCGTAGCGCTGGCGCAGGGGAATCTGCCGGTCGCTGGTCTTGGCGCGATCGGCCACGGCCACCAGCGCCTGCTCGTCGTTGTCGAGCTTCTTCAGTACGTCGCGCACGCGCATGTCGAGCAGGCGCAGCTGGCGCGCCAGGTCGTTGCCGTCGCGGATCTCGAAGGCTTCCTGGATGTAGCCGGCAAGGCGTTCCAGGTGGCGCAGGTAGGCTTCGATCTCCAGGCACAGGCCGAGGCGGTGTTCGCGCCGCAGGTAGGCGAGGAAGTCGTGGATTTGCGCGTTCAGCTCGAAGCGGTTCGGGCTCTTGGCCACGGGCACCAGGATGTCCAGGCGCACCCAGAGGTCGAGCAGGGCGGTGATGTCGGTGGGCGTGCCCTCCGGCAACTGGCCGGCGAGCTGCACACGCAGCTCCACCAGGCTCAGGGTACCGGCATCGAAGCGCTCGCAGAGCGGCTCGAGCAACGTCCAGTGTTCGGCTAGGGCGCGCAGTACGCGCTTGGGATCGATCATCGATTGGCCGGGGTTCGCTGAAAAAAGAGGCGATTGTACTTCAGGTTGTCGGTGGCGATTGAGCTTCAACCGATCAGAGGAGCGACACCCGTCTCGGACTGACAATTTTGGGCAGTTTTCGACTGGCATCGTGCTATCAATTGCGCCGAACAGGCTTGTAACCCCTGTCCAAGTGCTTGAATTGGCTGGCATGTTTTCTGCGTTAGGAGCGTGACCGTTGTACGACCGCAGGAACCATGAGCCCCGAATCCGCACTGCTCGCCGACGCCCGCTGGGCCGAGCTGGAACGCCAGACCGACCTGGACTGGGACCTCGACGCCATCACCAACCGGCAAGAGGCCATCGACTTCCTGCTGCACTTCGAGAACCGCCTGTGCGTGTATTCCGGCTACGTGGAAAAGCTCTACAGCCGCTACAGCTTCGTGGTGCCTGAGGAAGAGCACGGCAGCATCACCATCCTCCCCGACGAGATGGCCTGGTACGACACCTTCCACGACATCCCGGCCGACGCAGTGCTGCCCACCGGCATCCATATCCTGCCCGGTGAAGTGTTGGGCTCGACCGGCCTCTACCTGAAGATTCCCGGCGAGCACCGCCTCAGCCCCTCCCACGAGCTGCCCTTCCAGGACGGCCTGAAAATGCTGATCCAGCGTTACCAGAATCGTGGTCAGCAGTTTCTGCCGGTGCTCGCCAAGGGTGACCTGCGCGAGTACGAGGCGCGCATGCCGTCGCTGCATCTGCATCGCATCGATACGAGCCGCATGGGACGCAATTCCCGGCTGGAGATTTCGAACATCAAGGGCGCCATCGCCGACCACCTGATCGGCCTGTTCCGCCAGGGCTGACCTCGGCGTTACCCCTTTGTTGCGATGGGTAACAGCTGCCCGTCGCCGACTGCCTGACAGGCGCCTTCAACTCGACTATGGGTCGGGACGCTTCCCTTTCGCGCTCCCTATAGTGGCTAGAAAGGGGACGAGTCTTCGTCGCTTGCCCATACAAGAACAATCAGGGAAGTCGCCATGCGTTCGAGATCGTTGCTTGCCTGGAAGCTCAAGGCCGTATTCGTGGCCGGGCTGTTGTCCGCGTCCATTGCCCAGGCGCGCATGGAAGAGCTGCCCGACAGCGAACTGTCCAACATCACCGGGCAGGCCTTCATCAACCTGACCACCGATGCCAATGCCGGAATCAACTACACCCGCGTCAACTTCGGGGTGAAGGTCGATACCCAGCTGAACATGAAGAAGCTCCAGCTCGGCCAGTACGATGACGCCGTTACCCGGGCGGGGGAGGTCGCCGGCTCGTCCGACATCCTGATCAACAACTTCGCCCTCGGCACCGTGAACGCCGATGGTTCGGTCAATCCCTTCCGTATCGCCGACCCCTTCGTCGAGCTGGCCTACTCCGGCAACAAGGTGGTGGGCGTGCGCATCGGTTTCGGTGAGGCCAAGGGTGTGTTGTCCGGGGATATCCAGAGTCTGACCGGGAACATTCCGGTACACATCACCGGCACCGCCCAACCCATCATTGACAAGGCGTCGGGTTGGGACCGTTTCCTGCTGGGACTGGCGGGCATCACCGGCAGCACCAAGCTGCAGGGGGACGCGACGCTGGTGAACGCCGGCGGTGATGTCGACCCGGTGCGCGGCGGCCTGGCCGGCATGCCAAACGGCGCGGCGTTGAGCTGCGTCAGCGGCTGCAACCTCGGCGGCCTCTCCGATGCCCTGCTGGGCCTGTTCAAGTCCAGCGGCTGCGGCATCCTCTCCCTGTCCACCTGCTTCCCGCTCGCCGACTTCAAGTCGCTGCCGGTGGGCAACATTTCCAACATGAACACCATGGACGGCGCCGCGAAGGGCTTCTTCATCTCCTTCCAGACCCAGGACCTGGCCTGGAAGGACATGGACCAGAACGCCTTCATGACCGCCCTCAAGGGCGCCTTCATGAACATGCCCAAGTACCGGGACGCCAACGGCAACCTGGTGTCGCCGATCAACATCGACTTCGAGCAGGCGTTCAACGGCATTCCGCGCCAGGACACCTGCCTGGGCTCGGCCACCGCGGGGTGCTGAGGATGACCCGAGCCGCGGTGATCCTGCTGTCACTGGCTGCCGCCACCGCACAGGCCGAACTCAAGGCGCTGGACGACGATGAGTTGTCCAGCGTGGATGGGGCGGGCATCGGCTTCGTGCTGGACCAGGTGCTGCTGGATGCCAACAACGCCACCATCACCATCAACGACATCACCAACGCCGCCAAGCAGAACGTCCCGATCGCGGTGAAGGAGTTCTACCTCGGTGCCGCCGGAAGCAACAAAGGCGCGAATCTGAGCCCCGTGACCATCGGCCGGCTCGATCATCCCTTCGCTCTCAACCTGGCCAAGGGCGAAGACATGCGCACCCTGCGGGACGACGGGCAGTGGGTGCAGACCACGCCGAGCAACATCACCGTCCTTGAGTTCATGTTCCCCGAGCGCCTCACGGGCGTCGCCGGCCAGGCCTGCATCTCTGGCTTCGCGGCAGCCGGCAACAACTGCTCCAGCCGTGCCAGCGAAAAGGTGGACCTGGGGATTCGCTTCGACTTCCAGGTCGCTGCCGGACGCACCGATATCCTCAATCTGGACTTCGCGGAGCTGGCGATGGATGGCTCCTACCTGCGCCTGTGGGGCGACAGTGGCCGCAGCCAGATGGTGGGCGAAGCGCGCATCAACATCTTCACCAAGAGCCTGCAGATCATGAGCTGCGCGGCCGGTACCACGGGCTGCACCACCGCCACCGAGCAGCGTGACCGCACCATCTTCCTCAACAACGCTTACGCCAACATCTCCCTCGGCTACGGCAAGACCCAGCCATTGCTGTTCGACGTGAGCAGCAACGGCCAGTTCGTGCTGGAACTGCCCAACCCCACCGCGTCGGGTACCACCCAGGCGCAGAAGGACGCACTGGCCGCCGACTTCTACGCCAATGCGCCGCGCACCAACATTGTTATCAACAGCCTCCAGGCCGGCAGTGGCAGCGCCGCCAGCGGCGGCTACAACTTCGGCTACAACGCCATCCAGGGCCTCAGCATCAACTACCTGAAGGTGACCAGCCATGATCTCTAGGGCGTTCTACCTTGCTGTGCTGCTGGCGCTGCCGATGCCGGCGCAAGCCGAATTGAAGGCGCTGGAGGACGCCGACCTGAGCCAGATGAGCGGGCAGGGCGGGGTGTACCTTTCCGGTGAATTCAGCATCAACAAGAACGGCGGCGTGCTCTGGAACACGCCGGCGTCCAATGACCCAACCACCTGGAAAGCCAATGAACGCAGTTGCGCCATCGCCGGCGCCGGCAGCCCGGAAAGCTGCGGCTTGCGCATCGCCATTCGCTCCGAGGCCAACGGCGGTTGGTACGTGCTGGACAACCTCAAGGGCATCTTCAGTTTCGAAGGCCTGACCCTGAATACCCGCCTCATCAACAGCGGCTTCGGCGGCGATGGCGCGGTCTTCAACCAGGATGTGCTGGCGCTCGGCCTACCCAACGAGGTGCGCTTCAAGAACGGCAGCTTCGCCTTCGGCGTGGCCAACCAGGGCGGCTGGCAGAACAAATCCGGCACCGTCGCCAATGGCGGCAATGCCAGTTACCAGCAGACCAATATCTTCTCGGCGAAGATCGACGGCAGCATCCGCATGCAAGGCAGCGTGCTGGTCTTCCCGAAGAACTGAGGAACCGATCATGCGCCCAGCCCCCTTGCTGTTCGGCATGCTCCTCGCCTCCCAGGTCCAGGCCATGGAGGCCCTGGACGACTCGTCCATGGCGGCGGTCAGCGGCCAGGGCGGCATCAACCTGGAAACCTCCAGCCAGGGCTGGTCGGCCAGCAACATCAGCTACACCCAGGACGGCCGCAGCCTGAACCTGCGCGACGTGAGCAACCGTGCCGCCAGCGGCTCCACCAGCACGTCCCAGACAACCCTCGACGTGCAGGACGGCCAGTTGCAGGTCCAGCACAGCGCCAGCCCCCAGGTGCTGGCGGTGAACAACATCGAGATGGATGGCAGCAGCAAGAGCTTCGGCTCGTTCCGCGCCTTCTATACCCTGGGCGCCACCCTGAAGCTCAAGGGCGGCGGGGCCAGCGGCGTCAGCGGGATTGCGGTGGACGACAGCCGGCTGTCTCTCACCAACGTGACCTTCTACTACCGCGACAATGGTTACGACCTCGTCGTCAAAGGGCTCTCCTTCGATACCTACCTGGACAGCGCCTACCTCGACATCGTCAGCGGAGGCAGCGGCAAGGAGGTCAAGCTCAACCTCGGCGACGCCCGTTTCATCGGCACCATCGGCGGCATCAGCCTTGACCTCGCCCATGGCGACCCCACCGCCTCGCCCGTGACGCCCTCCGCGCCGGACCTGCGCGATCCCAACGCCAGCCGCAGCTTCGGCAAATTGAGCATGGATCTGCGTCTGGGCGGCAGTCTCAGCGTCGCCAGTGGGGGCGCCAGCGGCGAAGGCATCCGCATTCGTCCGGACCTGAATATCGGCAGCAGCCTGTTCCAGTACCAGGACGAAGGCATCCTGCGCGCCGAGAACTTCTCCGGCACCCTGCGCAGCCTTGGCGGCCTGACCGTCGACCTGGCCCAGGACGCGGGTGGCAGTTATGCACAGGTGGCGTTCCAGGACCTCAAGCTCAACGCCACCCTGGGCGGCCTGATCATTGGCAACCCGACCAACCAGAAACTCGGCAGCCTGGCCATCGACCTCAACTTCGCCGACGACGGCGCCAAGCAGAACTGGCTCAAGCTGCGCCCGGGCGGCGACCCCAACTCCGGGGCCAAGGGCCTGACTGCCGATGTCAGCTGGAACATGGCCAACAGCTCGGTTTCCCTCACCGATAACGGCAACAGCATGTGGTTCAGCGGCCTGCGCACCAATGGCACCGGCCAGATCACCCTGGACCTGACCAAGAGCTGCGCCGGTGGGGCCAGCGCTGGTTGCTATGCAGGCACCCAGGGCGACATGAGCAAGGGCAGCTACAACGGCCATTTCGACGGCCTGCGCCTGGGGCTTTCCAACATCAAGGGCGGCTACAGCTTCGACGGACTGCGCGTGGGGTCGGCCAACGCGCCGCTACAGGGCGGCACCGAGCTGCTGGTGCTGATGGAAATCTTCCCCGCCTACGACTTCACCCTGAACGGCCAGATCACTCTGTTGCCGGGGGGCAGCAGCGGCGACGGTGTGCGCTACAACGCCGATTTCGTCTTCAGCGATGCCCGCGCCGCGATCTCGGTCGACGAGACCGGCAAGGGCCTGTGGCTGGCGGGCACGACCTACGACATACACTTCCGTGATGGCTCGGTGGACGTAAGCAACAACGGCGTGGAGCTGCGCAAGGGCACCTACTGGTCGAAGCTGGAAGTCAGCGACCTGCGCTGGGGCGACCGCGCCACCGGCACCAGTCTCGGCCGGCTGGTGCTGAAACGCTATGAGCTGGGCTCCACGCTGGCGCTCAGCTCCGGCGGTGCTGGCGCACTCTGCGTGGGCGGCAGCGGCACCAACGCTGGCGCCTGCTCGGCCAGCGGCGGCCGCTGGGAAGACCGGGGTAATGAAGGCGTCTCGGTGAAGCTGAAGAACGTCTTCGTCCGCGACACCGCCATCGAAAGCACCACCAATGGCGTGGCCACCGACGAGAAGCGCAACCAGGTCGTCTGGGAAACCAACCGCGTCAATGGCGCCGCTGGCAGTGGCAGCCAGCTGGTTGTGGATAACTTCTACACCTCCGACGGCAACCCCAGCGACCCCAACGCCAACACCTACGGCTTCAACGCCGACCTCAACCTGGACGTGGCGCCCACCAAGGTCTGCAACAAGAACGGCGGCAGCTGCACCCCCGTCACCCCCGACCCGCTGGGTTTCGCGGTCAACGGCCGCATCCACTTCAAGGAAATCAACGTTGACCGCCTGCAACACGTCCACCCCACCGGCGGCGCGGTTACGTCCATGTACGGCATCAAGGTGCAGAACGCCGATATCAGCGCCAACCTGACGGCCACGCCGATCAATTGAGGGGGATGGCGCCGCCTTTTCTGTGGGGGCGAATTCATTCGCTGACCGGACCGAAGGTTCGGCCTGTGGCTGTCGTGGGGCCGCTACGGCCCCTCAGCGACTAAAGTCGCCCCCACCAGGATTTCCGGGAGCGGATCTTTTCTTGTGGGGGCGAATTCATTCGC
>NZ_SSOM01000026.1 GCF_029871235.1 Pseudomonas sp. BN411
CGGCTGCCACCGCCCCGCTGCCCGCAGCCAAGCTCGACCTCAGCCTGCCGAAGGATCTGGTGGATCAGTTGCAGCCGACCGAGGCAGCGGCCGACCTGCCTGACCAGCAGCTATTGCCGCAGATGTTCGTGGAAAAACCCGTCCCGGAAAGCCCGTTCCAGCTCAATGGCAAGCTGATCACCAATGAGCGGGAAGACGATTACTGGCGTTCGGTGGAAGGCGCCGAGCTGCAGTTCGAGTTCAAGCGCTGATCCGGTTGCGTGAGTAGGAGCGAGCTTGCTCGCGAAGAGGCCGGGCCCAAAGCATTCGCGAGCAAGCTCGCTCCTACATAGTCAGGAAGTCTGCGTCAGAAACGATATTCCCCGCGCTGGATGGCCTGATACAGGGCCCCATCCAGCGGGCGGAAGGCCGGGTCGCCGGGCAGTCGCGCGAAAAGCGGTTCACTCACTGCTGACGGGTCATAGGCCTGTTGCTTCAGGTCGGTCTTCTTGTACTTGAAGGTGCCTGTGGTCTCCACCTCACCCAGCAGGCGCACGAACAGCGGTGAGGCGTAGGCCGGCAGTTCGCGATCGAGGTGAACGGCCAGGGCCTCGCCGTCCAGATGCGCGCCACTGCCCAGACGCAGGGCGGCCATGCCGCAACGACCGTTGGTGCCAGGAATCTCCACGCCGTAGACCACCGCATCTTCCACGCCGGGGAAGGCGCCGAGGGCGTTCTCGACTTCCGTGGTGGAGACGTTTTCGCCTTTCCAGCGGAAGGTGTCGCCGAGGCGGTCGACGAACTGCGCGTGCTTGCAGCCGATGCCGCGCATCAGGTCGCCGGTGTTGAACCAGGCGTCACCCTTCTTGAACACATCCCGCAGGATCACCGCTTCGCTCTTGGCCGGGTCGGTGTAGCCGTCGAAGGGCCACTTGTCGCTGATTTCGCTGATCAGCAGGCCCGTTTCGCCCTTGCCGACTTCTTCCATCAGGCCCCGGTGGTCCCGTAGCGGGCGGTCGTTTTCCAGGTCATAGCGGACGATGGCGAAGGTGGCCGGCGAGAAGCCCACCGTATTGTCGAAGTTGAACACGTTGGTGAAGCCGATGTTGCCCTCGCTGGAGGCGTAGAACTCCATTACCCGTTCGATGCCGAAGCGCGTCTTGAACTCGGCCCAGATCGACGGGCGCAGGCCATTGCCGATCATGCAGGTCAGGCTGTTGCCCTGTTCCTCGGGGCAGGGCGGCTGGTTCAGCAGGTAGCGGCAGAGCTCGCCGATGTAGCCGAAGCAGGTGGCCTGATAGCGGGCCACGTCCTTCCAGAAGTTGCTGGCGGAGAACTTGCGGCGCAAGGCGATGGCGGCGCCGCCGGCCAGCACCGAGGCCCAGCTCACGGTGACCGCATTGTTGTGGTAGCAGGGCAGGGTCAGATAGAAGACGTCGTTCTCGCCGAGGCCCAGGCCCGAGTGGCCGAAACCACCGAAGGCCTTGATCCACTTGCCATGGCTGAGGATGGACGCCTTGGGCAGGCCGGTGGTGCCCGAGGTGTAGATGTAGAAGCAGGCGTCCTTGAGGCGGACCTGGCCGGTTTCCACCGGATTGTCGCTGGACTGACCCAAGGCCAGGCGCATCAGGTTCTGCCAGCCGGGTGGGGCGTCGCCGGGGGCGGTCAGGCAGTCACCATCGGCCACCCAGTAGCAGCGGCGGGCATCCTCCAGTTCAGCGCGGACTTCGTCGAAAGCGCCGCGCAGTTCCTCCCCCACCACAAAGTGCCGGGCCTTGACCAGGTTGAGGCTGTGGCTTAGCACCTTGCCGCGCTGGGTGGTGTTCACCAGGGCGGCGATGGCACCCAGCTTGGCCAGGGCACCAAGAACCGCCAGCACTTCGATGCGGTTCTCCAGCATCACTGCCACGACGCTGCCGTGTGCCACGCCTTCGGCTTTCAGGGCGTGCGCCAGGCGATTGCTCCAGGCGTTGAAGTCGGCATAGCTGATCCGGCGTTGTTCATCGATCACGGCCGGGCGCTCGGGGTACAGCCGCGCAGCGCGCTCCAGCGCCCAACCCAGGGACAACGCCTTTTCGCGGTTGCGGATGCCGGTGTAGTAGAGGCCCAGCACCATGCGCGGCAAGCGCGGAAGGTTGGCCGGCAGGCGGGCGATGAAGCTCATCGGAGAGATCAGATCGACTTGGCTCATGGTTCTCGCGTGTTGTCGTTGTTGTACGCAGATATGCCCCTGACTCTAGAGCGGTCGACCGGGCCCCGCCATGACCCTGGCGCGGCGGGGGAAGGGCAGATGGGCAAATGGTGGTGGTGAGGCTGTGGTGGCTCCTTGTGGGGGCGAATTCATTCGCGATGCAGGACGCAGTCCTGCCCTTCGGCCTCAAGGGGCTGCTACGCAGCCCATAGCGAATGAATTCGCCCCCACAAACGGACTCAGTCCAGGAACAGATCCGGCACCAGCGAGCCACCCTGCGGGTCGTAGCGGTACTGCTCAAATTCGGTCTGGCCCTGTTCGCGCAGGATTTCTTCGTCGATCAGCAGGCGGCCAGTGATGCTGCGGCCCTGGCTGGTGAGGATGGCGTAAGCAGCATCGGCCATGATGGCCGGGGTACGGGCGCGCTTGAAGGCGTCGCGGCTGCCCAGCTCGAACTCGATGGCGGCGGTGGCGATCATGGTTTGCGGCCAGAGCGAGTTGACGCTGATACCGTACTTCTTGAACTCCTCGCTCATGCCCAGCGTGAGCATGCTCATGCCGTACTTGGTGACGGTGTAGGGGCCGTGCTGGGCGAACCATTTGGGCGCGAGGTTGAGTGGTGGTGAAAGGTTGATGATGTGGCTGTTGGCGCTTTGCTTCAGAAAGGGCAATGCGGCCTGGCTGCAGACCATCACCGCGCGGGTGTTGATCTGATACATCAGGTCGAAGCGCTTGGGGTCCAGGCGTTCTACGCCCACCAGCTTGATGGCGCCGGCATTGTTGACCAGGGCATCGATGCCGCCGAAGTGTTCGGCGGCCTTGGCCATGGCATCGCGCACGGCGTTTTCGTCACGCACGTCCAGTTGCAGGGGCAGGGCCTTGCCGCCGGCGGCTTGCACTTCCTCGGCGACGCTGAAGATAGTGCCGGGGAGTTTCGGATGGGGCTCGGCGCTCTTGGCGGCGACGACGATATTGGCGCCATCGGCGGCGGCGCGCAGAGCGATCTCGCGGCCGATGCCACGGCTGGCGCCGGTGATGAACAGGGTTTTGCCGGAAAGGGACATCTGGTTCTCCTGGTTCTTGTTGTTGTCCGGGGCCGCGCGGCGGCCCTTGGCGAATGAATTCGCCCCCACAGAAAATCCTTCGTTAAGAGGCTTCTTCCACCTCGACCAGCAGTTGGCGGCTCTTCACCTGGTCGCCGCGGCTGACCTGGACGCGGCGGATCACGCCGTCCACGCCGGCCTTCAGCGGGTGCTCCATCTTCATGGCTTCCAGCACCACCAGCAGTTGGCCCTTGCCGACCCGATCACCCTCACTCACCAGCACGTCGACGATGGCGCCATCCATGGGCGCCTTCACCGTGCCGGAGGCGGCGCCGGCTTGTCCGCCGGCGGGCTCGTGGGTGATGTCCTGCAGTTCCAGGTTGCCGTTCTGGCCGAACAGCCAGAGCTGCGTGGACTGTTGGTGGTAGGCGACGCGGCGACGGATGCCGTCCAGTTCCATCACTGCCCAGCGGCCATCGGCGCTCACCAGGCGGACTGCAACTTCGGTGTCATTCACCCTTGCCAGCAGGCGCGGTTGTTGGCCGGTGTCTTGCACCGCCAGTTCCACGCCGTGCTTCTGCTCGCCCTGACGCAGAACCAGGCGCCAGGGCGCGCTGCCGGCGCTGCGCCAGCCGGCCAGGCCGCCCTGGTGGGCGCTGGCGGCGGCAGAGGCCTGGTAGAGCAGGGTGGCGGCCATCGCCAGCTCGGCCGGAGATGCCGCCTGTGGTGTCAGGCTCGGGTCGGCGCCGAAGGTTTCGCCGATGAAGGCGGTGGTGGCTTCCCCGGCGGCGAACTGCGGGTGGCGCAACAGATTGGCGAGGAAGCGCTGGTTGCCCTTCACGCCGAGGAGCACACAATCCTCCACGGCGCGAGCCAGCTTGCGCCGGGCTTCCTCGCGGGTAGCGCCCCAGGCGATGACCTTCGCCAGCATGGGGTCGTAGAAGGGCGTCACGGCCTGGCCCTCCACCAGGCCGTGGTCGATGCGGATTCCTTCCAGCTCGGCCGGCTCCCAGCGCAACACGTCGCCGGTCTGGGGCAGGAAGCCGGCGGACGGGTCTTCGGCGTAGAGGCGCACTTCCATGGCATGGCCGTTGAGGCGGATCTCGTCCTGCTTCAATGGCAGCGGTTGGCCCTCGGCCACGCGAATCTGCCAGGCGACCAGGTCCTGGCCGGTGATCAGCTCGGTCACCGGGTGCTCGACCTGCAGACGGGTGTTCATTTCCAGGAAGTAGAAGGCGCCGCTGGCATCCAGCAGGAATTCCACCGTGCCGGCGCCCACGTAGCGCACTGTGCGCGCGGCCTTCACCGCCGCTTCGCCCATGGCTTGGCGCAGTTCGGGCGTCATGACCGGGCAGGGGGCTTCTTCGATGACTTTCTGGTGGCGACGCTGCACGGAGCAGTCCCGCTCGCCCAGGTAGACGAGGTTGCCGTGCTGGTCGCCGAACACCTGGATTTCCACATGGCGCGGCCGGATCACGGCCTTTTCCAGGATCAGCTCGGCGCTGCCGAAGGCATTCAGCGCTTCCGAGCGGGCCGTGCGCAGTTGCGTCGTCAGCTCATCCGCGCCGTTCACCAGGCGCATGCCGCGTCCGCCGCCGCCGGCGCTGGCCTTGATCATCAGCGGGTAGCCGATGCGTGCGGCTTCGCGGGCCAGCGTGGCGTCGTCCTGCTCGGCCCCTTCGTAGCCGGGAATGCACGGCACACCAGCTTCGAGCATGGCCAGCTTGGACAGGCGCTTGCTGCCCATCAGGTGGATGGCATCCACAGTGGGGCCGATGAAGATGATGCCGGCCGCCTCGCAGGCGCGGGCGAATTCGGCGTTCTCGGAGAGGAAGCCATAGCCGGGGTGAACGGCGTCGGCGCCGGTCTTCCGGGCCGCTTCGAGGATGGCTGCGACCGACAGGTAGGATTGCCCCACGGGCGCCGGGCCAATGCACACCGCCTCGTCCGCCAGTTGTACATGGCGAGCGTCGGCGTCGGCTTCGCTGTAGACGGCAACGGTGCGATAGCCGAGCGCCTGGGCGGTGCGCATTACCCGGCAGGCGATCTCGCCACGGTTGGCAATCAGGATCTTGTTGAAGCTGGGCATATTCTCTGGCTCCTCGGATTCTATTCCCCGCTCCTCTTGGGAGAGGGGCCAGGGGTGAGGGAACCACCTGCGCGCGGCGGGATTCCCCTCACCCCAACCCTCTCCCGGAGGGAGAGGGCGTAAAGGCTCACTGCGCCCAGGTGGGCTTGCGCTTCTGCACGAAGGCCAGGGTGCCTTCGGTGCCTTCAGGGCCGGTGACGGCAGCGGCGAACTGCTCGGCGGCATGGTCCAGCAGGGCAGCCAGCGGCTCGTCTTCGGTGGCCAGCAGCAGGGCCTTGGTCCGGGCATTGGCACCAGGCGCGCAGCGCCGGATCTGTTCCAGGCTCTCGGCCAGGCGCTGCTCCACGCCGGCCGTATCGGCCTCGGCGAAGTGCACCAGGCCCAGGCGCAGGGCCTCGGCGCCATCGAAACGCGCCGCGGTGAGCGCCAGTTGGCGCGCCTGGGTCAGGCCGATGCGCTTGACCACGAAGGGTGCAATCTGCGCCGGCAGCACACCGAGACTGGTTTCCGGCAGGCCGAACTGGGCGCCGGCGTGGGCAATGGCGATGTCGGAGACGCAGGCCAGGCCGAATCCGCCGCCCAGCACTGCGCCTTCGAGCACCGCCACCAGCACCTGGGGTTGCGCCTGGGCTTCTTCCAGCAGGCTGCCGAAGGCACGGTTCAGGCTGCGGTAGGCATCGCTGCCGGTGGCTCGGGCGCTGGCCATGTCCTTGATGTCGCCACCGGCGCAGAAGTGCCCGCCGGCACCGCGCAGCACCAGGGCGCGCACGCTTGAGTCAGTGCGCACCGCGGCCAGGACCGCACGCAGTTCCTCGACCATCGTCAGGCTCATGGCGTTGCGACTGTCCGGCCGGTTCAGGGTGATGTGCAGCACGCCAGCGGCCTGTTCCAGCAGCAGGGTTTCGCAGTTCGGCAATTCATTCATGCCGGCATCCTCGTCAGGGTGTTGTAGGAGCCAGCTTGCTGGCGAAGCTTTCGCCAGCAAGCTGGCTCCTACGGTTCACGATCAACCTTTCTTCTTCCCAGGCAGGGTGCCCATCAGCTTGCAGATGATGCCCAGCATGATTTCGTCGGCGCCGCCGCCGATGGACACCAGGCGGGTATCGCGATAGGCGCGGGAGACGTGGTTGTCCCACATGAAGCCCATGCCCCCCCAGTACTGCAGGCAGGCGTCGGTGACTTCGCGGCCGAGGCGGCCGGCCTTGAGCTTGGCCATGGAGGCGAGGCGGGTGACGTCCTTGCCGGTGACGTACAACTCCACCGCCTGGTAGACCAGCGCGCGCAGGGCTTCGATCTCGGTCATCAGCTCGGCCAGGCGGAAGTGGATCACCTGGTTGTCGATCAGCGGGTTGCCGAAGGTCTTGCGTTCCTTGCAGTAGTCGATGGTGACGTCCACGCAGTGCTCCAGGCCCTTGATCATGTTGGCGGCGCCGAACATGCGTTCTTCCTGGAACTGCAGCATCTGCATCATGAAGCCCGCGCCTTCGTGGCCGATGCGGTAGCGCTGCGGCACCCGGACGTTGTCGAAGAACACCTGGGCGGTCTCGGAACTGCGCATGCCGAGTTTGTCGAGGTGGGCGCTGAGGGTGATGCCGGGGGTGTTCATCGGCACCATGATCAGCGACTTGTTGATGTGCGGCTTGTCGTCCGAGGTGTTGGCCAGCAGGCAGATGAAGTCGGCGCTGGGGGAGTTGGTGATCCACATCTTGCTGCCGTTGATCACGTAGTCGCTGCCGTCCTTGCGGGCGGTGGTCTTCATCCCGGCGACGTCCGAGCCGGCGCCCACTTCGGAGACGCCGATGCAGCCGACCATCTCGCCGGCGATGGCCGGGCGCAGAAACTCCTCGCGCAGCTCATCGGAACCGAAGCGCGCCAGGGCCGGGGTGCACATGTCGGTCTGTACGCCAATGGACATGGGAATGCCGCCGCAGTGGATGGTGCCGAACTCTTCGGCAGCGACGATCGAGTAGCTGTAGTCCAGGCCCATGCCGCCGAACTTCTCCGGCTTGGAAATGCCCAGCAGGCCGAGCTCACCGGCCTTCTTGAACACGTCGTGGATCGGGAAGCGGCCGGCTTTCTCCCATTCGTCGACGTAGGGGTTGATCTCCTTCTCGACGAAATTGCGCACCGTGCGGCGAAGTTCTTCGTGTTCCTGGGTGAAGATCATCTTTGTTGTTCTCCTTGTAGAGTGCGCCGTGCGCACCGTGATCTGGTGTGGTGCGCGCGGCGCACCCAGCGGTCAGAAACGTGCCACGCCGAAACTGTTGCCCTTCAGCGGTCGCACGTCCGCCTCCGCGCAGATATCCAGCAGATAGCCGAGCAAGCGGCGGCTGTCACGGGGGTCGATCAGGCCGTCGTCCCAGAGGTTGGCGGTGCCGTAGAGGGCAGTGGACTGGCTCTCGAGCTTCTGCGCGGTCACCTGCTCCAGCATGTCGAGCATCTTCGGGTCGGCCTCCTTGCCCTCTTTGGCGTGTTTTTCCTCGGTGACGATGCGCAGCACCTTGCCGGCCTGGGCGCCGCCCATCACCGCAGTGCGGCTGTTGGGCCAGGCGAAGATGAAGCGCGGGTCCAGGCCACGGCCGCACATGGCGTAGTTACCGGCACCGTAGGAGCCGCCCACCACCAGGGTGAGCTTGGGTACGCGGGCGTTGGCCACGGCCTGGATCATCTTCGAACCATGCTTGATCACGCCCAGTTGCTCGGACTCGGTGCCGACCATGAAGCCGGTGGTGTTGTGCAGGAACAGCAGCGGCACATTGGTCTGCTCGCAGAGCTGGATGAATTGCGCCGCCTTGGCTGCGCCCTGGGGCGTGATGGGGCCGTTGTTGCCAATCAGGCCGCACGGGCGCCCTTCGATGCGCAGGTGCCCGCAGACGGTCTGGCTGTCGAACTCGTTCTTGAAGTCGAGGAACTCCGAGCCATCGGCGATGCGGGCGATGATCTCGCGTACGTCGTAGGGCTTCTTCGGATCGGCCGGAACCACCCCCAGCAGCTCTTCGGCGCTGTACAGCGGCTCGCGCCATTCGGCGTGGGCTCGGACCGGCAATTGCGCGTTCCAGGGCAGCATCGCGAGGATCTCGCGGGCCAGGCGCAGGCCGTCGGCATCGTTCTCCGCCAGGTACTCGGCTGTGCCGGCCACTTGGGCGTGCATTTCGGCGCCGCCCAGCTCTTCGTCGCTCGCCACTTCACCGGTGGCGGCCTTCAGCAGAGGCGGGCCAGCGAGGAACATCTTGGCCTTGCCGCGAACCACGATCACGTAGTCCGACAGGCCCGGCTGATAGGCGCCGCCGGCGGTGCTCGAACCGTGCACCACAGTGACCTGGGGGATGCCCATGGCGGAAATCCGTGCCTGGTTGGCGAAGCCGCGCGCGCCCTCGACGAAGATTTCCGCCGCGTAGTTGAGGTTGGCGCCACCGCTTTCGGTGAGGGCCACCAGCGGCAGCTTGTTCTCCATGGCGATCTGCTGCAGGCGCAGGGTCTTCTTCAGCCCGGTGGGGGAGATGGTGCCGCCCTTGATCGCACTGTTGCTGGCGCTGATCAGGCAACGAATCCCGGAGATGTAGCCGATGCCGGCGATGATGCCGCCGCCGGCCTGGGTACCGTCCTTGTCGTCATGCAGCTTGTAGCCGGCCAGGGAGCAGAGTTCGAGGAAGGGGCTGCCCGGGTCCAGCAGCAGGTTCAGACGTTCGCGGGGCAGCAGCTGGCCGCGCTTTTCGAACTTCGGCCGGGCTTCGGCGGCCTTGTCCAGCACCTTCTGCTCTACCTCGCGGAAACTCGCGATGGCGCTGAGCATGGCTTCGCGGTTCTTCGCGAAGTCGTCGCCCTGGGCATCGAGTTGGGATTGGATCGCGGTCATTACTCTTGATCCTTCAGCACGTCGGGCAGGAATGCCCGGTGGAACCCGTTGTAGGCCTTGCTCTGGCCGGGCTTGGCCTTGGCCAGGGGGAAGGCACGGCTGCCCTGGCTGGCGGCGCCGTCGATGCGGATGGTGTTGCCGCTGATGAAGGCGGCGCCAGGGGAAAGGAGGAATACGATGGCGGCGGCCACTTCGGATTCGCTGCCGATGCGCTTGAGCGGCACGTGCTCGCGCAGGGTGGGGATGATGGCCTTGAAGGCGCCTTCGTAGGTGTCCATGCCGCTGGAGGCGATCCAGCCGGGTGCCACCGCGTTGACCCGTACTCCCGCGTAGCCCCACTCGATGGCTGCGGTCTTGGTGAAGTTCTCCATGCCGGCGCGGGCGGCGCCGGAGTGGCCCATGCCGGGCATGCCGCCCCACATGTCGGCGAGCATGTTGACGATGCTGCCGCCCGTCTTGCTCATCGACTGGTTGAATACTTCGCGGGCCACCAGGAAGCCGCCCACCAGGTTGGTGCGAACCACGGTCTCGAAGCCTTTCTGGCTGATCGAGGCCAGTGGCGCGGGGTACTGGCCGCCGGCGTTGTTGACGAGGTGATGGATCGGCCCGCGCTCGGCCAGCAGGGTGGCGACCATGGCTTTCACCGCCTCTTCGTCGCGGATATCGCAGGCCTGCCAGCTGGCGCTGCCGCCGTCCTCGCTGATTTCGCCGGCGGTCTTCTCCAGTTTTTCCGCCTTGCGGCCAACCAGCACCACATGGGCGCCCAGGGCTGCCAGCTCATGGGCGGTGCAACGGCCGATGCCGCTGCCGCCACCGGTGACCATGATTGTCTGGCCGCTGAACAGGCCGGGCTTGAATACCGAGTCGTATGCCATGGGTTGCGTCCTCAGAGGCTGTCGGCCAGGGCCTGGGGCACCGGCACCGGGAATTCCAGGAGCTGCTGGGCGAAGGCCTTGCCTTGCGGGTCGATGCGCAGGCTGGCCACGCCGCCGCCGCCCAGGGCGTTTTCCAGCAGGAAGTTCAGGCTGTGGCTGCCCGGCAGGTACCAGCGCGCCACACGACCGATCTGCGGGTCGAGTACGTGGCCCATCCAGTCGACCACGGCTTCCCGGGTCAGGGCTTCGGCGATCCAGGGCAGATACTCCGGTTTGCGCGCCATGACGCCGATATTGCTGTGGTTGCCCTTGTCGCCGGAGCGCGCAACCGCCAGTTTCACCAGGGGGACGCTGGCGCTGGCCTGGCCCTCGGCGGCTGGAGGCGCCAGGTCGTCGGCCAGGGCTGTGACGTCGAAGCCGTGCAATTGCGGCAGATCGCAGGGGCTGCGCTGGCCATCCATTTCCACTTCGAGGTGGCAGGCGGATTTGTCCGCCAGGAAGGAAAACAGCCGGATCACCGGGTAGACAGTGGGTCGGCCGCCGACGATGCCGGTCAGGCCCGGCGCCATACCGGTCGCTGCCTGGGCGATTTCGCGGGAGAACAGCACCAGGGCGTCCTTGCGGCTGTGGCTGACGGCGATCTTGATGACCACCTCGCGGCTGTCCTGGCGCTGGCCGTGGGGACCGTAGGTCGCTTCGCTGCCCAGCAGTTCGACGTTCACCTCGCGATAGCGGCCCCAGCCGCGTTCGGCGAAGAGTTCTTCAGTCTTGGCGATGATGGCGCGGCTGACCCGCTCGGCCTTCTTCACGGCGTCGATGCCGGCCAGCAGGCAACTGGCGGTGCAACGGAAACCGTCGGGGTAGGTGGCGCTGACCTTGTATTGCGGCGTCGGCGGCAGGCCACGGGCGCCGAGTACGCGCACCCGGTTGGTCCCGGCCTGTTCCAGGCGGACCTGGGTGAAGTCGCAGACCACGTCGGGGAGCAGGTAGGCGCGCGGGTCGCCGATCTCGTAGAGCATCTGCTCGCCGACTGAGAAAGGCGTAACCAGGCCGCCGGAACCATCCGGCTTGGTCACGCAGAAACTGCCGTCGGCTTCCGCCTCGATGATGGGGAATCCGATGTGTTCGTAGTCAGGCACCGATTCCCAGTCGGTGAAGTTGCCGCCGGTGCACTGGGCGCCGCATTCGATCAGGTGGCCGGCGAGGGCGGCCTGGGCGAGCTTGTCGTAGTCGCTCCAGGACCAGCCGAACTCGTGGACCAGGGCGGCGCTGACCACGGCGCTGTCCACTACCCGGCCGGTGATGACGATGTCCGCGCCCTGTTCCAGCGCGGCCACTATGCCCGGTGCGCCCAGGTAGGCGTTGATCGAGACGCACATGGGCGGCAGCGGGGCGTCGCTGAACATTTCGCGGATGCCGGCCTTGGCCAGTTCGCCCAGCCGGGGTTGCAGGTTGTCGCCGTGCAATACGGCGATCTTCAGCGTTACGCCGGCCTTTTCGCAGGCGGCGGCCAGGGCGCTGGCGCAGGCGACCGGGTTCACTCCGCCGGCATTGCTGATCACGCGGATCTTCTTCTGCGCGATGGTCGGCAGCAGGGGAGCCAGGACTTCGACGAAGTCGGTGGCGAAGCCGACATTCGGATCCTTCAGGCGAGCGCCGGCCATGATCGACATGGTGATCTCGGCCAGGTAATCGAAGACCAGGTAGTCCAGTGTGGCGCCATGCACCAACTGGGCAGCAGCGGTGGAGGTGTCGCCCCAGAAAGCGGAGGCGCAGCCGATGCGTACGGTTTTTGTCATTGGAGTATTCCGCAGCACTGTTGGGTGATGGATGGAACACTACCAAGCAAGCGCTTGGTTGAAAAGTGGGAGCTCAGTTCTTTTCACCCGAGCGCTTGCTTGGGCGGATCACCCGGCATAAATTTCGTTAATCAAGACAGAGACTTGCGGACCATTCTTAAGTTGGAGTGGCCGACTGCAGTGGGGATTCCAATGAGCCTTGACGACGAAAAAGCCCAAGCGGTGATGCAGGAACTGGTTGCCAGCGGCCAGATCACCGACCCTGAAAGCGCCCGCGGCAAGCTGCTGCAGACCGCCGCCCACCTGTTCCGCAGCAAGGGCTACGAGCGCACCACGGTGCGCGATCTCGCCAGCGCCGTCGGTATCCAGTCCGGCAGCATCTTCCATCACTTCAAGAGCAAGGATGAGATCCTCCGCTCGGTGATGGAGGAAACCGTCCTCTACAACACCGCGCTGATGCGTGCCTCCATGACGGACGCCGGCGACCTGCGCGAGCGGGTGCTGGCGCTGATCCGCTGCGAGCTGCAATCCATCATGGGCGGTACCGGCGAAGCCATGGCGGTGCTGGTGTACGAGTGGCGCTCGCTGTCCGAGGAAGGCCAGCACCATATCCTCCAGCTGCGTGAAGCCTATGAGCAACTCTGGCTGGATGTGCTGGGTGAAGCGCGTGCCGAAGGGTATTTCACTGCCGACCCGTTCATCCTGCGGCGTTTCCTCACCGGCGCGCTGAGCTGGACCACCACCTGGTTCCGCCCGGAGGGTCCGATGACGCTTGACCAACTCGCCGAGCAAGCGCTGTCGCTGGTGATCAAGGACGCCTGACGGCAAATGTGATGTCCGTCACGTCCCGTTCTGGAGAACGTGGGTAGTTGCAACGTTAATCACGTACTCTGCGGCGCAGTGCCGTAACTGCAGGGAGCAGCTGTAGAGATGGAAGTTTGCAGGGGGTTGTCCCTGAAGGCGTTGTGGGTTGCCGTAGTCCTGCTGATTTCAGCGCCTGTGGTGGCGTCGCAGACCGTCCAGGTCGCCGGCGCGCATTTCCCTCCCTATGTGGTCAAGCCTGAGTCGGCCGAGGCCAGCGGCTTGCTCCTGGACATGCTCGCGGCGCTCAACGCATTGCAGACGGACTACCGCTTCGTCGTGCGTCCTACCGCCATTCCCCGGCGCTTCCGGGATTTCCAGGAAGGGCGGATCGATCTGGCGGTGTTCGAGAATCCGGACTGGGGTTGGCAAGGCATCCCCGGTGCGCGCATCGACATGGGGCTGGCCGATGCGGAAATCTTCGTCGCCAAGGCCCAGCCCGGGCGCAGCCAGCATTACTTCGGCAAGCTGGCCGGCAAGCGCCTGGCACTTTACAACGGCTATCACTACGGCTTTGCCGGCTTCAATCCCGACCCCGAATTTCTCCAGCGCGAGTTCGACGCGAAGCTCACCTATTCCCACGACAGCAACTTGCGGATGCTGCTGCGCGAGCGTGCGGATATCGCCCTGGTGACCCGTTCCTATTTCAATGCCTACCTGGAGCGAAACCCGGAGCAGGCGGACAGTTTCCTCGCCAGCGACCGGATCGATCAGAGCTACCACCACTACGCCTTGCTGAGACCGGGAGCCCCCATCAGTGCCGAGCAGTTTTCCGCACTGCTGGAGCGGCTGCGCGCCGGAGGCCAGTTACAGCAGATCTTCGGGCGCTATGGCGTGGTGGTCAGGCCAGCCGCAGCGGGTAGCTCAGCAGCAACAGATGGCAGGAATTGACCGCCAGGTGCAGGGCCACCGCCATCGATAGCCGGCCGCTGTAGTGGAAAACCAGCCCGTAGCCCAGGCCGGCCAGCCCCGCGACTAAGGCGAACAGTGGGCTGAACGGCAGGTGGACGGCTCCGAAGATCGCCGCCGTGAGCAGCACGCCATTGCGTGCACCGAGCCGGGAGACCAGCGCCGGTTGCAGCAATCCGCGAAATACCAGTTCTTCCGCCAGCACGGTGACCAGCAGGTTTACCGCCAGCCACTCCCAGACCATCTCCGGCCATTTCGGCTGCCAGCCCACCAGCCCGATCGCAAGCGCCAGCAGTGGCACCAGCAGCAAGGTGGCGAGGGCGGCGAGCCAGGCGTTGCGCGGCGCAGGCGCAAACGCTCGCAGTGTCGGGCGGCCCAGCCACCAGGCGAGCAGGGTCATGCCCACCAGCAGCTTGTCCCAGGAAACACGCAATCCGTAGGGCGGCGCGTCGGGGCTCAGGCGCTGCGGTTCGCCCAGGGGAAATGGGCTGAAGCCCGGCACCAGGTGGGCGGCGAGGGCGACGGAAGAGAGCAGGGTGACCGGCAGCCAGAGCCGCGCCGGCAACTGCCGATCGGCGAAAACCCAGCCGGCATAGGAGACGCCTGCCAGCAGGGCGATCACCTGTACGCCGCCCAGCCCTTGGCCAAGGGCAAGGACGATCAGCGGGAACAGCAGTTGCAGGTGGAGCGGCATGACGCTTCTCAGCGACGCTGCCGCGCTTTGTTGCTCGGGGGAAGGCACGGGGTCAGCGGTCCTTGGCTTCCTTGGCATCCATTTCGGCATTGCGCTCGCGGATGCGTTTGAGCTGCTCTTCGGTCAGCGGCAGTTTCTTCGCCGTGTCGCGCAACAGCATCAGGCTACCGACTATGGAGCCGATGGCCAGGACCAGTATCAGCCAGGCATACCAGGGCATGATGTTCTCCTGCGAAAAGGGGCCACTACTCTATTCGATTGTGCGCGCCTTTCCACGTTCCCGGGAGCCTGCGATTCCCGTGCGGCTCAACGGGCGCTGCAATCGGCAGCGCGCTCGGCCCGGCCTTCCACCAGGCGGGCACGCAGGGTGTCGTAGGTCCAGTTGAACACCAGGGTGTAGGGCAGGAAGAACAGCAGCAGCCCGATATCCAGCACAAAGGCTTCCACCAGCACGATCGACAGCCACCAGGCCGCCAGCGGAACCAGCACCACGATCAGCCCCAGCTCGAACAGGACGGCGTGGGTGATGCGCACCGACAAGGTGCGCTGGAAGCCGAAGCGCTGCTGGGCGCGGTCGAACAGGCTGTTGAATGCCATGTTCCAGAGCATTGCCACGGTGGAGAACATCAGCGTGAGCGCGCCCATGTGCGCCAGCGACTTGCCCAGTACCAGCGACAGCACGGGCGCGGTCAGCAGCACGGCCAGGCCCTCGAAGGCCAGGGCATGAAAAACCCGCTCCTTGATGGATTTGTTCAGGGCGGCAGTGGTGGTCAGGGTCATGGTGCTCTCCTGGCTCCTGATGAAGACATGCCCTGTATTCTCATCGGTCGATGGGATAGGGTTAAGTGAGATGCCATCGGGAAAGCCGATATGAACTACTCCCCTGAATCCCTTGAAGCCTTCGCCCAGGCAGTCGCCCTCGGCTCCTTCAGTGCCGCCGCGCGCAAGCTGGGCAAGAGCCAGTCCACCGTCAGCGAAGCCATCGCCCGGCTGGAAATCGACCTTGGGCTGGAACTCTTCGACCGCAGCAGCCGACAGCCGCAGCTGACCGACGCCGGTCGGGCCCTGCTGGGGCGGGTCGATGAGATCCTCGCGGCATCCGACCGCTTGCAGCACGCTGCCGCGCAATTGGCTGGCGGGTTGGAGCCACGGGTCAGCCTGGCGCTGTCGGACGCCTACCAGTCGGCGCAGTACGAAGAGCGCCTGACGGAACTGGATCAGCGCTACCCCGACCTCGAGTTCGAATGCCTGATCGCCGAGCATCACGACGTGATCGAACTGGTCGTACAAGGGCGCGCCACCCTGGGCCTGCTGGCGGCACAGGGCAGCTACCCGCCGGAGGTGGGCTCGGCGACCGTGGCCGAGCGTGCGGACTTCGGCTTGTTCGCGGCCCGGGAGCACCCGCTCGCGCAGTTGGCCGATGTACGGGAGAGCGACCTCGCTGGCTGGCGGTTGCTGCGCCTGAATACCGTGGGCGACGCCATGGCCCTGGATGACGGGCTGCCGTTCAGTGGCGGCCGCTGCTGGTCGGCGCCGAGCTACCTGATGCTGCTGGATATGGCCAGCAACGGTTTCGGCTGGGCAGAGCTGCCGCGCTGGCTGGTCAGCGGCTACGCCAACGGACGCCTGAAGGAATTGCAGGTGCCCGGCTGGCCGCGCAGTCAGGCTGTGGATGTGGTCTGGTCCCGCCAGCGTCCGCTGGGGCCGGCGGCGAGTTGGTTGCTGGAGCGCCTGCTGGACCGTCCGGCGGCGCGCTGAGACCGTTCTGGTAGCCTTGGCCCCGGTAATTCAAGGAGGAAGGACATGCAGATTCCCGTCACCATCCAGGCCGGCCTCTGGGGCTGGCTGGCCGCCAGCAGCCTGCTGATCGGCGCCGCCATCGGCTTTTTGGTGAAGCTGCCGCAGAAGGTGGTGGCCTCGATCATGGCCTATGGCAGCGGCGTGCTGGTCGCCGCCCTCTGCTTCGGCCAGATTCCGGAAGCCGAACGCATCGGCGGTCTCTGGCCAACCCTGGCGGGCATGCTGGCCGGCGGTGCCGTGTTCGTCCTGGCCAGCCAGTACATCGATCGCCTGGAACGGCACCATCGCGGCAAGAGCAGCAACGGCGGCAGCGGCATGGTCGCGTTGCTGATCGCCGTCGGCGCCTTTCTCGACGGCATTCCCGAATCCCTCGGCCTGGGGTTGGGGCTGCTGGACGGTGGCGAGGTCAGCCTGCTGATGCTGGTGGCGATCTTCCTGGCCAACCTGCCCGAGGGCCTGGCCAGCGCGGCCGGGTTGCGCGAGGAGAAGCGCAGCGGCTGGGTGGTGTTCGCGCTCTGGGGTGTGATCGCGTTGCTGTCCGGACTAGCGGCCATGGCAGGTCCCGGGCTGTTCGCCGACCTTCAGCCCCATTGGCTGGCCTTCGCCCTGGGTTTCTCGGCGGGGGCGGTGCTCTGCATGCTGGTCGATACCCTGATTCCCGAAGCCTTCGAAAGCACTCACGCCTGGACCGGGCTGATCACACTGGCGGGGTTCATGACGGCGTTTGCCCTCGATCATCTCGTCTGAGAGCCTGCCTACACGCTGCTGCGCGTCTGAAATACTGCGTTGAAAACGGCTTCGAAATGCTCATTTACAGCTCGTAGACTCCGCTTTCTCAGCCGTTTTCGCCTTGTCTTTCCATAGCTCGCGAGCGCGTAAACAGGCTCCATGAGGCAGCGGCGCGCGCCGGCTTCCGCTACAATGCGCGCCGTTTCCGATTCGTATGAGATTTCCTCCATGTCCGCCTGTCAGACGCCGATCATTGTCGCCCTCGACTTTCCCACCCGCGAAGCTGCCCTGCGGCTGGCTGACCAGCTGGATCCCAAGCTGTGCCGGGTCAAGGTGGGCAAGGAGCTGTTCACCAGCTGCGCCGCCGAAATCGTCTCGACCCTGCGTGACCGGGGCTTCGAGGTCTTCCTCGACCTGAAATTCCACGACATCCCCAACACCACGGCGATGGCGGTGAAGGCTGCTGCCGAGATGGGTGTGTGGATGGTCAATGTGCACTGCTCCGGCGGTCTGCGCATGATGGCGGCCTGCCGCGAGACCCTGGACAAGTTCAACGGTCCCAAGCCGCTGCTGATCGGCGTGACCGTGCTGACCAGCATGGAGCGCGAAGACCTGGCCGGCATTGGCCTCGACATCGAGCCCAAGGAGCAGGTGCTGCGCTTGGCCGGTCTGGCCGACAAGGCCGGCATGGATGGCCTGGTGTGCTCGGCCCAGGAAGCCACCGACCTCAAGTCCGCCTATCCGCGCCTGCAACTGGTGACGCCGGGTATTCGCCCGGCCGGCAGCGCCCAGGACGACCAGCGCCGTATCCTCACCCCGCGCCAGGCCCTGGATGCCGGTTCCGACTACCTGGTGATCGGCCGCCCGATCAGCCAGGCCGCCGACCCGGCCAAGGCGCTGGCCGCAGTCGTCGCCGAACTGGCCTGACGCCGCTGGCGCGCTGCCCTGGGCAGCGCGCCGTTCGCGCCGATCAGCGCACCTTCAACACCAGCTTTCCGAAGTTCTCTCCGCTGAACAGCTTGCCCAGGGTTTCCGGGAAGCTTTCCAGCCCCGTTACCACATCTTCCTTGCTCTTCAATTCGCCACTGGCCAGCCAGCCGGCGATGTCCTTGACCGCCTCGCCGAAGCGCGGCGCGTAATCGAACACCACCATGCCTTCCATGCGCGCGCGGTTGACCAGCAGCGCCAGGTAATTGGCCGGACCTTTTACCGCTTCCTTGTTGTTGTACTGGCTGATGGCGCCGCAGATGACGATGCGCGCCTTGCGATTGATGCGGGTGAGCACGGCATCGAGGATGTCGCCGCCAACGTTGTCGAAGTAGACGTCCACGCCCTTCGGGCATTCGCGCTTGAGGGCGGCGTGGAGGTTCTCGGCCTTGTAGTCGATGGCGCCATCGAAGCCCAGTTCCTCCACCAGGTAGCGGCACTTGTCGGCACCGCCGGCGATGCCCACTACGCGGCAACCCTTGATCCGTGCGATCTGCCCGGCAACGCTGCCCACCGCGCCGGCGGCCCCGGAAATGACCACGGTTTCCCCGGCCTTTGGCTGGCCCACGTCGAGCAGGGCGAAGTAGGCGGTCATGCCGGTCATGCCCAGGGCAGAAAGATAGAGGGGCAGGGGAGCCTGGTTCGGGTTGACCTTGTGGAAGTCGCGCGGCTCGCCCAGGAAGTAGTCCTGCACGCCCAGCACGCCGCTGATGTGATCGCCCACCTTGAAGTCCGGATGCACGGAGGCCACTACCTTGCCGATGCCCAGCGCGCGCATCACTTCACCGATGGCCACCGGGGGGATGTAGGAGCGTGCGTCGTTCATCCAGCCGCGCATGGCCGGGTCCAGGGACAGATAGAGGTTCTCCACCAGCACCTGACCGGAGGCGGGCTCGCCGACCGGGGTTTCCACGTAGGAGAAGGTCTCCCGGGTGGCCGGGCCTACCGGACGCTGGGCAAGGAGGAACTGGCGATTGAGCGTGGACATGGCAGGAACTCCAGAAGGGAAAGTTCTGGTGATAGTCGGCCAGCGGGGGCGGGGCAAGTTCGGTGATCGGGCGGAATGTCCCGTCATGGATGGCAATGATCTGGTGGCGAGTGTTTCATCAGCGTTCTGGATGGTGTGTTCACCAGAGCCCTGATGATGCTGACGTTGCACACAGGCGACTGAATAGACTTCGCCCCAGTTTCCACTCCCGTCGAGGATGCACAGATGAGCATGAAGTTCTCCGGCCAGGTCGCCCTGGTAACCGGCGCCGCCAACGGTATCGGCCGCGCAACCGCCCAGGCGTTCGCTGCCGAGGGCCTGAAGGTGGTGGTATCCGATGTGGACGCTGCCGGGGGCGAAGGCACCGTGGAGCTGATCCGCGCCGCTGGCGGCGATGCCGTGTTCATCCGCTGCAACGTGACCCGTGACGCCGAGGTCAAGGCGCTGATGGAAGGCACCCTGGCCGCCTATGGCCGCCTCGACTATGCCTTCAACAACGCCGGCATCGAGATTGAAAAGGGCAAGCTGGCCGATGGCGACGAGGCGGAGTTCGACGCCATCATGGGCGTCAACGTGAAGGGCGTATGGCTGTGCATGAAGCACCAGATCCCGCTGATGCTGGCCCAGGGCGCTGGTGCCATCGTCAACACCGCTTCGGTGGCCGGCCTGGGCGCGGCGCCGAAGATGAGCATCTATGCCGCGTCCAAGCATGCGGTGATCGGACTGACCAAGTCCGCAGCCGTCGAGTACGCGAAGAAGAAGGTCCGGGTAAATGCCGTATGCCCGGCGGTGATCGACACCGATATGTTCCGCCGTGCTTATGAAGCCGACCCGAAGAAGGCCGAGTTCGTCGCCACCATGCACCCGGTGGGGCGCATCGGCAAGGTCGAGGAAATCGCTGCGGCGGTGCTCTACCTCTGCTGCGATGCGGCTGGCTTCACTACCGGTCATGCCCTGGCGGTGGACGGCGGAGCCACTGCTATCTGAAGAACGGTAGGAGCGAGCTTGCTCGCGAACGGTTCCGCCTTCGCGAGCAAGCTCGCTCCTACGAAGTCATGTGCTGTTGCGAATTCAAGGCGCCTTCCGGCGCCTTTTTCATTTGTCCTTGCCAGTGTCGACGTTGAGGATCAGCAGGGTCAGTACCCCGGCGATCAGGCCCCAGAAGGCCGAACCGATGGACAGCAGGGTCATGCCCGAAGCGGTAACCATGAAGGTGATCAGCGCCGCTTCACGCTCCTTGGGCTCCTGCATGGCGGCGGTCAGGCCGTTGCTGATGGAGCCGAACAACGCCAGGGCAGCGATGGACAGCACCAACTCCTTGGGCAGGGCGGCGAAGAGCGCCGCCAGGGTTGCGCCGAAAGTGCCGGCGATGCCGTAGAAAATCCCGCACCAGACGGCGGCGGTGTAGCGCTTGTTGCGGTCCTCGTGGGCATGGGGCCCGGTGCAGATGGCCGCGCTGATGGCCGCCAGGTTGATGCCGTGGGAGCCGAAGGGCGCCAGCAGCAGCGAGGCGATGCCGGTCACCGAGATCAGCGGCGAGGCGGGTACCTGATAGCCGTCGGCGCGCAGCACCGCGATACCGGGAATGTTCTGCGAGGCCATGGCCACCACGAACAGGGGGATGCCGATGCTGATTACCGCCGTGACGGAGAATTCAGGTGTGGTCCACACAGGTTCGGCCAGGGCGAACTCGAAGCCGTTGAAATCCAGCAGGCCCAGCGCCGCCGCCATCACGCAGCCCACTACGAGCGCCACCAGCACGGCGTAGCGTGGCTGCAGGCGCTTGAACAGTAAGTAGCTGAAGAACATCGCCAGGACCAGGGTGGTGCGATGCTGGGCGGCGATGAAGATTTCACTGCCGATCTTGAACAGGATGCCCGCCAGCAGGGCCGCCGCCAAGGACGCTGGAAGGCGGCGCATCAGGCGCTCGAAGCCCCCGGTCAGACCCACCAGCGCGAGCAGGGCGGCGCAGACGACGAAAGCGCCGATGGCCTCGCCGTAGCTCACACCCGGCAGGCTGGTGATCAGCAGGGCCGCGCCCGGCGTGGACCAGGCAACGACTATGGGCGTGCGGTAGCGCAGGGAGAGGCCGACGGTGGTCAGGGCCATGCCGATGGACAGCGCCCAGATCCAGGAGGAGATCTGCGCGCTGCTGAGCCCCGCGGCCTGGCCGGCCTGGAACATCAGCACCAGGGAACTGGTGTAGCCGGTGAGCATGGCGATGAACCCCGCCACCACGGCAGAAGGCGAAGAGTCGGCCAGGGGGCGCAGCCGTGCGGGGTTGGCCGGGGATTCGGACACTTGGGTCATCAGATCTTTCCGTTGACGTCGACCAGGATGGGGTAGAGCGAAGCCACCAGCAGCAGGGCCATGCCGATGTTGAACAGGCGCAGTATGCGCGGTTCGGACAGCCAGCGACGCATCAGGCTGCCAGCCACCGTCCAGAGGCCGACGCTGGGGCAGTTGACCAGGGCGAACAGCGCGGCGATCAGGACCACATTGACCACGAAGTTTTCCTGCGGCGTGTAGGTGGTGATGGCGCCGATGGCCATGACCCAGGCCTTGGGGTTGACCCACTGGAAGGCCGCGGCCTGGAGGAAGGTGAAGGGCTTCGGCCGTTTCTCGGAGTTGTTGGCGTCCGGTGCGCCTGAGCCGGCGATCTTCCAGGCGAGGTAGAGCAGGTAGGCGGCGCCGATGTAGCGCAGCGCGATGTAGAGTTCGGGGATCTGCCGGAACACCTGGGAAAGTCCCAGGCCCACGGCCATCACCAGCACCATGAAGCCGAGGCTGATGCCGAGCATGTGCGGCACGCTGCGGCGCACACCGAAGTTCACGCCGGAGGCGAGCAGCATCATGTTGTTGGGGCCGGGGGTCACCGAGGTGACGAAGGCGAAGAGGATGAAGGCGAAGATCAGTTCCAGGCTCATGGCGGTCACCTTGTCGTTGTGTCCGCAGACTAAAGCTTGGGAACTTGCAACGTCCCCGTACAGCAACACGCGCGTTGAGCGATACAGTCGATTGGCACCTGGGGGATCTGCGGCTACTGTGTTGGTTTTCCGCCTGGAGAGACGCACATGGACGAGAATCCCTACGCCGCGCCGCGGGTGGATCTGGTCGAGGATGCCGGTCCACGGCAGATGAACGGCTGGACCCCGGGAAACCTCAAGCTGCTGGGCTGGCTGAGCCTGGTCAGCGCGGTGGGCACCCTGGTCATTACCGGTTTCGCGGTGGCCGCCGGTGTCACCGAGGACCCACGGCTGGTCAGCGTTTCCGACTGGATTGGCGTGGCCCTGACCTTCCTCGGCTGCTACCTGCTGATCCGCTTCAAGCTGTTCGCCGAGGCGCGGTTCTCCGCCGAAGGGCTGGCGCCGCCAATCTGGGCGGTGATCGTCGTCAGCCTGGGAATCGAAGTACTGGACCTGCTGATGGGCGATGCCAGTACCGAACCCGGTTGGCCGATGCTGCTCTACTTCGGGGTGATTGCCTTGCTGGGAGCCCTGACCGCGTGGTTCGGGATACGTCTGCTGAAGGTGCAGAACGTCTATCCGGTGTTTCGTGTGATGGCCTGGCTGGACCTGGTCGGCGGGATCATGATGGCCACCATCGTGCTGATGATGCTGGGCCTGTTGCCGCTGATCGCCAGCAGCGTGGCGATGATGCTGGTGTTCTTCCGTGGCGCGCGGGAGCTGGAGCCTTCGCTCTAGCCTTCCGAGGCTTCTCCCTGGCGTGCGGTGCACAGCGCCTGGTTGACCTCCAGCCAGCCGCGCACCGCTTCCTCCCCGGCTTCGCCAAAGGCGCGTTGCAACAGGCGCGCCTGTTCCCGGCGCAGGGCCTGTTCCAGCTTCGCCCCTTCACTGGTGAAGCCGAGCATGCGCTTACGCTTGTCGTCGATCGCGGCCACGCTTTCCACCAGCTTCAACTCGACCAGTTGCCGTAGCGGCGTGTTCAGCGCCTGCTTGGTCACGCCCAGGTAGCCCAGCAACTCCTTGACGCTCAGCCCCGGGTACTTGGCGATGAAGAACAGGATGCGGTGATGCACCCGCGACAGGCCTCGGCGGGCGAGGATTTCGTCCGGCTTGCTGGTGAAGGCCTGGTAGCCGAAGAAGAAGGCTTCCATGGCGGCTTGCTGAATGGTGGGATTTTTCAGGTCAAGCATATTGACGTATCTGTCGCGGTCGTCGTAGTTTCGGTCAAGCAGTTTGACTTAATTTCCTCGCTTCCGCACCCGGTGACAATCCATGGCCTTCTCCGAACGCATCGCCCGCCTGAAAAGCTCCCTGATCCGCGAAATCCTTGCAGCCGCCCAGCGTCCGGAAGTGATGTCCTTCGCTGGAGGCCTGCCGGCCGAGCCGATGCTGCCGAAGGTGGATTGGGACGAGATGCCGGCCAGCATGGGCCAGTACGGCATGAGCGAAGGCGAGCCGGCGCTGCGTGAAGCCATTGCCGCCGAAGCGCGAGCCCTCGGCGTGCCCTGCGAAGCGAGCCAGGTGCTGATCGTCAGCGGCTCCCAGCAGACCCTGGACCTGGCCTCCAAGCTGTTCATCGATCCGGGCACCGAAGTACTGCTGGAGGCCCCGACCTACCTGGCGGCCCTGCAGGCGTTCCAGCTGTTCGGCGCCGATTGCATCGCCGTCCCCCAGGAAGCCGACGGCCCCGAGATCGCGGCTCTGCGCCAGCGCCTGCAGCAGCACAAGCCGTCCTTTGCCTACCTGATCCCGACTTTCCAGAATCCGTCCGGCACCCGCTACAGCGAGGCCAAGCGCGATGCGGTCGCCGCGTTGCTGGACGAGTTCGGCGTCACCCTGATTGAAGACGAGCCCTATCGCGAGCTGGTGTTCGATGAAGGCGCCGCCACTCCCATCGTCAGCCGTCTGAAGAAGGCCAGCTGGATCTACACCGGTACCGTGTCCAAGACCCTGCTGCCGGGCCTGCGCGTGGGCTTCCTGATCGCCACACCGGATCTCTTCCCGCACCTGCTGCGCCTGAAGCAGTCCGCCGACCTGCACACCAACCGCATCGGCCAGTGGCAGGCGCTGCAGTGGTTCGGTACCGAGCAGTACCGTCAGCACCTGGCCGAGCTGCGTGACTTTTACCGCGTGCGCCGTGATTCCATGCAGGCGGCGCTGGAAGAGCACTTCGGCGAGCTGGCCACCTGGGAAATCCCCCAGGGCGGGCTGTTCTTCTGGCTGACCCTGAAGCAGCCGCTGGACACCCGCACGCTGCTCAAGCCGGCGCTGGAGCAGAATGTCGCCTTCATGCCGGGCGAACCTTTCTTCATCGATCCGGACCAGCACCCGGGCCACCTGCGCCTGAACTTCAGCCACGTAGCACCCGAGCGGCTGGGCGAAGGCCTGAAGCGGCTCGCGGGTGTCATCCGTCAAGCCCAGGCAGCGGAAGCTGCCTGACCACCGGGGAGGGAGTAGCGATGTACAAGGTTTATGGCGACTACAAATCCGGCAACTGCTACAAGGTCAAGCTGATCCTCAACCTGCTCGGCCAGCCGTATCAGTGGATTCCGGTGGACATTCTCAAGGGTGAGACCCAGAGCGCCGAATTCCTGGAGAAGAACCCCAACGGCAAGATCCCGGTACTGGAGCTGGAAGATGGCACGACCCTGTGGGAGTCCAACGCCATCCTGAATTTCCTCGCCGAAGGCACCGACCTGCTGCCCGCCGAGCCGCGCCTGCGTACCCAGGTACTGCAGTGGCAGTTCTTCGAGCAGTACAGCCACGAGCCCTATGTCGCAGTGGCGCGATTCATCCAGCTGTACCAGGGCATGCCGGAAGATCGCCTGGAGGAGTACAAGGTCTGCCAGGTGCGTGGGAACAAGGCACTGAAGGTGATGGAGAAGCAGCTGCAGCGCACGCCGTACCTGGTGGGCGACCAGTACTCCATCGCTGATATCGCCCTCTACGCCTACACCCATGTGGCCCACGAAGGCGGATTCGACCTCTCCGGCTACCCGGCGATCCTCGCCTGGCTGGACCGAGTGGCCAGCCACCCGCGCCATGTGGGCATGTTCGGCTGAGGTTCTCTGATTCACGAAAAAAGCCGGCGCAAGCCGGCTTTTTCGTCTCTGGCAGACAGCGAGCGCCAGGCGGAAATCAGTTGCTCCGGGCTGTCCGGTGTTCAAGGTCCGGGAACCGCTCGCGGTGAGCCGCAATACTGTTCACGACCTGGCTGCAGGTTGTTCTCATCTTATTGATTGGAATCAAGATTTTCCCCGCTGTCAGCCACTAGCCTACCGGCCGTTTCGAAATTTCAGACAATGCCGGGCGGCGCGGTGAGGAGAGCAAGTGGCGTATCTCGAGTGGGAAAGTGATCTGGACACCGGCATCGAGGTCATCGATGGCCAGCACAAGCGCATCGTCGAGATGATCAACGACTTGCATGCCGCCCAGTTGCAGATGGACAAGGCGGCTGTCGCCCGGGTGATCGAGGAAGTAGTCGACTACACGTTGTCGCACTTCGCCTTCGAAGAAACCCTGCTGGAAGATGCCGGTTACCAGTTCAGCCGGGCCCACAAGAAGGTCCACGAACTGTTCATCCGGCGAGTGAACGTGTTCCGCACACGTCATCAGGCTGGTGATGATGTGGCCGACGAACTCAAGGATCTGCTCGGTCGCTGGCTGTTCAATCACATCCGCAACGACGACGCCAACTACGTCGAAGCGGTCAAGGCCAACATGCAGCAGTTGACTCGGGATGACAGCAGCGGCGGCTGGCTATCGCGCTCGATGAGACGCTTCTTCGCTTGAGTGCTTGTTGCGGCCTCTTTTCGGCATTCATGGCGGACCTACCGGCCCTGTACTAAGTTGGACGCTCCAGCCTGCCAACAGGCGTTTCCGGGAGTGTCGACCATGAAATATCGAGGCAGCTGCCACTGCGGGAAGATCGCCTTCGAAGTGGAAGGCACCCTGGAGCAGGTCATGGAGTGCAACTGCTCGTTGTGCAGCCGGCGCGGTTACCTGCTCTGGTTCGTCCCGCGCGAGCAGCTCAAGCTCGCCACGCCCGAGTCCGATCTTTCCACCTATCGCTTCAATCGCATGCATATCGCCCACCACTTCTGCGCCAATTGCGGCTGCGCGCCCTTCGGCGAGGCCACCGATCCGAAGGGAAAGGCCGTGGCCGCGGTGAACGTGCGCTGCCTGGAGGACGTGCCCCTGGACGGTCTCAAGGTGGTGAAGGTGGACGGGCGGAGTTTCTAGTCGGCGAAGCTCAGGCCGCTGACCAGGCCGCTGTCGAACAGCCTGCCGAGCGCCTCGCCGGCTTCGGCTTCGTGCCCTTGCCAGGGGCAGGCAGCCAGCACCCAAAGGCCGGCATCGGGCTGTTCCAGCTGGCCACCGAAGCGCGCGACCAGGAGGTGCAGATGCTGTTGCAGCTTTCTCGCGCTCCGGTGCTGTGCGTGGATCAGGATTGTGCAGGGCGTTGTGGTCGACATGGTCCATCTCCTTCCGAGAGGCGTGAGCCGGGGAATGTTTGGAGATGCCAGCTTGCGCGCGCCATCGTGACAATCCGATAGCCAATCGCCCGGAATACACCGGGGCCAATCCCGGATTGGCCTCTGCGCCGAGCGGAAACAAAAAAGCCGGCTTGCGCCGGCTTTTTCGGGGGTAGCGAAACTCAGTTGTTGATCAGGCTGAGGAATTCGCTACGGGTGGCGGCGTTTTCGCGGAATTCGCCGAGCATCACCGAAGTGACCATGGAGGAATTCTGCTTCTCCACGCCGCGCATCATCATGCACATGTGCTGGGCTTCGATGACCACTGCGACGCCCAGGGCGCCAGTGACCTGCTGGATGGCTTCAGCGATCTGGCGGCTGAGGTTTTCCTGAATCTGCAGGCGGCGGGCGTACATGTCGACGATGCGCGCCACCTTGGACAGGCCCAGCACCTTGCCGTTGGGGATGTAGGCCACGTGGGCCTTGCCGATGAACGGCAGCAGGTGGTGCTCGCAGAGCGAGTACAGCTCGATGTTCTTCACCAGCACCATTTCGCTGTTGTCGGAGCTGAACAGGGCGCCGTTGGTGACTTCTTCCAGCGTCTGCTGATAGCCGCGGCAGAGGTACTGCATCGCCTTGGCGGCACGCTTCGGAGTATCGAGCAGGCCTTCGCGGGAGACATCCTCGCCGAGCTGGCCGAGGATCGCGGTGTAATTCTGTTCCAGGGACATGGAAATTCCTGTGGGGGTTTACGCAAAGGCGCAGGGTAGGGCGCGAAGGGGCGGCTGGCAAGGGCGCCATGCGCCAGCGTGAGTCATTTTTCGGGCGCGGGCAGACGGCTGGCCCAATGCTCGGCCCATTCCGCCAGCGGCAGGCAGTGCAGCGCCAGTTCTTTGCCGTCCGCCGTCAGCTCATAGCCCGCCTCGCCGTTTTCCACCAGCAGCGCCTGACGTAATTCTCCCAGGCGGGTGTTGAGAACCGAGGGTGACAGGCCTTCGCAGCGCGCCTGCAAGTCGCGAAAGGTCGCCGGTCCCTGGTGCAGTTCCCAGAGGATACGCAGGCTCCAGCGTCGGCCGAGGAGGTCGAGCAGCGCCATGATCGGCCGCCCGCTGGTGGAACCGCGAACCGGTTGGCCGGGAAGGGGTGTGGTCATGGTCGTTCCTGTTGCTTCTAATTTAGTAGCAAGTCTTGATTCTGAGTGCTACGTTTTCGGTAGCGTATCAGTCCAACAGGAGTACCGCCATGAACGAACCTCGCATCCAGCCCGTCGAGGCCCCCTACGATCCGGACATCCAGGCCGCCTTCGACCGGGTGATGTCAGGCGCACCGCCCCTGCTGCTGTTCCGCTGCGTCGCGCGCAATCCGCGCGTGCTGCAGCGGATGATGGCCGGCGGGCTGCTGGATCGCGGAAGCATCAGCCTGCGTGAACGAGAACTGCTGATCCTGCGCAGCACCGCCCGTTGCGGCGCCGAGTACGAATGGGGCGTGCATGTGGCGGCGTTCAACGCCAAAGCGGGGTTCAGCCCGGCCCAACTGGCCGACACCTGCCGGGTGCCGGTGGATGCTGGGATTTGGGATGAGTCGGAGTTGGTATTGCTGGCCATGGCCGATGCCCTGCATGAGCAGGCGGATATCGACGACGACCTGTGGCAGCGCCTGCGCGGGTACTTCAGTGAGGAGCAACTGGTGGAGTGCGTGATGCTGGCGGGCTTCTATCACGCAGTGTCTTTCCTGGTGAAAGGCCTGCGGGTGGCACTGGAGAATTTTGCGCCGAGGTTCCCGCTAGTGGACCAGTGAGGATCGAGGATCTCGCGAGCTAGAGCGAGGCAAGGCAAAAACTGCCGAGGAAGCGGACTGGGCTCGCACACGAGTTTACGACTGTAAATGAGCATTCCGAGGCTGTTTTTAACGCAGCATCGCCGACGCGCAGCAGATCCTTGGTTACTCGTCGCGACCTTCGAGCATGGTCCGGCGCAGCATCACATAGACGGCGCCGGTGCCGCCGTGCTTCGGCATGCAGGAGGTGAAGCCGAGTACCTGCGGATGCTGGCGCAGCCAGGTGTTGACGTGGCTCTTGATCAGCGGACGCTTGCCGTCCAGGCGTGCCGCCTTACCGTGGGTGACACGCACGCAGCGCACTTCGAAGCGGGTGGCTTCGGCGATGAAGTCCCAAAGGGTTTCGCGGGCTTTTTCCACCGTCATGCCGTGCAGGTCGAGGCTGCCCTCGAAGCCGATCTGGCCCTGCTTGAGTTTGCGCATCTGGCCTTCCTGCACACCGTCGCGAGCCCAGTAGAGTTCGTCCTCCGCACCCACGTCGATGACGAACTGGTCGGACAGGCCATCCACCTTGATGTTCGTTTGCGTGACCGTGGCGTTCTGCCGACGGTTGGCGAGCTGGCGGTTGTCGATCCTGGGCTTGCCGGTGTCTGCGCGATCGTCATGGATACGCTTCACACCGCGCATCTGCTCGGTGAACAGGGAAAAATTTTCGTCGTTGTGGGCGTCGTCTTGCATACAGGCCTCCGCGAAGGGCGGCTAGTGTACCCAAATGCCCGGCGCCAGGCTCAGTCGCGTTTCTTCATCAGGTGCGGGGACATGCTGAGGCCGTTGCGGCGCCTGGAACGTCGTCGGCAGAGGCGCCAGCCGAGTACGCCGATCCAGAGAAAGAGCAGGCCGAAGAGCAGCAGCACGATGGCAGCGCCGGTGCTGTCGTTGAGGGGGCCGAGGGCAGGTGGGCGGCCCAGGAGGGTGGCGGCGCCGGCCATTGCCAGCAGCACGCCGAAGCCGGCGAGCAGTGCGGCCAGTGCCGCTGCGAAACGCCAGCGCCAGCTGCCCGGGCCTCGGGGGCGCAGGCGGCGGGCATCGAAACCATCGGATAACTTCATCCGCACGTCCTCTTGCTTGATCGGGGTATGACCGGCGCCTTCTGGCGGTGGTTCCGGCCAACCCCGTCGCGGATGTCGCGGGATGTACGGCGCGTCTTTAGATGAGCGCCTTGGCCTGCGGCACCACGCTGGCGAAGTTATCGGCCAGGGCGATCACCTCGACTCGGTGCATTTCTTCCGCGCTGATGACGCCGCCATCGACGGTCGGCAGGTCGCGGGTCGCGCAGGCAGCGCTCACCAGCGTGCAGCGATAACCATAGTCCTTGGCGGCGCGGACCGTGGTGCTGATGCTGGAATGGGTCATGAAGCCGCAGACGATCAGGTCCAGGTGGCCAATGGCTTGCAGGCGGTCATGCAGGTCTGTGCCGGCGAAGGCGTTGGGCAGGCGCTTCTCCACCACGATCTCGCCCGGCAGGGGCGCGGCTTCGGGCAGGTGCTCGCCGCGTTCGCCGCGGGGGTCGAAGATGCCGCCGGGGACGCCGAGGTGTTTCACGTGGACGATCGCGCTGCCCATGGCGCGGGCGGCAGCAAGGAGGCTGGCGATTTCGCCAAGGGCGGCATCGAGGCCGGGCAGGGCGAGAACACCGCTGCGGTACTCTTCCTGGGCGTCGACGATCACCAGGGTGGCATTGTTCAGATTGGCCGGCGGATAGCCGCGGCCACTGAGCTGGAACATGGATTTGGGAGCGGACATGCGAATCTCCAGGTACGACATGGCCACCATTGTCCGCCCTGCGACGGAATAAGTGAACCATGGACCAAGGTCCAGTTGCCTCGCGATTGTCGGTCTTCAGTTGTCATGCGGCTTGCTGGAGGGGATCGGGTGCAGCGTCGGGGAGGCCGTTCGTCGGCCGCTGCGGGCTGCCCCTGAGCGACAGGGGTGGTAGAATCTGCGGCCCGTTTTCTGAGGTAGCTGCCGTGTCCGAATCCCGCCTGCGCACCCTGCGTGACCACATCCGCTGGGCTGTCAGCCGTTTCCATGCCGAAAACCTGTTCTTCGGTCACGGCACCGATAACGCCTGGGATGAGGCCCGTCAGTTGGTGCTGGGCGCGCTGCACCTGCCCTATGAGATTGCCGACAGCTACCTGGATTGCCGTCTGGAAGAGGAAGAGTGCGCGCACCTGCGTGAACTGCTGCGCCGCCGCATCGAAGAACGTGTGCCGGTGGCCTACTTGCTGGGCGAGGCCTGGTTCTGTGGCATGCCCTTCGTGGTGGATGAGCGGGTGCTGGTGCCGCGTTCACCCATTTCCGAACTGATCCAGCAGCAGTTCTCCCCCTGGTTGCCCCAGGACCCGGCGCGGGTGCTCGACCTCTGCACCGGCTCGGGCTGCATCGGTATCGCCTGTGCCCACGTGTTCCCCGAAGCCGAGGTGGTGCTTGGCGACCTCTCCTTCGACGCCCTGGAAGTGGCCAACCTGAACATCGAGCGCCACGGCCTGGAAGACCGCGTCTACACGGTGCAGGGCGACGGCTTCGACGGCCTGCCGGGACAGCGCTTCGACCTCATCGTGTCCAACCCGCCCTACGTGGATGAGGAAGACTTCGCCGACATGCCGGTGGAGTACCACCACGAACCCGAACTGGGTCTGGCCTGCGGCAATGACGGCCTCGACCTGGTGCGGCGAATGCTGGCCGAAGCGGCGGACCATCTCACTGAGAAGGGCCTGCTGATCGTGGAAGTGGGGAACAGCCAGGTTCACGTGGAAGCGCTTTATCCGGAGGTGGATTTCCTCTGGCTGGACTTCGAGCATGGCGGCCACGGCGTGTTCATGCTCAGCGCCAACCAGTGCCGCCAGCACCAGGCGCTGTTCCGCTCGCGGCTGATTCCCTGACCCGTCGGATCAGCGGGTAGTAATCCAGATCAGTAGGCCGGCCTGGAATACCGCAAAGGCCACCAGGCAGGCGATGGTGAAGCGCAGGCCGCCGTCTTCGCGTTTGTAGATGGCGATGCGCTCTTCCAGTTTGCGAATCTCCACGTCCTGCCTCTGCAGGTTCTGGTCGGCCTGTTCGAGCATGGCGGCGACTTCCTGCAACCCGAGGATCTGCACCTTCTCGCGGTGCCAGTCACCGTGCAGTTCGCTGACCCGGCCGGCGCCGTAGGTGGCTTTCAGCTGAACGTTGTCCAGGTAGGTCACTTCGAAACCCTGTGCTTTGAGCACGTGGTCGCGGCGCAGGCGGGTTTCGTTGTCCAGGGCGTCCTTGGCGGGCAGGGCGCCACCTTCTACCCGATAGTGCGCCCAGCGTTGCCTGGCCCAGGCAATGCCCTGGGCCAGCAGGAAGCGACCCAGGCCGCGGTTCTGTGGTTCCAGGTTAAGACCGCTGTCCGGACCGAAGCGGACTTCCTTGTTGCGATGGTCGGCCCAGACCTCCAGCAGATTCTGTTCCTTGCGCACCTTTTGCCCGGGCAAACCGATGCTCAGGCGCAGCATGCTCTGCTCGCTGTTGTGGCGCTCCACGCGACCCAGTTCGACGAAACGCAGTGGCCGTGCCCCGGTATGGCGGTCAATGGGCAGGGGCGCGAGGCGCAGGAGGTCGAAGTGCTCGGCGACCAGCTCCGCCCATGGATGGGGCTGGGGCACGGCCTCTTCGGCGCTCTGCTGTTCGGCTGGGCTTTCGGTCATGGGGAAGTACCTTGTAGGAGCCTGTGACGACGTATCTGGTACGTCAGTCCAGATTCTGTACGCAATTGCCTACGCCAGGCCAGATTTCCTACAGAACCGTTCGTCTTATCGGCCGATTCCCGCATTTCTGGAGTCGGGCAGCCCCTTGATAAACGCCAGGATGTGCGTGCCCAGTTCCTGCGCCAGGGGCAGCTGCGGATTGCGATAGGACGCCAGCTGCTGCTCCATGTCCATGGGCACGATGCGCAGCATGTGGTTCATGCCTTCGACGATCACCAGTTCGGCGTCGGGGCGGGCGACCTTGAGCTGCTCGGCATCGCTCACACTGACCTGGATATCGCTGCTGCCCTGCAGGATCAGCGCCGGAATCCGCAGCCGGCCGAATGCCTGCGCCGGGTCCTGGCGGAACAGGGAGATCAGGTAGGGCTGCACGCTGGGGCGGAATAGCGCCTCTAGCGGCTGGGGCACTTCGGCCACCTGCTGGCCGGCACGCAGGCTGGCCAGCAGTGCTTCGCTCTGGGTCAGCAGGGGCGGTGTCAGACGGCTCTGCAACTGGTCGCGCAACAGTTGGTCGATGGGGCGGGCACTGCCGGAAATGCTGATCAACGCATCGGCGCCAGCCGCATCCGCCGCCAGGCTGGCGATCAGTGCACCCTCGCTGTGGCCAATCAGGATGAGCTTCGAGAAGCGCGGATCCTGCTTGAGGGACTGCCCCCAGGCCGCTGCGTCGCGGGTGTAAAGCTCGATGCTCAGCTGGCGTTCGTCGGTTCCGGCATCGCGACTGGCAGCAATGCCGCGCTTGTCGTAGCGCACGCTGGCAATGCCATTGCGTGCCAGCAGTTGGGCGAGTTTCTTCAGGCTGTCGTTGCGCCCGCCGATGGGGTTATTGCCGTCGCGGTCGGTGGGGCCGGAGCCGGCGATGATCAGCGCCACCGGCACGGGCTGGTCGGTCTTCGGCCGCAGCAGGGTGCCGCGCAGGATGCCGTTGCCGGTGTCCAGTTCGACCGGGCGTTGCAGCACGCTCTGGGGGGCAGCCTGGGCCAGGCCGGCGAGGAGGGGGAGTAGGAGGAGAAATAGTCGCAGCATCGGGACGGGGTCGGTGTCTGGAGTGGCGGGTTGGACGCGGGTGCTGGCACAAGGTTCGAGGGGTGAACTGGCCAGGCGCCGCGGGTATACTGCTCGACCTTCGAATCGAGGCCAATTTCTGCGGAGCACTGTGCATGTCCGGCAACACCTACGGCAAGCTGTTCACCGTCACCACCGCTGGCGAAAGCCATGGTCCGGCGCTGGTCGCCATAGTCGACGGCTGCCCGCCGGGGCTGGAACTGTCCCTTGAGGACCTGCAGCGTGACCTCGACCGCCGCAAACCGGGCACCAGCCGCCATACCACCCAGCGCCAGGAAGCCGACGAGGTGGAAATCCTCTCCGGCGTCTTCGAAGGCAAGACCACTGGTTGCGCCATCGGCCTGCTGATCCGCAACACCGACCAGAAGTCCAAGGACTACTCGGCGATCAAGGACCTGTTCCGCCCGGCCCACGCCGACTACACCTACCACCACAAGTACGGCATCCGCGACTACCGTGGCGGCGGCCGTTCTTCGGCGCGGGAAACCGCCATGCGCGTGGCCGCCGGCGCCATCGCCAAGAAATTCCTGGCCACCCAGGGCATCACCGTGCGTGGCTACATGAGCCAGCTCGGTCCCATCGAGATTCCCTTCAAGACCTGGGATTCGGTGGAGCAGAACGCTTTCTTCAGTCCTGATCCGGACAAGGTGCCCGAGCTGGAGGCCTACATGGACCAGCTGCGTCGCGACCAGGATTCGGTGGGCGCCAAGATCACCGTGGTTGCCGAAGGCGTGCCGCCGGGCCTGGGTGAGCCGATCTTCGACCGCCTGGACGCCGAACTGGCCCATGCGCTGATGAGCATCAACGCGGTGAAGGGCGTGGAAATCGGCGCCGGCTTCGACAGCGTCTCCCAGCGTGGCACCGAGCACCGCGACGAGCTGACGCCGGAAGGCTTCCTCAGCAACAACGCCGGCGGCATCCTCGGTGGCATCTCCTCGGGCCAGCCGATCGTCGCCAACCTGGCGCTCAAACCCACCTCCAGCATCACCACCCCCGGCCGTTCCATCGACATCAACGGCAACCCGGTGGAGGTGATCACCAAAGGCCGCCATGACCCTTGCGTGGGCATCCGCGCCACGCCGATTGCCGAAGCCATGATGGCCATCGTGCTGATGGACCACCTGCTGCGCCACCGCGCGCAGAATGCCGACGTGCGGGTGGAAACCCCGGTGCTCGGCCAGCTGTGACGGGCGGCGCGAACGCGCTGCCCTATTGGCGGCTGTCCAGTTTCTATCTCTTCTACTTTTCCCTGCTGGGCGCCACGGCGCCCTTCCTGGGCCTGTACTTCGCGAACCTGGGCTTCTCCAGTGCGCGCATCGGCGAACTGCTGGCCATCCCCATGCTGATGCGTTGCGTTGCACCCAATCTCTGGGGCTGGCTGGGCGATCGCAGTGGCCGGCGGCTGGACATCGTGCGCTTCGGCGCTTTCTGCACCCTGCTGACCTTCTCGTTGATTTTCGTCAGCCACAGCTATGCCTGGCTGGCGCTGATCATGGCGCTGCACGCCTTCTTCTGGCATGCGGTGCTGCCGCAGTTCGAGGTGATTACCCTGGCGCACCTGCGGGAGCAGGCGGCGCGCTATAGCCAGGTGCGGCTGTGGGGTTCCATCGGCTTCATCCTCACGGTGATCGGCCTGGGCAAGCTGTTCGAGCTGTTCAGCCTGGACCTCTATCCCTGGGCGCTGGTGTTCATCATGGGCGGCATCGTCCTCAGCAGCTTCTGGGTGCCCAACGCGACGCCCCAGGCCCGACCGGATGCGGCGGGGCAGGGTGGTTTCCTGGCCCAGTTGCGCCAGCCGGGCGTGCGGGCCTTCTATATATGTGTAGGGCTGATGCAGCTGTCCCATGGGCCCTACTACAGCTTCCAGACCATCTACCTGGAATCGCTCGGCTATTCGCGCAGCCTGATCGGCCAGCTCTGGGCCCTGGGCGTGGTGGCCGAGGTACTGCTGTTCATCGTGATGGCGCGCATCCTCGCGCGCTATTCGGTGCGAGTGGTGCTGCTGGCCAGCTTCCTGATCGCGGCACTGCGCTGGCTGCTGCTGGGTAATTTCGCCGACCAGCTGCCGGTCCTGCTGTTCGCCCAGGTGCTGCACGCCGCCACATTCGGCAGCTTTCACGCAGCCGCCATCCATTTCGTGCAACGTCGGTTCGGAGCACGCCAGCAAGGTCAGGGCCAGGCGCTCTACGCAGCCCTGGCCGGTACCGGCGGCGCTCTCGGCGCCCTTTACTCGGGCTACAGCTGGAGCAGCCTTGGGCCGCTCTGGACCTACGTCATCGCCAGTCTCGCGGCACTTGCCGCAGCCGTTATCATTGCCACCCGATTGCAGGAGGAGCGGGCATGAATCGCCAACAACTCGCCCAGGAAATCATCGACGCAGGCCGCTTCCTGTACGGCCGCGGCTGGTCGCCGGCCACCAGCAGCAACTATTCGACGCGGCTCTCCGCCAGTGAGGCGCTGCTGACCGTATCCGGCAAGCACAAGGGCCAACTCGGCCCGGACGACGTGCTGGCCACCGACATGGACGGCAACAGCCTGGAGCCGGGCAAGAAGCCTTCGGCGGAAACCCTGCTGCACACCCAGCTCTACCGCTGGAAGCCGGAGATCGGCGCGGTGCTGCATACGCACTCGGTGAACGCCACGGTGCTGTCGCGGCTGACCCTGGCCGACTCCCTGGTGTTCGCCGACTACGAACTGCAGAAGGCCTTCAGCGGCATCACTACCCATGAATCGCAGGTGCTGGTGCCGATCTTCGACAACGACCAGGACATCGCCCGTCTGGCCACCAAGGTGCAACCCTGGCTGGACGAGCATCCGGACTGCGTCGGATACCTGATCCGTGGTCACGGCCTCTATACTTGGGGGCCGCGCATGAGCGACGTCCTGCGCCAGGTCGAGGCCTTCGAATTCCTTTTCGAGTGCGAGCTGAAGACCCTCTCGATCACCCGACGCTGATGCTTCCTTCCCACGAAGGTGCCTGACTGACAACGGCGCCGTCCGACCCGCCCAAAGAGCCGGGAGGAGGCCCGCAAGGAGTACCCAGATGAGCAGCCTGACCGTCTACCACGAATCCAGCCCGGACCTGCCGAACAAGGTCCTGACCCACCTGGACGACATTGCCTCCACCCTGGCGTCCGTTGGTGTGCGCTTCGAGCGTTGGGAGGCTTCGGCCCCCATCGCCCCGGGTGCCAGCCAGGATGAGGTGATCACTGCCTACCGCCCACAGATCGACCGGCTGATGCGCGAGCAAGGCTATGTGACTGTCGACGTGGTCAGTCTGAACAGCGACCACCCGCAGAAGGCCGAACTGCGCGCCAAGTTCCTCGACGAGCACCGCCATGGCGAGGACGAAGTGCGCTTCTTCGTCGCCGGCCGTGGCCTGTTCACCCTGCATATCGACGACTACGTCTATGCGGTGCTCTGCGAGAAGAACGACTTGATCTCCGTGCCGGCTGGCACCCGTCACTGGTTCGACATGGGTGAGCACCCGCATTTCGTGGCCATTCGCCTGTTCAACAACCCGGAAGGCTGGGTCGCTAATTTCACCGGCGACGAGATCGCCAAGCGCTTCCCGCAACTGGAAGACTGATCCCGGCCTCGGTAGGAGCGAGCTTGCTCGCGAAACGTTGTGATTTCGCCAGCAAGCCGGCTCCTGCGACGGCAACATTCGATTCACCTGGAGTTTCCCAATGCCCATCAAGGCCATCCTCACCGACATCGAAGGCACCACCAGCGCGGTGAGCTTCGTCTTCGACGTCCTCTTCCCCTTCGCTGCGCGTCACCTGCCCGAGTTTGTCCTGACCCACGCCGATGAGCCGGCAGTGGTGCAGCAGATCGACGCGGTGCGCGCGGAAAGCGGCGAAGCCGGGGCCAGCCCTGAGCGGGTGGTGGAGATTCTCCTGGGCTGGATCGCCGAAGACCGCAAGGCTACGCCGCTGAAAGCACTCCAGGGGATGGTCTGGGAGCAGGGCTACCGCGCCGGCCAGCTCAAGGGCCATGTCTACCCGGATGCGGTGGAGGCGCTGCGCCGTTGGAAACAGGACGGCTACGACCTCTATGTCTACTCCTCCGGTTCGATCCAGGCACAGAAGCTGATTTTCGGCTGCTCCGAAGCGGGTGACCTGACTCCGCTGTTCTCCGGCTACTTCGATACCACTACCGGGCCCAAGCGCGAGGCGGCATCGTACCGGCAGATCGCCGCGGCCATTGGTCTGCCCGGCGAGCAGATCCTCTTCCTGTCCGATGTGGTCCAGGAGCTGGACGCTGCGCTCGAGGCGGGCATGCAGACCATCGGCCTGGCGCGCGAGGGCGGTGTGCTGGAAGGCCACGAGACTGTGGCCAGCTTCGCGGTGATCGATCTGGCGCGATTCTGACGCTGCCTGAAATCGTCTGACGGGACGCGAGGAAGGCCGCCGTCGGTCGATCTATCCTTGGGGTGACTGCATCCATCCGGGAGCGTCCCCCATGGGTTCCTGCCTCTGCGTCGCCGCGGCTTGTCCTGATCCGGACCTGTTCGGGATCGCCTGTGGCCGGGTTCCGCCATTGGCGACCTGGCCATGACCCGTTTCGTCATCCTGACGCTCATCGCGCTGCTGGCATTGCCGGTGGCCGCCGACCAGAAGTCGGCATGGCAGGCCCTGCGCGACGGCAAGGCCTTCCTCCTGCTGCGCCATACCACTGCCCCGGGCACCGGTGATCCGGAAGGATTCCGCCTGGGAGATTGCAGCACCCAGCGCAATCTCAGCGACCGGGGCCGTCAGGAAGCGCGGCGCTGGGGCAAGCTGCTGGTGCGACGCAAGGTGGATCAGCCACGCCTCTATACCAGCAACTGGTGCCGCGCCCAGGACACCGCTCAGGAGATGGGGTTGGGGGCCGTGGAAACCCTGTCGGCGCTGGATTCTTTCTTCCGCGATCCGGAAAGTCAGGCGGCGCAGATCGTGGAGCTGCGCAAGGCCATCGACAAGGTGCCCAAGGACCGGCCCGTGGTGATGGTCAGCCACCAGGTGAACATCAAGGCGCTGACCGGGGTGGAGCCTAAGAACGGGGAAGGGTTGATCATCGAGTTGCCGCTGGCGGAGCCGCCGAAGGTGCTGGCGCGCATCCGTCAGCCCTGAGTCAGATCAGCAGCAACTGATCCTGCTCCGGCTGCAGCTTCACGCCTTCCAGTTTCAGCAGTAGCGCCTTTCGCGCCAGGCCGCCGGCATAGCCCGTCAGGCTGCCGTCGCGGCCGATCACCCGATGGCAGGGAATGATGATGGAAATGGGGTTGGCGCCATTGGCCGTGCCCACCGCCCGCACCGACTTCGGATTGCCAATGCGTTCGGCCAGTTCGCTGTAGCTGGTGGTGTGCCCGTAGGGAATCTCCAGCAGGGCCTGCCAGACCTGCTGCTGGAAGGGCGTGCCGCGGGGCGCGAGAGACAGGTCGAAGCGCTTCAGGCGGCCTTCGAAGTAGCGGTCCAGTTGCCGGCAGGCTTCGTCGAACTGGCGGTCGGCCGGCTGCCAGTCGGCATTAGGGTATCCGCGTCGCTCGGTGTCCATGTAGAGCATCTGCAGGCCCGCATCGTCGCCCGCAAGCAGCAGGGAACCGGTGGGGCTGTCGTGAAAGCGGAAATACATGTCAGTTGTCCTCGGCATAGCTCTGCCAGAGATAGACGGCGGCATAGGCGCGCCACGGTCGCCACTGTTCGGCGCGGCTGGTCAGTTCCCGGGCGCTGATGCCCTCCGGTCCCCAGAGCGGCGACTTGAGCAGGCCGAGGTCAGCGGCGGGGAAGGCGTCCGGCTGGCCGAAGGCGCGCAGGGCGATGTATTCGGCGGTCCAGCGGCCGATGCCGCGCTGGGCGCAGAGACGTTCGATCAGGGCTTCGACGCCTGCCGTCAGGCTCAGTTCCAGGCTTCCGTCCGCGACCGCCTGGGCAAAGCGGCGCAAAGTGTCGACACGTTTGCCGGGCATGCCGATGCCGGGCAGCGGATCGTCGGCGATGGCCCGGGGTGTGGGGAATAGTCGTTGTGGACCGTCGCCTTCGGCATCTTCCAGCGGGTCGCCCAGTCGTTCCACCAGGCGTCCGGCAATGGTCACCGCGGCCTTTACCGTCACCTGCTGGCCGATGATGGTGCGCACCCCTTGTTCGAACGGGTCGAAGGCCACCGGCAGGCGCAGGCCCGGATAGCGCGCCAGCAGGCCCTGCAGCAACGGATCGCGTCCGAGGTGTCGCGCGATGGTGGCGGGGTCGCTGTCCAGGTCGAACATTTGCCGGATGCGTGGCGCCAGACGTGGGGCGAGATCTCTGGCTGCCGGGCTCAGTTCGAGTTCCAGGGCGCCTTGTGAAGGCCGCAGGCGAAACCAGCCAGTACGCTCGCCGAGGCGGAAGCTGCGGCAGTAGCTGTCGTCGGTCAGCTGCTCGACACCGGGCAGGCGGCGCAGGGCGAAATGTTGCTGGAACTGCTTCCAGCTCCAGGGCTCGAAGTATTCAAGGCGCATGGGCTCGATGGGCTCGCGGGAATCAGTCGAGGGAGCGTTTGTGGTCATGGTGCGACGATATTCTCCTGGCGCCGTGTCGTCTCTGCAAAACTGACTTTCAAATTCGCCCGCTGCGGTTCGACCTGTCATCGAAGCCATCGTAGAATGCGCGCCTTTTCATGGGGCGGTGCACCGTCCGCGAATACAGCCAGCAGGGGAGACAACCCATGAGCGATTACCAGGAAACTCTCTACGACGGATACGGCCAGCGCTTCCGCATGGACAAGCTGCTGCACGAAGTGCGCACCGAGCACCAGCACCTGGTGATCTTCGAGAACGCGCGTATGGGGCGTGTGATGGCGCTGGACGGCGTGATCCAGACCACCGAGGCGGACGAGTTCATCTATCACGAGATGCTGACCCACGTTCCGATCCTCGCCCACGGCGCGGTGAAGAGCGTGCTAATCATCGGCGGTGGCGATGGCGGCATGCTGCGTGAAGTGCGCAAGCATCGTGATATCGAGCGCATCACCATGGTCGAAATCGATGGCACTGTCGTCGAGATGTGCAAGGAATTCCTGCCGAACCACTCCAAGGGTGCTTACGAAGACCCGCGCCTGAACCTGGTGATCGACGACGGCATGCGCTTCGTCGCCACCACCGAGGAGAAGTTCGACGTGATCATCTCCGACTCCACCGACCCGATCGGTCCGGGCGAGGTGCTGTTCTCCGAGAACTTCTACCAGGCCTGCCGCCGCTGCCTGAATGATGGCGGCGTGCTGGTGACCCAGAACGGCACGCCCTTCATGCAGCTCGGTGAAGTGCAGACCACGGCCGGTCGCATGGACAGCCTGTTCGCCGACTGGCACTTCTACCAGGCAGCCGTGCCGACCTACATCGGCGGCTCCATGACCTTCGCCTGGGGCGCCACCGATCCGGAAATGCGCAAGCTGCCGCTGGAAACCCTGCGCCAGCGCTACGCCGGTACCGGCATCGTGACTCGTTACTACAACCCGGAAATCCACGTTGGCGCCTTCGCTCTGCCGCAGTACGTGCTGCACGCCATCAACAAGCCCAGCAACGATTGAGATTGCACGGGTAAATGAAGAAGGGGCCGAAAGGCCCCTTTTTTTGCACTTGTAGGAGCGAGCTTGCTCGCGAACAGCCCGTGCACGATCCTTTCGCGAGCAAGCTCGCTCCTACAGGAAGGTCGGTTTCATAGGCGGAGCCGGTGGCCCAGGCTCAAACGAAAAAGCCCGGCAATTAGCCGGGCTTTTCTTTTGGAGCGGTGGATCAGATCTCCGTCGGCCGCACATGGCCGAAGAGCTCCTGGGAGAAGCGCACGCGTTCTTCCGGGGTTTCCTGGATACCCTTGGCCTTCAGCTCTTCGAGGCGGGCCTCGACGGCGTGGGCGCGGTGGGTCAGGCCGCAGTCGTTGGCGATCTGGATGTTCAGGCCGGGTCGGGCGTTGAGCTCGAGGATCAACGGGCCCTTGTCCTGGTCCAGCACCATGTCGACACCGATGTAGCCCAGGCCGCACAGCTCGTAGCAACCGGCCGCCAGCTTCATGAAGCCGTCCCAGTTCGGCAGCTGCACGCCGTCCACCGCGTTGGTGGTGTCCGGGTGCTTGGCGATCTTGTTGTTCAGCCAGGTACCGCGCAGGGTGACGCCGGTGGCCAGGTCCACGCCGACGCCGATAGCGCCCTGGTGGAGGTTGGCCTTGCCGTTGGACTGCCGGGTCGGCAGGCGCAGCATGGCCATCACCGGGTAGCCCATCAGCACGATGATGCGGATGTCCGGCACGCCTTCGTAGCTGATGCTCTTGAAGATCTGGTCCGGGGTCACGCGGTACTCGATCAGCGCGCGGTCGCGGTGCCCGCCGAGGGAGTAGAGGCCGGTGAGGATCGAGGAAATCTGGTGCTCGATTTCGTCGTGGCTGATGATCTTGCCGGATACCGTCTTGTAGCGGCCTTCGAAGCGGTCGGCGATCACGAGGATGCCGTCGCCACCGGCGCCCTGCGCCGGCTTGATCACGAAGTCGTTACGCTCGCCGATGATGTCGTTGAGCTTCTCGATTTCCTTCTCGGTGGAAATGATCCCGTACATCTCGGGTACGTGGATTCCCGCCTCGATGGCGCGCTGCTTGGTGATGATCTTGTCGTCGACGATCGGGTACAGGTGCCGTTTGTTGTACTTCAGCACGTAGTCCGCGTTTCGCCGATTGATGCCCATGATGCCTTTGGCTTCGAGGGCTTTCCACGTCTTGAGCAGGCCGAACATGGCTCAGTCCTTCAGGAAGGCTTTGAAGCGGAAGAGCTCGGTCAGGCGGTAGCCGCGGTAGCGACCCATCGCCAGCATGAAGCCCACCATGATCAGCAGTACTGCCGGGAAGGTGAAGATGAAGTAGGTCAGCTCCGGCACGGTCATCAGCAGGTGCGCCAGGGTGGCCGCGACCAGGGTGCCAATGGCTACCTTGAAGGCATGGCCACCGCCGCGCTCTTCCCAGGTGATGGACAGGCGTTCGATGGTCATGGTCAGGATCACCATCGGGAACAGGGCCACGGACAGGCCGCGCTCCAGGCCGAGCTTGTGGCTCAGCAGGCTGATGACCGCAATCAGCACCACCACGAAGGTCAGCACCACCGAGAGCCTTGGCAACATCTGTAGCTTCAAGTGCTCAAGGTACGACCGTAGCGACAGGCCGAGCGCCGTGATGATGGTGAACAGCACGATGCCGAAGCCCAGCTGGGTTTCGCGGAAGGCGAGGGCGATCAGCACTGGGGTGAAGGTACCCAGGGTCTGCAGGCCGCCGAGGTTACGCAGGATCAGAATCACCAGCACACCGATCGGGATCATGATCATAATCTGGTAGGTCTGTTGGGTCTGCAGCGGCAGGCCGTAGAGCGAGTACTCGAGGAAGTCGGCGTCGGTGTTCTCGTCGGTCAGCTTGGCCAGGCGAATGGCGTTCATTTCGCTGTTGTTCATGCTGAAGGTCACCTGGACCTTCTTGCCGCCGTCGACATTGATCAGGTTGTCGTCACCGGTCCACCAGATCAGACGGTCGCTGGGCAGGCCCTGCTCGCCGTTGTCCGGGTTGAAGTACAGCCAGTTTTCGCCGTTGAAGCTGCGCAGCCAGAGCTCGGGGTTCTGGGCCTGCTCGCTCATCAGGCGAATGGTGTGCACGCGTTCCATCGGCACGTGGGCGATGGACAGCAGCAGCTCGATGGCCTTGGCCTTGTTCGGGGTGCTGGTGTCGCCGGCCAGCAGCAGCTTGACGTTGTCATCGTTCAGGTTGTTGACCCGTTTGATGGTCTCGCTGATGAAGGTCTCGACGTCGGCCGAGTGCTGGCGGATGGGGGCCAGCAGGGCTTCGGCGGCGATCTTCTCGGGGCCTTCCACCGGGATGCTGTCGCGGAAGATCGGACCCTTGTCCTTGGGCTTCTCGCCGCTATAGCGCTTGGTCAGCACCAGGCGGTAATAGAGGGTCTGGTTGCCACTGGCGCGACGCGCGGACCAGGTCACCTTGCGGTTGCCATCCACGCGATTGATGCTCACGCCGTAGTTGTTGGAGATGAAGCTCTCGTTGAGGCTGACGTAGTCCCGGTTCAGCGGCGGAACGAACATCTGGACCTTGACCGGGTCGCGTGGATTCGCCTGGAACTCGACTTTGGCGTCGATGTTCCAGAGGTCGTCGGTCGCATCCTCGGTGATCGGGATGCCCTGGATGAAGATCTGGTAGGCCGTTATCAGAACGCCCAGGCTCACCAACAGGGTGATCAGGACTTTCAGATGCAGGGTAAGAGAGCGCATGTGGGTTACTCGTCAGAGTTTGCGTCGGTGGCACAGCCGGGTTTGCCGGCAGCGTATTTAAGGCTCGGGTCGACCAGTGCATCGAAGCGCTTGAGCGCCTCGGAACCGATCAGAAGCGGGTATTGGAAAGCACTGCGGTCGGTGAGGTTCACTTCGATCTGCCGCAGGGCCTTGCCCATGCACACCTCCAGTTCGATGACCGGGCGTGCGGTGTAGGTCTTGCCTTCATCGGGGTTGTAGTCCCCGGCGCGGCGTTTGATCTTGCTGATCCGCGCCAGCGGGCGCTCGATCGGATGTTCGTGAGCATCGTCGATGGCGAGATAGAAACGCACCCAGGCTTCGCCATCCTTCTTGAAGCGCTTGATGTCGCGGGCACTGAGGGAAGCGGTCTTGGCGCCGGTGTCGAGTTTGGCTGCGACTTCCAGGTCGAGGCCTTTCAGCTTGGCGTATTCGTTAAGGCCGTAGACGGTCTTCTCGGTAGCGAAGCCAAGGCCGGGGAGGGCGAGCAGGCAGGCAATCGGGGCGAAGGGCTTGAGTGTCATAAGTCCTTTGAGCGTAACGCGGTCATCGGTCCAGGAGCCCGGCCCACGGCCATCTTGGCTGCGGCGCCTGGTCTGGGAGTCTAGCAGGCAAGTCATTGGCGCCCAGACTGGCGCTGGCGGCGCGCATTCTAACACGCGGATTTTCCGGCGCGACAGACGCTTATGACGCAGGTGACCGGAGCGTGACGCTGTAGATGAATTTTTTGGAATTAGACGGATTGTCGACAATTAGTCGAATGGTGTTTGACAGGCTTGCTTGTATGGCAGTAGTTTTGCGCCACCAAACAAGAATGTGTCGACAATCATGCTGGACACCCCCGAAAGCACCGTCACCGAACAGCTGGACTCGGAAACCCTGGCCGAAAGCGTCTTCCGCCGCATCCAGACGGCCATCGTGCGTGGCGACATCGCCCCCGGCAGCAAGATTTCCGAGCCCGAGCTGGCGCGCACCTACGGCATCAGCCGTGGCCCGCTGCGCGAGGCTATCCATCGCCTGGAAGGGCAGCGGCTGCTGGTGCGCGTCCCCCACGTCGGCGCGCGGGTCGTATCCCTCAACCATGCCGAGCTGATCGAGCTCTACGAAATTCGCGAATCCCTCGAGGGCATGGCCTGCCGCCTGGCCGCCGAGCGCATGAGCCAGGCCGAGATCGACGAATTGCGCCTGGTGCTGGATACCCACGAGCGCGACGAGGCCTTCCAGGCCGGTCGTGGCTACTACCAGCAGGAAGGCGACTTCGACTTTCACTACCGGATCATCCAGGGCAGCGGCAACCAGACCCTGACCAAGATGCTCTGCGGCGAGCTGTACCAGCTGGTGCGCATGTACCGCCTGCAGTTCTCCACCGTTCCGAATCGGCCGCGCCAGGCCTTCAACGAACACCACCGGATTCTCGATGCCATCGCCGACCGAGACGGCGAACTGGCCGAGTTGCTGATGCGCCGTCACATCGGTGCCTCCAAGCGCAATATCGAGCGCCACTACCAGGAAGCGCTCGCCAACCCGTCCAAAACACGAGGTGAGTCATGACTCAGAAAACTGCCGGCCAGCGCTTCCGCGACGCCATTGCCGAGGAAAGTCCGCTGCAGGTCATCGGCGCGATCAACGCCAACCACGCGCTGCTGGCCAAGCGTGCCGGTTTCAAGGCCATCTACCTGTCCGGTGGCGGTGTCGCCGCCGGCTCGCTGGGCCTGCCGGACCTGGGCATCAACACTCTGGACGACGTGCTCACCGACGTACGCCGTATCACCGACGTGTGCGACCTGCCGCTGCTGGTGGACATCGACACCGGTTTCGGTCCGAGCGCCTTCAACATCGAGCGCACCGTCAAGAACCTGATCAAGGCCGGCGCCGCTGCCGCCCACATCGAAGACCAGGTCGGCGCCAAGCGCTGCGGCCATCGTCCGGGCAAGGAAATCGTCTCCACCGAAGAGATGGCTGACCGCGTCAAGGCCGCTGCCGATGCCAAGACCGATCCGAACTTCTTCCTGATCGCCCGTACCGACGCCATCCAGGCTGAAGGTGTGGACGCTGCCATCGAGCGCTGCCAGCGCTACGTCGAAGCCGGCGCCGACGCCATCTTCGCCGAAGCTGCCTACGACCTGCCGACCTACAAGCGCTTCGTCGACGCGCTGAACGTGCCGATCCTGGCCAACATCACCGAATTCGGCGCCACCCCGCTGTTCTCCCGCGACGAGCTGGCTTCGGTCGGCGTAGCCATCCAGCTGTACCCGCTGTCGGCCTTCCGCGCCGCCAACAAGGCTGCTGAGGCTGTCTACACCGCCGTTCGCCGCGATGGCCACCAGAAAGAAGTCATCGATCTGATGCAGACCCGCGCGGAACTGTACGACCGCATCGGCTACCACGCCTTCGAACAGAAGCTCGACGCCCTGTTCGCCGCCAAGAAATGACCGGACGCAGGCCGCTCTGCAGAAGGGCGGCCTGCGTAAAAACAAGACCGAAGCAACCGGATTGAAATGAGGAGAATCACGCGATGAGCGCTACCGAAAACACCACCGCCTTCAAACCGAAGAAGTCCGTGGCCCTGAGTGGCACCGCCGCCGGCAACACCGCCCTGTGCACCGTTGGCCGCACCGGTAACGACCTGCACTACCGCGGCTATGACATTCTCGACTTCGCCACCTCCTGCGAATTCGAGGAAATCGCCCACCTGCTGGTGCATGGCAAGCTGCCGAACGTCGCCGAACTGGCCGGCTACAAGGCCAAGCTGAAGGCCCTGCGTGGCCTGCCGGCCGGCGTCAAGGCTGCCCTGGAACAACTGCCGCCGTCCGCCCACCCGATGGACGTGATGCGTACCGCCGTTTCCGTGCTGGGCTGCCTGTCCCCGGAGAAGGATGACCACAACCATCCGGGCGCCCGCGACATCGCTGACAAGCTGATGGCTTCCCTCGGCTCCGCGCTGCTCTACTGGTACCACTTCAGCCACAACGGCAAGCGCATCGACGTCGAGACCGACGACGATTCCATTGGCGGTCACTTCCTGCACCTGCTGCACGGCGAGAAGCCGCGTGACTCCTGGGTCCGCGCCATGCACACCTCGCTGATCCTCTACGCCGAGCACGAATTCAACGCGTCGACCTTCACCTCCCGCGTGATCGCCGGCACCGGTTCCGACATGTACTCCTGCATCACCGGCGCCATCGGCGCGCTGCGTGGGCCGAAGCATGGCGGCGCCAACGAAGTCGCCTTCGAGATCCAGAAGCGCTACGACAATCCGAACGAGGCGGAAGCGGACATCCGCGCCCGCGTCGAGAAGAAGGAAGTGGTGATCGGCTTCGGCCACCCGGTCTACACCGTGTCCGACCCGCGTAACAAGGTGATCAAGGAAGTGGCTCGCGAGCTCTCCGACGAGCAGAAGAACACCAAGATGTTCGACATCGCCGAGCGCCTTGAATCGACCATGTGGGAAATCAAGAAGATGTTCCCCAACCTCGATTGGTTCAGCGCCGTGAGCTACCACATGATGGGCGTGCCCACCGCCATGTTCACCCCGCTGTTCGTGATCGCCCGTACCTCCGGCTGGTCCTCCCACGTCATCGAGCAGCGCATCGACGGCAAGATCATTCGCCCGAGCGCCAACTACGTCGGCCCGGAAGACCTCAAGTTCGTGCCCCTGAAGGATCGCGCCTAATCATGAACAGCCAATACCGCAAGAGCCTGCCGGGCACGGTGCTCGACTACTTCGATACCCGCGAGGCGGTGGATGCCATCGCCCCCGGCGCCTACGCCAAGCTGCCGTACACCTCCCGCGTGCTGGCCGAGCAGCTGGTGCGCCGTTGCGATCCGGCCATGCTGACCGATTCGCTCAAGCAGCTGATCGAGCGCAAGCGTGACCTGGACTTCCCCTGGTACCCGGCCCGCGTGGTCTGCCACGACATCCTCGGCCAGACCGCGCTGGTGGACCTGGCCGGTCTGCGCGACGCCATTGCCGATCAGGGCGGTGACCCGTCCAAGGTCAACCCGGTGGTGCCGACCCAACTGATCGTCGACCACTCCCTGGCCGTCGAATTTGGTGGTTTCGACCCGGACGCGTTCGAGAAGAACCGTGCTGTCGAAGAGCGCCGCAACGAGGACCGCTTCCACTTCATCGAGTGGACCAAGACTGCGTTCAAGAACGTCGACGTGATCCCGGCCGGCAACGGCATCATGCACCAGATCAACCTGGAGAAAATGAGCCCGGTGATCCAGGCGCGTGGGGGCGTGGCCTTCCCCGACACCTGCGTCGGCACTGACAGCCACACTCCGCACGTGGACGCCCTGGGCGTGATCGCCATCGGTGTTGGCGGTCTGGAAGCTGAAACCGTAATGCTCGGCCGCGCTTCGATGATGCGCCTGCCCGACATCGTCGGCGTCAAGCTGACCGGTAAGCGTCAGCCCGGCATCACCGCGACCGATATCGTCCTGGCGCTGACCGAGTTCCTGCGCAAGGAGAAGGTGGTGGGTGCCTATGTCGAGTTCTTCGGCGAAGGTGCTGACAGCCTGTCCATCGGCGACCGCGCCACTATCTCCAACATGTGCCCGGAATACGGCGCGACTGCGGCGATGTTCTACATCGACCAGCAGACGATCGAGTACCTCACGCTCACCGGTCGCGAGCCGGAGCAGGTGGCACTGGTCGAGAACTACGCCCGGACCACCGGTCTGTGGGGCGACGCGCTGGTTACCGCCGAGTACGAGCGAGTGCTGCAGTTCGACCTGTCCACCGTGGCACGCAACATGGCTGGCCCGTCCAACCCGCATCGTCGCCTGCCGACTTCGGCGCTGGCCGAGCGCGGCATCGCCGACGAAGCCAAGCTCGAAGCGGGCAAGGCTGAGGAAGCCGACGGCCTGATGCCGGATGGCGCGGTGATCATCGCCGCCATCACCAGCTGCACCAACACCTCCAACCCGCGCAACGTCGTGGCTGCCGGTCTGGTGGCGAAGAAGGCCAACGAACTGGGTCTGGTACGCAAGCCCTGGGTGAAGACCTCCTTCGCGCCGGGCTCGAAGGTCGCCAAGCTGTACCTGGAAGAAGCCGGCCTGCTGCCGGAACTGGAGAAGCTTGGCTTCGGCATCGTCGCCTACGCGTGCACCACCTGTAACGGCATGTCCGGCGCGCTCGATCCTGTGATCCAGCAGGAAATCATCGACCGTGACCTCTACGCCACTGCCGTGCTGTCGGGTAACCGCAACTTCGACGGTCGTATCCACCCCTACGCCAAGCAGGCTTTCCTCGCCTCACCGCCGCTGGTGGTGGCCTACGCCATCGCCGGTACCGTGCGCTTCGACATCGAGCAGGACGTGCTGGGCCATGACCAGGCGGGCAACCCCATCACCCTGAAGGACCTGTGGCCGAGCGACGAGGAGATCGACGCCATCGTCGCCGCCTCGGTGAAGCCCGAGCAGTTCAAGCAGATCTACATCCCGATGTTCGACCTCGGCACCGTGAAGGAAGCCGAGAGCCCGCTCTACGACTGGCGTCCGATGTCCACCTACATCCGTCGTCCGCCGTACTGGGAAGGCGCCCTGGCCGGCGAGCGTACCCTCAAGGGCATGCGTCCGCTGGCGGTGCTGCCGGACAACATCACCACCGACCACCTGTCGCCGTCCAACGCGATCATGGCGAACTCGGCGGCTGGCGAATACCTGGCGAAAATGGGCCTGCCGGAGGAGGACTTCAACTCCTACGCGACCCACCGCGGCGATCACCTGACCGCCCAGCGCGCCACCTTCGCCAACCCGCAACTGGTGAACGAAATGGCCGTGGTCGACGGCGAGGTGAAGAAGGGTTCCCTGACCCGTGTCGAGCCGGAAGGCAAGGTGATGCGCATGTGGGAAGCCATCGAGACCTACATGGATCGCAAGCAGCCGCTGATCATCATCGCCGGTGCCGACTACGGTCAGGGTTCGTCCCGTGACTGGGCGGCCAAGGGCGTGCGCCTGGCGGGTGTCGAGTCCATCGTCGCCGAGGGCTTCGAGCGTATCCACCGCACCAACCTGATCGGCATGGGCGTGCTGCCGCTGGAGTTCAAGCCGGGTACCACCCGCAAGACCCTCGGCATCGACGGCACCGAGACCTTCGACGTGATCGGCGAGCGCAAGCCGCGCGCTGACCTGACCCTGGTGATCCGCCGTACCAACGGCGAAGCCATCAAGGTTCCGGTGACCTGCCGCCTGGATACCGCCGAAGAGGTGTCCATCTACGAGGCCGGCGGCGTGCTGCAGCGCTTCGCCCAGGACTTCCTGGAAGCCTCGTCGGAAAAAGCTGTCGGCTAGCCCAGCTGTAGGAGCGAGCTTGCTCGCGAATGGCTCCCGGTGCGGGGGCGATTCGCGGGCAAGCCCGCTCTTACCTACCTACAGGACATGAGAATGGCCCACGTACCCCAAGTGAAAATCCCCGCCACCTACATCCGTGGTGGTACCAGCAAGGGCGTGTTCTTCCGCCTGCAAGACCTGCCCGAGCGCTGCCAGGTGCCCGGCGCGGCGCGCGACAAGCTGTTCATGCGCGTGATCGGCAGTCCCGACCCGTACTCCGCGCATATCGACGGCATGGGCGGCGCCACGTCCAGCACCAGCAAGTGCGTGATCCTGTCGAAGAGCCGCCAGCCCGGCCACGACGTGGATTACCTCTACGGCCAGATTTCCATCGACAAGGCCTTCGTCGACTGGAGCGGCAACTGCGGCAACCTGTCCACCGCAGCCGGCTCCTTCGCCCTGCACGCAGGACTGGTCGATCCGGAGCGCATTCCGGAGAACGGTACCTGCGTGGTGCGTATCTGGCAGGCCAATATCCAGAAAACCATCATTGCCCACGTACCGGTCACCAACGGCCAGGTACAGGAAACCGGCGACTTCGAGCTCGACGGCGTGACCTTCCCGGCCGCGGAAATCGTGCTGGAGTTCATCGATCCGTCCGACGACGGGGAGGAGGGGGGCTCGATGTTCCCCACCGGCAACCTCGTGGACGACCTGGAAGTGCCCGGTGTAGGCACCTTCAAGGCGACCATGATCAGCGCCGGCATCCCGACAGTGTTCGTCAACGCCGAGGACATCGGCTACACCGGTGCCGAGCTGCGTGAAGCCATCAACGGCGATCCGGAGCAACTGGCGCGTTTCGAAAAGATCCGCGTCGCCGGCGCCCTGCGCATGGGCTTGATCAAGAGCCCTGAGGAAGCGGCGACCCGCCAGCACACGCCGAAGATCGCCTTCGTCGCCCCGGCAAAGAACTATCGCACCTCCAGCGGCAAGGAAGTGCAGGCCGGGGAAATCGACCTGCTGGTTCGCGCTCTGTCCATGGGCAAGCTGCACCACGCCATGATGGGCACCGCTGCAGTGGCCATCGGCACCGCCGCGGCTGTTCCGGGCACCCTGGTGAACCTTGCCGCCGGTGGTGGCGAGCGCAGCGCCGTACGTTTCGGTCATCCCTCCGGCACCCTGCGCGTGGGCGCAGAGGCGAAGCAGGTGGACGGCGAGTGGACGGTCACCAAGGCCATCATGAGCCGCAGCTCCCGCGTGCTGATGGAGGGCTGGGTACGGGTGCCGGGCGATGCCTTCTAGGTTATGTACGAAAACTGCCTGCGCTCGGTGATGCTTCGTTAAAAATCGGTTCGGAATGCTCATTAACAGTCGTTAACTCCGCTTCCTCACCAATTTTTGCCTCGCCTGACCTTCGCTCGACGACTTCTCGTACAAAACCTAGGTCGCTGGTTCCCAGGCATGAAAAAGCCCGCCGAGGCGGGCTTTTTCTTTGGGTGTCCGACTTACTTGAGCCGGCGCTCGACGCCTTTTTCCACCAGGATCTTGGCGGAGATTTCCTCCACCGAGAAATGGGTGGAGTTGATGAAATTGATGTTCTCGCGACGGAACAGGGTTTCCACCTCGCGCACTTCGAACTCGCACTGGGCGAAGCTCGCGTAACGGCTGTTGGGCTTGCGCTCGTTGCGGATGGCGGTGAGGCGATCGGGGTCGATGGTCAGGCCGAACAGCTTGTCCTTGTACTTCTTGAGGGCAGCGGGAAGCTGCAGTCGCTCCATGTCTTCCTCGGTCAAGGGATAATTTGCGGCACGAATTCCGTATTGCATTGCCATATACAGGCAGGTCGGCGTTTTGCCGCAGCGGGACACGCCCACCAGGATCAGGTCGGCCTTGTCGTAGTAGTGGGTGCGGGCGCCGTCGTCGTTGTCGAGGGCGAAGTTGACCGCCTCGATCCGCTCCATGTAGTTGGTGTGGTGGCCGATGGAGTGGGATTTGCCGACGGAGTAGGAAGAGTGCGAAGTAAGTTCCTGTTCCAGCGGGGAGAGGAATGTGGAGAAGATGTCGATCATGAAGCCATTGGACGTGGCCAGGATGTCGCGGATCTCCTGGTTCACAATGGTGTCGAAGATGATCGGCCGGACGCCGTCCGTCTCCGCAGCCTTGTTGATTTGCTGTACCATGGCGCGCGCTTTCTCGACGCTGTCTATATAGGGGCGCGTGAGCTTGTTGAAGGTAATGGTTTCAAACTGCGCCAGGAGGCTCTGGCCAAGGGTTTCCGCAGTGATACCGGTACCATCGGAGATGAAGAAAGCGGTTCGTTTCATTTGCGCCAAAGGCCTTAAGTCAGGAACGATTCTTGGCTATGATAGGCCGCGTTTTTCGCCAGGCCCGAGCCGGTCGGCATTGTGACGTATTTTTCTGGACCAAAGCCAGAATGCTGCGGAGTGGTTCCGCATGAGCTTTTCCAACAAATAGTGGAGAGATCACCTTGGTAGAGTACGTAGTTTCCCTCGATAAGCTCGGCGTCCATGATGTTGAGCATGTGGGGGGCAAGAACGCATCCCTGGGCGAGATGATCAGCAATCTGGCTGGCGCCGGTGTTTCCGTTCCCGGTGGTTTCGCCACTACCGCCCAGGCCTACCGTGACTTCCTCGAGCAGAGCGGCCTGAACGAACGTATCCATGCCGCCCTCGACAGGCTCGATGTGGATGACGTCAACGCCCTCGCCAAGACCGGCGCCGAAATCCGCCAGTGGGTGATGGATGCCGAGTTCCCCGCCCGCCTGGACGCCGAAATTCGTACCGCTTTCACCGCTATGGCCGCCGGTAACGACAACATGGCCGTGGCCGTGCGTTCCTCCGCCACCGCCGAAGACCTGCCCGACGCTTCCTTCGCCGGTCAGCAGGAAACCTTCCTGAACATCCGTGGCGTGGACAACGTGATCCGCGCTGCCAAGGAGGTTTTCGCCTCCCTGTTCAACGACCGCGCCATCGCCTACCGCGTGCACCAGGGCTTCGACCACAAGCTGGTCGCCCTGTCCGCCGGTGTGCAGCGCATGGTCCGTTCGGAAACCGGCACCGCCGGCGTGATGTTCACCCTGGATACCGAATCCGGCTTCCGTGACGTGGTGTTCATCACCGCCGCCTACGGCCTCGGCGAAACCGTCGTGCAGGGCGCCGTGAACCCCGACGAGTTCTACGTACACAAGGCAACCCTGGAAGCCGGTCGCCCCGCCATCCTGCGCCGCAACCTGGGCAGCAAGGCGATCAAGATGATCTACGGCGAGGAAGCCAAGGCCGGCAAGTCGGTGAAGACCGTCGACGTGGACCGCGCCGACCGCGCCCGCTTCGCCCTCTCCGACGCTGAAGTGACCGAACTGGCCAAGCAGGCGCTGATCATCGAGAAACACTACGGCCGCCCGATGGACATCGAGTGGGCCAAAGACGGTGACGACGGCAAGCTGTACATCGTGCAGGCCCGTCCGGAAACCGTTAAGAGCCGCGCCAGCGCGACCGTGATGGAGCGCTACCTGCTGAAGGAAAAGGGCAAGGTCCTGGTGGAAGGCCGTGCCATCGGCCAGCGCATTGGCGCCGGCCCGGTTCGCGTGATCCACGACGTATCCGAGATGGACAAGGTCCAGCCGGGCGACGTACTGGTCTCCGACATGACCGACCCGGACTGGGAGCCCGTGATGAAGCGCGCCAGCGCCATCGTCACCAACCGCGGCGGCCGTACCTGCCACGCGGCGATCATCGCCCGTGAACTGGGCATTCCGGCAGTCGTGGGTTGCGGCAATGCCACCCAGGTGCTGCAGGATGGTCAGGGCGTGACCGTTTCCTGCGCCGAAGGCGACACCGGCTTCATCTTCGAAGGCCAACTGGGCTTCGATATCCGCACCAACTCGGTCGACGCGATGCCTGACCTGCCGTTCAAGATCATGATGAACGTCGGCAACCCGGATCGCGCCTTCGACTTCGCCCAGCTGCCCAACGAGGGCGTGGGCCTGGCGCGCCTGGAATTCATCATCAACCGCATGATCGGCGTACACCCGAAGGCGCTGCTGAACTTCGCCAGCCTGCCGGTGGAGATCAAGGAAAGCGTCGAGAAGCGCATCGCCGGTTACGACGATCCGGTCGGCTTCTATGTCGAGAAGCTGGTGGAAGGCATCAGCACCCTGGCTGCGGCTTTCTGGCCGAAGAAAGTCATCGTGCGCCTGTCGGACTTCAAGTCCAACGAATACGCCAACCTGATCGGCGGCAAGCTCTACGAACCGGAAGAAGAGAACCCGATGCTCGGCTTCCGTGGCGCTTCCCGCTACATCAGCGAGTCCTTCCGTGACTGCTTCGAGCTGGAATGCCGTGCGCTGAAGAAAGTGCGCAACGAGATGGGTCTGACCAACGTCGAGATCATGGTTCCCTTCGTGCGTACTCTCGGCGAAGCGAGCCAAGTGGTCGAGCTGCTGGCCAGCAACGGCCTGAAGCGCGGCGAAAACGGCCTGAAAGTCATCATGATGTGCGAACTGCCGTCCAACGCCCTGCTGGCCGAGGAGTTCCTGGAGTTCTTCGATGGCTTCTCCATCGGCTCCAACGACCTCACCCAGCTGACCCTGGGCCTGGACCGCGACTCCGGCATCGTCGCCCACCTGTTCGACGAGCGTAATCCGGCGGTCAAGAAGCTGCTGGCCAATGCCATTGCCGCCTGCAACAAGGCTGGCAAGTACATCGGCATCTGCGGCCAGGGCCCGTCCGACCACCCGGATCTGGCCAAGTGGCTGATGGAGCAGGGCATCGAGAGTGTCTCGCTGAACCCCGACTCCGTACTGGACACCTGGTTCTTCCTGGCGGAAGGTCAGGCCTGATCCTTCGTTAGCCAAAACGAAAAGGGCGGGTTCCAGAACCCGCCCTTTTTTTGTGCAAGCAGCAATCATGCAAAGCAGTAGCGAACTCTTTCCCGTGGCGCTGATCAGCGCAGAACTCCGTGGCGACCTGACCGAAGACGTCTATCGCCTGAAACCCGGCAATAGCCCTGACCCCAGCGTCGAACTGGTCCTTACTCGTCTTGGCCGCTTCGGTCATGAAGGCGCTCGTGGCGTGCCGGTAATCCTGGTGCACGGCAGCTTTTCCAATCGCCGTTTCTGGTACTCGCCCAAGGGTCTGGGACTCGGCCCGCACCTGGCGCGTGCCGGCTTCGACGTGTGGATCGCAGAGATGCGCGGGCACGGCCTGTCGCCGCGCAATCAGCACTACCGCCGCAACCGGGTAGCGGATTACGCCCAATACGACCTGCCGGCCATTGCGGCCTTCGTTCGTGAGCAGGCCGGTCAGGCGCCGCACTGGGTTGGACATTCCCTGGGTGGCACGACGCTGGCTGCGGCTTTGGGTGGGCACTACCTGGGCGAGGAGGACGTGGCATCCGCTGCGCTCTTCGGTAGTCAGGTCAGCCGTGTCTACTGGCCGCTCAAGATGCCGCCGGTAGAGTGGGGTGGCCGCGTGCTGCTCAAGCGCTTCGGCGTGCTTTCCGGCTCGTGGCTGAAGCGCGGGCCGGAAGACGAACCGATCGGCCTCGCCCTGGAGAGCATGCGCTGGCACGGCCTGTTCGGCCGCTTTGGCGATGCCGAGCGGGACTGGTGGGCCGGTCTTTCGGATGTGCGCGTGCCGGTTTTGGCGGTAGCTGCCGCAGGCGACCTGCAGGACCCGGTCTGGGCCTGCCGCAAGCTGGTAGAGCAGGTGCCCGAGGACTGCCGTCACTTCCTGAAGCTGGCGAAGGATGAAGGGTTCAGCGACGACTTCGGTCACATCGAGATGCTGGTGAGCAAGGCCGCCGAGCGCGAGGTATGGCCTCTGGTGGCTCATTGGCTGAAGCACCAGGCCCTGCCAGGCGCGGCGCAAGGCGCCGAAGCTCTGGTGCTCTAGCTCGCTGCCCGCCGGTGTTTTCCGGTTTCGGGAGGCGGGAGGCTGTGCTAAAGATGGCGGGAATCGCGGAGCGCTGGAGGCTCCATGTTCGTAGCGCTGGAACGACTGATCAATCTGCAGGATGGCTATCGCGGTACTTTTCAGGTGCAAGGGCGGCATTTATTGCTGATCGTCGTTGATCAGCAGTCGATCCTCATGGAAAATCGCTGCCCACACCAGGGTGCGCCCCTGCACACCAGCACGCTCGAACAGGGGATGCTGCGTTGTTCCAGGCATGGCATCGCCTTCGACCTGGCCAATGGTCGTCCGGTCAATGCGCCTTGCCCGCCGTTGCGGCGCCTGCCGCTGAGCTATGACGGCGACCGCATCGGTCTCGATCTGTAACTGCTATCAAGGAGATGTCCATGCAATACGTTACCCCTGATCTGTGCGATGCCTATCCGGACCTGGTCCAGGTCGTCGAGCCGATGTTCAGCAACTTCGGCGGCCGCGACTCCTTCGGCGGTGAGATCGTCACCATCAAGTGCTTCGAGGACAACTCCCTGGTCAAGGAGCAGGTCGACCTGCCGGGCAAGGGCAAGGTGCTGGTGGTGGATGGCGGCGGTTCCCTGCGCCGGGCCCTGCTGGGCGACATGCTGGCCGAGAAGGCTGCGAAGAACGGTTGGGAAGGCATTGTGGTCTATGGCTGCATCCGTGACGTCGATGTGATCGCCCAGACCGACCTGGGCGTCCAGGCGCTGGCCAGCCACCCGATGAAGACCGACAAGCGCGGCATCGGCGATCTGAACGTGGTCGTCACCTTTGGCGGCGTCACCTTCCGCCCTGGCGAATTCGTCTATGCCGACAACAACGGCATCATCATTTCGCCAAAGCCACTGGAAATGCCGGCCTGACAAAAAAGCCCGGCAGATGCCGGGCTTTTTCTTCCAAGGAGACTGAATGTTCGAGGAACAGAACGCCCAGTGGGGGCTGGTACACGCCTTCGTGCTGGACGGGCAGGGCGGTGCCGAGCCGATCTCCCGTGAGGCGCTGGCCGATCTGCGGTTGAGGCCGGAGCAAAGCGTCTGGCTGCACTGGGATCGCAGCCACCCGTTGGCGCGACGCTGGCTGCGGGAGCAGAGCGGGCTGTCCGAGTTCACCTGCGACCTGCTGCTGGAAGAAAGCACGCGGCCACGCATGCTGGCCCAGCCTGGTGACGAACTTCTGCTGTTCCTCCGCGGCGTGAACCTGAATCCGGGGGCGGAACCGGAGGACATGGTCTCGGTGCGCATCTTCGCTTCGTCGCAGCGCATCCTCTCTCTGCGCCTGCGCCCATTGCACGCCACCGATGAGCTGATCGAGCAGTGGGCCAGCGGCACCGGCCCGAAGGTGGCGTCCGAGGTGCTCCTGTATCTGGCCGAACACCTGACTGACAAGGTCGATTCGCTGGTAGCCGAATTGTCGGAGAAGATCGACGAACAGGAAGAGCATCTCGACAACAACGAGCGCTTCCGTCCGGATCATGACCTGATGCTGCAGATCCGTCGACGGGCAGCAGGACTCAAGCGTTTCCTCGCGCCCCAGCGAGACATCTACGGGCAGTTGGCGCGCAGCCGGATGCCCTGGTTCGTCGAAGACGACAGCGATTACTGGAACGAGCTGAACAACCGATTGACCCGTTACCTGGAAGAGCTGGAGCTGATCCGCGAGCGCATCGGCCTGGTGCTGGAAAGCGAGAGTCGCCGCCAGGGTGAACGCACCAGTCGCACCATGTACCTGCTCGGCATCACGACGGGTTTCTTCCTGCCGCTGAGCTTCATCACCGGCTTGCTAGGCATGAATGTGGGCGGTATTCCCGGAGACGAGGCGCCTTATGGCTTTATCCTGGCCTGCGTGCTGATCTTCGGAATTGCAGGGTTCCAGTTATGGCTTTTCCGTCGGCTTCGATGGCTTTGATGTGACCCGGCCAGCTCCAGCCACGTCTAGCCGACATATCCACGTGAGGTGCGCATGCACGATCCGTTCGAAGAATCTTTGCGGGACCTGCTCAAGGCGTCTCCGCATTCCGACCACGACGACGACGCAACCCTGGGCCGCGTGCTCAAGACCGCGAATCGTCAGGTGGGCGCCGGGGATCTGTTCAGCCTCATGGGCCACTGGCTCGAGGCGATGATGATCGCCCTCAACAATGGCTCGCCCCATCTGGCGCCTGTTTCGCGCCGCAATGCTTCTGTCCGTTCTGCAGATAAGGCTGATTGAACATGGAATTCGACCCCTGGACCCAAGGACTCGTTAACGCCATGACCACGGTGTGGACACCGGTGGCAGGCTTCATTCCGCGCCTGTTCGGCGCGCTGGTCGTGGTACTGCTGGGCTTCGTGGTGGCCAAGCTGTTGGATACCCTGCTGTCCAAGTTGCTGGCCAAGGTGGGGCTGGATCGCCTGATGGCGGGTACCGGCCTGACCAAGATGCTGGCCCGCGCCGGCATTCAGGTGCCGGTTTCCACCCTGATCGGAAAGATCGTCTACTGGTTCGTGCTGCTGATCTTCCTGGTCTCCGCAGCTGAGTCCCTGGGCCTGGACCGCGTTTCGGCCACCCTTGACGTGCTCGCTCTCTACCTGCCCAAGGTGCTGGGTGCAGCGCTGGTACTGCTGGCTGGCGTCCTGTTGGCGCAACTGGTCAGCGGCCTGGTGCGCGGCGCGGCCGAAGGCGTGGGCCTGGACTACGCCCACGGGCTGGGCCGTATCGCCCAGGGCCTGGTCATCATCATCAGCATCTCCGTGGCCATCGGCCAACTGGAGGTCAAGACCGACCTGCTGAACAACGTCATCGCAATTGTGCTGATTTCCATCGGCCTGGCGGCGGCACTGGCGTTGGGTCTCGGCAGTCGCGAAATCGCCGGGCAGATCCTCGCCGGCATCTATGTGCGTGAGCTCTATCAGGTCGGGCAACAAGTCAAGGTCGGCGATGTCGAAGGGCAGATCGAGGAAATCGGTACGGTGAAAACCCTGCTGCTTACCGAAGAAGGTGAGCTGGTATCGGTGTCGAATCGTACTTTGCTCGATCAACGGGTAACCAGCCGCTAACACGACGGCTTTTCCCTGCTAATGTATGCCGCCAGACAGGGTGCGCGAACCCCGCGCCCCCGGCGGCTTTTGACCTGACTGTCGGCCCGACCCGTTTTGAACAAGCCCCAATCGCTTTCCTTGCGCTATGACCCACGCGAGCTCTCCGATGAAGAGCTCGTGGAACGTGCGCATGTCGAGCTATTCCATGTCACCCGCGCCTATGAAGAATTGATGCGGCGCTATCAACGTACCTTGTTCAACGTCTGTGCCCGCTATTTAGGCAACGACCGCGACGCAGATGATGTCTGCCAGGAAGTGATGCTGAAGGTGCTTTATGGATTGAAGAACTTCGAAGGCAAGTCGAAGTTCAAGACATGGCTATATAGCATCACGTACAACGAGTGCATTACCCAATATCGGAAAGAGCGTCGAAAGCGACGTTTACTTGACGCACTGAGTCTGGATCCTCTTGAAGAAGCCTCGGACGAGAAAGCCCCCAAGGTCGAGGAGCGTGGGGGGCTGGAGCGATGGCTGGTACATGTCAATCCCATTGACAGGGAAATTCTTGTGCTACGTTTTGTCGCAGAGCTCGAGTTTCAAGAGATTGCAGACATTATGCATATGGGGTTGAGCGCCACGAAAATGCGCTACAAGCGTGCGCTCGATCGCCTTCGCGAAAAATTTTCCGGACTCGCTGAAACTTAGTTCGGGAAAAATTATCTCTTATGGGCCGGCGTGTTCTGCTAGAATTGCCGCCCAAGTTGTCCGGAGATTGTTCGACAACTTACTGACCACCAAGATGGGGATTTACGGATGAAACTGAAAAACACCTTAGGCGTAGCCGTTGGCTCTCTTGTTGCCGCCTTTTCGCTGAACGCGCTGGCTCAGGGCCAAGGCGCAGTTGAGGTGGAAGCTTTCGGTAAGCGTTACTTCACCGATAGTTCTCGCGATCTCGAGAACGGCAACCTGTACGGCGGCTCGGTAGGCTACTACCTGACCGACGACGTCTCCCTGGCTCTGTCGTACGGCGAATACCACGACATGACCTCCGAAGACTCCTTCGGTACCGATGGCCACAAGGACATCAAGGGCAACCTGGCTTCCCTGGACGCCATCTACCACTTCGGCACCCCGGGTGTTGGCCTGCGTCCGTACGTTTCTGCCGGCTTCGCCCATCAGAACATCAGCAACATCCCGCCGCGTACCGGCCGTGACCACAGCACCTTCGCCAACGTTGGCACCGGTCTGAAGTACTACTTCACCGAGAACTTCTTCGCCAAGGCAAGCCTGGACGGCATGTACAACCTGGACGCCCAGGAATCCGAGTGGATGGCTGGCGTAGGTGTTGGCGTGAACTTCGGCGGTTCCACCAAGCAAGCCGAGCCGGCTCCGGCTCCGGTTGCTGAAGTGTGCGCTGACAGCGACAACGACGGCGTTTGCGACAACGTCGACAAGTGCCCGGACACCCCGGCCAACGTCACCGTTGACGCCGATGGCTGCCCGGCCGTTGCCGAAGTCGTACGTGTTGAGCTGGACGTGAAGTTCGACTTCGACAAGTCCAAGGTGAAAGAAGAAAGCTACGGCGACATCAAGAACCTGGCTGACTTCATGAACCAGTACCCGGCTACCACCACCACCGTTGAAGGTCACACCGACTCCGTTGGTACCGACGCCTACAACCAGAAGCTGTCCGAGCGCCGTGCCAACGCCGTTCGTGAAGTTCTGGTCAACCAGTACGGTGTTGGTGGCGAGCGCGTCAACGCTGTTGGCTACGGCGAAACCCGCCCGGTTGCTGACAACGCCACTGCTGACGGCCGCGCTGTTAACCGCCGCGTAGAAGCCGAAGTAGAAGCCCAGGCCAAGTAATTGGTTTGAGCTGCAGGAAAAACCCGGCCTAGGCCGGGTTTTTCTTTGCCCGGAGAAAAGTGCCGGAGGAAGACGGCAATTTCGAGCGCCGCTGTTTGGTACCGGCACTGCCTTCTTTCTGTAGGCGCGAATTCATTCGCGAAGGGCCGCGTGCGGCCCGTGATCCCGTATCGGGAATGAATTCGCTCCCGCGCCCATAAAAAAGCCCGGTAGAACCGGGCAAGCACTACTTCGCAGGAGCGAAGAGAGATTCAGGCGCTTTGCGCCATCGGAAGGATCGCTTCGGCCGCGGCGACTTCACCTATGACCAGAATGGCCGGGCTCTTGAGTTCGAACGCCCTGGCATCCGTTTGCATGCAGGCAAGGGTGCTGCGGCACTCCCGTTGATGGGGCAGGGAAGCGTTCTCGATCATCGCCACGGGCATGGCGCCGGTCATGCCGCCAGCCAGCAGTCCTTCCCTGATATCCGCCAGTTTTGCGACCCCCATGTAAACCACCAGGGTGGTGCCCGATTGCGCCAGGGCACCCCAGTTGAGGCTGCTGTCGTCCTGGGTGTGGGCAGTGACCAGGGTCACGCCACGGCTGATGCCGCGCAGGGTGAGGGGAATACCGCAGTTGGTGGCTCCGGCCAGGCCCGCGGTGATGCCATTGACCAACTCACTTTCGATGCCGCGCTCGGCGAGCCACTCGGCCTCTTCGCCGCCGCGACCGAAAATGCACGGATCGCCGCCTTTCAGACGCACCACGCACTTGCCCTGGCGCGCATAGCGCAACATCAGGCGATGAATGAATTCCTGGGGTGTCGAGCGACAGCCACCGCGCTTGCCGACGCGGACCACCCGAGCAGTGGGGGAGTGCTCGAGCACAGATGGATTGACCAGGTCGTCGATCATGACCACATCCGCCTGATTCAAGGCCTTTACCGCCTTGAGGGTGAGGAGCTCAGGGTCGCCAGGGCCCGCACCTACCAGCCAGACTTTGCCGTTCATTGGAGTTCTCCCGGGCGCATTGCGCTCCACAATTGATTCAGGTCCAGGCGAGCACGTCGTTGGAAGCCAGTTCGATCTGCCAGTCATGCAGGGGGCACGCCTCGTGGCCCTCGGCTGCGTGACCGGCATGGGGGAGGTCGCCAGCGCAGAACATCTCGATTCCGGCGATCTTGAGTCGGGTGCCCGTGCGCGCCCCCTGGTAACGGGCGAAACCGAGCATGGCCAGGTGATTGGCACAGACCTTGGCCTGCTCCATCAGCGGCGCTACCAGGCCATAGGAAACACCGCGATGGTTGGCGCATTCACCGATGGCATAGATGCGCGGATCGTAGGTCTGCAGGGTGTCGTCGACCAGGATGCCGTGCTTGCAGGGCAGACCCGCCCGTTCGGCGAGTTCTGTATTGGGCGTGATACCGGCCGCCATCACCACCAGGTCGGCAGTGATGATTTCGCCGCCCGCCAGTTGTACCGCGCATACCTGGCCACCCCCGTTGTCGATCAACTCTTCAGTGGCAGTGCCCAGGCGGAATCGGATGCCCCGGGCCTGCAATGCGCGCAGCAGCTTGTCGCCGGCCGGTTGGTCGAGTTGCTTCTCCAGCAGCCAGTCGGCCAGGTGCACCACGGTTACGTCCATGCCGCGTTGCTTGAGGCCATTGGCGGCTTCCAGACCGAGCAGGCCGCCTCCTATCACCACGGCGTGGCTGTGGGTGCGGGCGGTTTCAATCATGGCGCGCGCGCCGGCGATATCGCGGTAGCCGATCACGCCTTGCAGCCGATTGCCGGGGATGGATACGCGGCTCGGCGTGGAGCCGGTGGCGATCACCAGGCGGTCGTAATCGGCGCAGGTGCCGTTTTCGGCGATCACCTGGCGGCGCTGGCGATCGATTTTCACCACCTTGCGGCCCAGCAAGAGTTCAATTCCGTTATCCGCGTACCACGCCAGGTCATTGAGGATGATCTCCTCGAAGGACTGTTCGCCCGCTAGCACCGGGGAGAGCAGGGTGCGGTTGTAGTTCGGATGGGGTTCGGCGCCGAACACCGTGATCTGGTATCGCTCCGGCGCGAGCTTCAGCAGCTCTTCGAGGGTACGCACTCCGGCCATGCCGTTTCCGATCACCACCAGCTTGGATGTCTTCATGCCAGGACACTCCTGCATAAACGTCGAGCAAACAAAAAAGGCGTCCCGCTGTTGCCAGCAGGACGCCTTTGTCCAAGTCCCGTTCGACCGGGAAAGTGCCGTCTCGTCGTTGAGGCGGGCGCTTTTTGTAGATTGTCGAATGGGTTATTGCAGGTGCCGTGCCAACCCTTGCATGCCTTGAATCACGTGGTCCCGGGTGTTGACTCCCGGGTCGCCCCGCACCTTCCTGGGGCGGGCTGCATTGAACTGGTGCGTCAGCCCAGCAGGGCGACCAGTAGCACCAGATTGAGCACCAGCGACAGCAGGGCCAGTCCGCGCCAGACCTTCAGCGGCTCGCGTTCCAGCAAGGGCCTGGGTTTGGCGGTGAGGGCGCGGCGCTCCCCTTGTTCCAGGGCCAGTAGCCATTCCTCCATCGTTTCGTAGCGCCCGATCGGGTCGGCGGCGACTGCGCGAGTCAGGCATTCGTCCAGCCAGGCGGGCAGGTCGGGGCGGTAGCGGCTGGGCGGGGCGGGCGTACCGAAGCGTGGATGCTGGAAGGCCTCGACTTCGCCGTACGGGTAGTGCCCGGTGAGCAGGTGGTAGAGGGTGACGCCCGCAGCGTAGAGATCCTGCCGGGGAGACGGTGGCGTTCCGGAAAATGCTTCCGGGGCGATGTAGCTGGGAGTGCCCGGCAGGCTGTGAGCCTCGTCCTGGGACAGGCCGGGGCAATAGGCCAGGCCGAAATCCAGCAAGCGCAACTCGCCGTCATCGCCCCAAAGCAGGTTCTCCGGTTTGACGTCGCGATGCAGGATGTTGCGGCGGTGCAGCTGGCCCAGCGCCTTCAGCAGGCGCGGGGCGATATCCAGCCACTCCGGGAGCACCATGGGGCCGCTGAGGCGCAGGTGCTCGGCCAGCGTCTGCCCGGCGTATTCGCGCTGCACGTAATAAAGATGCTGGCGCCCGGGCAGAGGATGCACTTCGGGGAAGTGACGCCCGGCGACACGACGCAGGAACCACTCTTCCAGCATCAGGGCCGGGGCGGCGCCGGGTTCGTCGTGGCGGCTGGCGGGCAGGGTCTTCAGCAGCCAGCGGCGGTCCTGGCTATCGCGCACCCGATAGACCATGGACTGGCGGGATTCGGCGACCAGACGGTCTACCTGCCAGCCCTCGAAGTCGTGACCTTCCTGCAGGCGCGGTGGCAGTGGCCAGTGATCGAGTTGCGCCAGGGTATCGGCCAAACCCGCTTGGGGCAGGTTGTCGACGCGAATCAGCAGGGCGCTGGCATTGTCCTGGCCACCCGCCAGGTGCGCGGCGCTGACCAGTGCCTGGGCGGCGGCGGGGAGGTCCTGTTCATCCTGAAGGATGCGCTGGATGCCCTGGTCGCCGAGCACGGCCCAGACGCCATCGCTGACCAGTACGAAACCCTCGCGCTCCGCCAGTTCGCCATCGAGGTAATCCACCACCAGGTGCTGGTCCAGGCCGAGGGCCCGCTTGAGCACGTGCTGCATGCCGGGCTGTTCCCAGACGTGGTCCTCGCTGAGGCGGCTCAACTGCTGGCCGTCCCAGCGATAGGCACGGCAGTCGCCCACATGGGCCAGGGTGAAGCGGCGTCCGCGCAGCACCATGGCGGTCAGGGTGGTGAGCAGTGGCTGGCCGCCGCCGTTGGCCTGGAGCCAGCGGTTGTGGGCCACCAGCAGCCGGTCCAGGGATTGGGCGACGGCCCAGGTTTCCGGGGTGGAGTAGTAGTCCAGCGCCAGGGCCTGCAGCGTGGCGCGAGCGGCCAGACCACCGTCGGCGCACTGGCTGACGCCGTCGGCCAGGGCGAACAGGTAACCCTTGCTGGCAGCCAGCGCGGGCGCCGGGGTGACCACCCGTAGGGCGTCCTGGTTCTCCGCGCGCGGGCCGGTGGCGCTAGCCTCGCCGAAGCTGAGTTGCAGGGTCATCGGGCATGGGTCCTGTATGGCGAAAGGAGCGCGAGGCGCTCCTTGTCGAGTCTGGCTCGGCGCCGCACTGGGCGCCGATTCGTGCAGTACGTCAGACACGGGCGGCAGTGACGGCAGCCGAACCCCAGGTGGTGCGCCAGCGCTGCTTCACGCCATAGAGGCCGAACCACGCCACCACGCCCAGGCTGGCGAACAGCCACAGGCCAAGCTGGTAGTCGCCGGTGTGCTGCTTGATGGCACCCAGGCCAGCGGTCAGACAGAAGCCGCCGATGCCGCCAGCCATGCCGATCAGGCCGGTCATCACGCCGATTTCCTTGTGGAAGCGCTGGGGCACCAGCTGGAACACGGCACCGTTGCCGGCGCCGAGGCTCAGCATGGCGACCACGAACAGGGCCAGGGCGACGGTGGAACTGGAAATGTGGAAGCCCACCGCGGCGATGCATATCGAGGCGACCGTGTAGACCACCAGGAGGGTGCGGATGCCGCCGATGCGGTCGGCGAAGGCGCCACCCAGCGGGCGCATCAGGCTGCCGGCGAAGACGCAGGCGGCTGTGTAGTAGCCGGCAGTCACCGGGGGCAGGCCGTACTGATCGTGGAAGTAGCCGGGCAGGGTGCTGGCCAGGCCGAGGAAGCCGCCGAAGGTCACGCTGTAAAACAACATGAACCACCAGCTGTCACGGTCGCCCAGGGCTTTCAGGTAATCGCCAAGGGCCTTGGGTGCCGGGCGGTTGGGGGCGTTGCGCGCCGCCAGGAAGAAGATCGCCAATGTCAGTACCAGCGGGATCAGCGCCAGGCCGAAGACATTGTTCCAGCCGTACAGCGAAGCCAGGCCGGGTGCGAAGAGGGCGGCCAGCACGGTGCCGGAGTTGCCGGCGCCGGCAATGCCCATCGCCTTGCCCTGGTGCTGTGGCGGATACCACTGGGAAGCCAGCGGCAGGGCCACGGCGAAGGATGCACCGGCGAAGCCGAGGAACAGGCCGAGGAGCAGTGCCTGCTCATAGGTGCGGATACCTACCTGCCAGGCGACGAAGAGCGCGGCGATCACCACGACCTGGCCGATGAGGCCTGCTGTCTTGGGCGAGGTGCGGTCGGCGAGCATACCCATCAGGAAGCGCAGCACGGCACCGGCCAGGATGGGTGTGGCGACCATCATGGCGCGCTGCTGGGTGCTGAGTTGCAGGTCGCTGGCGATCTGCACCCCGAGCGGGCCGAGGACGTACCACACCATGAAACTCAGGTCGAAATAGAGGAAGGCGGAGAACAGGGTGGGCGTGTGGCCGGCTTTCCAGAAACTCGTTGTCATCGAACACCTCATCTGCAGTTAGGGGCCGGGAGGTGCTCGCGCCATGATCGTGGGCACGGCGGTCGCACCTCCCGGTAAAACGTCGCGCTTGTGGCGCGTCGTCCTGCGGCCGAAGCCGCAGCGGGATTGAGTGAGCTGCAAGCGAACGTCCGGATCCCGGCCCGTCCACCGCCCCATCACTGGGGCCGGAACGAAAAAGGCGCCGCACCACTGCCCGCATTTCTGCGTAGTGACGCGACGCCTTTGTCGTGTAGTAGGGCAACCGCCGTTGGCTACCTCTGACTGTCCCTGAGCAAGAGCCGGGCCAATCTGCGGAAATGCCGATTTAGAGCGGTTTCTGCGAGGGGTTCGATTTTTCTGTCTGAATCAAAACGGGGCGAAGGAGCTCCCGTTGCACCGAGTTGAAGCTGCACTGGCTCAGTCCAGCCAGTTCACCCCGGGGAAGGTCTTGCGAAAGCCCTCTGGCATGGGGACCACGCGGGACTCTTGGTAGTTGAAGAAGACGAATCCGGATTTGGCCATGGCTACCAGCTTGCCGTCGGCCGGGCGTGTGATACGGAAGGTGATGTCGCCGCCGTATTTGTTGAAGTCCATGACGCCCACCTCAAACAGCAACTGGTCGCGCGCATGGGCCTCGGCGCGGTAGGTGGTGGCCAGGTCGGTGACGATGATCCCAATGCCGTCCTCGGCTGTCTCGCTGATGCCGAATTCGAACAGGAAGCGCGCCCGCGCTTCGGAAATCATCGAGATCATCGAGTCGTTGCCCAGATGGTTGGCCCCGTTGATGTCGGTGACTCGCACGGTCAGGTGTGTGGAGTAGCAGTACTGGTCTTCAGGGAAATTCAGGGTAAGGCGGGCCATCGGAACCTCGGGCGTGGAAACAGCGAAGCGCTGATTCTACGCCCGTGCCAGGGGATGGCCCGGCATTTGCCGGCTGAATATCAGCGATGCAGGCCGTTCAGCCAGTAGAAGGTGACGCGGCCACCCTCGTTTTCGGCGCCGTAGTTGTCCTGGATGTAGGCGCCGGCTTTGAAGTAGAGCTGCTGATTACCCCAGTAGGCGCTGAGTTCGCGATAGAGGTTGCCGTCGTCACCGTTGCTGGTAATAACGATACCCAGCCTGCCGCTGGGGGTGATGCGCAGGTCGTAGCCGAACCGCTCGCCGAGGTCGACGTTCTCTGCCAGCAGAATGTTCTCCACTTCCGTATCGCCGGGGCGCTTGCGCAATAGCGCTTCGATACGGCCATTGCCGCGCAGGTAGTGGTACTGAATTTTCAACAGCGGGTCGTTCTGGCTGCCTGGCTGATCCTTGCTGTGGATCTGGCCGATGACGATCTTTTGAGAGCTGGGCACCTGCTCTACGGAGAGTACGGCGCTGAGGTAGTTGTCCGCGCTGGCGTGATACCAATAGCTGAGGGTCCCGTCGGTCTGGGTCTCTCGCAATTCGGTGCGGGGATAGCTGGAGTCTTCAGTACGAGCACCATTCACTGGAACCCAGAAGCTGATGCTGCCATCGGAGTTGCGACGGAAGTACTGACTTTCATAGCCGTTGTTGAGACGGCCAGTTTCGATGAGGGTATTGGAGGTGGTAGCTGGGACCGTCAGGTTCCAGGTGCTGAGGTCGATCACTGTATGTCCTTACTGCTGAATTCTTGGGGGCAGCAGTTCGTACATGCAGGAGGGGGAAAAGTTCCGGGGCGGAGGAGAGGAATATTGGGACTCTGGTACCCGCTTGGCTGGAGGGGCGGTCAGGTAGCTACAGGAATTAATGCGGATATATAGGATTTAATATTGGGTGAAGTTCCCCGTTTGTATTCGCACGGAAACTTCTTTTTGAAACTGGGCATCCCTGCCCAGCTATCTCTTACCAAGCGGCGAGTGCGGGATTCACTCGAGTAGGAGTGAGATTTTCAGCTCTGTTGCTTGCCCACTTCACCAGCAGCGTCATCGCGACGAAGCCAAGGCAGATGAACAGCGGGTAAGCGAACATGATTTCGCCAAGGGAGTATTTCCAGCTGAGCGGACGAGCGATGCCCAGCATGGCTCCGTAGAACCAGGAAACTCCGGAGACGACGCCCGAGAACACCGCGAGGGTGCGGGCATTGGTTTCCATTTTGACCAGCGAGCCAGCCTTCTTGATGGCCGGCAGTACAGCGCTGTGAAGCAGGAAACCGTTAACGGTCAACAGTGCCACGACCAGGATCTTGGCCTGGAGTTTAGGGTTGAGGAAGTACACCGCGCCTTTGACAGAGTAATCCAACAGGATGATACCTATCCCTGTAACCCAGAGTGCCGCGAGTGCAAGCAGTACAGTGTTCTTCAGAGTATCAAGATGGGTTTTGTCGCTATGGGCAGCGTCGTCTTCGCCGGAGATCATTTGCTTGATCATGGCGATGTCGCTGGTCAGGACCAGGCCGATAGCCACGCAGCAAGCGATCAGGTGGGCATAAACGACACCCATGCGCATTAGTTCCATGGTTGCTTCCTGTTTGAACAGGGAAGTAATTAGATGATACAGCTCCATGGTTGACCTCTTGTTTTACAAAGTAAGTTGGTGTGCTGATGCAGGAATGGCACCGATGTTTGTTTTAAATTTACTCGTTGGTCTCTTTGGACCTTGAGTGATGGTCAGGTTGAACTCGCATATCTAGTTATATTTCATGTCTTCATAAGCACTCCTCCTTTTTTGAGACAGAGAAACCACCTGCACGTGAACTAGTGCATTTGGAATCACTCCGGACTCAAGGGGAATTAGATAGACATGCGCGCCGGTGACCAGCCATGGTTCAAGAAGAGGCGCGATGAACTTCGGCTTTCATCAGAGTCATCCTACCCTCGCTTTGTTCAAAAATTGAGCTGAAAGCCGACGGGCGGTAGTGACTTGAGGGGCGCTGCAAGCGCTTGAAAAGGCAAGGAAACCTTGCCAGGTGGGCGTTTCGGGGAAGTTCAGTGGGAAGTGCGCCCCCTGTGACCTGGGGGCGCAATCCGGCGTCACGCCTTGCCGGTTTTCCGGGATTTGGACGCTGCCGGCGACTCAAGGAGCCCGTCCGCACGGAACATGCCCTTGATGCCGCGAACGGCCTGGCGGATACGATCCTGGTTCTCGATCAGGGCGAAGCGCACGTGGTCGTCGCCGTAGTCGCCAAAGCCCAGCCCGGGCGATACGCAGACCTTGGCTTCGGCCAGGAGCTTCTTGGAAAACTCCAGGGACCCCATGGCGGCGTAGGGCTCGGGGATCTTGGCCCAGACGTACATCGACGCCTTGGGGTTCTCCACCATCCAGCCAATCTCATGCAGCCCCTTCACCAGCACGTTGCGGCGCTGACGGTACTGCTCGGCGATGTCGCGAACGCATTGCTGGTCGCCTTCCAGGGCGGCAATCGCGGCAACCTGCAGCGGGGTGAAGGTGCCGTAGTCGTGGTAGCTCTTGATCCGCGCCAGGGCACTGACCAGTTCCGGGTTGCCGACCATGAAGCCGATGCGCCAGCCCGCCATGTTGTAGCTCTTGGACAGGGTGAAGAACTCCACCGCAATGTCCTTGGCACCGGGCACCTGCATGATGGAGGGCGCCTTCCAGCCGTCGTAGACGATGTCGGCGTAGGCCAGGTCGTGGACCACCAGGACGTCGTACTGCTTGGCCAGGGCGACCACGCGCTCGAAGAAATCCAGCTCCACGCACTGGGCGGTGGGGTTGGAGGGGAAGCCGATGATCATCATCTTCGGCTTCGGAATGCTTTCGCGAATGGCCCGTTCCAGCTCGGCGAAGAAGTCCACGCCGGGCACCAGGGGCACCGAGCGCACCTGGGCGCCGGCGATTACCGCACCGTAGATGTGGATCGGGTAACTGGGATTGGGCACGAGCACGGTGTCGCCGTGGTCCAGGGTGGCGAGCATCAGGTGTGCCAGACCTTCCTTGGACCCGATGGTGACGATGGCTTCGGTTTCAGGATCGATCTCCACGTCGTAACGGTCCTTGTACCAGCGCGAGATGGCTCGGCGCAGGCGTGGAATACCGCGGGAAGTGGAGTATCCGTGGGTGTCTTCACGCTGGGCGACCTGTACGAGCTTTTCCACGATGTGCGGCGGGGTGGCGCCATCGGGGTTGCCCATGGAGAGGTCGATGATGTCCTCGCCGCGACGGCGTGCTGCCATCTTGAGTTCGGCGGTGATGTTGAAGACGTAGGGGGGGAGACGATCGATGCGCGCAAAACGGCGCGGTGAACGCTGGTCAGTCATGCTTTCCTCGGATACGTAAGCGCCCGGAACCGTCCGAGCGACGTCGGCCACTGCGGTGGCCTGGCGGCGAAGATACGGGCTTCTCGGGCCGTTTGTCGAGGGAAGTTTTTTCTGCGTCACTGGCGCATCTCCGTCAGTGGAAGATGCGCCAGCCAAGGGCTTCAGCGGGAACTGCTCTTCAAGCGGGCGAGCAGGTCGGCCAGGCGCTCGATATCGGCGTCGGTGGTGCGCCAGGAGGAGACGCTGAGGCGGAATGCCGGGCGGCCCTGCCACAGCGTGGGGCCGAACCAGACCTCGCCGGATGCCTGGGCTGCGTTGCGGATGGCTACCGTTTCCTCGTCGGTGTCGGCTCGCACCAGAACCTGGTTGAGGACCACGCGGTTGACCACCTGATAGCCGGCTGAGCGCAGGCGTCCGGCGAGGTGATCGGCCTGGCGCACGTGGCGATCGGTCATGTCTGCCAGGCCATTGCGACCGAGCGCGGCCAGAGCGGCCCAGATGGGAATGCCACGGGCGCGACGGGAAAATTCCAGGGTCAGGTTTTTCTGCGCATCCCGCGAGGCCGTGGCATAGGCGGCATTGCTGTTCATCGCCGTGGCCAGGGCGTCGGCATCGCGACAGATGGCCATGGCGCCGTCGTAGGGAGTGTTCAGCCATTTGTGGCCGTCGCAGGTCCAGCTATCGGCCTGCTCGACGCCAGCGGCAAGGTGCGCCTGGGACGATGCGCGGACCCAGAGGCCGAAGGCGCCGTCGACATGGACCCAGGCGCCGGCAGCCCTTGCACGGGGGATCAGCTCGGCGAAGGGATCGAACTCGCCGGTGTTGACCTCGCCCGCCTGCAGGCAGAGGACGGTCATGTCGTCCAGCGGCGGCAGGCGCGCCGGGTCGATGCGGCCGTATTCGTCGGTGGGTGCGACCAACAGGCGGTTCATGCCGAAGCCGAGGATGCGCAGCGCCTTCTTCACCGTGATGTGGACACTGGCAGAAACCACCACGCGCACTTCGGGTGCACCTATCAGGCCGTCGCCGTCGAAGTCCCAGCCCTTGCGCGCCAACAGCGTGCGGCGTGCCGCGGACAGACAGGCGAGGGTGCAGGCGGTGGCGCTGGTGCCGAAGCCCACGGCGCTGCCGATGGGCAGTCCCAGGCTTTCCAATACCCAGCGTGCGGCCACTTTTTCGATGCGATCAGCGGCGGGGGAGTTGTCGAAGGAGGACGCGCACTGGTCCCAGGCCAGTGCCAGGCGCTCGGCAGCTGCGGCGGCTGGCAGGGTGGCGCCGATCACAAAGCCGAAGTAGCGCCCGCCATTGGAAGCAGTGGTGGCAGGGGAGCCCAGCTCATCGAGTTGATGCAGCACTTCCTCCGCAGGGCGGCCCTGGTCAGGCAATGGCCCGTCGAAGGCAGACAGCGCCTGGATGGCGTCCGGGGAGGGGAAGACCCGGCGCTGTGGTATCCCGTCGACGTAGGCGAGGGCGCGGCGGTCGGCGTCTTCGAGGAGCTGGCGTTCATTATCCATGGCGGTCTCGCGGGAGGGAGAGAGTGCTCCTTACCTTAGCGGGACCGCGCGAACGCCAGCAGATACACCTGACGGCATACAGTTGCGCTGGGCTCGGGCTTCAATGGCCGAGCATGTCGTGCATTGCGATGATCTGCTCAGCAACCTGGATCAGCTTCTGCTGGCGGCTCATGGCCTGGCGACGCATCAGCGTATAGGCCTCTTCTTCGCCGCAATGCTTCATCTTCATCAACAGGCCTTTGGCCAGTTCGACGCGCTTGCGTTCGGCCAGTTGCTGGTCGCGGGCGTTAAGCTGGGCGCGCAGCGCCTGGTCGGCTTCGAAGCGCGCCATGGCGACGTCGAGTATCGGTTGCAGGCGGTCGGTCTGGATGCCTTCGACGATGTAGGCGCTGACGCCGGCCTGGATGGCCTGGCGCATGACCTTGGGGTCGTGCTCGTCGGTGAACATGACGATGGGGCGGGGCTGGTCGCGGCTGACCAGCACGACCTGCTCCATCACGTCGCGGCCAGGGGATTCGGTATCGATCAGCACCACGTCCGGGCGGACGGCTTCGACGCGGGCCGGCAGGTCGATGGTCAATCCGGACTCGTCGATGACTTCGAAGCCGGCCTCCACCAGGGCGGTCTTGAGGCGCCCGACTTTCTTTGCGGTGTCGTTGATCAGCAGGATGCGCAACATGGCGGCGGTCTTCCCCAACGGCTACAGGGCAATGGCGCGGGCGTGGCCGGCCAGGGAATGGATCGGGAAGCTCCGGGCATAGGCGACAGGGTCGCTGCCGTCCCAGAGGCGCCCGTCGATCAGGGTGGCGCTGCGCATCAGGTCGGGGACCGGGATATCGAGCGCTTCTGCAGCGTCGCGGTAGATGTCCAGACGTTGCACGCGTCGGGCGATGGCTAGGTAATCCGGGTCGTCCCGCAGCAGCCCCCAGCGACGGAACTGGGTCATGAACCAGATGCCGTCGGAGAGGAAGGGCATGTTCACCTGGCCGCCGTCGAAGAAGCGCAGCGGGTGCTGGTCCTCCCAGGCATTGCCGAGGCCATCCTGGTAGTGCCCGAGGAAGCGTGGCTCCACGGCCGATAGCGGCACGTCCACGTAATCGCTGCCACTGATGAGCCAGGCCGTGCTACGGCGGTTTTCCTCGCTGGCATCGATGAAGCGGCTGGCTTCCAGGACTGCCATGGTCAAAGCGCGGGCGGTGTTGGGGTACTCCTCGGCGAATTCGCGAGTAACGGCCAGGACCTTCTCTGGGTGATCGGGCCAGATCATCTGGCTGGTGGCCAGGGTGAAGCCCTGGCCCTGGTCGACTGCCAGCGCACCCCAGGGGCCGCCGGCGCAGAAACCGTCGATACGTGCTGCCTTGAGGTGGGCGACCATTTGCGAGGGTGGGACCACGACTGTGTCCACGTCCCGCAGTGGGTGGATGCCCTGGGCCGCCAGCCAGTAGTTCAGCCACATGGCGTGGGTGCCGGTGGGGAAGGTCTGGGCGAAGGTCAGACGCGCACCGCTATGGTGCACGTGATTGGCCAGCGCATCGGAACTGGTCACGCCAATGCGCTTGAGTGGTTCGGACAAGTTGATGGCCTGGCCGTTCTGGCAGAGCCCCATGAGGATGGCCATCTCCGAGGCCGGGCCACCGATGCCCAGTTCAATGCCATAGACCTGTCCATAGAGCGCCTGCGCGGCATCCAGTTCGCCAGAGAGCAGTTTGTCGCGCAGGGTGGCCCAGGACGACTGGCGATGCAGGTCCAGGGTCAGTCCGTATGGCTGCGCGAAGCCCTGGGTGGCGGCGACTATCAGCGAGGCCGAGTCGGTCAGGGGCATGAAGCCCAGGTTGAGCACGCACTTCTCCGGGGCGTCGCTGCCTGCGACCCAGGTCAGGTTGTCCGGGCGCGTGATGTTCTGCTTGTCCGTCATGTCGATTGCCACCTATCAGCAAAATGGCGTCGATCCGGTGTGTCCGGAGTCGACGCCATTGTCATCAGCCCGCTCCGCCGTTGGAGCGCGCCTCGTTGTTGCTGATGAAGCAAGCGATATGCCAGTGACGCAAAAAAGAGCCCCGCAATGGCGGGGCAGGATTCGGAGGTCGGAGCTACCTCAACGTTCGATGATCTGCTTCACCTGGTTTTGTGGAATCTGCTGCGTGCGGCCTTCATGGTCCTCGAATTCGAGCATGCCGGTGTCTCTATCCAGTTCGGGTTTTTCGTCGGTGGCGATGAGCTGGCCGTCTGTCGTGGCGATCAGGTATTCACTTGAGCAGCCTGCCAGGCCAAGGGTGCAAGTGAGGATCAGGAACCAGGTTTTCATGGAGGCCTCCCCCCGTTGTGGGGTTCATATCTGCAACATAGCTGCTGAGGGGGTACCTGCAAGTCGGTTCGATGGGAATGCGGAAGGCCTGTGATGCAGATTGCAGAAAAGAAAAAGCCCCGCACGGGGCGGGGCTTTCTCTTTACCGAGCTACCGATGGGGCCTTAGGCCTGGACCACCGGGATCTTGGCGTTTGCAGCGGCTTCCTTGTACTCGGCGATCTGGTCGAAGGACAGGTAGCGGTAGATATCGGCAGCCATGCTGTCGATGTTCTTCGCGTATTCCATGTACTCCTCGACGGTCGGCAGTTTGCCCAGGATGGAGGCAACGGCCGCCAGTTCGGCGGAGGCCAGGTAGACGTTAGTGGCGTCGCCCAGGCGGTTCGGGAAGTTACGGGTGGAGGTGGAGACTACGGTGGCACCGGTCTGCACGCGGGCCTGGTTGCCCATGCACAGGGAGCAACCCGGCATTTCCATGCGGGCGCCGGCTTTGCCGTAGATGCCGTAGTAGCCTTCTTCGGTCAGCTGGTGCTGGTCCATCTTGGTCGGCGGAGCCAGCCACAGACGGGTCGGGATACCACCCTTGACCTTGTCGAGCAGCTTACCGGCAGCGCGGAAGTGACCGATGTTGGTCATGCAGGAGCCGATGAACACTTCGTCGATCTTGTCGCCGGCCACGGTGGACAGCAGGCGGGCATCGTCCGGGTCGTTCGGCGCGCAGAGCACAGGCTCTTTCACGTCGGCCAGGTCGATTTCGATAACGGCGGCGTATTCGGCGTCCTTGTCGGCTTCCAGCAGTTGCGGCTTGGCCAGCCAGGCTTCCATCGCCTGGGCGCGACGCTCCAGGGTACGGGCGTCGCCGTAGCCTTCACCAATCATCCAGCGCAGCAGGGTGATGTTGGACTTCAGGTATTCGGCGATCGCGTCTTCCGGCAGCTTGATGGTGCAACCAGCAGCGGAACGCTCGGCCGAGGCGTCGGACAGCTCGAAGGCTTGCTCGACGGTCAGGCCGTTCAGACCTTCGATCTCGAGGATGCGGCCGGAGAAGATGTTCTTCTTGCCCTTCTTCTCGACGGTCAGCAGGCCGGCCTGGATGGCGTAGTAGGGGATGGCATGCACCAGGTCACGCAGGGTGATACCGGGCTGCATCTTGCCCTTGAAGCGCACCAGAACGGATTCCGGCATATCCAGCGGCATGACGCCGGTGGCCGCAGCGAAGGCTACCAGGCCGGAACCGGCCGGGAAGGAGATGCCGATCGGGAAGCGGGTGTGGGAGTCGCCACCGGTGCCGACGGTGTCAGGCAGCAGCATGCGGTTCAGCCAGCTGTGGATGATGCCGTCGCCCGGACGCAGGGACACGCCGCCGCGGGTCTTGATGAAGTCCGGCAGGGTGTGGTGGGTGTTGACGTCGATGGGCTTCGGATAGGCAGCGGTGTGGCAGAAGGACTGCATTACCAGGTCGGCGGAGAAGCCGAGGCAGGCGAGGTCTTTCAGCTCATCGCGGGTCATCGGGCCAGTGGTGTCCTGGGAACCGACGGTGGTCATCTTCGGCTCGCAGTAGGTGCCCGGACGGACGCCTTGGCCTTCGGCCAGACCGCAGGCACGGCCAACCATCTTCTGGGCCAGGGTGAAGCCCTTGCCG
>NZ_SSOM01000027.1 GCF_029871235.1 Pseudomonas sp. BN411
AGCAGGGTCAGTGCCAGAGCGGCACAAAGCAGATGAATCGAACGCATGAAAGCACTTGCCAGGGTGAAGATGGCGCAATGCTCCACCTTGGCCAGCATCGTGGCAAGTCCGCCATGATCGCCTTCAGCGCTCACCTTCCAGCTCACGCAGTTCTGCCGCAATATCTCGCTGCGGATAGCGCGCCTGCAGTTCGTCCAGCAGCTTGTGCGCTTCCTCGCGCTTACCCGCCTTCTCCAGTTCCAGCACGCGGCGCAGGTCAGCGTCGAGTTCGGCAGGCGCCGCCTTGGCCTTGGCCATCTCCGTCTTGGGTGCCGTCTCCTCCAGGTGCATGGACTCCGCCTGGCGTGCCTCTTCACTGACGCTATCGGCCATGGCCGACGCCTTCTTCTCAGCCTGGGCCGGGGGGCTGGCGAGCGTGGCCGGTGCGGCTCTGGACATGGGCGCGGCGGCCGGGGCCGGCGCGGAGTACTGCGCGGGGCTGGCAGGCGGCGCGTCGAAGCGCTGCTGGGCCTCGTCCTGGGTGCGCAAGGTCAGGCTCAGGCCGATGCCCAGGGTGGCGAAGCCAGCCACGGCGACCGCCCAACGCTGCCGGCCGCCAGCGCCAAACAGCCAGGCGTGCAGACGCTCACTGAGCGACGGGCGACGTTCAGGCCGGTTCTGGGCGGCCTGGGCAGTCGCCGCGGCGAGGATGCGCTGGTCCAGCGACGCCGACGGTTCATCGTGGCTGTGGCGGCGATAGTGTTCGAGCAGTTCCCGTTCCATGGCGTCCGGCTTGTGCGGGTCTTGGTTCATGCGGATACCTCCTCGGCCGCAGCCGGGTCGGCCAACAGCCGACGCAACTTCTGCAACGCATAGCGCAGGCGGCTCTTCACCGTCTCTGCGGGGGTGCGGGTAAGTTCGGCGATCTCGGTCAATTCCAGGTCACCGTGGGCGCGCAGCAGGAATACCTCGCGCTGCTCACCCGGCAGTTCGTCCAGGGCCGCGCGCAGGCGCTGCTGGTCCTGGCTGAGGGAAAGTTCCCGCTCGGGGTCCGGGCTCTCCCCCGGCAGCGCCTCGCCGTGCAGCGTCTCATCGAAGGCTTCTTCACGGCCCTGGAGGCGGCCGTGCTTGCGCCAATGGTCGATCAGGCGATTGCGGGCGATCTGGTAGAGCCAGGTCTTGAAGCTGGCCTGCCCGAGTGGCGATGACTCGCTGCGGATCAGGTTCAGCCAGGTCTCCTGGAAGATTTCCTCGGCCAGCGCGCCGTCGCCGCACAGGCCGCAGAGAAAACGGTAGAGACCGAGGCGATGGCGCGCGTAAAGCACGCCAAAGGCCTCGGCATCGCCATTCCGGTAACGCCGCAGCAAGGCGGCGTCGTCATCCGTGAGAGTCGCGTTCACGTCATTCCTTCCGCGCGTGGGATGGGGCAGGAGTTTGCAAGCTTTGCGCGAGTTCCACCAGTTGCACGAACTCGCCGCGCAGGCCGAAGCGATCGTCGCCACGGGCTCCACGGGCGAGCCCGGCGCTGTCGGCCAGACCGAAGTCTCCGGTGTACTGACCACCCTTGAGTTGCTGGGCGAAGGCCGCAACCGCAGCGGCGAAACGCAGGTCCTCGCTGGCCTGGTCCAGCGGGAGGACCTTGCCAACTGCGATGGGGCGCTCCAGCAAGCGGCTCTGCTCCGAGCCCGGTGCCTTGTAGCGCACCCGCAACCAGGCCAGTTCGCCAGCCTTGCCCTCGGCTTTCGCTGCGCTCTGGTAGCGCAGCGGCTCCAGCCAGCCCTTGGCACCGGCGGGCACGACCTCGTAGAGCGCGGTGATTGTATGCCCGGCTCCGATCTCGCCGGCATCCACCTTGTCATTGCTGAAGTCTTCCCGCTTCAGAGCACGATTTTCATAGCCCAGCAGGCGGTACTCACTCACTTCGGCGGGGTTGAACTCCAGCTGCAGTTTCACGTCCCGCGCCACCACCGACAGGGTGGAGCCGAGCTGGTCCACCAGCACCTTGCGCGCTTCGCGCAGGTTGTCGATGTACGCGTAGTTGCCGTCGCCAGCGTCGGCCAGTTGCTCCATCAACCGCTCGTTGTAGTTGTCCACGCCGAAACCCAGGGTGGTCAGGGAAACCCCGCCCTTGCGCTTCTGCGCGGCCAGTTGCTTGAGGCTATCGAAATCGCTGATGCCGACATTGAAGTCGCCGTCGGTGGCCAGGAGGATGCGGTTGATGCCTTCCGGGATCAGGCCCTTCTGCGCTTCGGCATAGGCCAGTTGGATGCCCGATTCGCCCGCCGTGGAGCCGCCAGCGCTCAGCTGTTCGATGGCCGCGCGGATCTTCGCCTTCTCGTTGCCGGGCGTGGAGCCCAGTACCACCCTCGCCTCCCCGGCATAGGTGACCAGGGAGACTCGATCCTGCGGGCGCAACTGGTCCACCAGCAACTTGAGGGTGCCCTGCACCATGGGCAGGCCTTCGCGGCGGTCCATGGAGCCCGAGACGTCCACCAGGAATACCAGGTTAGCCGGCGGGAGCTGTTCGACGCTGCTGTCGGAGGCCTTTATCGCCACGCGCAACAGGCGGGTTTGCGGATTCCAGGGGGTCTGCGCCTGCTCGATACCGATGCCGAAGGGCACGTCGCCTTCCGGCAGCGGATAGTGGTACGGGAAGTAGTTGACCATCTCCTCCAGCCGCACGGCATCGGCCGGCGGCAGCTGCCCGCCGTTCAGGAAGCGCCGCACATTGGCGTAGCTGCCGGTGTCGACATCGATGCTGAAGGTAGAGACCGGATCGCTGGCAACCGCGTGAACCGGGTTATCGGGAACATGCTGGTACTGCTCGCGGGGAACATCGCGATAGCCCGGCTGCAACGCATCCGCCATGGGTGCAGGCGCGATCATGGGCATCTGCCTGACCTCGGCGGCGTAGTCGGCGCGCTTGGCCATGGCTGCCGGCGCGCTGGCCTTGCTCTCCTCGCGCAGTTCAGGCTCGACCTGGATCGATGCGGGCGGCGGCGCCTCGGCCTTGCCGCTGGCGGGTGCAGACGCATCCTGCGCACTGCAGGCGGCCAGGGCCAGCAGCAGGCCGGCGGTGAAGCCGGCTGCCAGGGGTTGGTGCTGAAGGAAACTGTGGCTGGACATGGGACGCCTCCTGGGAACGAATGAGCCATTCGCACCAGTAGACGGAGGCGCCTTGCCAAACGGGTTAAGGCTGCGTGGATTTCTGAAAGGCTGCCTTGTAGCCCTTGGCGAATGAATTCGCCCCTACAGACCGGCCTCCTGGCAGAGCTGCTTGGCCAGCATGCCGAGGGTCATGATGGCCCGCTCGGCCTCACGATTCCACGGGATGCCGCAGTTCAGCCGCACGCAGTGGTTGAACTGCTCGGTGTTACTGAAGATCAGCCCCGGCGCGATGCTGATGCCCTGCTGCAGGGCGCGCACGTGCAGGTCTTTGGTGTTCACCTTGGCGGGCAGGCTGATCCAGAGGATGAAGCCGCCGTTGGGACGGGTGATCTGGGTGCCTTCGGGGAAGTACTGCTGCACGCCCAGCTGGAATGCGGTGAGGTTCTTCCGGTACTCCTGGCGGATGTAGCGCAGGTGCCGGTCGTAGCCGCCATTCTCCAGGTAGGCGGCCACCCCCATCTGGGTAACGCTGCACGCCGAGTGGGTGCTGAAGGTCTGCAGGCGCTGGATTTCCGCCTGGTACTTGCCGGCGATCATCCAGCCGATGCGCACCCCAGGCGACAGGGTCTTGGAGAAGCTGGAACAGTAGATCACCCGGTCATCGAGGTCGTAGGCCTTGATCGCCTTGGACGGCCCCTGGTCGAACATCAGCTCGCCGTAGATATCGTCTTCGATGATCTGGATGTCGAAGTCCGAGGACAGGCGCAGCAGCTGCTTCTGGCGCTCTTCGGGAATGGTGCCACCCAAGGGATTGCTCAGTCGCGCGGTCAACACCAGCGCCTTGATCGGCCACTGGTTGGCGGCCAGTTGCAGGGCCTCCAGGCTGATGCCGGTGGTGGGGTCGCTGGGAATCTCGATCACCTTCAGGCCGAGCAGGTCGGCCAGTTGCAGCAGGCCGTAATAGGTCGGCGACTCGGTAGCAATCAGGTCGCCGGGACGCGTCAGCACCCGCAGGCTCATCTGCAGTGCGTCCACGCAGCCGTGGGTGATCACCACTTCGCTCGGGTCCACCACCACGCCGGCATCGCGCATGCGGATGGCCACCTGGCGACGCAGCGGTTCGAAGCCAGGGCTGAACATGTAGCTGAAGGCACGCGGGCTATGGAAACGGGTGACCTTGGCCAGTTGCTGGTGCAGGGTGCGCACCGGCAGGTAATCGACATGGGGAACCGCCGCCCCCAGGGGGAACACACCTTCGCGGCGGGATTCGGCCAGTACCTGCTGGATGATGCTGGCGCGGGTGACGAGGCCCGGGCGTTCGACACGAGCGATATCCGGGGTAGATGCGGTCAGGGCCGGCGTCTGGTGCACGTAGAAACCGGACTGCGGGCGAGCGCGGATCAGACCCTGGTCTTCCAGGCTGGCGTAGGCCTGCAGCACCGTGGCGTGGCTGACATTGAGCTGGGAGCTGAGCTTGCGCACCGAGGGTACGCGTTCGCCGGGCTGGTAGACGCCACGGCGAATGTCATCGGCCAGTTGCTGGGCGATGCGCTGGTAAAGCAACAGATTGGTCATGTAGGCGGCACCTGTATCACTGGACCGAAACACTATCCGAACACTCTGTAACTGCACCGGTACAGATCGGGAAATTGTGGCCGTTACAGTGAATTTGTCCAGGCACTAAAAAGCCCCGGTGCCGAACGGCAACCGGGGCCCTTGTTTACGGGCATCAGCGTGTCGGGCCGAGCTCGCCCTTTTCGTTGGAGAAGACGATCTCCACGCGGCGGTTCTGCGCCCTGCCCCGGTTGGAAGCGTTTTCCGCCACCGGGAAGGCTTCCCCATAACCCTGGACTTGGATGCGCTTGGCATCGATGCCGAGGTCAACCAGGGCGTCGGCCACCGCTTGCGCACGGTCGGTGGAAAGCCTGAGGTTGTCCGGCTTGGTGCCGCTGCTGTCGGTGTAGCCCTCGATGCGCACAACGCGTCGCGGGTTGAGCTGGAGGAACTGCACTAGCTTGAGCACGGTGCGGTTGGCCGAAGCCTTGAGGTCGGCGTGACCGGTATCGAACAGCACGTCACCCAGGGTCATCACCAGGCCGCGATCGGTTTCGGTAGCGGCCAGGGCAATCATCTGCTCTTCCAGCCATTTTCCCTGCTGCTGAACGCTGAGCATCTTGGCTTCACGCAGTGCCAGTTGCAGGCGCTCACGTTCCAGTTGCAGCTTGGCGGCGCGGGCCTGGTTCTGGCTCTGCTCGCTGTTCTGGCTGGCGATTTCGCTGTAGCGCTGGCTCAGGTAGGCGTAATGGACGACGTCGACATCGTTGCCCCAGTAGCTGGACAGTCGCTCGGCGCGGGCCAGGGATTCGCCGGCCCGGATCACGTCCTTGGGTGCGGCGCTGAGGACGCTCTGGTCCTCCTTGACCTTCTGGAACATCTGCCGGGCCTGCTCCAGGCTCTGTTCGGTCTGCTGCTGGTTGGCGCAACCGCCAAGCAGGCCGAGGCCGATCAACAGGCCGGCGGTCAAAGCATGAGTCCGCTTCACTGCACATCTCCCAACTGCTTGCGCAGGCGATTGATCCGCGACGTCAGCTCGGCCAACTGGTCCTGGCTCTTCTTGGTCAACACCTTGGCCTCGGCCAGGCGCGCGTCCAGTTCGGCTTCCTCGGCGAGGATGCGGGCGCGCTTGTAGTCCTGCTCACCCATGTTCTTCTCGGCCAGGGCGAGCTTCTCCTGGGCAAGCTTCATTTCCTCGATCTGATCGGTGGCGCCAACGGCCGTGGCCTGCTCCACCGCCTTGTGGGTCAGGCGCATCTGTTCGATGGGCGCCGGGTCGTTGGCGCAGCCGGCCAGGGCCAGCACAGCCAGACCGGCTGCAAACAGGGGTGTCTTGCTCACTAGAGGGTTCCTAATCATTCGGGCGTGGCGACCGGTTGCATCTGCAGTGCCTTCCAGCGTTCCAGGTTGCGCTGCAGCAGGGTTTCCGGCACTCCGGCGGCGACCAATTCTGTCATCTTTTTGGCCAACTGTCCGCGCAGCCAGGGATCGTTGCAGGCCGAGTTGTGGGACAGGGTCAGGTACAGACCTTCACTGGAAATCGGCGGTTCCAGGGCGACCAGATCGTCGGCCATGCCCAGGGTGTCGGCCAGCACCAGGCCGGGGTAGCGCTCGTAGAGCACATACTCGGTGCGCTCAAGCAGAAGCTTCTGGTAGGCCTGGGTCAGGCTGGGGACCTCCTCGAGCTTGAGGTTTTCCCTGGCAAACTGGTCGAAGGCTTGGCCGAAGCTGTTCTTCACCAGGGTGCCACCGGTATGGCTGCGCAGGTCGTCCCAGCCGCTGTAGGGGAATGCCTTGTCGCGCTTCACCCAGACGACGCTCTGGGTTTCGAGAAACGCCGGATGGACGTAGTCCATGGTTTCCAGGCGCGGAAGCGTGAGGAAGGCTCCGGCGATCAGATCGACCCGGCCGGTGCGGACTTCATCCTGGGCGCGGGACCAGGGACCGGTGTAGAGGATTTCCACCTTCAGCCCGAGCTCCTTGGCGATCTGCTTGAGCAGGTCAGCATTGGCGCCTATCAGTTGCTTGGGGTTCTCTGGGTCACGCCAGAGGTAGGGCGGGTACTCGGGATTGCCGGTGGCCACCAGGCGCTCGCATTTCCCAGCCGCCTGCCCGAGTCCGGGAAGCAGGCACAGCACGAGGAGAAGGAACGAGCGGTGGAATCTTGGCATCTGAGGTTTCCCGGACTGGACATTCGATTGGCCGCAGCGTGGGCGGCATCGCCTGGAACGAGCTTCATGCTAGCGTACAGGCGGCTTCTAGAACTATTCGTGATAAGGACAGGCCATGAAGAAATTCATCATCGCAGTCGTCATGCTGCTGGCGGCTGCGGCGGCAACCCTCTACTTCTCCCCCGCTACGCTGACCGCCAGCGTGCGCCTGGTGGAACGCCAGCTCGCCGGTTTGTCGGAGCGGCAGGTCGCGCTGGGCGATCTTAGCATCCATTACTACGAGGGCGGCCCGGCCAAGGGCGAAACCATCGTGATGATTCATGGATTCGGCGCGAACAAGGACAACTGGCTGCGATTCGCCCGCCATTTCACCCAGCGCTATCACGTCATCGCCCTGGACCTGCCCGGCTTCGGGGACAGCGACCGGCCTGCTGGCAGCTACGACGTCGGCACCCAGGCCGAGCGCCTGGAGTCTTTCATCAAGACGCTGGAGCTGGGCAAGGTCCACCTGGTAGGCAACTCCATGGGCGGCCATATTGCCGGCCTCTTCGCGGCCCGCTACCCGCAGCAGGTGCGCAGCCTGGCGATGTTCGACAACGGCGGCATCACGGCGCCGAACAAGAGCGAGCTGTTCAACTTGATCGAAAGCGGCCAGCCCAATCCGCTGGTGGTGCGCAGCGCTGGGGACTTCCAGCGCATGCTGGATTTCGTCTTCGTCGAGCCGCCGCCCCTGCCTGAGTCGGTGAAGTCCTACCTGGCCGAGCAGTCCATGACCAATGAAGCGCACTACGATGAAGTCTTCCGCCAGCTTCGCGAGCGCTACGTTCCGCTGGAGCCCGAACTGCCGCGAATCGAGGCCCCTACCCTGCTGCTCTGGGGCGATCGCGACCGGGTGCTGGATGTGTCCAGCATCGAGGTGATGAAGCCGCTACTGAAGAAACCCAGTGTGGTGATCATGCGGGACTGCGGCCACGCGCCCATGATCGAGCGCCCCGAGGAAACCGCCCGCCACTACCAGGCCTTCCTCGACGCTAGCCGCGGCTGACAGACAGTAAAAATGCTGTGTCTGCATTAAGGGTTGCAAGTAGCTGTATTGCCCGTAGGAGCTGGCTTGCCAGCGAATGGTCCCTTTTCGCTAGCAAGCTAGCTCCCACATGGCTCTTGCAGCTAATTCAGACATAGCCATAAAAAAACCCGCTCCGAGGAGCGGGTTTTCTGTACGGCAAGCCGGGAAGCGCTATTACAGCAGCTTTTCCAGTTCCGGTACGGCTTCGAACAGGTCAGCCACCAGGCCGTAGTCAGCCACCTGGAAGATCGGGGCTTCTTCGTCCTTGTTGATGGCGACGATGACTTTGGAGTCCTTCATACCGGCCAGGTGCTGGATGGCACCGGAGATGCCCACGGCGATGTACAGCTGCGGGGCAACGATCTTGCCGGTCTGGCCGACCTGCATGTCGTTCGGCACGAAGCCGGCGTCGACAGCGGCACGGGAAGCACCAACAGCAGCGCCCAGCTTGTCGGCCAGGGCGTACAGGTGCTTGAAGTTGTCACCGTTCTGCATGCCACGGCCGCCGGAGACGACGATCTTGGCAGCAGTCAGTTCCGGACGGTCGGACTTGGCCAGCTCTTCGCCAACGAAGGCGGACTTGCCAGCGTCGGACACGGTGCCCACAGCTTCAACAGCAGCGGAACCGCCTTCAGCGGCAGCGGCGTCGAAACCGGTGGTACGCACGGTGATCACCTTCACGGCAGCCGAGGACTGCACGGTGGCGATGGCGTTGCCGGCGTAGATCGGACGCTTGAAGGTGTCGGCGCTTTCAACGGCGATGATCTCGGAGATCTGGTCAACGTCCAGCAGCGCGGCTACGCGCGGCAGGAAGTTCTTGCCGTTGGTGGTAGCGGGGGCCAGCACGTGGCTGTAGCCCTTGCCCAGCTCGGCGATCAGCGGAGCGACGTTTTCCGGCAGTTGGTGCGCATAGGCAGCGTTGTCGGCTACCAGCACCTTGGACACGCCAGCGATCTTGGCAGCGGCTTCGGCGGCAGCGCCTGCACCCTGACCGGCAACCAGAACGTGGATGTCGCCACCGATCTTCTGAGCGGCGGTAACGGTGTTGAGGGTGGCGGCCGCCAGCGCGGCATTGGAGTGTTCAGCGATTACAAGGACGGCCATCTCAGATCACCTTCGCTTCGTTCTTCAGTTTCTCGACCAGCTCGGCCACGGACTTGACCTTGATACCAGCCTGGCGGGCGGCCGGCGCTTCGACTTTCAGGGTCTTGACGGTGGAAGCGGTGGAAACACCCAGGGCGTCCGGGGTAACCACGTCCAGCGGCTTTTTCTTGGCCTTCATGATGTTCGGCAGCGACGCGTAGCGCGGCTCGTTCAGGCGCAGGTCGGTGGTGACGATCGCCGGCAGGTTCAGTGCAACGGTCTGCAGACCGCCGTCGATTTCGCGGGTGACGTTGACCTTGTCGCCAGCAACTTCAACCTTGGAGGCGAAGGTGCCCTGGGCATAGCCAGTCAGGGCGCCCAGCATCTGGCCGGTCTGGTTGTTGTCGCTATCGATGGCTTGCTTGCCGAGGATGACCAGTTGCGGCTGCTCCTTGTCGACCACAGCCTTCAGCGCCTTGGCCACGGCCAGGGAGTTCAGCTCGTCGGCGGACTCGACCAGGATGGCGCGGTCAGCGCCCAGGGCCAGGGCAGTACGCAGCTGCTCTTGAGCGGTGTTCGGGCCGATGGTGACGACGACGATTTCACTCGCTACGCCTTTTTCTTTCAGACGGACGGCTTCTTCCACGGCAATTTCGCAGAAGGGGTTCATCGACATCTTCACGTTGGCAAGGTCGACGCCGGAGTTGTCCGCCTTGACGCGGACCTTGACGTTGTAGTCGACCACTCGTTTGACAGCTACAAGAACCTTCATGGATTCCTCGTTACTCTCCGGTTAATAAGAATGTCGCCAAGACGAGCCTGGCCAGTGATGCAGGTCGGCCGGAACCGACTCTCAGCCCAGACAGCGAGCGCAAAACCGCCCGTATCTTGACCGGATCGCCTATTCCGGTCAATACAGCAAAATGCCCCGCCATAAGCCGCAGAGCCTTATCCTATCAGGGCTTCACAAAATTCAAACAAACGTTTGTATTGGACCAGCCACAGGCTCTGGATATAATGCGCCAGCTCAGGTCAGGGATCGAGCCTAGCCCTCCAACACAAAATATCGAAGAGCCTTGAGGAGATTGACTGTGGAACGCGAATACATGGAATTCGACGTCGTCATCGTCGGCGCTGGCCCTGCTGGCCTGTCCGCCGCGTGCCGACTGAAGCAGAAGGCCGCGGAAGCTGGTCAAGAGATCAGCGTATGCGTGGTCGAGAAGGGTTCCGAAGTGGGCGCCCACATTCTCTCTGGCGCCGTATTCGAACCGCGAGCCCTGAACGAACTCTTCCCTGACTGGAAAGAACTGGGCGCCCCGCTGAACACCCCGGTAACCCGCGACGACATCTATATGCTCAAGGATGCCGACTCCGCAATCAAGGTTCCCGATCTGTTCGTGCCCAAGACCATGCACAACGAGGGCAACTATATCATCTCCCTGGGCAATCTCTGCCGCTGGCTGGCCCAGCAGGCCGAAGGCCTGGGCGTTGAGATCTACCCGGGCTTCGCCGCCCAGGAAGCGCTGATCGACGAGAATGGCGTGGTACGCGGCATCATCACCGGCGACCTCGGTGTGGACCGTGAAGGCAACCCGAAAGAGGGTTACTACACCCCCGGCATGGAACTGCGCGCCAAGTACACCCTGTTCGCCGAAGGCTGCCGTGGCCACATCGGCAAGCAGCTGATCAAGAAGTACAACCTGGACTCCGAAGCCGACGCCCAGCACTACGGCATCGGCATCAAGGAAATCTGGGACATCGACCCGGCCAAGCATCAACCCGGCCTGGTAGTCCACACCGCCGGCTGGCCGATGGACATCGTGGGCACCGAGAATACCGGTGGCTCCTTCCTCTATCACCTGGAAAACAACCAGGTGGTCGTAGGCCTGATCATCGACCTGTCCTACGCCAACGCCTACCTGTCGCCCTTCGACGAGTTCCAGCGCTACAAGCACCACCCGGTGATCAAGCAGTACCTGGAAGGCGGCAAGCGCGTTGCCTACGGCGCCCGCGCCATCTGCAAAGGCGGCCTGAACTCGCTGCCGAAAATGGTCTTCCCGGGCGGCGCGCTGATCGGCTGTGACCTGGGCACCCTGAACTTCGCCAAGATCAAGGGCAGCCACACCGCCATGAAGTCCGGCATGCTGGCCGCCGAATCCGTGGCCGCCGCCCTGGCCGCTGGCAAGGAAGGTGGTGACGAGCTGACCAACTATGTCGACGCCTTCAAGTCCAGCTGGCTGTACGACGAACTGTTCCGCAGCCGTAACTTTGGCGCGGCGATTCACAAGTACGGTGCCCTGGTTGGCGGTGCGTTCAACTACGTCGACCAGAACTGGTTCGGCGGCAAGCTCCCGTTCACCCTGCACGACAACAAGCCGGACTATGCCTGCCTGAAGCCGGCAGCCCAGTCCCAGCGCATCGACTATCCGAAGCCGGACGGCAAGATCAGCTTCGACAAGCTGAGCTCGGTATTCCTCTCCAACACCAACCATGAAGAGGAACAACCCTGCCACCTGAAGCTGGCCGACGCGAGCATCCCGATCGCGAAGAACCTGCCGCTGTACGATGAACCGGCGCAGCGCTACTGCCCGGCTGGCGTGTACGAAGTGGTGACTCAGGAAGATGGCGCCAAGCGCTTCCAGATCAACGCCCAGAACTGCGTCCACTGCAAGACCTGCGACATCAAGGACCCAGCCCAGAACATCACCTGGGTAGCCCCGGAAGGCACCGGCGGCCCGAACTACCCCAACATGTAATGCAGGCACGAAAAAGGCTCCCTCGGGAGCCTTTTTCATGTCCGCCTTCCGGCTATTCCGGCAGCGGTCCGATAGGGAAGAACTCCCCACCGCTCCACACACCAAGCCACGTGATGCCATCGATCTCACGCGGCTCTGCCAACTCCACCAGCTGATAGAAGACATTGCGATGGATCAGCGCCTCCAGGTTGGTACGCACCAGCACATAGGGTGAGGGCTCCTGGGTCTCCGGGTCCAGCTCGACCCGTAGCGGATGCACCGCACCCGCCACTACCTCGTCCTCCACATTGGTAATGAAGCGCAGCTGCTGCTCCTCCCCTGCCCCCTCGACCTGCAGTTGAACGGCCACGAAGGGTGCGTCTTCCACCTGGATACCCACCTTCTCGACGGGCGTGACCAGGAAATAGTCCGCGCCATCCTTGCGGATCACACTGGAAAACAGCTTGACCATGGGCTTGCGGCCGATCGGCGTGCCCAAATAGAACCAGGTGCCGTCCCGGGCGATGCGCATATCGATGTCGCCACAGAACGGCGGGTTCCACAGATGAACGGGCGCGCCGCCGGGCTTGTCGCCCTTGGGTATCTGCGCCAGCAGGTCGCCGGCCTTGCCGGGATCGCTCATTTCAATCTCCTCAACGACTCAATCCGATCAGGCTGCGAGCATACTCCTCCAGCGGCGGCCCGATCAGGTCCTCAGGTTTGGAGTCGTAGAACGTCAGAAAACCGCCACGATTGCGGATTCGCGCGGAGTCCACCAGATAACGGGTATTGGTTTCGATCAGCATCAGCTGGATTACGCCACGGTCGCGACCGAGACGGTCCAGCGCTTCCTGATCTTCCCACTCCTCGACCGTGCCAATGCGGTCGTCGGCGCTGGCGAAGCGTGCGTACAGCAGGTAGTGCGCACCAACCGCACGAGCCTGGCCCATGGCCTCTTCCAGGCCGGCCGGCCCCGTTGCACGGCGCACCATGGGGAAGTACTCGACGAAGCCGTTGAACGCCTCCTCGGCCACCACATTGGGGCGCGGGTAAGCGGAACCCGGCGGTACGAAGTAGCCCTGGGCAATGAAGATGAAGGAGTCAGGCTGCAGGCGCCACGGGCTGGCGCGGCGGGTCTCACTGTGGTCCAGGAATCCAGCATCGCTCAGCTGCTCGCGAGTGCCCTCGGCCATGTCGCTGACCTTCATGCAGCCGGCCAGGCCGAGAAGCGCCAACAACAGAATCAAACTACGCATCGTGTGTCCTCCAGGCGCCGGCGACGAAAAACCGGCGGATAGAGAACCAATGCAGCTTCCGCGCCATCAACCGCCGATGATCTTCATCACAGTGACGCCGCCTGAAAACGCGATGTCCTGTTTGTCGGCCAAGGCCTTTACCAGCAGTCGCTGCAACGCCGGTAGTGCTTCGTGCCGGGGCTTCTCCAGTAGGTCGCCGACGTAATGGCGATTGCTCGAAGAAAGGCAGCCATGCAGCCACCCAGTGGAAGACAGGCGAAGGCGCGAACAGGTCCGACAGAACGGCACGCTCTCGTTGGCGATCACCCCGAAGTAGCCCTCACCCGGAACGCGATAACGAATGGCCGTGGCGTCCAGCGGCGCATCGGCCTGGACGAACTCATGGCTGGCGCGGATCAGCGCCAGCAACTCTTCCAGTCCCACGAACTGCTGGTGGAACGTGTTGGGATCGCGAGCCAGATGCCCCATGCGCATCAGCTCGATAAAGCGCAGCTCGAAGCCACGCTCCAGGCAGTAGTCCAGCAACGGCAGCACCTGGTCGAGGTTCTTGCCGCGCAGCGGGACCATGTTGATCTTGATCTTGAGGCCGGCCGCCCTCGCCTCGTCGAGCCCCTTGAGCACCGTGGCGAGGTCACCGCCTCGGGCGATGCTGCGGAACTCGTCGGCGTTCAGGGTATCGAGGGAAATATTCAGGCGGCGGATGCCGCAGTCCAACAGCAGCGGCAATTTGCGGGACAGCAGCTGACCGTTGCTGGTGATGCTGATGTCATCGAGGCCGAGCTTGCTGACTTCGCGGAGGAAAGGATCGAGTTTGGGACTCACCAGCGGTTCGCCGCCGGTGATCCGAAGGCGTTCTATGCCGGCGGCTTCGATGAGGTAGGCCACGCCACGAACCATGGCCTCGGCGGAGAGTTCATCCTGTGCCGCCACCAGTCGTTTGCCGTCTGGCACGCAGTAAGTACAGGCGTAGTTGCAGGCGGCAGTCAGACTGATTCGCAGGTTGCGGAAGCGCCTGCCTTGGCGGTCGACGATCATGGGACGCTCCGGCATGTGGTACACCGGAGTATATCCCCGCGGCCTCTACAGCACATATCCGAGACCGCGTTATAGGCGCACTGAATACGTCAGCCGGCGGGCGACTCGGCCTCGCGCTTGCGCTTGTTGCCCATGCGCACGCCGATGTCCATGAGGAACTGGAAGAAGCCTTCCTGATCCTCCAGCACGTTGCTCCAGAACGGCGAGTGGTAGAGCGCGACAGCGCCATGCACCAGGGCCCAGGCAGCGCAGTAATGGAAGTACGGCGGCACGTCTTCCAGCTTGCCTTCGGCGATACGGCCCTTGATAAGCTGGGTGAGTCGCTCGAAGTTGGACGCGCGGATCTTGTGCAGCTGCTCGACCATCTCCGGAACCTGGCTGTTCTTCACCACCTTCTCTTCCAGGCGGTCGAACAGGCGATAGCGCTGCGGGTCACGCATGCGGAACTCGAAGTAAGCGCGCGATAGCGCCTCCTTGTCACGGTCCACATCAGCGGAATGGAACAGCGCGTTCAGGTCACGCTCGTAGTCGAGCATCAGGCGCAGATAGATCTCCGCCTTGGACTTGAAATGCTTGTAGATGGTGCCTTTGCCGATACCCACTGCGTCGGCGATCATCTCGACGGTAACGCTGTCTTCGCCCTCTTCGAGGAAGAGCTTCAGGGCGGTGTCGAGAATTTCCTGCTCGCGGCGGCGGAACTCACGGACTTTACGGGGTTCTTTCTGCATAAAGGGACTGTGGGGTCAAAAATCAAGCCGCGTATTATGCCTATCTGGCGTAAAAATGCACGGATCATCCGACTATGAGCTTATTGCAAGATGAGTTTGCCCACGCCGATGGGCTCCGCTATCTCAACCATGCCGCCGTCGCGCCCTGGCCGAAACGCGCGACCCGCGCGGTCCAGAGCTTCGCCGAAGAGAACTGTCGCCTTGGCGCAAGGGACTATCCAGACTGGTTGATAGTAGAGCGTCGTCTGCGCGAACGTCTGGCCAGACTGCTGAACACTCCGACCACGGCCGATCTTGCACTGGTCAAGAATACATCGGAAGCCCTGTCTTTCGTTGCCTTTGGTCTGGATTGGAGTGCAGGCGATCAGGTCGTCATCAGCGACCAGGAGTTCCCCTCCAACCGGGTCGTCTGGGAAGCACTGAAACGCTTCGGCGTGGATACCCTCCAGGTGCCACTGAATGGCCCCGATCCGGAAGGAGCCCTGATCGCCGCCATTGGCCCCCGCACCCGCCTGATGTCCATCAGCGCTGTGCAATATGCCAGCGGCCTGCGCCTGGACCTCCACCGCCTCGGCCAGGAGTGCCGCAAGCGTGGGGTGCTCTTCTGCGTCGACGCCATCCAGCAACTGGGCGCCCTGCCCTTTGACGTCCAGGCCATCGATTGCGACTTCGCCATGGCCGATGGGCACAAGTGGATGCTGGGTCCGGAAGGCCTCGGAGTCTTCTATTGCCGCGCCGACCTGCGCCATCAACTGAAGCTCCACGAGTACGGCTGGCACATGCTGGAACATCCCGGTGACTACGAACGCTCCGACTGGGAGCCCTCACGCACCGCACGCCGTTTCGAATGCGGCAGCCCCAATATGCTGGGCGCCATGGCGCTGGAGGCGAGCCTGTCCCTGCTGGAAGAGGTCGGTATGGAACAAGTGGCGAAAGACCTGGCCGAGCGCGTGCAATGGCTGCAGGACGGTCTCGTCCGGATTCCTGGCGTGCAATTGCTGAGCCCGCTGAATCCGCTGCGCCGTGCCGGCATTCTCAGCTTCCGCCTGGACGGATGGGACAACCAGGCGCTGTTCGAACGCCTGCGCGCCGAGCAGGTGGTCTGCGCCCAGCGCGGTGGCGGAATCCGCTTCTCGCCGCACTTCTACACCGAATTCCGCGTGCTGGACGAGACGCTTGGGCTGGTACGCCAGATGGCAGACACATGAGGACTCAGCCGAGGCCGCTGTATTCCAAATAGGTTTAAGAAACGCCACTGGGCTATCTGGACGCGTGGGGATAATGGCCAATACTTCTTCTTACTGGCGCGCGGCATCTCCCCCCAAGTGCCCAGCCAGTCGAGGAACCGTGGATCGCGTTCCTTTGTTTTACTCCTAATGGTCTTGACCCGGATTCATCCCCCAGAACCCGGGTTTTTTTTGCGCGCGGCTTTTGTCGGCAGCCGAGGGAGACCGCTTCAGCCGCGTCGCGCGAGGGGGAACAAGCGCAGATAGTTCTCGCCGGTCTGCTCGGCGAATGCTTCGTACGAAACGCCTCGCAAATCGGCAAGGAACTCTGCCACCTCACGCACGTATTGCGGCAGGTTGGGCTTGCCGCGGTAAGGCACCGGGGCGAGATAAGGCGAATCGGTTTCCACCAGCAGACGGTCGGCCGGTACCTGGCGGGCCACTTCTCGCAGGGCATCTGCATTGCGGAACGTGACGATGCCGGAGAGCGAAATATAGAAACCGAGATCGAGCGCGGCGCGGGCCATCTCCCAATCCTCGGTGAAGCAATGCAGCACACCGGCCTGGGGCAGCGCCGCATCGCGCAGCTGGGCAAGGGTGTCGGCACGGGCTTCACGGGTATGCACGATGACCGGCTTGCCAGTCACCTTCGCAGCCTCCAGGTGCAGACGGAATGCCTGCTGCTGGAGTTCGGCGGCTTCAGGCTCGTAGTAATAGTCCAGGCCCGTCTCACCGATTGCTACTACACGCGGGTGTTCCAGCTCCCCAAGCAACCAGTCCAGCGCGAGGGATTCGCCCGGCTGCAGGTCCAGTGGGTGAACGCCGACGGAGCAATGCACGTCGTCGTAACGCTCGGCGAGGGACTTCACCGCCGCCGCGTTATCGGCGCTCACGCCAATGCAGAGGAACTGGCTGACACCGCGAGCACGGGCGGCGTCGAGGGCGGCATCGAGGGAGCCATCATGGGCCGCCAGGTCGAGGCGGTCCAGGTGGCAATGGGAGTCGATCAACATGCTTCAAGCTCCAGGCGCAGGCGCCAAGCTTCAAGCCTGCCGCTTGCAGCCGGAGCCCGACGGCCGGTTACATCGTATGGGTGGGACGGTCGGACTTGAGGGCGCCGGCGAGGTAGGTCTCGATCTTGTTGCGTGCGCCGCTGTCGCCATCGTTGAACTGGACGCCGATGCCCGCGGCGCGGTTGCCCTGGGCGCCCTTGGGGGTGATCCAGACCACTTTGCCGGCGACCGGGATTTTCTCCTGCTCATCCATCAGGTTGAGCAGCATGAATACTTCGTCGCCCAGCTTGTAGGTCTTGTTGGTCGGAATGAACAGGCCACCGTTCTTGATGAACGGCATGTAGGCGGCATACAGCACGGACTTGTCCTTGATGGTCAAGGACAGGATCCCGTTACGCGGGCCCAGATTCGGCGGCAGGCTCATGCGGTTTTCCTGGAAAGCTGGTTCAGCCAACGATTCTAGCCCGGCCCGGGCAGGCTTGCCCACTGCACCAGTAGCGCTTCGAGAAGCAACACACGATTGAGGTTGGCCTTGTTCAGGACTTTCTGCCGCTGCTGCAGCAACCAGTCCTGCATGGCCAGGACCTTGTGCTGCGGGGCCTTCTCCGCGAGGTACTGCACCACCTTGCGCATATCGTTCAACCCCAGCCCCGCCTCATCACGGGTGAGCTGGAAGCGCAGCATCAGCTGTGCCCAGTCGCAGAACCAGTCGAACAGCAGGGGCAGAGGCACGGCATTCCAGCCCTCGGCCAACTGGCTGGCGCCTACTTGCTGTTTGAGCAGCTTCTTCACGCCCTCCACCACTTCGCCGCGCTGAGCCCGCACACCCTGCCCTTCCAGGCGCAGGGCCGACAACGGCGAGCCGCCGGCCAGCACCAGCAATTCACGCAGTTCGTCGGGGGATGCGTCCGGCAACGCGCTTCCCAGCCAGGCCAAGCTCTGGGCGGCGCTGGGCAATGGGCAAGCCTGTTGCACGCAACGGCTCTTGATGGTCGGAAGGAGGCGGCTGGGCTGGTGGCTGATCAACAGCAACACGGTATCGCCCGAGGGTTCTTCCAGACTCTTGAGCAGGGCATTGGAAGCGTTGATGTTCATCGCCTCGGCCGGTTCCAGCAGCACCACCTTGCGCCCACCGAGCTGCGCGGTCTGGACCACGAACCCAACCAGTTCGCGCACCTGGTCGACTCGAATGGCCTTGTCGACCTCCTCCGGTTCCAACACGAAGGCGTCCGGATGGGTGTTGGCTGCCAGTAGCAGACAGGCCTTGCACTGGCCGCAGGCATCAAGCCCAGCCGGGTTCTGGCAGAGCAGGCGCGCCATCAGACGATCGGCCAGAGCGCGCTTGCCAATGCCGGAAGGACCGTGCAGCAGATAGGCATGGGCGTGCCGCGGACGGCCCGCCAGCTGCTGCCAAAGTGCGTCCTGCCAAGGATAGGCCTCAGCCATCGCAACGCTCCAGCAACTCAGGCAGCAATTTGTCGAGATTGGCCTGCACCTCGGCCAGCGGCAGCGAAGCGTCGATCACCTTGTAGCGGTCGGCGGCGGCCTGTGCACGCTGCAAGTAGGTCTGGCGCACGGCCTCGAAGAAACTGCGTTTCTCCTGCTCAAAGCGATCGAGGCGGCCACGAGCAGCCGCGCGGGTCAGGCCGATCTCCACGGGCAGATCGAACACCAGAGTCAGATCGGGACGAAGGTCGCCCTGGACGAAATTTTCCAGCAGTGCGATGCGCTCCTTGGGCAAGCCACGACCACCACCCTGATAGGCGTAGGTGGCATCGGTGAAACGATCACAGAGCACCACAGCACCACGGGCCAGCGCAGGTTTGATCACACCTTCCAGGTGCTGGGCGCGAGCGGCGAATACCAGCAGCAATTCAGTATCGACACCCATCGTTTCGTCGCTGGGGGTCAGCAGCAGCTCGCGGATGCGCTCGGCCAGCGGCGTACCGCCCGGCTCGCGGGTCAGCACGACCTCGATGCCGTGACTGCGCAGACGCTCGGCGAGGTATTCGCGATTGGTGCTTTTACCGGCACCTTCCGGGCCTTCCAATGTGATGAACAGACCGCTCACTGGGTGTCCTTTTTCATTGCGGGGTTGGGCTGGAGCGGTAGCCGTTGCGGCGCTTCAACTGGAAGTCACGCACGGCCTGGTTGTGCTCGCCCAGGGTCTCGGAGAATACATGGCTGCCGTCGCCGCGGGCGACGAAATAGAGGCTCTTGCCCGCAGCCGGATGCAATGCGGCGTGGATGGCCTCGCGGCCGGCAAGGGCAATCGGAGTCGGCGGCAGACCACTGATGACGTAGGTGTTGTAAGGCGTCGGCTCGCGCAGATGGTCGCGAGTCAGGTTGCCGTTGTAGCGCTCACCTAGACCATAGATCACAGTCGGGTCAGTCTGCAGCAGCATCCCGGTATTGAGGCGGCGTACGAAGACACCGGCGATCTGCCCGCGCTCGGCCGGGACGCCGGTTTCCTTCTCAACCAGGGAAGCCATGATCAACGCCTGGTAGGAATCGTTATAGGGCAGCCGATCCGCGCGCTTGCCCCACTCCTCGGCGAGGACCTGGTCGAGACGATCACGCGCCTGCTTCAGCAGGTCGATATCGCGCATGCCACGCACAAAGCGATAGGTATCGGGGAAGAAGCGGCCTTCCGGGTACTCGCCCGGGCGGCCGAGACGAGCCATCAGCTCGGCGTCGCTGACATCGGCCAGGGTCTGCTCCAGCTTGGCCTGCTTGGCCAAGGCCGCACGCACCTGACGGAAGTTCCAGCCTTCAACCAGGGTAAGGCTGTACTGCACCACGTCACCGCGCTGCCAGAGCCCCAGCAGGTCGCCGGCGCTCATTCCCGGAGTCAGACGGTATTCACCGCTGTGCAAGGACTCGTTGGCCAGGTTGAAGCGCCAGTATTGGCGGAGCCAGAAGGCATTGTTCAGCACCCCCTCCTCTTCCAGACGGTTGAGCAGGCCGCCTGGCGTGGCGCCGGCCGGCACGTCCAGCATCCTTTCGGCGGAGATGTTCAGGGGTTGCTCAAGGGTGACGCTCTGCTGCCAGCCGGCAAAGGCGACGAGCAAGCCAGCCAGAAGCAGGCCTGCCTCCAGCATCAGCAGGAATTTGCGTATCACGAATCAGATGTCCAGTAGATCGCGGGCGATGGCCTGAAGTTTACGGGTCAGCGGGCCGACCGGCCAGTGATGGCCTGTTACAGAACGCACCGGCCAAATGCCGAAGAGGCTGTTGCAGAGGAACACCTCGTCAGCCTGGAGGAAGTCCTCGAAAGGGATATCACGTACTTCGACCTTCAGGCCTTCCGCCCTGGCGCTGTCGAGCAAGGCTGCTCGCATCACGCCGGCCACGCCACAGCGCGAAAGGTCCGCAGTGACCAGCACGCCACCACGCACGATGAACAGGTTGCTGAAAACACCTTCGATTACGCGACCGGACTGGTCACGCATCAGACCCTCGGCAAACTCGCTGCCCTGCCATTCGTTCCGGGCCAACACCTGCTCCAGTCGATTCAAGTGTTTGAGACCGGCAAGCAGGGGCTGCTCGGCAAGACGAGTCGTGCAGGGAAAGAGCTGGACGCCCTCTTCCCCATTACCGTCCGGATAAGCCGGGAACGGACTGCTCTGCAGGATGCGTCGAGGCAACGCCACAGGGGGTGGCGCATAGCCGCGCAAGCCTTCGCCGCGGGTGATCATCAACTTGGCGACGCCTTCACCCAGCCCGGCTGAAAAAGCCAGCAGCTCGGTGCGCATCAGTTGGAGATCCAGTGGAATACCGAGGCGCCGGCAACCTTCGGCCAGGCGGGCCATGTGGTACTCGAGAAGCGGGGGTCGTCCGGCACGCACGGCGATGGTCTCGAAAAGCCCATCGCCGTAAGCCAGGCCGCGATCCTTGATGGAAAGAGACTCGGCCGGGTGACCGTCGACCCAGTTCGGCATCAGCCGATGAACCGGCGGAATACCAGGGAACCGTTGGTGCCGCCGAAGCCGAACGAGTTGGACAGCACGATATCCATAGGCATGGAACGCGCTTCGTGAGGCACGAAGTCGAGATCGCAGCCTTCGTCCGGCTCTTCCAGGTTGATGGTGGGCGGCGCAACCTGGTCGCGCAGGGCCAGCACGCTGAAGATCGCCTCCACCGCGCCCGCCGCACCCAGCAGGTGGCCGGTCATGGACTTGGTGGAGCTGACCGCGAACTTGTAGGCGTGATCGCCGAACACCGACTTGAGCGCCATGGCTTCAGCCACGTCGCCGGCCGGAGTGGAGGTTCCGTGGGCGTTGACGTATTGCACCTGGTCGGCATTCAGGCCGGCATCGCGCAGGGCATTGCTCATGCAACGGGCGGCACCGGCGCCATCTTCCGGCGGAGAAGTCATGTGGTAGGCGTCGCCACTCATGCCGAAACCAATGAGCTCGGCATAGATGGTCGCGCCACGTGCCTTGGCGTGTTCCAGCTCCTCGAGGACCAGCGCGCCGGCACCGTCGGACAGCACGAATCCGTCGCGACCCTTGTCCCATGGACGGCTGGCGCGGGTCGGATCGTCATTGCGGGTCGACAGCGCACGGGCTGCGCCGAAGCCACCGAGGCCGAGGCCGCAGGCGGCCATTTCGGAACCACCGGCGACCATGACGTCCGCCTCGCCATAGGCGATGTTGCGAGCGGCCATACCGATGCAGTGGGTGCCTGTGGTGCACGCGGTGGCAATGGCGTAGTTCGGTCCCTGGATGCCCAGGTGGATCGACAGGAAGCCGGACACCATGTTGATGATCGAGCCCGGAACGAAGAACGGGGAGATCCGGCGCGGCCCTTGCTCGTGCAGGGATTTGCAGTTGTTCTCGATGTTGGTCAGGCCGCCGATGCCGGAGCCCATGGCCACACCGATGCGCTCGCGATTGGCGTCGGTGACTTCGAGACCGGAATCACGAACAGCCTGGAAGCTCGCTGCGAGGCCATACTGGATGAACAAGTCGAGCTTGCGCGCTTCCTTGGCCGACAGATACTCCTCGACATTGAACCCCTTCACCGAACCACCGAAACGGGTGGAATAGGCAGACAGGTCCATATGCTCGATCAGGCCAATGCCACTACGGCCAGCCAGAATTCCCTGCCAGCTGCTCGATACATCGGTACCCAGCGGCGACAGCATGCCAAGGCCAGTGACCACGACGCGTCTACGCGACACAGCGATCTCCTTCTTCAATCTCTACACGGCGGTTGATTCGGATTAACAGACTGTTGAAAAGCCCGGCAGGTAACGCGCAATCCGTGGTTTTTCAACAATCGGCTAAAGAAAAGCCGCACGCCCAATCGGGTCGTGCGGCTTTTCCGCGTCGGGTAACCGACGACTACATTACTGCGCGTGGGCGTTGATGTAGTCGATGGCTTCCTGAACGGTGGTGATCTTCTCGGCTTGCTCGTCCGGGATTTCGGTCTCGAATTCCTCTTCCAGAGCCATCACCAGCTCAACGGTGTCAAGGGAGTCGGCGCCCAGGTCTTCAACGAAGGAAGCGCTGTTGGTGACTTCGTCTTCTTTGACGCCCAGTTGCTCGGCGACGATTTTCTTGACGCGTTCTTCGATGGTGCTCATACCTTGTTTTCACTCCTATGGAAAAATCCGTGCAGCTGGGGCTGCAGTGTATAGAAAGGGTTTTCCGCATTTCAAGCTGAACGCCTGAACCCTTTCAGGATCGCCGCAACGAAATGTCTATAACCCGACTGCACTCTTATAGCGAATTCTAGACAGGGCATATGACAGCTTCCTGAAGGGATTCGTCACATTCAGCTCATGTACATGCCGCCGTTCACCGGAATGGTAGCGCCGGTGACATAGGCAGCGCCGTCGGAAGCGAGGAATCCCACTACCTTGGCGATCTCTTCGGCCTGGCCCAGACGACCCAGCGGAATCTGGGTGAGCAGCGCATCGCGCTGGGCTTCTGGCAGCTCACGGGTCATGTCGGTGTCGATGAAGCCCGGAGCCACCGAGTTGACGGTGATGGCGCGGGAGCCGACTTCACGCGCCAGAGCGCGGCTGAAACCTTCCAGGCCGGCCTTGGCTGCGGCGTAGTTGGTCTGGCCGGCGTTACCCATGGCACCCACCACCGAACCGATGTTGATGATGCGCCCCCAACGAGCCTTGGTCATGCCACGCAGGACGGCCTTGGACAGGCGGTACAGGCTGTTGAGGTTGGTGTTGATGACGTCGAACCATTCGTCGTCTTTCATGCGCAGCATCAGGTTGTCGCGGGTGATGCCGGCGTTGTTCACCACGATCAGCGGCTGACCGAGGTGCTGCTGAATGTGTTCCAGGGTGCTGGCGACCGATTCGTCACTGCTGACGTCGAGTACCAGACCGGCACCTTCGATGCCGTTTTCCTTGAGGAACTCGGCGATGCGCTCAGCGCCGGAAGCGGAGGTCGCAGTGCCGATTACCACGGCGCCCTGACGGCCCAGTTCGAGGGCGATAGCCTGGCCAATGCCACGGCTCGCACCGGTGACCAATGCCACCTTACCTTGCAGACTCATAGGTCTTCTCCTTGTTCAGGCCAGCGCAGCACGGGCGGCTGCGAAAGCATCAGGGGTATCCAGGTTGTGGGTGTTGACACCCTTCACGCAGCGCTTGTTCAGGCCAGACAGCACCTTGCCCGGGCCGCACTCGACAAGGTCGGTAACGCCACGCTCGGACAGGCTCACCATCGACTCGACCCAGCGAACCGGGCTGTACAGCTGGGCCAGCAGGTCACGCTTGAGCTCGGAAAGATCGGCCACTACTGCCGCGCTGACGTTCTGCACCAGCGGAATCTGCGGAGATTGCCAGGCCAAGGCTTCGACCGATTCGGCGAAGCGTTCGGCAGCAGGCTTCATCAGCGCGCAATGGGACGGGACACTCACCGGCAGCGGCATGGCGCGCTTGGCGCCACGAGCCTTGCAAGCCTCGATGGCACGCTCGACCGCGGCAGCGGAACCAGCGATCACCACCTGACCAGGCGCGTTGAAGTTCACGGCACTGACCACTTCGCCCTGGGCGGCTTCGGCACAGGCGGCCAGCACGTCAGCATCTTCCAGGCCGAGAATGGCAGCCATGCCGCCCTGCCCTGCCGGTACGGCCTGCTGCATCAGCTGACCGCGGCGCTCGACCAGCTTCACCGCATCGGCGAAGCCCAGGCTGCCCGCAGCTACCAGGGCGGAGTATTCGCCCAGGCTATGACCAGCAACGTAGGCGGGACGCGCACCGCCTTCAGCCAGCCACAGGCGCCACAGGGCAATGGAGGTGGTGAGGATGGCGGGCTGGGTCTTGTCGGTTTGATTGAGCTGTTCTTCCGGACCTTGCTGGGTCAGCGCCCAGAGGTCATAACCGAGTGCCTCGGAGGCTTCGGCAAAGGTATCCAGGACCAGCTTTTGCTGGCCCCCCTGCTCGGCCAGCATGCCCAGAGACTGGGAGCCCTGACCGGGAAAAACGAAAGCGAGGGATGCGGACATTAAGTGAGGTCCCTTATCTGTCGGTATAGGGAGATTGACGCCCGGCATAGCCAAGCGCAGGAAACTGACAGTTGGATGACAAGCTGCCGATAGTGGTCACATCCTACAGCAACAGATGCTCCAGACGGCCGTGAAGACGCTGCGGCAGATTCTCCCGAACCTCGATCAACGCGCGACGAATGGCACTCTGGAAACCATCCGAACCAGCCGAGCCATGGCTCTTGATGACGATGCCCTGCAACCCGAGGAAGCTGGCTCCATTGTGGCGCGCAGGCGTCAGATCGGTACGCAGGCGGCGCAACAACGGCAGCGCCAATGCACCCACCATGCGCGAGCCGAGACTCTCATTGAACAAGGCCTCCATGCGCGAGGAGATCATCGAAGCCAACCCCTCGCTGGACTTCAGCAGGATGTTGCCGACGAAACCGTCACACACCACCACGTCTGCATCACCACGATACAGGCCGTCGCCCTCGATGTAGCCGATGTAGTTAAGACCCTCGGCCTGCTGCAGCAGGCTCGCCGCCAACTTGACCTGCTGGTTGCCCTTGATGTCTTCGGTGCCGACGTTCAGCAGCGCCACCCGAGGACTAGCAGTGCCCAAAGCCTCGGCAGCGACCGCCCCCATCACCGCAAACTGATAGAGATGTTCGGCACTGCAATCGACATTGGCACCCAGATCCAGCAGGTGGCAGTGGCCACGAGCCGTGGGAATGGCGCTGACCATGGCCGGACGATCGATGCCGGGCAAGGTTTTCAGAACATAGCGGGAAAGCGCCATCAATGCGCCGGTGTTGCCGGCACTGACGCAGGCCTGGGCACGACCGTTTCGCACCAGATCGAGCGCGACGCGCATCGAGGCATCCGGTTTGCCACGCAAGGCTTGCGCCGGGCGCTCATCCATGGCGATCACTTCGCTGGCATGCTCGATTTGCAAGCGCTGGCGATCAACCGCTGGAATGCGGGCGACTAGTTCTTCAAGAAGGGGAGCTTGGCCGACGAGGACCAGGTGAAGCGAGGGGAATTCAGCCAGACAGGCGATGCTGGCTGGAACAATGCAGCGGGGACCGAAGTCCCCGCCCATTGCATCAATCGCGACGATCGAGGCAGCCAAGGATTACTCGGCAGCGCCCTTGTCGACCACTTTGCGACCGCGGTAGAAACCGTCCGGAGAAACGTGGTGGCGCAGGTGAACTTCACCGGTGCTCTTCTCTACGGACAGTGCGTTGGCTTCGAGGGCATCGTGGGAACGACGCATATCGCGTGCCGAGCGGGATTTTTTGTTCTGCTGAACAGCCATAATCAATTAACTCCTAAACGTTTGGGTCACGCTTTAACTGCGCCAGTACGCTGAACGGGTTGGACCGCGAAACCTCGTTCTCGCTCGGCTCGGGCTCATCGAGACCCGCCGGCTGCTGGCAATCTTCAGGGTCATGGGCCGGAACTATGGGGAGGGCGAGCAACAGCTCATCCTCGACCAGAGTCATCAGATCCAGCGGATCTTCTCCCACTTCCAGCACGTCATAGCCCTTCGGCAGCGACTGACTGTCAGCCCCTTCCCTCACCACGGCGTAATCACATTCGCTGTGGATGTTCAGGGCGACCAGCTCTAGACAACGCTGGCAAACCATCTTGACCTCAACGTCGATCCGACTGTGGATGACCACAGCGCGACGCTCATCACGGCCAAACGCCAAGCGTGCATGAATGCTGCCCGCATTGTCCGCAAGGGGGTCGCAGAGTCGCTCCAGGCTGGCGAGCGCGATCTCACCCTCTAGAGTGACTTCGCGGTCCGCCAACTTGCGCGGATCTACATGAGGTGGAATCGGCCCATTCAACATAGGCGCAGCATTCTAGGGATGACCCCCTCCCCTGTCAAAGGAATTTCCGCATTGTCCGCAGCCGGAGCGCATCTATAGAATCGCCCACCCCACAAGCCCGGAGATCGCCAATGCTGCCCCTGGTGCTCGCATCCAGCTCCCCCTATCGCCGCGAACTGCTCGAACGCCTGCGCCTCCCCTTTACCTGGAGCGCTCCAGCTATCGACGAAAGCCGCCAACCTGAGGAATCCGCCGAACAACTGGTGCGCCGCCTCGCCCTGGGGAAGGCCCGAGCCCTCGCCAGCCAACACCCGAATCACCTGATCGTCGGCTCCGACCAGGTCGCCGTGCTGGGCGAACAGATCCTCGGCAAGCCTCACGACTTCGAACGCGCCCGCGACCAATTGCTGGCCGCGAGCGGCACCAGCGTCAGCTTCCTGACCGGCCTCGCACTGCTGAACAGCGAAACCGGACAACACCAAGTCGATTGCGTGCCATTCACCGTGCACTTCCGCAACTTGGACGAAGCGCGCATCAGCCGCTACCTGGAAGCGGAACAACCCTACGACTGCGCCGGCAGCTTCAAGGCAGAAGGCCTTGGCGTGAGCCTGTTCCGCGCCACCGAAGGCGCGGACGCCACCAGCCTGGTCGGCCTCCCCCTGATTCGACTGGTGGATATGCTGCTCGCCGAAGGCGTGCAGATTCCCTGATCCCTATATAAAGGAAAGCCCGACACTGGCCGGGCTTTCTTCAAAAGGACAACTACCAGCGTCAACGCAGACTCGGTCCCTGGAACCCCATCCAAAGCGCGAGACGCTCAGCCACGCTGGCACCGAACTTCTTCGAGAAGCGATCGAAGGGAGACTCCTGGACGGTGTAGTCGACGATCTCCTTCGCACCAATGACTTCGCGAGCAACAAAGCTGGTATTGCCGAGCTTATCCACCAACCCCAGCTCCAGCGCCTGCTCACCGGACCAGACCAGACCACTGAACAATTCGGGATGGCCATCGACCTTGAGCCGATCACCACGCCCCTTCTTCACGCTCTCGATGAACTGCTGGTGAGTGGTGTCCAGGACGTTTTGCCAGAACTCGGTTTCTTCCTGCTTCTGCGGCTGGAAAGGATCCAGGAACGCCTTGTGCTCGCCCGAGGTATAGACACGGCGCTCAACACCCAGCTTGCCCATGGCATCGACGAATCCAAAGCTCGCCGCGGTAACACCAATGGACCCGACAAGACTGGCCTTGTCGGCATAGATCTCATCCGCAGCACTGGCGATGTAGTAGGCACCAGATGCCCCCAGATCAGCGATCACGGCGTAAACCTTGATGTCCTTGTGCGCCTCGCGCAGCCGGCGAATCTCGTCGTAGACATAGCCGGACTGCACCGGACTGCCGCCCGGACTATTGATGCGCAGCACCACACCCTTGGTCTTCGGGTCTTCGAAGGCCGCGCGCAGACTGGTCACGATGTTGTCGGCACTGGCCGCCTCTTGATCGGCGATCATGCCGCGAACTTCCACCAGGGCAGTGTGCTCCTGGCCGCGCGCCGCACTTTTCTGCAGATCGAAGGCCGGCGATAGCATCACCAGGGCGACAAACAGGTAAATGAAGGTCAAAAGCTTGAAGAAAATACCCCAGCGCCGCGCACGACGCTGTTCCTGAACACCGGCCAGAACGGCCTTTTCCAGCAGCTTCCAGCTCTTCTCTTCAGTCTTTTCGGCAGCCGGTTCTTTCCATTCGTCAGACATAGGTCTCCACCTCTCGGGATTGCCGGCTCAGATCACCGCTCAGCCAGTGTCGCAGTTCCTCGAAACGCTCGATCGCCAACTTCGGCGACTCCTTGAGCAACTCTGCAAGCGGCTGGGCACCATAGCCCACTGCCACGGAATCCATCCCAGCCCGATGCGCCATGCGCAGATCGAAGGGCGAATCCCCCACCATCACAGCCAGCTCTGCCACCACCCCGCAATGCGCCAGGATTTCCTGCAACATGCGCGGATCAGGCTTGCTCGCGGTTTCATCCGCGCAGCGAGTAACGTCGAAATACTCCAGCCATCCGCGCCCCGCCAACACCTGATCAAGGCCGCGACGACTCTTGCCGGTGGCCACCGCCAGACGATAGCCCTCCTCACGAAACGCCTCCAACGCCTCCGCCACCCCCTCGAACAGGGGCGAAGGCTGGCGCTCCAGGGCACCGTAGTGCTCACCGTAACGCTGGCGGAATGCATCTATGCAGCGCGAATCCTCGAGCTCTGGATAGAGAGTGGCGATGGCTTCCGGCAAACCGAGACCAATGATGCCCTTGATTGCGACATCATCACGCCAGGGCAGTCCGGACACGTCGGCCGCCACACGCATGGACTCGACAATACGGGCAATGGAGTCAACCAGCGTGCCGTCCCAGTCAAAGATAAGCAGCTGGTAATCAGGCACCGAGACGCTCCAGGGTTTTCTCCCACATCTCGTCTACCGGAGCCTCCAGCTTCAGTTCGCCGCCATCGGGAAGACTGATCGCCAGGGAATGTGCGTGCAGGAACAGGCGCTTGCCGCCCAGCTCGCGAATCTCGCGAGTGAAATCCTCATCACCGTACTTGGGGTCACCAGCGATGGAATGGCCGGCATGCTTGGCGTGCACACGAATCTGGTGGGTACGCCCAGTGATCGGACTGGCTTCCACCAGCGTGGCGAACTCGCCGAAACGACGCACGACGCGGAACTCGGTCAGCGCTTCCTTGCCCTCGGGATTCACCTCGACCATCCGCTCGCCGGAGCGCAGGTTGTTCTTCAACAACGGCGCACTGACTTTCTTCTTCGAGGTCGGCCAACTGCCGCGCACCAGCGCGAGGTAACGCTTGTCGACACCATCGCCACGCAGCGCCTCGTGAAGGTGACGCAGCATGCTGCGCTTCTTGGCGATCATCAGCAGGCCGGAGGTGTCGCGATCCAGGCGGTGCACCAGCTCCAGATCCTTGGCTTCGGGACGCAGCTGACGAAAGGCCTCGATCACGCCGAAACTGAGACCGCTGCCACCGTGGACTGCGATGCCAGCCGGCTTGTTCAGCACGATCAGCGCCTTGTCCTCGTAGACGATGGCGGCCTCCAGCCGTTCCAGCATCCCCTGGGCAACCGGAGCCGGCTCGTCCGGCTCGGACAGGCGCAGCGGAGGAACCCGCACGATGTCGCCCGCTTGAAGCTTGTACTCAGGCTTGATGCGCCCCTTGTTCACGCGAACTTCGCCTTTGCGAAGGATGCGATAAATCAATGTCTTGGGCGCACCTTTCAGCTGGGTGCGTAGGAAATTGTCGATTCGTTGGCCGGCATATTCCGGCGCAACCTCAAGCAGCTGGACGCCGGAGGTTGGAGAGGCGGGAGTATTCATCTGGGCATCATAACAATTTTTTATGGATTTGAAGCACTTAATGATTACTGCTATAGTCGCGAACGCCGCCAAAAGCGGCCTGGTTTCGGGGTGTTCGCCATATCTGCCACCCCAACCGCTGCAACCCTTTCAGGACGTAAGGCCGTCCGACAGAAAATTCGCCGCAATGGCCGCGAATTTTCCGAAATCAAAGCCTTGAGCCATGACGCGTGATCGCCCCTTTCAATGGGAGATTGCGGTAAATGCAACCCGCTACGGATTCAGCGAGCGGCACCCGATTTTCAAGGGATAAGTGTAGGGTGGAGATGCATAACCGTCGGACTGCGTAGTTTCAAGACGCTTCATTTCGTCCGCTACCGACCGTTGATTCCTCCTCCTGAACAAGTGCTTCTGTCACGACACAGCAAGCAGGAGACGTAGTCGCGATTCCGGCCCCTTTGGCTGGAATCGCTGGACACTGGGGTGGCCTCCACCCCTGACACGCACCTGACACCGACCGCGAGAGTCGTGTGCGCCAATCGCCGTTTCCGGCAGCCCGGAAACCTATTGGTACCACATGAAAAGAATGCTGATTAACGCGACTCAACCCGAAGAGTTGCGTGTTGCTCTGGTCGACGGCCAACGCCTGTATGACCTGGACATCGAATCGGGTGCCCGCGAGCAGAAGAAAGCCAACATCTACAAAGGCCGAATTACTCGCATCGAGCCCAGCCTCGAGGCAGCCTTCGTCGACTTCGGCGCTGAGCGCCACGGCTTCCTGCCCCTGAAAGAAATCTCCCGCGAATACTTCAAGAAGTCCCCTGAAGGCCGCATCAACATCAAGGAAGTGCTCAGCGAAGGCCAGGAAGTCATTGTCCAGGTCGAGAAAGAAGAGCGCGGCAACAAGGGCGCAGCCCTGACCACCTTCATCAGCCTCGCCGGTCGTTACCTGGTGCTGATGCCGAACAACCCCCGCGCCGGCGGCATCTCCCGTCGCATCGAAGGCGAAGAGCGCAACGAACTGCGCGAAGCGCTGAACGGTCTCAACGCTCCGGCCGACATGGGCCTGATCGTCCGCACCGCCGGTCTCGGCCGCTCCAGCGAAGAGCTGCAGTGGGACCTGGACTACCTGCTGCAACTCTGGAGCGCCATCAAGGAAGCCTCCGGTGAACGTGGCGCCCCGTTCCTGATCTACCAGGAAAGCAACGTCATCATCCGCGCCATCCGCGACTACCTGCGCCAGGACATCGGCGAAGTGCTGGTCGACAGCATCGAAGCCCACGAGGAAGCCCTGAGCTTCATTCGCCAGGTGATGCCGCAGTACCAGAGCAAGATCAAGCTCTACCAGGACAGCGTTCCGCTGTTCAATCGCTTCCAGATCGAAAGCCAGATCGAAACCGCCTTCCAGCGTGAAGTGAAGCTGCCGTCTGGCGGCTCCATCGTTATCGACCCGACCGAAGCCCTGGTGTCCATCGACATCAACTCGGCGCGCGCGACCAAAGGTGGCGACATCGAAGAAACCGCCCTGCAGACCAACCTGGAAGCGGCCGAGGAAATCGCCCGCCAGCTACGCCTGCGTGACATCGGCGGCCTGATCGTCATCGACTTCATCGACATGACCCCGGCCAAGAACCAGCGCGCCGTGGAAGAGAAAGTCCGCGAAGCCCTGGAAGCCGACCGCGCCCGTGTGCAGATCGGCCGTATCTCCCGCTTCGGCCTGCTGGAAATGTCCCGTCAGCGCCTGCGTCCGTCCCTGGGCGAGACCAGCGGCATCGTCTGCCCCCGTTGCGACGGCCAGGGCATCATCCGTGACGTCGAGTCCCTGTCGCTGGCCATCCTGCGCCTGATCGAGGAAGAAGCCCTCAAGGACCGCACCGCCGAAGTACGTGCCCAGGTGCCGATCCCGGTTGCCGCCTTCCTGCTCAACGAGAAGCGCAACAGCATCACCAAGATCGAGCTGCGTAGCCGTTCGCGCATCGTCATCCTGCCGAACGACCACCTGGAAACCCCGCACTTCGAAGTCCAGCGCCTGCGCGACGACAGCCCGGAAGTGCAAAGCAACCAGTCCAGCTACGAAATGACCCCGGCCGAGGCTGAAGAAGTCCAGCAGGTCAGCTCCACCCGCACTCTGGTCCGCCAGGAAGCCGCGGTGAAGACCGTATCCCCCGAGCGCCCTGCACCGGCCCCGATTCCTGCCGCCCCGCTGGCACCGCCCGCACCGACTCCGGAGCCGAGCCTGTTCAAAGGCCTGGTGAAGTCCCTGGTGGGTCTGTTCGCCGGCAAGGAAGAGCCCAAGGTCGAAGCCGAGAAGCCTGCCGCCGAGCGTCAGCCGCGCGGTGACGAGCGTCGCAACGGCCGCCAGCAGAACCGCCGCCGTGATGGCCGCGAAGGTCGTGAAGGCCGTCGCGAGGAAGATCGCAAGCCGCGTGAAGAGCGCCAGCCGCGCGAAGCCCGTGAAGGCCAGGAAGCTCGTCGCGAACGCGGCGAGCGCGCTGAGCGTCCGGCCCGCGAAGAGCGCCAGCCGCGTGAAGAGCGCCAACCGCGCGAGGAACGCCAGGCCCGCGAGCCGCGCGAAGAGCGTCAACCGCGTGAAGAGCGCCAGCCCCGTGAGGAGCGTCAACCCCGCGAAGAGCGCCAGCCGCGTGAAGAACGTCAGCCGCGTGAAGCCCGCGAAGGCCAGGAAGGTCGTCGCGAGCGTGGCGAGCGCGCTGAGCGTCCGGCCCGCGAAGAACGTCAGCCGCGTGAAGAGCGTCAGCCCCGCGAGGAGCGCCAGCCGCGCGCCGAAGTGGCCCAGGCTGAAGTGGTCGACGAAGAACTGCTGAACAACGAAGAACTGCTGCAGGACGACGATCAGGAAGGCGCCGATGGTGAGCGTCCCCGTCGCCGCTCCCGTGGCCAGCGTCGTCGCAGCAACCGTCGCGAGCGTCAGCGCGAAGCCAATGGCGAAGAGCTGGACGCGGATGAAGAAGGCGCTGAACAGGCCGCTCCGGCCGACGCAGTCCAGGCCGCTTCCGTAGCCGCCACCGCTGTTGTTGCCGCTGAAGTGGTTGCCGAAGCCACCGCTGAAGCTCCGGCCCAAGTGGAAACCCCGGCTGCCGAAGCCGTCGTTGAAGTGCCGGCCGCAGAAGCAGTGGTTGCCGAGACCGTTGTTGAAGCCGCCCCGGTTGCCGAACAAGCTCCGGTGGTAGAGCAAGCCCCGGCTGCGGTGGAAGCTCCGGTCGTTGAAGCAGCACCCGCCGAAGTCGTGGTAGAGGCCCCTGCCGCAGCTCCTGTTGAGGAAGCTCCGGTTGCCGCACCAGAGGCTCAGGAAGCCGCGCAAGCGCCGTCCAGCGCTGGCCGCGCCGCCAACGACCCGCGTGAAGTGCGTCGTCGTCAGCGCGAAGCCGAGCGCTTGGCCAAGGAAGCCGAAGCAAGCGCCGCCCAGGCTGTTGAAGCCGTAGCCGCCGCCGAGCCAGTATCCGCTGCCGCCCACGCTATTGCTGGTGTGGAAGAGGAAGTGGTCGCTGCCGAGCAGAAGGTCGAGGAAGCTGTTGAACAAGTTGTGGAAGCTCCGGCTGAACAGCCTGAGCAAGTAGCAGCCGAAGCGACCGAAGCCCAAGCGCCGGCCGAAGCCGAGACCAAGGCTGAGGAAGAAGAGAAGGACGAAGCCAAGGACGAGACCAAACCGGTCGTCTGAAGCCAGCCCTGAATGAAAAAGGGGATGCCATTGGCATCCCCTTTTTTCTTGCCCGCAATATAGAAGCCCGCTACTCCACTTCGTCTCCCACCTGGGTCGCGAACTGCAGTTCCGCCAGCCGCGCATAGAGCGGACTGCTGGCCACCAGCTGCACGTGACGACCGACCGCCACCACCCTGCCCCGCTCCATCACCGCAATGCGGTCAGCGTTCTGCACCGTGGCCAGACGGTGGGCGATCACCAGCGTTGTGCGCCCACTCATCAATGCCGGCAGAGCCTGTTGGATCAGGTGCTCGCTTTCCGCATCCAGGGCGCTGGTCGCTTCATCCAGCAGCAGGATGGGCGCGTCCACCAGCAATGCACGCGCGATGGCCAGGCGCTGTCGCTGGCCGCCAGAGAGTCCGATGCCACCCTCTCCCAGATGGGTCTGGTAACCCTTCGGCAGGCGGGTGATGAACTCGTGGGCATGGGCGGCGCGGGCGGCCGCTTCGACGTCGGCGTCAGAGGCCTCGGGACGACCGTAGCGGATGTTGTCCTCGACGCTGCCGTAGAACAGCGCAGGATTCTGCGAAACCAGCGCAAAGCAGCGACGAAGATCGCTCGGCTCCAACTGCTTCAGCTCCACGCCCTCCACCTGGATGCTTCCCCCCTGAGGATCGAAGAAGCGCAACAACAGCTCGAAGACCGTCGACTTGCCCGCCCCGGAAGGCCCCACCAGCGCCAGCGTCTCACCAGGGCGAACGTCCAGGCTGACTCCGTCCAGCGCGTTCACTTCCGGCCGACCGGGATAGGCGAAGCGCACTGCGTCCAGCTCGATGCGACCGCTGACCCGCTCCGGCAGCGACACCTGCCCCTGCGCGGGAGCATGAATGTCGTTTCGTGCCTGCAGCAGCTCGGCGATTCGCTCCGCGGCACCGGCGGCGCTCTGCAGCTCGCCAATCACCTCGCTGATGGCGCCGAAGGCCGCCCCCACGATCAGGCTGTAGAAGACGAAGGCCGCCAAGTCGCCGGGCGATATGCGCCCGGCGATCACATCCGTACCGCCGACCCAGAGCATCACACCCACCGCACCCAGCACCAGCAGGATGACCAGGGTGATCAGCCAGGCACGCTGGGTGATACGCCGGCGCGCGGTGTCGAAGGCCCCCTCCACCGTAAGAGCAAAACGCTGGCGATCCTGCGCCTGATGGTTGTAGGCCTGCACCGTCTTGATCTGCCCCAGGGTTTCCCCGACGTAGCTGCCGACGTCGGCGATACGGTCCTGGCTTTGCCGCGAGAGGCGGCGCACCCGCCGGCCGAAGAGGAGGATGGGTGCCAGCACCAGCGGCAGCGCCAGCAGGACGATGCCGGTCAGTTTCGGGTTGGTGACGAACAGCAGGCCGATGCCGCCCACCAGCATGATGCCGTTGCGCAATGCCATGGACAGCGAGGAGCCGATCACCGACTGCAGCAAGGTGGTGTCGGCAGTGAGCCTGGACTGGATTTCCGACGCGCGATTGCTTTCGTAGAAACCCGGATGCAACTGGATCAGATGGTCGAACACGCGCTTGCGGATATCCGCCACGAAGCGCTCGCCAATCCACGAGACTAGGTAGAAGCGCGTGAAGGTACCCAGCGCCAGGGCCAGCACCAGGCCGAAGAACAACATGATCGAATGCCGCAGCGACGCTTCTGACTGGGTAGCTAGCCCCTGGTCCACCAGTAGACGGATGCCCTGCCCCATCGACAGGGTAATGGCGGCAGTGAACAGCAGCGCCAACAGGGCACCCATCACTCGCCAGCGGTAAGGCGCGACAAAGCGCGCAGCCATGCGCAGCGCATTACGCTGCCTAGAGGAAAGGAGAGATGCCATCGAAGGTCTCAGTCAGCTAGGCCAGGGGATTGTCCACCTCGCACCGGAGCTTCCGCCCACCACCCCACCAGGCAGAGGCACAGCGCCACCAGATTGGTGGACAGGGGATTGAAGGCCTGGATCAGCAGGCCCGGCGTGAACAGCGCCACGTCCAGCAGCAGACCGGCCAGCAGCAGCGCCGACACGACGAGCGGCCAGCGCGACTGGCGAACCACGAGCAGGATCAGCGCCATGACGATCTCGGCCAGCCCGGCGAGGGTCGCCACCAGCTCGACGTGGGCCAGCCCGTGGGCCGCGATCATCAGTTTCTCGTCGGCACTCAGCCAGAGCAGCTTGGGCACGAGACCGTGGTAGAGGAACAGCAGCGCCAGCCCCCAGCGGGCCAGCAAGGCAAATCGACGCAACTCAGCGATCGGCATTCAGGAAGCGCCCCTCATGGTCGGGGGACGGCATCAGACAGACGTCATATCGGCCGAAGAGACGGTAGCGATTCAGCGCGACTCGGTCATAGCACCAGTCGCGAAACCCCAGCGGCAGGAAACGGAAGATCGCCAGCAGCGGCCAGGGCGCCGGCAACTGGCGCAGGATTCGTGCAATGGCCTCGGAGCGGACGAACAGCTCGGCCCCCTCGACATAGAGCAAGGTCGCGAAGCTGTCGGTGGGCAAGCCGAACCAGTGCAGGATCGCCTGCCCTTCCGCCGATTGCACCGAGGCGAGCTTGATGGTTCGCGCCCGGTCATGGCGGATCAGGAACTTCGCCCAGCCATTGCAGAGTTTGCACACCCCGTCGAAGAGCACGACGCGCTCTCCGGGGCCGACATGGGGAGGGTATTGCTCGGCATCCATCGCGATGCTCCTGCAACCTCGGGAAATTGTCGTCGATGGTAGCCGATCTCCCCGCAAGCGGGTGAACGGCCTCAGCCCAGGTCGCCCCAGCCCAGGGGATAGAGCAGCTCTTCCTTGTAGCCGGCCCAGACCCGTACTGCGTCGGGAAAGGCTTCATCCAGGACCGGGTCGCCACTGTCCACCAGCAGCGGACGGCCTTCCAGGGTGCCCAGCTTGCGTTTGGTGGCCACTACCCGGATGTGATCCAGGCCTATGACACGCAACACCCGCGGGCTGATCTGCTGGTTGCCGCGACCGATGATGTGGCCCTGTCCACCGATGGCGGTGACCAGCAGCCGCGCCGGGTGGCCGTCCACCAGCTCGAAAAGCTGGGACTCGGTCACGTCACGGGCGATCACCGCGCCGTTCTCGATCACGTCGACCCCCAGCAGCGTGGTTTCCAGCCCCAGGTTGGCCGCCAGCCCGTGGAGGGTGGAACCGGGGCCGAACACGTAACGCACGCCCTCTTCCCAGCTGTCGTTCAGCCAGTCAGCCAGATCCACCAGCACCAGCTCTTCCGACTCCATGCCGCCTTGTTTGACGTGCTGCATGAAGTGGCCTTCCACGGGGACCGTCAGCTCGCCATACCAGCGCGCCGCCACCTTGCCATCGCGCAGGGCGGCTTCGTCCAGGTCGCGAACCTCGCCGCTGGCAAGACGCACCAACCCACCTTCCACCAGACGCAGCGCCAGTTCACCGGCCGCGCGCGGACTGATGGCGTAAACCCCGGAGTGGATCTTCACCCCGGCGGGAATTCCCAGTACCGGCTGCCCTTCACGCACGGCGGAACTGACATCCCGCGCCGTGCCATCGCCACCGGCGAAGAGAATCAGCGCAACACCGGCGTCCTGCAGGGCCTCGACGGCGTGACGGGTGTCATCGGCGCACGTCAGCGGGCCGTCGAGCTGCCCCAGCACCCTGTGGGAGAAGCCCATCTCCGTCAGCAAGTCGGCGCCCATGGGACCGGGGAAGGTCAGGAACTGGATACGCCCGACAAGCGGCAACAGACATTCCAGCGCCAGTCGGGTGCGGGCGGCCGCCCGAGGCTCAGCGCCTCTGGCAAGGGCCTCTGCGGCAACACCGTCACTGCCCTTCAGCGCAGCTGGGCCACCCAGGCCGGCCAAGGGATTGATGATCAGACCCATATGGAACAAGGACATGCTTACCTCGAACTGAACTCTCGCCCCGCGCAGGGGGTCCACCCATCAGGACCAGGACGCTAGCGGTTGGCACATTCACTGCTAGTGTTTCCTGGTCTTTTGTTTTTCCGGCGTAATGCTGACGCCGGCTGTCACCGCGTATTCATCTACCCTTCCTAGACTGCGCGCACCACCTGAAGAGGAGACAGGCCATGAGCTTGCACGACAGCACTTCCGATCGCCGCGTAATCCCGCTGCAGCAACGCCGCCCGGTTGGCGGCGCGATCATCGATGCCCAGGGCCGTGAGATTCCGATTACCGAAACCATGATCCAGCGCGCCTGCCAGGAGCTGCACAAGCAACTGGAATCCGAGCTGAAACAGGCCTGATACGCCAGCGCCCGGGGCAATCCCGGGCTGCTTCCTACACCAGTTCGGCCCCCAGCGCCCGGACGATTCCCGCCAAGCGCGGCGCATCCCCCTTCAAACGTACCCGCAGACCGTCGATTTCCCGCCGCACCGGATAGTGCTTGCGCAGGGCATCGAAGGCAGCGCGACGCTGGCCTTCATCCCCTAGCAGGCTACGACGGAAATCCGCATCGTCGCGGCGCGGGTCATACACCGCGCGGCACAGGGTCGCCAGGGCCCAGTTCGGGTCAGTGCCGGCATCCAGGGTCAGTTCATCCAGCCAGGGCGCGGGCAGCAACTCGTCCAGCTGCACGCTTTCCGCCTGCCCGCTGAAACGGCACCAGGCCTGATAGACCTGCGCGGTACCACGCAGCTTGCCGTCCAGGCTATAGCCGGCAATGTGCGGAGTGGCGATGCGGCACAGGTGCGCCAACGCCACGTCGGCCTGAGGCTCGCCCTCCCACACATCCAGCACCGCACGCAGGTCGGTGCGACGCTCCAGCACTGCCCGCAGCGCCTGGTTGTCCACCACCGCGCCACGACTGGCATTGACCAGCCAGGCACCGGGCCGCAGACGCTCCAGGCGGCTGGCATCCAGCAGGTGACGGGTCGGATGGTCACCACCGGCATCCAGCGGCGTGTGCAGGCTGATGGCATCGCACTCGCGGAGAATGGTTTCCAGATCGACGTAATCTCCGCCTTCAACTGCCTGGCGCGGCGGATCGCAGACCAGCACCCGCCAGCCGAGGCCACGCAGCACATCCACCAGGCGCCCGCCCACCTGACCGGCCCCCACGACACCGAAGGTGCGCGAGGCAAGGTCCACGCCCTCGTCCTCGGCCAGCACCAGCAGGCTCCCCAGCACGTAATCCACCACGCCGCGTGCATTGCAGCCAGGCGCACTGGACCAGCCGATGCCGGCCTGTGCGAAGTATTCGAGATCAAGGTGGTCGGTGCCGATGGTGCAGGTGCCGACGAAGCGCACCGGCGTACCCGCCAGGAGAGTGCTATCGACACGGGTCACCGAGCGCACCAGCAGCAGGTCGGCGTCGGCCACGGAGGCAGCGTCGATGGCGCGTCCCGGCAGGCGGCGGATGTCGCCCAGGCCGCCGAAAAAGGCATCGACCAGAGGAATGTTTTCGTCGGCAACTATTCGCATGGCAGGCTCCAGCAGAGAGATCGCCATTCTACGCAATCCCCCCGTCGGGCGCCCGCATCACGGGGCCGTCGCCCTCTTTTCTGACCATTACGTCAGGGCGTAGACTAGCCATCCCTCAGCCTCCACGTCCCGTTCCGCCGGCAGCCTCTTCTGCAAAGGCGGGGACAGTGCACCGTCGCGAGCACGTCGCGACCAGGCAATGCCCCAAATTCCTTTCAGCCACCTCTTGCATGGACACCACCGGTACGCCCGGAGGATGACTTATCGATATGGAACTTTCAGTGTCCCACGCTCAATCCCGCTTCAGCCGCGCCAGCGCGGAGCTGCGCGCACTGCTCAAGCTGGCGATGCCCATCATGGTCGCCCAGCTCTCCAACACCGCCATGGGATTCGTCGACGCCGTGATGGCCGGCCGCGTGAGCCCGCGCGACCTGGCCGCCGTAGCGCTCGGCAACTCCATCTGGATTCCGGTATTCCTGCTGATGACCGGCACCCTGCTGGCCACCACCGCCAAGGTGGCCGAGCGCTTCGGCGGCAACCGTCAGGAAGAGATCGGCCCGCTGGTTCGCCAGGCCCTGTGGCTCGCCCTGGTCGTGGGCCTGGCCGGCGCGCTGGTACTGCTCAATGCACGACCGGTTTTGCAGCTGATGGGCGTCGACCCGGAACTCATCGATCCGGCCATGGGCTACCTGCAGGGCATCGCCTTCGGCTTCCCCGCCGTGGCTCTCTACTATGTGCTTCGCTGCTTCAGTGATGGCCTGGGCCGCACCCGGCCGAGCATGGTGCTGGGCATCTGCGGCCTGCTGCTGAACATTCCGCTGAACTACATCCTGATCTACGGCCACCTGGGCATGCCCGCCATGGGCGGCGTCGGCTGCGGCTGGGCCAGTGGCACTGTGATGTGGTTCATGCTGCTGGGCATGCTGAGTTGGGTGTCCCGTGCTCCGGCCTACAAGCAGAGCCGGTTGTTCGAACGCTTCGACAAGCCGCAACTGCCGGTGATCAAGCGTTTGCTCTCGGTGGGCGGCCCCATTGGCATCGCGGTGTTTGCCGAGTCGAGCATCTTCGCGGTGATCGCCCTGCTGATCGGCGGCCTCGGTGCCACGGTGGTCGCTGGTCACCAGATCGCCCTGAACTTCAGTGCGCTGGTGTTCATGATCCCCTACGCCCTGGCGATGGCCGTCACCGTGCGCGTTGGTCAGGCCCTCGGACGTAGCGAGCCCCGCGCGGCGCGCTTCGCGGCCGGCGTCGGCATTGGCGTGGCACTGGCCTATGCCTGCCTGTCCGCCAGCCTGATGCTGCTGTGCCGTGAGCTGATCGCGAAGATGTATTCGCCAGATCCTGCGGTGATTGCCGTGGCAGCCATGCTGATCGTCTATTCGGCGCTGTTCCAGTTCTCCGACGCCATCCAGGTCGCCGCCGCCGGCGCCCTGCGTGGCTACCAGGACACCCGCGCGACCATGATCATCACGCTATTCGCCTACTGGGGCATCGGCCTGCCGGTGGGCTACGCCCTGGGCCTCTCCAACTGGCTGGGCGAACCGAGCGGACCCAAGGGGCTCTGGCAGGGCCTGGTGGTGGGTCTGACCTGCGCCGCGGTGCTGCTCAGCGTGCGCCTGACGCGCAGCGCACGGGCGAGGATCAGGATGTAACGGAAAAGGGCCGCTGGATGCGGCCCTTTTTATTGGCGAAGTCTGCGCTTCATTCGTCTGCGTGGGCGGGCACTGCCGCCAGGGATTCCCAATAGGCAGAAGAAAGGAACTCACGGCCGGCCAACAGGTGCTCCAGGTAGCTACGGGTGGGCCACAGGCCCTCCTCGCGCATAGCCGGATTGGCGACATAGACCCAGGCCGGCTGAACGCCCTGCGCGGTCATCACCGGCATGCGCTCCCGGCTATAGAAGATAGGCGTGCCCTCGAAGGGGTCCATCTTCCTGATCTCGTCTTCATGGGCCAGGCGATACAGCACGCCTTCCACCACACCGTCCCGCTGGTAGCGGATGTTGGCGTATGAGCGGCCGGGACGGTCGTGAGCACGCTTGTCGAAGCACAGGGCGTAACCCTCCAGGCGCCCGGCGAGGGCTTCGCTGAAAGCCAGGCCACGATGGCGCATCCGCGCCGGATTCATGTTCGAACCGTAGGCGAAGTAGAAGGGCATCAGTCGGACTTCTTGCGAATCCAGTAGAAGTAGGTACCGGCCTCTTCCGACTGGTCCAGCAGTTCATGGCCGAGGAAGACGCAGAACTTGGGGATGTCGCGGCGCGTGGAGGGGTCGGTGGCGATCACCTTGAGCAGGCCGCCGGCCGGCAGGTCGCGCACCTTGTTGTGGAGCATCATCACCGGTTCGGGGCAATTCAGGCCGGTGGCGTCGAGGATGGCATCAGGCTGTTGGGACATGGGGCACTCCGAAAACTGCCGGCTATTGTGGCGCAAAGCCGGGTAGACGCACAGTCTTGTCGCCCTTGCTGCGACGTCTGGCCACAATGCCGCACAACCTTGGATGGGCTCTTTCCCGCCGTCCGCTCGGGCAAGCTGAGGCGGTCATTCCTGCCAGCGGTCCTCCGATGCGCCTCGTCAGCCTGTTACTCGCCCTCCTCTTGCTCAACGGCTGTGCCGCCCGCGAACAGCTGCCCGACTTCAGCACCCTCGCCGATCGCGAGCTGCCTGCTACCCATTTCGAAACCGTCATTACCGCTCGTGACGGCACGCGGCTTTCCGCCACCGTCTTCCAACCCGCCCTCAAACAAGGGGAGCAGGCTCCTGTCGTGGTCCACACCCACGGCTGGGGAGGTTGGCGGGTGACCGGCCCGAACGGCTTCTACGGCCAGCAGATGATGTCCGGGCGTGCCGCGCTCAAGGCCTGGCGTGCCGGTTTCTGGGTAATCAGCTACGACCAGCGGGGCTGGGGTGGCAGCGACGGCGATATCGAAATGATGGACCCGCGCTACGAAGTGCAGGACGCCCTGGCGGTGATCGATTGGGCCGGCGACCACCTGCCCCGTCTGACCATGGACGGCCCTGGCGATCCGCGCGTCGGCATGCTCGGCGAGAGCTACGGCGGCGCCGTGCAGTTGCTGGCCTCGGCCGAAGACCCGCGCATTGATGCCATCGTGCCCATTGCCACCTGGTATGACCTGTCCGAGGCCCTGGCACCGGGCGGGCGCATGAAAGTGGGCTGGACCGGCGTGTTGCTGGGCTTGGGGCTCGCCACCGGCTATGACCTGGGCAAGTTCACCCAGGCGCCCTACCTGAAGAGCGCGGGCGGCGAGATGACGCCGGAAGTACAGACCGAACTCAAGGCCCACAGCCTCGCCAGCTACTGCCAGCGCGGGCAGCGGCCACATGCCGACGCCCTGCTGATCCAGGGCCTGCGCGACACCCTGTTCCCCCTCGACCAGGGCCTGGCCATCCGCGATTGCCTCGATCAGGGCGATGCCGACGTCCGCCTGCTGGGCATGCAGGGTGGGCACATCCTGCCGCCGCCGCTGCAGCGTTGGAGCGGCCTGCCGCCCTTCAACAACGAGCCGGTGCTGCATTGCGGCGACCGTGCCATCAACCTCTACCAGGCGGTGGTCGCCTGGTATGAAGACAAGCTTCGCGGCCGGCCCGGCGCCGCCGACAGCGTGCCGGACCTCTGCCTCAGCCTCGATCTGGACCACGGCCTGGCACTGCAGCAGCCGCCACAGGACGATGCACCCCAGCCCCTGCCGGAAACCCGCGTCCGCCCGCTCACCAGCGGCTGGCTCAGCCCGTCCAGCTTCATCCCCCTGCGCAAAGTCGAAGCGGCCAGCGGCCTGGTCGGCAGTACGCGCCTTGAGTTGGACCGTGATCAGGATGCGCCACTGCTGTTCGCGTCGCTGGCGGTACGCCGCGCCAATGGTGGCATCGAGGTGCTCAGCGAGCAGAGCACGCCGCTGAACGCTCGCCAGGTGGACCTGGCCACCGCCAGCGCCCTGCTCCAGCCCGGCGATGAACTGGGCCTGCAGGTCAGCGGGTTCAGTGGCCAGTACCTGTTCAACAGCTCCTGGAGTCCACGCTCGACGACACTCAAGGGCCAGATCAGCCTGCCGTCGTTGCTGTCACTGGAGCCACCGCTCGCCAGCCAGTGAAATGCGGCGCAGCATGGGGCTTTCCCGGAGGGCACACCATGCCGGATTCCCCTGTGCAGCGCTGGTGCGTCAAGCGGCTGGATGACAACGGAAACGTGTTCGTCCTGCGGGATCGGCTGACCCGCGATGAAGCCGAACGCCTGATGGCGGAGTACCAGGCGCGGGGGCACAAACAGAGCTATTGGGTGGAGAGGATGTCGCTGTAGGGGCGAATTCATTCGCCAAGGGCAGCGCAGCTGCCCTGTCAGGTCTTGAAGGGCAGACCTACGGCCTGCTTGGCGAATGAATTCGCCCCTACAAGAAAACGATCTGCAGCTCCCGCGATTACAACCTGCGCAGGTGGCAGGTCACTTCCTCACGGTCGTGATAGAGCTGCTTGCAGGCGATGGAAACCTTCAGTCCCCTGGCCTTCAGCCCTGCATCGATACGCGCCAGCAGCTTCTGCACCTCGGCATGGCGCTGCTTCATCGGCAGCTTGAGGTTGACCACCGCTTCCTGACACCAGCCCTCGCCCAGCCAGGTTTCGATCATCGCGGCAGTACGCGCAGGCTTCTCGACGATGTCGCAGACCATCCAGTTCACCGGCCGGCGCGGCTTGAAGGTGAAGCCATCGGCACGCTGGTGCTCGACGAAGCCGGAGTACATCAGGCTCTCGGCCATCGGGCCGTTGTCGACGGCGGTGACCTTGATTTCACGCTGCACCAGCTGCCAGGTCCAGCCGCCCGGCGCGGCGCCCAGGTCCACGGCGGTCATGCCCGGCGCCAGGCGCTTGTCCCAGTCGGCCCGCGGAATGAAGTGGTGCCAGGCCTCCTCCAGCTTGAGGGTGGAACGGCTTGGTGCCTCGCGGGGAAACTTCAGGCGCGGGATGCCCATGGGCCAGAGCGCCGAGTTGTTCGACTCGGCCAGGCCGACGAACGCCTCGCGGCCACTGCGGAAGGTCAGCAGCAAGCGCGGCAGCTTGGGGTCGTCCTTGAGCTTGCCGGCCTTGATCAGGGCGGCGCGCAGGGGCTTTTCGAACTTGCGGCAGAAGGTGGAGAGTTCCTTGCCTTCGTTGGTGTCCAGCACCTCCAGCCAGAGGCTGCCGCACACCGGATAGTCGGCCAGCGCCTCCAGCAGCACGCCAATGCGGTCGGTTTCCGGCAACTCCACGTACTCGCCACGAGCCCACTGGCGCGGGAAGATCAACTGGTTGAAACGCAGCTTGCGCATCATCCGCTCGGCGCCGCCGGGCTCGCTGCAAATGAACTCGGCACAGGCACTGTTCGGCTTGGCCTTGGCATAGCCGGCCACATCGAGGTGGGCAGCAAGGTCGGAAATCTCGGCACAGACCTCCCCCTCGAAACCGGGGCGGCAGTGCAACAGCATGGTGTTCATCGGATGGGCTCCTCCTGGGCGCGCACTATAGTTGCGCGACGCCCGTTTTCACACAGCTTGGAAGGGAATTTCCTACAGCCGGACACCATGAAAAGGGGAACCCGGCGCCACCCTGCCGGTCGGTTGAAATGGCGAGACCTTCCATCCAGAGCTAGCTTTTCAGTTTCCGTACGAGCAGCCGGCCCATGCCGTGTGGGCCTCAAGGAGAAATCCCGATGCCTTCCCTGGATAGCCTGAACTGCCGACGCAGCCTCGAAGTCGCCGGCAACACCTACCACTACTTCAGCCTGCCCGAAGCCGCCAAGCGGCTGGGCGAGATCGACAAACTGCCCATGTCGATGAAAGTGCTGCTGGAGAACCTGCTGCGCTGGGAGGACAACAAAACCGTCAGCGCCGCTGACCTCAAGGCCATGGCTGACTGGCTCGGCCCACGCCGGTCGGATCGCGAAATCCAGTACCGTCCCGCCCGTGTGCTGATGCAGGACTTCACCGGTGTGCCGGCAGTGGTCGACCTGGCCGCCATGCGCGCGGCCGTTGCGGCAGCCGGCGGCGACCCGCAGCGGATCAACCCACTGTCACCGGTGGACCTGGTGATCGACCACTCGGTGATGGTGGATCGCTTCGCCTCCCAATCCGCCTTCGAACAGAACGTCGAAATCGAGATGCAACGCAATGGCGAGCGCTACGCCTTCCTGCGCTGGGGTCAGCGGGCCTTCGACAACTTCAGCGTGGTGCCGCCGGGCACCGGAATCTGCCACCAGGTGAACCTGGAATACCTGGGCCGCACCGTCTGGACCCGTGAGGAAGACGGCCTGACCTACGCCTTCCCCGACACCCTGGTGGGCACCGATTCCCACACCACCATGATCAACGGCCTCGGCGTACTTGGCTGGGGCGTGGGCGGTATCGAAGCGGAGGCCGCCATGCTCGGCCAGCCAGTGTCGATGCTGATTCCCGAGGTCATCGGCTTCAAGCTCACCGGCAAGCTGCGCGAAGGCATTACCGCCACCGACCTGGTGCTAACCGTCACCCAGATGCTGCGCAAGAAAGGCGTGGTGGGGAAATTTGTCGAGTTCTACGGCGACGGCCTGGCTGACCTGCCGCTGGCCGACCGCGCCACCATTGCCAATATGGCCCCGGAATACGGTGCTACTTGCGGCTTCTTCCCGGTAGACGACATCACCCTGGGCTACCTGCGCCTTTCCGGCCGCCCGGACGAGACCGTGCAACTGGTGGAGGCCTACAGCAAGGTCCAGGGCCTGTGGCGCGAGCCCGGCCATGAGCCGGTGTTCACCGACACCCTGTCCCTGGACCTCGGCAGCGTCGAAGCCAGCCTGGCCGGCCCCCGCCGCCCACAGGACCGCGTGCCGCTGCCCCAGGTGCCCAAGGCCTTCGACGACTTGCTGGGCCTGCAGCTCAAATCCGCTGGCGCGACAGGCGCTGGCAGTGCCGCAGTGAAGCTGGACGACGGCGCGAGCTTCGACCTCGATGAAGGGGCCGTGGTCATTGCCGCCATCACCTCCTGCACCAATACCTCCAACCCCAGCGTGATGATGGCCGCCGGCCTGCTGGCGAAAAAAGCGGTGGAAAAGGGCCTGACCCGCAAGCCCTGGGTGAAGTCCTCCCTCGCGCCCGGCTCCAAGGTGGTGACCGAGTACTTCCGTGCGGCAGGACTGACGCCCTATCTGGACCAGCTCGGCTTCAACCTCGTGGGCTACGGCTGCACCACCTGCATCGGCAATTCCGGCCCCCTGCTCGACCCCATCGAGAAAGCCATCCAGCAAACGGACCTGACGGTGGCCTCGGTGCTCTCCGGCAACCGCAATTTCGAAGGCCGGGTGCATCCGCTGGTCAAAGCCAACTGGCTGGCATCCCCGCCCCTGGTGGTGGCCTACGCCCTGGCCGGCAGCGTGCGCCTGGACCTCGGCAGCCAGCCCCTGGGCCAGGGCAAGGATGGCCAGCCGGTCTACCTCAAGGACATCTGGCCGAGCCAGCAGGAAATCGCAGCGGCCATCCAGAAGGTGGACACCGCGATGTTCCGCAAGGAATACGCCGAAGTCTTCGCTGGCGACGAGAAATGGCGCGCGATCAAGGTGCCCGAATCGGACACCTATGAGTGGCAGGCGGACTCCACCTATATCCAGCATCCGCCCTTCTTCGCCGACATCACCGGCGCACCGCCCAAGGTCGAGGACGTTCGCCAGGCACGCATCCTGGCCCTGCTGGGCGATTCGGTGACCACCGACCACATCTCCCCGGCCGGCAACATCAAGGCCGACAGCCCCGCCGGACGCTACCTGCGCGAACACGGCGTGGCCCCGGCGGACTTCAACTCCTATGGCTCGCGGCGGGGCAACCATGAAGTGATGATGCGCGGCACCTTCGCCAACATCCGCATCCGCAACGAGATGCTCGGCGGCGAGGAAGGCGGCAACACGCTGCATGTTCCCAGCAGTGAGAAGCTGGCCATCTACGACGCCGCCATGCGCTACCAGGCCGAGGGCACCCCGCTGGTGGTGATCGCCGGCAAGGAATACGGCACCGGCTCGTCCCGCGACTGGGCAGCCAAGGGCACCAACCTGCTGGGGGTCAAGGCGGTGATCGCCGAAAGTTTCGAGCGCATCCACCGTTCCAACCTGGTCGGCATGGGCGTGTTGCCGCTGCAGTTCAAGGACGGCGAAGACCGCAAGAGCCTCAACCTGACCGGCCGGGAAACCCTGGGCATCCTCGGCCTGGATGGCGCCAGCCTGCGTCCGCAGATGACCCTGCACCTGGAAATCACCCGCGAGGACGGCTCGAAGGACAAGGCCGAGCTGCTGTGTCGAATCGACACCCAGAACGAGGTCGAGTACTTCAAGGCCGGCGGCATCCTCCACTACGTGCTACGGCAGTTGCTGGCCGGCTAAAGCACACCCGGCGCGCGCCGTGCCTGCAATGCCCCGGGGTGTATCGATACTCGGGGCGCTGCAGTCCCTCGCCGATGCCCGTCACGCCACCGGCCCGGCCCGGCCGGTAATCGAACCACTCCACTGCGGGCCATCGAACGGACAAGGCTGAAATCCGAGTACACTGGCGCCCCCAAAAAAAGGCTCAACCTTGGCGCCTGGATGCCGATAGATGCTGTAAGCCTTGCGGATGGATACCAATGAGAAACAACCAACCTGTCACCCAGCGGGAGCGTAGCTTCCCCGCCGAGCAACGCCTGATCTCTACCACGGACAGCAAAGGCGTCATCACCTACGCCAACGAAGCCTTCATCGACATCAGCGGCTACAGCCGCGACGAGCTGGTTCGTTCGCCCCACAATCTGGTCCGCCACCCTGACGTACCACCCGCCGTGTTCGCCCACATGTGGTCGACCCTGAAGAAGGGCCGTCCGTGGATGGGTGTGGTGAAAAACCGCAGCAAGAACGGCGACCATTACTGGGTGAATGCCTACGTCACGCCCATCTTCGAAGGCAGCCAGGTCACCGGCTACGAGTCGGTGCGCGTCAAGCCGACCGCCGAGCAGATCCGCCGCGCCGAAGCCCTCTACCAGCGCATCAATACCGGCAAGGCTGCCATCCCCAGCCGCGACAAGTGGCTGCCGGTGGTGCAGGACTGGCTGCCGTTCATTCTCATCAGCCAGATCGGTTTCCTCATCGGTGCCTGGCTGAACTCCCACTGGGGCTTCCTCCTTGCCGCCGTGCTTTCCGTGCCGCTCGGACTGACCGGCCTGGCCTGGCAGAACCGCGGCATCAAGCGCCTGCTGCGACTGGCCGAGCAGACCACCTCCGATCCGCTTATCGCGCAGATGTACACCGACAGCCGTGGTGTGCAGGCACGCCTGGAAATGGCCATGCTCAGCCAGGAAGCGCGGCTGAAGACCTGCCTGACCCGTCTGCAGGACACCGCTGAGCACCTGACCCAGCAGGCCCGTCAGGCCGATGTACTGGCGCATAACAGCTCCGACGGCCTGGAGCGCCAACGCGTGGAAACCGAACAAGTGGCTGCCGCGGTGAACCAGATGGCCGCCACGACCCAGGAAGTGGCCAACAACGTGCAGCGCACTGCCGATGCCACCCAGGAAGCCAACCGCCTGACCAGCCAGGGCCGCAACATCGCCGCCGAAACCCGCGAAGCCATCCAGCGCCTTTCCCAGTCCGTGGGTGAGACCGGCGAAACCGTCACGCGCCTGGCCCAGGACAGCAACGAGATCGGCGGCGTGGTGGATGTCATCAAAGGCATCGCCGACCAGACCAACCTGCTGGCGCTCAACGCCGCGATCGAGGCTGCTCGGGCAGGCGAAATGGGCCGTGGCTTTGCCGTGGTCGCCGACGAAGTGCGCCAGCTCGCCCAGCGCACGGCCGAATCCACCGGGCAGATCCATCAGTTGATCGCCCAACTGCAGAAGACCGCCGAGGAAGCCGTGCACACCATGGAGCATGGTCGTCGCCAGGCGGACGAAGGCGTCGAGCGCGTGCTCCAGGCCGACCAGGCGCTGGTGGGCATCAGCGAGGCGGTGGCCAACATCGCCGACATGGCTGACCAGATCGCCGCCGCAACCGAAGAACAGAGCGCGGTGGCCGAGCAGATCAACCAGAGCATCAGCAGCATCGCCCACCTGGCAGACCAGACGTCTGGCGAAGCCCAGCGCACGGCACTGCTTAGCGAAGAACTGACCCACACCGCTCAGGGGCAATATTCCCTGGTGGACCGGTTCAACCGCTGACTCCACCCATGAAAAAGGGCGCCGAGAGGCGCCCTTTTTCTTTCTGCGTGTGGACCGCTCCGGGGGCCCACAACGACCATTACGCCTCCTGCCCTTCCCGGACCACTTCCGAGCCCTGGCGGAAATACAGCTGGTAGGCCAGCGCCAGCAATGCAAGGAAAGGCACGCCGAACACCAGGGTCATGCGGAAGGCCGGTACGAAGGCGGTGGTCACCAGAATCGCCAGCATCAACCCCAGACCCAACAGGGTCGCCCAGGGGAAGCCCCACATGCGGAAGGACAGTCGCGCACTGCCGCGGCGTTCGTGGTAGCGGCGGAAACGATAGTGGGTGAAGAAGATCATCATCCAGGCGAAGAGCGCGCCGAAGATGGAAATGGCCATCATCAGCATGAAGGACTCTTCGGGGAACGCCAGGTTGACCAGGGTCGCCAGGGCGATACCGGTACAGGACATCGCCAGGGCGTTCAGCGGCACGCCAGCACTGCTCAGCCGGCCCATGGCCTTTGGCGCGTGCCCCGCGCGGGAGAGGCTGAACATCATCCGCGTCGTGGTGTAGAGTTGGCTGTTCATCGCCGAGAGCGCAGCCACCAGGATCACGAAGTTGATCAGGCCCGTGGCACCGGGGATGCCCACCTGCTCCATCACGATGACGAAGGGACTCTGGGCGCCCTTCCCCGACTGGTCCCAGGGCACCATGGCGAGGATCAGCGCCAGGGTGAAGATGTAGAAAACCACCAGCCTCACCATGGTCACGCGGAAGGCATTCTTCACCGCCACCTCCGGTTGCTCCGCCTCGCCGGCCGCCACCGCGATCATCTCGATGCTCAGGTAGCTGAAGATGGCGATGATGACGGCAACCCAGACACCCGACAGACCATGGGGCAGGAAGCCGCCATGTTCGACGTAATGGTGAAATCCGTACTCCGGGTGCTGGCCACCGAACACCAGCCAGGCGCCCAGCAGGATGAAGGCGAGGATGGCGCTGATCTTGATCGCCGAGAACCAGTACTCGAAATGGCCGAACGCCTTCACGCTGATGGCGTTGGTCAGGATCAGCACCGAGGAGAACAGCAGGATCCACACCCAGCCCGCCACCTCGGGGAACCAGTACTTCATATACAGGGCGATGGCGGTGACTTCGGTGCCTACCGCCAGGACGATGGCCGCCCAGTAGGCATAGCGCACCAGGAAGCCGGCCATCGGGCCAACGTAGTACTCGGCGTAGGCGCCGAAAGAGCCGGAGGTGGGATGGGCCACGGTCATTTCCGCCAGGCAGCCCATCAGCAACAACGCGATGAGCGCACCGATGGAATAGCTGATGAGCACGCCCGGCCCGGCGAAGCCGATGGCGAAGCTGCTGCCCATGAAGAGCCCGGTGCCGATGGCGCCACCGATGGCGATCATGCTCATCTGCGCCGAAGTGAGCTGGCGCTTGAGCCCCTGCTCACGAGCCGCGATCGCGGCGAATCCAGTCTTGTTGGTCATGTGTGCCTCGTATGTCTTGTCGTTGTGGCAGGCGTCAGAGCAGTTGCAGCGGGTACTCGACTATCACCCGCACTTCGTTGTTGTCCGCGGTATCGGCACGGGCCACCTCTTCGGTGGAGCGGATACTGGCCTGGCGCAGGCGGAGCGAGAGGTCCTTCGCCGGACCGGACTGCACCACATAGCGCATCTCGATATCGCGCTCCCAGCGCTTGCCATCGTCGCCATAGCGGCCATAAGCGCCGTTCGGGCCGCCCCGGTAATGGCTGTCGTCGATGTGGTCGCCACGGATGTAACGGGTCATGAAGCTGAGGCCGGGCACGCCGAAGGCTGCCAGGTCCAAGTCGTAGCGCAGCTGCCAGGAGCGTTCGTTGGGGGCATTGAAGTCGAGCACCTGCACCGAGTTGGCGAGGAAGATCGAGGTGCCCGGTTGGCGGTCGAAGCCCAGGTAGTCGAATGGCTCGTCGCCATGCACCCGCTGGTAGGCCAGGGTCAATGCGTGGGGGCCCTGGCTGTAGCGTCCGGACAGGGACCAGGTGGTGTTGTCGATCTCACCTGCACGCTGCTGGCCCTGGTCGAGGGTGCGGTAGAGATTCAGGTCGAACGTCAGGGCCCGGCCCTGGTCGAGGTCCAGGCGCTGACTGGCACTGGCGTAGTACTGCCGCCAGATGTCCTCGAAGCGCGAGGCGTAGGCGGAGAGGCTGGTGCCATTGGAGGGCGTCCAGTTGAGCCCTGCGTAATCGACCCGACGCGTTTCCACTTGGGCATAGAGCGCCTTGAGCGCCCCGTCGGAGTTGGTGGAATTGCCGTCATTGCCCGCGGTGAAGTGGCCGGCATCCACCAGCAGATCATCGACCTCCCGACTGTTGAGGGAGATACCGATGGCCATGGGAGTGAACAAACGCGCGTTGCCCGTACCAAACACCGGGTTCATGGGGGCCTGGCTGCCGTACTTCAGCTCGCTGCGTGAGGCGCGAACTTTCACCGCAGCGCCCACTTCCGAGTACTCGTCCTCGGGTTGCCCTTCGGAATCCACTGGAAGCAGGTCGGTGCCGGTGCGAGCGCGGCTGCTGTCGAGCTTCAGACCGAGGTTCGCGTAGGCATCGATGCCGAAACCGACGGTGCCCTGGGTAAAGCCGGAGCTGTAGTCCAGGATCATTCCGTGGGCCCACTCCTCACGGTAGTTCTGCCCACCCGGGTTATTCAGGATGTTGCGATGGAAGTAGAAGTTGCGCTGGGTAAGGACCAGGCGACTGTCGTCGAAAAAGCCACCTTCGGCCTCCCCGGCCATCAGGTGGGGGCTAAAGGCACCGAGCAACAGCAGGCACGCCGACGACGGATTCAGCTTCATGGATTCAACCTATTTTTGTGTTTATGGGGTCGAGGCTGGGCGACATCCCTGGGGATGGCGCCCGGGCAAGGGGCTTGTGGTTCTGGATCAGGTCACTTGTTTGCGGGTCATGAAGCGCTCTTCGCGCCAGACGCCACTGTCGAGCACTTCGCCGAGGACTTCAGCGGCATCCCAGACATCGACGAAGCGGGTGTAGAGCGGCGTGAAACCGAAACGCATGATTCGCGGCTCGCGGTAGTCACCGATTACGCCCCGGTCGATCAGCGCCTGGATGACCGCGTAGCCCTCGGGGTGCTCGAAGCTCACGTGGCTGCCGCGACGGGCATGTTCCAGCGGCGTCACCAGGGTCAGCGGATGCCCTGCACAGCGGGCCTGGACTCGCTCGATGAAGAGATCGGTCAGGGCCAGGGACTTCTGCCTCAGGGCAGCCATATCGGTCTTGGCGAAGCTATCCAGGCCGCACTCGACCAGGGCCAGGGACGTGACGGGCTGGGTCCCGCAAAGGTAGCGGCCGATACCGGGCGCCGGCTCGTAACGGGGCTCCATGCCGAACTGGCGGGCATGCCCCCACCAGCCGGAAAGCGGCTGCCAGACAAGCTCCCTCAGCGCCGGGGAAACCCAGACGAATGCCGGCGAACCGGGGCCGCCGTTCAGGTACTTGTAGGTACAGCCGATGGCGTAGTCGGCACCTGCAGCCTTGAGGTCGACGGGAACCGCGCCGGCAGAGTGGCAGAGGTCCCAGATGGTCAGCGCGCCGCACTCGTGGGCCAGCGCGGTGAGCGCGGCCATGTCGTGCAGGTAGCCGGTCTTGTAGTTCACCTGGGTGATCATCACCACGGCGGTGTCATTGCCGATGGCCGCCGGCAGGTCCTCCGGACGGTCCACGAGGCGCAGGCTGTAACCCTGCTGCAGCATGTCGGCCAGGCCTTCGACCATGTAGATGTCGGTCGGGAAGTTGCTGGTCTCGGTGACGATTACCTTGCGCGACGGATCGCGTCCGGCCTGCACGCGCAGGGCGGCTACCAGCACCTTGAAGAGGTTGATGGACGTGGTATCGGTGATCACCACTTCGTCCTCGCCAGCGCCGATCAGCGGAGCCAGCTTGTTGCCCAGGCGCTCTGGCAGGCCACGCCAGCCGGCGCTGTTCCAACTACCGATCAAATCTTCACCCCACTCCTGCGCCAGCACTTGCCGGGCGCGCTCCAGGGCCGCCACCGGGCGAGCGCCAAGGGAGTTGCCATCCAGGTAGATCACCTCCTCGGGCAGGGCGAAGCCCTCGCGCAACGCGGCCAGCGGATCGCGGGCATCGAGGGCCAGGCAGTCTTCTCTTGTTGTCATGGTCATTTCCTAATTCGAGTGACGACGCAGCACGGCACGAACCGGGCTGGCATCGAGATGGGTGAACTTGAGAGGGAGGGCGATCAGTTCGTAGTCGCCGGGTGGCACCTCATCCAGCAACAAGCCTTCGAGGATGGCCATGCGCTGACGTGCCACCGCGCGGTGGGCGTCGAGGCTCTTGCTGTCCTGCGGGTCCAGGGAGGGCGTGTCAGTGCCCACCAGCATCACGCCGTGATGGGCCATGAGCTCGATGCAGTCGGGGTGGATGGCGGCGAAGTGCTCAGGCCAGGCATCCAGGGGCGACTGGCGCCAGGTGCGGATCAGTACTCGGGGCGGCACCCCGTCAAGGTGCGCTACCAGCTGTTCGGGCCGCACGTACGGCCCGGCATCCAGGCAATGGATGACCCGGCAAGGACCGAGGTAAACCTCGAGATCCACGGCTCCGATGGCCGCACCAGAAGCGTCGTAGTGCAGCGGCGCGTCGGCATGGGCGCCTGTGTGGGGCGACAACGTGATACGCCCGACATTGACCGGGCAGTGTTCGTCTATCCGCCAGCAGCGCTCCTCCTGGAAAGGCGTGTCGCCCGGCCAGGTAGGGGTACTGCTGTCCAGCGGCGGGCTGATGTCCCACAGGACCTTGCCGTCGTGCATGTTCGTTCTCCTCTTCAAGCGAGAAAATCATGCTGCAAGGTCTATCGAATTTTCGTGCTATCTTTGCGCCACTCACACCATTTATTCGCAGATAATTCTGCCAAAACTATTAGTAACAGAAGATTCTTCAATTGAACCTGGACACCACCGACCTGCGCATTCTGCTCTGCCTGCAGCAGAACGGGCGCATCAGCAATCAGGAGCTTGCAGAGAAGGTCGCGCTATCGCCTTCGGCCTGCCTGCGCCGGCTACGCAACCTGGAGGACGAAGGCATCATCCGCGGCTACCGCCCGGTACTGGATGCCGAGCGCCTGGGTGTCGAGCTGGAAGCGCTGGTCCATGTTTCCATGCGTCAAGACGAGGAAGGCTGGCATGAACGCTTCGTCCAGAAGGTACAGGGCTGGCCCGAAGTGATTGCCGCCTACATCGTCACCGGGCACAGCAACTACGTACTGCGGGTCCAGGTGCGCAACCTGAAGCAGTTCTCCGATTTCATCGTGAACCGGCTGAACCGCGCCAATGGCGTCACCGATATCCGCTCCGAGATCATCCTGCAGACCATCAAGGACGGTGGTGGTGTGCTGGACCTGCTCGTAGCCCGCAAGTAGGCAGGACTCAGCCCGCCAGAAATACGGCCACGGCGTCCGCCGCGGCATCCAGGTGCTGTTCATGGCTGAAACCTGATGCCTTGAGCGGTTTCAGGTCGTGGTCCCCCGCCACCAGCCATTGCACGCGAATGGCATCCGACAGGCTGTAACCCACCACCGTCAGGCGGTCCCCCATGGGATCGCGCTCGCCCTGGACGATCAGGGTCGGTGTCTTCAGGTCCGCCAGGTGAGCGACCCGAGGCTTGTCCGCCTTGCCCACGGCGTGGAAGGGATATCCCAGGCAGACCAGCGCATCAGCGCCCAGCTCATCGGCCAGCAGGCTGGCCATGCGCCCGCCCATGGACTTGCCACCGATGGCCAACGGTCCTGTGACCTGCTGTCGCACCAGGGCATGAATCTCCCGCCAGCAGCCCAGCAACTGGGCTTGGGGATTGGGTGGACGGCGACGACCATCCTCCCGACGGGCAGCCATGTAAGGGAACTCGAAACGAGCCACGGCAATGCCACGAGCGGCGAGCCTTTGCGCGATGTCGTCCATGAAGGGGCTATCCATCGGCGCACCCGCACCATGGGCGAGGATGAGGGTGTACGAAACCGGGCCTACAGGCCTACTCCACAGCAGCATTCAGACTTCTCCGTCGATAGTGGGCGATTGATCCAGATCAATAGCCACCAAATGGGCTTTCACCATGCTTGCCGCGCTATCTAAAAACCGTGGACGGAAGCCCATAACATGAGCACAGCAAGCAGTACCGCCTATAACTACAAGGTGGTCCGCCAGTTCGCCATCATGACGGTGGTGTGGGGAATCGTCGGGATGGGGCTCGGCGTTCTCATTGCCGCACAACTGGCCTGGCCGGAACTCAACTTCAACCTTCCCTGGACGAGCTTCGGCCGACTTCGCCCGCTGCACACCAACGCAGTGATCTTCGCCTTCGGCGGATGCGCACTGTTCGCCACCAGCTACTACGCAGTGCAGCGCACCTGCCAGACCCGCCTGATCTCCGACAAGCTCGCGGCCTTCACTTTCTGGGGCTGGCAGCTGGTCATCGTGCTGGCCGCCATCAGCCTGCCCATGGGCTGGACCAGTTCGAAAGAATACGCCGAGCTGGAGTGGCCGATCGACATACTGATCACCATTGTCTGGGTTAGCTACGCCATCGTCTTCTTTGGGACAGTGGCCAAGCGCAAGACCAAGCACATCTATGTGGGCAACTGGTTCTTCGGTGGCTTCATCCTGACCGTTGCGATCCTCCACCTGGTGAACAACCTGGAGATCCCGGTCACCCTGACCAAGTCCTATTCCCTCTACTCCGGCGCCACCGACGCCATGATCCAATGGTGGTACGGCCACAACGCGGTCGGTTTCTTCCTCACCGCCGGCTTCCTCGGGATGATGTACTACTTCGTTCCGAAGCAAGCCGAGCGACCGGTGTATTCCTACCGGCTGTCCATCGTGCACTTCTGGGCGCTGATCACCCTGTACATCTGGGCCGGTCCGCACCACCTGCACTACACCGCTCTGCCGGACTGGGCCCAGTCCCTCGGCATGGCCATGTCCCTGATCCTGCTGGCTCCGAGCTGGGGTGGCATGATCAACGGCATGATGAGCCTGTCCGGCGCCTGGCATAAGCTGCGTTCCGACCCCATCCTGCGCTTCCTGGTGGTTTCCCTGGCCTTCTACGGCATGTCCACCTTCGAAGGCCCGATGATGGCCATCAAGACCGTCAACGCCCT
>NZ_SSOM01000028.1 GCF_029871235.1 Pseudomonas sp. BN411
GCCGGTGGGCAGGATGTCGGAGAGGCAGGTCAGGTCACGGATCTTCTCCATGGCCTTGTCGCGATCGGGGAGTTTGAGCAGGTTGAAGTCGGCGTAGGGCACCAGCACGTATTCGGCCTGGCCGCCGGTCCAGTCACCCATGTCGACGTAGCCGTAGGCACCACCGGCACGGGCCGGGTTCACGGTCAGGCAGACGCCGGTGTGTTGTTCCTTGCAGGAGCGGCAGCGGCCGCAGGCAACGTTGAAGGGCACGGAAACCAGGTCGCCGATCTTCAGGTTTTCTACGTCGCTGCCCTTCTCGATTACCTCACCGGTGATTTCGTGGCCGAGCACGAGGCCGACCTGGGCGGTGGTACGGCCGCGCACCATGTGCTGGTCCGAGCCGCAGATGTTGGTGGAGACGACTTTCAGAATGACCCCGTGTTCGATTTTCTTGCCGCGCGGGTCCTGCATTTTGGGGTAGTCGATCTTTTGGACTTCGACCTTGCCCGAACCCAGATAAACGACACCACGATTACCAGACATGAGACCTCCTTGAATGCGCATGGGATTTGCGCGAATCGGGAAAAAAGGGGCGGGTGCCCATCCAGCCGGGAACACCCGCCGTGCACTCAACGGGTGGAATGGCGAAGCTGTTCGATGATTCGCCGCGCGCGGTTGGCGCCTGCGTCGACATGGATGTCGAGCATGGGGCGGCCGCCGAAGCGGCACATGTTCCGGTACTGCGCCTCGACCACGATCTTGTCTTCGTCGAAGGTCAGGATGGTTTGCTCGATGACCTTGGCCTTGACCGCCTCCGGGTCGCTCTTTGGGTTGGTGGCCATGGTCCAGTAGTAGTGGCTGGTGGACTCCGTCTCCGGGGTCACGCCATGGAAACCACGCATGTGGAAACCGCCACGATCCGGGTCGTCCAGGGCGTCGGTGCGCACATCCACGGCACCGGTCCAGATGCGCAAGTGGCTGACGTGGAATTCGATCTCCTGCCACCGATCCACATTGCCCTTGAAGGGGTAGGCGGCGGTGTAGGTGGGGGGCGGCACCGAGTCCGGCATGTGACGAACGACGCGGACTACATCGCCGACCTCTTCCACTTTCATCTGCGCGTTCATGTGGATGCTCGCGTTGCCACCGATGGTGTGCAGATGGACATAGCCCAGGTGGCTGAGGTCCATCAGGTTGTCATGGATGAGCTGGTAAGGGGCGTCGTAGTGGTAGACGTCGCCATCGAACAGGTACTTGCCGCTGCTGTGGACGTCATAGACCGGAGGCTCGCAGGTGGGCTCCGGGTTGGCCTCGCTGCCGAACCAGATCCAGACGATCCGGTCCTGCTCGCGAACGTGGTAGGCCGGTACCTTGGCCTTGCTGGGCAGCTTGTCCTGGCCGGGGATTTCCAGGCATTTGCCCTCGGCGTTGAACAGCAGTCCGTGGTAGCCGCAGCGCACGCCACGTTCTTCCAGGGTGCCATTGGACAGGGGCAGCGCCCGGTGGCAGCAGCGGTCTTCCAGTGCCGCGACCTGGCCATCGGCGGTGCGGAACAGCACGACGGGCTTGTTCAACAGGGTCCGGCCGAGGGGTTGGTCCTTCAGTTCCCAGCCCAGGGCCGCCACGTACCACTGGTCCAGCGGGAAACTGGGTACGGAGGGGGAGCTGGCCTCGTAGGCGAGCGATTCAGCAGCGGATGCACTCATGGTGATCTCCATGGTTCACGGTTGTTGTTCTGGATAGGGATTCAGAGGTCGAGGACCAGGCGCGGCGACTTCGCCCGCGAGCAGCACGGCGTGAACTGGTCGTTGCACGCGTGCTCGGCCGCCGTCATGAACTGGTCGCGGTGATCCGGGACGCCTTGCAGGACGCGGGTGATGCAGGAACCGCAGATACCCTGTTCGCAGGAGGTCTCGATCGTGATCCCGGCTTCGTCGAGCACCTCGAACACGCTGCGGTCGACGGGTATGTGGAAGACCTGGCCACTGCTGGCCAACTCGACCTCGAAGGGGGCATCCGCGCCATGCTGGGTGGGCGTCGCCGCGAAGAATTCGCGGTGCACCTGGGCTTCGGGCCAGCCGGCGTTTTCCGCGGCCCCCAGGATGTAGCCCATGAATCCGCCCGGGCCACAGACATAGAGGTGGCGGCCGGCATCCGGATTTGCCAGCAGCGCGGCGGCATCCAGCTTCTGCGCCTGGGCGCCGCTGTCGTCATGCAGGTGAACGCGTCCGGCAAAGGGCGAGTGCCGTAGCTGCTCGATGAACGCGGCGCGCTCTCGCGAGCGGAAGCAGTAATGCAGCTCAAAGTCCGCCCCCCGGTGGGACAGCTCGCAGGCCATCGCCAGGATCGGTGTGATGCCGATGCCACCGGCGAACAACAGGTGCCGGGTGCCCTGGTGATCCAGGGCGAAGAGGTTGCGGGGCTCGCTGATATCGAGCAGTTGCCCTTGCACCACCCGCTCGTGCATCGCCCGGGAGCCGCCACGCGAGGCGGGGTCGTCGAGGACGCCGATCAGGTAGCGATGGCGTTCCTCCGGATGATTGCAGAGGGAGTACTGGCGGATGAGTCCGGCGCCGATGTGGACATCGATATGGGCGCCGGCCTCGAACGGAGGAAGTTCGCCACCATCGGCGGCGCAAAGCTCGAAGCTGCAGATACCTTCGGCTTCTCGGGATTTTCGGGTTACACGAACCTGGAGCATGACGCGGCCCTCCACACTGAAGTGGTGATTGCAAAAAGTGGAATTTGAGAACCCGGTGTGGGTGCTGGCTCAGTCCGAGGACAAGACGGGGAGGGCGCTGCGGCGGAAGTGCAGGGAGGGGTAGGCGTAATCGAGGTGGTTCATGGCAAGGACCTGATAATTATTTTTGTGTGGTTCCGCGGCGGCATATCATGCGGACAAACGCCCGCGCCGCTTCGATGGAGGTAATCCTCGGAGTAATTGGTTGCGGTGTCAACCAATTTGATCATGCACCTCGTCAGTAAGGCGCTTCGTCCATGCACACCGATTCTCAGCTGAACCTTGCCCGCTACGTTCCCGCGCTGCTCACCTTCCTTGCCAACAAGCTCGCCACCGGCGCCTCGCAGTGCTATCGCAAGCACTTCGGGATCGGCGTGGTGGAGTGGCGGATGCTGTCCATGCTGGCGGTGGAGGACGGCATCACGGCCAATCGCATCTGCCAGGTGATCGGCCTGGACAAGAGCGCCGTCAGCCGATCGCTGCAAGCGCTGGAAGCGGCCGGGCATGTCAGCAGCCAGGTGGATCCGCAGGACGCCCGGCGCAATACCGTGAGCCTCACCGCCAGCGGGCGGGAGCTGCATGACCGGGTGCTGAAGGTGGCGCTCGAGCGCGAGCGCCGGTTGCTCGGTGATCTCAGCCCGGAAGAGGTGGACACCCTGATCGAACTGCTGGGCCGCTTGCATGGCCAGGTGGCCCATGTGAACGAGTACGACCCGCAGGACGACTGAGTGCGCGTCGCCCAACCTACCGTGAGCGAATCTCAGGGATCGCCGGTCAGGCCTGTCCCTGCTCCTGCGCGATCAGCCGATCGAGAATCCGTCGTGCGCGAATGGCGCCAGCGTCACCGGGTAGCAGCAGTGGTTTGAGCGACCAGAAATCGGCACTCCCCATGAGCTGCTGTTGGGCCTCCACCATTGGTTTGTCTTCGTTGGCGAAGACGCCGATCAGTATCTGGTCGATGAAGCTGTTGAACTCCCCGTCGTCCTGCAGGAACGAGCGTGTGTTGGCAAAGAAGTAATGGGTGGTGCTCTCGGACTCAGGGGTCATGATGTGCAGGTTCGAGCTGCTGACGCCTTCGGAGTAGGGTCTTCCCGGGGATGTCACGCCGGCACCGAGATGCATGAGTGATGGTGCCGACCAGATCACTTCGGACCAGACATCCGCTGGAGCGGAAGGGTCGGGCATGTGGGCGGCGAAGGCCGGAGGTGCTACTTCATTCCTGGCTTCCCAGAGGATGCGCACCCGGTCCCCGTCGAGCTCTCTGACTTGCGCGCCTACGGAGCTCAGCGCACCGCCTCCCAGGGTGGTGGGATGGAGGAAGTCGACATGACTGAGGTCCATGATGTTGTCGCACAGCAGCTGGTAGTTGCAGGTGGAGTGGAGATACCCGGTATTCCGGGCCGTCGGCCTGGTGTCCGCGAGGAACGCGTAATCGGCGATCAGATCGGGATCGGCCCGCTCCGCATCACCCATCCAGATCCACACAGCAAGATGCCGCTCGACCACTGGATAGCCCTTGACGCGAGCCGCTGCTGGAATCTTCCCCTCTCCGTGGGGATTGTGGACGCAGGCGCCGGTGCTATCGAACTCCAGGCCGTGATAGGGGCAGCGGACGGCGTTGCCACACAGCTTGCCCATCGAGAGCGGCGCAAAGCGATGGGGGCAGCGGTTGCCGATCGCCGCGATGGTGCCATCTTGCAGGCGATACAGCAGAACCGACTCGCCGAGAATGGTTCGGTTGAATAATTCCCCTTCTGGCACCTCATTGGCCCAGGCGGCCATGTACCAGGTGTTTTTCAGGAAGGCCATGTTTCTTGTTCTCCTTATGGATTCATCGGGCCAGCCCCACTATTGACAAAATAAGCTGGACGAACCAGCTGGTATCTGATTGTTTTCCGGCTAAATCGTCTCAGTGGGTGGCTCATGGACTTTCTCGGTGAACTGCTGCTTTCCATCCGGCTCGACGCCAGTTCGATCGGGGTCTTTCACAGCCCGGGGGAATGGGGGTTGGACATGCCGCGGATGGACAGCTCGACCGCGCTGCTCTACGGCGTCCTGGACAAGCCCTGCTGGCTGATCAGGGAGGGGCAGCCGGACCTGCAACTGGAGGTCGGCGACCTGGTGCTGGTGCTGGGAGAGGCGAAGGTCGCCATTGCCTCGCAGCCCGGTCTGCCCCTGGAGCCCTTCCTGGATATGTGGCGCCGGCTCAAGCTGCCGGAAGACCTTCACTCCCGGTCGCGCCGTAGCGCGCCCATCCATTTCGGCGGCGACGGTGTCCATCGGAATCCCCGGTTGCTGACGGTGGCCTGTGTGCTTCACGAACCCGAGCGAAACCAGCTGTTGTCCAGCCTGCCGGATGTGCTCGTGCTGCCCGGTCGCTGCGGGGCTTCGGCGCAGTGGCTGATGCCAACGCTGAGCTGGATGCTGGGCGAGGACCAGGCCCAGAAGCCGGGATTCATGGGGCCGGCGGCGCTGCTCGCTGGCTTCCTGCTGACCAGCTTCCTGCGTGACTACATCCTGCTGATTCCCGAAGGGCAGTCGGGCTGGCTGCAGGCGCTGACCGACCCGCGCCTGGGCAAGGCACTGATCGCCATCCATTCGCAAGCGGAGCTGGACTGGTCGGTGGAGACCCTTGCCGCCGAAGCCAGCATGTCCCGCGCGACCTTCTCGAGGCGGTTCAGCGCACTGCTCGGCCAGTCGCCCGGCCAATACCTGATCGCTACCCGCATGCGCCACGCGGCAAGGGAGCTGCTGAAGGGGCGGGCAAGCGTGGCGGATATCGCCGAGCGCTACGGATATCGCTCCGAGTCGGCCTTCCGCAGCGCCTTCAAGCAGCACCTGGGGGTGAGGCCTCGGGAGTACGCCCGGTCGCGCGAACAGGGTGGCGGCTGAACCCGGGCGAGCGCCGTTTCCTGCCCCCGATCCACCCCCAAACACCCCCCTCGCGTAGCACCTGCGCGGTGCCTTCCAGGTATCGCGATTGCCGATACATCGCATCCCAACAAGCGATTAGTCAGAGATAACCCTCCACGTCAACCTGTGCCCGTCGCCCGGTCAATCCCGCCTGGCGATGCCACTCCGGCATTTCGACCGCACCGGTCCGGACTGCCTTGATCCGGCCGGTGGTGGCTCACAAGAAGTTCGCCAACAAGAACAATAAGAGGGTTCGTTCAATGGCTATACGCTATAGCGCCGCATCGCGGTGTGCGCCGTTCACCCTGACGCTCGCAGCAGCTTTGGTATGCGGTGCCCCCTCCGTCCACGCTTTCCAGATCCAGACCGGCAATCCGGACCTGAGTCTGCGCTGGGACAACACGCTCAAGTACAGCTCCGCCTGGCGCCTGAAGGACCAGAGCAACAAGCTCACCGAAGGGCAGGTCGCCCTGAACCAGGACGACGGCGACCGCGCCTTCGACAAGGGGCTGATCTCCAACCGCCTCGACATCCTGTCCGAACTGGACATCGGCTACCGTGACTTCGGTGCCCGAGTCAGCGGTGCCGGTTGGTTCGACACCGAGTACCAGAACGACAACGACAACGACGATCCGACCCGCGCCAACGCACGCTCGGTGGCCTACAACGAGTTCACCGATGACACCCGGCACCTTCACGGTGGCGACGGCGAGATCCTCGACGCCTTCGTCTACTGGAACGGCGCGCTGGGCGACAAGGCCACCTCGGTACGCCTGGGCCGCCACGGCCTGATCTGGGGCGAGAGCCTGTTCTTCGGCGCCAACGGTATCGCGGGCGGCATGGCCCCGGTGGACGTGGTCAAGGCGATCTCCGTGCCGAACACCCAGTTCAAGGAGATCACCCGTCCGGTCAACCAGCTGTCCACCACCTACCAGCTGACCGACGACGTCTCTCTCGGCGCCTTCTACCAGTTTGAGTGGGAAGAGACCCGGCTGCCGGCTTCCGGCAGCTACTTCTCGGTCAGCGATGTGCTCGGCGAGGGCGCCGAACGCCTGATCGTCGGCGCGCCGTTCCCGGCCTTCCTCGGTGGCAACCCGAGCAGCCCGGCGGCCTTCTTCCATGGCAACGACAAGGAAGCCAGGAGTTCGGGGCAGGGCGGCCTGCAGCTGCGCTACAGCGCGGACACCGTGGAATACGGCCTCTACGCCATCCAGTACCACGACAAGACGCCGAAGCTGTACCTCAAACCAAGCGCCACCGGGCCGAACTTCGCCACCGGCGAGGTGGGCCAGTTCTACTGGGTCTACCCGGAAGACATCCGCGCGCTGGGCGCGAGCTTTGCCACCACGGTGGAGGAGTTCAGCTTCGCCGGTGAAGCCTCCATGCGCTGGAACATGCCGCTGGTTTCCAACGGGCAGACCGTGTTGCCCGGCGTGGAAGCCGACAACAATGACAACCCGCTCTACGCGGTGGGCCGCACCGCCCACGTCAACCTGAACGTGCTCGCCTCCCTAGGCCCATCGTTCATTTCCAACGAGGCCAGCCTGGTGGGCGAGGTCGCCTGGAACCGCCTGCTCAGCGTGACCAAGAATCGCGCCGCGCTGGACCCGGGTGCCACCGACGATGGCCTGGGCCTGAAGCTGGTCTACACCCCGACCTATCGCCAGGTATTCCCCGGCGTCGACCTCAGCGTGCCGATGGGCCTCAGCTACTTCCCCATGGGCAAGTCGGCGGTGGTGGGGAGCTTCGGTCCGGACAACGGCGGCGACTTCAACATCGGCGTCAGCGCCACCTACCTCGACCGGGTCACCCTGGGCCTGACCTACACCCACTTCTATGGCTCGGAGGACACCAACCTCGACTCCGTTTCGCACTTCACCTTCAAGCAGTCGCTGAAGGACCGGGACTACCTGGCCTTCTCCGTGAAAACCACCTTCTGAGGGACTTGCGCATGACTATCCCGTTCACTCTCAAGACCTTCTGCCTGGCCCTGGTTGGCGCCGCCGCCCTTGGCCTGCAACCCGCTCTCGCCGCCAGTGTGGATGACCTGGGCAAGAGCCTGACCCCGCTGGGTGCAGAGCGCGCCGGCAACGCCGACGGCAGCATCCCGGCCTGGGATGGCGGCTACACCAAGGTGGACCCGTCGTTCAAGGAAGGTGGCAAGCGCGGCGATCCCTTCGCCGCCGACAAGCCGCTGTACAGCATCACCGCGAAGAACCTGGACCAGTACGCCGACAAGCTCAGCGATGGCGTCAAGGCCATGTTCAAGCGCTACCCCGAGACCTACCGCATCGACGTCTACCCGACCCGCCGCACGGCCGCGGCGCCGCAGTGGGTCTACGACAACACCCTTAAAAACGCGCAGAACGCGAAGCTTGTGGACAGCAGTGCCGGCCCAGTGCCGGAAGGCGCCTACGGCGGAATTCCGTTCCCGGTGCCGAAGAACGGCGCCGAGGCCATGTGGAACCATCTGCTGAACTGGCGCGGCACCTCGGTGGCGATGGATTGGCGGCAGTACCTCATCACCGCCGACGGCGCACCGGTGATGACCACCGACGGCAAGGCCATCCAGGAAATGCCGTACTACTACCCCGACGGCAACGCCGCCAATTTCGATGGTGACTACTGGCTGTTCCGCATGATCAACATCGGGCCACCGCTGCGCGCCGGCGAGCAGATCATGGGGCGCACCAACTTCAATGGCGACAAGTCCCAGGCCCACGTCTACCTGACCGGCCAGCGTCGCGTGCGCAAGCTGCCCAACGCCTGCTGCGACACGCCGACGCCGTCGACCGCGGGTGTGATGTCCTTCGACGAACTGAGTGTGTTCCAGGGCCGCATGGATCGCTTCAACTGGAAGCTGGTGGGCAAGCAGGAGCTGTACATCCCCTACAACACCAACAAGGTGCAGACCGCCGCCAAGCCGGAGGACCTGTTCACCAAGCACCACCTGAACCCCGACTACGTGCGCTGGGAACTGCATCGCGTCTGGGTGGTGGAAGCCGAGCTTGCGCCCGGCAAGCGCCACCAGTTGCCCAAGGGCCGCTACTACCTCGACGAAGACACCTGGCAAGCCATGCTCGGCGACCGCTGGGACGCCAATGGCCAGTTGAGCAAGACCCTGTGGGCGCTGCCGGCGGTCCTGCCGGACCTGCCTGCCCAGGCGACCCTCTCGGCGGGCTTCTACGACCTGGTCTCCAACACCTGGTTCCTGCAGAACCTCTACGCCGGCAAGGACCAGCAGTACGGCGTGGTCGAGCGCTACAAGCCGGCGGAGTTCTCCCCGGCGGCGATGGCGGGACGTGGCGTGCGCTGAAGAGGTGAGGGGAGGGCGCCAGTCCTCCCCTGTTTTGGCTGAAATTCGAGGTAGAACATGAACAGATTGCGTCCGGTGAGCGGCCTGCTACTGGCCCTCGCCCTGTCGATCGCAACGCCTTGCCTGGCCGATGCCAAGGCCGTCGGTGATGTACTGGAAAGCCCCGCGATGCAGGTGCCCAATGCCGAGCGCGCGGTGTTCACCGACCTGGCCCGCGCCGGCGATCGCCTGGTGGCGGTGGGCGAGCGTGGGCTGGTCCTGCTGTCCGACGACAACGGCCAGCAATGGCGCCAGGCCCGGGTGCCGGTGTCGGTGGGGCTGACCGCCGTGCAATTCGTCGACGCCAGCCATGGCTGGGCGGTGGGGCATGCCGGTGTGGTCCTGGCGACCACCGACGGTGGTGAAACCTGGGCGTTGCAGCTCGACGGCCGCCGCGCCGCGCAGTTGGAGCTGGATGCCGCGCGCAGTGAACTGCCGGCTGCGGCGGACGCCGAAGCCGCCGAGGTGCGGGTGCAGACCGCCGAGCGCCTGGTACAGGAGGGGCCGGACAAACCCTTCCTGGCCCTGGCCTTCAGCGATGCCCGCCACGGCCTGGTGGTGGGCGCCTACGGCCTGGCATTCAGCACCGAGGATGGCGGCGCCACCTGGCAATCGGTGGTGGGGCGCATCGACAACCCCATGGGCCTGCACCTCTACGCCGTGGCCCGGCAGGGTACTGCCTGGTTCCTCGCTGGCGAGCAGGGCTACCTGGCGCGCTCGCCGGATGGTCAGCAGTTCCAGCAACTGGAAAGCCCCTACGCCGGCACCCTGTTCACCCTCGCCAGCCGCGTCGATGGCGCGCTGTTGATCGGCGGCCTCAAGGGTCACGCCTTCCTCCTCGCGAAAGACGCCGACAGCGCGGAAGCGTTGCCGATGATGGCGCCGCTGTCCTTCAGCGACGCCATTCGCCTGGATGACGGCCGCGTGCTCCTGGCCAACCAGGCCGGCGGCCTGTTCGCCAGCACGCCAGGCCACTTCGCCCCGGCGGCCAAGCCCCTGGGCAAGCCGGTATCGGGTGTCGTCCAGGCCGCCGACGGCAGCCTGGTCCTCGCGGGTTTCACCGGTCTGTCGCGCCTGCCGCAGTCCGCCGTTTCCGCTTCGGAGTGAGTTCATGAATTCCGCTCGCCAAGCCATTCCGTCCGCTTCGGACGCCTTCGATCCCCGCTCCGGCTCGTTGATCGAACGCGCCCTGTTCAACCACCGCCACTGGGTGCTGTTGCTGTGCCTGGTGACCACCGTGCTGCTCGGCTGGCAGTCGACCCGCCTGGAGCTGAACGCCAGTTTCGAGAAGATGATCCCCACCGGTCATCCGTACATCGCCAACTACCTGGCCAACCAGAAGGAACTCTCGGGCCTGGGCAACGCCCTGCGCATCGCCGTCGCCCACCGCAACGGCGACATCTACGACGCCGACTACCTGCGCACCCTGCAGGCGCTGAGCGACCAGATTTACCTGCTGCCGGGCGTCGACCGCGCCTACATGAAGTCGCTGTGGACGCCGGCCACCCGCTGGGTGTCGGTGACCGAAGAGGGCCTCGATGGCGGCCCGGTGATCCCCGACGAATACGACGGCAGCCCGGCGTCCCTGGGCGACCTGCGGCGCAACGTGCAGCTGTCCAATGAGATCGGCCAACTGGTGGCCTTCGACCAGCGCTCCAGCATCATCTATGTGCCGCTGCTGTCGCGGACCCCGGACGGCAAGCCGCTGGACTACGCGACCCTGTCCGACCAGCTGGAGGCCCTGCGGGCGAAATTCCAGAGCGACAGCGTCGACATCCACATCACCGGTTTCGCCAAGAAGGTGGGCGACCTGATCGAGGGGCTGGAGCAGATCCTGCTGTTCTTCGCCGTTGCCATTCTCATCACCACCGTGGTGCTCTACGGCTACACCCGCTGCGTGCGCAGCACCCTGCTGGTGGTGCTCTGCTCGCTGGTGGCGGTGGTCTGGCAGCTCGGCCTGCTGCCGTTGCTGGGTTACCAGCTGGACCCCTACTCGGTGCTGGTGCCCTTCCTGGTGTTCGCCATCGGCATGAGCCATGGCGCGCAGAAGATGAACGGCATCATGCAGGACATCGGCCGCGGCATGCATCGCGTGGTGGCGGCGCGCTTCACCTTCCGCCGGCTGTTCCTCGCAGGTCTCACCGCACTGCTGTGCGACGCGGTGGGCTTCGCTGTGCTGATGATCATCCAGATCCAGGTGATCCAGGACCTGGCGATCATCGCCAGCATCGGCGTCGCCGTGCTGATCTTCACCAACCTGATCCTGCTGCCGGTGTTGCTCTCCTATGTCGGCGTCAGCCCCCGCGCCGCCGAGCTCAGCCTGAAGAGCGAGCGGGCGGAGCAGGGCGGCCAGGCGCGGCACCCGTTCTGGCGCTTCCTCGACCTCTTCACTCGCAAGCCCTGGGCCGCCGTCTGCGTGGGGGGCAGCCTGGTGATGGCGGTGCTCGGCTTCATGGTCAGCCTGCACCTGGCCATTGGCGACCTCGACGCCGGCGCCCCCGAGCTGCGTGCCGATTCGCGCTACAACCAGGACGACGCCTTCATGACCCGCAGCTATGGCGCCAGCAGCGACCTCTTCGCGGTGATGGTGCGCACGCCGGACAGTGCCTGCGCGCGCTACGACATCCTGCGCAAGGTGGATGAGTTGGACTGGCAACTGCGCAGCCTGCCGGGGGTGGATTCCAGCAACTCCCTGGCGCTGCTCAACCGCCGCATGCTGGTGGGCCTCTCCGAAGGCAGCCCGAAGTGGTACGAGCTGCAGAACAACCAGGCGATGCTCAACATGATCACCGCCAGCGCGCCGCGCGGCCTGTACAACGAGTCGTGCAGCCTGCTGACGCTCTACGTCTACCTGACCGACCACAAGGCCGAGACCCTGACCCGCCTGGTGGAGCACGTCGAAGCCTTCGCCGCGGCCAACGACACCGACGAGGTGAAGTTCCAGCTGGCCGCCGGCAACGCCGGGATCGAGGCCGCCACCAACATCGTGGTCAAGGAAGCCAACCGCGAGATGCTGTTCTGGGTCTACGGCGCGGTGATCCTGCTCTGCCTGATCACCTTCCGCTCCTGGCGCGCGACCCTCTGCGCGGTGATCCCGCTGATGCTCACCTCGATCCTCTGCGAGGCGCTGATGGTCTGGCTCGGCATCGGCGTCAAGGTCGCCACCCTGCCGGTGATCGCCCTCGGCGTGGGCATCGGTGTCGACTACGCGCTCTACGTGATGAGCATCCTGCTCGGCCACCTGCGCCAGGGCGCCAGCCTCTCCGAGGCCTATTACCGGGCGCTGCTCTCCACCGGCAAGGTGGTGATGCTCACCGGTGTGACCCTGGCCATCGGCGTCGGCACCTGGATCTTCTCGCCCATCAAGTTCCAGGCCGACATGGGCGTGCTGCTGGCCTTCATGTTCGTCTGGAACATGGTCGGCGCCCTGGTGCTGCTACCGGCGCTCGCCTACTTCCTGCTGCCGGCCACACGGCGCCGCGACGCGGCCGCCGAAGACGCCGCCGTGCCGGCGCCGTGGCGCGAGACCCGGACCGACCGGCCACTGCTGCTGGACGCCGTCAACTCCTGAATCCCCACAACAAAAACAAGAGCCGATCGCGATGACACGACTGATCACCACCTTGCGAAGCATCTGGAAGAGCCTGCCCGAGGCCGTCGGGCAGTACGCCGAAGGCGCCTACGGGTTCATGCCGGAGGTGCGCCGTGAGCGCCGCTGAACGCCAGGCGGGCCTGCCGCAATCCCTGTTGCTGCTGCTCGGCAGCTGCCTGCCGGTGCTGGGCGCGGTGCTGCTGGCGCCGGTGCTGCCGCGCATGCAGGCGCAGTTCGCCGCTACGCCGGGGGCCGAAGTGCTGGTGCCCATCAGCCTGACCATTCCGGCCCTGGTGATCGCGCTGCTGGCACCCTTCGCCGGGGTCATCGCCGACCGCCTGGGGCGCAAGCCGCTGCTGCTGGCCTCGATGGTGCTCTACAGCCTCTGCGGCCTGCTTCCGCTGTGGCTGGAGTCACTGCCGGGGATCGTCATCAGCCGTGCCGGCCTGGGCCTGGCGGAGGCCGGCATCATGACCTGCTGCACCACCCTGATGGGCGACTACTACCAGGGCGAGCGCCGCGAACGCCTGTTCGCCCTGCAGATGGTCGCCACCTCGCTCTCGGCGGCGGTGTTCATCGCCCTGGGCGGAGCCCTCGGGCAGAACGACTGGCGCACTCCCTTCGTGATCTACAGCGTCGGCCTGCTGTTCCTGCCGCTGATGGCGACGCTGCTTTGGGAACCGAAGGCCGGCGAGGCCCGTCCCGCGTCCGGCGAGTCCGGGGGCTTCCCCTGGGCCGCGCTGCTGCCCCTGTACCTGCTGACCCTGCTGGCCGGCATCAGCCTGTTCATCGTGCCGGTGCAGGCCGGCTTCCTGCTGACCCTGCTGCATGTGGATTCGCCCCAGCAGATCGGCATGACCATGGGCGCCAACCAGCTCGGTGTGCTGGCCGGCGCCCTGAGCTTCCGCCTGCTCGGCGGCCTGCCTCGGCAGAACCTGCTGTTGCTGGCCTTCGCCATCGCCGGTGGCGGCGGGTTGCTCATGGCCAATGCCGGCAACCACGCACTGGTGATAGTCGCCGTGCTGATCAATGGCCTGGGCATCGGCCTGATGCTGCCGACGCTGATCACCTGGGTGATGGCCCAGGTCAGCTTCGCCCAGCGCGGCCGCGCCACCGGCGGCTTCACCGCCGCGCTGTTCGCCGGCGAGTTCATCAGCCCCCTGGTGGTGTTCGGCCTGAACGCCGGCGTGGTGGCCGAGCTGCCGGCGGCGCTGGCCATGGTGGGCATCGCCCAGCTGCTGCTGGCGCTCGCCTGCCTGGCGCTGCCGAAGATGTTCCGTCCGCTCGGCGCCCCCGTTTCCACCACTCCTGATCACGCCTAGAGGTAGCCATGGCCCACCCCCTGGAAAGCGCCGCGCTCGACCAACTGTTCCTGCGCGCGCGCTCGCACAATCTCTGGCTGGACCGCGAGGTACCGGACGCGTTGCTGCAACAGCTCTACCAGGCCCTGCGCCAGGGCCCGACCAGCAACAACTGCTGCCCGGCGCGCTTCGTCTTCGTGCGCAGCCCGGAGGCCAAGCGCAAGCTGCTGCCGGCCCTCAAGGGCCACAACGGCGACAAGATGCTGCAAGCGCCGGTGACCGTCATCGTCGCCTGGGACAGCCGCTTCTTCGAACTGCTGCCCGAGCTGTTCCCGATCTATGACGCCGGCGCGGCCTACCGTGACAATCCGCAGGCGGCGTTCACCGCCGCGCTGCGCAACAGCAGCCTGCAGGGCGCCTACCTGATCATGGCGGCGCGCGCCCTGGGCCTGGACTGCGGCCCCATGTCGGGCTTCGACAATGCCCAGGTGGACGCGGACTTCTTCCCGGACGGCCGCTGGCGCAGCAACTTCCTCTGCTGCCTGGGCTATGGCGATGACACGGGCCTGCGCCCATCCGGCCCGCGCCTGTCCTTCGAGCAGGGGTGCCGCATCCTATGAGCAGCCCGCTGTTTTCCCTCGAAGGCCGGGTCGCGCTGATCACCGGCGCAACCCGCGGCATCGGCCTGGCCATCGCCCGCGAGTACGGTCGCGCCGGTGCGCGCCTGGCGATCAGCAGCGAGAACGCCAACGACTGCCAGCGCGTGGCGGCCGAGCTGCGCAGCGAAGGCTTCGACGTCACAGGCATCCCTGCGGACCTCGTCCAGCCGGACGCGGTTCGCGCACTGGCGCGGGAGGTGCTCGACCAGTACGGAAGGATCGATGCGCTGGTGTGCAACGCCGGCGTGGCGCCGCACTTCGGCCCGCTGCACAGCGCCGATGAGGCGGCCTGGCGCCTGACCATGGGGATCAACCTGGAAAGCGCGGTGTGGCTGAGCAACGAGCTGTTGCCTGTGATGGCAGAGCAGGGCGGCGGCAGCCTGGTGCTGATGGCCAGCATCGCCGGCGTGCGCGGCAACAAGGCCTTGGGGCTCTACGGCCTGTCGAAGGCGGCCCTGGCCCAGCTGGCGCGCAACCTCGCGGTGGAGTGGGGCCCGGCCAACATTCGCGTCAACGCCATCAGCCCCGGTGTGATCCAGACCGAATTCGCCCGGCCCCTGACCGACAACCCCGAGGTGCTGCAGCGGCGCCTGGCGCTGACGCCCCTGCGCCGGGTCGGCCGGCCGGAAGAGGTGGCGGCCCTGGCGCTGCTGCTGGCCGCCCCGGGCGGCGCCTTCATCAACGGACAGAACATCATCGTCGACGGTGGCACCACCATCGGCGACGGCAATTGAAAGGAGTTTCCATGCACACACTTCCCCCCTTCCAGCGCGTGGTCACCGGCCACGACGCCACTGGCCAGGCCGTGGTCGCCATGGCCGGCCCGACGCCGAACAACTTCCCGCTCAAAGCCGTGCCCGGCACCCTGTTCTACGAGGTGTGGAACAGCGCCAGCAGCCCAGCAACCCTGGACAACGGCGACGATCCCACCGCCAAGCCGCTGCAACTGTCCCCGGGCCTCCTGGGCAGCGTGATCCGGGTGGTCGACATCCCGCCGGACAGCGTGCAGAACCAGGTCAGCGCCGAAGACGCAGCGGCGGTCTTCGCCGAGATCGGCGAAGCCCACGCCGGCACCGGCAAGGCCGATTCGAAGCACAAGCTGATGCACCGCACCGAAACGCTCGACTACGGCATCGTCACCGAGGGCGAAGTCTGGCTGGTGCTGGATGGCGAGGAAGTCCACCTCAAGCGCGGCGACATCGTGGTCCAGCGTGGCACTAACCACGCCTGGAGCAACCGCACCGAAGCCATGGCGCGGATGGTCTTCATCCTCCTCGACGGCCGCTACGCCGCCGAACTCCAGGAGGTGCTGGGATGAAGCTGGCGACCCTTGACGACGGCAGCCGCGACGGCCGCCTGCTGCTGGTTTCCCGTGACCTGACCCGCGCGGTGGACGCCGCCGACATCGCGCCCACCCTGCAAGCCGCGGTGGACCACTGGTGGAGCGTGGAGGCCGACCTGCGCGGTCGCTATGACGCGCTCAACCGGGGCGAGGTGGCGGGTGCCTTCGACTTCGAGCCGAACCGGGCGATGGCGCCGCTGCCGCGCGCTTGGCAATGGCTGGACGGGTCCTGCTTCCTCAGCCATGGCGAGCTGATGCAGCGCGCGTTCAATCTCGACCCCATCGACGGCGTCGAGACCACGCCGCTGATGTACCAGGGCGCGGGCGACGACTTCCTCGGTGCCCGTCAGGACATTCCGCTGCCCAGCGAAGCCCACGGCATCGACTTCGAGGGCGAGTTCGCCGTGCTGGTGGACGAGGTGCCGATGGGCTGCACCGCCGAGCAGGCGCTGGGGCACATCCGCCTGGTGCTGCAGGTCAACGACGTCAGCCTGCGCGCCCTAGCGCCCCGGGAAATGAAGACCGGCTTCGGTTTCATCCAGGCCAAGTCGTCTTCCAGCTTCGCCCCGGTGGCGGTCACCCCGGACGAACTGGGCGATGCTTGGCGCGATGGCCGCGTGCACCTGCCGCTGAAGGTGGAGTGGAACGGCCAGTGGTTCGGCCACCCCCACGGCGGTGCCATGCACTTCGGCTTCCACCAGTTGATCGCCCATGCCGCGCTGACCCGCCGCCTCGGCGCCGGCAGCCTGATCGGTTCCGGCACCGTCTCCAACGCCGATCGCAGCGTGGGCTCGGCCTGCATCGCCGAGCGCCGCGCCATCGAGATGATCGAACAGGGCGCGCCGCGCACCGGCTTCATGGGCTTCGGCGACCGCGTACGGATGGAGGCGCGCAATGCCGACGGCTCGCCATTGTTCGGCGCCATCGATCAGCGGGTGATCCAGGCAGGTGCGCCATGCGCGTGATGGTCACCGGCGCCGCCGGTTTTCTCGGTCGCCTGCTGGTGCAGCAACTGCTGGAGCAGGGCCGATTGCGCGGCCAGCCGCTGGAGGCCGTGGTGCTGCTGGACCAGCAGCTGGAGGGCTTCCCGGCGGACCACCGGCTGCGCCTGCTGGCCGGCAGCATCACTGAGCCGACCCTGCTGCGCCGCGCCCTGGCCGACGGCGTGGACGTGGTGTTCCACCTGGTGAGTATCCCGGGTGGCGCGGCGGAGCAACAGTACGCCCTGGGGCAGCAGGTGAACCTGCTGGCGACCCTGGAGCTGCTGGACCAGCTGCGCAATGCCGCGCGGCCGCCGGTGATGGTCTACGCCAGCAGCGTGGCGGTGTATGGCGCGGAGCTGCCGGCACGCATGGACGAGCAACTGATGCCGCGCCCGGCGCTGTCCTACGGCGCGCACAAACTGATGGTGGAGACCCAGCTCAGCGACCTGGCCCGCCGTGGCGAGGTGGACGGCCGCGTCCTGCGCCTGCCCGGCATCGTCGCCCGGCCCCGCGAGCCGAACGGGCTGCGCTCGGCCTTCATGAGCGATCTGATGCACGCCCTCGCGGCTGGCGACGCCTATTGCTGCCCGGTATCGGCCGAGGCCACCGCCTGGTGGATGTCGGCGCGCTGCTGCGTCGACAACCTGCTGCACGCCGCCGAACTGCAGGACCCCGGCGCCCAGCGGGTGTGGCAACTGCCGGTGTTGCAGCTGGCTATCGGCGAGGTGGTGGAGGCCCTGTCCGAAGCCTTCGGCGACGACCGCCGGGCCCTGGTGAGCTACCAGCCGGAGGCCGACCTGGAGGCGCTGTTCGGCCGCTATCCGCCCCTGCGCACGCCGCAGTCCCGCGCCCTGGGTTTCCGCCATGACGGCTCCGCCCAGGCCCTGGTGCGAAACGCCCTCAACCTCAGCCAGCGCCCGCGCCGCGTGCGTGCTCCGCTACAAACCATTTGAGACCCGCTGCCATGACCCTTGCCCGCAAACGCCGCCTCGTTGACCTCTCGGTGACCCTGGACAACAACCCCTACACCGACCCGCCGCCGCTGCTGCCGAAGATCGATTACATGGACCACCAGCAGGGCTGGCCGGAAATGGCCGCCATGTTCCCCGGCTTGTCCCTCGACCAGATGCCGGGCAAGGAGTCCTGGGCCGCCGAGCGCCTGGCGATCACCACCCACAGTGGCACCCACATGGACGCGCCCTGGCACTACGCCTCGACCACCGATGGCGGCAAGCCGGCCTTCGGCATCGACGAACTGCCCCTGGAGTGGTGCCTGCAGCCGGGCGTGAAGCTGGACTTCCGCCACCTGCCCGATGGCCATGTGGTCACCGCCGCCGAGGTGGAAGCCGAGCTGGCGCGCATCGGCCATGAGCTGCAGCCGCTGGACATCGTGCTGGTGAACACCCGCGCCGGCAGCCTGTTCGGCCAGCCGGGCTACCTGGACGCGGGCGTCGGCATGGGCCGCGAAGCCACCCTCTACCTGCTGGAGCGCGGGGTGCGGGTGGTGGGCACCGACGCCTGGAGCTGGGACGCGCCGTTCAAGTACACCCGTGAGCGCTTCGCCGAGAGCGGCGATGCCGCGATCATCTGGGAAGGCCACAAGGCCGGTCGCGACATCGGTTACGGCCAGATGGAGAAGCTGGCCAACCTCGACAGCCTGCCGGCCTACGGCTTCCTGGTGTCCTGCTTCCCCTACAAGATCAAGCACGCTTCGGCCGGCTTCATCCGCGCCGTGGCCATCTTCGAAGAATAAGAACAGGAGCATCCCCGTGCGATTCCCCTTTCTGCTGGCGGCATTGGCGTGCATCGCCCCGGCCTTCGCCGGTGCTGCCGAGCGTCCCAACATCCTGCTGATCCTGGCCGACGACCTGGGCTACTCCGACCTCGGCGCCTTCGGCGGCGAGATCGCCACGCCTAACCTCGACCGCCTGGCCGAGAGCGGCCTGCAGCTGACCAGCATGTACGCCGCACCCACCTGCTCGCCGACGCGGGCCATGCTGATGTCCGGCACCGACCACCACCTGGCCGGGCTGGGCACCATGGCCGAAGGCCTGCAGCCGTTCCAGCGCGGCAAGCCGGGCTACGAGGGCTACCTGAACCAGCAGGCCCACTCCATCGCCGAGCTGCTGCGCGATGGCGGCTACCGCACCAGCATGGTGGGCAAGTGGCACCTGGGCCTGGCCCCCGACCAGGGGCCGGACCGCCGTGGCTTCGAGCAGTCCTTCACCCTGTTGCAGGGCGGCGGCGTGCACTTCAAGCCCACGCCGGGCTCCACCGCGAAGATCGAGCAGATCACCTACCGCGAAAACGGCCAGCCGGTGGAACTGCCGGGGGACTTCTATTCCACCGACTTCTACACCGACAAGCTGCTGGCCTATCTGAAATCGGGACAGGGCAGCGGCAAGCCCTTCTTCGCCTATGCCGCCTACACCTCGCCGCACTGGCCGCTGCAGGCGCCGGAGGCCTACCTGGACAAGTACCGGGGCCGCTACGACGGCGGCTACGACGCGGTGCGCCTGGCGCGCATCGAACGAATGAAAGCCAAGGGCCTGCTGCCGGCCGACTTCCAGAGCGCCGCGCCCCTGCCGGCCACCCCGCAGCTGCCCGGCTGGGACCAGTTGGACCCGAAGCGCAAGCGCATCGAGGCGCGCAAGATGGAGATCTACGCCGCCATGGTCGACAACCTCGACCACAACATCGGCCGCCTGCTGGATTACCTGCGCCAGAGCGGTCAGCTGGACAACACCCTGATCGTCTTCATGTCCGACAACGGTGCCGCCGGCGAGCGCCATGAGCAGTTCTACCCGGCCGGCCCGGACACCGACAATCGCCTGGAGAACCTCGGCCGGCGCGGTTCACAGATCGACTACGGGCTGCGCTGGGCGGAAGTCAGCGCGGCGCCCCTGCGGCTGTTCAAGGGCAGCACCGCCGAAGGCGGCATCAGCGTGCCGGCCATCGTCCAGTTGCCGGCCAGCCTCCGTCGCCAGGGCCTGGAACGCAGCGTAGCGCGGGTGGACGACCTGGCGCCGACCTTCCTCGCCCTGGCCGGCCTGCCGGACCCGGGTGACCAGTACCAGGGCCAGCCCAAGCACCCCATCACCGGCCACTCCATGCTGCCGATGCTGGAAGGCCAGGGCCGCGGCGAGCCAGCGATGGCCGGCGAGCTGTTCGGCAGCCGCTACTACCGCGAAGGCAACCTCAAGCTGCTCGGTCTGGTGCCCTGGAGCATGCCGGGCCAACCCCTGCCGCCGCTGCGCTGGCAGCTGTTCGACCTGTCGCGGGATCGCGGCGAGCAGCAGGACCTTTCCGCGAGCCAGCCGGAAACCCTGGAGCGCCTGAAGCAGGCCTGGCAGGACTACGCCCGCCGGGTCGGCGTGGTCGCGCCGCCGCCGGTGGCCAAGGCGCTATGAGGCGCGGGTTGATCGCCGCCGGCTGCCTGGGCGTGCTCGCCCTGGCGGGAATCGTTGCCCGGACAGGCGCCACGCCGCCCCTGGGCAATGTCGCCGGCTGCGAGGCCTACGCTGGCCTGCCGGCGGGCTCGGACGACGACCCGCTGGCCGGGATGGTGCGCATCAGCGGTGGGCGCTTCACCCCCGGCACCGAGGGCGGCTACCCGGATGAGCGTCCGTTCGGCGCGGTAGAGGTCGGGGATTTCTGGATCGATCGCACCGAGGTCACCCGCGCCCAGTTCGCCGCCTTCGTCGAGTCCACCGGCTACATCACCGAGGCCGAGCGTTCCGGTGGCGCCGCGATGTTCCGCGCGCCGCTGGAGACGGCCGGCGACGGTTCGGCGCTGCCCTGGTGGCGCTACGTCGAGGGTGCCAACTGGCGTCACCCGGAGGGGCCGGAGGGCCCTGAAGTCAAACTCGACCAATACCCGGTGACCCTGGTCACCCTGGCCGACGCCCAGGCCTATGCGCAGTGGCGCGGCAACCAGTTGCCCGGCGAGGCCGAGTGGGAATACGCCGCACGCGGCGCTGACGCTTCCCAGCGGCTGGGCGAGGAACCGCTCGATAGCCATGGCCGGCCCGCCGCAAACTACTGGCAAGGGGTGTTCCCGGTGCAGGACGCCGCCGAGGATGGCTTCGCCGGCCTGGCCCCGGTGGGCTGCTTCGCCGCCAACGCCCAGGGGCTGTTCGACATGATCGGCAATGTCTGGGAATGGACCGCCGATGCCCAGTGGGGGCCCCTGATCAGCCACGCCAACGGTGACCCCGGCCAGCTGCGCGCGGCCCTGGGCCCGTCGCGTCCACGGATCATCAAGGGCGGCTCCTACCTTTGCGCCACGTCCTATTGCGCCCGCTACCGCGCGGCGGCGCGGGAACGCCAGGAAGCCGACCTGGCGACCTCTCACGTCGGCTTCCGCACCATTCGCCGCATTGCCCCCGAATCCACACTAGCCACGGAGTGACGCCGATGCGTCTGATTGCCTTGCTGTGGAGCGCGCTCGCGCTCTTGACCACCGCCGCGACCGCCCAGGCCGACGAGGAACAACGGGCCCGTCAGCTCCTGCAGCGGGCCGTAGACTACTACCAGGTGCAGGGCGATGCGGCCTTCGCCGCCTTCAGCCGCCAGGGCGAGTTCATCGACGGTGAGCACTACGTGTTCGTGGTCGACACCCACGGCACCATGCTCGCCAGCGGCGGCACCTCGGCTGTGCTGATCGGGCGCGATGTCCGCGAGGCCCTGGAGCCGGAATTGCGCGACGGCTTCCGCCAGGCGTTGGAAGGCGCCGAAGGCGAGGTACGGGTCGCCGAGTACCGCTGGATGAACGCCCGCGACGGCCGGGTGGAGCGCAAGCGGGTGTTCTTCCAGCGCGAGGGGGATCGGGTCATCGCCGTCGGCCTCTACCTGCCACGGGCTACGCCGCAGCAGGCTGGCCAGTTGCTGGACCGGGCCGTGGCGGCCCTGGCACAAGGGCCGGAGCAGAGCATTGCCGCCATCAACGCGCTGTCGCCACGCTTTCGCGAGGATGATCTCTACGTCTTCGTCATCGACCTGGATACCGGCCGCTACGTCGCCCACGGCTACAACCTGCGCCTGCTCGGCGTGGAGTTCGCCAAGGTGTACGACCCGGACGGCAAGCCGGTGGGCGCGCCGATTCTCGCGCTGATGAAGAACCATGAAGCGGGCGGTTACGACTACCGCTGGAAGAACCCGGTGACCGGCAAGGTGGAGGACAAGTACGCCCTGCTGCGCAAGACCGGCCACCTTCTGGTGGCGGTGGGGTACTACAAGAAGTCCGAGTGAGGCGCGTCACCCGGGCTTCCGGGGAAAACAGCGATGGGTTTCGTTCCTCTACCTATCCTGCGGGCTACAAACAAGCGATTCCCCACCCTACCGGCGCAGCGGCAGGTCCTCCAGGCGCAGGGCCACCAGCAGCGGCGCCAGGGCCACCAGGGCATCGAGCATGAGCAATTGGCGGAAGGCTTCGCTGGCGAGCGCGCCGCCGGCCAGTTCCAGGGCGGCGCTTGGCGCCTCCGGCGACAGCAGCCAGTAGAGGCTGGACAACACCGCCACGCCCACCGCGCCGCCGAGGCCACGGGCCAGGCCGCAGAGTCCGGTGGCCACGCCCAGGTGCTCGGCCGGCACGGCGCTCTGCACCGCCACCAGGGAGGTGGGGAACTGCATGCCCAGCGCGGCGCCGCAGAGCAGCAGCACCAGCAGGTGGCCGGCCGCCGATAACGGTAGCCAGGCCCAGGCCAGCAGGGCCAGCGGCAGCAGGGTGCTACCGGTCACCAGCAGGCGTTTGTAGCGGCCCCAGTGGGCGCTGAGGCGACCGCCCAGGTAAGCGCCCACCGGCGCGCCGAAAGCGATGGCGGTCAGTTGCGCGGTGCTGCCGGCAAGCCCCTCGCCGCTGGCGTGCAGGGGAATCAGCACGGCCAGGCCGACGGCCTGGAAGCTGGCGAAGAGCAGCATCATCCAGCCGCCACGGGCCGTGGCGATGCCCAGCAGCGGCAGCGGAATCAGCGGATCGCCGGCGCGCTTCTGGCTGGCCACGAACAGCGGCAGGGTTACCACGCACAGGCCGAGGGCCGCCAGGTTGCGCGCCTCCAGCGGATCGCTGGCATGGCCGACGCGGCCGATCAGCCAGAGCAGGCTGGCCAGGGCGACACTCAACAGTGCCGCGCCGAGGTAGTCGATGCGCGAATCGCGGCGTTTCTGTGCCAGGCGGGCCAGGGCCGGGCGGGCCATGAGATAGGTGAGCACCCCCAGCGGCAGGTTCAGCCAGAACACCCAGTGCCAACTCAGGGTCGTGCTCAGGTAGCCGCCCAGCAGCGGCCCGGCGAGGCTGGCCAGGGCGAACATGCTGCTGAACCAGCCTTGATAGCGGCCGCGCTCGGCCGGCTCCACCAGGTCACCCACCAGGGCCTGGGTGGTGGCCATCAGGCCGCCGGCGCCGATGCCTTGCAGCAGCCTGGCCGCCACCAGTTCGGACAGGTCGCGTGACAGGGCGCACAGCACCGAAGCCACCACGAACAGCAGCAGGGCGGCAGCCAGCATCGGCCGGCGCCCAAGCTGGTCGCTCAGCTTGCCGAACAGCGGGGTGGCGACGGTCATCGCCAGCAGGTAGCCGGAAACCACCCAGGCCAGCAGCTCGGCGCCGGCCAGCTGGCGGGCGATGGTGGGCAGGGCGGCGGCGACTATGGTCTGGTCCAGTGCGGCCATGAACAGGCCGAGCATCAGTCCGGGCAGGAGCCGGCGCAGCTCCTGGTGAGGCACGGCGAGCGAAGCGGTGGGGGCGTTCATCGGGTTCCTTGAGCCTCGCGGGCAGGCGTCTCGCGCGTGTCGGCGATGGGGAAGGGCACTGTATGCCAATGACCGGTCGCGGTCACCGCGGATAGCGGCGGCGCGTCGGTCGGATGATCGGGCGAGGCGGGGCCGGCCTTGTGGGCGAGACCCGTTGCCGCCGGGCAACGACCGGGGGTGTCCGGTGTGCGAAGGCGGCAAAAAAAGACTCCCGGACCAGCCGGCGCCGGGAGTACGAGGGCAGGGCGTCCCGTGGCGCCGGGACGACCCTGCTCACGGCGCGGTAGCAGCCGTGGAGCAACGAACCATCAATGCTTGGGCGGCGGGCCGCCGGGAGCCCATTTCTCCTGGTAGCGGAAGAGGAAGTACTGCGAGTTGTCGGCGCCGGGTGCCGCCACCCGGGCGGCCCAGCTGTCGTCGTGCTGGTCCATGTCGGCGTCGTACTCCACGTGGCAGCCCATGGGGCTGTTGAAGTACCAGAACCAGTTGGAACCCAACTGGTGGCGACCCGGTCCCCAGAACGACTCGTAGCCCTTCTCGACGAAGCGGGTGCCGGCCAGCATCACTTCGGTCGGGCCGCCCATGTGGAAGGTGAAGTGCTCGATGCCTTTCATGAAGGGCGGGGTCTGGATCAGGAACAGGGTGTGGTGGTCCAGGGTGCCGGCCGGGCGCAGGAAGGGCCCGGTGTCGACGAAGCGATCGGTGCAGACGAAGCCCAGGCGGGTGTAGAAGGCTTCCGCCCTGGCGTGGTCGGGCACGAAGTAGACCACGTGGGAGAGGCTGCGCGGCAGGGCCGCGATCTCGTCGCTGGCGCCCAGGGCGTTGACCGCACGGCCCGGTTCGGCGCCGGGGGCATTGCTGGCTTCGCCCGGCAGGTCGAGGGGGCGGCGCAGGCTGATGCGGAAGCCCAGGGCGAAGCCCATGTCGTCCACCGCACGCAGCACGCCATCTTCGCCACGGACCACCTCGCGGTCCCTGGACAGCTCGGCCTCGATGGCCTGCAGGGCGGCTTCGTCGGCCACGCCATAGACCGTTTCGCGTAGGGTGCTGGCGGTTTCCATGGCCCTGGGCAGGCGCGGGTCGTCGCGGTGGCGGATCTCGATGCCGGTGCCGTCCAGGGCTTCGAGGTAGCCGCCGGTTTCGTCCAGGTTGCGCGGCTTGAGGCCGTAGTCGCGGAGGTATTGCACGCAGGCGTCGACGTTATCGACGCCGAACACCAGGTAATCAGGTCCGATGATCTTCATGGTCGGGTTCTCGTCTCGGCGATCAGGCGGTGTGGCCGCCGAGGGTTTCGGCGACCCAGTCGGCGATGTACTGGCCGGCGTTGATGGAGTTGTCGAAGCTGGAGTGCTGCACGCCGCCCTCGCGAGGGGTGAAGATCTTCAGTTCGCGCTTGGGGCTGTTGACCAGTTGCTCGTAGGTGCGGTGGGCCCACTTGAGCGGGATCTGCGAATCCTGTTCGCCGTGGGTGACCAGGAAAGGCACCTTGATGCGTTCCACCACGCCGTCGAGGTGGACGTTCTCGGCAATGGTCATGAACTCGTCGACGTCCTTGCCGCCCCAGACCCAGCGCACGTGCTCCCAGTAGTGCGGCACCGGGAAGCTGCCTTCGCGCTCCAGGCGGCGCTTCTGTACCTCACGCCAGTCGTGGTTGGCGCCCCAGACGACGCCGCAGGCGAAGCGCGGCTCGAAGGCCACGACGCGGGGGCAGTAGTAGCCGCCGAGGGACACACCCTCGCAGCCGATGCGCCTGGGGTCGACGTCGGCACGGGTTTCCAGCCAGTCGAACACGCGGCTACCCCAGTGCTCGGCGTCGTAGCGGGCCTTGAGGTCATGCAGGCGCAGGGCTTCGCCGGTGCCCGGCTGGTCGATCAGCAGGGAAGACACGCCGCGCTTGGCGAGCCACATAGGCAGGCCGACGCGGTATTTCATTTCCTTGGTGGAATCCAGGCCGTTGAGCTGGACCAGCAGAGGCGCCGGGCCTTTCACGCCTTCGGCGCGTACGAAGAGGCCGGAGATGACCTTGCCCTCGTAGGGGATCTCGACCCGCTCGCAGTTCTCGCCGGACAGGTCGATGCCCCGGGCGAAGGTGTCGAGGAAGCGCTGGTACAGCTCCAGGCGGCCGGGGGCGCCGTGGGCCTGCAGGCGTTCGCAGGTCAGGTAGTAGGTGGCGGCGCGGTTGTACTTCTCGCCGGCCGAGAGCCGGCGGCCTTTTTCTTCATCCTCGCGGGCCAGCTCGCAGAGTTTGTCGGCCATCTTCGACCAGGTATCGCGGAAGGCGCGGGTGCCGGCGGCGTCGGGTTGCTTGGCGGCTTCCTGGAGCGGTTCGCACATCTCGACGATTTCGCCGATGCGCGCGCCCATCTCGATGGCGAGGTCCACCGAGAGGTTCCAGACGTAGTTGGTGGGGAAATAGCGGAACATTTTGTTGTTTTCCTTCTTCTGGTCCGGGTCGCCATCGCCCCCTCTACACGGGGCTATCCGCACGGGTCGCAGTGAACGGACGGGCAGGGCGCAAGGCGGGCGACCCGGTATGAACGCTCCCGCAGCAGGCAGTGGCGCGGGCGTCGACCACCCCTTGGGGCGGCCTGGGCAAGCTCGCATGGGGTCAGGAATTCGACAAATCGCTTGTTCGGATGCCAGCTATCGGATCGCGAGATACATGGTCCCACCCCTCGCGCGACAGGCATGGCGAAAGGCGATGCCTCGCATCGTCAGTCTCGATTGGTTGGCCCGCACAGGGGCTGGCTAGGGTATGCGGCCGTGCTCGCTGCGCACTGCCCAATGGAGGAGGCTGCCTTGCCCGTCACCATTCGTACTCTCGATTCCCGGCCCGGTGCTCTGCGGCGCTGGCTGGACCACCTCAGTGTCGGCGGCAAGCTGTCGCTGGGGTTCGCCCTGGTATTGGCCTGCACCCTGGGCATGGCGCTCACCGCCCTTCATGCGCTGCGCGCGACCCAGGCCGGCGCGGAGCAGTTGCGCGCCCTCGATCGGCTGCAGGACAGCCTGTCCCAGGCGCGCCTGGCGGAAAAGGATTTCGGCCTGTCACCCGTGCTGGCGGCGGCCGAGCGGGTCGAGACCAACCTGCGGCGTCTGTCTGCCGAACTGCCCCTGACGCAGTCAGGAGAGGCCTTCGGCCGGGCCCTGGAAACTACCATCGGGCAGTATCTGGACGCTTTTCGGGGTTATGCCGGGGCGCGCAGCGCAGCCGTCGAGGCGAGCTTGCGCATGCAGGCGTTGGCGGAGACCACCGGCCAGCGTTTTAGCGGGTTGTTCCTCGACCAGTTGGACGACATCAACCTTGGCCTCGAACAGGACGCGGCGCCCGGCCCGCAGCAGATGCAGTTGCTGGAGGAGGCGGCCAGCCTGCGCGAACGCTTGGCGAATCTGCGGGACAGCGAGCTGTATTTCTCCCTGGATGCGCAGAAGCGCTACCACGACGATTGGGAGAACCGCAGCAACGAACTGAGCACCGCCCTGACCAGCCTCGCGTCGCGGCTGGATGGCGAGCGTCGCCAGTCCCTCGACGAGGCCAGCCGTGCGCTGGAGGAATATCGCCAGGCATTCCGGCGCTTCGCCGCCAGCGGCGAGTTGGCCACCGCCGCCCAGGCGAGCATGGCGGCATCGGCGGACAAGGTGACGAGCCTGCTGCAGGCGGAGCGGGTCCGGCGTGACGCCGCCCATACCGCACTGCGCCAGCGCCTCGACCTGCAACTGGCGGCCATGGTGCTGCTGGCGCTGGCCCTGAGCGTCGGCGCTTGCCTGGCGATTCGCCGCGCGGTGGTCGCGCCGCTGCGGCGCATGCTGGGGCTCGCCCAGCGGGTGGCGTCTGGTGACCTCGGTGAGCGCCTGGCGCCCTCTGGCCGGCGCGACGAGCTGGGCCGCCTGAGCGACGCCATCGGCCTGATGCTGGAGGCCTTGCGCGCGCTGGTGGGGAGGATAGGCGAGGAGGTGGCGCAGCTGGACCGCGCCGCCGGCTCCCTGGCCGGCATGGTGGAACGCACAGGGCAGGGCGTGCGCGCGCAGCGTCAGCAGACCGACCGGGTGGTCGACGCCATGCAGCGCATGACCGGCGCGGCGGCCGAGACCAGTGCGCAGGTGGACGGCAGCCAGACGGCCCTGGGAGAAGCCGGTGCGCTGATCCGCGAGGGCGACAGCCTGGTGCGCCAGGCCAGTGACAGCCTGCAGCGGCTGTCGCGGGAAATGTCCGCCAGCGCCGCTTCCATGCAGGTGCTGGAAACCCAGAGCGAGGGCATCACCGCCGTGCTGGACGTGATCAACGCGGTGGCCGAGCAGACCAACCTGCTGGCCCTGAACGCCGCCATCGAGGCGGCCCGAGCCGGCGAACACGGCCGTGGCTTCGCCGTGGTGGCCGACGAGGTGCGGGCCCTGGCCAGCCGCACGCGGGATTCCACCGGCGAGATCGATGCCATGATCCAGCGCCTGGGCCAACTGACCCGTGACACCGCTGCGAGCCTGCGCGGCAGTCAGCGGTTGACCGGGGAGGGCGTCGAACTCAGCGGCCGCGCCACTGGGGTGCTGGCGGCGGTCAGTGCGGCGATGGTGTTCATCGAACGCACCGGACGGAGCATCGCCGAGACGGCCACCACCCAGCACGACATGGCCCGCCACGTGGATGCGGCGGTGGGCCAGGTCAGTCAGGTGGTGGAGCAGAACGCCGAGGATTGCGGCCGCCTTGAAGAGGCCTCGGGCAGCCTGCAGCGGCTGAGCGCCAGCCTCGGCGAGGCCGTGGGGGCGTTCCGCAGTGGAACGCCCGATGCCGATGGACTCAGAGGGTGACGGGGGACTCCGGGCGGCGGACCATCTCCATCAGCTTCTCGCGCAGCCAGCGCAGCATGGGGTCGCGATCCAGGCTGCGGTGCCAGCTCATGTACTCCTGCATCGTCGGCAGCTCCACGGGCGGCGGCAGGATGCGCAGCGGCAGGTTGCGCGCATAGAGTCGCGCGAGGCGGCTGTGCATGGTGGCGACGCGCTGGGTGCCGATGACCAGTTGCGGCAGGGTGTTGAAGTCGTGGGTGATCACTTCCAGGCGGCGCTTGCAGCCGTACTGGGACATGAACCATTCCTCGATGCCGGGCGTGCGGCTGCGGCCGAAGGCGACGCCCACATGCCCCAGCTCCAGGTAGCGTTCGAGGGTCAGGCGCTCGCCGATGCTGTGGTTCTCGGCGCACACCACGCAGACGTGCTGCTCGTCGAAGAGCAACTGCGAGGGGTGTTCCTTGGCGACGTAGTGCTCCGGCGCGATCATCAGGTCCACCTCGCCGCGCATGAGCATCTCGACGGCGGTCTCGCCGGGGCTGATGAGTTCGAAGGTGATGTTCGGGGCTTCGTTGTTGATCTCGCGGATCACCTCGGCGAATAGCACGCTGATCAGGTAGTCCGAGGCCATGATGCGGAAGTGCCGCTTGCTCTCGGCGATGTCGTAGACCGGCTTGGCAGTGATGGAAGTCTGGATTTTCAGCAGCACTTCGCGAACCGGGATTTCCAGTTCCTTGGCCAGCGGGGTGGGCATCATCTTGCGGCCGACCTGCACCAGCAGGTCATCTTCGAAGTAGGTCCGCAGGCGTCCGAGAACACCGCTGGTGGCCGATTGGGTCATGTGCAGGCGGGCGGCGGCACGGGTGATGTTCTGCTCTTCGAGCAGCACATCCAGTGCCACCAAGAGGTTCAGGTCCAGGTGCTTGAAGCGCATTCCAGGCATCTCTAGTTGTATTTATTTTCGCGATACCCTGCATCCCGACTAACGATTAGTCAAATTGTTCGCGCCTTCCTAGCCTGTGCTCCCAAGGGCCGCTCTCCGGCTGTCGTGCTGCCTGCCGCGCTTGCGTGGTCCCCCTCGAAATACCTACCCGGCACGGGCCGTCACGCTCGCGATCGCCCGTGCGCTCCCACAACAAGAACAAGGATTCATCGATGAGCGATATCAGCAAGGTACTCATAGTCGGCGGCGGCATTGGCGGCCTCTGCGCGGCCATCGCATTGCGCCGCCAGGGCGTGGCGGTGGACCTGGTGGAGATCAAGTCCGAGTGGACCGTCTACGGCGTCGGCATCATCCAGCAGAGCAACGTGGTGCGCGAGATGGCCCGCCTCGGCGTTCTCGACGACTACCTCGACGCCGCCTACGCCTTCGAGGACGTCGGCATCTACGACCTGCAGGGCAACGCCCTGGTGCGCATTCCCGGACAGCGCCTGGCCGGCCCCGAGTATCCCGCCAACGTCGGCATTTCGCGCCTGGCCCTGCACCAGGTGCTGAGCGGCACCGCCATCGAACTTGGCGCCCAGGTTCGCCTCGGGCTCACGGTTGAGTCCTTCGAACAGGACGCCACGGGCGTCGACGTGACCTTCACCGACGGCAGCGCCGGCCGCTACGACCTGGTGGTGGGCGCCGACGGCGTCTACTCGAAGATCCGCGGCATGCTCTTCGGCGACACCTACAAGCCGCGTTTCACCGGCCAGGCGGTGTGGCGCTACAACTTCCCCCGGCACCCGTCCATCGACCACCTGGCGAGCTACGTCGGCGCCGAAGGCAACGCCGGCCTGGTGCCGCTGGCCGACGACCTGATGTACATGTTCTCCACCTCCCATGAGCCGAGTAATCCCTGGTACGAACCAGCGCAGCTCGCGGAGCTGATGCGCGACCGCATCGGCCAGATCGGCGGCCTGGTGGGCGAGTTGCGCGAGCAGATCACCGACAGCAGCCAGGTTGTCTATAAGCCGATGGAGGTGGTGTTCGTCAACGAGCCCTGGTTCAAGGGCCGCGTGCTGCTGATCGGCGATGCCGCCCATGCCACCACGCCGCACCTGGGACAGGGCGCCGGCATGGCCATCGAGGACGCGCTGGTGCTGAGCCTGGAACTGACCGGCGCGGGCTCGATTCAGGAGCGTCTGCAGCGTTTCATGGACCGCCGCTTCGAGCGCTGCAAGTACATCAGCGAGAACTCGATCATGGCCGGCGAACGGGAAATGGCCCGCGATGCCAGCTTCGACCGCATCGGTCTGACCAAGGCAATGCTCAAGCTGACCGCCGAACCCATCTGAAGTCCGCGGCCGGCCGCCGGAGCGGCCGCCGTTCCCGTCTTTCCGCACGCCGTACCCGGTTCGCTCCGGGCACGACGGGCGTCTTTGCATGAGGTCAGTGTCCATGATCGAGGTCAGGGTCACCCGCAAACACCCGGAAGCCGAGGGCATCGTCAGCTTCGAACTGGCCCGCGCCGATGGCGGCGCGTTGCCGCCGTTCAGCGCCGGCTCCCATATCGATGTGCATCTGCCCAACGGCCAGGTGCGCCAGTACTCGCTGTGCAACGACCCGGACGAGCGACACCGCTACCAGATCGCCGTGCTGCTGGACCCGGCCAGCCGTGGCGGCTCGCAGGCCATGCACGAACAGGTCGGGGAGGGCAGTGGCATCCGCATCGGCGAGCCGCGCAACCTCTTCCCGCTGGCCCATGGCGCCCGCCGCACGCGGCTGTTCGCCGGCGGCATCGGCATTACCCCGATCCTCTGCATGGCCGAGCGCCTGGCCGCCATCGGGGCGGAATTCGAAATGCATTACTGCGGCCGCTCGGCGGCGCGCACGGCCTTCGTCGAGCGCATCGAGGCCTCGGCGTTCGCCGGACGGGTGAGTTTCCACTTCGACGATACCCGGCGCCTGCAGACGGCCGAGGCGCTGGCGAACTATGCCGACGGCGATCACCTGTATGTCTGCGGTCCCGGCGGCTTCATGGCCCACGTGCTGGACGAGGCGCGCAAGGCCGGCTGGCCGGAGTCGGCCTTGCACCGCGAGTACTTCGCTGCCGAGCCTCAGGCCAAGGGCGATGACGGTGCCTTCGAGGTGCAACTGGCCAGCGATGGGCGTTGCTTCCAGGTGCCGGCGGATCGCAGTGTGGCCGACGTGTTGCTAGAGGCCGGGATCGATCTGCCGCTGTCCTGCGAGCAGGGCATCTGCGGCACCTGCCTGACCCGTGTGCTTGAGGGCGAACCAGAGCACCGCGACATGTTCCTCACAGTCGAGGAGCAGGGGCGCAACGACCAGTTCACGCCCTGCTGCTCGCGCTCGCGCAGCCCGCGACTGGTGCTGGATCTCTGAGCTTCGCGGCAATCCCGCCGGGCCCTGGCGCGCGTGGCGCACCCTACGGTTGGTAGGGGGCATCGCTGTGCGCACCGGACTCGCTGGTGGATGTGAAGAGCGACATCCACCCTACGGGGCGGAGCTTCGCGGCAGCGGACCGATGGCGGAGGCGATCACCGCCGCTTCAGTCTGTTCGCGGGTCAGCGAGCCCAGCATGTAGGGCTTGAGCATGCGGCTCTGGCGCAGCCGCGCGTAGCCGTAGAGCGTCGACCACATGGCGATCAGGCGCGCCTGCAGGCGGTCGTCGTCGGTTTCTTCCAGGGCTTCCTGCAGCGTCGCCGCGATGCCCGCGTAGATGCTCTGGAGCAGGCCGCCCAGTTCGTCTTCGTCCTCGGCCTGCTGCAGCAGGCCCGAGTCGTACATCAGCAGGAACAGCCCCGGCTGCGATTCGGCGAATGCCAGGAATGCCTGGCAGGCCGCCCGCGCCTTGTCCTGCGCCGTGCCCGTACCCGCTGCCACGTTGCGATGGGCTTGCAGCAGGCGGCGGAATCCTTCGCCCGCGCAGGCGCGCAACAGGGCGTCGCGATCGGCGAAGTGCCGGTAGGGCGCGCCCCTGGAAACCTCCAGTGCCTGCGCCAGGTCGCGTAGCGATAGCTCCTGGTAACCATTCTGTTCAACCGCTTCGAGGGCGGCGTCGATCAACGATTGCCTCAGGTTTCCGTGGTGATACGCACGTGTCTCGTTCATGGAATAAGCCATTGACCGGAGTAGGGGGGATGACTAATGTGAGCACTGCTTACATTGCTTCGATGGGCCGTCCCCTGAGCCTTCCCGCCGCTGTCACGGCGGGAAGGCTCGAGCATATCAGGGGGACGGGCCATCGATGCAGGCAACCCTGTCGAAACGCCCACGAGGACAAGAACAAGATGAATTTCCTGAAAAATGCCTGGTACGTCGCCGCCTGGGACGATGAGGTCAGACCCGGCGAACTCTTCGCCCGGACCCTGCTGAACGAGTCCGTGCTCTTTTTCCGCGATGAGGCCGGCAAGGTGCAGGCCATCCACAACCGCTGCCCGCACCGCTTCGCCCCGCTGTCCATGGGCAAGCTGTGCGGCTCCCACGTGCAATGCGCCTACCACGGCCTGGAGTTCGACGGCAGCGGCGCCTGCACCCGCAACCCCCACGGCGAGGGCGCCATCCCGCGCGCCGCCAGGGTGCGGGCGTTCCCGGTGGTGGAGAAATACAGCGTCATCTGGATCTGGATGGGCGAGGCCGAAGCGGCGGATGAAGCGCTGATCCCGGACTTCGGCTGCATGGAGCCGACGCGCTTCTATGTCGCCAAGCGCTACCTGCATGCGCGCGCCAACTACGTGCTGGAGTCGGACAACATCCTCGATCTGTCGCACATCCAGTACCTGCATCCGAGCACCCTCGGCAGCAGCGATGTCAGCCGCGCCATCACCAGTGTCGAGCAGCACGGCGATACGGTGTGGTCCTACCGCCAGACCGTCGCCGAGATCATGCCGGACTTTCTCTACGGCGCCATGGGCATACCCCACGGCACACTGGTGGACCGCTGGATCGACGTGCGCTGGGACGCGCCCGCCAACATGCTCCTGCTGGCCGGGGCGGTGCCTACCGGGCGCCCGCGCGCCGAGGGCCGGGAAACGCCGCTGCCGCACCTGTTCACGCCAGAAACCGACACCACCACCCACTACTGGTTCGCCTTCCCCATCCCCCGGGAGATGGGTGAGATGGGCGAGGGGATCGCCGAGCAACAGGTGTCCGCCCTCAACCTGCCGTTCAGCACCGAGGACCTGCCGATGCTCGAAGCCCAGCAGCGGATGATCGGCGATGCCGACTTCTGGTCCCTCAAGCCGATCCTGCTGCCCGGCGACGCCGCGGCGGTGCGCGCGCGCCGTGTGCTGGACAAGCTGATCGCCGACGAGCAGGCGGCCTCGCAGATCAGCGTGCTCGCGGTCTAGGGTTGGTATCCCGCCGGGCGATGGCTCGCATCGCCATTCGCGATTGGTTGGGGCAGGGGTGCCATGGCAGCCTGCGCCCCAATCCCACCTCCCCAAAAAACCGAGCTACCGAGGTACGCCGTGCCCCAGACATTTCTTTGCCGCGAAGACCAGCTGGAAGAGGGGCGCGCGCTGGGCTTCGACCCCTGGGGCGAGGGCCGTGACACGGTGCTTGCCCTGCTCTGGCGTGGCCAGGTGCGGGTCTACCGCAACCTCTGTCCGCACCTGGATGTGGCCATGCAGTACCGCAAGGACCGTTTCATGTCTGGCGATGGCCAGCACATCGTGTGCTTCGCCCATGGTGCGTTGTTCCAGCCAGACAACGGCTTCTGCGTGCTCGGTCCCTGCCTCGGCCAGTCGTTGCAGGCGCTGACGGTGCAGGCCGATGCGGCGGGCGGGATGTGGTTGGAGGAGAGTGGCGCCCTTGTCGCCGATGGGGCGCGCCCATGCGTTTCCATGGCCTCGACCTGAACCTGCTGGTGGTGCTCGACGCGCTGTTCGTCGAGCAGCACGTCACCCGCGCCGCCGCGCGCCTGCATCTGACCCAGTCGGCGGTCAGCGCCGCCCTCGGCCGCCTGCGCGAACATTTCAACGACCCGCTGTTCGTCCTGGTGGGCGGCAGCATGCTGCCGACGGCGCTGATGCAGGGGCTCCATCCGCGAATCCAGGCGGTATTGGAGAGCGCGCGGGATATCGCCTTTTCCAATATCCGCTTCGAACCGGGGGAGACGCGCCGGCGCTTTCGCATCCTGGCGTCGGACTATGTCATCGCGGTGCTCATGCCGGCGTTGCTAGGTCGCCTCGCCAGCCTCGCCCCGCAGGTGGACCTGCAACTGCTCACCCTCGTGCCCCGAGGCGGTGTCGAGCCTGGCACTGGCAGCCTGGTGGACGAGGCCTTGGAACATCGGCACTGCGACCTGGTGATCCTGCCCCATGCCCATGGCTCGTCGCGCCATCCGCAGCAGCCGCTGTTCGAGGACGGTTTCAGCGTCATCGCCTGCGCGGAGAATCCCGGGTTGGCCGAGGGCCTGACCATGGAACGCTACCTGGCGGCGCCCCATGTGGTGCGCGAGACTGGCCCCGGCGCCCAGGGCAGCATGGAGGCGGAATTCCTCGCCAGCCATGGCCTGGAACGACGGGTGGCGGTGGCCGTAGAGCAGTTCGGGCTGATCCCTGAATTCGTCGTTGGCGGCCCCTGTATCTCGACCCTCCACAGCCGCCTGGCGCGGCTCTACGCACGGCGTTTCCCGCTGCGCCTGCTTGCGCCGCCGCTGGCTATGCCGCCGACCCTGCAGGTGGTGCAGTGGCATGCCTACCAGGACAGCGATCCGGCGTTGGCCTGGCTTCGCGGGCTGCTGGCCGAGGTCGCCGCCTGAGGGCCGCGGGCATCAATTTCCTTCATACCCCGCCAGCAGCAAACTTCACTTCCCGCACTCCAGGGGCACTGGGTAGCGTGATGGCACGACAACAAGAGGCCACACCGCCATGCCCAGACTCCACGTCCACTGCAAGACCCTGTTCACCGGCCTGGAAGACCAGGCTCGCCACGACCAGGCGCTGATCATCGTAGACGGCCTGTTCAGCCATGTTGGCCCCCGTGCGAGCGCCCCGCAGCCTTTGCCCGGCGAAACCCTGATCGAAACCGGCGAGCACTTTGTCATGCCCGGACTGGTGGATGTCCATACCCATCTGGTGTTCGGCAACGCCAAGAGCGAGGAGGACATCGACCTCCACGTCTCCGCGGAATTTCGCGCCCTGCGCGGCCTGTTCTTCGCCCAGCACGTGCTGGCCGCCGGCTACACCTCGGTGGTGGTGCCCGGCGATGCCGGCCAGTGCAGCATCGCGGTGCGCGACGCCATCAACGCCGGCCTGTTCGCTGGACCGCGCATCGCCGCCAGCAGCAACGTGATCGCCAACCGCCAGAGCCTCAACGACTGGTTCCCGAGCTGGGTCGGCACGCCGGAATACTTCACCGGGCGCTTGTGCGCCACCCGTGACGAGCAGATCGCCGAAATCCGCCGCCAGTCCAAGGATGGCGTCGACCTCATCAAGATCGCCATGGACGGCACCCAGCGCCGCGCCAACGGCGAACACATCGCCGCCTTCACCGAGGCGGAGACCCGCGCGATGGTCGAGGAAGCCCATCGCCTCGGCAAGAAGGTGGCGGTGCACGCCTACGGCCGCGAAGCGGTGCTCTACGCCGCCCGCGCCGGGGTCGACGTGATCTTCCACGCGTTCTTCCTCGACGACGCCTGCATCGAGGCGATGCTCGAGTCCGGCAGCCACCTGGCGCCCACCTTCACCATGCTGGCCAACAACGTCGAGTTCGCCGAGGACTACGAGCCCTCCACCCGCAGCGGATACGCGGCCATGCAGCAGCGGGTGATCGACGTCGGCTGCCGCAACCTGCGCCGCGCGCGCGAGGCCGGCGTGCCCTTCATGACCGGCAGCGACAGTGGCTTCGCCATCACGCCTTACGGTGAATGGCATGCGCGGGAGATCGAGATACTGGTGGACTGGTTGGGCTTCACCCCAGCCGAGGCGCTGCGCGCTGCCACCTCGGTTTCGGCACGCATGCTGCCGGCCACGCAGCCAGTGGGCGCCATCGAGGTGGGGCGGCGGGCTGACTTCATCCGTATCGACGGTTCGCCCCTGGAGAACGTCGCGATCCTGCAGGAGCGCGAGCGCATTCGCGGCGTCTACCTCGGCGGGCGGCGTATGGAGCCCCAGGTGCCGGGCTACGACCCCTACAAGGTGAGCGACTTCAACACCGTCAAATGGGCCGAGCTGCATACCCGGCAGCGTGCGGTGGCGGCTGGCAAGCGTCCCGTCCCGGCGCGGGGGTGACCGGCATGCGCAGACTCACTCTGGAACTGGCCTCGCTGATGGTCGATGCCGCCCTCGCCGAAGGCCGGCGGCTGGCCCTGCAGCCCCTGTGCGTGGCAGTGCTGGATTCCGGCGGGCACCCGCTGGCGCTCAAGCGCGACGAGCGCGCCAGCCTGCTGCGGCCGCAGATCGCCAGCGGCAAGGCGGCGTCGGTGCTCGGCATGGGCTTCGGTGGCCGCGAACTGGCGCGCCGCGCGGCGGCGATGCCGGCTTTCTTCAACGCCCTGAGCGACCTGGCCGGTGGGCAGATGCTGCCGGTGCCGGGGGGCGTGCTGGTGCGCAATGGCGGCGGCGAGATCCTCGGCGCCATCGGCATCAGCGGCGACACCTCCGACAATGACGAACGCTGCGCCATCGCCGGTGTGCTGGCGGCGCACCTGGTGCCGGATACCGGCGAGTCCTGATCTGCCTGGCTAGCTGTACGACTCCAGCGAGACTGACGCTATGGCCTGCCGAGACGCACGTGTTCGTTGATCTGCTGGTCGAACATAGCCGCGAGCAAAGGTTGGCATAGCGCTTCGACGCCAGGCACTAATTTGGGAGGTGTATGCCGGACGAGAGGCCTCAGGTGGGGAGGAGCGCTTCTCACCGGAATCAGCCAGTCCCGAATGGCAGCCATAGCTAAAAGCAGACATTAGCGACACTCATGGATAGTTTTTCATGCAATGGTTTCCGGGGGGGCGGGCTAACTCTCATCCTGGCCGCGAGAAGAAACCATCGGCATGATTTCATTCGTGTCCGTGGCGTCTGTCATCGATCGGCGAAAACCCTTGATCGATTCACCCAGGTCACCGCCGAGGTGCCGCAGACGCTTACCGCCAAATAGCACCAGAGCGATCAGCAGAATGACTGCCCAGTGCTTCCAATCGAAAATACCCATTTGCAGTTCTCCTCTCCAGGTCAAGTGATCTTGTGCCCGTGAGCCTGCCGGTCCGCGTGGTACGAAGAACGCACCAGGGGACCTGCCGCCACGTTCG
>NZ_SSOM01000029.1 GCF_029871235.1 Pseudomonas sp. BN411
GGACTCGAACCCCTGTTACCGCCGTGAAAGGGCGGTGTCCTAGGCCACTAGACGAAGGGGACGAAACCTTCATGCCTTTTCGCGACCCACTCTTGAAGGAGTGGTGGAGCTAGACGGGATCGAACCGTCGACCTCTTGCATGCCATGCAAGCGCTCTCCCAGCTGAGCTATAGCCCCGTCGCGAGGACGGGGCGCATATTAGGGGCGCCCCCTCCCGCTGTCAACAACATTTTTTCTACGAACCGAACTTTTTTATCTGGAAGAACAAACACTTACCCGACCTCGGTTGGTGCGGGCCCTTCCCCGCACCGACCGAAGGGCCATCAGGCGATGGCCGCCAGCAGTTTCTCCCACTCCTTGGTTTCCTTCTTCGACACGCCACCGAGCAGCTCGATGGCCTGGCGCAGCCGGAAGCGGCTGAGGTCGGCACCAAGGATTTCCATCGCATCCAGCACGGAGACCGAGCTGGCCTGACCGGTGATGGCCGGGAACATCAGCGGCATGACATCGCGCAGCTTGAGTTCCAGGCTCTCGGCCACCGCCTGAATGCAGCCGGTGATGCGGTCCTTCTCCCACTGACGCAGGGACTCCAGCTTCCACAGCACGAGCTGCATGACCTGGCGAACCTGGTCCGGATTCAGCTTCTTGTGCTCGAACAGCTTGGCATCCAGCGGCACGGCGCCGGAGAAGAAGAAGCCCGCCAGCGGAGCGATCTGGCTGAAGGTTTCCACCCTGCCCTGCACGTGCGGCGCGATGCGCATCAGGTATTCGGGGTTGAGCGCCCACTTCTGCACTTCGGCGGCAAAGCGCTCGACCGGCAGTTCGCGAATCCACTGGCCGTTCAGCCAGGACAGCTTCTCCAGATCGAAGATCGGACCACCCAGCGAGATACGCGACAGGTCGAAGTGCTCGACCATCTCCGCCAGGGAGAACTTCTCGCGCTCGTCCGGCATGGACCAGCCCATGCGGCCCAGGTAGTTGAGCATTGCCTCGGGGAGGAAGCCCATGCGCTCGTAGAAAGTGATGGAAGTGGGGTTCTTGCGCTTGGACAACTTGCTCTTGTCCGGATTGCGCAGCAGCGGCATGTAGCAGAGCTTGGGCTGCTCCCAGCCGAAGTATTCGTAGAGCTTGATCAGCTTGGGCGCCGAGGGTAGCCACTCTTCGCCGCGCAGCACGTGGGTGATGCCCATCAGGTGGTCGTCCACCACGTTGGCGAGGAAGTAGGTGGGCAGGCCATCAGTCTTCATCAGGACCTGCATGTCCATGCGGTCCCATGGGATTTCGACATCGCCACGGAGCATGTCCGGGACAACGCAGACGCCTTCGCTCGGCACCTTCATGCGCACGACATGGGGCTCACCGGCGGCGATGCGCTTGTCTGCCTCATCCTTGGCCAGATGCATGCAGTGGCCATCGTAGCGCGGGGTTTCCTTGCGCTCGGTCTGCTCAGCGCGCAGCTTGTCGAGGCGCTCAGCGGTGCAGAAACAGGGGAACGCATGCCCCTTGTCCACCAGCTCCTGGGAGTACTTCTTGTAGATCTCGCCACGCTCGCTCTGGCGATAGGGGCCGTGCGGGCCGCCGACATCCGGGCCTTCGTCCCACTCGATGCCGAGCCAGCGCAGGGCGTCGAAGATCTGCTGCTCGGACTCGCGGGTGGAGCGCAGCTGGTCGGTGTCTTCGATGCGCAGGATGAACTGACCGCCGTGCTGGCGCGCGAAACACAGGTTGAACAGGGCGATGTAGGCGGTGCCCACGTGCGGGTCGCCGGTGGGCGACGGCGCGATACGGGTACGGACGGTGGTCATGGGTTGTTCTCGAAACAGAGGGACGATCAAAGGCGCGATCTTATCAGGCTGGCCGCCGCGGGCTCCAGCAAGTGACCTTCCTGCACCGGCAAGCTGCGCATCAGGAAGTCGAGGAAGGCCTTGACCTTCATCGCCTGGAAGCGCCTCGACGGGTAGACAGCATAGATCTCGCCACTGGGCAGACGCGCCTCGGGCAGGAGCTCGATCAGCTCGCCACGCTGCACGGCCGGCTCAGTGAACATCAAGGGCAGCGCAGCGATGCCGGCGCCAGCCAGCACCGCCTCACGGGCAAAGGTGATGTTGTTGCAATAGAGCACGCGCTGGCAGGGCACGCTTTCCCCCTGCAGCATCCAGTAGCGCTGGGAATCCTGCGGCAGCAGCACTGCACGATGGCCAGCCAGCGCCTCAACCGTGCGCGGTGTGCCGTGTGCCGCCAGATAGGCCGGACTGGCGCACAGGCGCCGGGCGCTCTCGAAGAGCTTGCGGGCGATCAGGGTGGAATCCTGGGGCTGGCCGATCATGATGGCGATATCCACGCCCTCTTCCAACGGATCGACGTTGCGCGAGGTGATCTCCACCTCAGCAGTGATCTGCGGATACTGGCGCATGAAACTGCCCAGCACCTTGCCGAGGAACAATTGGCCGAACTCGATGGGCGCCGTCACTCGCAGCAGGCCGGACGGTTCCTGCTGCAATTGCATCACAGCCTGCTCGGCCTCGGCGAAGTCCAGCATGATTTGCCGGCAACGCTCGTAGTAGGCCAGCCCCACTTCGGTCAGGCGCAATTTGCGAGTGGTGCGATTGAGCAGGCGGACGCCAAGCCGCTCTTCCAGCAGGGCTATGCGTCGGCTGACGGTGGACTTCTGCATCCCCAGGCTCTGCGCAGCCTGAGTGAAGCTGTGGCACTCGACCACGCGAGTGAAGATCAGCGCATCATCCAACCCCATGATTGTTCCCTATAAGCAACAAAGTTTCTGAATTGTACTGTCTATTTGCGAGGACGGAACACTGCTAGATTCGCAACATTCTGAAAAGACTCCGAGCCCGGTTTTCATATGCCTGCAAAATTGCAACGCCGCCTGTTCATCTTCATCGCCCTGGTGGCAATGGTCATCGCCGGCTTCTTCGCCCACTGGCTGCTGATCGGCCGCTTCGTCGAGTCCACCGACAACGCTTATGTCCAGGGCGAGATCACTCGCATTTCCAGCCAACTGGGCGCCCGAATCGACGAAGTCCTGGTCACCGACAACCAGCAAGTGAAGAAGGGCGACCTGCTGGTACGCCTGGAAGCCGACGACTTCAAACTGGCCTTGGAGCGCTCCCGCGCCCAGCTGGCGACCCGCGAGGCCGAACTGGCCCAGGCACAGAGCAAGCTGACCCAGCAATCCAGCCTGATAGCCGCTAGCCAGGCCGACGTGGCAGCCAGCCAGGCAACCCTTGGCCGCACCCAGATCGACCTGTCCCGCGCCCAGACCCTGCGCAAGCCCGGCTACATCTCGGAAGAGCGGGTCACCACTCTGTCCGCCGACTCCCGCGTGGCACGCTCGCAGGTCGCCAAGGCCGAGGCCGATCTCAAGGCCCAGCGCCAACAGATCGATGCCCTGAATGCCGAGGTCAAGCGCCTGGAAGCACAGATCGCTACAGCCCGCGCCGAAGTGGCCCAGGCCGAAATCAACCTCGGCCGCACCGAGATCCGCTCCCCCGTGGACGGCCGCGTCGGCCAGCGCGCCGCGCGCAACGGCCAGTACGTCCAGGTCGGCGCCCACCTGCTGTCCCTGGTGCCGGACAGCGACATCTGGGTCCAGGCCAACTTCAAGGAAACCCAGATCGAGCGCATGGTGCCCGGCCAGACCGCCGAACTGGTGTTCGACAGCTTCCCCGACACCCCGATCGAAGCCCGCGTGGACAGCCTGTTCGCCGCTTCCGGCGCACAGTTCAGCCTGCTGCCGCCGGACAACGCCACCGGCAACTTCACCAAGGTGGTGCAACGCATTCCGGTGAAGCTGACCTTCACCGCTGACAACCCGCTCAAGGGCCGTATCCGCCCCGGCATGTCCGTTCTGGTCAAGGTGCACCTGAAGGCCGAGAACCATGGTGGGTGATGCACTGGTTCGCCCTACCGGCGAACCTACCCGGCGCGACTGGATTGCCGTGATGAGCGCCATGCTCGGTGCGTTCATGGCAGTCCTCGACATCCAGATCACCAACTCCTCGCTCAAGGACATCCAGGGGGCGCTCTCCGCCACCCTGGAAGAGGGCTCGTGGATTTCCACCTCCTACCTGGTGGCGGAAATCATCATGATCCCCCTCACTGCCTGGCTGGTGCAGTTGCTCTCCGCGCGACGCCTGGCGGTCTGGGTCTCCATCGGCTTCCTGATTTCTTCCCTGCTCTGCTCCCTGGCCTGGAGCCTGGAGAGCATGATCGTGTTCCGCGCCATGCAGGGTTTCACCGGCGGCGCGCTGATCCCGCTGGCGTTCACCCTCACACTGATCAAGCTGCCGGAACACCACCGCGCCAAGGGCATGGCGTTGTTCGCCATCACCGCAACATTCGCCCCCTCCATCGGTCCGACCCTGGGCGGCTGGCTGACGGAGAATTTCGGCTGGGAATACATCTTCTACATCAACGTGCCACCGGGCCTGCTGATGATTGCCGGCCTGATGTACGGACTGGAAAAGAAAGCCCCGCACTGGGAGCTGCTGAAGCGCACCGACTACGCGGGTATCGTCACCCTCGGCCTCGGACTGGGCTGCCTGCAGGTATTCCTGGAGGAAGGTCATCGCAAGGACTGGCTGGAGTCCCAACTGATCGTCGGCCTGGGCAGCGTCGCCCTGGTGAGCCTGATCCTGTTTGTCATCCTCCAGGTCTCGCGCCCCAATCCGCTGATCAACCTGGGCATCCTGAAGAATCGCAACTTCGGCCTGTCGAGCATTTCCAGCGTCGGCCTCGGCATGGGCCTGTACGGCTCGATCTACGTGCTGCCGCTGTACCTGGCACAGATCCAGGGCTACAACGCGCTGCAGATCGGCGAAGTGATCATGTGGATGGGTGTTCCACAGCTGTTCCTGATTCCGCTGGTACCCAAGCTGATGAAGGTGATTCCGCCCAAGTTCCTCTGTGCGCTGGGCTTCGGCCTGTTCGGCTATGCCAGCTTCGCCTCCGGGATACTCAACCCTGATTTCGCCGGACCGCAGTTCAACCAGATCCAGATCATCCGCGCCCTCGGCCAGCCGCTGGTAATGGTGACGGTGTCACTGATCGCCACCGCCTACATCCAGCCCCAGGACGCAGGCTCGGCCTCCAGCCTGTTCAACATCCTGCGCAACCTCGGCGGCGCCATCGGCATCGCCCTGCTCGCCACCCTGCTGGACGCGCGCGCCAAGGTTTATTTCGACTACCTGCGCGAATCCCTGGTCCCGAGCAACCCGCAGGTGGCCGAGCGCCTGGCTCTGCTGACCGAAAAGCTTGGCAGTGAACAGGCTGCCCTTGGCAAGCTCAGCGAGATCGCCCACCAGCAGGCCAGCATCATGGCCTACAATGACGCCTTCCATTTCATCGGCATCGCCCTCGGCGTCAGCATGCTCGCCGTGCTGCTCACCCGCGCCCTGCCCGCCGGTTCCACCGGTGAAGCAAGCGCCGCCGCCCACTAATCCCGCGCCGGGCCACCGGCGCGATTCGCTTCAGGCTGTACATGTCTTCCCACGCTTCGACCCGCCGCACCCTTCTACTGATCGGTGCCTTCGCCATGATTTACATCGGCTGGGGCACCACCTACCTGGCTAACCACTTCCTTCTCCGAGAACTGCCGCCCTTCGCCATCGCCACCCTGCGCTTCCTGTTCGCCGGCGCCCTGGCCCTGGGCTGGGTGCTGGCCAGCGGCAAGGCCCAGGTCCAGCGCAGTGACCTGGGCGGCGCGCTGATCGGCGGCGTAATGCTGATCGCCGTTGGACAGGGAGCGCTGATCTACGCCAACCAGTTCCTGCCAACCGGCATGCTGGCGATGCTCTACACCACTCTCCCCCTCTGGAGCGTCGCCCTGGAATGGCTGCTGGATCGCCGCCCACCGTTGTGGGTCCTCTGCGGCCTGGCCCTGGCCAGCGGCGGCATTGTGATGCTGATGGGCAGTAGCCTTGGCAGCGACGCCGGCTTCGAACAGTGGTTCGCCGGCGGCCTGGTCGTACTGGCCACCCTGCTCTGGGCCATCGGCGCCTGGCTGCTGCGCCAGCGTCCGCCCTTCCGCTCCAGCTGGATGGGCCTCAGCCTACAGATGCTGACCGGCACAGTGATCCTGGCAATCTTCGGCCTCTGGCGAGGGGATTGGCACGGCGTTGAGCTGGCCAACGTGAGCCTGGACGCCTGGCTGTGGATGGCCTACCTGGTGATTCCGGTCAGCCTGGGGGTCTATCCCGCATACTTTTGGCTGCTGCGGGAAGTGAAGCCGAGCCTGGTGTCCACCTTCGCCTTTGTGAACCCCGTAGTGGCCCTGCTGCTGGGGTTCCTGATCCTCGGCGAGCGCCTGGAAGTCGCCGCCCTGGGGGCGTGCCTGGCGACCCTGATAGGGGTGGTCATGATCATCTTCGGCAGACGCTGAAGCCCCATGAAAAAGGCGCCCTCTGGCGCCTTTTTCTTAGAGATTTATCAGCCGCTCGCGCAGCTTCTGGATCTCGTCGCGCATCTGCGCCGCGGCTTCGAACTCCAGGTCGCGAGCCAGTTGGAACATCTTTTCTTCCATCTGACGAATGCGCTTGGTGATCTCGTTGGGCGAACGCAGCTCGGCCTCGTAGCGGGCACTCTCCTCGGCCGCCTTGGCCATGGCTTTGCGCTTGTTGCTGCGCGAGCCGGGCACGGTGGCGCCCTCGAGGATATCCTGGATGTCCTTCTTCACACCCTTCGGCACGATGCCATGGGCTTCGTTGAACTCCAGCTGCTTGTTCCGCCGCCGCTCGGTCTCACCCAAGGCACGCTGCATGGAGCCGGTTACGTTATCCGCGTAGAGGATCGCCTTGCCGTTCAGGTTACGCGCCGCACGGCCAATGGTCTGGATCAGCGAGCGCTCGGAGCGCAGGAAGCCTTCCTTGTCGGCGTCGAGAATGGCGACCAGCGACACTTCCGGCATGTCCAGGCCTTCGCGCAGCAGGTTGATGCCTACCAGCACGTCAAACGTGCCAATACGCAGGTCACGAATGATCTCCACGCGCTCCACGGTATCGATGTCCGAGTGCAGGTAACGCACCCTGACGTCGTGATCGGCCAGGTAGTCGGTGAGGTCCTCAGCCATGCGCTTGGTCAGGGTGGTGACCAGCACCCGCTCCTCGACCGCCACACGCTTGTGGATTTCCGAGAGCAGGTCATCGACCTGGGTAGTGGCCGGGCGCACTTCGACCTCCGGGTCCACCAGACCAGTGGGCCGCACCACCTGCTCGATCACCCGGCCAGCATGCTCACCTTCATAAGGGCCGGGCGTGGCCGACACGAAGATGGTCTGAGGGCTGATGGCCTCCCACTCGTCAAAACGCAACGGACGGTTATCCAGCGCCGACGGCAGACGGAAGCCGTATTCCACCAGGGTTTCCTTGCGCGAGCGGTCCCCCTTGAACATGGCGCCAACCTGGGGAACGGTGACGTGGGACTCGTCGATCACCAACAGGGCATTGGCCGGCAGGTAATCGTAGAGCGTCGGAGGTGCCTCGCCTGGCGCGCGACCGGACAGATAGCGGGAATAGTTCTCGATGCCGTTGCAGTAGCCCAGCTCGAGGATCATCTCCAGATCGAAACGGGTGCGCTGCTCAAGGCGCTGCGCCTCCACCAGCTTGTTGGCGGATCGCAGCTGCTCCAGGCGTTCCTTCAGCTCCTCCTTGATCTGGTCCACTGCACCCAGCAGCACCTCGCGGGGCGTCACGTAGTGACTCTTGGGGTAGAACGTGAAGCGCGGCAGCTTGCGAATCACTTCGCCGGTCAGCGGATCGAACGCCGCCAGGCTTTCCACCTCGTCATCGAACAGCTCGACGCGAATGGCCTCCAGGTCGGATTCCGCCGGGAAAATGTCGATGACATCGCCACGAACCCGGAAGGTGGCGCGGGCGAAGTCCATATCGTTACGGGTGTACTGCAGCTCAGCCAGGCGCCGCAGCAGGGTGCGCTGGTCGATGCGGTCACCGCGGTCGATGTGCAGCACCATCTTCAGGTAGGACGCGGGATCGCCCAGGCCGTAGATGGAGGAAACGGTGGCAACGATGATGGCATCGGGCCGTTCCAGCAGGGCCTTGGTCGCCGACAGGCGCATCTGTTCGATGTGGTCGTTGATCGAGGCGTCCTTCTCGATATAGGTGTCGGAGGACGGGACGTAGGCTTCCGGCTGGTAGTAGTCGTAATAGGAAACGAAATACTCGACGGAGTTGTTCGGGAAGAAGGCTCGGAACTCGCCGTAAAGCTGCGCAGCCAAAGTCTTGTTGGGCGCCAGGACCAGCGTTGGTCGCTGAACCTGGGAAATGACGTTGGCAATGCTGAAGGTCTTCCCCGACCCCGTCACGCCCAGCAGGGTCTGGTGCGAAAGGCCGGCTTCCAGCCCTTCCACCATCTGGCGAATGGCCTCCGGCTGGTCGCCGGCGGGCTTGAAGCGGGTGACAAGCTGGAACTCCGACATGCTGACCTCGACTTTGGATGTGACACCTGCGCAGAACGGGCGTCATACCTGGCGGAAAGCTTGCGAGCGATGTCGCGGCAAGCTGTCTGGGCCGCTATAATACCGGCCCGATTGCGCAACCCCTAGCGCACATCGTTCGGGGTTACGTCCCATCCTCACCTTCCTCCTCCGAGCTGCCGCATCATGAGTCTGTTTTCTGCCGTCGAAATGGCTCCGCGCGACCCCATCCTGGGTCTCAACGAAGCGTTCAACGCCGACACCCGTGCCAACAAGGTCAATCTGGGCGTGGGCGTTTACTACAACGAGCAAGGCCGTATCCCGCTCCTGCGCGCTGTAGCTGAAGCGGAAAAGGCCCGCATCGAAGCGCACGCCCCGCGCGGTTACCTGCCGATCGAAGGCATCGCCGCCTACGACCAGGCCGTGCAGAAGCTGCTGTTCGGTGCCGATTCCGAACTGCTGGCCCAGGGCCGTGTCGTCACCACCCAGGCCGTAGGTGGCACCGGCGCGCTGAAGACCGGCGCCGACTTCCTCAAGCGCCTGCTGCCCAATGCTGTAGTCGCCATCAGCGACCCGAGCTGGGAAAACCACCGCGCCCTGTTCGAATCCGCCGGCTTCCCGGTGCAGAACTACCGCTACTACGATGCCGCCACCAATGGCGTAAATCGTGCCGGTCTGCTGGAAGACCTCAAGGCGCTGCCCGCCCGCTCCATCGTGGTCCTGCACGCCTGCTGCCACAACCCCACCGGCGTGGACCTGGAACTGGAAGACTGGAAAGCCGTCCTGGAAGTCCTGCGCGAGCGCGAGCACGTGCCGTTCCTTGACATCGCCTACCAGGGCTTCGGCTCCGGCATTGATGAAGACGCCTTCGCAGTGCGCCTGTTCGCCCAGTCCGGCCTGCAGTTCTTCGTATCCAGCTCCTTCTCCAAGTCCTTCTCCCTGTACGGGGAGCGCGTTGGCGCCCTGTCTGTGGTGACCGACTCGAAGGAAGAAGCCGGCCGCGTGCTGTCCCAGGTCAAGCGCGTGATCCGCACCAACTACTCCAACCCGCCGACCCACGGCGCCACCGTGGTGGCTTCGGTGCTGAACAGCCCGGAACTGCGTGCGATGTGGGAAGCGGAACTGAGCGAGATGCGCACCCGCATCCACAGCATGCGCCTGGCCATGGTCGAGCAACTGGCCGCCCAGGGTGCCAAGCGCGACTTCAGCTTCGTAGCCCGTCAGCGTGGCATGTTCTCCTACTCCGGCCTCACCGCCGAGCAGGTGGAGCGCCTGAAGAACGAGTTCGGTATCTACGCTGTCAGCACCGGCCGCATCTGCGTTGCCGCGCTGAACAACAGCAACCTGGAAAGCGTGACCCGCGCCATCACCCAGGTCCTCTGAAGAGAATCGGGAGAAGTTCAGGCAAACGCTTGACTTCTCCTTTCTAATCAGTAAGATACGCCGCATCCGATCCGCGATAGCTCAGTCGGTAGAGCAAATGACTGTTAATCATTGGGTCCCTGGTTCGAGTCCAGGTCGCGGAGCCAAATTGAAAGCCCTCGGCATATGCCGGGGGCTTTTTCTTTGGGCGCCGAACTCTCACCAGGAACTTCGTCCCAGGTTATTCGGTCCTGCGTCCCTCACCCCTTCGGGGCCGCGCTGAAGCGCGTTCGGCGTTCGCCGTCGAGTCCAGGTCGCGGAGCCAAATTGAAAGCCCTCGGTATATGCCGGGGGCTTTTTCTTTGCGCCCAAGAAACCTCCCTCTCAAGCGTCGTAACGCCCCATCGCACCAACTACACAGCCACAAAAAAGCCGACCTTGATAGGCCGGCTTTCCTGATATCACTCGCTAGTCACTCCGCTGTTAGTTTGTCGCGACTCTTCTCCAGCGTCTTGACGCCGATGCCTTTGACTTCGAGCAGGTCGTCCACCGAGGAAAATGCTCCATTCTCCTCACGATACTGCACGATCGCCCGAGCCTTCGTCGCTCCAATACCGATCATCCGCTCCTGCAACGCGACCTCATCTGCCGTGTTGATGTTCAGTTTGCCGGAGTCAGAGGAAGCACTTGCAACTGCCGCAGTCGGCTCGCTCTTCGCTGCCACCGCAACTTGGGCGTAACCGAAACAAAGCGAACAGAGAACCAGAAGCAATGGGGCAAGTCGAACGCGAAACATCATGAACACTCCTTGTCATCAGTAAGAGGAAGGGCGGTACTCCATAAACCGCCCAACACAAACTAATGCCTGGAGTTAGCGGGCTCAATTCGACGCTACTGATGAATCCAGTCAACAATTTCCTCTTCGAAGGTGTAACCGTTGACGGTTTCGCGTAGGAACTGGCGCACACGGACGTAGTCATTGCTTCCCACCGCCGCGAACAACTCCGAAAACACCCGCCTGTAGATATTCCAGGATAAGTGCCTTCCATTGATCCACAGGATCATCCGGTGCTCGGTCGGACTAATGTTATCGCCAACGAGGAGCTCCTCATGACGACGCCACCATGGAGTTTCTGTCAGAGCGCAGCCAAGCCAGATAAGAGAATCATCCACCCCGCAGACAATGAGCCTGGATCGGTTGAATTTGGGAGATTAATAATCTTCCAACAATCAGAAAATGACCTAACCGTACGGACACTGTATTGCAGCATGCAATAGACAAAGCGAATCGCGCCGCAATTAATCTCAACGGCAGAACCTTCTACGCAGGAAGACCCTCAGATCAAAGATCTCGCACCAAAATAGCCAATTGAGCGCATTTGAGAAACTCAATAGAAATAGCTAGAACAACTTGAGCTTTCAGCGAAGCAGAAAATTCAACGATGAAACCGAATTCTCGACGACGATAAACCATCGAAACTTTCAGAAATCCAGAGAAAATGCGCAAACATCCACGCTCGTAGAACTTTGGCTTGCCCCCTTAGAAGGAGGCGATTCCCTTGCGAATAGAATACAAACTGCCAGCAAAAAAACCGATAGCCTGAACTAGTTTGAACCCAACAGAAAAATAACAAGAATAGCTGGGCGCCAAGTGACGCCGCTGAACGACCACCACTCAACCCACAACAACCACGCGACACAGAAAAAGATTTTTAAATGGAAATAAAAAACCATCCACCCCGCCATCCAGGGTGAATTGATTTATATCCAACTTATCAACTAACAGGAAGAAGCAGACTATTCCCGGAAAAACGCGAGACTGACTCGCAGACGGCTAGCAAGCGTCATCTAGACGCATCTGTCGCTCTCCATCCGAGTCGGAATCATTCATTGACCCGATCTCGCAACTCCTTGCCTGGCTTGAAATGCGGTACGAACTTGCCATCCAACCGCACGGACTCCCCTGTCTTGGGATTCCTACCGACGCGCGGCGCACGGAAATGAAGGGAAAAACTACCAAACCCACGAATCTCGATCCGGTCCCCAGTCGCCAGCGCCTGAGACATCTGTTCGAGCATAGTCTTGATGGCAAGCTCAACGTCCTTGGACGACAGCTGGCCCTGGTGGGTGACGATTCGTTCGATCAACTCCGACTTGGTCATGGTTTTCCCTTCTAATTCAAGCGGCTAGATCAGCTCACTGAGGTTTTAGCACGCCTGAGAGGCTTTGAACAGCCCAAGGGTAGGAAGGGAAATCGCAGACAGCAAAAAGGGCGGCCTAGGCCGCCCTTTTTGCTGATGGAGCAGGGTGATTAGCCCTGGTTCTCCATCTGAGCACGGATCAGGTCACCAATGGTGGTCGGGCCGGTGGACTCGACTTCCTGCTTGCGCAGTTCCTTCATGGCGTCCTTCTCGTCATCAACGTCCTTGGACTTGATGGAGAGGCTGATTACGCGGCTCTTACGGTCGATGCTGATGATCTTGGCTTCGACTTCTTCGCCTTCCTTCAGCACGTTGCGAGCGTCTTCAACGCGGTCACGGCTGATTTCGGAAGCCTTCAGAACACCTTCGATCTCGCCGCCGAGGCTGATTACAGCGCCCTTGGCGTCAACTTCTTTCACGGTGCCGCGAACGATGCTGCCCTTCTCGTGCATGGAGGCGTAGCTGGAGAACGGATCGTCTTCCAGTTGCTTGATGCCCAGGGAGATGCGCTCACGCTCCGGATCAACGGAGAGGATGACGGTTTCCAGCTCGTCGCCCTTCTTGAAGCGGCGTACGGCTTCTTCGCCAACTTCGTTCCAGGAGATGTCGGACAGGTGAACCAGACCGTCGATACCACCTTCCAGGCCGATGAAGATACCGAAATCGGTGATCGACTTGATGGTGCCGGAGATCTTGTCGCCCTTGTTGAAGCGGCTGGAGAAGTCTTCCCACGGGTTGGACTTGCACTGCTTGATGCCCAGGGAGATACGACGACGCTCTTCGTCGATGTCCAGAACCTGAACTTCCACTTCGTCGCCAACCTGAACGACTTTCGACGGGTGGATGTTCTTGTTGGTCCAGTCCATTTCGGAAACGTGTACCAGGCCTTCCACGCCCTCTTCCAGCTCGGCGAAGCAGCCGTAGTCGGTGAGGTTGGTTACACGGGCGGTCACGCGAGTGCCTTCCGGGTAACGAGCCTTGATGGCAACCCATGGGTCTTCGCCCAGTTGCTTCAGGCCCAGGGAAACGCGGTTGCGCTCGCGGTCGAACTTCAGGACCTTCACGTCGATCTCGTCACCAACGTTGACGATCTCGGACGGGTGCTTGATGCGCTTCCAAGCCATGTCGGTGATGTGCAGCAGGCCGTCTACGCCGCCCAGGTCAACGAACGCACCGTAGTCGGTGAGGTTCTTGACGATACCTTTGACTTGCTGGCCTTCCTGCAGGGATTCCAGCAGAGCTTCGCGCTCGGCGCTGTTCTCGGCTTCCAGGACGCTACGACGGGAAACGACAACGTTGTTGCGCTTCTGGTCCAGCTTGATGACCTTGAACTCGAGTTCCTTGCCTTCCAGGTGGGTGGTGTCGCGTACGGGACGCACGTCGACCAGGGAGCCCGGCAGGAACGCGCGGATGCCGCTGACGTCGACGGTGAAACCGCCCTTGACCTTGCCATTGATAACGCCCTTGACCACTTCTTCGGCGTTGAAGGCGGCTTCCAGAACCAGCCAGGACTCGGCACGCTTGGCTTTCTCGCGGGACAGCTTGGTTTCACCGAAGCCGTCTTCCACTGCGTCAAGCGCAACGTGGACCTCGTCACCCACCTTGATGGTCAGTTCGCCTTGTTCATTGAAGAACTGCTCGACCGGGATGACGCCCTCGGATTTCAGGCCAGCATGGACGGTGACCCAGTCACCATCGATGTCGACCACGATGCCGGTGATGATGGCACCCGGCTGCATGTCGAGGGATTTCAGGCTTTCTTCAAAAAGTTCTGCAAAGCTTTCGCTCATGTTCATACCTGTAGTCAAAGGCCAGGAAAGGCCCTATTCCGCACTCCAGCCAATGCGGTCAAGTCATCAATAGAAGCGACGAGGATCGAAGCTGGTATCCTGCGCCACCTCGGTTGCGCCACCTCCCACGAATGCGAAAAGCGACGCGAATCTCGGTGTTGACATTGGCATTTTCAACCTCCGGACGGAGGAATCGAGCCAACATAAGGGCTGGAATGGTAGCAATGGGGTAGACGCCCGTCAATCGCGCATCCTGCCCCATTCCAGAGGGTCGGCAGTCTACGCCAAACCGCCTTCATCCTGCAGATGAAGCGCCAGGCGGCGCAGCATCGCATCGCATCCGGCCAGTTGTTCGCAGCTGATGAATTCGTCTGGCTTGTGCCCCTGATCCATGCTTCCCGGACCACATACGACAGTGGGAATACCCGCTTGTTCGAACAATCCCCCCTCGGTACCGAAGGCCACCGTGCCGAACTCCGTCGACCCACTGAGCAGCGCCAGCAGCCGCGCCGCCTCGCTGTCCGGCGAAGTGGCCAGCCCTGGATAGGCACTCAGCGGCTTCAGGCTGATACCCGTTTCCGGCTGCACCGCGCGCATTCGCGGCGCCAATTCGGCCTCCGCGTAGGCTTGCAGTTCATCCACCACCTGCTGGGCATCGAAGTCCGGCAGTGCACGCACCTCGAAATCGAACTCGCACTCCGCTGGCACGATGTTCAGGGCACGCCCGCCCTTGATGGTCCCGGTCTGGACTGTCGAGAACGGAGGGTCGAAACGCTCGTCATGACGCTCGGGCCGCGCCAGCGCCGCACCGATATCCCCCAGCTTGCCGATCAGCCGCGCCGCGTACTCGATGGCATTGACGCCATAGGGCGCATAGGCGGAATGACAGGCGGCACCCTGGACCTGGCAGCGCATCGCCAGTTTGCCCTTGTGGCCCAGCACGGGCTTCAGTTCCGTAGGCTCGCCGATCAGGCACAGTCGTGGCTTGTGGGGGCGCCGTTCCAGTTCCGCCAGCATCGAGCGCACGCCGAGGCAACCCACCTCCTCGTCATAGGAGAAGGCCAGATGAACCGGCAGTTTCAGCGGCCTCTCCAGGAACACCGGCACCGCAGCCAGGACTGATGCGATAAAGCCCTTCATGTCCGCCGTACCGCGCCCGTAAAGCCGCCCTTCCCTCTCCGTCAGTCGGAAGGGCTCCACCGTCCAGGCCTGCCCATCCACCGGCACCACGTCCGTATGACCGGAAAGCACGACGCCACCCCGGTCGCGAGGACCGATGGTGGCGAACAGGTTGGCCTTGGTGCGTTCCGGGTTATGAAAGAGTTCGCACTCCACCCCCAACCCGGTCAGGTAGTCCCGGATGAACGCGATCAGCTCAAGGTTGGAGTCACGACTGACCGTGGCAAAGCCGACCAGCCGCTCGAGCAGATCGCGACTGGACAACTCACTCATCGCCCGGCACCCCATAGCTGGGCGCGGCTGTAGGATTCAGCGCCCGGGTCAGGTAGTCCTGCATCTGCGGCCGATATGCCTGCCAGAGGGCATCCAGCTGGCCGATAGGATTTTCGTCCGCCCAGTCCACGCGAAGGTCGATGATCGGCCAGGTGAGATCCCCCACCACCTTCAGCGCCGCCGAATGCACGGGACCGGCTTCACCACCGGCCGCCATCGCCGCATGCATGGCCGCCAGCAAGCGATCGGCCAGCACACCCGGCGTTGCTTCAAAGGCTTGCACCATGGCCTCGATCACCTGAGTGCCGGACAGCAGGTTCCCGGCAGCGACGCACTGCTCGCCGGCCACTGCGTTGTGCACCCCCAGCGCCTCGCTGCCGCTGAACAGCGCAGTTCGGCCCTGAGCGTCGATCACGGTCACCTGCCGGTACTGGCTCCAACCGTTGGTGCTGAGCGCCCGATCCAGAGCAGCCGCTGGTTCCAGTTGCTGCGAGTCGAGCAGGTCGAGGATCTGCGGCCCCAGGGCCGGGAGGGTGACGTTCTGGGTCGCGACCGCTCCGACCCCGGCCCGTACCCAAGGGCAACGGGCACCAACGGCAATGCTGGAAGAACTGATGGCGATGCCGAGCTGCCCGGTTTCAGGGCAGCGACCGATGATGGAGAACGTCATGATCCTGCTCCTTATACCTGCGCCGGCTGCCAGTCGTCCGGGATCACCGCGATGACGTCGATCTCCATCAGCCACTGGGGCTGACCCAGGGCCGACACCACCAGCCCGGTGGAGATGGGGAACACGCCCTTCAGCCACTTGCCGACTTCCTGGTAGACGGGTTCGCGATAGCGCGGATCGATCAGGTAGGTGGTGGTCTTGACGATGTGGGACAGGTCACTGCCCGCCTCTTCCAGCAGTTGCTTGACGTTTTTCATCGCCTGCTCGGTCTGGGCCTGCGGATCGCCAAGGCCCACCAGGCGCCCCTCGAAATCGGTACCGACCTGGCCGCGAACGTAGACGGTATTGCCGGCGCGCACGGCCTGGCACAGGTCGTTGTTCAGCGTCTGGTTCGGGTAGGTGTCTTTGGTGTTGAACATGCGGATGCGGGTATGGGTAGGCATCTACTGGCTTCCTTTGAATAGTGTGTTAAACGTGCGAATCGGAGCGCGCGTGCGGGACTGATCTTTCGATCAGTCCTCAGCCTGGCGCTGCGCAGCGTCGCGATAGTCGAGGTACTTGCGCTGTGTGGCGATGTGGTCGGCGATGTGCTTGGCGTCGTGCCAAACGCCCCAGATGAAGGTGGAGCCGCGACGCGACAACCAGGGCAGCCCGAGGAAATACACGCCAGGCTCGCTGGATACGCCACGTTGATGCTTCGGCTTGCCATTCGCGTCGAAGGCGTTGACCTGCAGCCAGCTGAAGTCGACCGAGTAGCCGGTGGCCCAGATGATCGAGGTGACGCCAGCCTCGGCCAGGTCGAGTTCGAGAATCGGATTGGATACGCATTCCGGTTCCGGGAAGGTCCTGCGAGCTTCGGGTTCTTCCGGAAGGTCGAGACCATTGCGAGCGATGTAGACATCCGCGGCATCGAGCAGCGACAGGTAGTTCTCATCGCCGCGAGCGAGGTTGTCCGCAAGATCGGTCTGGAAGGTCACCACACCATCATTAAAGGATTTCGTCAGGCCGACCAGCGTCATGCCCTGCTGGGCCAGTTCGCGGAAATCGACAGTCTTGCCACCACGGGCACCGCTCACCGCGATGGTGACGTGCTCCTTGCCCGGCCTGGCAGCCTCGGCATCCCACTCGCCAAGAACGCCCAACCACCAGCAGAAATCACGGTTGCGATAGGCGCGCGGGGGACGATCATGCGGCCCGACCGACAGATACACCTTCCGGCCGGAGCGCATCAGTTCATCCGCGATCTGCACCCCCGACGAACCCGCGCCGACCACCAGAATGGCGCCCTCAGGCATCTGCTCAGGGTTGCGGTACTGGGCGGAGTGAATCTGCAGGAGCCGATCATTCTTGGGCGCGATCGGTGGAATGACTGGACGCTGGAAGGGACCGGTCGCAGATACGACACGACGAGCCTGGATCACGCCCTCGGACGTTTCGATGGTGAATCCCGGGCGATCGGCATTACGCACCACACTCTTCACTTCCACCCCGGTGCGAATGGGGGCATCGAACTTCTTGGCATAAGCCTCGAAATACGCCGCAACCTGCTCCTTCGGGGCGAAGGCGTCAGGGTCGAGGCCTTCGAATTCCAGACCGGGGAAGCGGTCGTGCCATGCCGGGCCATTGGCGACCAGTGAATCCCAGCGCCCGGTGCGCCAGGCTTCGGCAATGCGATTGCGCTCGAGAACCAGGTGGGGCACTCCGAGCTTGCTCAGGTGTTCGCTTATGGCCACGCCGGCCTGACCGGCACCGACAACAAGCGTATCTATTTCCATTTGTTCAACCGTCACGCCCGTGTGCTTTTGAAAGGCGGCTTGGTTCAGGTCGGTCATGGCTTGCCTCCTCTGACTCTGATCTTTGTTGTTCTGCTGATGCGGCTATTTGTTGGGGTTGGCCGCATTCTGTTCAGAGGCAGGGATTCGCGAAATTATGATTTTTGTAGTCGCTGGCTAGGAAAAAGCTGCACGCACGGAAAACGCCAGGCCCCGCGCGGTACAAGGCTTCGAATATAGGTTTTTTAGCGTCAGGCACGACATATTTGATGGCCCAGCGTGCGCCTGGAAGCAGCTGGCTCGACTGGTTTTCTCAACTAGGCCCCGGTGCGCTGCACCACCGGTGCCGCCTCGGTGCTGAAGGCCTGCAACACGACCACGCCCGCCACCAGCAACAGCGCACCCAGCGCTTTGCCCGGATTCAGTGGCCGCTCCGTCAGCCCCATCAGGCCGAAGTGATCCAGGGCCAGGGACGCCAGCATCTGCCCTGCCACCGCTGCGGCGACGAAACCGCTCACCCCCAGCTTGGGCGCGAGGATCAACGCCAGGGAAATGAAGCAGACACCATAAATGCCGCCGCTCCACACCCAGATCGGCGCCTTGGCGGCAAAGGCGAACGTCGGCATCGGCACGCGCAGTGCCAGCAGCAGCGGCAGCAATACGGCGATGCTCACCAGCAAGGAGACCAGCGTCGCCCAGAGCGGATGCCCCAGACCCCGTCCTAACAGCGCATTGGCGCCGGCCTGAAGCGGCACCACGGCGCCGGCGCCCAGGGCCAGCAACAGCAGAAGAAGTGATTGGATCGATGGCATGACAGCTACTCCAGGAAACTTTCCCTGGACTCTAAGTAATCCATCGAACAGATTTAAATTCTGTTTTCATCTACAGAACATGCAGCAAATGAATGAACTTCGCCGCATCGACCTGAACCTGCTGGTCATTCTCGACGCCCTGCTGGCAGAACAGCACGTCACCCGTGCCGCCGAGCGCCTCCACCTCAGCCAACCGGCTGTCAGCCACGCCCTGGGACGCTTGCGTGACCTACTGAACGACCCCTTGCTGGTGCGCATTGGCGGCGGCCTGACACCCACTCCGCGCGCCCTGGAACTGCAGCGTCCACTGGCGGACGTCCTGGGAAGGGTCCAGGCGCTGCTGGCTCCCCAGGGCTTCGATCCCGGTACCGCCCAGCGCAGCTTCCGCCTGGCCATGTCCGATTATGGCGCTGCCAGCCTGCTGCCGGCCCTGACCCGCGCCCTGCGCGAGCAGGCGCCAGGTATCGACCTGGAAATCAGCCAGGGCAGCCGCGAGACCATGCTGGAACAACTGCAGAACGGCGAGATCGACCTGGCCGCCGGAGTTTTCCCGGAACTGCCCGATAACCTGCGCAACGCCAGCCTGTTCGAGGAAGGCTTCGCCTGCCTGGTGGACCGCAATAGCCTGCCCGCGGAGGGACTAGACCTCGCCAGCTACCTGGCGCGCCCCCATGTGCTGGTGGAGATGAGCGGCGGTGGCGCCGCCGAGATCGAGCGCGCACTGACCCGCATTCGCGAACGGCGCCGCATTGCCGTACGCCTGCCCCACTGGAGCGTGGCTCCGCAACTGATCGCCGGCACCGACCTCATCCTCACCGTTGCCAGTCGCGTCCTGCGCCGGATCGACACGGCCCATCTGGCCGTGGTGCCGCCACCGTTCGAGCTTCCGGGGATCACATTCGACCTGGTCTGGCACCAACGCACCCTTGGCGACCCGGCGCTGGACTGGCTGCGTGACCAGATGCAGATCGCGGCTGCATGACCCATTGATCGAAATCCGTTTGCCGCTGCCCGGCCGCGCCTGATATCTGTATAAATCCACAGTAAAAGCCCAAACCACCCTCCTCCCATGCCCGCCGCCCTCGAAGATCCCTTCTACTACCTGAACAATTTCCACACCCTGCTGGACTGGATTTGCCAACGCTACAGCGACCTGCTGGATGCCGAGGAGCAGGCATTCATCGAGGATTTCCGCACCCTGCCCCGCGCGTCCCAGGCGCTGCTGGTACGCATGGTGATGCGCAAGGGCACGCTGTTTCGCGCCAGCAAGCTGAACTACGCCGAAATCGGTGAAACCCGAGCTGCGGCAGCACCGCTGGTGGCGCTGGGTTGGGTGGAGGACGCGCCGGAACTCGAACTGCCACAGCTCTTCGGCCTGCTCACCCTGGGCGAAGTAGACGCCTGCTTCGGTAAGGCACCGGGACGCAAGGCGGAGCGTCTGGAGGCCCTGAAGAGCGAACACGGCGAACCCCGTGCCTTCGCCGCCTGGTACCCGGCCAACAGCGACTGCGTGTACGCCCTCGGCCAGATGGATGTCTGCGACCGCCTGCGCCTGATGTTCTTCGGCAACCTTTACCAGGACTGGTCCGAATTCGTCCTCGCCGACCTCGGCATCTACCAGTACGAAAAAGTGGAGATCGACGCCTCGGCACGGGGCTTCCGCGAGCGCGCCGACCTGGACTACTACCTGCAACTGCACCGCTGGCGGGAACGCTTCGAAGCCGGCGAAGCGCTGGACCAATTGCTCCCCGAACTGCCCCTGGAAACCCACGCGAATCCCTGGCTGGATGCGCGTCGGCGCAAGTTGCTGTTCCAGGTCGGCCAGCACTGCGAACGCAGCGAATTGCTGGAGGCCGCCCTGGGTTTGTACGGTCTGTGCGACTACCCGGGCGCACGGGTACGGCGCATCCGCGTTCTGGAGCGACTGGACGCCAATGCAGAGGCCTTCGACCTGGCACAGCACGCCTGCGCAGAGCCCGAGAGTGAAGAGGAAGAACAGCACCTCAGCCGCATCCTGCCGCGCCTGCGACGCAAGCTGGGCCTGCCCAAAGAGTCGCCAACCACCAAGGTCCCCGTGCAGCGCATCGACCTGGTACTGCCGCAGCCGCCGGAGCCGCTGTCGGTGGAGCACGCTGTGCTGCTGCATTTCCACGAAGACGACGCGCCTGTGCACTACGTGGAGAACACCCTGCTCAATTCGCTGTTCGGCCTGCTCTGCTGGGACGCCATCTTCGCTGCGCTGCCCGGTGCCTTCTTCCATCCGTTCCACAATGGCCCGGCGGACCTGCTCAACCCCGACTTCCATGCACGCCGCGCCGAGCTGTTCGACGCCTGCCTGGCGCAACTGGATGGCGACGCCTACCAGGCCAGTATCCGACGGACCTACGTCGCCAAACAGGGGCTGCTGTCGCCCTTCGTCTATTGGGGCAACCTGGACGAAAACCTGCTTGAGCAGGCCCTGACCTGCCTGCCGGCGGCACAGCTGAAAGCCTGCTTCCAGCGCATCCTCGCGGACATCAAGTCCAATCGCGCCGGCCTGCCGGACCTGATCCAGTTCTGGCCGGAAGAACGGCGCTATCGACTGATCGAAGTGAAGGGCCCCGGCGACCGCCTGCAGGACAACCAACTGCGCTGGCTGGAGTTCTGCGCCCAGCACGGGATTCCCGTGGAAGTCTGCTACGTGCAGTGGGCGGACGCCTGACCATGAACTACAGCGTCGCCGTGCGCGCGCTCTGCGAGTTCACCGCCAAGGGCGGCGACCTCGACCTGCGCTTCACCCCGGCCCCCACCGCACAGGAAGGCATCGCCGGCCATGCCCTGGTAGCCGCTCGTCGTGGCGAGGGCTACCAGACCGAAGTCGCACTGAGCGGCGAGTACGGGGCGCTGCGGGTGCGCGGCCGTGCCGACGGCTATGACCCGGCACTGAACCGCCTGGAAGAGGTGAAGACCTACCGTGGCGACCTCCAGCGCATGCCGGACAACCACCGACAGCTCCACTGGGCCCAGGTAAAAATCTATGGCTGGCTGCTCTGTCAGCAGAAGGAGCTGTCGGAGATCGAATTGGCGCTGGTGTATTTCGACATCGGCAGCCAGAAGGAAACTCTGCTCACCGATCGTCATCGCGCAGAAGACTTGCGCCGATTCTTCGAAGACCAGTGCCTGCGCTTCATCGCCTGGGCCGAGCAGCAACTCGCCCACGCGGGTGCACGCAATGCCGCCCTCGAAGCCCTCGGCTTCCCCCACGCGCAGTTCCGCCACGGCCAGCGCCAGCTTGCCGAAGCGGTGTACAAGGCCGTCAGCACCGGCTGCTGCCTGATGACCCAGGCGCCCACCGGCATCGGCAAGACCCTGGGCACGCTGTTCCCCCTGCTCAAGGCCGTGCCGCGCCAAGGGCTGGACAAGGTCTTCTTCCTCGCCGCGAAAACGCCCGGTCGGCAATTGGCCCTGGATGCTCTGGCGCAAACCAGGGCTGAGCCGCTGCGGGTGCTGGAACTGGTAGCCCGCGACAAGGCCTGCGAGCACCCGGAAAACGCCTGTCACGGTGAGTCCTGCCCGCTGGCCAGGGGCTTCTACGAACGCCTGCCAGACGCCCGCAAGGAGGCAGCGGAACGCCGCTGGCTGGACCGCGAAGCCATTCGCGACGTGGCCCTCGCCCATCAGGTCTGCCCGTATTACCTGGCCCAGGAAATGGCACGCTGGAGCGACGTGGTGGTGGGCGACTACAACTACTACTTCGACGCCAGCGCCCTGCTCCACGGCCTGACCAGCGCCAACCAGTGGCGCGTGGCGGTGCTGGTGGACGAAGCCCACAACCTGGTGGAACGGGCCCGTCGCATGTACTCGGCCGAACTCGACCAACTCAGCCTCAAGGCCCTGCGCAAGGCTGCGCCGAGCGTGCTGAAGAAGCCTCTGGAGCGGGTCAGTCGCGCCTGGAGCGAGCTGAACAAAGAGCAGGTCGAGGACTACCGCGCCTACGACGAACTGCCGCCGAAGCTATTGAACGCATTGCAGGGCGCGGTCGTGGCTATCACCGACTACCTCACCGACAACCCCACCGCCATGGACGCAGCACTGCAGGACTTCTACTTCGAGGCCATGCAGTTTGGTCGCATGGCCGAGCAGTTCGACAGGCATTCACTGTTCGACATAAGCAAACGAACCGGCAAGACGGGCAGCAGCCTGTCGCGCCTGTGCCTGCGCAACCTGGTGCCGGCCCCCTTCCTCGCCCCGCGCTTCGCCGCCAGCCGCTCCACCGTGCTGTTCTCCGCCACCCTCAGCCCGAGCCGTTACTACAGCGACCTGCTGGGCCTGGCGAACAACACGCCCTGGCTGGAAGTGGACTCGCCCTTTCACGCCGATCAGCTCCAGGTACGGGTCGCGGCCAATGTATCCACGCGCTATCAGCACCGCGGCGCCTCGCTCGGCCCCATCGCCGAACTGATGGCCCGGCAGTTCGCGGAACGCCCCGGCAACTACCTGGCCTTCTTCAGCAGTTACGACTACTTGCAGCAGGCAGCGGAGCGCTTCACCCGCGAACATCCGCAAGTGCCCATCTGGTTACAGGGACGACAGATGGACGAAGCCGAGCGCCAAGCCTTCATCCAGCGCTTCGAGGCCGGTGGCCGGGGAATCGGTTTCGCCGTGCTCGGCGGCGCCTTTGGCGAAGGTATAGACCTGCCCGGGGAGCGCCTTATCGGTGCCTTCGTCGCCACTCTCGGCCTGCCGCAGTTGAATGCGGTGAACGAGCAACTGAAGGTGCGCATGGGCGCGCTGTTCGGCGCCGGTTACGACTACACCTACCTCTATCCCGGGATGCAGAAAGTGGTGCAGGCCGCCGGCCGGGTCATCCGCACCACCGAAGATCGAGGCGTCGTGCACCTGATCGACGACCGCTTCGCGCGGCCGGAGGTGCAGCGTTTACTGCCAAGTTGGTGGGCTATCGATTCCCCGTAGGGTGGGCTTCAGCCCACCATCTCAGCGTGGGCTGAAGCCCACCCTACAAGGCTCCGCTCCCGACAGGTTTCACCCCAGGCCATACAAGCGAATTCATTCGCGAAAGCTGTTGGCACTATCGCTGGCAACCCCCCATATCCACCTTGCCCACGAACGGATTGCCGTAGCCCATCACGCAGGCAACACGCTGGTTGCGATTGCGCTCCCAGGCTTCCACCGGGTACTGGCGGTTCCAGGCGTTGTAGAGCTTGCGGTCCTGGCTGGAGATTTTCAGGCCATAACGATCGCTCATGTAGAAATAGGTGCGCGCGATCATTCCGCGAATCTGCTGGCGGGGCATCGCCTTGCGCGCCTTGAAGTCCACGACCATGGGACAGGCGCCGTACTGGCTGGGCTTCTGCGGAAGCCAGGCAAAGCTGTAGTTGCTGCGGTCGCCATTCACCTCGCCGATGCTCGGCACCAGGTTGTGCAGATCCGCCTCGGCGCGCTGATAGGTGGCGTCGTTCTCTGCGCAGTTCTTGCGCCCCCCTTTCTGCCAGCACTGGCGCTGATGGCCGATCACCCAGGCCGGCACGATGTGCTCCCACTCGATGCGCTTGGCTCGTTGCGGCGCCTTCCTCGGCACATAACCACAGCTCTTCAGGTCCACCCGGTTGCCCTGATAGCGGCAGCCGCAATAGAACTCCACTGGGTGCGTGGCATAGAGCTTCCAGGCGACCTTCTTCGCTTCATTGAACGTGCGTGGTGCGGCGGCTTCGGTAGCGGCGGAAAACAGCAGGCAAAACAGCAGGATAGAGCGAATCATCAGGCTTCTTGTTCCCGGGGTACTGCGTCAGGGGGAAATGACTGACAACAGATTTTTCCTTTGGTTTGGTTGCCATCAGACCGCGGCAACTGATATCTGTATAAATATACAGTAATTCAGGAAAAGTCCTATGCCTGTATCAGCCCCGATCCACTTGCCGATACCCGAACAACCTGTTCCGTCGAACATCCCCCTGCCCTATCAGCTGCCGCTGCCCTTCCCGCCCCGTGGCCAGGTGCAGCCCCTGCTCGCCAATCGGCAGCTGCACTGAATCCACCCGAGGACGCCCAGATGCTGGATGTGCGCCAGTTGAAGTACACCGTCAGCCGCATGGCTCCGGAAGAGGTCCGCGAAGCGGTGGAAGAACTACGCCTGGAAGGCTTGGTGACCGATGGCAAGACCCCCTTCGGCCGCCTGCATTTCAATACCTGCCTGGCCGAGATCGAGGCCCTGTTCCAGCGCGCCGGCTATCACCGCCAGCTGGATGTGGTGGGCTATCAGGGCCAGGCCTATGCCCTGTTCGACCCGGCCCGCTGGGAGCCGGTGCAGGTGCTCAGGTGGCTGAAGGACTACGTGGACTCGCGCCAGGTGGAGAGCGCCTAGCGCTTTTGCGCGTATGCCATGAACAGGCCGCTGCCGACGATGATGGCGATGCCGAGCAGGCCGATCTGGTCCGGCGCATGGTTGAACAGCAGCAGCCCGAGCAGACCGGCGAAAACGATCTGCCCGTAGCCGAAAGGCGCCAGCAGTGGCGGAGAGGCGTGGCGGAATGCCTGGGTCAACAGCATGTGCCCGCCCATGCCGCAGGTGCCCAGCGCCAGCATCAGCAGGCTGTGGCCGAGGGTATCCGGCAGGTGCCAGAAGAACGGCACCAGGGCGCTCATGATCAGCGTGTTGGTCAGGCCGGTGATGAAGTTGCTGGTGGCTGAGCTGTCGGTCCGGGCCAGGATGCGGGTCAGCAACTGGTAGAAGGCGAAGCAGACCGCAGCAGCCAAGGGATAGAGAATTGCCGGGGTGAACAACGCGCTCCCCGGCCTTACAACCAGCAGCACCCCGGCAAAGCCCACCAGCACCGCTCCCCACTGCCCACGGGACACCCGCTCTTTCAGCAGAGGCACCGAAAGCGTGGTGACCAGCAGCGGTGCCAGGAAGATCACTGAGGTCGCCTCGGCCAGCGGGATATGCCGCAGGCCCGTGGTGAACAGCAGGCTCACCCCGATCAGGCAAAGCGCCCGCGCCACCTGCAGCAACGGCCGCTTGGTGCGCAGCACCCGCGTGCCCTCACGCGGCAGCAGGAAGCCCGCCATCAGCAAGGTGTGCACCAGGTAACGCACCCAGACCACCATCACGATGGGATAGAAGGCCGAGAGGTACTTGGAAATCGCGTCGTGGCTGGAGAACAGGAAAGTAGCCAGGCAAACCAGAACGATGCCTTTCAGCGGCTGGTCCACGCGTTGCGACAGGGGGCTTTGGGAGCTCATCAGGGATCCGGGTCGTCTGCGGGGAAAGGGCTTGGTAGCAGACTAATGATTAGGCGACTCAAGATATCGGCTTAACCAGGGCGACTCAAGGGGCCGGGCCCTGGAGCACTGGGGACGATTGAGCGATCTAGTGAATCACTTCGCCCAGACATCGACGGGGCCCCGCCCCGCAGCAGAACCCGCTCGACTCGACTAGGCTGCTGTGGCAGCACCCCGCGAGACAGCATCGAAGCGATACAAACCACCAGGAGAAGAACAATGCAAAACGCCCTGATCGGTTTCCGAGCAATCCTCACCCGTGTGTTGGCCGACCTGGCCCTGTCATTGGCCTGAAAAGAGCCCCGGCCTTCGCGGGGGCTATATCTGCACGTGTAGCTCCTGCGCATCCTCACTCCTGCAAAAGCCGAACAATTCCGGACTGCAAGCTGACCCAAAAGGCTTATAGCGATTTTGTATGACGACCATCATGTACGGACAATTGAATTACGCATATCATTCAAAACATCGAGGCCAACCCCCTACGCCAAGGAGCCCTCCATGCAATCCATCGTTATCGCCGGTTACGCCCGCTCGCCCTTTCACTTCGCCAAGAAAGGCGGCCTGATCAACCTCCGCCCGGATGACCTCGCCGCCCAGGTAGTGAAGGGGCTGGTGAATCGCCTGGATATCGATCCCCGGCAGATCGAAGACCTGATCCTCGGTTGCGCCTACCCGGAAGCCGAGCAAGGCATGAACCTGGCGCGCATCACCGGGTTCCTCGCCGGCCTTCCGGAAACCGTCGCCGGTGCCACGGTAAACCGCTTCTGCGGCTCCTCCATGAGCGCCATCCACTTCGCGGCCGGTCAGATCCAGCTGGGCGCGGGCGAAGCCTTCATCTGCGGCGGCGTGGAATCCATGACCCGCGTGCCCATGGGCGGCTTCAATATTTCCCCCAATCCGAAGCTGGTGAACGGCTATCCGCAGGCCTACATGGCCATGGGACACACCGCCGAAGTAGTCGCCGGGCGCTATGACATTTCCCGCGCCGACCAGGAAACCATGGCTGTGGAATCCCACCGCAAGGCCACCGAGGCGCGGGCGCAGGGACTGCTGCGGGACGAAATCATTGCCGTGGACACCCCGGAAGGCCAGGTGAGCGAGGATGGCTGCATCCGCCCCGACACCAATGCGCAAGCCCTGGCACAGCTGAAGCCGGCCTTCGGCGGCAGCGTCACCGCGGGCACCGCCTCCCCTCTGACCGATGGCGCCGCCGCGGTGTTCGTTTGCACCGAAGACTTCGCCAAGCGCTGGGAGCTGGACATCCTGGCCCGGATCAAGTCCGTGGCCGTGGTCGGCTGCCCGCCAGAAATCATGGGTATGGGGCCGCTCTACGCCACCCGCAAGCTGCTGCAACGCGCCGGCCTGCAAGTCAATGACATCGACCTGTTCGAGATCAACGAAGCCTTCGCCAGCCAGGCCCTGGCCTGCATCCGCGAGCTGGATCTCGATCCGGCGAAGGTGAACCTGGATGGCGGCGGCATGGCCATCGGTCATCCATTGGGTGCTACCGGCGCGCGCATCACCGGCAAGGCCGCCAGCCTGCTCAAACGCACCGGCGGCCGTTACGCCATCGCCACCCAGTGCATTGGCGGTGGCCAGGGCGTGGCCACCCTGCTGGAACGCGCCTGACCGGACGGCCACGGCCCCTTCGGCGCCGTGGTCGATTCCCGCTCACGTAACAAGGGATGTGAATTACAATCGCCATATCAATCTTGCGAACGAGGCGACCGATATGCGCTACCCCGAAGACCACAAAGCCGAAACCCACAAACGCATCGTCGCCGAAGCGTCCCGCCGATTCCGTGCCGACGGCATCGATGCCACCGGCCTGCAACCGCTGATGAAGGCCCTGGGCCTGACCCACGGCGGTTTCTATGCACACTTCAAATCCAAGGATGCCCTGGTGGAAGAGGCTCTACAGGCTGCGGCGAACGACGCCAACGCCCAGTGGGTCAAGGCTTTCGCCAAGGAGCAGCCACTGGAGACCTTCTTCGAGCGCTACCTCTCTCCGCAGCACCGCGCCCATCCCGAGCAGGGTTGCCCGCTGCCCACCATGGCGGCCGAACTGGGCCAGCGCGGCAACGCCAGCCCCATCACGGACGGCGTGCTGAACAACCTGCTGGTATTGGTAGAGAAGGAGGTCGGCAGTTCCGATCAGGCCCTGACCATGCTTTCCACTCTGGTGGGCGCCCTGACCCTGGCCCGCAGCGTAGCCAGCGAAGAACTGTCTGACCGCATCCTCGACAGCGCCCGCCAAACCCTGCTCGCCCAGGTCGCCGCTGCAAAGGCCGCCAAGGCCTGACGCCCGCACCATTCGTCGCCGCCCCCGGCAGCTAGCGGGGGCCGCCTATGCTTTCCAGGTGGGTCCGAAGCCGGCTGCACCTGGGTTGCACCCTTCCCCTATCAATCGGCCATACCTTGCCTGGCGTCCATGAATCGGGGCGCCTGCACGAGCAAGGTGCAACCTTTCCATGCCATCCGGGCGACCTTTCATCCGGAGATTGCCGCCAGACCGACGACCTTTGGTTGCACCCGGTTGCACCCCTTGTAGGACATCGCTACTCTTTGCGCCGCTATTGCCGTGCGGACACGGCTGATAAGAGGACAAGAAATGGCTACGAGCACCACCCTTGGCGTGAAACTGGACGAAGCGACCCGCGATCGTCTCAAGGAAGCTGCGCGCAAGATCGAGCGCACCCCGCATTGGCTGATCAAGCAAGCGATCTTCAGCTACCTCGAGGCACTGGAAAGCGGCATGACCCTGCCGGAACTCCAGGGCATCGCCCAGCGCCTGGCCGAAGGTGACCACGACGCCCTCGAAGCCCTGCCTGAAGCCGCTCACCAGCCGTTCCTCGAATTCGCCGAGAGCATCCTGCCGCAGTCCGTGCTGCGCGCGGCCATCACCGCCGCTTACCGCCGCCCCGAGCAGGAAGCCGTACCCATGCTGCTGGAGCAGGCCCGCCTGCCCGCCGAGATGTCCGACGCCGCCTACAAGCTGGCCTACGGCATCGCCGAGAAGCTGCGCAACCAGAAGAGCGCCGGCGGTCGTGCCGGTATCGTCCAGGGCCTGCTGCAGGAGTTCTCCCTGTCCTCCCAGGAAGGCGTGGCGCTGATGTGCCTGGCCGAAGCCCTGCTGCGCATCCCGGACAAGGGCACCCGTGACGCCCTGATCCGCGACAAGATCAGCACCGGCAACTGGCAGCAGCACCTGGGTCAGAGCCCATCGATGTTCGTCAACGCCGCTTCCTGGGGCCTGCTGATCACCGGCAAGCTGGTGTCCACCCACAACGAAGCCGGCCTGTCGTCCTCGCTGAACCGCATCATCGGCAAGAGCGGCGAACCCGTGATCCGCAAGGGCGTGGACATGGCCATGCGCCTGATGGGCGAGCAGTTCGTAACCGGTGAAACCATCGCCGAAGCCCTGGCCAATGCCACCAGCTTCGAAGCCAAGGGCTTCCGCTACTCCTACGACATGCTCGGCGAAGCCGCGCTGACCGAGGAAGACGCCCAGCGCTACTACGCCTCGTACGAGCAGGCGATCCACGCCATCGGCAAGGCCTCCCACGGCCGTGGCATCTATGAAGGCCCGGGCATCTCCATCAAGCTCTCCGCCCTGCACCCGCGCTACAGCCGCGCCCAGTACGAGCGCATGATGGGCGAGCTGTACCCGCGCCTGCTGTCCCTGACCCTGCTGGCCAAGCAGTACGACATCGGCCTGAACATCGACGCCGAAGAAGCCGATCGCCTGGAAATCTCCCTCGACATGCTCGAACGCCTCTGCTTCGAGCCGTCCCTGAAGGGCTGGAACGGCGTTGGCTTCGTCATCCAGGCCTACCAGAAGCGCTGCCCATACGTCATCGACTACGTGATCGACCTCGCCCGCCGCAGCAACCACCGCCTGATGATCCGCCTGGTGAAAGGCGCCTACTGGGACAGCGAGATCAAGCGCGCCCAGGTTGACGGCCTGGAAGGCTTCCCGGTCTACAGCCGCAAGGTCTACACCGACATTTCCTACATCGCCTGCGCCCGCAAGCTGCTGGGCGTACCGGACGCGATCTACCCGCAGTTCGCCACCCACAACGCCCACACCCTGTCGGCCATCTACCAGATCGCCGGCCAGAACTACTACCCGGGCCAGTACGAGTTCCAGTGCCTGCACGGCATGGGCGAACCGCTGTACGAGCAGGTCGTAGGCAAGGTGGCCGACGGCAAGCTAAACCGTCCGTGCCGCATCTACGCACCGGTCGGCACCCACGAAACCCTGCTGGCCTACCTAGTTCGCCGCCTGCTGGAAAACGGCGCCAACACCAGCTTCGTCAACCGCATCGCCGACCACAGCATCTCCATCAAGGAACTGGTGGAAGACCCGGTCGCCAGCGCCGAAGCCATGGCCAGCGTCGAAGGCTCCCTGGGCCTTCCGCATCCGCGAATCCCGCAGCCCAAAGCCCTGTATGGCGATGCCCGCGTCAACTCCAGCGGCATCGACATGGCCAACGAACACCGCCTGGCTTCCCTGTCCAGTGCCCTGCTGAGCTCCGGCCATGCCGACTGGCGCGCCCAGCCGATGCTCGGCTGCCCGGCGAGCGAAGGCGCGGCTGAGCCCGTGCTGAACCCGGCGGACCACCGCGACGTGGTCGGCCATGTACAGAACGCGACTACCGCTGACGTCGGTAACGCCGTACTGGCCTCCATCACCGCCGCGCCGATCTGGCAATCCACCCCGCCAGTGGAGCGCGCCGCCGCCCTGGAGCGCGCCGCCGACCTGATGGAAGCCGAGATGCAGCCGCTGATGGGCATCCTTGTCCGCGAAGCCGGCAAGACCTTCAACAACGCCATCGCCGAAGTGCGCGAGGCCGTGGACTTCCTGCGCTACTACGCCGCCCAGGCCCGTCACGACTTCGCCAACGACACCCACCGCCCGCTGGGCCCGGTGGTGTGCATCAGCCCGTGGAACTTCCCCCTGGCGATCTTCGCCGGCCAGGTGGCCGCAGCCCTGGCCGCTGGCAACACCGTGCTGGCCAAGCCCGCCGAGCAGACTCCGCTGATCGCCGCCCAGGCCGTTCGCATCCTGCTCCAGGCCGGCGTTCCGGAAGGCGTCGTGCAGCTGCTGCCGGGCCTCGGCCACACCGTGGGCGCCGCCCTGGTGAGTGATGAGCGCGTGAAGGGCGTGATGTTCACCGGCTCCACTGAAGTGGCCGGCATCCTTGCCCGCAATGTCGCAGGTCGCCTGGACGCGCAAGGCCGCCCGATCCCGCTGATCGCCGAAACCGGCGGCCAGAACGCGATGATCGTCGACTCCTCCGCCCTCGCCGAGCAGGTGGTGACCGATGTGATCGCCTCCGCCTTCGACAGCGCCGGCCAGCGCTGCTCCGCCCTGCGCGTCCTGTGCGTACAGGAAGACGTGGCTGACCGCGTGGTGGAAATGCTCAAGGGCGCCATGGGCGAATGCCGCATCGGCAACCCCGAGCACCTGAACGTGGACATCGGCCCGGTGATCGACGCCGAAGCCAAGGCCAACATCGACAAGCACATCCAGGCCATGCGCAGCAAAGGCCGCAGCGTGTTCCAGATCGCCCGTACCGAGGGTGATGTGATGCAGCGTGGCACCTTCGTGATGCCGACCCTGATCGAACTGGACAGCCTGGCCGACCTGGAACGCGAGATCTTCGGCCCGGTCCTGCACCTGCTGCGCTACAAGCGCGAGGACATGGACGCGCTGCTCGACCAGATCAACGCTACCGGCTACGGCCTGACCCTGGGTGTGCACACCCGCATCGACGAAACCATCGCCAAGGTGGTGGACAAGGCCCACGCCGGCAACCTCTACGTCAACCGCAACATGGTTGGCGCCGTGGTCGGCGTGCAGCCCTTCGGTGGCGAAGGCCTGTCCGGCACTGGTCCGAAGGCCGGCGGCCCGCTGTATATGTACCGCCTGCTGGCCACCCGTCCGGTGGACGGCGTTGCCCGCACCTTCCAGCGCCTGGACGGTTCGATGGTTGCCGACACCCAGCAGCGCACCGCCCTGCAGGAACGCCAGGGCAAGCCGCTGGAAGCCCTCAAGGCCTGGGCGACCAAGAATGGCAAGGACAGCCTGGCCAGCCATTGCGACAGCTTTGCCGTGCAGTCCCAGAGTGGCCTGAGTCGCGTGCTCCCCGGCCCGACCGGCGAGCGCAACACCTACGTGCTGCTGCCGCGCGAAACCGTGCTCTGCCTGGCTGACGATGAAGCCGACCTGCTGACCCAACTGGCCGCCACCCTGGCCGTAGGCAGCAGCGCGCTCTGGGCTACCAGCGAGCTGACCGGCAAGCTGCGCGGCGCCCTGCCGAAGGCTGTCCAGGCGCGCATCCAGCTGGTGGCGGACTGGAACCAGTCCGACGTCGCCTTCGATGCCGTCCTGCACCATGGTGACTCCGACCAGCTGGGCGCTGTGTGCCAGCAGGTCGCCTCCCGCAAGGGGCCGATCATCGGCGTACAGGGCCTGTCCAAGGGCGAGACCGCGATCCCGCTGGAGCGCCTGCTGATCGAGCGCGCCATCAGCGTCAACACCGCCGCCGCCGGCGGCAACGCCAGCCTGATGACCATCGGCTGACACTTCGCCGCGCTTCCGGGCGCGGCATGGCTTCACCCGGCGCCCACCCACAAGGCGGGCGCCGGTCGCAACACCGGAGGCCCGACCTCCAGGCGAACCGCCCTACCGGGCGAATTCGTCCATCTCTTTGACGGTTGGCTGTCTGTTACTGACAGCAAAAGGGGGCACGCCACAAGCGTGCCCCCTTCTTTTTGCCCAAGCGAACTTCAGGCGTCGCCCGACCAAGCCCCGGGCAACTTACGACTTCAGGGCCGCACCCGGCTTGCATCCGTACGGTTCGAGAATCTCCCAAATGTCTCCCCGATCAAATAGACGCCACCCCTGTGCCGTGAATCGCTTCAGGTCGTCCTCCGATGGAAACGAGTAGTAGGCACCGGCCGTTTCATCCTGAGGTTCGCCCACCACGGGCTCACCATTTTCCAGGCGACGGATGGCACTCATGATCAAGTCCGCTCCCAAGGGGTAGAGCGAAAGGACGTGCCAGAACAAGGATCGATCCTTCACCACCGGCCTCCGCGCCCTGTCGATAACATCGCCCTTGTCGATGCTCGGACTATCGATCCAGTGGAGCGTGCAGCCAATCTCATCGTCGCCGTTCAGCAAAGCTCGGAAAGTAGCGAGCACGCCCCGGTACTGAGGCAACAACCCCGAGTGCAGATTCAGGATGCCGCGAGGAGGAATCCCCAGCACACGGGCATCGAGTATCAGACCGAAGCGAATCGAGATGAACAGGTCGGCTCGCGTGTCGAGCAGTTGCTGCAGCGCTGCCGGATCCTTCAGGGTCAAAAGCACCTGCAATGGAATACCGAAGCGCCGCGACAACTCATCGAATCCGGCATATCGCCCGTTGCCAGGACTGATCCGTTCGATGAGGGGGAAGACCAGCTCCCTGAACAGGTCCTGCTCGATAAAAGCCAACTGCCCCAGCATCTGCGCCCGCACCACGCAGCTCGTGCCAACCCGCTCGGAAAGGAAAATTCCGACGGTATGCCGATGGAGTTCGGGCAACAGCAGATTGAGGATGTAGTTGCTCTCGATGTCCCGGTTGACCAGAAAGACAATTCTCATGGTGGCACCACCATGCCGGCTTGAGCACGAGCAGTGATATCAAATGAGATTAGCAGCACCCAAGCGGCGATCTGGCCGGGCGAGCCGGCCATTCTCAATGCGGTGCCTACTTGCCCCCAAGAATCAGGCAGGTGGTGGACCCGGTCGCATACAGCTTGCCGTCCACATCGTAGATACGCCCCTCGGCCAGAGCCGTTGAGCGCCCCACATGGATGATCCGCCCCTCCGCACGCACCGGTCCGGTCTTGGTGGTCAGGGCGCGGATGTAGCTGATGCGCAGGTCGGTGGTCGTGTAGCCCTGCCCTTTCTCCAGGTTGGCGTGGATGGCGCACCCCATGCACGAATCCAGCAGCGTCGCGGCATAACCCCCATGCACCGACCCGATCGGGTTGTAGTGCTGCATCTGCGGTACACCCTGGAAGACAAAACGCTCCTTCGACCATTCGATCGGGACGAAGCCCATCAACTCGCCAATGGGCGGGGCCGGCAGCTCACCGCTACCGATGCCGTCGAAGAACTCCAGGGGATTGAGCATTGCCACCTCAGCAATGCTCATAGTGCCGGGCTTCAAGCGAGCACGAATTTCGGCCTCAGCCGCCAGCCAGACTTGCAGTTTTTCTTCGCGGGACAGATCGCTCATCGGGCTTTCTCCTGAATCACATAGCCGAGTTAAATGTTGGTCGTAATATATATCAATCAAGAAAAACCGGAACTCCCGTTCGGAAGTTCCGGCTCGGATCAGAGGTTCATCTGCTTGGCGATGATCTCGTTCATGATCTCCCGCGTGCCGCCACCAATGGAGAGGATGCGGTTGTCACGATATAGGCGCTCTACCAGGCTTTCACGCATGTAGCCCATGCCGCCGAGGATCTGCACAGCGTCGTAGGTGAGACGGTCGGCGATGTCGGTGGCGAAGTTCTTCGCCATGGAGATCTCCTTGATCACGCTCTTGCCCGCGGCCATCTTCGCCGCCTGGCGGTAGGTGAACTCGCGAGATACTTCGAGCTGCGTAGCCATTTCCGCCAGCCGGTGGCGCTGAACCTGGAAACGCCCGATGGGCTTGCCGAAGGCTTCCCGTTCGCACGCCCAGTTCAGAGACTCTTCCAGGGCCAGCTGCGCCGTCATGTTAGCCATGATGGCCAGCGCCAGGCGCTCGCTCTGAAAGTTGGCCATGATGCAAGCGAAGCCCATGTTCTCCATGCCGATCAGGTTCTCCACCGGCACCCTGCAGTCATCGAAGAACAGTTCGGCGGTATCCGAAGCCCACCAGCCCATCTTCTTCAGCTTGCGCCCCAGGGTGAAACCCGGCGTGCCTTTCTCCACCAGCAGCAGGCTCACCCCACCGAAGCCCTCGCCGCCGGTGCGCACCGCCACGGTGTAATAGTCCGCGCGCACACCGCTGGTGATGAAGGTCTTGCTACCGCTCACGCGATAGAAGTCGCCATCACGCACAGCTCGGGTCTTGAGGTTCGCCACATCCGAACCGCCAGACGGCTCGGTGACCGCCAGCGCCATGATTTTCTCGCCGGACAACACCTGCGGCACGACACGTTCGCGCAGCTCATTGCGCCCCCACTTGATAACCGGCGGCAGCCCGATATCCAGGGACCCGAGCCCAGCCACCAGGCCACCGGAACCACTGCGCATGAGCTCTTCGCTGGCAGCGACCTTGGCGAACAGGTCGCCCTCATGGCTACCGCCGAACTGCTCCGGATAACCGATCCCCAGGATGCCGGCGGCGCCAGCCTTGAGATAAAGCTCGCGGGGAAACTCTTCGGCCTCCTCCCATTCGGCGATGTAAGGCAGGATTTCCCGCTCGACGAAGCGCCGCACCGAATCACGGACCAACTGATGGGATTCGTCGAAGTATTCCTGGTAGGCAGACATGGCAAGACTCCCCGGTAAGATCGAATGAACTTACCGAGCGCTTGCTTGGTTTTCAAGGCGAGACTTTTGCCATCGACAAGGCCGTATCAGCCTTGCTGCCCTTCGCTCAAAGCCCGATGGGGCGACGTCCTGCCAATGCGTGGGCCAGGGTGCCGCCGTCCACCAGCTCCAGCTCGCCGCCCAGCGGCACGCCATGGGCGATGCGCGAGACGATGATGGTCCTGGACGCCAGCAATTGGGCGATGTAATGGGCGGTGGCTTCGCCTTCCACGGTCGGGTTCGTGGCGAGGATTACCTCGGCGAACTGACCAGCCTCGATACGCGCCATCAGTTCAGGGATACCGATTGCCTCCGGACCGAGGCCATCCAGGGGGGACAGATGCCCCTTGAGGACGAAGAAGCGGCCGCGATAGCCGGTCTGCTCCACAGCGAATACATCCAGCGGACCTTCCACCACGCAAAGCAGGGAGTCGTCGCGGCGCGGATCAGCACACTGCGGGCAGAGCGCTTCCTCGCTCAAGGTGCGACATTGCGTGCAATGTCCAACGCCCTCCATGGCCGCCGTCAGCGCCTGCGCCAGGCGCAGTCCGCCACTGCGATCACGCTCGAGCATCTGCAGCGCCATGCGCTGCGCAGTCTTCTGGCCCACACCGGGCAGAATGCGCAAAGCATCGATCAATTGGCGGATCAGCGGGCTGAAGCTCATGGGCGTCTCAAAGTGCGGATGGAATGGATGGACTCCAGTGCCTCTCGACAGCATCGACTGGGGCGACCAGACGGTATGCCGTACAAGGCGCGAGCGGCCACGGGCACCGGAGTTTACGTCTGTAAATGAGGATGCCCGGGGCCGCGCGCAACGCAGTAATGCGTGCCGGCTGGGCGTCACTCACTCAGAAGGGCATTTTGAAGCCGGGGGGCAACTGCATCCCGGCCGTCATGCCGGCCATCTTCTCCTGGTTGTTCTGCTCGATCTTGCGTACGGCGTCGTTCACCGCAGCAGCGATCAGGTCTTCCAGGATTTCCTTGTCTTCCTGCATCAGGCTGTCGTCCAGAGAGACACGCTTGACGTCATGACGACCGGTCATCACCACGCTCACCAGGCCAGCACCGGACTGGCCGGTAACTTCGGCATTGGCCAGCTCTTCCTGCATCTTCTGCATTTTTTCCTGCATCTGTTGGGCCTGCTTCATCAGGCCCGCCATGCCACCCTTCATCATGGTGATTGTCCTCAACGGTCAAGGGGTTCAATGGTGTCGGCACGCACCTGGGCGCCGAACATTTCGATCATTTTCAGCACCAGCGGATCGCTGGCAATGGCCTCTTCGGCCTGGCGCTGACGAGCGGCGCGTTTACGTGCGGCGGCCTGGGCGGGAGTCTCCTGCTCGGGACGACGCACTTCGACTTCGAGTTTAAGGTTACGCCCGTGGTACTGGTTCAGCGCATCGTTCAGACGACGCTGCTGGTTGGCGTTGAACAGAGCGCTCTGCGCCGGATCCAGGTGCAGGCGCCAGACATCGCCTTCCACGGCCACCAGGGTGCAGTTGGCGCCGATGTTGCCAGTCATCCCCGACAGCCCAAGGCGCGGGAACAGATCCAGCCACTCGGCGGCAAGACCGGTAGCCGGCTGCGCGGCCGGCAGGACTTCCGACACCGTGGCAGCGGGTTCTTCAGCAGGGCCGAAGTCATCCATGTAAGCGATGCTGTCGGCATCCGCCTCGTAATAGTCGTCGTAGTCGCCGGGCGGCGGCTCATCGTCGGATTCATCGGCGGCAGCAACCACTGCGGGCTGGGCAACAGGCTCGACCACAGCCGGCGCGGCTTCGGCCACGGGCTCCGGTTCTGGCTGCACTTCAGGCTCAGCCTGGACCGCCACAGGGGACTCGACCACCACCGGAGCGGCAGGCTCTTCCCAGGGCAGGTCGACCACTTCGGCAGGAGCCTCTGCCATTGGCGCGGGCTGTTCAGCCACGGGCTCGGCAGCAGGCGTTGGGGGAATGCTTTCTTCGACCGCGGCGACAACCGGAGCCTCTACCACCTGAGCGGGTACAAGCGCTTCTACGACAGGAGCCGGAGCCGGAGCCGTTACTGGCTGGCTGACCTCAGGGGCCGGAGCAACGACCGGAGCCGGAGTCTGTACGGGAGCGGGTTGCGGCGCAGCAACGGCAACCGAAGCCGACGGGGTGGCTCCGGCCACTGGGTTCGTCCGGGGATCAGTCGTGGCCTGACTGATCCCCGGGTCCTTTAGCTGGACCTTGGGCGCGCCATCGGCATCCGCCGGACGGAACGCCAACATACGCAGCAGCACCATCTCGAACCCACTGCGTGGATCCGGCGCCAGCGGCAGGTCACGACGGCCAATCAGGCCCATCTGGTAGTAGAACTGCACGTCTTCGCCGGGCAGGGCCTGCGCCAGCGCCAGTACGCGCTCGCGGTCACCCTGGCCATTGTCGACGGCATCCGGCAGCACCTGGGCGATAGCCACACGGTGCAGCACGTTGAGCATTTCGGAGAGCACGCCGTTCCAATCCGGGCCCTGCTCGGCCAGTTGGCGTACGGCATCCAGCAAGCCACGGGCATCACCCTGCAGCAGCGCGTGGAGTACGCCGTAGACCTGGCCATGATCGAGCGTGCCGAGCATGGCGCGGACGTCGGCGGCCAACACCTTGCCTTCACCGAAGGCAATCGCCTGGTCGGTGAGGCTCATGGCATCACGCATCGAGCCGTCGGCAGCCCGGCCCAGCAGCCACAGCGCGTCGGCCTCGAAGGGCACGTTCTCGGCGGTGAGCACATGGGTCAGGTGATCCACCACACGCTCCGGCGGCATGTTCTTCAGGGAGAACTGCAGGCAGCGCGAGAGGATGGTAACGGGCAGTTTCTGCGGGTCGGTGGTGGCCAGCAGGAACTTGACGTGGGGTGGCGGCTCTTCGAGGGTCTTCAGCAGCGCGTTGAACGAGTGCGTGGAGAGCATGTGCACTTCGTCGATCAGGTAGACCTTGTAGCGGCCGCGACTGGGGGCGTACTGCACGTTGTCGAGCAGTTCGCGGGTGTCTTCCACTTTGGTGCGGCTGGCGGCGTCCACTTCGATCAGGTCGACGAAACGACCTTCATCGATCTCCCGGCAGACCGAACACTGGCCGCAAGGGGTGGAGCTGATGCCGGTTTCGCAGTTCAGGCACTTGGCGAGAATACGCGCGATGGTGGTCTTGCCCACGCCCCGGGTACCGGTAAACAGATAGGCGTGGTGCAGGCGCTGGTTGTCCAGTGCATTGATCAAGGCTTTCAGCACATGGGTCTGGCCGACCATTTCGCGGAACGAGCGCGGACGCCATTTTCGTGCAAGAACCTGATAACTCATTGAAAACCATCGCGTCTGGGGAGCAGAAGGAGCTAATGCTAGCGGAGCGATGCGCAAATTGCATCCGATGCGAACGGCGCCCTGTTCAATCCGCTCGACAACGGGCATTGTGAGGCACCGCCCACTTGAGACGAGGGAGCCCGATGCGCTCATTTGTCCTCGCCCTTCTCCTCTGCTGGAGCACATTCGGCCATGCCGCGACTGCCGCCCTGCGCTTTTCCGCGGTGGACAGCTGGGCCATGCCGGTGGCCGAGTTCAGGGACAACCGCCTGGTCGGCGGCATCATCCACGACCTGATAGAACGCCTTGCACAACGACTCGACATGCCGGTGCAGGTGCATGTCCTGCCACGAAACCGCGTGGAACTTGCCCTGAAACAGAGCGAAATCGACGTACGGTGCTACATCAGCCCGAAATGGATCACCAACGGCAACGAATACCTCTGGAGCATCCCCTTCCTTTATCAGCGCGACCTGATTGTGGCGCGCAACGGCAGCGAGCAACTTTCCAGCCCGGACGCCATGTCCGGGGAGAGCGTGGGCACCGTCCTCGGTTACACCTATCCGCGCCTGCAGCAGCTCTTCGAGCGCGGCGCTGTACAGCGCGACGAGGCCCGCAACCAGGACCTGGTGTTACAGAAACTGCTGGCCGGACGCTACCGGTATGCCGTGAGTAACGAACTGGCGCTGGGCTGGTTCAATCGCAATCTGCCGGACGGGGACCACCTGGTGAGCGTCAGCACGCTGGAAGAGGAACCCGTGGGCTGCCTGGTACGCAACGACCCAGCGCTGCCGACGCAGCGCATCCTGCGCACACTGGTGCAGATGAAGGAATCAGGGGAAATCGAGGAGATTCTGGCGCGCTACCGTTGAAGGCCGGCCGCTGAACAAACGAATCCCGCCCTAGTAACGCAGATAGCCCTCAAGTGTCGTCCAACCCTTTTCCCGCGCCTTGGCAATTGCCTCCGTCGCGTTCTCCGCGGCCTTCATCAACGCCGCTGCCGTACAACCCTGATTGACCTGTATTTCCCCGCTTTCAAAGCTGGAGACAAACCTCCTGGCCTCAACCATGAGCCGTGCACACGAATCATCGGGCTTCAGTTTTGCCCTCCATTCGTTCTCCAGCTCCAAGGCACACATGCGTGTCCTCATTTCCAGGTCGAATGCGTAGCTGCAGCCCAAACCGTACGTCGCTGCCGGATAAAACAAGACTGGAAGTAGCGCCACGAACGCTCTTGAAACTCTCATATCGACCGCCCCGCTCGAGCAGGCCATACGTGAGTTTAGGTCAGCCAGGCAGTCGACAGACGCTGGTGCTGTAGTGAGGAACGCACGAAGTCAGCTGGTCGCTGAGGGAGAAAAGCCGAGGGATTGAACCGAATGCAGGACAAATGGATAGGGTCACTCGCGCGGCGCACCACTCTGGCGTACCACAACGCTGTCACACTCTTGGATTTTTTGGCGAGAAAAGTCTTTTAGAACTAAAGACTTAGAAATTGGAGGTGACCCCACCAGCCACACCCCGGCACACGATTTCACCGCTGCGGCTGCTCCCTTCCGGGCCTGACCGGGTTCACGGCTGATCGTTGCGGGGGGACCGGCAGGGCCACCATCACGCAGCTCGCCAGATCGGCGAGCCGCGCCATTGTACCGGCTCTTCGTCAACTTACAACCGGTAAAACCGTTTTCCTTACAAGCACTTGCGGGTCAGACCCGGAAGCGCCCCACCAGTTGGGCCAGGCCGCTGGACAGCTGGGAAAGGTGCTGGCTGGCCTGATTGCTCTGCTCCGAGGTCTGCGCGGCCTCGTTGGAGAGGTCGCGGATGTCGCTGATGTTGCGGGCGATCTCCTCGGTGACACTGCTCTGCTCTTCGCAGGCGGTGGCGATCTGGGCAGCCATGTCGTTGATCCGCTGCACCGAATCGCCGGTGTCGGTGAGCGCCTGATCGACACCCGCCGCGCGTTCCACGCTATCCCTTGCCTTCAGGCTGCCCGAACGCATGGCCTTGACCGCCTCCTGCACGCCGGCCTGAAGGCGTTCGATCATCAGTTGGATGTCCTTGGTGGAATCCTGGGTCCGCGCCGCCAGGGCGCGCACCTCATCGGCCACCACGGCGAACCCCCTGCCCTGCTCGCCAGCCCGTGCGGCTTCGATGGCGGCGTTCAGCGCCAGCAGGTTGGTCTGGTCGGCGATGCCCTTGATCACCGCCAGTACGGCGCCGATGTTGGCGGTCTCCTGCTCAAGGGTGCTGATGGTGGTGGATGCGCTTTCCACCTCTATCGCCAACTGACGAATGGCAGCGACGGTCGCCCCTACCACCTGGGCGCCCTCGCGGGACTGCTCTTCGGCGAAGCGCGCCGCGTCGGCCGCGTTCTGCGCATTGCGCGCCACCTCGTGCACGGCCGCACTCATTTCCGTGGCAGCAGTGCTCACCTGGTCCACGGCGGCGTGTTCGCTATTGATCAGACGATCATTGGCGGCCGCCAGCCCTGCCAGGCTGCGCGCCGAGTCGGCCACTTCCCCGGTCACCCGGCTGACCTCCCGGATCAGCGGCTGCAATTTGTCGAGAAAACGATTGAAGGCATGACTGAGCTTGCCCAGTTCGTCCTTCGACAATACTTCCAGGCGCACGCGCAGGTCCCCGTCGCCGTCGGCGATCTGCTCGATTCGTTCCAGCAGGTTCCGCAAGGGACGGGTCACCAGCGCAGGGAAGCCGATGACGAGTATGAGGCACAGGCCCAGACCAATGGCGATGGCCAACCCCTGCTGCCAGGCGCGTGCATCCCCGAAGGCGATAGCGCCCTGCCCTTCGGCGTTGGCGGCCAGGTCCTCCAGTTCGCCGAGCTTGTCGATGGCATCGCGCATCTCGCCGAACTGGCGTTCGCTGTCACCGAAGCTGAGGGTGCTGGCCGCTGCCGGGTCCTGGGCGGACAGGTCGACCACCCGCTGCGAGGTGGCCTTCCACTGGGCATAGCCACGGTCGAATTGAGCCACCAGTTGCTGGGCTTCAGCGCTGGCGTCCATGGCGGCGTATTTGTGCACGCGGTCGTAGGCCTGTTGCAGATTCTCCGCATGGTCCGCCTTGAGCGTCTGGACGTGCTCGCCGGCGGCCTCATCCAGCAGGCTGCGTTCAGCGATGAACGCCTGGTAGAGGTCACGGTCGGCGTTGAGCAGCAGGCTGATGGCGGGCAGATAGCGGTTGGTCAGTTGCTTGCTGGAGTCCCCGACCTGGGCGATCCCCTGCATGCCGAGGCCGCCCACCAGCACCATGAGAAACGCCAGCACCAGGATGGGCAAGGCGATCTTCCAGCGAAACCCCAAATCAGCAAAGGCACGTAGCATGGCGGCTCTCCTTAGCGCTTGGCATCACAAGGCCAAGCGTAGTCGGTCAAGGGAATTCAGGCCTTGCATGGGCAGCGACGGCCATCGGCATCTGTAGACGCCTTATTCCGGCACCGGGTGACGTCCTGTCGTCGACCGTCCTGGCCGACGACAGGTTGCGTCATATCGACGCAAAACCCGGCCGCCTACACAGGTTCGCCACACCTTTTGTGCTAGCGTCCCCAACCGGTTGCGGCCCGCTGCTACAACTTCCGCCGCACTTCCAGACGCGCCGCTTGTCACATCAGGGCCGGCGCGTCCGGCCAGGCCACAAGCCAGACATTCATTAAATGGAGCAACACCATGGCACTCACCAAAGACCAGCTGATCTCTGACATCGCAGAAGCCACCGACACCACCAAGGCCGCCGTGCGCGCCGTGCTCGAGCAGCTCAGCGAGATCGTCAGCGACTCCCTGGAGAACAGTGATGAGATCACCCTGCCGGGCATCGGCAAGCTGAAGGTCGGCGATCGTCCCGCCCGTACCGGCCGCAACCCGCAGACCGGCAAGACCATCGAGATCGCCGCGAAGAAGGTGGTCAAGTTCGTTCCGGCCAAGGCCCTGACCGACGCGGTCAACAAGTAATGCAAAAGGGGCAGGCCCAAGGCCTGCCCCTTTCCATCATCCCGGTCTACGGTAATGCGACCGGGCGTACCTCCGCTCCCGGAATCACTGCCACCGGTTCCCCCACCGATGTGGCGCCCCCCATGCCGCGCAGGCGGCGAATCTGCTGGACCCGATTGAGATTTTCCCAGGCTGTTTCGTAGTGCGCCGGCGACTGGTCGATGGCGCTGCGGAAGAATTGCTCCGCCTCATCCAGCTTGCCTTCCACCAGACAGATGTAGCCGACGTCGTTGCTCGCCTCGGCAGGCTTCTCCACCTGCTCGAACGCCGAAATCGCTTCCTCGTAACGCCCCATCCGCGCCAGCAGCAGGCCGTAGTTGCGCCACAACGGGTGGTAGGCAGGATCGAAGCTGATGCCCTGCTTGTACGTGCGTTCGGCCTGGTCCCAGTTGCCGGCCAGGTAATAGGAATAGCCGAGGCTGTTCTGCACCAGCGTCGAGCGGGGGTCGATCTTCATCGCGAGAAGGTAGTAAGCCTGGGAAATGGAGAAGTTCTCCTTCAGGTCCGCCAGCACACCCAGCCCGTTGTAGACCCGCAAGGGGGACTTGCTGTCCACCTTCAGCCTGGCCACATCACCCAGCGCCACCTTCGGAGTACCTCCCAGCCGGCGCTGATCTTCGCCAATTGCCTGGAGCAGGAACGCCTCGGCCTGGTCATGGCGGCGGATACCGAGGTTGAGCAGGCCCATCTCGGCCAGCGCGTCGATATTGTCCGGGTCGTTACCCAGCACATCGGTGAACGCCATTTCGGCCAACTGGGTGTTGCCCCGCTCCCGATGGATGCGCCCCACCCAAACCAGGGCGTCATAGCGATTGGGGTCGAGTTCGATGGCGCGCAGGTACTGGTACAGCGCCTGGTCCGTATCGCCAGCCTGGTAGGAATGGGCCGCCATTTGCATGGCCAGCTCGGGAGTGTTGATCTGGCTTTGCACCTGATAGAGCACGGAATTGTCGCCCCGGTAGACGGACTGGAAACCGCCGGCCTTTTCAGGCCCCATGTTCTGGCATCCCGACAGCACGGCCATCATGGCCAACAGCAGACTGGTTCTGTTCATGTCATCGCATCCCGAAGGCTCTGAGAACCCCAATTACTGCGGGGCCGATGGCCACCAGGAAAAAGCTTGGCCATAGGCAAAAGATTAGCGGGAACACCAGTTTGGTCCCGATCTTGGCGGCCCGCTCCTCCGCTGCCTGGGTACGCCGGTCGCGAAACTCATCGGCGTAGATGCGCAAGGTATCCGCCACACTGGTACCAAAGCGGATGCTCTGCGAAAGCAGACTCACAAGTCCGTGCAGATCCTCCAGCCCGGTGCGATCCGCCAGGTGCTTGAGGGCCTGCGCACTCGGGATGCCCGCACGTATCTCCGCATTGACCAGCGCCAGCTCTTCAGCCAGCTCCGACTGGCTCACCGCCATCTCATCGGCCACCCGTTCGATGGCCTGGGGCAGCGCCAACCCCGACTCCACACAGACCACCATCAGATCCAGGGCATCGGGAAAGGCCGTCCGCAGTCGACCTATGCGCGCTTCCTTGCGATGTTCCACCAGGATTGCCGGTATCAGCCAACCTAGCGCCACCGCCGACACCGCCACCAGCAGTACCAGGCTCACAGAGAGCTTGGGCAGCATCGGCAATACCATGACGGCCACCGCAAGGGTCAGCAGCGGCAACAGCAGGCGCACAGCCCAGTAGACCTGTACCGCCGATGCCGAACGGTAGCCGGCATGGGACAGCAACTGGCGGGTTGCGGAAGCCTTACGCTCCTCCCCTGGCATTAGGTGGCTCCCTACCTGCTCCAGTATCAGTTGCAGGTTGCTCACCGGGCGCTGCCCCGCAACGATGGCGTCGTGACCGCGCTTGATCAGCGCAAGTCGCCGCTGCACCGGACTCTGCAGGCCCATTGCAAGCATGCCGAATGTGATCACGGCCAGCATCGCGCTCAGTGCCACCGCCGCCAGGAACACCAGCCGCGCCATCTGCGGGTCGCCCACCAAACCATTGATCAATCCGAGCACGTAGTCCATGGAATGCGCCTCCTCGTCGACGACATCATCAGACCTGGATCCGAATGATCCGGCGAATCCAGAAAATGCCCACGATCATGGCGACGAAGGCATAAATGATCATCTGCTGTCCCAATGGGTCGTTAAGCAGAACCGGCATGTATTGCGGCGTTGTGAGCATGATTCCCGCCGCCAGTACAAAGGGCACTGCCACCAGCACCCACGCCGAGATCCGTCCTTCCGCCGACAGCGTCTTGACCTTGCGTTGGAAACGGAAGCGTCCCCGAATCAGGCGGCTCAAGCGCTCCAATACCTCGGTCAGGTTGCCACCGGACTCGCGGTGGATCAGGACAGAGGTCACCAGCATCATCACCGTCATGCTCGGCATCCTCTCCAGCAGGCCCAGCATGGCCCGGCGCACGTCATTGCCGTAGTTCATGTCGGCGAAGGTCAGACCGAACTCCTCGGCTACCGGGCCTTTGTGCTCTTCCGCCACCAGACGCAGGGTTTCGTTGAACGGGTGCCCAGCACGCAGCGCGCGACACATGGCATCCAGCGCATCGGGCAGACCGTCTTCGAAGGCAGCGAAGCGGGCATTACGGTCGCTGGCGATCTTCAGCAGCGGCATAAAGAACGCCAGCACGCCGAAAACCAACGCCAGCCACCAGAGTTTGAACAGTAGCCAGGCGCCAGCGCCCACAACCAGCGCGACGGTCAGGCAAATCCACGCTACCCGGTATGCCCGGTATTCATGTCCGGACTGCTCGATCATCTGCGCCAGTCGCTCCATCAACGGCAGTTGTTCCAGCCTGGCCTCCATAGGCGAGAGGCGCTTGAGGTACTTCTGCCTCAGCACCGTCTGCATGTTCGGCACGTTACTGGCGTGTTCCAGGATGTCGAGGCGTGCACGAATGCGACGACGTACCTTGCTGGCTTCGCCAAACACCGGCACCACTAGCCCCTGGCTGAGCAGGAACACGGCGACGAAAACCATTCCAAGGAAGGCGAGGATGAACTCGGCAGGTATTTGGTTCATGGTCTTAGGCCTCCATCCATTCCGGACGGAAGAGGTTCAGCGGCAACTCTATGCCTCGCTTGGCCAGCACATCGCGGAAGTTCGGGACCATGCCGCTGGGGCGGAACTCACCAAGCACCTCACCGTGTTCACTAATACCCCGGCGGTCGAAGGCGAAGATTTCGGTCATGGTGATGATCTCGCCCTCCATGCCATTTATTTCCTGCACGCTGACCAGCCGACGCTTGCCGTCTTCCTGTCGCTCCAACTGGATGACGACATCGATGGCCGAAGCAATCTGCTGACGCAGGGCTTTGATCGGGAAAGTGGCGCCGGTCATAGACACCATGTTCTCGATTCGACCAAGGGCGTCACGCGCCGTGTTGGCGTGGATGGTGGTGAGCGAACCGTCGTGGCCGGTATTCATTGCTGTCAGCATGTCCAGCGCCTCGGCGCCACGGACTTCGCCGATGACGATACGGTCCGGGCGCATGCGCAAGCTGTTACGCACCAGTTCACGCTGGTTCACCTCTCCGCGCCCTTCGATGTTCGCCGGTCGGGTTTCCAGACGGACCACATGCGGCTGCTGCAGTTGCAACTCGGCGGAGTCTTCGATCGTAACGATGCGTTCGTTGTGGGGGATGAAGCTGGACAGCACGTTGAGCATGGTGGTCTTACCGGTGCCGGTGCCGCCGGAAACCAGCACGTTGAGACGGCCGCGCACGATGGCTTTCAGTACTAGCGCGATGGCCGGGGTCAGGGTACCCATCTGGACCAGGCTTTCGGTGTTCAGCAGATCCACGGCGAAGCGGCGTATCGACAGGCTTGGCCCGTCGATGGCCAGGGGCGGGATGATGGCGTTGACCCGCGAGCCATCTTTCAGGCGAGCGTCCACCAGGGGTGAGGATTCGTCGATGCGCCGGCCCAGGCTGGACACGATACGGTCGATGATGTTCAGCAGATGCTGGTCATCGCGAAAACGCACGTCTGTGCGCTGCAGCTTGCCGTGGCGCTCCACGTACACCGAGCCGTGGCCATTGACCAGGATGTCGGACACGCTATGGTCCGCCAGCAAAGGCTCCAGGGGTCCTAGGCCGAGGACTTCATCAGTGATCTGCTTGATGATCAATTGACGGCAGCCCGAACTTACCGGCGCTTGGTGCTCATCCAGCAGGCGCGAACAAATTTCACGGATCTGCCGCGCAGCCTCGGTCGGCTCAAGGGCGTCCAGTAGGGATAGATCCATCACCTTGAGCAATTGCTCATAGGTACGCTCGCGCCAGTCGGCTTCCACCGAGCTCAGGTGAGTACGAGTTTCATAGGGTTGGTCCGGCGCACAGATCTCCCAGGCCATCAGGTTGGCGCCCTCTTCGTCTTCCTCTCCCCCTTGAGGCTGATTGGCGCTGGATTTTTTGGCTGAGGGCTGGCGCAGCCTGCTGCGGAAATCGCTGAACATGATCTACCCCCTGAAGAGTCGGCCGAAGGTACGTTTCAACAGACCCTGGCTGGCACTCTCCGCCCCCGCCAAGTCCTCGCACAGAGCGTTCAACGCCAAGGTCACTGGCGCTCGCGGCGAGTGCAGCGCCAGAGGCACTCCGGTGTTCTGGCTTTCACTGACAACGGCGTAGTCGTTGGGCAGTTTCTGCACGTCCGAACAGCGCAAGGTTTCGGCGATATCCTTGAGGGTCACCGGCGAAGCCTTGTTGTAGCGGTTGACCACCACCTGCAGGCGATTGCCCTGCAGGCCAAGATCGTCTCGCAGGATGCGCACCAGGCGATTGGCGTCTTTGAGGTGACTGAGGCTCTGCTGCACAACGATCAGCACCCGGTCCGCTTGCTCCAAAGTGACGCCGGTGAGGTGATCAATTTGCCGCGGCAAGTCCACCACCACCCAGTCGTAGGTGCTGCGGGACAGCCGCAGCAACGCCTCCAACTGTTCCAGCCGCACGTCCTGGGCCAGGCAAAGCTCATCGGATCGGCCACCAAGCACATGGAGAGTCGGACTGAAATGGCTGCAGAAACCGCGCAGGGCCATGCCATCCAGTTCCTCTACCTGCTGCAGCACGTCCAAGTGACTGTGCCCGGGGTGGACATCCAGGTAATGTGCAGCGCTACCGAATTGAAGGTCCAGGTCCAGCAGCAAAGTACCTGCACCACGACTGCTGAGCTGGTGCGCCAGATTGCAAGCCAACAGGGTGGCGCCGGAGCCCCCCTTGGCGTTGATCACCGCCAGCACCTGGCCACCGCCGGTTGGTCCGGCGCTGGACTCCTGGACCAGTCGGCAGAGCGCTGCGCGCAGGTCTTCCTCAGTGACCGGCTCGGGCAGGAAGTCGCGGGCGCCGGCCTGCATCGCCAGACGCATACCCTCGCGTTCATCCAAGGGGCCGCAAACCAGCAATGGCGGACGGTCGTGAACCGGCCGCTGGAGCAGCGCCGCCAATTCCTCGCGCCACAGGTGGCTAACCCGCAGCAGCAGAAGGTCGGGCTTTTGCTCCAGGCCGTAAAGCGGGTCCGTATGGCCGTTGGTGACCAATCGGGTACTCACCACTAGCCCCGACAGGCGCTGGCAATATCCCTGCAGGTGGCGCAGCGCCGCAGCGTCGCGACTGCTGATGAGCAGGCGCTGACCCGACTTTCCATTGCCCTGGACGGGCGCAGTTTCTCTGGTCTTCAGCATGGTGTAATCCCCGGGGCGACGCCAACCTCGGCATGGCGGCCAAGGCTTTCGCGCGGCATGGTCGACCTGAACACCGGTAGCGTGAAGCTGCCGCCGAAACCAGGGATCAGGAAGTCGAAATTGAAGTTCTGCACGCGCAGCTCTACGTAGCGGATAGCCCGGAAGCCATTGGCCCCGACGAGATCGTTGGGACTGGCGACGGTTGCACCGTTCTGGTCCAGATAGACGAGGCTGAGATCCGCCGTATCCAGGCTATTGATCAGGCTGCTGGCACCGCTGTCGGTTGCCGCGTTGAAGATGGCCCGGCGCAAGACCACCGGATCGCTGATATCACACACTGCGGCCAGGCGAGCGCCACGCCGCACGGTCTCATTCAAGGCATTCACGGTGAACAGCAGGCGCCCCATTTCCAGCACAGAGAAAAGTACGAAGAAAAGTACTAGCCCAACTAGAGCGAACTCCACCGTGTAGAGCCCGCGCATCCGCCTGGCGTTCATCACAGAGCCCTCATCACAGTGGTGGATACCAGCGGGAAGTCCAACCTGATCGCACGCCCGACCAAGAGCGGAAGACCACTACCAATCAGGGGCTGGAAGGTGTAGCTGATGCTCACCTGTACATGGTTGGTGGTGCCGGCCACAGCGGTAACCTGCACATTGGCGGCACTCAGCCCAGGCACCACCGGCTGCATCCCCGAACGCACCACCGGCGAGCCGTAGACGACCAGGTTCTGGGTCTCCGTACGCAGGGCAGAGGTGACATCCACCCGCCCCAGGGTGTGGTTGTAGGAATTGGCTGCGACGTAGCGCACGGCATCGCGGTTGGCCTGCAGCAGGCTGTTGTACTGGAACAGCATGCGGCCAAACTCGGCAACGGCGAACAGCAGCAACAGCAGCAGTGGCACGGCAACGGCGAACTCCACCATGGCTGCACCGCACTGGCCACGCGCCCCTCTGCAAGCATGAAGTCCCATGGCGCCTCCTACGAGTCGCTGCTCGGCGTGCGGCTGTCGTCGGTATAGGTCTTGTACAGTTGGATGATCTGCGGGCCGAATTCAGTGGCCGGAGTGGGCCCCGGCAGGTCGTCGCCCTCGCACTCGCGAACGAACTGGCCAAGCAACCAGGCACTGCCGCCCTGCTGATCCATGGGCTGGAGCACGAAGAAGCAAGCGAAGCCCAGCACGGGTACCGACGCGGTCCCGCCATCGGTGCCGCTACAGCGGCCGATCACGATTTTCAGCATGCGGCGCTCGAACACACCACCGCTCCGGCAACCCGAAGCCGAGGGATTGCCGATGCAGGCTGCGGTGCGGGTCCGCCAATCGTTGTAATCGAATAGTGCGGTACCACCAGCAGTCGTGAGGTTGCCGCTGGTATCGTTGCTAACCAACCCACCACCGCTACCGAGGTAGTTAACCTCACCGGTGTCCAGGTTGGGTTCCAGGGCACCCTTGCCATTGCCGAGCTTCTCGTAGTCGACCACCAGGTCCGGCGGATAGCTGCTCTCGGAAAGTCCACCACCTTGGTACTCGCCGAAACGGGTGTTAAGCCCTTGCACAGAGGGCCCCACGGTATTTCCAGGCTTGGTGGCGACGTTCTCGCCGATGTTCGGGCAGACGGTACCGCCACCGGCCAGCAAGTCCCGCACCGTATTGCCGCCATTGCCGAAGTCCAATAGCTGGAAGTTGCCCGGGCCAATGCCTGAGGTGTTGTTCTTGGCGGTTTTCAGCACCTCCAGATCGCCTAGGCGATATCCCCAGTAGAGTCCGTTCGCCGGGTCATGCTGGCCAGCACCTGTGTCGCCGCAGACCATCAATGGCGCCAGGTCACAGGGGCTGGTGGGACTTGGTCCCGCCGTGGCGATAGCGGCTACTGCCTTACCTGTTCCGACGCCACCAATGAACTCTAGGGCTCCCCAGAGAATGCCGGTCAGCGGGTATCGGGGAACTGATACCCGCACATACCGCGGACTGCTTCCCACTGGACCGGCGACGGTAAAGGGACCATAGACGCTGGCCGACTGGGTAACCACGACGAAACCAGTGTTGGCGGATAGTGCCGTGGCCAGTTCACGATTGCCCGCAGCAGCGGCATTGAGCGCCAGGGTCTGCAGCGCCGCCTCCCGCGCTAGCCTTGCGGCGTCCGGCGATCCCTGAACCTGACTGAGGGTCTTGGCGCCGCTGAGGGCGGCGGCATCCACCGCATTTTGTAGGCGGGTCTTGTTCACCAGCAGGTGGCCACCGTCCAGCGCCAGGGCGGCTATGGCCACCAGGGCGAGCATCGCGACCGCCAACAGCGCCATGACCGAACCCCGTTCGCGCCGGGGCATGGCGCATGGTCTTCCAGGGACTCTCGGGCTCATGGCTGCCGGCCTCACTCGTTTCCGATGTTGATCTCGATGGGCTGGCCGACCTGCGAGGCATTGCCCTTGGTGCCGCGATAACCGTCCATGACCTGTTCGGTCAGGGCACCATCCATGCCGGCAGGCGACACCCCGGTGCCGGGATTGGCAGCGCGCTGCTTGTCGGCAATCTGCTGGTAGCTGGTCTGGTAGACGCTGTACCCGAGGGTGCCGACGCGACCTTCTTCATAGTCCATGACGCAACCGCCACAGAGCGCCAGCATGCAGACGGGAATGATCGTTTTCATGTGCAAAGTCTCCGGCTACTTGAGGTCATGGCCGAAACGGCCTTCGCTGACGCCAAGGCTGACGGGCACCGGCCGGCCGGCCTCGCGCCCCTTGGTCTTGCCGAGCAGATAGAAATCCTGGTCGCTGGGCTCGACGAACTTCTCGGTAGGCAGGCGCACGGTCCTGGCATCCACCGGCTTGGCCAGGTGCGGCGTAACCAGGATCACCAATTCGGTTTCGCCGTTGATGAACTGCTGGCTGCGGAACAGGTGCCCAAGTACCGGAACATCGCCCAGGCCCGGGAAGCGGCTGACGAAGTCGCGGGTGTTCTCGCTGATCAAGCCGGCGATGGCGATGGTCTGGCCGTTACCGAGTTCCACGGTGGATTGCGCGCTGCGCTTGGTCAGCGAAGGGATGACCTGGGCGACGCCGTCACCCAGCACACTGTCCAAGCCGGTATCCAGCACCAGGGAGTTAGCGTTGGAAATCTCGCTCACCGAGACATTGAGATTCAGGTTGATGCGCCCTTCATCCAGTACCACCGGAAGGAATTTCACCCCGACACCGAACTCCTTGAATTCGATGGTGATGCCCTCGTCCTCGGTGATCGGAACCGGGAACTCACCGCCCGAGATGAACTCAGCCTGCTGCCCGCTCAGCGTGGTCAGGGTGGGTTCGGCCAGCACTTTGGCCGAACCATTATCCTTGGCAGCTTCGAGGACGACGTTAAAGAGGAAGTCATCCGACAGGAACTGGCCGAAAAAGCCCTTGCCATTGCCAAGCAAGGAAGTCGGGTTGACCAAGCCGTCCGCGTCGAATCCCAGCCGCTGGCCGTTGTTGAAGCCCCCCGTGGTCCAGTTGCCGTTCCTGCTCAAGGCATTGAAACGGACGTCCAGGCTCTTGAGCAGGTTGCGTTGCATCTCGGCCACCTTGACCTCCAGCATCACCTGCTGGGTTCCGCCAACGGTGAGCAGGTTGATCACCTCCAGCGATTGCGCCGGGGCCTGCTTCGCCTGCTCGCCCTCCCCCTGCACGATGCTGGAAGTCTGGGCGGAGTAGGACTTGGCTACCTTCACCGCTGTATCCATCACTGAGGCGTTGCTGACCTGGCCACGCAGCACCAGCGAACCCTGGGCGCTGAATACCTCGATGCGCTCATTGGGCATCAGTTGGTGCAGCTTTTCCTTGAGGCCGGCAAGATCGTGCACCACATCCAGTTCGAGGCTGTCGATCAGGCGATTGTTGTTGTCCCACAAGAGCACGTTGGTGCTGCCCAGGGAGCGACCGAGCAGGTAGAGCTGGTTGGGCGTTGTCATGAGGATGTCGGCGATCTCCGGGTTGCCCACCGAGATGCGCTTGACCGCCGCGCGGGTGGTCAGGACGCGCGCCTTGTAGATGGGAACCTGGATGTGGCCGTTGTTTTGCGCGGACATCCCCACCACCGCTCCCGAGGGCTGCGCCGCAGGCACGGGAGCCGGCTGTACCGTCCAGGCCAGCAGCAGTACTGCCAGGGCCCCTAGTTTGCGAATGCCTTGCATATCCCTCTCCTCCTCTGACTGGCCGCAACTGCACCGGCCCGCTGGGCTCGGCTAGAACTGCGCCTTCGCCACTTTCACTTCAGTGCCACGGATGATGATCACGCCGCTGGGACCTTCCATCCGGCGCACCACGGGACGAGGTGCGACCGGTACAGCCGGTTTGGCCGGCGCGGGTTTGGCCGCTGCAACGGCCTCGGTCTTCTTGCGATCGTCCAGGGGGTTGCGCAGGGCAAGCTGCAGGCGACCTTCGCTCATGGCCTTGACCAGCACTTCGGCCTCCTTGGGCGTCATTTCCAGGGTCACGGCGCGCACCACCACGGGCTGGGTCTTGTCGGTGCTGGCGGTCTGATCCACGGCCAGCACCCTCAGGTCCTGAAGGATGGTCTTGGACTCGCTGTCGTTGCTGGAACCACCTACCTGTCGGGTGGCCAGTACGTCGACACGGTTACCCGGCAGCAGGAAACCACCGACACCCACCACGTCATCGACCCGTACCGATATCGCGCGCTTGTCCGCCTCGATCAGCGAAGCGAGGGTACTGCCGCCCAAGTGTTCGGCCACCCGCGCACTGCGCAGGATGTCGCCACGCAGCATGGGGAAGGTGGCGATCTTGCCCACCGCCTTGTCGGTCGCGTCCAGGGCGTCGTCGGGTACGGTGCCCTTGGGCATGCGTACCAGGGTCACCTGCTGAGCCTCGATCATCTGCCCGAAGGGAATTTCCACCGTGGCCACCACCACCGCCTGGAGGTTGTCTTCCGGACTGGCGTTGAGCTTGGCGCTCAGCCAGTTGTTGGCCATCCAGGCAGCCCCCAGCCCCAGCAGCAGGGACAGGGCAATCAGGGAGAAGGTGCGTGCGCTCATGTCGGTTTCTCCTCAGCCAAGGAAATCCAGCTGGACGAAGTAGTTGTGCCAGGCCCATTCCAGGTCCTGCGGCGACAGGGGGCCCGAGCCGTCGAGGTAACGCTGGCGGTCCAGCGCCATGCCCAGCAGGTCCCGTGGGTGGCAGGGCACCAGCGGCATGCCCTGGCGCTCGTAGAGCCCCTGAAGCACGTAGCGCAGCAGAATGGGATCGAAGGGAATACCCAGCCGCTCGGTCTCCTGGCGCCAGATGCGTTCGAACTCCTGGGGCTGCAGGTAGTTGAAGTGCAGCTTGTAGCCAATGCGCCGGAGGAAGGCTTCGTCGGCCAGCTCCAGCGGATTGAGGTTGGTGGAGAACACCAGGATCAGGTCGAAGGGCAGCTCGCAGTGGCGCCCACCGCCCAGGTTGAGGAAGTCGCGTTTCTCTTCCATGGGCACGATCCAGCGATTCAGCAGCTCGGCCGGCGCCATGCGCTGGCGGCCCATATCGTCAATGATGAACAGGCCGTTGCTAGCCTTCAGTTGAAGCGGTGCCTGATACAGCCGGCTGAAAGCGTCGTAGCGGATGTCCAGCTGCTCCATGCTCAGCTCGCCACCGGTGATCAGGATCGGTCGCTTGCAGCAGAGCAGACGACGGTCGATGCCTTCGTCCAGCAGCAGCCGGTTGGGCTGCTCGCCATCGTCCAGGCGCTGGTGCACCTGAGGGTCGTAGATCTCTACCACCGCCTCGTTGATGGCGATGGCGTACGGTACCCAGATGGCCTCGTCAAACAACCGGATCAGGCGACTGCTGATGTAGGTCTTACCGGTGCCGGCCGGGCCGTAGATCATGATGGCGCGGCCGGAGTTCATTGCCACGCCGAGCTGGTCCAGCATGTCGTCGGCTAGCACTACGCCCTGAAAGGCGCTGCGCATGTCACGCACGGTGATACGGCCATGGTGGATGGTCTGGAGCTTGAGCAGCGAACGGTAGGTGCCCACCGGGAAAGGCGCGGCGCCAATGTAGCCGCTGCGCGCCAGGGCATCCCGGGCGGCGCTGCGGCCTCGCTCGGTGAGGCCATAGCGCAGGGCTTGGCCACCCGACTGGCCCAGCACTTCTATACGACCGTCCCTGCGCAGGAATGTGAGGACTTCCTCCAACACCGCGCCGGTCAGTGCCAGACGCTCCACCAGGTGCGGCAGGTCCAGGACACCTGCGTCGTGAAGATGTTTGCAGACCAGGTCGCCGAGGAAGTTCTCCGCCAGGCCGGTCTCACGGATATTGCGCGGCGGCGGCGCGAGTCGCTGCACCGACTCGCGTTCGCTGGGGTAAGCTCCACTTTCGCTGACGGCGTACATTATCGAACTCCCGTTCTACTGGCCGAACGGCTGCCAAAAAACACTGGCCAGCGTTCCGAACAACACGGCAATCGCGAAGGGGAATGGCTTGCCGGCCACCTCGCCGGCATCCGGCGCGACGTAGGTCTGCAACCGGAACATCAGCCAGTAACGGCCCAGGGTCTTCGGCAGTTGGCCACGCACCAGCACCAGCGTCAGACCACAGAGCCCCCCCGCCATAAGGCTGAAAGCGGCAGCCCAGGTCGTATCCAGGGGAGACAGGAAGGTACCAGCCATGGCCATCAGCTTGACGTCACCTGCTGCCATGCCGCCCAGGGCATACAACGGGAGAAAGGCCGCCAGGCCAATCATCATGCCCAGGACGCTAAGTCCAAGGCCGAGCGCCCCCTGGGAATAGATCTGTCCGGTGATACCCAGTCCGATCCCCAACAGCACCAGGAGATTGGGGATGCGGTGACGGGCCAGGTCGACCATCACCGCAAGGCCCAGAAGCCCCAGCAACAAGGGAATGGAGGCGAGATGCTCGATGGCCATTTCCAGCCTTCCTGCTCCGGGCGAACTAGCAGTTAGCGCCGCCGCCGACGGCGTTGCACACCGCATTCATCCTGGTTTCCACATTGGTGCCAAGAGCTGTGAAGGTTGCGGCCACCACGGCCGTGATCAGCCCACCGGCTACGGCGTACTCGACGATGGTCAGGCCGTCTTCGTCTTTCAGGAACTTCATCACCGAAGTCTTGATCGCTTCAAAAGTCATTTCGCCCACCTCACTCTCAGTTGTTTCCACAAGTCCGGCGACGCTCTTCGCCCCGCCTGAGTCCACCCTAGATTTCCCCAAAAGTGGGGGGTTAGGAGTTTTTTGCGGATCCCTAGGACTTTCTTGCGCGCCGTCGACAAGCAACGGGCAAATCGCTCAAGCCCAGCAAGGGCGCGGCTTACAGAGGGGTGACTGGTCGGGTGACGAACGGTAGGGACGGCTTGGAAGCCGCGAAAAATGGGGCACCCACTTTTGGGTAGAACGGTGTTGTTGGACGTTGCGGGGGCTTATAGGGATTGGTTCTTTGAGGTAATGGCACACTGACAATACTGCACCTCGGGGAACCACAATAATTTGGCGCAGGGTTAGAACATGCAGTCGAACTCCGCCGTAGAACCCGTTCTGCTCTGGCTCGACCTGACGCGTGACAGGTCGACGGGCAAGCTCATGGAGCAATTCCGGGGGCGGTGTGAATGCCGGTTGGCCAGCGGCCGGGACGCGCCGGGAAGGGAGCATCTGCGCCAGATCGACATGATCTGCATCCATTTCGACCGCCCCGATGTAGGCGGACTCAACCTGCTGCTGGATATCAAGCGCAGCTACCCGTCCATCCCCATCAGCATGTTCACCATCCAGCACTCCGAGGAACTGGCGATCTGGGCAATGCGCGCACGGGTCTGGGAGTTCGTGGTACTGCCCCTGGATACCGAGGAGCAAAGTCGCTACCTGGACAGCCTGCAACGGCTCAGCGAAGTACGCCGCGCCGTCACCAGCCTGGGCCGCAAGCCACTGCTGGACCGCAATCCACCTATGCCGGACAGCATCCGCCTGACCGCTGGCCACCAGAAGCACAAGGCGATCTGCAAGGTGATGCCCTACATCGAGCAGCATTTCTGCGACAGCGTGGACCAGAAGGAACTGGCCCAGCAGTGCGGCATGACCCCCTTCCGCTTCAGCCGCCTGTTCAAGGAGGTGAACGGCGTCGGTTTCATGGAATACATCCTTGGCAAGCGCATGGACTTCGCCAAGCAGCTGCTGGAGAACAGCCAGATGCCGGTCACCAGCATCGGCTACGAGGCCGGTTTCAAGGACCCGTCCTACTTCGCCCGCGCCTTCAAGCAGTTAGTCGGCTGCAGCCCCAGCGAGTATCGCCAGGGCTGTCGCTCGGACACGGCGCCAATGCCATCCGCCGTCGAAACCGACGAAGCGGTGCTGGGCATCGGCGCCTAGGCCTCAGCCCAGTCGCGCAAGTTCGGCGAGGAACTGCTCCTCGTCCAGCACCCGGACACCCAGCTCATTGGCCTTGGCCAACTTGGAACCCGCACCCGGACCGGCCACCACGCAGTGCGTGCGCGCCGATACCGAACCCGCCACCTTGGCGCCCAGGGCTTCCAGCTTCTCCTTGGCCACTTCCCGGCTCATGACTTCCAGGGTGCCGGTGAGTACCCAGGTCTGTCCGGCCAGCGGCAGGCCCTCCACGGCCTGCTTCTCGCTCTCCCAGTGCATGCCGAACGCGCGCAGCTGGGTTTCGATGGCCTGGGCGCGCTGGAGGTTCTCTTCCACTACGAAGAACTCGCGCAGGGCCTGCTTGGCCTTCTCGTTCAAGCCCTTCATGGTGCTCAGGTCCAGCCAGTCGCGACTGAGGGCGATCAGGCCGTCCAGGTTGCCGGCCCGTTCCGCCAGGTTCTTCGCGCCGGTGGCGGCAATACCGGAAACGTTGAGCTTGTCGATAAAGCCGGCGAAGGTCGCGCAAGCCGCGAACTCAGGGCTCAGGCCACTCTCCTCCTGCAACTCGACGCCGCGTGCCAGGAGGTCACCGATCACCTTCTGGTTGTGCCCATCGGCGAAGAAGGCATGGATCTCGTGGGCCACTTCCAGGCCCACGTCCGGCAGGTAGGTAAGCACGTCCGGCAGGGCCTGCTGGATGCGCTCCAGGGAACCCAGGGCGCGCGCCAGTAGCTTGGCGGTTTCCTCGCCCACGTCGGGAATGCCCAGGGCATAGATGAAACGCGCCAGCGCCGGCTTGCGGCTGTCGGCGATGGCGCCCAGCAGATTGCGGGTGGACAGGTCGGCGAAGCCTTCCAGTTCCACCACTTGCTCGTACTTGAGGGTGAAGAGATCGGCTGGCGAGGCCACCAGGCCGGTATCCACCAATTGCTCGACGATCTTGTCGCCCAGGCCTTCGATATCCAGCGCGCGACGGGAGGCGAAGTGGATGATCGCCTGCTTCAGCTGGGCGCCACAGGCCAGGCGCCCGACACAGCGATAGATGGCCCCTTCGGTCGTGGTTTCCTTGCCCTTGCCGCGCTTGATCAGCTGGGTGCGCTCCACGGCCGAGCCGCAGACCGGGCATTGCTCGGGAATGTGCACCGGACGCGCATCGGCCGGGCGACGCTCCAGCACCACCTGCATCACTTGCGGGATCACGTCGCCAGCGCGGCGGATGACCACCGTATCGCCAACCCTCAGGTCAAGGCGCGCCACCTCATCCATGTTGTGCAGGGTGGCGTTGGACACGGTGACGCCCGCAACCTGGACAGGCTTCAGACGGGCTACCGGGGTTACCGCGCCGGTCCGGCCCACCTGGAACTCCACGTCCAGTAGCTCGGTGAGTTCTTCCCGCGCCGGGAACTTGTGCGCCAGCGCCCAGCGCGGCTCGCGGGCGCGGAAGCCCAGCTCGCGTTGCCAGGCCAGGTTGTTGAGCTTGTAGACCACGCCATCGATTTCGTAGGCGAGGCCGTCGCGGCGCTCACCGATATCGCGGTAGTAGTCCAGGCAACCCTGGGATCCCTTGACCAGCTTCAGCTCGCGGCTGATGGGCAGGCCCCAGCCCTTGAGCGCCTGGAGGATGGCGAACTGGTTGTCCGGCAGCTCGCCTTCCACCCGACCGAAACCGTAGGTGCAGAATTCCAGCGGGCGGCTGGCGGTGATCTTCGCATCCAGCTGACGCAGACTTCCCGCCGCTGCGTTGCGAGGGTTGGCGAAGGTCTTGGCGCCCAGTTCCAGATTGCGGGCGTTGAGGGCATCAAAGCCGGCCTTGGACATGAACACCTCGCCACGCACTTCCAGCACGGCCGGCCAGCCTTCACCCTGCAGCTTCAGCGGCACGTTGCGGATGGTGCGCACGTTGCTGCTGATGTCCTCGCCTGTGGTGCCATCGCCACGGGTGGCTCCGCGCACCAGCACGCCGTTCTCGTACAGCAGGCTCACCGCCAGGCCGTCCAGTTTCGGCTCGCAGGTGTATTCCACTTCCGGACCATTGCCGAACAGGTCGCCGCCGGGCAGCAGCTCGCCCAGGCCCTCGCGCACACGGCGATCGAAGTCCTGCAGGTCCTGCTCTTCGAAGGCGTTGCCCAGGCTGAGCATGGGTACTTCGTGGCGCACTTCGCCGAACGCTGCCAGAGCCGCACCGCTGACCCGCTGGGTTGGCGATTCCGGGGTCACCAGCTCGGGGTGTTCGGCCTCCAGGGCCTGCAGCTCGCGGAACAGTCGGTCGTACTCGGCATCGGGCACGCTGGGCTCGTCCAGCACGTAGTAGCGGTAGTTGTGCGCATCCAGCTCGGCGCGCAGCGCGAGAATGCGTTCGGCGGCGGTTTGGGCATCGGTCATGGTTCAGGCTCGTTCTCTTGAAACAAAAAGAGCAGCCGGGGCTGCTCTTTCGTTGACTGGGCGCCGGATCAGCGCTTCTGGGTCATGTGCTTGCGCTCGAATTCGACGATGCGCTGGCGGTAATGCTCGATGGTCTGGGCAGTCATCACACTGCGCTGGTCATCCTTCAGCTCGCCGTTCAGTTCCTGGGACAGCTTGCGGGCGGCGGCGACCATCACATCGAAGGCCTGCTTTGGATGACGCGGGCCCGGCAGCCCGAGGAAGAAGCTCACGGCGCGGGTGCTGAAGTGGTCGATATCGTCCAGGTCGAAGGTGCCGGGCTTGACGCCGTTGGCCATGGAGAACAGCACTTCACCGTTACCGGCCATGCTTTCGTGGCGATGGAAGATGTCCATGGCGCCGAAGCGCAGGCCGCTTTCCAGAATGTTCTGCAGCAGGGCCGGGCCTTTGAAGCCGTCTTCATCGCGGGCGACGACGTTGATGACCAGGACTTCCTCGACCGGAACTTCCTGGGCCTGCACCTGCGGATGGACCTTGCCGTTCTTCTTGCCTTCATCGACCGGGTTGAGCAGGGTCGGCACCGGCTCGTCGAGGTTCAGGTCGCCCTGCTGCGGCTCGCCGCGGCGCTTGCCGGCTTCGCGAGCGCTGAGCGATGGCAGGTCTTCCTCGTCCAGGGATGGCTCCTGGTGCGAGCGGTCCTTGACCCGCGACGGGCCAAGCAGGTTTGGATCTTCATCGTCATCCGGGGCGTTGGAGAAGCTGCGATCCAGCTTGAACTTGAGTTTCCCCTTGCCGCCACTCATGCGGCGCCAGCCATCGAACAGAATGCCGGCGATTACGATGATGCCAATGACAATCAGCCACTCGCGCAGACCGATATCCATGTAGTCCTGTGTCCCCTAGTGAAAAAATGCAAACAGACAATGGTGAAGAAAGGACATCCCGTCCCCTGAAACGTGGCGCCCAACTCCATGTTCTGAATGGCGTTTTCCACGTGCGACAAAATTGGGCATAAAGCTAGCACGACAAGCCCAGCAGAGAAACCTCTGATAGAGGCTTACTCCAAAGCCAACGCGAATTTGATCCCCGGAGCTTTCCAGGGTTCACAAGTGGCCGACCACTAGGCCTCGACCATCGACATCGCCTCCTCCACATCCACCGCCACCAGACGCGAGCAGCCAGGCTCGTGCATGGTCACACCCATCAGCTGATCGGCCATTTCCATGGCGATCTTGTTGTGGGTGATATAGATGAACTGCACTTTCTCGGACATTTCCTTCACCAGTCGCGCATAACGACCGACGTTTGCGTCGTCCAGCGGCGCGTCCACCTCGTCCAGCATGCAGAACGGCGCCGGATTGAGCTGGAAGATGGCGAACACCAGGGCCAGCGCGGTAAGCGCCTTCTCGCCACCGGACAGCAGGTGAATGGTGCTGTTCTTCTTGCCCGGCGGCCGCGCCATGATGGCCACGCCGGTGTCCAGCAAGTCTTCGCCAGTCAGCTCCAGGTAGGCATGGCCACCGCCGAATACCTTCGGGAACAGCGCCTGGAGACCGGCGTTGATCTGGTCGAAGGTTTCCTTGAAGCGGTTACGGGTTTCCTTGTCGATCTTGCGGATGACGTTTTCCAGCGTCTCCAGGGCTTCCACCAGGTCGTCGTTCTGCGCATCCAGGTAGCGCTTGCGCTCCGATTGCTGCTGGTACTCGTCGATGGCCGCAAGGTTGATCGGCCCGAGGCGCTGGATACGCGCGGCAAGGCGTTCGAGCTCTTCTTCCCAGGCGCTTTCGCTGGCCTCGGCGGGAAGGGTGGCGAGTACGCCATGCAGGTCGTAGCCATCCTCGTGAAGCTGGTCCTGCAGGGTCTTGCGGCGGACCGTCAGGGCCTGCCATTCCAGGCGTTGCTGTTCCAGCTGGCCACGCAGCAGTTGAGCCTGCTGCTCGGCCTGGGTACGGCGTTTTTCGGCGTCGCGCAGTTCGCGGTCGGCATCTTCCAGGGCCAGCCGCGCCTGCTTGAGTTCTTCCTCCACGCCAAGGCGCTTCTCCAGCAGTTCTTCCAGCTTCAGGCGCAACTCTTCCAGCGGCGCGGCGCCCTCCTCCAGGTTCAGGCTGAGCTGCTCACGGCGCTCGTTGAGGCGCTCGAACTGCAGGGTCAGGCGCTCCAGGGCCTGGCGGGTGGAGTCGTGCTGCGCCGTCAGGGAGCCGACGCGAACCGCCAACTGGTGGGCATGGTCCTTGTGCTGGCGGGCTTCCTGGCGAATCCGGTCGAGGCGCTCACGCAGGCTGTCGCGCTCGGCGAGGAGCTTTTCGCGCTGCTCGGTATCGCTGGCCATGGCGTCCAGTGCGTCCTGCAGGGTCAGACGGGCCTCGCCCAACTGTTCATGCTCCAGGGCCCGCTGCTCGTCCAACTCGCGTAGTTCTTCTTCCAGGCGACGGCGGCGCAGGGCCAACTGCTCCACCTTCGCCTGCTGAGCGGACAGGCGGGCCTTGAGCTCGCCCAGGGCGCGGGATTCTTCCTGCAGCAGGCGGCGCTGCTGCTCACGGGATTCTTCCTGTTGACGCTGGTCGTCACGCAGCCGCTGCAGGAGTTCTTCCAGTTGCTCCAGGGCGGCTTCGCGCTCTTCGCGCTCGGCATGCAGGCGTTCCAGTTCCTGGCCACGGGCCAGCAGACCGCTCTCCGCTTCACTGGCACGGCGCACCCGCAGGAAATTGCGTCCTACCCAGTAGCCATCCCGGCTTATAAGGCTTTCGCCCTCACCCAGGCTGCCACGGCGGGCCAGGGCCTGGTCGAGGCTTTCCACGGGCTGGACCTTGGCCAGCCAGGGCGCCAGGTCCACTGGCGCCTCGACCTTGTCCAGCAGGCTACCCGGAACCCGCGCCCCGCCCTTGCCGGCACTGGCCAGGCGCAGTTCGCCCTGGCTGAAACCGGACAGGTCGAGGCCGTTGAATTCGTCCAGCAACACGGCCTGCAGATCAGCGCCGAGCACGGTTTCCACCGCCAGCTCCCAGCCCTGCTCCACGCGCAGGCCCTCAGCCAGGCGGGGGCGATCAGCCAGATTGTGCTCCCGCAGCCATTCGGCGGCGCCCTTGCCGGGGTTCAGCGCGGCCTGCTGAAGGGCCTCCAGCGAGGCGATGCGGCCGTTCAGGCGCTGCAGTTCGCCCTGAGCCTGCTGCTGGGCCTGGTTGGCCTGCTGCAGCTCTTCACGTAGTTGGTCCAGGCGCTCCGCCAGGCCCTGTTCGGCGGCCTGGAGCTCTTCCAGGCGCATGTCGCCAACAGCCAGTTCTTCGAGCATTTCCTGGATTGCGGCATCTTCCGGGTCTGCGGCCAGTTGGGCGCGCTCGTCATTGAGGCGACGCTGGCGCTCCAGCAGGCGCTCCAGGCTCTGCTCCAGCTGCTGGATGCGCGACTGCTGCACTTCGGCCTGGCGGCGCGGCTCGGCGCTGCACTGGTTGAAGCCATCCCACTGCTCCTGCCAGGCATGCATGCCGGTTTCCGCTTCCTCCAGCTGGGCAGCGGCCTCTTCGGCGGCGGCGGCACTCATTTCCTGCTCGGGGCCGAGCATCTCCAGCTCTTCGCTCAGGGTGGCGAGCAAGGTGCGGTCGTGGCCCAGGTGGGATTCGGTTTCCTGGCGGGCGCGTTCGGCCTCGCGCAGGTCGTCCTGCAACTGGCGCAGGCGCTGCTGGCCGTGCTGGATGCTCTGCTCCACCCGGGCGATATCACCGCCCACTGAATAGAAGCGGCCCTGCACCTGATTGAAGCGTTCGGACAGCTCGTGGTGTCCGTCGCGCAAACGTTCAATGCTGGCGTCGGCGTTGCGCTGCTCGGCCACCAGGGCCTCGAAGCTGACCTCCTGGTTGCCGATCACCGCCTCACGCTGGCCGACCTGGTCGTTCAACGCGCGCCACTTCAGGGCCGCGAGCTGGGCCTTGAGCTGACGCTCCTCGGCCTTGTACTCCTGGTACTTTTCGGCGGACTGGGCCTGGCGGTGCAGGCGTTCCAGTTGGCGCTCCAGTTCTTCGCGCAGGTCGGTCAGGCGCGCCAGGTTCTCCTGGGTGCGGCGGATGCGGCTCTCGGTCTCGCGGCGGCGCTCCTTGTACTTGGAGATGCCGGCGGCTTCCTCGATGAAGTTGCGCAGGTCCTCGGGCTTGGCCTCGATCAGTTTGGAGATCATCCCCTGCTCGATGATCGAGTAACTGCGCGGGCCCAGGCCGGTGCCGAGGAAGATATCGGTGATATCACGGCGCCGGCACTTTGTGCCGTTGAGGAAATAGGTGTTCTGGCCGTCGCGGCTGACACGGCGGCGAATGGAAATCTCGGCGAAGGCGGCGTACTCGCCCACCAGGGTGTTATCGGAGTTGTCGAAGATCAGCTCGATGCTGGCCTGAGCGACCGGTTTGCGGGTATTGGAGCCGTTGAAGATGACGTCGGTCATCGACTCGCCACGGAGGTTCTTCGCCGAACTCTCGCCCATTACCCAGCGAACGGCGTCGATGATGTTCGACTTGCCGCAACCATTGGGGCCGACCACGGCCGCCATGTTGCTGGGGAAGCTGACGGTGGTCGGGTCCACGAAGGACTTGAAGCCGGCCAGCTTGATGCACTTCAGCCGCATCGATGCGCTCCGTTCAACGCTCGGCCAGCGCCGCGAGCACCAGGTCGCAGTTCTGTTTGCCGTAGCCCAACAGCACTTCGCGAATCCTCGCCTGGTCGCGGGCGATCACCGCCAGCAGCAGGTCGTCGAACACAGCACCGAGGTTCTCCATCTGGCCGCGACGGCGCTCAAGGGCCATGTAGTAGGTGCGGGCGATGGCCGGCTGCAGGTTATCCAGGGTCTGCTGCAGGTAGGGGTTGTCGGCGAAGGGATAGGCCGTCTGCATGATGGCGAAGCTGGCCTCGACGAACGCCAGGATGTCTTCCCGCTGGCGCGCTTCGGCCAGGCGCTGCTGGATGGCGCGGAAGGGCAGGAGGTCGTCCTCGCTGCGCCAGTGCTCGGCAACGGCGTAGCCGAGCAGGATGTAAAGCTCCATCACCAGGGTATAGAGGCTGCGCACGTGCTGCTGGGTCAGCTCGGATACCTGGGCGCCACGGCGCGGCAGGATGGTGATCAGGTGGCGTCGTTCGAGGATCAGCAGCGCTTCGCGCACCGAGCCCCGGCTGACATTCATGGCCTGGGTGACTTTCTGTTCCTGGATGCGCTCACGCTCTTTCAACTCGCCGCGAATGATGCGCTCGGCGAGGTGCTGGGCAATCTGCTCGGAGAGGCTGTCCGGTGCCTTGAACGTCATGGTTTTCCTTCGAACTGGGGAACATTGTGCGCTGCGCCGGAGCTTTCCCACGCCAAAGCTCCGGCGCTGACAGTACTACGGGTACGGGCAGTGGGCGCAAGAGCAAAAAAGGGGAAATTTCCGACTCTGCCGCAGGACGCGGGCAGGGAGCGGATTCTACCACAAGGCAACGGGCGCCACGGGCGGCTCCACGAACGGAAACGATCGAGGACGGGCGCCCTTCCGTCTCTTTTCTACAATTAGGACAGGAGGCGCAAACGCGCCTGAACCTTGAGACAGAGCGCTCGCGGCGGCTAATAGCTGAAAGACATGAAGATTTCCTGACTTTTGGGTCAAATATTTATTGACCCACAGGTCAGACCCCTCTAAATTTGCCGCCATACGAGCCCTCGTAAAAACAATAAAGTGCCTGGAGGTCGTCCTTGATCCAGTTTTTACTCAATCGGGAGCTGCGCACCGAGCAAGCCCTCGATCCCAATGTCACGGTGCTCAACTACCTGCGTGAGCATGTCGGCAAACCCGGTACCAAAGAAGGCTGTGCCTCGGGCGATTGCGGTGCCTGCACCGTGGTTGTCGGCGAGCTGGACGGGGACCGCATCCGCTACCGCACCCTCAACTCCTGCCTGACCTTCGTGTCGTCGCTGCACGGCAAGCAGCTGATCACCGTGGAAGACCTCAAGCACCAGGGCCAACTGCATTCCGTGCAGCAGGCCATGGTCGACTGCCACGGTTCCCAGTGCGGCTTCTGCACCCCCGGCTTCGTCATGTCCCTGTTCGCCCTGCAGAAGAACAGCAACGGCTACGACAAGGCCCAGACCATGGAAGCCCTGGCCGGCAACCTGTGCCGCTGCACCGGCTACCGCCCGATCATCGACGCTGCCGAGCAGGCCTGCTGCCAGAAGCAGCCCGACCAGTTCGACGTTGCCGAAGCCCAGACCGTCGCTCAGCTGAAAGCCATCGCCCCGCGCGAGACCGCCGAGCTGAACAGCGGCGACAAGCGCTGCCTGGTTCCGCTGACCGTGGCCGACCTGGCCGACTTCTACGTGTCCAACCCGCAGGCCCGCCTGCTGGCTGGCGGCACCGATCTCGCCCTGGAAGTCACCCAGTTCCACCGTGAACTGCCGGTGATGATCTATGTCGGCCACATCGACGCCATGAAGCGCATCGAGCAGAACGGCGACTACATCGAAATCGGCGCCGCCACTCCGCTGTCCGACTGCTACGAGACGCTGTCCCAGGAGTACCCGGACTTCGGCGAACTGCTGCACCGCTTCGCCTCCCTGCAGATCCGCAACCAGGGCACCCTGGGCGGCAACATCGGCAACGCCTCGCCCATCGGCGACGCCCCGCCGCTGCTGATCGCCCTCGGCGCGGAGATCGTCCTGCGCAAGGGCAACCAGACCCGCATCCTGCCGCTGGACGAATACTTCCTCGATTACAAGGTCACCGCCCGCCAGGAGTCCGAGTTCATCGAGAAGGTGCGTGTGCCGCGCGCCCGCAGTAACCAGACTTTCCGCGCCTACAAGGTCTCCAAGCGCCTGGACGACGACATCTCCGCCGTCTGCGCCGCGTTCAACCTGGTGATCGAGAACGGCCAGGTGCGCAAGGCCCGAGTCGCATTCGGCGGCATGGCCGGCATTCCCAAGCGCGCCAGCGCCTGCGAACAGGCCCTGATCGGCGCCGCCTGGTATCCGGGCACCGTCGAACGCGCCTGCGAGGCACTGGCCAAGGACTTCACCCCGCTCTCGGACTTCCGCGCCAGCAAGGAATATCGCCTGCTGACCGCCCAGAACCTGCTGCGCAAGTTCTTCCTCGAGCTGCAATCCCCAGAAGTCGAAACCCGGGTGACCGCATATGTCTAATCACTTCCATCACAAAACCCAGGAAGAGCTGGCGGAACTGTTCCGTGCCGACATCACCACCGGCGTCGGCAAGAGCGTCAAGCACGAGAGCGCGCCCAAGCATGTGACCGGCGAGGCCGTGTACGTCGACGACCGCCTGGAGTTCCCCAACCAGCTGCACGTCTATGCCCGCATGAGCGACCGCGCCCATGCGCGCATCACCCGCATCGATACCACGCCCTGCTACCAGTTCCCGGGCGTAACCATCGCCATCACCGCCAAGGACGTGCCCGGCCAGCTGGACATCGGTCCGGTGGTTGCCGGTGACCCGCTGCTGGCGGACGGCAAGGTCGAGTACGTCGGTCAGGTGGTCCTGGCCGTGGGTGCCGACAGCCTGGAAACCGCACGCAAGGCCGCCATGGCCGCCATCGTCGAATACGAAGACCTGGAGCCCGTGCTGGACGTGGTGGAAGCGCTGCGCAAAAAGCACTTCGTACTGGACAGCCACCAGCACAAGCGTGGTGATTCCAGCACCGCGCTGGCCAATTCGAAGAACCGCATCCAGGGCACCCTGCACATCGGCGGCCAGGAACACTTCTACCTGGAGACCCAGATCTCCTCCGTCATGCCCACCGAAGACGGCGGCATGATCGTCTACACCTCCACCCAGAACGCCACCGAAGTGCAGAAGCTGGTGGCCGAGGTGCTGGGTGTGCCGATGAACAAGATCGTCATCGACATGCGTCGCATGGGTGGCGGCTTCGGCGGCAAGGAAACCCAGGCGGCCGGCCCGGCCTGCCTGTGCGCGGTGATTGCGCACCTGACCCGTCGCCCGACCAAGATGCGCCTGCCGCGCATGGAAGACATGACCGTCACCGGCAAGCGTCACCCCTTCTATGTCGAGTACGACGTGGGCTTCGACGAGAACGGCCTGCTCACCGGCATCGAACTGGAACTGGCGGGCAACTGCGGCTACTCGCCCGACCTGTCCGGCTCCATCGTCGACCGTGCGATGTTCCACTCGGACAACGCCTACTTCCTCGAAGACGCCACCATCAATGGTCACCGCTGCAAGACCAACACCGCTTCGAACACCGCCTACCGCGGTTTCGGCGGCCCGCAGGGGATGGTCGCGATCGAAGAGATCATGGATGCCATCGCCCGCCACCTGGGCAAAGACCCGCTCGATGTCCGCAAGCTGAACTACTACGGCAAGGACGAGCGCAACGTCACCCACTACTACCAGACCGTCGAGCACAACATGCTCGCCGAGATGACCGCGGAACTGGAAGAAAGCGCCGAGTACGCCAAGCGCCGTGAGGAAATCCGCGAATTCAACGCGAAGAGCCCGGTACTGAAGAAAGGCCTGTCGATGACGCCGGTGAAATTCGGCATCAGCTTCACCGCCACCTTCCTCAACCAGGCTGGCGCGCTGGTGCACATCTACACCGACGGCAGCATCCACCTGAACCACGGTGGCACCGAGATGGGCCAGGGCCTGAACACCAAGGTCGCCCAGGTGGTGGCCGAAGTCTTCCAGGTGGACATCTCGCGCATCCAGATCACCGCCACCAACACCGACAAGGTGCCCAACACCTCGCCGACCGCCGCCTCCAGCGGCACCGACCTGAACGGCAAGGCTGCACAGAACGCCGCCGAAACCATCAAGGGCCGGCTGGTGGAGTTCCTCGCCAATCACTTCAAGGCGACCACCGAGGACGTGCAGTTCAAGAATGACCAGGTGCGCGTGCGCGACCACTTCCTCTCCTTCGAGGAAATGATCCAGCTCGCCTACTTCAACCAGATCTCGCTCTCCAGCACCGGTTTCTACCGTACACCGAAGATCTTCTACGACCGCGACAAGGCCGCCGGCCGCCCCTTCTACTACTTCGCCTACGGCATCGCCTGCTGCGAAGTGCTGGTCGACACCCTGACCGGCGAGTACAAGATGCTGCGCACCGACATCCTGCATGACGTGGGCGCCTCCCTGAACCCGGCCATCGACATCGGCCAGGTCGAGGGGGCCTTCGTTCAGGGCATGGGCTGGCTGACCACCGAGGAACTGGTGTGGAACGCCAAGGGCAAGCTGATGACCAACGGTCCGGCGAGCTACAAGATCCCGGCCATCGCCGACATGCCCATCGACCTGCGGGTGAAGCTGGTTGAGAACCGCAAGAACCCCGAGCAGACGGTGTTCCACTCCAAGGCCGTGGGCGAGCCGCCCTTCATGCTCGGCATTGCCGCCTGGTGCGCCATCAAGGACGCCGTGGCGAGCCTGGGAGACTACAAGGCGCAGCCGCAGATCGACGCGCCGGCTACCCCTGAGCGCGTGCTCTGGGGCGTCGAGCAGATGAAGAAACTGCAACAGCCGGCAAAGGCCTCCAGCCAGGCGGAGACCGAGCCTGCGTAACCCGTAGGAGCCAGCTCGCTGGCGAAAGCGATTCGCCAGCAAGCTGGCTCCTACATAGATAAAACGGTGCAGAACAATGACAACATCCACCGATCAAACGAAGACTAAGCAGCAGGACGGCGAGGCCGTGCTGCTGGAAACGCTGCCGGCACCGGTCCGTCCCAAGGACGACTGGCGGCTGTCGCGGACCACCAGGCCACTGCGTAGCTGGAGATTGAGCAAATGAGCTGGATCAGCGCCCTCGCCGACCTTCAGCACCGTGGTGAACCCTGCGTGCTGGTGACCATCATCGAAGAGCGTGGCTCGACCCCGCGCAATTCCGGTTCGAAGATGGTCGTCACCGCCGAGCGCATCTTCGAGACCATCGGTGGCGGTCATCTCGAATTCAAGGCGATGGAGATCGCCCGCGAGATGCTCGAAAGTCGCAGCCAGGACACCCGCCTGGAGCGCTTCAGCCTGGGCGCCAGCCTCGGCCAGTGCTGCGGCGGCGCGACCGTGCTGCTGTTCGAACCCATGGGCCAGCCACAGGCGCATATCGCCGTATTCGGTGCAGGCCACGTCGGCCGTGCACTGGTTCCGCTGCTCGCCAGCCTGCCGTGCAAGGTGCGCTGGATCGACTCGCGGGAAAACGAATTCCCCGAGCAGATTCCGTCTGGCGTGGACAAGGTGGTCAACGAGGAAGTGATCGACGAGATCGCGGACATGCCCAAGGGCAGCTACTTCATCGTCATGACCCACAACCACCAGCTGGATCTGGAACTCACCGCCGAGATCCTCAAGCGCAACGACTTCGCCTACTTCGGCCTGATCGGTTCGAAGACCAAGCGTCTCAAGTTCGAGCACCGCCTGCGCGAACGCGGCTTCGCAAGCGAAACCGTGCAACGCATGCGCTGCCCGATGGGCATTCAGGAGGTCAAGGGCAAGCTGCCGGTGGAGATCGCCATTTCCATCGCCGGCGAAGTGGTCGCCACCTACAACGCCAACTTCGGCCAGGAAGTGAAAAAGGGCGAAACCGTCGCCAAGCTGATTCCTTCCTCGCGCCGCGAACAGGCCTGAATTATTCCTTCCCCCACGGGGAAGGCGACGCGTAAGTGCCGGGTGGGGAGAGCCGCGTGACAGGGAGCTCCCCACTCCGGCCCCTCCCCTCGCGGGACGCAAGAATCGCAACGCCAACGAACGAGACTGACATGACCAGCCACGTAACCGCCTACCGCTCCGCCATCCTGCACAGCATCGCCGACCCCGCCCTGGTGGGCGTCGAGCAGTCCTATCAGTACTTCGAGGACGGCCTGCTGGTGGTGGAAGACGGTCGCATCAAGGCCCTGGGTGAAGCCAAGTCCCTGCTGCCGGGCCTGGATGCCGGCGTCGAGGTGCATGAGTATCGCGATGCCCTGATCACCCCCGGTTTCATCGACACCCATATCCACTTCCCGCAGACCGGCATGATCGCCTCCTACGGCGAGCAGCTGCTGGACTGGCTGAACACCTACACCTTCCCCACCGAGAAGCAGTTTGCAGACAAGGCCCACGCCGCTGACGTCGCGGGCATCTTCATCAAGGAACTGCTGCGCAACGGCACCACCACCGCCCTGGTGTTCGGCACCGTGCACAAGGAGTCGGTGGACGCCTTCTTCGAAGCCGCCCAGGCACTCGACCTGCGGATGATCGCCGGCAAGGTGCTGATGGACCGCAATGCCCCGGACTACCTGACCGATACCGCCGAGTCCGGCTATGCGGACAGCAAGGAGCTGATCGAGCGCTGGCACGGCAAGGGTCGCCTGCACTATGCGGTGACGCCGCGCTTCGCCCCCACCAGCACCCCCGAGCAACTGGAGCTGGCGGGCAAGCTGTATGCCGAGTACCCGGGCCTGTACATGCACACCCACCTGTCCGAAAACCGCAAGGAAATCGAATGGGTGAAAGAGCTGTTCCCGGAGCGCAAGGGCTACCTGGACGTCTATGACCACTACAAGCTGATCGGCGAGCGATCGGTCTTCGCCCATGGCGTGCACCTCTGCGACGACGAGTGCAAACGCCTGGCGGAAACCGGCTCGGCCGTAGCCTTCTGCCCCACCTCCAACCTGTTCCTGGGCAGCGGCCTGTTCGACCTGCAGAAGCTGGAAGAGCACGGTGTGCGCGTGGGCCTGGGCACCGACGTGGGCGCTGGCACCAGCTTCTCCCAGCTGCAATCGCTGAACGAGGCGTACAAGGTGATGCAGCTGCAGGGCAAGAAGCTCGACCCCTTCAAGTCCCTGTACCTGGCCACCCTGGGTGGCGCGCGCTCGCTCTACCTGGACGACAAGATCGGCAACTTCCAAACAGGCAAGGACGCGGACTTCGTGGTCCTGGACTACAAGGCCACCCCGCTGCTGGACTACCGCATGCAGCAGGCCAAGAGCCTTCCGGAACGCCTGTTCGCCCTGACCATCCTCGGCGACGACCGCACCGTGAAGGAAACCTTCGCCGCCGGCCGTAGCGTGCACAAGCGCGGCTGATCGAACGCGCAAACAGAAAAGCCCCGCTTCGGCGGGGCTTTTCTTTTGGAGTTCCGGTGGGTTCAGGAGCCTTGTAGGAGCTAGCTTGCTAGCGAAAAGGGGCCATTCGCTGGCAAGCCAGCTCCTACGGGCAATGCAACCCGTAGGATGGGTTGAGCGGAGCGATACCCATGCGGACGCCAATTGATGGGTATCGCAAGCTCGCGGAACGCCGCCCGACCCACCCTACGTTCTGGCCGTGCCTTCAAGCCGCTCAAACAAAAAACCCCGCATTCGCGGGGCTTTTTACCTGGGTCTGAATCAGACGTTGCGCGGCGTTGCGCGGCCGGGCTTCTTCTTGGTCTGCAGCAGGTGTGAGAACACCGCGTGCAGGTCGTCCGAGGCACCGCCTTCGTCCAGGTTCAGCTTGTCGTCGATGTGATCCATGTGATGCATCATCAGCATCACCGCGCGCTCGGCGTCGCGGGACTCGATGGCGTCGATCAGGCGATTGTGCTCATCGAAAGAACAGTGGGAGCGGCTGCCGCTCTCGTACTGGGCGATGATGAGGGAGGTCTGCGATACCAGGCTGCGCTGGAAGCTCACCAGCGGGGCGTTCTTCGCTGCCTCGGCCAGCTTCAGGTGGAACTCGCCGGAAAGGCGGATGCCGGCGCCACGGTCGCCACGGGAGAAGCAGGCCTGCTCTTCAAGGACCATCTGCCGCAGTTCCTGCAGCTGCTCGGCGGTGGCGTGCTCGACCGCCAGCTCGGTAATGGCGCGCTCCACCAGTCGGCGCGCGTAGAAGATCTGCCGGGCTTCCTCGACGCTGGGGCTGGCCACTACGGCGCCACGATTGGGTCGCAACAGCACCACGCCCTCATGGGCAAGGCGCGACAGGGCGCGACGGATGATGGTGCGGCTGACACCGAAAATCTCACCCAGGGCCTCTTCGCTCAGCTTGGTACCGGGAGCGAGGCGCTGCTCGAGAATCGCATCGAAAATGTGCGCGTAGACGACGTCGTCCTGAGTGCCGCTGCGGGTGCTTTTGGCGGTGCGCGGCTGCTTCTTGAGTGGCTGCAACTGTTCGTTCATGGGTGCTCGCGTAAAGGGGGTCGGCGGTATTCCAGGGCCCTTTTTGCCCCTTTTCGCCGGGCTGAGCAGGTGGGTCAGCGGGGGAAATCAGGGAAAAATCGAGTGATATTGTACACAATCATCCCCCCTTGAACAGTTTCGCAGCAGCTCCAACCCCATTCCTGACCAGTTGCACAGGTTTTCCAGCAGGATCCAGCCACCTCTTTTTTCATTGAGGGTTGAAGCGACAAACCTGCGGATTTCCCTACATTTTTTTGTCATAAGCGCAGCTGGCGCAGTGCCATTTCGTGCTTTCGCTCCCCTCCCTCCACTCCGCCTCTCTTTTGGCATTACCTCATAAGTCATTGTTTTTTAACGATTTGGTTAATTCGTTAGCCTGCAAATTGTCGCGACATAACCTAACCGTACGGTCAACTTTTGTTGATTGGATCGTTTTTTCGAACATTGAAAACATTATTTGTTTTTTTTGTATACAAAGGCATAATCGCGCCGTGACTTCCTGACCCTGCGGTCAAGTATTGGAGGAAGTGCACCACTCACGCCATCCGCCTCAGTCAGTCCGGAGCCAGCTCCCGGCTCTGGGTGAACAAAACAAAAGAGATGAGGAGTACCACGCTGTGGAAAGCATCAAACAACAAGAACAAGGAACGTACGTCGCTACACCGCCCGCCAAGGGTCTGCTTGAACGTCTCTTCAAGCTCAGCCTGCACGGCACCACCGTGAAGACTGAGCTGGCTGCAGGCCTGACCACCTTCATCACCATGGCCTACATCATTTTCGTCAACCCGAACATCATGGCCGATGCCGGGATCGATCATGGCGCAGCTTTCGTTGCCACCTGCCTTGCCGCAGCCTTCGGCTGCCTCCTCATGGGCCTCTACGCCAACTGGCCGGTCGGCCTCGCTCCGGGCATGGGCCTGAACGCCTTCTTCACCTACACCGTGGTCAACACCATGGGCTACAGCTGGCAGATCGCGCTTGGCGCGGTGTTCCTCTCCGGCGTGCTGTTCATGATCCTGACCTTCTCGCGCATCCGTGAGTGGCTGCTCAACAGCATCCCGAGCAGTCTGCGCTTCGCCATGGGCGCAGGTGTCGGTCTGTTCCTCGGGCTGATCGGCCTGAAGACCGCCGGCATCGTGGTTGCCCATCCGGCCACCCTGGTGCACATCGGTGACCTGACCTCCCCCGGTCCGCTGCTGGCCGCCATCTGCTTCCTGATGATCGCGGTACTGGAATACCGCCGCATCTTCGGCGGCATCCTGATCAGCATCCTCACCGTGACCCTGATCGGTGTTGGCCTGGGCATCGTCAAGTTCGGCGGCGTGTTCTCCATGCCCCCGAGCCTGGCCCCGACCTTCATGGCCATGGACATCACCGGCGCATTCAACGTGACTATGGTGAGCGTGATCCTTGCGTTCCTCTTCGTGCACATGTTCGACACCGCCGGCACCCTGATGGGCGTGGCCCAGCGTGCCAACCTGGTGCAGGAAGACGGTCGTATCGAGAACCTGTCCCGCGCCATGAAAGCGGACAGCGCCTCCAGCGTCTTCGGTGGCGTGCTCGGGGTACCGCCGGTCACCAGCTACGTAGAAAGTGCTGCGGGCGTTGCTGCTGGCGGCCGCACCGGCCTGACCGCAGTGACCGTGGGCATCCTGTTCATCGCCGCGATGTTCTTCGCCCCGCTGGCCGGCATGATCCCCGCCTATGCCACCGCCGGTGCCCTGATCTACGTTGCGATGCTGATGATGGGCGGCATGGCCCACATCGACTGGAAGGAACACACCGAAACCATCCCGGCCATCGTCACCGTCATCATGATGCCGCTGACCTTCTCGGTCGCCGACGGTATCGCCCTGGGCTTCGTGACCTATGTCGCCATGAAGGCCTTCACCGGCAAATACAAGGATGTGTCGGTAAGCCTGTATGCCCTGTGCGCCATCTTCGTGGCCAAGTTCATCTTCCTGTAATCGCAGGTAGCGCTTCACCGGGCCCTGTCGCTTTGCGCCAGGGCCTTTTCATTTGGAGCTGTGGTCCTGGCCCTGCCAGTGACGATTGGAATGCACTGAATAGCAGGATGAAGCCGCATAGGTAGGGGGCACCGTGCGTTCAGCCGGGGCACATGGGTAACGCCTGTCGGGGGACATGGGTAACGGGTTGAGGGTCATAGCCCTCCCCTCCTACCCCCTGCGCTTGATTCGCCTCCCGGCGCAGAGCTGCCCCATTGCCTGACAGCGACAGACCGAAACGATTTCCGACCGTCGGCCTGCGAAATGGCAAATGCCGCCTAGACTCTCCCCTAACCCGACATTCCCCATGCATCAGCGCAGCCCCTTGGGCTGGCGCACAGGCTTTGTGTTGTCGATTTTCGCACTCCCTTGCGCATCTCCCCGTGATGCGTTTCAGCCCGGCCTTGTGCCGGGCTTCTTTTTTCGGCCTGACACTTTTCTGCAGGCGAAAAAAAGGCCCGCAGTGTGGACGGGCCGTAAAAGACTCCAGTGAGTCGAGGGTAACGAGTATTCGGTACTAGCTGCCGCGATAGGTGGAATAGCTGTAGGGGGAGATCAGCAGCGGCACGTGGTAGTGATCTTGCTCGGCGGAGATGCCGAAGCGCAGCACAACCACATCGAGGAAAGCGGGTTCGGCGAGCTTCACGCCACGGGCGCGGTAGTAGTCGCCGGCGTGGAAGTGGATCTGATAGACGCCGCTCTGGTAGTCGGCACCCTGCAGCACGGGCGCATCGCAGCGGCCGTCGTCGTTGGTGATGGCGGTGGCGACCAACTCCATGCCCGCGCCTTCTACGCGATAGAGCTCGATCTTGATATCACGGCCAGGGCAGCCGTGGGCGGCATCCAGTACATGCGTGGTCAAACGTCCCATTGCTCGCTGGGCGTCTACCGGGCCAATGCGTGGCCAAGGCAGGAACGCCACACCTCCTCTGCTTGTTCATATCGGTGTGTGGGTGGGGTCGAAGCCCCGGTATGGAACGCAGAATAACATGCGACCGAAGAAATGTAAGACATAAACTCAAAAAATTGTACACAATCTAGACGCCATATCCCGTCGAGCCTTTGCGACGACTGGCTCCATCCGGATTTACGTGCACCGGCCAGCCCTCGGGCCTTCTGCCATGCAGACCTGACAAGATGGACAGGTTCGTTAAGCGAACGCGGAATGTCGAATCAGACAAAGATTTGATTTACAAAACTCATGACAGTTTGTATACAATCACCCCATCCCCGGTCGCGCACCACTTTCCAGGCTGTCGCTGATCGCCCAACAGACAAGAAGGAAGACTGCAGTGAGCGCCGAGTACCCACGCGACCTGATCGGTTACGGCAACAATCCTCCCCACCCGCACTGGCCGGGTGAGTCCCGCATCGCCCTGTCCTTTGTCCTCAATTACGAGGAAGGCGGCGAGCGCAATGTGCTCCATGGTGACAAGGAATCCGAAGCCTTCCTGTCCGAGATGGTGGCCGCCCAGCCGCTGCAGGGCGTGCGCAACATGAGCATGGAATCCCTCTACGAGTACGGCAGCCGTGCTGGTGTCTGGCGCCTGCTGAACCTGTTCAAGCAGCACGACATCCCCCTGACTATCTTCGCCGTCGCCATGGCCGCCCAGCGCCACCCGGACGCGATCCGCGCCATGGTCGAAGCCGGTCACGAGATCTGCAGCCACGGCTACCGCTGGATCGACTACCAGTACATGGACGAGGCCCAGGAGCGCGAGCACATGCTCGAAGCCATCCGCATCCTCACCGAGCTGACCGGCGAGCGTCCGGTGGGCTGGTACACCGGCCGTACCGGCCCGAACACCCGTCGCCTGGTGATGGAGGAAGGCGGCTTCCTCTACGACTCCGACACCTACGACGACGACCTGCCCTACTGGGACCCGGCCAGCACCGCTGAGAAGCCGCACCTGGTCATCCCCTACACCCTGGACACCAACGACATGCGCTTCACCCAGGTGCAGGGCTTCAACAAGGGCGACGACTTCTTCGAATACCTCAAGGACGCCTTCGACGTGCTCTACGCGGAAGGCAGCGCCGGCGCGCCGAAGATGCTGTCCATCGGCATGCACTGCCGCCTGCTGGGCCGTCCCGCTCGCCTCGCCTCCCTGGCGCGCTTCATCGAGTACGTAAAAGGCTTTGATCAAGTCTGGTTCGCCCGCCGCGCCGACATCGCCCGCCACTGGCACGCCACCCACCCGTTCAAAGAGCAAGCCAAATGAGCCGCTTTCAGACCCTGACTCCGTCCACCCTGTCCCGCGAAGCCTTCGTCGAAGCGTTCGCCGACATCTACGAGCACTCGCCCTGGGTCGCCGAGAAGGCCTTCGACCTGGGCCAGGACGACCGCGTCGACGAGATCGATGGCCTGCACCAGCGCATGGCCGACCTGTTGCTCAGCGCCAGCCATGAAGCCCAGCTGGCACTGATCAACGCTCACCCGGACCTGGCCGGCAAGGCAGCCGTCCGTGGCGAGCTGACCGAATCCAGCACCAGCGAACAAGCCGGTGCTGGTATCCACGAATGCACGGCTGAAGAGTTCGCACGCTTCACCGAGCTGAACGACGCCTACAAGGCCAAGTTCGGGTTTCCTTTCATCATGGCGGTGAAAGGCAGCAACCGGCACCAGATCCTGGCGGCCTTCGAGGAGCGGATCCACAACTCCCCTGAAGCCGAGTTCTCCAGGGCGCTGGCCGAGATCAACAAGATCGCGCTGTTCCGTCTGCAGCAGATGTAAGCCGCAGTCGCACCGCCCCTATTCGAGACCGGGCAGGCTAAGGCCCGCCCATCGGCTCTCCACCTAATCGGAGAGCCACGGGGGAGGATGGAAATACTGCCCTCCCCACCGGCCCCTCCCCCTCGCGGGATGGGAACCAGCAACGAACAAGTAGAACAGCCATGCGAACCCTGAAGATCGAGCCCCTGACCAAAGAAGCCTTCGCCCCCTTCGGAGATGTGATCGAAACCGACGGCAGCGAGTACTTCATGATCAACAACGGCTCCACCCGCCGTTATCACAAGCTGGCCACGGTCGAGACCGCCCAGCCCGACGACAAGGCGATCATCAGCATCTTCAGCGCCGAATCCCTCGAGATGCCATTGCGCATCCGCATGCTGGAACGACATCCGCAGGGCAGCCAGGCTTTCATTCCGCTGCTCGGCAACTCCTTTCTGGTCGTGGTCGCGCCAATTGGCGATGTACCTGTACCGGGTTTGGTCCGTGCCTTCCTCTCCAATGGCAGGCAGGGCGTTAATTACCATCGCGGCGTCTGGCACCACCCGGTGCTGACGATCGAAAAGCGGGATGACTTCCTGGTGGTTGATCGCAGTGGTTCTGGCAACAACTGCGACGAGCATTACTTCACTGAGGACGAGCAACTGCTCCTCGACCCCCACCACTAATAAGAGAAGCCCAACGATCGGCGTGCTGGTCAGCGGGAAAAGAGGTAAACACTGTGGAAGCACATCTGACCGAATGGCTGAACCTGAGCATTCGCTGGGTTCACATGATCACCGGTATCGCCTGGATCGGCGCATCCTTCTATTTCGTCTGGCTGGAGAACAACCTGAACCGCGCCAACCCGCGCGACGGTCTGTCGGGTGACCTCTGGGCCATCCACGGTGGTGGCATCTACCACCTGGAGAAATACAAGCTCGCTCCGCCGAAAATGCCGGACAACCTGCACTGGTTCAAATGGGAAGCCTATTTCACCTGGTTGTCGGGCGTCGCCCTGCTGACCGTGGTGTTCTACATGAACCCGACCCTGTACCTGATCGCACCCGGCGTGGACATCGCTCCGGCTGCCGCCGTCGCCATCGGCATCGGCTCGCTGATCGCAGGCTGGTTCATCTATGACTTCCTCTGCGACTCGCCGCTGGGCAAGACCCCTGCCCTGCTCGGCCTCGTCCTGTTCGTGCTGGTGATCGGCGCTGCCTGGGGCTTCACCCATGTGTTCAGCGGCCGTGGTTCCTACATCCATGTCGGCGCCCTGATCGGCACCATCATGGTCGGCAACGTGTTCCGCATCATCATGCCGGCCCAGCGCGCGCTGGTTAAAGCCATCGAAGAAAACCGCACCCCGGACCCGGTCCTGCCGGCCAAGGGCCTGCTGCGTTCGCGTCACAACAACTACTTCACCCTGCCGGTGCTGTTCATCATGATCAGCAACCACTTCCCGAGCACCTACGGCAGCCAGTACAACTGGCTGATCCTGGCCGGGATCGCGGTGATCGCGGTACTGGTGCGCCACTACTTCAACACCCGCCACGACAGCAACAAGTTCGCCTGGACCCTGCCGGCCGGCGCCCTGGGCATGATCTGCCTGGCGTTCGTCACCGCGCCGAACTACAAGGCCGCCGAACCGAGCGTTGCCGTGGAGCCCGCCCATCAGGAGCAAGCCGCTCCCGCCGCCAGCAGCGCAGCTGCTCCGGCCAGCGAGAGCAAGCCCCAGGCTGCCGCACCGGCTGAATCCGCCGCCCCGGCCCAGGCCAGCGCCACCGGTTCTGACTTCGGCAAGGTCCACAGCGTGATCCAGGAGCGCTGCGCCGTCTGCCATTCCGCCAAGCCCACCAGCCCGATGTTCACCTCGGCTCCGGGCGGCGTAATGTTCGACACCCCGCAGCAGATCCAGATGCTCGCACCGAAGATCCAGGCCCAGGCAGTCGCCAGCCAGATCATGCCGCTGGGCAACATCACCCAGATGACCCAGGAAGAGCGTGACCTGATTGGCCGCTGGATCGCCCAAGGCGCCAAGACCAACTAAGCATCAAGGGGACCTGCAACATCGGCTCCCCCAATGACCACGGCAGGCGGTGACCCCAAGCACCGCCTGCTTTAAAGCCTGCCCCCAGGCGGGCTTCTTTTTCTTCTAGTAGTACCCGCAGTCCCCCGCCGGGTGCCACCCACCCGGCCAGCAACATGAATACCCGGCAAGCCGCACCCACGAGGTGCGGCATTGCCCAGCGACTTACAAGAACAAAAGCGCCCGAGGTGTTGCATGACCACTCCGACAGAGCGAGAAATCGCCCTTTCGCCCGCTGACCAGCGCCTGCCCCTGATGCAATTGCTGCTTGTCGGTTTCCAGCATGTCCTGCTGATGTACGGTGGCGCCGTTGCCGTACCCCTGATCGTCGGCCAGGCCGCCGGTCTCTCCCGTGAAGAAATCGCCTTCCTGATCAACGCCGACCTGCTGGTCGCCGGTATCGCCACCATCATCCAGTCCATCGGCATCGGTCCGGTAGGCATCCGCATGCCGGTGATGATGGGCGCGAGCTTCGCCGCCGTAGGCAGCATGGTGGTGATGGCCGGGATGCCCGGCGTCGGTATCCAGGGGATTTTCGGCGCCACCATCGCCGCCGGTTTCTTCGGCCTGCTGCTCGCCCCCTTCATGTCGCGCATCGTGCGCTTCTTCCCGCCTCTGGTGACCGGTACCGTGATCACCTCCATCGGCCTCACCCTCTTCCCGGTTGCGGTCAACTGGGCCGGCGGCGGTAGCCAGGCCAGCCACTTCGGTGCCCTGGAATACCTGTCCATCGCCGCCCTGGTACTGGGCACCATCCTGCTGGTGAACCGCTTCCTCAAGGGTTTCTGGGTGAACGTCTCGGTACTGATCGGCATGGCCCTGGGTTACGCCCTGGCCGGCGCCTGCGGAATGGTCGACCTCAATGGACTGGACGAGACCCCCTGGTTCCAGGTGGTGGAGCCTCTTCACTTCGGCATGCCGAAGTTCGAGCTGGCCTCGGTGCTGTCGATGTGTCTGGTGGTGGTAATCATCTTCGTCGAGTCCACCGGCATGTTCCTTGCCCTGGGCAAGATCACCGGTCGCGAGGTCTGTCCCAACGCACTGCGCCGCGGCTTGATGTGCGACGCGGGCGCCTCCTTCCTGGCGGGTTTCTTCAACACCTTCACCCATTCGTCCTTCGCCCAGAACATCGGGCTGGTACAGATGACTGGTGTCCGTAGCCGCTATGTGACGGTCGCCGCAGGTGGCTTCCTGATCGGCCTGAGCCTGCTGCCCAAAGCCGCCTTCCTGGTCGCTTCGATTCCGCCGGCAGTGCTCGGTGGCGCGGGTCTGGCGATGTTCGGCATGGTGGCCGCCACCGGCATCAAGATCCTCCACGAAGCGGACATCAGCGACCGTCGCAACCAGTTGCTGGTCGCCGTCAGCATGGGAATGGGCATGGCGCCGGTGGTACGCCCCGAACTCTTCGCCCAGCTCCCCCACTGGATGGAGCCCATTACCCATAGCGGCATCGCCATGGCCACCGTCAGCGCCCTCACCCTGAACCTGCTGTTCAACATCCTGGGTGAGAAGGACCGCAGCCGGCACTGCGCCGCGCACTGAATTTGCTCCCATCCGGCCGTGCCCATGAGGCGCAACCGGAACTCCATAGCCCGCCTACCCGGCGGGCTCTTTTAACCCCCGAACCCCGGTAACGGCCGCACTCGCGTGCTGCCGTTCAGGGCAGGTCTTTGCCGCTTTCAGCTCAACAACAAAAAAAAGGAGTACCCGAATGCGTCGTTACACCAGTCTGGCGCTTGGCGCCGCTTTGATTGCCACCACCCCGACCAGCTTTGCCGCTGAAAACGGCAAGTTCTTCGAGTGGACGAGCAACAGCGTCGGCTTCCGTTACGGCCAGCAGTTCACCAACCCGAACAATCCGGACAAGTTTGCCAAGCGGATCTACAGCTTCACCCACGCCGACGGCTACCGGTACGGCAGCAACTTCTTCAACCTGGATGTGTTCCTCTCCGACAGCCGCGACCCGCGCAAGGGTACTGACCATGGCGGTAGCGAGGTCTACGCGGTCTACCGGCACCAGCTGTTCGCCTCACGGGTATTCGACCAGCCGCTGGGCACAGGCCTGATCAAGGACTACGCCTTTACCCTCGGCTTCGATGCCAACCGCAACAACAACCTGGCCTCGGCCAAGAAGCGCGCCGTGGTTTTCGGCCCGACCCTCAAGTTCAACGGTGCCGCCGTGCTCGACCTGAGCCTGATGTACTACCGCGAGAAGAACCACTCGGGTATCCCGAGCGCCAAGCACCCGGACCACACGTTCGATGCGACCTACATGGTCAACCTGACCTGGCTGAAGCCCTTCCAGCTGGGCGATCGCGACGCCAAGTTCCAGGGCTTCGTCAACTACGTGGGGGAAAAGGGCGAGGACTACTTCGACAAGGACACCGCGCCGGAAACCCTGATGCGAACTTCCTTGATGGTCGCCGCAATGCCCGGCGCCAAGCGCAAGCCGAACCTGTGGCTGGGTGTCGGCTACGAGTACTGGCACAACAAGTTCGGCGTCGACGGCGGCCGTGGCAGCCGCACCTCGACACCGACGGTGAACCTGGAATTCACCTTCTGAACCGAGTCCCGCCGAAAGGCGTTCAATCCCCTTTGCGACCCGGAGGGAGGCCAGTCGCCGTGAGGGCGAATTGATTCGCGAGTGGCCGTGCAGCGGCGCCCGGTCTGGTACACCGGGAAATCCGCAAGCCCGCATCAAGAATGAATTCGCTCCCAAACCGCAGCGACCAGCTGGTGCCATGGATGGCTCTCCTCCCCTTTTAACCGAGGGGAAGGCGTGGTGCGCCTTCCCCCGGTCTTTTTTCCCGATGGATCAGAAGTGCACCTTGACCAGCAGGCTGGCGGTGTTCTGGTCGGTACCATCGAGGATCTCGTCACCCAGGAAGCTCTCGCTGTCGATACCGTACTTGTCCTTCCAGTAGTCGTACTCGAAACCAACATAGAGCTGCTTCTCGCCCCAACCCATGGCCTTGCCCAGGTCGTACTTCACCTGCGGGTTGAAGTGCAGGTTGGCGTGGTAGGTGCCGCGATCGTTTTCGTCGTTGTCCACCACCCAGTCCATGAAACCATCGATCAGGATGTCGGAGTTGCCCACCGGAATGGTGTAGCTCCACACCGGAGTGATCTGCCACACGTCGTCGCCCGGACGGCTGCCGTCGGTCTGGCGGTTGTAGAAGTTGACCTGGAAGTAGTCGAAGCCGGGAACGGCCAGGTCGAAGCCCGGGCCAATCAGGTAGGACTCGACGTCGCCTTCACCGAACTCGTAGGTCATGGCCAGCAGCACGTCGGTCACCGGACCGAACTGGATCTTCTGGTCGAAGATCTTGCCGAGGGACAGGCGCGGCTGGAATTCGCCGTAGTAGGTGTTGTCACCGACCTGCGCGTCCTTGTCACCGTTGTAGAAGATCTTGTCCAGGAAGAAGAAGTTATCGCCGTACTTCCAGCCATCCGCGTGCTCGAAGGTCACGGTTTGCTGGATCTCCGGATTGACCTTGAAGTTCTGGCCGTAGAGATAGGTCAGGCTGTTGTTCTGCCAGAACAGCAGGTCACCGGCGATGGCCTGGCCGCCTCCGAGCAATCCGGTCGTGAGGGCGAGGCAGTGCGGCAGATACTTGGCATTCATGGTTTTTCCCTTGTTGTAGTGGTAGTGGGCTTCAGTTTTTCCACCCCGCACCCGCCCGAGACCCGCCCTTGATCAGGGCAGGCTGCAGGCGGGTTCGGGATTGGAGGGAGTTACGCGCGCCAGCGTCAGCCGGTGAGGCCGAGGCTGCAGTGGCGGGCGATACCGGACGGGCTGTCTTCAGCGTTGCGCTGTTCGGCTGCATCCAGGGGGTTCTGCTGAACCTCGTTCACCGAGGCCAGGAAGACGAATTGTTCTGCACATGCATCGTTCAGCGGTTGGCCGGAACGTCCGGGCAGACCTGCTGCAGGCATCGTCACAGTGGCGGTACCGGACGTGCACATGGATAGGAACGAGTGAAAGGCGATGAGGCAGTGCCTCGGCCGTCGACGGCCTTGCCGGCCGTGGCGGAGTTCGGAGCGAGCCCCGAAGGTGTCGGATGAACTCATGGGTAAAGCCTGCCTATTGTTTTTGTCGGTCGTGGGCTTACAGGGTGGCGATGAACACCCCATGTAGTTACTCATCAGAAAAAGCTGATCTGGCGGTCAGGTTTTTCCGAATTATATACACGCTGTGAACATCACAAACAACACTTTCTTTCAGAATTGTGTACAAAAATCAGATTTGATCTTCGCCAGATTCCGGTCGAACGGCTCTGGCACGGACTCGTAGACGATGCAGGTCAGGGCTTTGACTTCTCCTTCTGACGCTTGAGGAAGTCGACCTTCCACTGCTCCATCCCGAGGTATTCGGAGTCCAGGTTGGCCTCGACCTGGTAGCGCGCCTTGAGTGCTTCCACCTCCTGGCGATGCTCGGCGAGGAAACGGTCGAAGCGTGCGATCAGCTCGGGGTGTTTGAGGCTGGAGAGATTGAATGTGCCGCGGGTATGCGGGAGCTTCGGATCGAACACCAGCGCACCGGGGCGGGCACGGATGTTGTCGAGGTAGTAGGTAGCGACCACCACGTTGTAGTAGGCGCCGTCGGCCTGCTGCTTCATCGCCTGCTTGATCATCTGGCCGAGGTCGGCACTGTGTACCACCTCGGTCTGGCCGGCATCGATGCGCTCCTGGTAGCTCCAGGGCGTCCAGCCGTCCACCACCGCCAGCCTGGCCAGGCCGTCAACGCCCTGCCCCTGGCGCTTGGGCGCTACCAGCACCCCGTCTACGTAATCCACTACCGGCAGGCTATAGGTGATGTCCTTGCCGCCCTTCAGGTCGCCCGCCCAGTTGGGATTGTCCGGGTACTTGAAGTCGATGCTGCCGTTGAGCAAATGCTGCGTGAGCTGATTGACCGGCAACGTCTGGTACTGGATATCCAGACCGGCGTCACGGGCGAACAGGTCCAGCAGATCGCGGGCGAAGCCCTGGTATTCCCCCTGGTCGCTTACCCAGTAATGAGGCTGGAATGCCTGCTTCTCCACACCGATCACATAGGTCTGCGCCAGGGCACCATTGGCGGACAGAAGGCCGGCAGCCAGCCAGCCGAAAACCCGAGGTTTCATGACCTCCTCCTTGTTCTTCTTGGGCGGGATAGACAGGAGCGGGATCACCCCGCTCCCGGTGGCGAGTTACTCGCCGGACACCAGTTGGCGCGCCAGTTGGTTGTGGCGCTCCAACACGCGCGGCAGATCCACGGTGACCAGATGGCCATCGCGCACCACTACCTTGCCGTTGATCACGCTGGTGGAAACGTGGGTCGGGGTGCAGAACACCAGCGCTGCCAGCGGGTCATGCAGGGCGCCGGCATAGGCGACGTGATTGAGTTCGAAGGCCACGAAGTCCGCAGCCATGCCCGGCGCCAGGGCTCCGATGTCGTCGCGGTTGAGTACCTTGGCTCCGCCCAGGGTGGCGATTTCCAGGGCCTCGCGAGCCGTCATGGCATCCGGACCGAAGCCGACCCGCTGCAGCAGCAGCGCCTGGCGTACTTCACCGATCATGCTCGCGCCGTCGTTGGAGGCCGAACCGTCCACACCCAGGCCTACCGGCACGCCGGCGTCGCGCATGCGGCGTACCGGGGCGATGCCGGAAGCCAGGCGCATGTTCGAGCAGGGGCAATGGGCAACGCCGGTGCCGGTACGGGCGAACAGCTCTATGCCGTGTTCGTCCAGCTGCACGCAGTGGGCGTGCCAGACGTCGTGACCAACCCAGCCCAGGTCTTCGGCATATTCGGCCGGCGTCATGCCGAATTTCTCGCGGCTGTAGGCGATGTCGTTGACGTTCTCGGCCAGGTGCGTGTGCAGGGAAACCCCGTATTGACGGGCCAGTACCGCAGCTTCGCGCATCAGGTCGCGGCTCACCGAGAACGGCGAGCACGGTGCTACCACCACCCGCAACATCGAGCCGTGGGAGGCGTCGTGGTAATCCTCGATCAGGCGCTGGGATTCCTTGAGGATGTCCGCTTCCTTCTCCACCACGGAATCCGGCGGCAGGCCGCCCTGACTGCGGCCGACGCTCATGCTGCCGCGAGCGGCATGGAAGCGCATGCCGATTTCGCCTGCGGCGTGGATGCTGTCATCCAGCTTGCAGCCGTTGGGGTAGATGTAGAGGTGGTCGCTGGAGGTGGTGCAGCCGGAAAGGATCAACTCGGCCATCGCGGTCTGGGTGGAAACGCCGATCATCTCCGGAGTCAGGCGCGCCCAGATCGGGTACAGGTTGGTGAGCCAGTTGAACAGCTCGCCATCCTGGGCCGCAGGCACCACGCGGGTCAGGCTCTGGTACATGTGGTGGTGGGTGTTGACCAGGCCGGGAATGACGATCTTGCCCTTCATATCCAGCACTTCGTCGGCACTCTGCGGCAGCTCGCTGGTCGGTCCGACCTGCACGATGCGGTTGTCCTCGATGAACATCCCGCCCTGCCGGATCTCCCGGCGCTGGCCATCCATGGTCACCAGCAGGTCGGCGTTCTTCACCAATAGCGTCTTGGCCACGTGTCTTCTCCTTCGCCTCGAGGGCGCTCTTGTTTTGAGTATCTAAATGGCGTCGGGGTCCTTGGGGACGCCATGGCAAGGCGCGTCATCGAAGACAGTAGGTCTCCTACGGCGAGATGACGTAACGCGGCCAGGGCTAACCCAAGGAGCTCGATCAGCCGCCGGTCATGCTCATGAAACGGACCACCTGCACCTGCTGGTCCGATTCGAAGAAATGCCGCTCGGGCTTCAGCCTGAGGGCATCGATCAACGCCGTGCGCAGCCGCTCGCCATCGCCGGGGTGACGACGGATCAGCGCCTTGAGGTCCAGCGCGCCTTCATGGCCGAGGCAGAGCACCAGCTTGCCTTCGGCGGTGACGCGCACACGGTTGCAGTCGCCGCAGAAGTTGCGGCTATGGGGCGAGATGAAGCCGACCTGGCTTTCACTGCCAACCACCTGGTAATAGCGCGACGGCCCGCCAGTGCGGTAGCTGCTGGGCAATAGCTGGAAGCGCTGTTCCACTCGCTCGCGCACTTCTTCCGAGGTGCAGAGGGTGGCCTTGCGCTCGTGGCTGGAGACGCTGCCGAGGGGCATTTCCTCGATGAAGCTGATATCCAGCCCGCGGTCCACCGCGAAGGCGACGAGGTCCTGAACTTCGTCATCGTTGCGGCCTTTCTGTACCACGGTGTTCAGCTTGATCCGACGAAATCCGGCAGCACGCGCGGCGTCGATGCCGGCCAGCACTTGGTCGAGACGATCACGACGGGTGAATGCGGCGAAACGCTCGCGTTGCAGGGAGTCGAGACTGATGTTCAGACGGGTGACCCCGGCCTTGCGCAGGTCGGCGGCCATGTGGCCAAGCTGGGAGCCGTTGCTGGTGATGGCCAGGTCTTCCAACTCCTGGCGGGCGCCCAGGCGCGTCAGCAGCGAGTTCAGCCCCTTGCGTACCAACGGCTCACCGCCAGTGATGCGGATGCGCTTCACGCCGAGGCCGATGAAGGCATCAGCGACTGCGTAGAGTTCTTCAAGACTGAGGATCTGCGCCCGGGGTGCGAAGACCATGTCTTCGCTCATGCAGTAGGTGCAACGGAAGTCGCAGCGGTCAGTGACCGAGAGGCGCAGGTAGGAAATTCGACGCCCGAAGGGATCGAGCAAGTGGTTGTCTTGCATGGGTGACGTCTGCCGCAACACGCACCGGACAGGACTCCGATGACATGGACGGATGCCGAATGGAAACAGAATCAAAACTTTTTGTATACAGGAAATTCATCCAGTGGCTCGCTTGAGAGCCCTGCAAAGCGGGTGATAACATGCCCGACCTCTCGCCGGCCGGCCTTCCTGGCGCCCGGGCGAGTCAGACAAGGAGCCGATGTGAGTAGCATTCGCGAGCGCAACAGAGACCTCATCCTGCGCGCGGCCAGCGAGGAATTCGCCGAAAAAGGGTTCGCCGCCACCAAGACGAGCGACATCGCGGCCAAGGCCGGCCTGCCCAAGCCCAACGTCTACTACTACTTCAAGTCGAAAGAGAACCTCTACCGCGAGGTCCTCGAGAGCATCGTCGAGCCCCTGCTGCAGGCGTCCGCGCCCTTCAATCAGGCCGGCCACCCCCACGAAGTGCTCACTGCCTATATCCGCTCGAAGATCCGCATCTCCCGTGACCTGCCCTACGCCTCCAAGGTGTTCGCCAGCGAGATCATGCACGGTGCCCCACACCTCTCGCAGGAACAGACCGAGCACCTCAACCTGCAAGCCAAGCACAACATCGAGTGCATTCAGGGCTGGATTGATCAGGGCCTGATGGCCAAGGTCGACCCCCATCACCTGCTGTTCAGCATCTGGGCGGCAACCCAGACCTACGCCGACTTCGATTGGCAGATCTCCACCGTCACCGGCAAGCCCAGCCTCAGCGAGGCCGACTACGACGCCGCCGCGGAAACCATCATCCGCCTGGTGATCAAGGGCTGCGAAGTGGAAGAAAAGGTTTCGGCGAAGAGCGCCTGATACCGGCTACACCGGCCCCTACAAAAAGTATTTCGCCCCCACAGGGCCAGTGCCGGCTGGCACAAACCCTGTGGGGGCGAATTCATTCGCTAAGGGCTGCGCAGCAGCCCCTATCAGGCGTCAGGCCGCGCCAGCGTCCGCCTTCAGGCCGGCCGCCTCTACTGCGCTGACTGCGCACTGCTCATCGATATCGGACGTATCGCCGCTGATACCAATGGCGCCGATCACGACTCCCTCACCATCACGGATCAGAACACCGCCCGGTGCCGGCACCAGATTGCCGTCGGCCAGGTTGTTCACCGCACCGATGAAGGCCGGACGCTGCTGCGCGTCGGCAGCGATCAGGCGCGACCCCTTGCCCAGGGCCACTGCGCCCCACGCCTTGCCGATGGCGATTTGCGGTCGAAGCATGCTGGCGCCGTCCTGGCGCTGCAGGGTGATCAGGTGGCCGCCGGCATCCAGCACGGCGATGGTCAGCGGTGCCGTGCGCAGCTCGCGACCAACGGTCAGGGCATGGTTGGAAATGCTCACAGCGGTTTCCAGGGTCAGGGTGGTCATTTTCAAGCGTTCCTCGTGAGTGGTTGAACCTTGTGCGGCGTCGTCTGGGCCAGGGCTGGCGCATTCCTGAATCCACGCGGGCGTTTTCCAGCCCGTCCTGCGACGCATCCGAAAGCTGTAGCTCACTATCCCACCGAACACAAAAAAATCAACATATAGATACAATCACATTATTTTTTGTATACAGTATTTCCGTCAGCGTTCTGACTATCGCTGGAGAGCCCCGTGAAACAGGCGTTTTAAAAGAGTCGACACCCTGCGACCTTTAGCCTCACAAATGGCCTTGACCCTTCAGTCAGACGATGAATAGAATCCAGCCACGTAGCTTGTATACAATTTTCACAAGAAAGAGGCACAAAACATGGCCAAAATGAGAGCAATCGAGGCTGCCGTCCTGGTGATGCGTCGCGAAGGCATCGACACCGCGTTCGGCATCCCCGGCGCCGCCATCAACCCGCTGTACGCGGCCCTGAACAAGATCGGCGGCATTGACCATGTACTGGCCCGTCACGTCGAAGGCGCCTCGCACATGGCTGAGGGTTACACCCGCACCAACGCCGGCAACATCGGCGTCTGCATCGGCACCTCCGGTCCCGCCGGCACCGACATGGTCACCGGTCTGTACTCGGCTTCCGCCGACTCCATCCCGATCCTCTGCATCACCGGTCAGGCTCCGCGTGCACGTCTGCACAAGGAAGACTTCCAGGCCGTCGACATCACCAGCATCGTCAAGCCGGTCACCAAGTGGGCCACTACCGTTCTGGAGCCGGGCCAGGTGCCCTACGCCTTCCAGAAGGCCTTCTATGAAATGCGCAGCGGCCGTCCGGGCCCCGTTCTGATCGACCTGCCGTTCGACGTGCAGATGGCCGAGATCGAATTCGACATCGACGCCTACCAGCCGCTGCAGGTAGTGAAGCCGTCCGCCAGCCGCATCCAGGCCGAGAAGGCCCTGGCCATGCTGAACGACGCCGAGCGTCCGCTGCTGGTCGCCGGTGGCGGCATCATCAACGCCGATGCCTCGGACAAGCTGGTGGAGTTCGCTGAGCTGACTGGCGTCCCGGTCATCCCGACCCTGATGGGTTGGGGCACCATCCCCGATGACCACCCGCTGATGGCTGGCATGTGCGGTCTGCAGACCTCGCACCGCTACGGCAACGCCACCGTGCTGGAGTCCGACCTGGTATTCGGTATCGGCAACCGCTGGGCCAACCGCCACACCGGTTCCGTTGACGTCTACACCCAGGGCCGCCGCTTCATCCACGTGGACATCGAACCCACCCAGATCGGCCGCGTATTCACCCCGGACCTGGGCATCGTTTCCGACGCAGGTTCCGCGCTGGACGCGTTCCTGGAAGTCGCCCGCGAATGGAAAGCCGCAGGCAAGCTGAAAGACCGCAGCGCCTGGGTCGAATCCTGCCGCGAGCGCAAGCGCACCATGCAGCGCAAGACTCACTTCGACAACGTGCCGGTCAAGCCGCAGCGCGTATACGAAGAGATGAACGAGTTCTTCGGCAAGGACACCTGCTACGTCAGCACCATCGGTCTGTCGCAGATCGCGGGCGCGCAGTTCCTGCACGTCTACAAGCCGCGCCACTGGATCAACTGTGGCCAGGCGGGCCCGCTGGGCTGGACCGTTCCGGCAGCGCTCGGCGTGGTCAAGGCCGACCCGACCCGTCCGGTCGTTGCACTGTCCGGCGACTATGACTTCCAGTTCATGATCGAAGAGCTGGCCGTGGGCGCGCAGTTCAACCTGCCCTACATCCACGTACTGGTGAACAACTCCTACCTGGGTCTGATCCGTCAGGCGCAACGCGGCTTCGAAATCGACTACTGCGTGCAGCTGTCCTTCGAGAACGTCAACGCACCGGAACTCAACGGCTACGGCGTGGACCACGTCGCAGTGGTCGAGGGCCTGGGCTGCAAGGCGATCCGCGTGCATGACGCCAACGACCTGCAAGCCGCCTTCGCCAAGGCCAAGCAGCTGATGGAAGAGTTCCGCGTACCGGTTGTGGTCGAGGTCATCCTGGAGCGTGTCACCAACATCTCCATGGGTACCGAGATCAACGCCATCAACGAGTTCGAGGAACTGGCCCAGTCTGGCGCCGACGCTCCGACCGCCATCTCGCTGCTGGATTGATTGCCGTCTTCCCCTCTCCTATTCGTGGTGGGAGAGGGGCTTTCACCTCCCTTCTCTCGCTCGCGAGAGAAGGGAATCAGAAGGAGACATTCATGCCCCGTTTTGCCGCCAACCTGTCCATGCTGTTCACCGAAGTGGACTTTCTGGATCGTTTTGCCGCTGCCGCCGAAGCCGGCTTCAGCGGAGTCGAATACCTCTTCCCCTACGACTTCCCGGTAGAGGAAATCCGCGCACGCCTGGACGCCAACAAACTGGAACAGGTGCTGTTCAACCTGCCGGCCGGTGATTGGGGCAAGGGCGAGCGTGGCATCGCCTGCCACCCGGACCGCGTGGAAGAGTTCCGTGCCGGCGTGGACAAGGCCATCGCCTACGCCAAGGTACTGGGCAATACCCAGATCAACTGCCTGGCTGGCATCCGCCCGCAAGGCTACGACTGCGCGACCATCGAGAGCACCTTCGTCGAGAACCTCAAGTTCGCCGCCGAGAAGCTCCAGGCCGCCGGTATCAAGCTGGTGATGGAAGCCATCAACACCCGCGACATCCCCGGCTTCTACCTGAACAACACCAAGCAGGCCCTGGCCATCCGCGAAAAAGTGGGCAGCGCCAACCTGTTCCTGCAGTACGACATCTACCACATGCAAATCATGGAAGGAGACCTGGCGCGCACCGTCGAGTCCAACCTCGCCGCGATCAACCATGTGCAGCTTGCCGACAACCCGGGCCGCAACGAGCCGGGCACTGGCGAGATCAACTACCGCTTCCTCTTCGCGCACCTGGACCGTATCGGCTACCAGGGCTGGATCGGCTGTGAATACAAGCCGGCAACCACCACCGCTGCCGGCCTGGGCTGGCTGAAAACCCATAACGCCATCTAAGAACGAGGTATTCAACATGGCCAAGATCGGATTTATCGGCACCGGCATCATGGGCAAGCCCATGGCTCAGAACCTGCAGAAAGCCGGCCACACCCTGTTCTTCTCCGAACACTTCGACAAGGCTCCGGCCGACCTGCTGGGCGAGAACGGCGTCGCCCTCGCCAACCCGAAAGAGGTTGCCCAGGAAGCCGAGTTCATCATCGTCATGGTCCCGGACACCCCCCAGGTCGACGACGTCCTGTTCCGCAAGGACGGCATTGCCGAAGGCGTTGGTGCCGGCAAAGTCGTGATCGACATGAGCTCCATCTCCCCCACCGCCACCAAGGTCTTCGCCGAGAAGATCAAGGCGACCGGCGCTGCCTACCTGGACGCCCCGGTATCCGGTGGTGAAGTCGGCGCCAAGGCCGCGACCCTGAGCATCATGGTCGGTGGCTGCCCGAACGCCTTCGAACGCGCGCTGCCGCTGTTCCAGGCCATGGGCAAGAACATCACCCGCGTCGGTGCCAACGGTGACGGCCAGACCGCCAAGGTGGCCAACCAGATCATCGTTGCCCTGAACATCCAGGCCGTCGCCGAAGCGCTGCTGTTCGCCGCCAAGAACGGCGCCGATCCGGCCAAGGTACGTGAGGCCCTGATGGGTGGCTTCGCCGGCTCCAAGATCCTTGAAGTTCACGGCGAGCGTATGATCAAGGGCACCTTCGACCCGGGCTTCCGCATCAGCCTGCACCAGAAGGACCTGAACCTGGCACTGTCCGGCGCCCGCGAACTGGGCCTGAACCTGCCGAACACCGCCAATGCCCAGCAAGTGTTCAGCACCTGCGCGGCGCTCGGCGGCAGCAACTGGGACCACTCCGGCCTGATCAAGGGCCTGGAGCACATGGCCAACTTCTCGATTCGCGAGGAGTAATGTTTCGTAGGACGGGTTGAGCGAGTCGCTGCCCATCGAGCCGGCAGCTCCCGCGATGGCCAGCGCCCGCTCCCCCCGTCCTACGATCCCTTTCGACCCTCCTGGTCCGAGGTGACACGGCGCCAACGACCAGGAAGGTCGATTCCAGTCCCGAGCCGCTGCGTGCGGCGGTTCGGGACTGAAATCGGCCTTGAACGCCCGGCGATTCCACTCGCCGGCATGCCGCCCCACAAGAAGCATTCGGCCACCTGGAGCCTGCCATGTCCCTCGATCCCAAAGCCTTCCTGCGCGACCTATTCGCCACCGCCATCGCCGCAGCCCACCCACGCCAGGTACTGGCCGACCACCTGCCGGCCGACCGCTCCGGCCGCGTCATCGTCATCGGCGCCGGCAAGGCTGCCGCCGCCATGGCTGAAGTGATCGAACGCGAATGGCAGGGTGAGATATCCGGCCTGGTGGTGACCCGCTACGACCACGGCGCCGACTGCAAGAAGATCGAAGTGGTCGAGGCCGCACACCCCGTGCCCGACGCCGCCGGCCTGGAAACCGCCGAGCGCGTGCTCAAGCTGGTGAGCGGCCTCCAGGAATCCGACCGGGTGATCTTCCTGCTCTCCGGCGGCGGCTCTTCCCTGCTCGCCCTGCCCGCCGAAGGCCTGACCCTCAAGGACAAGCAGGCGATCAACAAGGCACTGCTGAAATCCGGCGCCTCCATCTCCGAGATGAACTGCGTGCGCAAGCACCTCTCGGCGATCAAGGGCGGCCGCCTGGCCAAGGCCTGCTGGCCCGCCACCGTCTACACCTACGCGATCTCCGACGTGCCCGGCGACGAGGCCACCGTGATCGCCTCCGGCCCGACCGTAGCCGACCCGACCACCTCCGCCGAAGCGCTGGCCATCCTCGCCCGCTACGAGATCGAAGTGCCCGCACATGTGCGTGCCTGGCTGCAGGACCCGCGCTCGGAAACCGTCAAACCGGGTGATCCCTGCCTTTCGCGCAGCCATTTCCAGCTCATTGCCACTCCGCAGCAGTCCCTCGATGCCGCCGCCGAGAAAGTCCGCGCCGCCGGCCTGACCCCGCTGATCCTCGGCGACCTCGAAGGCGAATCCCGCGAGGTGGCCAAGGTCCACGCCGGCATCGCCCGCCAGGTGATCCTGCATGGCCAGCCGATCACGCCGCCGTGCGTGATCCTCTCCGGCGGCGAAACCACCGTGACCGTGCGCGGCGAAGGCCGTGGCGGGCGTAACGCAGAGTTCCTGCTGAGCCTGACCAACACCCTGAAGGGCCTGCCGGGCGTTTACGCACTGGCCGGCGACACCGACGGCATCGACGGTTCGGAAGACAACGCCGGCGCCATCATGACCCCCTGCAGCTACAGCCGTGCGATCAAGCAGGGGCTTTCTTCCAGCGATGAGCTGGACAACAACAACGGATACGGGTATTTCGCCGCCCTCGGCGACCTCGTCGTCACCGAACCGACCCGTACCAACGTGAACGACTTCCGCGCCATCCTGATCCTCGAGAGCCCTGAAAAATGACGCCTGACAAGAAAGTAAAAATCCTCGCCACCCTCGGTCCGGCGATCAAAGGCATCGACGACATCCGCCAACTGGTGGAAGCCGGCGTCAACCTGTTCCGCCTGAACTTCAGCCATGGCGAGCACGCCGATCACGCCCAGCGCTACCAGTGGGTGCGCGAAGTGGAGCGCCAGCTCAACTACCCCATCGGCATCCTCATGGACCTGCAGGGACCGAAGCTGCGCGTGGGCCGCTTTGCCGATGGCAAGGTGAACCTGGAGCGAGGCCAGGCCTTCCGCCTGGACCTGGACAACACCCCTGGCGATGCGCGCCGGGTCAACCTGCCGCACCCGGAAATCATCGAGGCCCTGGAACCCGGCATGAACCTGCTGCTGGACGACGGTCGTCTGCGCCTGCAGGTAACCGCGAGCCACGCCGATGCAGTGGAAACCACCGTAATTGCCGGCGGCGAACTGTCCGACCGCAAGGGCGTCAACGTGCCGGAAGCGGTGCTGCAACTCTCGCCGCTGACCGCCAAGGACCGCCGTGACCTGGACTTCGGCCTGGACCTGGGCGTGGACTGGGTCGCCCTGTCGTTCGTGCAGCGCCCTGAAGATATCGTCGAAGCTCGCGAGCTGATCAAGGGCCGCGCCTTCCTCATGGCCAAGATCGAGAAGCCCTCGGCCGTGGTGCACCTGGAAGAAATCGCCCGTCTCTGCGACGCCATCATGGTTGCCCGTGGCGACCTGGGCGTCGAAGTGCCGGCGGAGAATGTGCCGCGCATCCAGAAAGACATCATCCGCACTTGCCGCCAACTGGGCCGTCCGGTCGTGGTGGCCACGCAGATGCTGGAATCCATGCGCTTCTCCCCTGCCCCGACCCGCGCCGAGGTGACCGACGTTGCCAACGCCGTGGCCGAGGGCACCGACGCCGTGATGCTGTCCGCTGAAACCGCTTCCGGCGACTATCCGCTGGAAACCGTGCAGATGATGAGCAAGATCATTCGCCAGGTGGAAAACGGCCCGGACTTCCAGAGCCAGCTCGACGTCAGCCGTCCGCAGGCCGAGGCCACCTCGTCAGATGCCATCAGCTGCGCAATCCGCCGCATCAGCAGCATCCTGCCGGTAGCCGCACTGGTGAACTACACCGAGTCGGGCAGCTCCAGCCTGCGCGCCTCCCGCGAGCGCCCGAAGGCACCGATCCTCAGCCTGACGCCGAACCTCAACACCGCGCGTCGCCTGACTGTGGCCTGGGGTATCTATTCGGTCGTCAATGAACGCCTGCACAAGGTCGAGGAAGTCACCAGCACCGCGCTGGAGATTGCCCAGGCCCAGGGTATGGCCAAGCGTGGCGATACCGTGGTGATCACCGCCGGCGTGCCGTTCGGCCAGCCGGGTAGCACCAACAGCCTTCGGATCGAAACCCTGCATTGATGTGACACACCTGGAGCGACGGGTTCCAAAGAGAACCCGCGCTCCCCGCACCGGCCTCGATGCCGGGCGACAACAGAAATCCCATCTGGCCATTGCCAGTTATGCGGGCGCCCTCTCACCGGGGCGCCTCCTTTTTTTCAAGCTGCCATGTACCGACTGCCACTACGACCCGAAGTCCGTAGCTGGGCATCCGCCCAGTTGAACGGCTTCAGCCAGATATTCCTCCAGCGTCACCCCGGTTGCGGTGCGCTGATCCTGCTCGCCATCGCTGTGGGGGCCCCGAGCCTGCTGGGCGGCGCCCTGCTTGGCGGTGCCACCGCCTGGCTCACCGCCGTGCGCCGCCGCTACGCCCCCGAAGATATCGAAGCCGGCCTCTACGGCTACAACGGCGTCCTGCTTGGCCTGTTGCTGAGCGTCCGTTTCGAGCCTTCGCTCTACCTGGCGCTGCTGATCTTCTGCGCCGCCGGGCTTTCCAGCCTGGTGCTAAACGCCTTGCTCAAGGCCGTCCGCCAGCGCAACTGGCTGCCGGCCTACACCTCGCCCTTCGTCGGTCTCGGCTGGCTGTTGCTGGCCCTGGGCGGGCCACTGGAACTGACGCCCTCCCCCACTGCCGCCGCTACGCTGCAGCCCGGCTGGATCGACACGCCGCTTGCACTGGTGCGCGGCATTGGCCAGGTGATCTTCCTTGACCAGCCCATCGCCGGTGGCCTGGTGCTGGCCGCGCTGTTCCTGGCCGGCTGGAGGGTGGCGCTCTGGGCACTGTTGGGTTCGGCCACCGCGCTGATCCTGGCGCTGCTCCACGGCATGCCGATGCAAGCGGTGCTGGGTGGACTGTTCAGCCTCAACGGTGCGCTGATCGCCCTGGCCCTGGGCAAGGACCTGCGCCGTCCCTGGTGCGCCCTGGCAGGCATCCTCCTGGGCGTGGTCCTACAGCCCGGCTTTGCCGCCATCGGCCTGCCCGCCATGACCGCGCCGTTCATTCTTGCCTGCTGGCTGGTGCTGGCGGCCAAGCGAATGATGGGACGGTCGCAACCGGCTCCGTCGCGGACGTTGTAGGAGCGAGGTTGCTCGCGATAGCTTTGTACGGGCTCTTCGCGAGCAAGCTCGCTCCTACATATTCCGCGGTAGACGCTAAATGCGCCCCCAAAAGAAAAAGCCCGGACAAGGTCCGGGCTTTTCATTGGGCTTGAATCGCTTCAGGCAATCTTCGCCAGCAGATCGCGCGCTTCCTGCTTCTGCTCATCGTCACCGTCACTGATGACTTCGTTGAGGATGCTGCAGGCCGCCTCGATATTGCCTTGCTCGATATAGGCCAGAGCCAGGTTGAGCTTGGTGATGTTCTCTTGGCGGGCATCCAGCTTGTCCAGCTCTTCCAGGCTGACCATCGGATCCACGAACTCCGCGGTAAGCTCGTCCAGGCTCTCGGCCTGGGGCAGTTCCGGCAGGTCGCCAAACGGGCTCAGGGTGTCGGCATCCAGGGTCAGTTCGAAGACTTCCGGCAGTTCCTGCAGATTGGTGGGGAAGCCCAGGTCGTCCTCCACCGTCGGGAAGGCCTGGATCACAGCGGCCTTGCGCTTGGGCTCGGCGGTCTTGAAGGGACTGACCTGTTCCCAGTCAGCGTCCAGCGGATAGCCGTCGAAGTCGGATTGCAGAGCGTCGATGGGTTCGTTGCTCACCTCGGCCATGGCCGGGCTCGTTTCGTCCAGCACGAACACAGGCTCGCTCGGCGCTGCTGCCGAACCGATATCCGTATAGCGGGCGACGATGGCGGCAAGGCGCCCTTCGTCAGCGTGGAGTTCGCGCAGGGCGGCTTCTTCAAGGGTGAAGGCAACCGGATCACGCAGCTCACCCAGCACTTCCAGCAGACGGAAACGCAGGTCGAGGCGCTGAGGTTCCTTGTCAACGGCCGGCTGCAGCACAGCCAGGGCCTCACGCCAGCGGCCGTAGGCGATGTAGATGTTGGCGCCTTCCAGCGCATCGGACGCAATCTTGATGGAGGGAGTCGCGACGACCTTCAGCGGGACTACGGCCGCGACAGTGGCAGCGACAGGCGCCGGTTTCGGCATGACCGGGGCAGCGGGCCGTACCTCCTCGTGGCGGTGCTGCAAGGCCACCTTGGCCTTGCCAGTGGTCTGGGCTTCTTCGAGTTCCTGTTCCTGCGCATCGCGACGGGAGCGGCGCAGCAGCACCCAATCGAGCAGGAACAGCAATACCAGGCCGGAAACCATGATCGCCCACCAGAACGGGCTGATGCCGGAGTTGCCCTGCTGTACCGGAGCCGGCTGTTCGGCAGCCTGGGCGACGGGGATCACCGCAGGAACGGCGGCTACAGGCTGGGCTTGCGCTGGTTCGACAACCGGCGCAGTGGCCATCTGCTGGATCTGGTTGCGCAGCGCGGTCACTTCCTGGTCACTGCCGCTCAATTGCTGCTGCATGGCGTCCAGCTTGGTCTGGAGCTCGGCGATATGCTGCCGCAGTTCCGCGCGCTCGGCTTCACCCTGGGCGATGCTGGAATCCACCCGCTGCTGGGCCTGGGTCAGCTCATCCAGGGTCGGACCAGCTGGCGTTGCGGCAACCGGAGCCGGAGTCGGCGCTGGGTTTTGTGCGACCACAGGTGCCGCAGGAACAGTGGCCTGGACGGCGGCGTCGGGCAACAACAGGGACTGCCCAACATGGAGGCGGTTGATGTCTCCCCCCGGGAAAGCCTGGGGATTGAGAGCGTAGATACCATCCAGCATCTGCTGCTGGCTCATGCCACTCCCGGCGCTCAAGCGCTTGGCAATCAGCCAGAGGCTGTCACCTCGTACAACCTGGTAGTGATTACCCTGGGTCGCAGCCGGCGCCGGCTTGGGTTGTACCGGTGCAATGCTCGCGGTTGCGGCCGACGTCTCGTGAGCCGGGCTGACCGGCGCGGCGCTTGCGGTAAATGCCGAACCGGGTGGATCCAGCAGCAGGGTGTATTCGCGCAGCAGCTTGCCGTTGGGGCGAGCGACTTCGACGATGAAATTCAGGTAAGGCTCGCGGACCGGCTTGCTGGACGCCACGCGGATGCGGCTGCCAGAGCCACGGATCACCGGGCTGAAGCGCAGGTCGTTGAGAAAGATAAAGCGGTCGACGCCGGCACGCTCGAAATCATCAGCGGATGCCAGGCGGATCTTGATTTCGCTGTCATTGAGGTCACCGACCTCCAGCAGCTCGATCTCAGCGTCCAGCGGCTGGTTGAGGGCGGAGTGCAAGGTAATTTCGCCTAGCCCCAACGCAGGTACCAGGCCCGAGTACAGTGCAGAGCCGGACGCAAGCGTCAAAAGGAGCTTGTGAACCCTTGCCATATGTCCTCCCCGATCATCCGTAACCACGCAACTGGCTCCTGATATCCCACCCGGGCATCCTCGAAGCGACGTGAAGTACGTTGACCTCAAAACAACAATGATAGTGGGGTGGAGCTCCCTATCCATTCCACTCGAGACCTACAGCTTCGGGCTCTCCGCTCCCTCGCCCGGAATAATGGCAGCTGGCCACAAACCTGGGCTGTAGCTTACTCCACTATAGGAAAGATTTCGCTAGGGGCTTGACAAAATTTTCATCGTGCGATTTGCACGCTCAACGCCTTGCAGGACGCACGCCCCAGGCCGGCACAACGGCCATCAGGAAGAGTAGCGCAACCAGCCAGAAACTCTGTTCGAATGCCAGCACTTCGGCTGCGGCATTGCCGCCACCTGCGGCGTGGCGCCACTCGATAAAGAAGGTCAGCAGATTGACTCCAAAGGCGCCACCCAGCTGACGAACGAATGTGATGGCACCCGCTCCCAGCGCCAGCTCTTCCGAGCTGAGGACGTCCAGCGCCCCCGTACTCATCGCTGGCAGGAGCAAACCGAGCCCCAGCCGGCCGACGCAGGCCCAGCCGCAGAGCGCCAGAAACGAAGCCCCGTGCCCCGCCAACCCAAGGCCCGCCGACGACAACGCGAACACCAGGAGGCCGAACACCAGCATGGAGGCAGCCGACAGGCGGTCGCTCGCCCAGCCACCAATAAAGGACGCCAGCCCCAGCACCACGCCGGTCGGCAGCATCAGAAGGCCGGCCTGTCCGGCGCTATAACCCTCTACCGTCTGCAGGTAAAGCGGGATCAGGTAGGTGGAGCCATACAGCCCAAGGCCGAGCACCAGGGCGACCCAACTCGCCTTGCGAAACGCGGCGTGGCGCCAGAGTTGCAGCGGCAGCAGGGGGCGTCCGCAGGTGCGACTGCGGCGCAGGAAGGCCACGGTGCATGCCACGCCAAGTAATCCCGGCAGCCATGCACTGGGGGCCAGCCAGCCGAAACGCTGGGCTTCGGCCAGGGAACCAAGCAAGGCGAACAGCGCGACACTCAGGAGAGTGAAAGCTGGCAGGTCGACGCCTGGCGTGTTGCGGTCGCGCACGCTGGGCATCAGCCATTGGGCACCGATCAGCGCGAGGAGACAGAGCGGCAGCGGCAACCAGAACACCGCACCCCAGCCGAAATGGTCGATCAGGTAGCCACCGATGGTCGGCCCGAGGGTCGGCGCCACCATGATGCCCAGCCCGTAGATGCCCAGGGCCATGCCACGACCGCCTTCGGAATAGACGCGAAAGATCAGCACCATCGCCAGCGGCTGGATGATCCCGGCGCAAGCCCCCATGACGATGCGCAGGGCGATCAGCTGCCAGGCCGATGTGGCCACCAGGGCCAGGAGCGATGCCAGGCAGAACAGGCCGAGCCCGAACTGCACCGTTCGCCGCGCACCCAGCCGCGCCTGGCACCAGGCTGCCAGCAACAGGCCGGCCGTCATGGCGGCGAGGAAGCCGGTGGAAAGCCATTGCGCCAGCGGCCGGCCGATACCGAAGTCGGCCATGATCGCCGGCAATGCAACGTTGATACTGGTGGAGGCGAGGATCATCGCCATGCTGCCGAGCATCAGCAGGCCCAGCAGCCATTGCGGATAGCGGGCGCCGAAGCGCTCGTGAAGCGCCTCGAGGTCCTGCCCCATCAGAGGCGGTCCAGGTTCGTCAGAATCCGCGCATGAACCTGCTGGCAACGGCGCAGCTCTTCATCCTCGATACCGGCGAAGAGTTCCTGGCGCAGCTGGCTGGAGATGGCTTCGATCTTTTCAATCAGGGGACGGGCCGGCGGGCACAGGGCGATCTTCTTCGCCCGGCGATCTTCGGCAACGGCCATACGCTGGATCAGCCCCTGTGCCTCAAGGCTATCCAGCAGGCGGGCCAGGGTCGGGCCTTCGACGCCGACGCTCTTGGCCAGCTCGCGCTGGGTGGGCAAGTCGTCCTCGAAACGGGACAAATGCAGCAATACCAGCCAGCGGGCCTGGGACAGCCCCATGCCGGCCAGACGGCGGTCGAGTTCGGCGCGCCACGCGCGGGACATCTGTGCGAGCTGCATGGCGAAACGGTGTTGATCGGGGTAGGACATCGAAATTGACTCGGACTTCTTATACTAATAATTAGCCAGCTAATCATAGCCGCAAGCCGCGAGCAAGTCCCCCCGCCCTACCACTTGACGTACTGGTCCTCGACAAAGCCCCACATCCTGTCGATCTGCACCGGTTCACGCCCCGCCGGTCGCAGGGTGCCGCTGAATCGGCCGAACACCTGCTTGAAATTACTCGCAATGAAACCGAGGTTCAGGCGCTCCTCATGCAAGCCCTCGCCAACTAACGTCAGCTCGACCTGACCATCATGGGAAGCGACGCTCCAGGTCTTCAGCGGCTGGTCGCGGTCGAAGGCAAAACGGACCGTATCGACCTTGATCAGCTCCCCATCCAGCCAGAAGCAGTTTTCGGTGAAGCTGGTCTCGTTCACCCCGCAGGACAGGTTCAACCCGACCCGCAGCCCGTCAGCCAGGCCGGACAGGCAGGCCCAGTTCCAGTTGGTTTCCGGGCGCATGTAGCCCGCGGACCAGTCGTGATGGGCGAAGGCGCCGATTTCCGCGAGATCGAAGTTCCCCAGCGCGCTGCTCACCTGGCCGCGGCAGGCGACCCCCGCCACCTTCTGCGCATACACCCAGCCATTCACCGCCGTCGGCGTGCAGATGCACATGGGCTGGAACGCCGGCTCCCGCTCGCTGAACGACGCATCGATGCGGGTACCGTCATCCAGCTCTACCAGCAGGCGCTTTTCACCGGTATCGGAGCGGTTTTCCAGGCGCAGCAGGTTGCGGCCCTGACGCAGCTCGCAAATGCCCTCGTCCGGCGATTGCGAGAACGAAGTGCCCAGGCCCAACGGCAACTTGAATTGACGCTCGATCATGCGCCCGCTGGCGGGATGGAAGAGGTAGACGAAGCCAACCCCCACCAGACTGAGGTTGGCCAGGGCGCACCCGCCAATCAGCTCGTTGCCGAGCAGGCCGAAGTACTGGAACTGGTGGAAGCGTCGCCACTTGGCCAATGCCCCCAGGCGGCGCCCCATGGGCGAGCGGAAGTCGAAGTCGCGGTAGTTGATGAGGCCGGGGGCGGCGGGAAATATGCCGTAGTGCGGCTGGCCGTCAGCCTGGATCAGCTTGTCCATGCGGATCGCTCGATGCGGGAGGAGCGGCGATGCTAACACCGGCCAAGGCCCCGGACAGTCACGGCTCGCGCCATCCGGAGCGACGAATTGAGTTCTGCACGAAAAGTCGCCGAGCGAAGCCCAGGCAAGGCAAAAGTTGGTGAGGAAGCGGAGTTAACGACTGTTAATGAGCATTCCGAACCAAGTTTTAACGACGCATGGCCGAGCGCAGGCAGTTTTCGTCCGAACTCAAGCCACCACCCGATTGCGGCCGAATGCCTTGCCTTCGTACAGGGCACGATCCGCATGCTCATACAGCTCATAGAGTTTGCCCAACGGCATGCCCGGCTGCGGATGGACGCAGGCAACGCCAATGGACATGGTCAGCACTGGTGCCGTGGGTGAAGCCTCATGGCGGATGGACTGCTCTTCCAGCGTCGCCCGCAGCTTCTCGGCGCAGCGGCGCGCCTCCTGCTCCCCGATGTCATAGAGCAGCACGGCGAACTCCTCTCCCCCCAGGCGAACCGCCATATCCAGGGGCCGACGCGCGGTGCCTTCGAGCACACGGGCGACTTGCTGCAACACCAGGTCGCCGGCCTGATGGCCGTAGCGGTCGTTATAGGCCTTGAAGTGGTCGACGTCGCAGAGCAACAGGGCCAGGCCGTGCCGTTCACGCTGGGCCTGGCGCCATAGACGCTCCAACTGCCTATTGAAACTGCGGCGGTTGTACAGGCCGGTCAGGCTGTCGTGATCCGCCAGTACCCGCATCAGGCGGCTGATGAGGAAATGCTCGCGGGATTTGAACTCCAGCAGGTAGCAACCGACTGCACCGGCGATGTTGCCAAACAGCAGGAACAGCAGGTTGTTGATCAGCCTTGGCCAGGGCAGTCCGGCCCAGAGTTCCAGCCCCACATAGGCCAACAGGATCACCAGGGAAACGCCCAGCGCCTCCACCAACCGCAGCCCCACCAGGAAGTAGGCGGCCATGCAGACCAGCAACAGGCCCTCGTAGGGGAAGGACGGATCGCTGCGATGGGCGATGGCCACCACCGCCCCGGCGCCCACGCCCAGGGAACCAATGCAGACCAGGCTCAGGGGGGCCAGCAGGTGCCGATGGCGGCGTTGGAGCATCAGCACGCCGCAGCCCAGCAGCAGTCCCAGCACGCCGAGCCGAACGGCCAGCATCCACCAGCGCGTCTCACTGCTGATCAGGTAGAAATCGAGCACGGCAAATGCCAGCCAGATCAGCAGGCCAGCACTCAGGGCGATGCGTTTGAGGTCGAAGTTCTCTTCGAGGAAATAATCGCGGTACTCGCGCTCCAGCGAGCGCGTGAAGCGGAGATGCCGGAATCCCAGGGCCAGTTGGTCGGCATAGGGATTGGGACGAACGTCATTGAGCCAGGCAGTATTGTTGTAGGACACGTCCACCCCTTCTGTCGGAGGCCTCTGACGCACATTAGCCGGTCGTGCGCCGCGTCACAAGTTCGTCGTTTTGCCCCGTCATTTTATCGACGCCGGAATGGCCGGCGTCGAATCAAGCCTCGAACTCCGCCTGCAGGGCCGCGCGTACGCAATGCAGCACGCCATCAGGCACGCGACCGGCGAACAGCTCTGCCACCTCGGCCACAGGCGGCAGTTCGCCTTCGCCGTCGAGGAAGGCGTCCTGAATCTCGCCCAGCAGCTCTTCCGGCAGGTCCAGCGCCTGTTCCAGACTCAATTGCTGATTGCCGATGGTCTCGGCCAGCAAGCTGTAGACGTTCTTCTCACTGCAATTGAGCTGACGGGCGATCTGCGCCGGTGTCATGCCCGCACGGGCCAGGCTCACCAGTTCATGGCGCAGGTCGGTGACGGCACGCGGTGCCTCACCGGCGCCATTGCCGTTGAGCACTTCGAGGAAGGCCTCGCCATAACGCTCCAGCTTGCGCGCGCCCACGCCGCTGACCTGGGCCATTTCAGAGAGGCTGCGCGGCTTGCTGCGGAGCATTTCCAGCAGGGTCGCGTCAGGGAAGATGACGTAGGGCGGCACGCTGTGCTCTTCCGCCAGCTTGCGACGCAGCGTACGCAGGGCTTCCCACTGCTCGCGCTCTTCGCCACGCACCAGTTGGCTGGCGGCGCTGGCGGTGGGTTTGGGTGCCTTGGTCGACAGGTCCCGACGCAGCTCCAGTTGCACCTCGCCACGCAGCAGCGGGCGGCAGGCCTCGGTCAGGCGCAGGCCGCCGAAGCCTTCCAGGTCGACGTCCGCCAGGCCGCGGGCCACCAACTGGCGGTACAGGGTGCGCCAATCGCCTTCGGAAAGGTTCTTGCCCATGCCGAACACCGAGAGGTGCTGATGGCCCGAAGACCGCACCTTCTCGTTGTCTCGTCCGAGCAACAGATCCACCAGATGGCCGACGCCGTAGCGCTGGCCGCTGCGGTGGATGGTCGAGAGCGCCAGACGCGCGGGCTCTGTGGCGTCCCAGGTCTGCACGCCGTCGGTGCAGATATCGCAGTGGCCACAGGGCTGCGGCAGTTCTTCGTCGAAGTAGGCCAGCAGCGCTTGCCGGCGGCAGCGGGTTTCCTCGCAGAGCGACAGCATCGCGTCCAGCTTGTGCTGTTCGATGCGCTTGTGCCGCTCGTCACCCTCCGAGTTGCTCAGCATCTGCTTGAGCAGCAGCACGTCCTGCAGCCCATAGGCCATCCAGGCATCCGCAGGCAGGCTGTCCCGGCCGGCGCGGCCAGTTTCCTGGTAATAGGCTTCGAGGGACTTGGGCAGGTCCAGGTGGGCCACGAAGCGCACGTTGGGCTTGTCGATGCCCATGCCGAAGGCAATCGTGGCAACCATGATCAGCCCTTCCTCATTGAGGAAACGCTTCTGGTGGAAGGCTCGCAGGTCGTTGGACAGGCCCGCGTGATACGGCAGCGCCGGGAACCCCTGCTCGGAAAGGAAGGCCGCCACCTCCTCCACCTTCTTGCGCGACATGCAGTAGACGATGCCCGCATCGCCGCGTCGCTCAGCGAGGAAGCCCAGCAGCTGCTTGCGCGGCTGATCCTTCGCGACGATGCGATAGAAGATGTTCGGGCGGTCGAAGCTGGAGAGGAAACGCTCAGCGTTCTGCAAGTGCAGGCGCTGCACCATCTCTTCGCGGGTCCGCATATCGGCGGTGGCGGTCAGCGCCATGCGCGGCACGTTCGGGAAGAGCTCTGCCAGTTGGCCCAGCTGCAGGTACTCGGGGCGGAAATCATGGCCCCATTGGGACACGCAGTGGGCTTCATCGATGGCGAAGAGGCCGATCTGCAGCCGCTGGAGGAAGGCCAGCATGCGCGGTTGCACCAGGCGTTCCGGAGCGAGATAGAGCAGCTTGATCTCGCCCTGGCGCAGACGATCGGCAATTTCCCGCTGGGCTTCCGCGGACAGTGTGGAATTCAGCGCCACGGCCGGCACGCCCAGTTCGTCCAAGGTGGCGACCTGGTCCTCCATCAGGGCGATCAGCGGCGAAACCACCACCGTCAGGCCCTCGCGCAGCAGCGCCGGTACCTGGTAGCAGAGCGACTTGCCACCACCGGTGGGCATCAGCACCAGGGCATCGCCACCCGAGGCTACACGTTCGATGATCGAGGCCTGGTTGCCGCGGAAAGCGTCGTAGCCGAATACGTCTTTGAGGATGCGCAGTGCCTGGTCGAGCATGGGGGTCTCCGGAACAAGCCGCGCATTATACGTCAGCCGCACCGGCAATTTGGCCACGCCTATCGCCCGCGCCTTTTGCCGCGAACCTCGCACTCGACTAGAATTCAGCGTCGTTTATTCCTCAAGGTAGTCCCACGATGTCCTTCGCTGAGCAACTGTCCCGCCTGCAAGCTTTTCTCGACGCCGATGATCTGCACGAAGAGGCTCTGGACTATGTGGCCACCCATGGCTACCTGAGTGCCCTGTCGATCTGCCCGGACCAGGTGCCCGAGCGCGAATGGATCGACGCCCTCTTCTCCGAGCCGCCGCACTATCGCAGCGACGCCGAGCGCGAAGAGATCGAATCCACCCTGCTGGCCCTCAAGGCCCACATCGCCCGCCAACTGGCCAGCGACGAAGACCCCGAAATGCCCTGCGACCTGGACCTGGGCGAGGACCCGGACGATTCCGACCTGCGCGGCTGGTGCATCGGTTTCATGGAAGGCGTGTTCCTGCGCGAGGAAACCTGGTTCGAGAACGCCGAAGAGGAAGTCAGCGAACTGCTGCTGCCGATCATGGTGGGCTCGGGCCTGTTCGACGAGCAGCCCGAATTCGCCGAGATCGCCAAGGACCGCAACCTGGTGGACGAAATGGTCGAGCAGATCCCCGAACTGCTGACCGCCCTCTTCCTGCTCTGCAACGCACCAGAAGAAAAACCCGCGCTGCTCAAGCCCCGCCACCACTAAGGCCGGCGCATGGCGCACAGCGATATCCAGCAGCAGCGCCACCCGGCGCTGCGCATGGTCCTCCTGATCATCGGCTGGCTCAGTGTCGCCCTGGGCGTGATCGGCATCTTCGTGCCGGTCCTGCCCACCACGCCCTTCCTGCTGCTCGCCGCGGCCTGCTTCGTACGCAGCTCGCGGCGTTTCTACCTCTGGCTGGTGGAACACCCGAAGCTCGGCCCCTGGATTCGCGATTATCTGGAGGGCCAGGGCATTCCCCTCAAGGGCAAGGTCTACGCCCTGGTACTGATGTGGGCCAGTATCACCCTCTCCTGCTTCCTCGTGCCCCTGCCCTGGGCCCGCGGATTCATGCTCACCAGCGCCGTACTGGTCAGCATTTATATCCTTCGCCAGAAAACCCTGCGCAGCCACTGAATCCAGCTCCGGCAAATCATGGATTCCCGCCTAGACTCTGAGCATCCTGGGCGGAGAGACGGCTGATGCGGCAACGCTGGGCGGCAATCGGACTGCGGCAACCCTCGTGGCTGGCATGGCAAGGCAGCTGCCTGCTCGCAGGCCTGCTGCTCTGCTTGGCCAGCGTGCTGGCCAACTGGGATTTCGACCTGATCCTGCAGAACGCCACCAAGCGCTATGGCGACCTTGGCCCCGCAAAAGGGCGCATCCTCGCCTGGAGCGAGCTGATCCAGGCCAGCATCGACCTGCCCGAAGGCGAGAAGCTCACAGCAGTCAACCGCTTCTTCAACCGCCAGCTCCGTTTCACCGACGATATCCGCACCTGGCGCCAGAACGACTACTGGGCCACCCCCGTCGAGGCCCTGATCAAGGGTGCCGGCGATTGCGAGGACTACTCCATCGCCAAGTACTTCACCCTGCGCCGCCTCGGCATCCCCGCCGAGAAGCTGCGCATCACCTACGTCAAGGCCCTGCGCCAGAACCAGGCGCACATGGTCCTCACCTATTACAAGACGCCCACCGCCGATCCCCTGGTGCTGGACAACCTGATCGGCGAGATACGTCCGGCGTCGCAGCGCACCGACCTCTTGCCCGTGTACGCCTTCAACGCCGAAGGCCTCTACACCGGTGCCAAGCGTGCCGGGGATACCAAGAAACTGTCGCGCTGGCAGGACCTGCTGAAAAAAATGAGAGCCGAAGGCTTCGCCATTGGAGAGGGTTAGCCCATGTCGTTACTCAAGCAACTGTTCCTGGCCATCTGCCTGCTGCTCGCGCTGGCCTTCGCCGGCAGCTTCCTCGCGGGCGTGGAAAGTTCCCGCGAGCAGTTGCTCAGCCAGTTGCGCTCACACGCCCAGGACGCCGCTACCGCCCTCGGCCTGTCCATGACGCCCCACGTTGACGACCCGGCGATGATCGAGCTGATGGTCAGCTCCATCTTCGACAGCGGCTACTTCGCCAGCATCCGCGTGGTTCGCATCCCCGATGGCGGAGTGATCGCCGAACGCCGCACGACCACCACCAGCGACCAAGTGCCGGGCTGGTTCGCCCATCTGGTCAACCTGCGGCCCCAGGGCGGCGACGCGCTGATCATGCGTGGCTGGCAGCAGGCCGCGCGCGTGGAGGTGCTCAGCCATCCGCAGTTCGCCTTGGCCAAGCTCTGGGATAGCGCCATCGGCAGCCTCGCCTGGCTGCTGCTCTGCGGCCTGGTCAGCGCCCTGGTCGGTGCCTGGCTGCTGCGCACGCAACTGCGCCCGCTGGACAACATGGTGCAGCAGGCCGAGGCCATCAGCCGCCGCGAATTCCTTGCCCTGCCCAAGGTACCGCGCACCCCGGAACTGCGCCGCGTAGTGCTGGCCATGAACCAGATGGTGGACAAGCTGCGCAACCTCTTCGCGGAAGAAGCCGCGCGTAGCGAACGTCTGCGCGAAGAGGCATACCAGGACAGCCTCACCGGCCTGGCCAACCGCCGTCAGTTCGATATCCGCCTCGCCAACCAACTGGTGCCCAACGACCAGAACGCCGCCGGCTACCTCGTGCTGTTGCGGGTCAACGACCTCGGCGGGCTCAACCAGCGCCTCGGCGGCCAGCGCACCGACGCGCTGATCCGCGATATCGGGGAAATCCTCGGCAATCTGGTGCAGAAAAGAGGCAATCCTGACTGGCTGGCTTCGCGCAGCCGCGGCGGCGAGTTCGCCCTGCTCTGCCCCGGCCTCACCGGGGAAGACACCGAACAACTGGCAGCCGATCTCGCCAATCAACTGGAAAACCTGCATGCCACCGGTGCCAGCGACCGCAGTCCGGTCGCCCTGCTCGGCATCGCCGCCTACCGGCCGGGTGAAGACATCCAGCGGGTGATGAGCCGCGCCGACCAGGCCCTGGCCCAGGCAGCGCAAGGCACCGACCGCCCCTGGGTGCGCCTGGACGACTTCGACGCCGCGCCAGGCCAGAGCCTGCACGACTGGCGCGCCTGGATCGACGACGCGCTGAGCAAGGGCAAGCTGCGTCTCTACTTCCAGCCGGTGAGCCTCTGCACAAACACCGCCGAAACCCTGCACCACAAAGTGCTGGCACGCCTGCTGGATCCCCAGGGTGAAGCCGTGCCCGCCGGGCGTTTCCTGCCCTGGATCGAGCGCCTGGGCTGGTCCGCACGCTTCGACCTGGCAATGCTCGAACACTGCCTGGCACACCTGCAGCAGACACCATCGCGCATCGCCCTCAGCCTGTCCGCCGCCAGCCTGCGCCCGGGCGAACACCGTGAGCGCCTGCTCGCATTGCTCAAGTCCCATCCCCAGCAGGCGGAGCTGCTCACCCTGGAGCTGGACGAGCGCCACCTGCCACCGGCCAACGAACTCGGGCAGCTCTGCCAGGCGATCCGTGAAACCGGTTACGGCGTCGGCCTGCAGCACTTCGGCGGACGCTTCAGCCTGATCGGCAACCTCGCCCACCTGGGCCTCGCCTACCTGAAGATCGACGGCACCTACATCCGCGCCATCGACCTGGAAAGCGACAAGCGCCTGTTCATCGAAGCCCTGTTCCGCGCCACCAACAGCATCGACCTGCCGCTGATCGCAGAGATGGTGGAGTCCCAGGGTGAATTGGATGTGCTGAGGGAACTGGGCATCCAGGGCGCCATGGGCCGCCTGATCGGCGCACCGGCGCCATGGCATGGATGAAGCGGGCAGCGGTTTGCGAGCCTGCGATCCCCGCGCTGCCCTGCCGTAGGTTGGCGCAGAGCGGAGCGAAGCCCAACGATGCACGCACAAACTCCGAACGTTGGGCTTCGCGTAGCTCAGCCGCAACCTACGAAAAGATGTGATTGTGGCAGCGAACTCATTTGAACTTGGGAAACCACGTCCTGAGGGCGTGGTCATGAGTCATCGGCTCTGCCTGTGACGATTGGGATGCCGGGTTATCAGGATGACGTTCGTAGGATGTGGTGGAGCGAAGCGATACCCATCGACTCTGCAAAACAGCATGGGTATCGCAGGCTCAACCCATCCTACGTTGCTACGTCGTCGTGGCCAGTTTCGTCGCAGGAAGGAACTCTGGGAAAAATCCCGCCAGTGCTCCCGGAATTGCTCGTGGCTTCGATTTTCCAGGCGGCACCGAAATGCCCCCCCTTCTAGGGGCCACGAGCAAGTCCACGTGCTACGAATCTGGATGTTTACTCGAAAAAAAAGCCTGGCCGCTCAATACGGCAAGCGGTAGTCCTCGGAAACCAGCTCCCCCAGATCTCCCACCTGGGAGCGGGTGTTGGCGCGGTGCTGGAGTTTGTGGCGGGCGGGGGCTGGCAGGTCGGTGTAATTCATCACGCCCCGACTCACCAGCACCTGCACCAGATCCTCGATGACCCGCACCAGCTCCAGGTCTGAATACTGTAGGGACATCAGGTGATCATGCAGGCTGCGGCTGGCGAACCAGGTCCGGACTTCCGGATCGCTGGCCGGCATGCTCTGGGTCATGCTGTCGAAGGGTTCGTGCTCCACCCGCAGAACCCTGCCCTTCTCGTCTCTCTGCACATAAACCATGGTTCCTTCCTCACTCCCGTTCCAATGCCGGGCCCGCCGCGAGGGCGGGCCCGCGACGCAGGTCAGGCATCGGCCTTCAATGAACCGTCATCGAGCATGTGGGTGATCACCGACGCTGTGTCGGCCGCACCGTAGGCTGCCTGCAGGTTCACCCCCTCCAACACGATAGTCTGTCCGGTGCCACCCGGATTGGCCGCCGTATTGGTATCCACGGTGATGGTGGTGTTGGTGCCGAAAGCCATGGTCAGGAAGTCGTCCAGGCTTCCCGCGTTGCTGTGTTCGCCAGTCAGCAGTTGCGACAGGTCCAGCTTGTCCTGCCCCGGAGTGAAGTCGGTGATGGTGGTGGTACCGGTTTCACCGGCCAGCCACTTGAAGGTGTCGGCGCCGCCGCCCCCCGTGAGCTGGTCATTGCCGCCGTTACCCGCCAGCACGTTGTTGCCGCTGTTGCCGGTCAGCACGTCGTTGAAGTGCGAGCCGAGCAGGTTCTCCATGTCGATCAGGGTATCCAGCCCGCCGCCGCCGGTGTTCTGCTGGCCAACCAGTGCGAGGTTCACCGCAACCCCGGAGGTGGCGTTGTCGTAGGAAGCCGTGTCGATCCCGGCCCCGCCGTTCAGCACATCGTTGCCCAGCCCGCCCACCAGCACATCGTCCCCGCCCATGCCTGACAGATTGTCATTGCCGGTGGTGCCATGGATCACATCAGCGCTCGCGGTGCCAATGAAGGTGGTGCTCGCCTCCATGGTCACGTGCAGGTTCTGGGTGGCCGTGGTATCGCCGTCGGCATCCTTCACGCCCACCTGGAAGTCCAGGTCGGTATCCAGGGTGTTCTTCTCGCTGGTGATGAAGCCGACATCCGAAACCTTCAGGACGTCGTTGTCGGTCGCCGAGGAACCGAAGTCGGATACATCGTTCACATTGGTGGCACCGCCATTGCCAATCACCGAGTTGAAGTTGATGGCTGTGGTGGTGGTGATGCCTTCGACACTGGTGAGAATCTGGGCGCCGTAGATCTGCCAGTTCTCCCCGGGCGCATTGAAGTCGTTGTTCTCGATGACGATGGCGCCGTCGTTCTGGTCCAGCGTGATGCCATAGGCGGCCAGCGCCACGCTGTTGGTGGTCATGATGTCGTTGGTGCTCACCACCAGCGCCCGCGTGGTCTTGACCCCGCCCGTACCGATCAGCTTGAGCACCACAACGATGTCTTCATTACCGACCCCGTCGAACTTCAGGAACATCCCGGCCGCGCGGGCGCTCGGCTCGACGCCGACATTGCCTTTGGGATTGGTGGTGTAGAAGTTCAGGTCCAGGACCTCGCCCTTGCCCAGGGTGTCGCCACCCACGCCATTGGCCGCATTGCTCACGCTGACCCACGAAGTGTTCTGGCTGAACAACTCGCCATTGGAGAAGACCGTGGGATTGTTCGTGCCTGCCCACAGGTTGTCGCTGCCGGTGCCGCCACCGGGTTCGGCGTAGGCGGTGTACTGCACGTAGAAATTGTTGGCCAACTCGACCACCGACACCGCCGGCTGCGTGTTGTCCAGTTGCGTGCTGTTCAGCTCGTAGCCGTTGATGCTGATCGAGGTGCTGGTCTTGAAGATGTTGAACCCCTGGATAGGCTCGTCCAGCGACACCGTGTAGGTGCCATTGGCCTTGTCGAACACCAGGGTGCCGTTGGCCTCGACCAGGGAGCTGGGGCTCGCGGGGTTGGGCGCGTACTTGAAGCTGATGTCGAAGGTCGCACTGGTGTCCGACTCGGACTGCCAGGTCACCGCAGTCGAGGAAATGGCCGTGCCGCCGACATTGCCGCTGAGACTGATGCCGGAAAAGTCCGAATCGGAAGCCGAGAACGGCCCGGTGCCACGGGTATCGGCCCCGGTGGCGTAGATGAAGATCCCCGACCCGCCTGCCGGATTGTTGCCGTTGGAGTAGACGAGGTTGGAGGCCGCGAGGATCACCGGCACATCGTCCTCCACCTGGATCAGCAGGTCGCCCGCCAGGGGCAGGTTGCCGCTGCCATTGCTGGCCTGCAGCGCTCCCGTCAGGTTCAGGGTGAGGAGTTGGTCGTCGCCGCCAGCGCCACTGGGATGATCCAGCGCGCCCAGCAGGGTGAAGGTGTAGTTGCCGTTGCTTTCCACCTGCAGGGTGAAGACGGTATCAGTACCCGCCTTGGCGACCAGGGTGTTGCCGACCCGCGAGTAGGCGATCGTCACACCGTCGGACGTCAGCGACGGCATTGCCTGCTGAACTGCAGCAATGCTGAACTGCGCACCGGCTGGCGTGCCCACCAGAAGTTCGCCGAGGTTGCCGGTGACCACGGTGGTCTGGGCGTCGCCGTCGGTGATGCCGCCGGGAAGTTCGTCCTCGTCCACCTTGCCGACCACCGGGGAAGCATCCTCGATCCGCACCGTCAGGGTCGCGCTGGATGGGTCGCCATCTTTGTCGACGATGGTGTAGGTGAAGCTCTCACTGGTATCCGCCGCAATGCTTGTCGGCGCTGCGTAGGTCCAGGCGCCACTGGCGAAGTTGAGGCTCAGGTTGCCGCCACTGGCAGTGGCAATGTTGCTCAGCTGGCTGCCAGTGATGGTGCCGCCGCCGCTCACGCCGATAGTAGTGGCACCGTCCCAGGTGTAGGTGGTGCTACCGATCTGGATGGACAGGACGCGGCCTGCTCCGTCGGCACCGAAGGCATCGTCATCACCGCCACCCACGGCATTGTCACTGCCCAGCAGGACATTGCCCAACACCATATTGACGGCCTGGCCACTGCCCTCTGCAACGTCGGCACTGTCATTCATCGCCTGCGGCGTATCGTCGTCGACCTTGATGTTCAGCACGCCGTTTGCGCTGTCGCCATCCTTGTCGGTGACCTGGTAGGTCAGGGCGAACTGCTGGTCGTTCTCCTGTCCGCCCGCGTCATGCTGGATGGGCGCGAGCTGGGTGACGGTGTAGGCGCCACTGGTACTGTCGAGGGTCACCTTGAGGACCGACGTGGTGCCCTGCTTGATCAGCAGGTCGCTGCCGGACTTCTCGTAGACAAAGCCGCTGGGGCTGCCCGTGGTCAGCCACTGAACGCTGCCGCCGCCGTCCGCGCCAAAGATGAAGCCGACATTGCCGGAGGTGTTCAGCGAATCCGCGTCGTCGCCCGAACCACCCGCGATACCGCCAGGCAATGCGTCGTCGTCCAGTTGCACCAGGGCATTGCTGGTCACGTTCGGCGCGTCATCGCGGAAGCTGATGGCGTTGCCGAGGTCGAGGGTCGCGCTGTCCTTGTCGCCATCGCCGTCGGTGATGGTGGCGGTCAGGGTGATGAGGTCGGCGGCGGACAGGCCAGCCACCTGGTCGGGACCGATATCGGGCGAGTGCACGATGGCGCGTGTCTGTTCCAGGGTCACGCTGCCGTCGGATGCGACACTCAGGCGGAAGGCCAACTGACCGCCTCCGCTCACACGCCCGACGATGTCCGAGCCCTCCTTGGACAACAGGATGCTGTTGCCCGTCGCGGTGTCCTGCAGACCGCTGTTCACAGCCGGCGACTTCACTCCCAGGCTGTAGGTGATGGAGTTGCTGGCAGCCGCACCATCGGCGCCGAATACCGGAGTGAAGGCACCGGCAAAGCTGGTGCTGGCGGTGGTGCCCAGGGTGGTTTCGTCCACCTGCACACCCAATGCGCCAAGCCCTTTCACGCTGACATCGGGCACATCGTCGATGATGTCGATGGTCAGGGAACCCGTGCCGGTGTTGCCGTTGGCGTCGGTCACCGTGAAGGTGAACGTCTCGGTGAACTGCAGGTTGTTGCCGTTGTTGCCCGGGTCGACCTTGGACGCGGACTGCAGGGTGTAGGTGTAGGAGCCGTTGCTGTTGACCACCAGTTGACCGTACTGGCCGTTACCCGCCCCGGCTTGCAGGTTGAAGGTGTAGGGCCCGTTGCCACCGCTGCCCAGCAGGGTGCCGCTGGCGAACTCGTCAGTGCTCGACGGCGAGCTGCCGAAGCTCAGGGCCGCTTCACGCACATCCCCATCCGAGCCGGCCTGCACGCTGCCCACTACGGTGTAGTTGGAGACGTTGATGGTCAGGGTCGTGGTGCTGAAGTCACCATCGCCATCGACGATGGTGTAGGTGAAGGTGTCGACCGCCCCTGCCTGGCCCACGCTGTTCGGATGGCTGGTGTAGCTGTAGCTGCCATCGGCATGCAGCACCAGGGTGCCGAGGCCGGTATCGATCGGTGTATCCACGCCACCGGAAACATGGGTCGTGGTATCCCCACCGGTGCGCACACCCACGACGCCGGTAGTCAGGGACGGGCGACCGTCGGCACCGAACACATCGGCGACCGAGCCCATCCCGTCGGCGCTGGTCACGCTGCCGTTCACCGTGGCGCCCTCACCGACCGAAGCGCTATCGGCCTTCGCTTCGGGCTCGTCGTCGACGATCTCGATGCGGACATTGTCCGACGCACTGGCCACGCCATCGTCAACGGTGATGAGGAAACCATCGATTTCCACACCGAGGCCATCGGTGGTGGCTTCGGTCAGGGTGTAGCTGAAGCTGTAGGTGCCGTTGTCGTAGCCGGTGATCTTCACCGTGCCGTGATCAGCGGCAAAGCTCTGCCCCACCAGGCTGGCGAAGCTGTGGGTGGTCAGGTTGACGCTGAGGCTGCCGACGCTCAGGTTCTTCAGGTTGGACAAGCCGTCCGAGTCGGCCACCGTGAAGCTGCCGGTCGTGACGGTGCTGCCGTCGCCAGCACTGGAGCCAGCCGGCAGGCCCTGCTCGTAGACCTTGGCCATAGTGCCCTGGGCATCCGGTGTGCTGACCTCCACCGTGGGTGCATCGTTGCTGCCGATGATGGTGAGGGTCAGGGTCGAACTGTCGGGATCGCCGTCGGCATCCTGCATGCTGTAGGCGTATTGCAGGCTCACCTGTTGACCCGGAGCCAACGCTTCCACGGCCGCCGAACCATTGGCCAGGACAAAGCTGTAGCTGCCATCGGCGTTCAGGGTAACCAGACCATAGGGGGTGTTCACCAACAGGCTGCCATTATCGCCAGGTATCGCACCGGCGACGCCGTTCCAGCTGGTGAAGGCCGTGGGCTGGTCGGCGCCACCCGCATCATTGGTCAGCACATTGCCGAACAGGCTGCCAGTGTCACCGCCCTCGACGATGCTGGCGCTGTCTGCGACGGCTTCCGGGGTGTCGTCATCGACATTGATGGTCAGGCTGCCCGTGGCGGTGTCGCCGTCGGCATCCGTCACCTTGTAGGCGATGCTGAAACTCACATCGTTTTCGTCCATGCCAGCCGAATGCAGGATCGGCCCGTTCTGGACGACGCTGTAGGCGCCGGTCGCCCAGTTCAGCGTCAGGGTGATGACCGTGAGTCCGCCCTGCTTGATCAGCAGGTTGTCGCCGTCCTTCTCGTAGCTGAAGCCGCTGGGCGCGCCAGTGGTGAGCAGGCTGATGGAGCCTGCCCCATCAGCACCAAAGCTGTGCCCCAGGGTACCGGTGAGATTGGCGGTATCCGGCTGCACATCGCCCGTGCCGCCGGCATTGCCGAAGGCCAGCGCGTCGTCGTCCAGTTGCACGGCGGCATTGACGCGAACTTCCGGCGAATCGTCATCCACCTTGATGTAGAGCGATCCGGCGGCGAAGTCACCGTCGCGGTCGGTGATCTTGTACTCGACCTCGAAGCTCAGGTCGTTTTCGTCATCCCCATAGGGATGCATGACCGGCGCATTCTGGGTAACGGTGTAGGCACCGGTGAGCGCGTCCAGGGTGACGGTGATGACCGTCACGCCACCCTGCTTGATCAGCAGGCCGTCCTGGGTTTCCACATAGGTGAAGCCGGCGGGTGCGCCACTGGTCTGCAGCTCGATCGAGCCCGCACCGTCGGCGCCGAAGCTGTGGACGATGACGCCGCTGGTGTTCTGCGTATCGGGCGTGACATCGCCCACGCCATCGGGGTTGCCATGGGGCAAGGCGTCGTCGTCGAGGCCGACGTTCACATAGGGGGCGATGCTGGGGGCGTCGTCCCTGAAGCTGATGGCGTTGCCCAGGTCGAGGGAGGCGCTGTCCTTGTCGCCATCGCTATCGGTGATGGTGGCGGTCAGGGTGACGAGGTCGGCGCTGGCCAGGCCGGACGCCTGGTCCGGCCCGGAGTTCGGGGTGTGGAAGATCGCCCGCGACTGCTCCAGTGTCACCGTACCGTCAGCCGCGACGCTCAGGCGGAAGGCCAGTTGTCCGCCGCCAACCACACGCCCGACGATGTCCGAGCCCTCCTTGAACAGCAGGATGCTGTTGCCCGTCGCGGTGTCCCGCAGGCCACTGTCCGCACCCGGCAATTTCACATCCAGGGCGTAGGTGGTGGCATTGCTGGCAGCCGCGCCGTCGGCACCGAATACCTTGGTGAAGGCACCGGCGAAACTGGTGCTGTCGGTAACGCCAAGGGTGGTTTCATCCACCTGCAGGTCAAGCCCTTGCAGGCCCTTCACGCTGACGTCCGGCACATCGTCGATGATGTCGATGGTCAGGGTGCCCACGCCGGTGTTGCCGTTGGCGTCGGTCACCGTGAAGGTGAAAGTCTCGGTGAATTGCAGGTTGTTGCCGTTGTTGCCCGGATTGACCTTGGGCGCGGACAGCAGCGTGTAGGTGTAGGAGCCATTGCCGTTGACCACCAGCTGGCCGTATTGGCCGACGCCCGCGCCAGCACTCAGGCTGAAGCTGTAGGGCCCGTTGCCGCCGTTGGCCACCAGGGTGCCGCTGGCGAACTCGTCGTTGCTGGCCGGCTCGGAACCGATGCCGAGTGCGGCTTCGCGCACATCGTTATCGGAGCCCGCCTGCACACTGCCGACCACTGTGATGTTGGACAGGTCGATGGTCAGGGTCGTGGTGCTGAGGTCGCCGTCGCCATCGACGATGGTGTAGGTGAAGGTATCGACCCCACCGGCCTGGCCCAGGCTGTTGGCATGGCTGGTGTAGCTGTAGCTGCCGTCGGCATGCAGCACCAGGATGCCCAGGCCGGTATCGATGGGCACATTCACACCGCCGGAAACATGGGTCGAGGTATCCCCACCGACGCGCACACCCACGACGCCGGTAGTCGGCGACGGGCGGCCATCGGCACCGAACACATCCGCAACGGAGCCCAACCCGGCGCCTGTGACCACGTTGCCGGTCACGCTGCTGCCTTCGCTGACCGATGCGCCATCCGCTTTCGCCAGCGGCACATCGTCGACGATCTCGATGCTGACATTGGCCGAGGCGTTGGCCAGGCCGTCGCTTACCGACACCTGGAATCCGTCCGTCTCGAGACCGGTGGCATCGGTCGTGGCCGAGGTCAGGGTGTAGCTGAAGCTGTAGGTGCCATTGCTGTAACCAGTGATTTGCACCGTGCCATGGGCGGTGGTGAAGCTCTGCCCGACCAGGCTGGCAAAGCCGCTGGTGGTGAGGTCAACGCTGAGGCTGCCGACGCTCAGGGTCTTCAGATTGGTCAGCCCATCGGAGTCCGCGACAGTGAAGCTGCCGGTGGTCACGTTGCTGCCGTCACCCGCGCTGCTGCCATCCGCCAGCCCCTTCTCGAACACCTGGGCCAGGCTGCCACCAGCACCCGGGCTGCTGACTTCGACGGTGGGAATGTCGTTGCTGCCGAGGATGGTGATCGTCAGGGTCGAACTGCTCGGATCACCGTCGCCGTCCTGCATGGAGTAGGCGTATTGCAGGGTGACCTGCTGCCCTTCGGTCAGGGCCTCCACCGCGGCCGCACCATTGGCCAACACGAAGCTGTACGTGCCATTGGCATTCAGGGTGACCACGCCGTAAGGGGTGTTCACCAGCAGACTGCCGTTCTCGCCGGGAGTCGCCCCGGTCACGCCGTTCCAGCTGGTGAAGGCATTGGGTTGATCTGCGCCACCGACATCGTTGTCCAGCACATTGCCGGCCAGACTCGACGGCACGCCGTTCTCGGTCAGGCTGCCGCTGTCC
>NZ_SSOM01000030.1 GCF_029871235.1 Pseudomonas sp. BN411
GTCCTTGTCGGTGGCTTGCAGCAGGGAGCCCAGGTTGAGGGTGATGTCGTTCTCGTCATTGCCCGCCGCGTGATCCAGCGGCTTGAGCAGCGTGAAGCTGTAGGCGCCTGCCGCAGTCAGGCTGAAGGTGAACACGTCCACCGCGCCGGCCGAGGCGGTGAGCGTATTGCCGACGACGCTGTAGGTCACCGCCACGCCGCCCGAGGTCAGCGTTTGCGGCAAGCCGCTGGTGTCGCTCGCCAGGGCATAGCTCAGCGGCGCATCGGCGCCGGACTGGAAGATGCCGGTGACGCTGCCGCTGGCGGTGGTTGCCGCGCCGGCCACGTCGCCGATGCCACCGGCGATGCCGCCGGTCAGGCCATCCTCGTCGACAGTGCCGCTCGCGGCGGTTCCGGCCGCCGTCGGCGTATCGTCGTCGACGGTAATGACCAGTTTCTCGGCAGCAGCGGTCACCTTGTCGCCGTCGGCATCGGTGGCCCGCAGCAGCGAACCGAGATTGAGGGTGATGTCGTTTTCATCGTTGCCGGCGGCATGATCCAGCGGCTTGAGCAGCGTGAAGCTGTAGGCGCCTGCTGCGGTCAGGCTGAAGGTGAACACATCGACTGCGCCGGCCGAGGCAGTGAGCGTGTTGCCGACGACGCTGTAGGTCACCGCCACGCCGCCCGAAGTCAGCGTCGGCAAGCCGCTGGTGTCGCTGGACAGGGAATAGCTCAACGGCGCATCGGCACCGGACTGGAAAATGCCGGTGACGCTACCGCTGGCCACGGTCGCCGCGCCGGCCACGTCGCCGGTGCCTCCGGCGATGCCGCCGGCCAGGCCGTCCTCGTCGACGGTGCCGGCCACGGCTGTGCCGTTCGCTGACGGCCCGTCGTCCTCGAAGACCAGCTTGGAGCCGATTTCGGCGGTCGCAGTAGAGACGTGGGTCAGCTTGAAGCCGCCGATATCGAAATCGGCGTGGTTAGTGCCCTTGGCGCTGAGGGCCGCGCCGTTCTCGACGAGCACGCGGTTGTGATCCGCCGATGTGGTGTATTCGATCTTGTAGCCGGCCTTGACGCCGGTGATGGTTGCAACCCCGGCAGCCGTAAAGGTGATGACAATGCCCGCATCATTCACCGAGCCGTTCGAGTTCTCGATCACCTGCCCGGTGCTGATGTTGATGACCCGGACATTGGTGATTGCAACCGACGTATCGCCGGCATAACCGTTGATGAAATTCACACCAGGTTCGGCTGCCGTGGTGAATGCGCTGATTTTTACCTGAGCAGTCTTGCCGCTTTGCAATTGCACGACGTCGAAGCTGGCCGCGCGCGCATTGAAGACGGCGGTAAAGTCGATGTTGGATTCCAGATCGGCTTCGTTCTGATCCAGGTTGGGAATGGTTACGTTCTGCCTGGCGCCGGTGACGAAACTAAAGCGGATGCCCTCCTGTTCCGTGATCATCTGATTGTTGGTGCCGAAGGTGGTCGGGCCACCCGCCTGGCTGGTATTGATCGTGTCGCCAGTCGTTATGTTGGCGCCCGCTGACTGGTCGGCGGGGTTCTTGCCGGTGGCGATGATGGTGGGGTCTGTGATCCTGCCACCGACAACGGTGGGGGTCGCCGTCGTGAACATCAGGAACAGGTTTTGACCGGAGGGGGCATTGGCCAGGCTGAACACCAGGTCCTCACTGGTTCCAATGAAAACCTTGTCCGCCAGATTGAGGGCATCGTCGGGATCGTTGGTGTTCGGGTGCTTGAGCGGTTGGTACTCAACGGTCCAGATCTTGCCACCCGAGACTGGGGATCCGGTTTCTTCGATATAGGCAGCGAACACGATCGCGCCGGTTGCGCCACCGGCGCGGCCCAGCAGGATGTTGTTATTGCTCGTATCGGTATAGAGAAAGATGCTGGTGCCATCGAGCGTATCCAGCCCGCTGTCCAGTCCAACGAGCGCTGCACCAAATTCGTCGACGAAGCTGACATCGGTAATGCTTGCGCCGGGCGCCGCGCTGATGGTGAACGCATTGCTGCCCGTGTTGCCTGCGGCACCGGTATAGCCACTCAAGGCGGCACTCGTTGCGGTGCCGGCCAGGAGTGCTGTCAAACGGTTGGAGAAGAGCGAGGGCAGGGCCGTCAACAGAATTTCGGTGTCGTTCGCGTCTTCAAGAACGCTTTGCGTAGCGGTGGAGTTCTGCAGACCCGCCGTCTCATCAAGAATGGTAAGGCTGCCCGTCGTCGTAATAGTCATGGTTTTCTCCGCGGCAGATCTGGTCATCAAGGCCTGACCGTTGACCCTTGTTCACTACTGACCATCACTATGAGGACGCGCCGGGTGCGGGCGCATCGACCGATACTCCCAGGCGGCCTAGGAGTTTCGGACTATTCGGGAGGAGAAGAGGGGGCAACTGTTGCGGTGGTGAGAAAACGGGCGATCGCGGCCAGGACGTGCCCGGTCAGAGGTGGGTCAGTTGTGCAGGAGCCACGCCTGGTACAGCTGATACAGGATTGCCAGCGCCAACCCCAGCAGGATCAGCTCGCGGAACACCTTCAGCGTCAGCACCCAGTAAACCGCAACCGCCACCATGACACCGAGAATCAGGCTGTGAGTCTGTTCCCAGTGCCTGGTGTAGGTCGCCGCAAGATAGCCAGCCCCGAGAGACGCCGTTACCTGCAGGAGCGTCATGAACAACAGCCCACCGGAAAACGGCTTCGGTGGGGCGTCGTACACCCGCCCCAGACCTCGACAGTAGCGGCACTCGACGGTGCGGCCGTCCTTCTGAATGGTGCGGCTGCCATGACATACGGGGCATTGTTGCCAAGCCATAACTCGCCTTGCCACTTGTCTGGGACTACCAATGGGTAACGGTAGATCGGCTAGCGGCAATTGGCATTCCGATTTGTATGTATAGGTTTGCCTTTGGGGGACGGGGCTTTAAGGCCAGGGGATCGATCACCCCGAACAGGCGTTCCTGTCGATCACGGGAAAGCCATCGCCTGGTACACGCGGGGTGTTGAGGATGAGATCGGGCAGCTTGCCCAGTTGGTAAATCGTTCTATGGTTGGTGCGTCCACGCTGCTTCACTTTGTGAATCCTGAAGCCTTTGCGATCTGGGACTCGAGAATCTATCGCTTCATCCATCGGCAGGAACCGCATCATTACCGCATCAACAATGCTGCTGAGTATGGGAAGTACCTGGCGCTGCTCCAGCGGCTCCGGCAGGATGCGCGGTTCCCTGAGTTCCATGCTTCCGTCAATCGGAAGATGGGGTATCCGATTTCTGCTCTACGCGCGCTTGAGGTCGTGATGTTTCTCAATACGCCAACTGCCGGGTCGTCACTGGATGCAGTACAGGCTGAGGTTGTCACGTAGTCGCGTATCCAGATTGACAGCGTCACAGTTTTTCTTTTCTCGTGAAGGGTGGTTACGACACAGGATGTCGCAGCTACCAGTCAGTATTGTCCCTACGGTACACACGCAGGAATCCTACCCATGCAGGAGCTTGAACCCGGCCTTATCGTTATCCATGGCAACCATCTGGAGGAGCTGCGCGCCCTGTCGGTGGAGTGGATGAAGCGCTACCCGCTGCGGCCGCTGGAGAACGAAGTGCTGCTGGTGCAGAGCAACGGCATCGCCCAGTGGCTTAAGCTGGCGCTGGCCGAGCGGGACGGTTGTGGCATCGCCGCGGCGCTGGATGTGGACCTGCCGGCGCGCTTCCTCTGGCAGGCCTATCGCAGTGTGCTCGGGCGCGACGCCATTCCCGAACAGTCGCCGCTGGACAAGGCGCCGCTGACCTGGCGCCTGATGCGCCTGTTGCCGGACCTGCTGGCCGATGATGCATTCGCGCCGCTGCGCCGCTTCCTCGCCGATGACAGCGACCTGCGCAAGCGCCACCAACTGGCCGAGCGCCTGGCCGACCTGTTCGATCAGTATCAGGTCTACCGCGCCGACTGGCTGGCGGATTGGGCTGAAGGCCGCGACATCCTGCGTACCTCTCGTGGCGGCGAGCGCGAGCTGGACGACACCTCGTGCTGGCAGCCGGCTTTGTGGCGCGCGCTGCTGGCCGATGTGGGCGAGGAGCATCTGGCGGAAAGCCGCGCCGGTGTGCACCTGCGCTTCGTCGCTCGCCTGCGGGAGCTGGATGCGCCGCCGCGCGGCCTGCCGCGCCGCATCACCGTGTTCGGCATCTCCTCGTTGCCCGCCCAGGTGCTGGAGGCACTGGCCGCCATGGCCCGTTTCAGCCAGGTGATGCTCTATGTGCACAACCCCTGCCAGCACCACTGGGGCGACATCGTCGAAGACAAGGACCTGCTGCGCCACGAGTACCGCCGCCAGCAGCGCAAGGGCGGCGGCGCCGGGCAGATCGGCCTGTTCGACCAGGAGGAAATGCACCAGCACGCCCAGCCGTTGCTGGCCGCCTGGGGCAAGCAGGGCCGCGACTACATCAACCTGCTGGATCAGTACGACCAACCCCAGCGCTACCGCGAGGAATTCGAGCGCATCGACCTGTTCAGCCCGGCGCCGCAAGACAGCCTGCTGGGCCAGTTGCAGAACGACATCCTCGACCTTCGTCCCCTGAAGGAGACCCGCGACACCTGGCCTCCCGTGGAGCCTTCGCGGGACCGTACCCTGCGCTTCCACATCGCCCATAGCGCCCAGCGCGAGGTGGAGGTGCTGCACGACCAGCTGCTGGCCTGCTTCAGCGAAGACCCGACGCTGCGTCCGCGCGATGTGATCGTCATGGTGCCGGACGTGAACACCTATGCGCCTCACATCCAGGCGGTGTTCGGCCAGTTCAGCGGCGATGATCCCCGCTTCATCCCCTTTACCCTGGCTGACCAGGGCCTGCGCGGCAAAGACCCGCAGGTGATCGCCCTGGAGCATCTGCTGCAGCTGCCGGACAGCCGTTTCAGTGTCAGCGAGGTACTCGACCTGCTGGACGTGGCCGCCCTGCGCGCGCGCTTCGGCATCTCGGAAGACGAACTGCCCACCCTGCGCCGCTGGTTGGAGGGTGCCGGCATTCGCTGGGGTCTGGATGCCCGGCAGCGCGAATCCCTTGGCCTGGGCGAGGGGCTGGAACAGAACACCTGGCGCTTCGGCCTGCGCCGCATGCTGCTGGGTTATGCCGTGGGCGGCGCCGGGGCGTACGCGGGTATTGAACCCTATGACGAGATCGGCGGCCTCGACGCGGCCCTGATCGGCCCGCTGACCCGCCTGCTGGAAGCCCTCGACCGCCAACTGGCGCAGCTTCGCGAGCCGGCCGCTCCGGCGGTCTGGGGCGAGCGCCTGCGCGGCCTGCTGGAAACCTTCTTCCTGCCCAAGGGCGATCGCGAGGAAGTCCTGCGTACTCAGTTGCTCGACGCCCTCGATGGCTGGCTGGTGCTCTGCGAAGCGGCTGGCCTGCAGGAGCCGCTGCCGCTGCCAGTGGTACGCGAGGCCTGGCTCGGTGACCTCGACCAGGGCCGCCTCAGCCAGCGCTTCCTCGCCGGCGCGGTGAACTTCTGCACCCTGATGCCGATGCGCGCCATTCCCTTCCGTCACGTCTGCCTCCTGGGCATGAACGACGGCGACTACCCGCGCAGCCAGACGCCACTGGACTTCGACCTCATGGCTGGCGACTACCGCCCCGGCGACCGCTCTCGCCGCGAGGATGACCGCTACCTGTTGCTGGAAGCACTGCTGGCGGCGCGTGACCGCCTCTATATCAGCTGGGTGGGCCGCAGCATCCGCGACAACAGCGAGCGGCCGCCGTCGGTGCTGATCGGCCAACTGCGCGACCACCTCGGCACCGCCTGGAGTCTCGCCGGTGGCGGCGACCTGCTCCACGCGCTGACTACCGAACACCCGCTGCAACCCTTCAGCCGCCGTTACTTCGGCGCCGAGCCGGAGCTGTTCAGCTATGTCCACGAGTGGGCCCGGCTGCACGGTCAGGCCGCGCCGGGTGAGGCTGCGGGCAGCCTGTCGGCCTGGGAGGATGGTCTGCAGATCACCCCGGAATTGTTGCAGGGCTTTCTGCGCGACCCGGTGAAGTGCTTCTTCACCCGTCGACTGAAAGTGCACCTGGATGAAGACGAGCAAGCCGAACTGGACAGCGAACCCTTCGCCCTCGATGGCCTGGAGCGCTACCAGTTGCAGGACAACTTGCTGAAATCTGCCGTGCTGGCGGGCAACGGCGACACCCAGCAGGCGCTGGTGGAAGCGGCTGACCGGTTGCAGCGCAGCGGTGTGCTGCCCCTGGCCGGTTTCGGCGAGCAGTACCGCAGCAGCCTGCTGGAGCCGCTGCCGGGGCAACTGCAGCGCTATGAAGGGCTATGCCTGCAGTGGCCGGAGCGGGTGGAGTCGCCGCAGCGACTGAGCTTCAGCGCGGGCGCGGTGCAACTCGACGGTTGGCTCGGTGGTCTGCGGCAGCAGGCCGACGGCCGCTTGGCACGGCTGGAACTGCTGCCCAGCGCCCTGGCCAAGGAAAAGACCTGGAAGTGGCATCGCCTGTTGCGTCCCTACGTACTGCATGTGGTGGCGGCAGCGTGCGGTGCTCCCATCACCACGTTGCTGGTGGGCGAGGACCAGAGCCTGGCCTTCGAGCCGTTGGCGGCCGAACATGCCGGAAAGCTGCTCACCACCTGGCTGGAGGCCTGGACCGCCGGCATGCAGGCGCCGCTGCCGGTGGCACTGAAAACTTCCCTGGCCTGGCTGAAAGACGGCAACGACGACAAGGCCTGTGGCGTGTATGAGGGCGGCTACAACATCACCGGCGAGGTAGCCAGCAGCGCCAGCCTCGCCCGGCAGTTCCCCGATTACGCCGCCCTGATCGCCGATGGCCAATTCCCTGCCTGGAGCGAACGGCTCTACCAGCCGCTGCTGGAGAGCCACCCCATTGCCCTCAAGGAGGAGCAGGCATGAGTCAGCCCCAACGCCCCCTTGCCTTGCGGTTCCCGCTGCATGGCAGCCGCCTGATCGAGGCCAGTGCCGGCACCGGCAAGACCTTCACCATTTCCGCGCTCTACCTGCGCCTAATCCTCTGTCATGGCGACGACGCAGCGTTTCGCGAGCCCTTGCTGCCGCCGCAGATCCTGGTGGTGACCTTCACCGATGCCGCCACCCGCGAGTTGCGGGACCGTATCCGTGCGCGGCTGGTGCAGGCGGCGGCGGTGTTCCGTGGCGATGGCGAATCCGACCCCCTGCTGGACGAGCTGCGTGGCGATTTCCCGGAATCCCGCTGGCCCGACTGCGCCCGTCGCCTGGAGCTGGCCGCGCAATGGATGGATGAGGCGGCCGTATCCACCATCCACGGCTGGTGCCAGCGCATGTTGCGGGAGCACGCCTTCGACAGCGGCAGCCTGTTCAGCCAGACCCTGGAAACCGACCACAGCGAGCTGCTGGCCGAAGTGGTGCGCGACTACTGGCGGCAGCATTGCTACCCGCTGCAGGGCGTCGCACTGGAATGGGCCGCCCGCAGCTGGGGCACTCCGGCCAACCTCGGTGCCCGTTTGCGACCGCTGCTGGGCGAAGACGGCGCGGCCAGCGCACAGCCCCTGGGCGAGTTGCTGGAACGGGCCCTGATGGATCGCGAGCGGGAGCTGGCGGCGCTCAAGGCGCCCTGGCGAGCATGGGCCGATGAGCTGCAAGGCCTGCTGGACAAGGCGGTGGCCGACAAGGCGGTGGACGCCCGCAAGATTCAGGCGCGCTACTACAACCCCTGGCTGGACAAGCTGCGGGAGTGGGCGGATGGCGACGAGGCGCGACCGGACCTCGGCACCGGCTTCACCCGTCTGACCCCCGATGGCCTTGCCGAAGCCTGGAAGGGCACACCTCCTGCGCACCCGGCGCTGGAGGCAATGGCCAGCCTCAAGGCTCAGCTCGACGACTTGCCCGCCGCGGACGAAGCTGCACTGCACCACGCCGCCGCCTGGGTTCGCCAGCGCTTCGATCGGGAGAAACGCCAGCGTGCGGAGATGGGCTTCGACGACATGCTCACGCGTCTCGACGCTGCCCTGCAGAGCGAGAACGGGCCGCATCTGGCCGAGGTGATCCGCCACCAGTTCCCGGTGGCGCTGATCGACGAATTCCAGGATACCGACCCGCTGCAGTACCGCATCTTCGACACCCTCTACCAGGTGGAGGCCAATCGCGACGACTGCGGCCTGTTCATGATCGGTGACCCCAAACAGGCCATCTATTCCTTCCGCGGCGCGGATATCCACACCTACCTGCGGGCGCGTCGCGCCACCGCCGGGCGGCACTACAACCTGGAGAAGAATTTCCGCTCCAGCCAGAACATGGTGGATGCGGTGAACGACGTCTTCCGCCGCGCCGAGAACCGCGAGGGCGGGGCAGGGGCCTTCCTGTTCCGCGACGACCTGCCGTTCATCCCGGTGGAGGCCCAGGGCCGCAAGGAAACCTGGACTGTAGAAGGCGAGGCCCAGCCAGCCCTCAACCTTTGGCAGCTGGCCACTGAGGAACCGGTGGCCAAAGGCAACTACCTCGCCGCCCTGGCTGCAGGCGCGGCCAGCGAGATCGTCCGCCTGCTGGACCTCGGCCAGCGACAGCGCGCCGGCTTCAGCAAGGACGGTGCACTGAAACCGCTGCAGCCCAGCGACATCGCCGTGCTGGTGCGTGATTTCAACGAGGCCCAGGCCATCCGTGGTGAGCTGGCCGCGCGAGGGGTGCGCAGCGTCTACCTGTCGGACAAGGATTCGGTGTTCGCTGCCCAGGAGGCGCGCGACCTGCTGCTGTGGCTGCGTGCTTGCGCCGAGCCGGACCAGGATCGACCCCTGCGTGCGGCCCTGGCCAGCGCCACCCTTGGGCTCGATCTGGCCGAACTGGAGCAGCTCAACCTCGACGAGCGCATCTGGGAACGCCGCGTCATGCAGTTCCGCGATTACCGCCAGCGCTGGCAGCGTCAGGGCGTGCTGCCGATGCTGCGCCAACTGCTGCAGGACTTCGAACTTCCCCAGCGACTGATGGGGCGTGACGATGGCGAGCGGGTGCTGACCAACCTGCTGCACCTGGCCGAGCTGCTGCAGCAAGCCGCTGCCGAACTGGATGGCGAGCTGGCGCTGATCCGCCATCTGGCCGAGTTGCTGGCCGGCGACGGCCAGGCCGCCGAGGAGCAGGTGCTGCGCCTGGAAAGCGACGAGGCCCTGGTGCGGGTAGTGACCATCCATAAATCCAAGGGTCTGGAGTACCCGCTGGTGTTCCTGCCGTTCATCTGCGCCTTCCGTCCCGTGGACGACAAGAAGCCGTTGCAGGTGCACGACGGCGAGCGCCGCCGGCTGGTGCTCAAGGCCGATGAAGACACCCTGGAGAAGGCCGAGCGCGAACGCCTGGGCGAGGACCTGCGCCTGCTCTACGTGGCGCTGACCCGCGCCCGTCACGCCTGCTGGCTGGGCGTGGCGGACCTGAAGATCGGCAACGCGAAGAAGTCGCGCCTGCACGAGTCGGCCTTCGGCTACCTGCTGGGTGGCGGCCAGGCTCTGGCCCAGAGTGCGGCGCTTGCCGCCTGGTTGGAACCGTTCGCAGCGGCGCCGCGCAGTGCCGTGCTGCCGGCCCCCGAAGCGACCGAACAGCGATATGAAGCCCTGGAGGAGGGGCAGTTCGAGCCCCATTGGCGCACCCCGGAGCGGCGTGCTGCCGAGCATTGGTGGATCGCCTCCTACAGTGCCCTGCGCCTGGACGAGGACAGGCTGTCGACGCCGAGCCGGCACGACGACGCGGCGCCGGACAGCGCGGCCATGCAGAACTCCAGCGATGACGAAAATCCCGAGCTGGCGCAGGCTCCGCTGCCGGTATCCGCCCAGGGGCTGCACCGTTTTCCTCGTGGTCCCAATCCCGGCACTTTCCTCCACGGCCTGCTGGAAATGGCCGCCGAAGAAGGCTTCGCCCAGCTCGCCGCCGACCCGGAGGCACTGCGTGACGCCGTGGCGCGACGCTGCCGTCGTCGTGGCCTGGAAATGTGGATCGACCCGCTGCACCAATGGCTGCAAGCGCTGCTGGTACAACCGCTGAACCTGGGCGATGGCCGCGCGGTACGCCTGGCGGAGATGACGCAATACCAGCCGGAGCTGGAGTTCTGGTTCGAGGCCAGTCGCGTCGACGTGCTGCGCCTCGACGCGCTGGTGCAGCACCATGAGCTGCCGGGTGTCGCTCGCCAGCCGCTGCGGGCCGACACCCTGAATGGCATGTTCAAGGGCTTCATCGACCTGGTGTTCGAGCATGAAGGCCGCTACTACGTGGCCGACTACAAGTCGAACTGGCTGGGCACCGATGACGCCGCCTACACCCGCGAAGCGATGGCCGCGACCATGGCCAGCCATCGCTACGACCTGCAGTACGTCCTCTATGTATTGGCCCTGCATCGGCAGTTGCGCCTGCGCCTGCCGGACTACGACTACGACCGTCATCTGGGCGGCGCGCTCTACCTGTTCCTTCGTGCGCCCGGTCCGGGTGTGTACCTGGCGCGTCCGTCGCGCGAACTGATCGAACAGCTGGATGCCCTGTTCCTGGGCGAGCCTGAGGAGGCCGTTGCATGAGTCCCACATTGTCGCCGGCGCTGAGTGACCGTGACGAACTCTTCGCCCTGCTGGAAGCCTGGAGCGAGCGTGGCTGGCTGCGGGAGCTGGACCGTGCCCTGGCGCGGTTCCTCGCCGAGCTGGACCCGACAGCGTCGCCGCTGCTGATCCTCGGGGCTGCCCTGGCCAGCCATCAGCTGGGGCAGGGCCATGTCTGCCTGGACCTGGCCGCTACCCTGACCAATCCGGATTTCACCCTGTCCCTGCCGCCGGAGGGGGAGGACGCGGAACTGGCGACGCAGCTGCCATCCCAGGTGCTGGCCGGGTTGACCGCGGAACACTGGCTGGCGGCGTACGCCGGCAGTTCGCTGCTGGAGGCCGACGGCGCGCCCCTGGTTCTGAGCGGTACCTGTCTTTATCTGCGCCGTTACTGGGATTACGAGCGCCGGGTGGCGGGCAACATCGGCGAGCGTCTGCGGGCGACGTCCGCTGCGCCGGCCGACCTTTCCGTGCGCCTGGCCACGCTCTTCCCCGAACCCTTCGTGCTGGATGGCGAGCGCCTCACCGACTGGCAGAAACTCGCCTGCGCCCTGGCAGCCCAGGGCCGTTTCACCTTGATCACCGGCGGCCCCGGCACCGGCAAGACGACCACGGTCGTGCGTTTGCTGGCGTTGCTGCAGGAGGCCGCGATGGCGGCGGGCGCACCGCTGCGCCTGAGCCTGGCGGCCCCGACCGGCAAGGCGGCGGCACGCCTCACCGAGTCCATCGGCGGGCAGGTGGCATCACTGCCTGTGTCGGACGCGGTACGTGAGCAGATTCCCAGCACCGTCACCACGCTGCATCGCCTGCTGGGTAGTCGCCCGGACAGTCGCCACTTCCGTCATGACGCCGGCAACCCGCTGCCGCTGGATGTGCTGGTGGTGGACGAGGCCTCGATGATCGACCTGGAAATGATGGCCAATCTGCTGGATGCATTGCCGGCCCATGCACGGCTGATCCTGCTGGGCGACAAGGACCAGCTCGCCTCGGTGGAGGCAGGCGCCGTGCTGGGAGATCTCTGCCGGGAGGCGGAGGCGGGTGGATACAGCGCCAGTACACGCGCCTGGCTGGAGGCCCAGACCGGCGAGCGGGTGGAGGACCCAGCGCTGGTGCCAGGCGAGCAGGCGCTGGCCCAACACATCGTCATGCTGCGTCACTCGCGGCGCTTCGGCAGCGGTTCCGGCATCGGCCGCCTGGCCCGTGCGGTCAACGTCGGGGATGCCCCGACCGCCCGCAGCACCCTGGCGGCGGGCAGCGGCGACCTGCATGTGCTGCGTCTGTCCGGCGAACAGGACCGTGCCCTGGAGCGCCTGCTGCTGGATGGCCTGGCCAGCGGTGAACGCAAGCCGCAAGGCTACGCCCATTACCTGGAGGTGATGCGGCAGGAACGCCCCGAGCCGGGTGCCGAGTCGGCCGCATGGGATACCTGGGCAGGCAAGGTGCTGAAGGCCTTCGACCAGTTCCAGCTGCTCTGCGCGGTTCGCAAGGGGCCGTGGGGCGTCGAGGGACTGAACGAACGCATTGCCCAGGCGCTTCTGCGTCGTGGCCTGCTGGAACAGGATCATGGCTGGTACGAGGGACGCCCGGTGCTGGTGACCCGCAACGACTACAGCCTGGGACTGATGAACGGCGACATCGGCATCGCCCTGCGCCTGCCGGAACCACCCGAGTTTCCCGGCGCCCTGCCGAGGCAGGTGCTGCGCGTGGTGTTCCCCCGCAACGATGGCAGCGGCGCACTGCGCCATATCCTGCCGAGTCGACTGGGAGCGGTGGAAACCGTGTTCGCCATGACCGTGCACAAATCCCAGGGTTCGGAGTTCGCCCACTGCGCGCTAATCCTGCCGGATACCCTCAACCCGGTACTGACCAAGGAGCTGGTCTACACCGGCATCACCCGCGCGCGGGACTGGTTCAGCCTGATCGAGAGCCGTGCCGGCATCTTCGAACAGGCAGTACAACGCCGCGTTGAACGGCGCAGTGGATTGGGGGAATCGCTGCTGGGCACTGACTTGAGATGAGTAACCAGACCGGGCGGCCCTCAGCGCGCCTGGAGCGTCGCCAATCCGGAAAGCGAGGCTGAAAGCTCGCGCAACTTGCGGCCGGCCGTTTCAGTCTCGCGAACGCGCTCCTCGTTTCCGACGGCGATCTCCACCAACTGGCTGCGGCGGCGCCGGAATGCCCAGGAGGCGTGCGCCGCCAGGTCCAAGGGCGGGGCCGTTACTTCAAGCTCTTGAGGTAGGCGATCAGGTCCTGGCGCTGCTGGGGGTTGGGTTGGCCCGGGTACATCATCAGGTTGCCTGGCAGCAGGGTGGCCGGGCTGGTGAGCCACTGTCCAGGTTGGCGTCGTTCCACTCAAGGCCGGCAGCCTTGAGTGGCGCGGAGTAGCCGAACCTCGGCGCCTGGGCGCTGGTGCGTCCATACACGCCGTGGAGGCTTGGGCCCATGAGGTTCTTGCCGGCTTCGACGCTGTGGCAGAAGCCGCATTGGGCGGCGAACAGGGCCTGGCCCTTGGCGGCGTCGCCTTGGGCGAAAGCCAGAGATGAGGCCAATGCCAGGCCGGTGACTAGGAGTCGTTCGTGGAACATGGTGTTTCCTGCACGTGAAAAGGCCTCGCCGGGCTGACTCGGCGAGGCCTTGCTGCTTTTAGAACCTGTTGGCGAGGTCAATGCCGGACTTGCCGGGCGCGAGAATGTTGTTCGGATCCAGGGCGCGCTTGATGGCGTGTTCCACCTTGCGCTTGACGGTGCCGTAGCTCTGCGCCACCCGCTCCTGGAAGGCGGTATTGACGCGGTAGACGGCGTAGCCGTGCTTCTCGAACTCATCCAGCAGTTCGTGGAAGCAGGCATTGGCGCGCTGGGTTTCCTCGGGGTTGGTGCGGTCGTACAGCACGTCGATCACGTGGTGCATGTCGCGCCAGCCGACGATGAATTCGCCGACGTAGTCCAGGCCGTGCTTGTTGAGAATCTTCTTGGCCAGCGCCTGCTGCTTGTCGCATTCGCTGCCACGGGCCTGACTGACCGGGGCGAACCACATGGAGCCGCCACCGCCGCGCCAGTTGTACAGGCCGAACTCCTGCAGGTTGGGCACGCCGGACATCAGCTGGGAACGGTACTTGAAGGGCTGGGTTTCGCCGGCTTCTTCCTGGGTGACGATCTTGCCCTTGCCCAGTTTGGCCAGGGCGCCGGTGACGATCTTCCAGTTCACGTCCACCTGTTCCTGGGTGCCGTAGAGGGCGGCGTAGACGTTCCAGGCGCCGAGGTTCTTGTCCTTCTGGATCTGCTTCAGGATGGCGTCCGGGGTGGCGCCCGGCTCGGTGATGTAGTCCGAGCGGCGGGTGTTGCAGGTTGAGGCTTCCCAGAGCACGCCGGCGATCACCACGGAGTTGGGGATGACCTGGGCAATACGCAGCGGGCGGATGAACTCGACGATCTCACTGATATCGGACTCGTTCTCGAACTTGATCTCGAAGGGCTTGAACACCGGCGGCTTGGGCATGAGCCAGAAGCCCATCTTGGTGCAGATACCGTAGTTGGCCTGGGTGAACATGCCGTCCAGGGTCGGGCCGTAGCCCCACTTGAATACCTGCCAGGCGTTGTCGCCCTTCACGCCGCCCATGCCGGTGCGGTAGACGTCGCCGTTGGCCAGAACCACTTCCATGCCGCACTGCATGAGGAAGTGCTCGCCGTAGGGGGTGTAGCCCACACCGCGATCCATGGTGTTGCCCAGCGGGCCGGCGATGGCGGACGGCGCCGAAAACGACAGCATCAGTGGGAGGTTGTTTTCCTGGATGTAGTCGTACAGCTGCTGGTAGGTCACTCCCGGCTCCACCAGGGCGGTGCACAACTCGGGATCGACGTGGATGATCTTGTTCATCTTCTTCAGGTCGAGGATCACCTGACCGCGCTGGCCGGGGGCCGCCGAGCCGTAACCGAAGTTGCGGCCGGTGGAGATGGTCCACACCGGAATGCCGTGTTCGTTGCAGATCCTCACGACACCCTGCACCTGTTCCACGGTGGTGGCGGTGACGGCGGCGGAGGGCGCGTGTTCGGCATTGTCCACGGCCATCATGATCTTGTTGTAAGGGATCAGTTGTTCATCCTTGACCAGGACATTGTCCTCGCCCAGCAGCTTGCGGAATTTGGCCAGGGCTTGTTGGAAGTTGGCGTCATTCACGCCACGGGGAAGCAGGGTTTTCTGGGTTTGCTCGGTCATTTGTCAGCTCCTTCAAGCCACGATCGAGAACGAAACGAATTGGCCGGCGAGCGCCGGCTGATGGCTGGCGATACGCGGGGCCGCGCTGCTGTCGGCGCCACCCAGGCCGGCCAGGCTGTAGCCGAGGCTGGCCGCCCATTGCGCGGAACCGCCGCTGCGCGCGGCGCCGGTCAGCTTCAGGGGCTGGCCGCCCAGGGGGTGCTGTTCACTCAGGCTGAAACCGCCGCCACAGGCGTGCAGCTGCTGGCCCAGGTGCAGGGCGCAGCCGTGGGCGCTGTCGGCGCTGAGCAGGTGGTGGCGGGTGGCGCCGGCGATTGCGCTGTGCTGGCCGAGCCACTGCACGCGTGCGCCGTTGCTGCGGGCGAGGTCGAGGATCAGTGCCGCGCTGGCGTCATCCACCAGGCCGATGATGCGTTGCGGCTGGCCACTGCGCAGGCGCTTTTCAAGATCCAGGATGAAGTCCAGGCCGAGGTCTGCGCGCTGCACTTCGGCATTACCGGCCGCCGGGCTGGAGCCTACCCCTGCGAGGAAGGCCTTGCCGGCCGCCCCGTCATCCACCAGTACCAGGGTGGGCATTGGCTGGGCCTGGCCACCCAGCATGGCTTTGGTCATCGCCAGGCTGGAGCCGCTCATGGCGATGCCGGTCAAACCGCCCAGGGCCATGCCCTTGAGCAGGGTACGACGTTCGATGTTCATCGCCGGCACCTCAGGGCTTGGCCGCGGGAGCGGGCGACTTGGAGATGTACTCGCCGACCTGCTGCAGGGCCTTGTCATCGATGAACGAGGCCGGGAAGGCCGGCATGGCGCGGAATCCGTTGCGCACCACGGCGGAAATGTACTGCGGCGGCAGCTGGCGGCCGGTGATCACCGGACCCACCTGGTGTTCGTGGCAGTGGCCGCAGACCTTCTGGTAGACGTTCTCGCCACTTTTCCAGACCCCGTCGCCATCGGCGAAGGCCTGGCCGGCGAGCAGGGCGAAGGGCAGTGCAAGGCTGGCCAGCAATGGCCGTTTCACAGCTTGGCTGTTGAGGAGTGAGGACATTTCGTACTCCGTTTTTTATTGGTGGGGTGCGGTTTGATGGAGCGGCTGAATCAGAACGGATAGGGCCGCGGGCTGTGTTGCAGGGTGATCCAGTGGTCGGTGGTGAACTCCTCGATGGCCCAGTCACCGTTGAATCGGCCGAGACCGGAGTTCTTCTCGCCACCGAAGGGGGCGTTGGGTTCGTCGTTGACCGGGATGTCGTTCACGTGGGTCATGCCAGCGTGGATGCGCTGGGCGAACTGCACGCCGCGCTCCAGGCTGCCGGTGAACACCGCGCTGGACAGGCCGTATTCGCTACGGTTGGCCAGCTCCAGGGCGTGTTCGGCATCGCGGGCGGACTGGATGCCCACCAGCGGGCCGAAGATTTCCTCGCGGGCGATCTCCATGTCGGCGGTGACGTTGCCGAACACATGGGGCGGCATGACATTGCCCTGGGGCTCGCCGCCCACCAGCAGGGCGGCGCCTTCGGCCTTGGCGGTGGCGATCTTTTCTTTCAGGCCGGCCAGCTGCCTGGCGTTGATCACCGGGCCGACCACGGTCTCGGGCTTGCTCGGGTCGCCGTAGGGCAGGGCCTTGACCCGCTCGACGAAGCGCTGGGTGAAGGCATCCAGCAGGGATTGCTCGACGATGATGCGGTTGACCGCCATGCAGATCTGACCCTGGTGCAGGAACTTACCCACCACGGCGGCGTTGACTGCCTGTTCCAGGTCGGCGTCGGCCAGGACCACGAAGGGACTGTTGCCGCCCAGCTCCAGCGCGACGTGCTTGAGGTGCTCGCCGCCGCTGGCGATGCGGCCGATGTTGCGGCCGACCTGGGTCGAGCCGGTGAAGGAAATGAACGCCGGCACCGGGTGCTCGACGAAGGCGTCGCCGATTTCCGCGCCCGAGCCCACCACCACGCTGAGCACGCCAGCCGGCAGGCCGGCTTCCTCGAAGATGCGCGCCAGCAGCAGGCCGCCGGTGACCGGGGTGTCGCTGGCCGGCTTGACCACCACGGCGTTGCCCAGGGCCAGGGCCGGGGCCAGGGATCGGGCGGTGAGGTGCAGGGGGAAATTCCACGGACTGATGACGCCGATCACCCCCAGGGGGGCTCGATACACGCGGCTTTCTTTGCCGGGGATGTTGGAGGCGACGATGCGCCCGTGCACGCGGTTCGGCAGGCTGGCCGACTCCAGGGTGATGGCGCGGGCGGCGCCCCATTCGATCTGCGCCTTGATGCGAGTGCTGCCGGACTCGCGGATGATCCAGTCGATGATCTCCTCGCGGCGCTCATCGAAGACCTTCACCGCTTCCAGCAGGACGCGGGCGCGTTCGGCCGGCGCCTTGGCCGCCCACGCGCCCTGGCTTTCGCGGGCTTTGCGATAGGCCGCGTCGAGGTCCTCGCGGCTGGCCAGAGCAATGCGCAGCAGGAGCTCGTCGTTGTAGGGGTTGAAGACTTCCAGCTGGCGACCGGTACTGCCGGCGCGCCATTGACCGGCGAGGGGCTGCAGCTCGAGGTTCTGGTAGGCAGGGCGGGTGGTGTCCATGGGGGCTCTCTTGTTTGAGCGGAAGGCTGCCGGTGGCGGCGATCCGATGGTCGTATGGGGGCGTGGCGACACCTCAGGCGTGACGCGCGGGCGCCTGGCCTGTGGCGGTACGATCGGGGATCAACAACGAAGTCGTGATGCGGGCGGGCGAGGGGGCTTGCTTGGCGATGGGAAGCAGTTCATGGGGCCGTTACCTGCATTGTTGTTGTCTTGGGTGCACGCAACAGGTCCTTAACAACTACCGTGCCATTTCTTTTGTTTTCAGTTTTTTCCTTTATAAACAATAAGTTATGAAGATTAGGCAGAAGGTGGTCGAGTGCGTGGAGGCGGTTGCGAGACGGTGGGTGCGGAAATTTCTGCAGAGAAGTCTCCGGGGCGCTGAAACTTTCCCAGAGCAGTTCGCGGGAGACTGTGCGGTTATCGAGTAACGGCAAGCGTTGGCGCCGGAAGGTCAATTGACCGGCCATTCCTCGTTGGCATACTGAATGGGTCTTTCCTGCCTCCCGCCCTAGACCCATGACTCGCAAATCCTCGAGCAATCCCGGCCGTGCCATGGGGGATGAATTCCTCAAGCAGTTGCTCAGCCAGCAGAAACGCCTGATCGTCGACCATGCCAACCAGTTCGGCAGCAGCGGGCTGCCTTCGGCCGAGCAACTGGCGGAGACCGTCGCCTTCGCACCCCAGGACGGCAATATCTGGCTCTGCGGACAGCGCATGATGCTGCTGCAGGGGGCCGCCTTCGGCGCCATACGCCGTGAGCTGGTGGACGCTCTCGGCCTCGACAAGGCGCGTGGTCTTCTGACCCGCATCGGCTGGCAGGCCGGGGCGCGGGATGCCGCCCAGGTCAGCGCGCAGTGGCCCGAGGGTGACCACGCCAGCCTCTACAGCGCTGGCCCGCGCCTGCACATGCTGGAGGGCATGGTGAACGTGGAGGTGGTGCGCTTCGACATCGACTCCAGCGTCGGTCATTTCTATTCCGAGTTCTTCTGGCACAACTCACTGGAGGCCGACGAGCACATCGCCAGCTACGGGCTGGGCAGCGAGCCGGCATGCTGGATGGAGGTGGGCTACGCCAGCGGGTACGCCTCGTCCCTGTTGGGACGTCTGGTGGTGTTCCGCGAACAGGAGTGCCGCTGCATGGGGCACTCGGCCTGTCGCATCGTCGGCAAGCCGGCGGAGCAGTGGGACGACATCGATACGGACCTGGCCCACCTGGATGCCAGCGATTTCCTCAGCCGCAGCACCTACGGTTCGGCCGGCGAGACGGAAATGGCCGAGCTGGAGGAACCGTCCGAGGACCAGGCCATGGTGGGCATCTCCGCCGCCTTCGTCGCAGCCAGCCAGCAGCTGTATCGCGTGGCGCCGACCCAGGCCACGGTGCTGCTGACCGGTGAATCCGGGGTGGGCAAGGAGCTTTTCGCGCGCACCCTGCACCAGGCCAGTCCACGCCGTCACACACCGCTGGTGGCGCTCAATTGCGCGGCGCTGCCGGAAACCCTGCTGGAGGCGGAGCTGTTCGGTGTGGAGCGCGGCGCCTTCACCGGTGCCGACCGCTCCCGTCCGGGGCGCTTCGAACGGGCCAAGGGCGGCACCCTGTTCCTCGACGAGATCGCCACATTGAGCCTCAGCGCCCAAAGCAAGATCCTGCGGGTGCTGCAGGAGGGCGAGATCGAGCGGGTGGGCGGCACCACGGCGATCCCGGTGGACGTGCGGGTGATCGCCGCCACGAATCTGGATCTGCGGCGCGAGGTCGAGGCCGGGCGCTTCCGGGAGGACCTGCTGTATCGGCTGAATGTGTTCCCGATCCACCTGCCGCCCCTGCGCGAGCGGCGCGAGGACATCCCGCTGCTGATGAGCTACTTCTTGCGCAAGTTCAGTGCTCGCCATGGGCTCAAGCCCCTGGGTTTCAGTACACGGCTGGTCAACGCCCTGCTTACCTACCGCTTCCCCGGCAATATCCGTGAGCTGCAGAACCTGATCGAGCGTGGCGTGATCGCCGCCGGAAATGGCGAGCTTATGGACCTGGTGCACCTGGCGGAGGCGGGTGAGCCGCTGCGCTCCAGTGGCATCGGCCTGACCGCTGAGGGCCGTCTGGACGCCATCGGTGGTGAGCCGCAGGCGCGGGCCGAGGTGGCTGTCGCGGATCAGGCGTCGGTCGAACCGGAGCTGGCCGACCTGCAGGCCTTCCTCAGTGGCCGCGAGCGGGTGCTCGGGACTTCGTTGAAGGAGATCGAGCAGCGCCTGGTACACCTGGCGCTGGAGCGCACCGGCGGCAACCTCACCGCAGCGGCACAGATGCTGGGCATGAGCCGTGCCCAGATCAGCTACCGGCTCAAGGGGGAGTGATCCCCCCTGATCGGTCACGGATGGCTCAGAGGGGCATGGTGAACTTCACCCAGTAGGTCTGGCCCTCGGCGCGATTGCGCACGCCGCTTTCGTCCTGCCACTTGGCACTGATGAACCAGCCATTGCCGCTGTACTGCACGGCCGGGCCGATGGAGAAGCTGCGGCCACGGTTGCCGTCATTGGCGTCCACCAGTGCGGCCGAGGCGCAGTTCGAGGCACTGCACTTGTCGTCGCTGATCTGCTTGTAGGCGTGGCCGCCCACGCCCACGACCCAACCGTTGCCCAGGCCCCAGCCCAGGGTGTAGTCGGCGTGCAGTTCGCGGCCGGACTGGTAGTGGGTGTCGCGGTTCTCGAAGTTGTAGTCGTGCATCAGGCGCACATCGGCGTTGAAGCCGTTGGGGTCGGTGTAGGTCATCGCGTACACCGCCTGCACGGTGTAGTAGTTGTTGCCGAGGTTGATCAGGTCGTCCTTGTCGTAGCTGCCGGTGGGAGCCACGAAGTCGACGCCGACGGCGGTGTGGAATTTTTCGTTGTGGTGGAAGCCGACAACCGGGCCGAAGTGGGCGTCGCCGATGCCGCGCTTGTGGTCGTGTGGGCCGTTTTTGACGTTCAGGCGGATGTCGTTGAGCGGCAGCAGGGCGTGGAACCCGAGGTTGCCGCCGAGCACCTGCTGTTCGGTGACCCAGATGAAACGCGGCACGATGGTGGTGACCCGCAGGTCGATGTCGGCGGCCTTGTCGCCTGCGTTGTCGCGCAGGGAATCGGCCAGGTAGTTGCCCACGAACACCTGACCGTAGGTGCCGGGCGGCGGCAGGATACCCATGCCGTAGATCTCGATACCCATCGGCCAGGACGACAGGCCGCCTTCGGTGGCTTGCGCCAGTTGGCTGGTGCCGGCGAGCAGCAGGCTGGTGGTGCAGGCAATGACAGGGGTGCTGAAGGATTTCTTGTTCATGTAAGGCAGCCTTGTTGTTATTGGGTGCGAGCAAGGCTGGTGTCTTGCTCGGAGAGTGCCCTAAACAATTAGCGTGCCAGTCACTAAATTCTGTTTTTTGCCGAAGATGGCGTCCTGTTTGCGTTATTTCGCAATGGATTGGCCTGGTGGCCCGTGGCGCGGCGACAGGCTGTTAAGAAAATTCCGCGCCCTGGAGAATTCTCGACGCCGGCTCTAGGTGTCGCTGCCGCCACGGCGAAAGGCATTGGGCGACTGGCCGTTGAGGCGGCGGAAGAAGCGCGAGAAGTAGGTGGGGTCGGTGAAGCCCAGGCTGTCGGACACCTGGGCAATGGTCATGTTGGTGTAAATGAGGTTTCGCCGGGCCTCCAGCAACAGGCGCTGGTGGATGATCTGCAGCGCGCTCTGGCCGGCCAGCTGGCGACACAGGTTGTTCAGGTGGACACTGGACAGGCTCAGCCGGTGGGCGAAGTCCTCCACCGTCAGGTGTTCGCGGTAGTGCTGCTCCACCAGCTTGATGAAGCGCCCCAGCAGCTGCCGATTGCGTTCGTCGCGCCCGCTGGGGGGCGTGATCTGCTGGCTGCGCCGGCTGATCCAGACCATGAGCACGTTGACCAGGGAGTTGAGCACCAGCTCGCGGGACGGCGCGCTGCCTTCGTATTCCTTGAGCAGGGCGGCGAACAGGGTGTTGATGTAGGTGCGGTCGGCCCCCACCGGGTAGCAGCCCGAGGAGGCCAGTACCGCCAGAGGCGCGCCGAGTTGCGCCTCCAGCAGCTCCACCAGGGGCGCCCCCAGCGTCAGCACATGGCCCTCGATATTCTCGGAAAACTGGAAGCCGTGGACGCAGAGCGGCGGGGTGACCTGGATCGACGGTTCGAGGATGTCGCTGCGCCGGCCTTCCACCTCCACCACCGCCTGGCCGCGCTGGACGTAGAGCAGCTGGAACAGGTCGGCGTGGCGGTGCGGCTTGATCTCCCAGTGGTGCAGGCTGCTGCGTTTCGGAATGGATTCGCAGTGCAGCAGGTCGGGCGTCGGCCAGGCCTGATTCTCACCATAAAGCTTGAATACGGGAACGCCTGGAATGCTGGTTTTCATGAGCTGACCTGGGAGCTGTGGCGCTGTTAGGAACTGGTCGATAATCGGGCGGTGTTTTCAAAAGTGCAAGTTATAGCGAGATTCTGACCTTCTTTTTCGATTTCTGTCAGCAAAAATGCAGGTGAGCACAAACCCACGTGTTTCAGGCTCCTGTCTGCTCCGTTGGCCTGAAGCCCTTTTTGCGAGACAACAACAATGAAAACTCAGGTTGCCATCATCGGTGCCGGCCCCTCCGGATTACTGCTCGGCCAACTGCTGCACAAGGCCGGTATCGACAACATCATCGTCGAGCGCCAGACCCCTGATTACGTGCTCGGCCGCATCCGTGCCGGGGTGCTGGAGCAGGGCACTGTCGACATGCTCCGCGAGGCCGGCGTCAGCGATCGGATGGACGCCGAAGGCTTGGTGCATGAAGGCGTTGAGCTGGTGTTCGATGGCAAGCGCGTGCCCATCCACCTGACCGAACTCACCGGTGGCAAGAGTGTGGTGGTGTACGGCCAAACCGAGGTTACCCGTGACCTGATGGACGCCCGCGCCGCCAGCGGCGCACCGATCATCTACTCGGCCAGCAATGTCGCGCTGCACGAACTCAAGGGTGAACGCCCCTATGTCACCTTCGAGAAGGATGGCCAGTTGCAGCGCATCGACTGCGACTACATCGCCGGTTGCGACGGCTTCCATGGTGTTTCCCGCAAGACCATCCCGGCCGGTGTGCTGACCGAATACGAGCGGGTCTATCCGTTCGGCTGGCTGGGCCTGCTGTCCGACACCCCGCCGGTGAACGAAGAGCTGATCTACGCCCACCACGAGCGCGGCTTCTCGCTGTGCAGCCAGCGTTCCCTGACTCGCAGCCGCTACTACCTGCAAGTGCCGCTGACCGACAAGGTGGAAGATTGGCCCGATGAGCGCTTCTGGAACGAGCTGAAGGCGCGTCTGCCCGAGGAAGTGGCTGAGCGCCTGGTGACTGGCCCGTCCCTGGAGAAGAGCATCGCGCCGCTGCGCAGCTTCGTGGTGGAGCCGATGCAGTATGGCCATCTGTTCCTGGTCGGCGACGCCGCCCACATCGTGCCGCCTACCGGCGCCAAGGGCCTGAACCTGGCCGCCTCGGATGTGTGCTACCTGTACCGCATTCTGGTGAAGGTCTACGCCGAGGGCCGTACCGACCTGCTGGAGAAGTATTCCGAGCTGGCCCTGCGCCGAGTGTGGAAGGGCGAGCGTTTCAGCTGGTTCATGACCAACCTGCTGCACGATTTCGACGGCCACAAGGATGCCTGGGACCACAAGATGCAGGAGGCCGATCGCGAGTACTTCCTGAACTCCCATGCCGGCCTGGTGAACATCGCCGAGAACTACGTCGGCCTGCCCTACGAAGAGGTCTGCTGATACCGTCGGCCCCACCGCCCGCGGCGGGGCCGATTCCAACCTGGAGGCATGCTCATGGGAATCTTCGATTGGAAGCACTGGCTGGTGCTGTTGCTGGTGGTGCTGGTGTTGTTCGGCGGCAAGCGGCTGAAGAGCCTGGGGGCCGACTTGGGCGAGTCGATCCGCGCCCTTCGCCGCTCCTTGGCAACCGAGGGCAAGGGCGAGCCCCATCCCGCCGAAGTTGATAGTGCCGCATGTATCGCGCAACAGAATCCGTCCCAGCCCCGGCCCTGAGGCCTCGTCCCCGAGCGCCCGCGCGGTCTTTGCTGGCGGTCTTCACTTCTTCGACACTTCAAGGCCGAAACGAAAAAGCCCCTGAGTCTCGCTAGAAAATTCGGGGGCTTAGTCTTGGATATTGGTGGGGGCGGGGGGATCCGACCTCGGTTTCACGATCGAATCTTCAGCGCCTTGGGGATCAAGCCGAAACCGGGCCGAGGCCCGATGCTGTCTGGCTTTCTCAGTGATCAAATTTAGGGATTTTTTTGCGAGCGTCAAGGGTGCAACGAAATGAATTGCCGATTGCACAGATAGCTTGTGGCGGTGGAGTAGGGGTGGCTTCAAATCAATGATAGGGATTTGAACCGGAGCCCAGGGTCCAGTACCGAGCTAGAGCTGCCGAGCTAACTCGTAGTGCAACACGATCCTATGCAGAGGAGGGCCGCCAGGCATCGCGATGATTGGTCTGTACGACCTCATTGGTGTGAATCGCCCCGGCTTTCCTAGACACTCTCCAAGCTCTGGAAATAGCGCTTTTCAAACTCCACTGGCGATAGCTGCATAGCGCTGCTGTGCCGGCGTTTGGGGTTATAAAACATCTCGATGTAATCGAACACATCACTCCGAGCTTCTTCGCGGGTGCCGTAGGTCTTCCGTCGGATGCGTTCCCGTTTCAGCAACTGAAAAAAGCTTTCCGCTACCGCGTTGTCGTGGCAGTTGCCGCGTCGGCTCATGCTGCTGATCAGGTTGTTGGCCTTGAGGAAACTCTGCCAATCCGAGCTGCTGAACTGGCTGCCCTGGTCGGAGTGGATCATCACTTCCTGCTTGGGCTTGCGCCGCCAGACCGCCATCAACAGGGCATCGATGGCCAGGTCGCTGCACATCCGTGGCTTCATCGACCAGCCGATCACCTGGCGTGAAAACAGATCCAGCACCACCGCCAAATACAACCAACCCTCATAGGTGCGGATGTAGGTGATGTCGGTGACCCAGACCTTGTTCGGTTCACTGACGTTGAACTGCCGCTCCAGGCGATTGGGCGAAGCTACCGTTGGCCGGCCGCCGTAATAGCCGGGGCGCCGACGATAGCCGGTCTGCGAGCGCAGCCCTTCTCCCCGCATCAGGCGAGCCACGCGGTGCCGGCCACAGGACTCTCCCAGCTCACGCAGGTCGTCGTGAATCTTGCGATAGCCGTAGACCCCACCGCTTTCCAGCCAGGCATGTTTGATCAACCCGAGCAGGCGCTGATCTTCCTTGGCGCGTACGGATTTCGGCTCGGCCAGCCAGGCGTAGTAACCGCTGGGATGCACTTTCAGGGTCTGGCAGAGACGCCGTACCGGGTACTCCACCGACAGCTTGCTGATGAAGGCGTACTTCAGCCGGACTCCTTGGCAAAGTACGCGGCGGCCTTTTTTAGGATGTCTCGCTCTTCGGTCACTCGCTTGAGTTCGGCGCGTAGACGACGCAGTTCGGCCTGCTGATCATCTTCTTGCTGCCGCTGCGCCTGGGGCTTGCCGTAGCGCTTGATCCAGGCATACAGGCTGTGCACCGACATGCCTAACCGCGCTGCCACCTCGGCTACGGGGAGGCCGCGCTCGGTCACTTGCTTGACCGCTTCGATTTTGAATTCTTCGGGGTAACGCTGGTTGCTCATGGCACCTCCTAACGGGCCTCATTATGAGGCTTGGAGGTGTCTACGAAACTAGGGGCGATTCA